>JAIQFQ010000006.1 GCA_020073245.1 Terriglobia bacterium | reverse complement strand
CCGCACGCCTTGGTGGTCTCCGGATACAGCGCATCGATATCCATCGCCGGGTCAATCGGCGGGATGTCGATCAGGTCGACGTTCACGTCCGGGCCCCACGGCGTCGGCGCCGGGTCCTCGACCGTCCCATCCCAGAACCCATCCGACGGGTCACCCGTGTCGAAGTTCTGGAAGTTGCCGGTCACCAGGTCGCGCCAGTTGATCGACCACACGTCGTACCCCGAGAGCACCTCGTCGAAGTCGATGACCGGCGACGAGTCGGCTCCCCACACCGTGATGTGGATGATCTGCTTGATGCTCGACACGTTGGTCACGACCGTCAGCGTGGTGTAGCCGTTGGTATCCGGCACCCCGCTCGGGAGCGTGTCCACGACGATGTACGGCACCAGCAGCGTGGCCGCCGGCACGGTGTCCCGCGAGCCGAAGTTGGCGTAGGCCATCCCGCCCACCAGGGCGAGAGCCAACGCAAGAATGATGGTTTTCCTCATAACCTATTTCCTCCTTGTCCTTCACGAAAAGCCAAACACCGAAACGTCCTGTCACCGTGGCTTAGCGCCAACGACCTCCAGGATCCCGCACCCAATGGCATCACCTCCCGCAAGGTATTTTCAAAGACGACGCCCGAACCGCCGGTTATGCTGCATCGGCATTAGCCTAGGTCGAGAAACGTTCGCTGTCAAGTCCCTTCGTTCACAAGCAGACACGGAAGCAATCTAACAGCCGCGTATAGGCGTGTCAAGGGGCCTTGGGCGCGACCGCCCCGCCCTTGAGAGGCCTGAAGACCCAGACGCCACCACCCGCCGTTCCCGTCGGTGACCCGGCGAAGATGACCTCGCCCTTCTTGTCGTGTCGAAGGTCGGCGATCCTGAGGTCGTAGATGTCGTTCCTGGGTTGGTCCATCCCGGCGTTCCTCTGCTCGAAGAAGTTGCCATCCACGCCCTGGAGGAACACCCGCACCCTGCCCGTGTTGCTTGCAACCACGATGTCGTCGCGCCCGTCGCCATCGATGTCGCCGATCGCCGCCGCCTTGTAAATGACGGTGTCGCTCTTCTCCTGGAAGAGGACGGTCGGCGTCGGCGTCAGCGTCGTCCGGCCCTGGGCATCGTGGAAGCGGTAGATCACACACGCCTGGGTCGGGAGCGACGACTTCCACGGGTCGTGCTGCTCGATGCACTCGAGGACATCGGGTTGCTTGAAGCGGTCCAGCCGCCCGACAGCGTTGGCGTACACGTAGCCGTCCACCGGCTGCTGCAACCTCCCTATCGACTCCCACGCGTCCCCCCCGCCGAGGTTCCGGTAGATCAGGTCCAGGGCGTTGCTGGTGTGCGAGGTGAGCAGCAGATCCACCTTTCCATCCATGTCGATGTCTGCAGCGGTGAGGCCGTCCCCCATGAGCGCCCCGAGGAAGCCCTTCTCGCCAACGGCTTTCCAGCCCGACGGAAGGTTGAGGGCGATGTTGACGAGGCCGCCCGTCAGCCTCTGCTTGTCGCTCATGTTGATGTCCACTTCGGCAAAGGTCACGACGTCGGGCCGACCGTCACCGTTGACGTCTGCGACGGTGAGGGCGCGCGCCGTCATGTTCGCGTTGGTCTGCGGGATGAGGGCGAATCGTGTGAACCCTCCCTTGCCGTCACCGTAGAGGACGTAGGTCTTGGAGAAGTGACAGGCGATCGCGATGTCCTTGTTCCCGTCACCGTCGAAGTCCGCTACCCGGACGGCCCCGTAGTCCAGCTTGAGGCCCTCTGTCGGGAATTTGGCCTCCTGCCAGAGCTTCCAGCTCCCGTCCTTCTGCTGCAGGAAGATGTACGGCGTGGGTGGGCCGGTCCGCTGGGGCCCGAACACGAGATCGGGAAGACCGTCGCCGTTCATGTCGGCGATGTCGAACGACATCTGCCATCGCCCGCCCTTCGGCAGGCCCGCTTCGGCCGTCACGAACTTCAGCCTGTCGGTGAACGGCGGCGGCACCTCGGGGTTGTTGACGATGAGAAACTTGTCCCGAAGGTACTCCTGTTTGGCTAGCCGGCTGACCTCGGACTTCTCGTTCTTCATCCACGACTTGTGGCCGGCCGATTGGGGATCGTCCGGCGGCAGGTTGCGGACGACGTAGTTCGTCTCGTCCTCGCTCACGATCTCGAGGATCATGCTCATCATCCGGTTTGGGCGCACGCGCTTCGGACCGACGAGGACCGCGCCCTTCTTTGGGATGGTATGGAGCTGGTAGTACCACTTGTTCCACTCCTCCTGGGACATCCTCTGCCCCATTTTCGGTTCCGGGAGCCCGGGCGGCGCCTCGCCGATCTGCGGCGCGGGGGCAGCGCTCGGAGGCGCCGGCGGCGTTCCCTTCGGGCCCGGCACCCCGGGGTAGGGCTGCTGTTGGGTACCCTGCGCGAGTCCGAGAACCGGGAGCAGCATCGCCCCGATGAAGAACGTTGTCCCTCTGTGAGTCATCTCGTATCCTCCGATCCGGCACACGCCGGAATCCAAAACCTAAACCAAGTCCGGAACCTGGCGGTGGCGCGCCGCGAACACTCGCGCCCCGACCAGCAACAGGACGACCGCGGAGACGGCAGCGACCGCGAACGATGTCGCCTCGCCGGACTCGCCCACGAGCCCGGCACGGAAGCAACGCAGCGCACCCCATAATGGGTTGCAGGCCAGGTAGCCGACAAGCGCCCTTGGAACCACCTCGGCCGGGTAGACGATCGGCGTGAGGAAGAAGAGCACCATGCTGCCCGTCCCTACGATGTGCACGAGGTCCGGCAGGAACGCGCCCGCGACCACCAGCACAAGGGCGAGGCCGAACACTCCGACCGCCATGACGGTGAGGCCTGCCGATAGCCACGCCAGCCCCGACGCCGTGACCGTCCCCGACGCCGTTGCCACCCCGAGCACGAGCGCCAGCGCCACACCGTGGCGCGCGAAAACCGCAGCGAGGCTGCCCGCGAGGAGGACCTCGAGCGGGACGTTGACGTGCCGAACGAGCTGCACGCGTTCGCGGGCGAGGCCGGTGGCGCGGCTCACCGCCTCCTGAAACGCCATGAAGGGCACGAGCCCGCTTACGAGGTAAAGGCCGAAGAGTCCCACGCCGGGCCTGCCAGCAAGTCGCATGCCAAGGAAGACCGAAAACACCGTGAGGTAAAGCCCGAACTGGACCAGCGGTTCGAGTACGGACCAGGCCGTACCCAGGGCCGAGCCGGCGTAGCGCGCCTTGAAGTCGCGCTTTGCCAGCTCACCCACGAGGCGGCGCCACCGCCATACCTGGAGTATGATCCGAATCACTTTCTTGACGCCCCGTCCGCCTTGACACCGCCCCTATGGGGTCTTAGCATAGACATGCGGTCCAGCGGACATTAGCAGAAGGGGTCCGGACCGACAAGGACACCGTGACTCGGTTTACGCGCTCCTCGCTCCCCGCCACCACGGTGGGGCAACGCATCCGCCAGCACAGGCAGGAGCGCAACCTCACGCAAACGGAGCTGGCGCGCCATATTGGCATCCAACAGTCAGACCTGTCGCGCATGGAGAAGGGAGAGTACAGGGTCTCCCTGGACGTCCTCTTCCGACTCCTTCAGGTCTTCGAGATGTCGCTCGGAGAGTTTTTCGGCGACCTGGCGCAACAGAGCTTGACGGCGCGCGAGGCGCACCTGCTAGAATCGTTCCGGGTCCTCCCGCGCGAGGAGCAGGCCGAGGTGTTGGAGTTCGTCGAGTTCAAGCGCGAGAGGCAAAAGGAGCGCGATCAGTGACTGGCGCATCGGAGCGGTATCTCCGCCTGACGCAGCTGGCGCAGCGTGCCTTCTCGCACGGGCGGTTGGAGCGCGCGCTCTCCCTCTTCTCGACCGCAGAGGACGAGGCCAAGCGGCTGGGCGACCGCGAGCTTACCGATCGGGCGTTCTGCAACCGGTGCGTGGTGCTCCTGGAACTCGACCGCCTGGACGGCGCCGTCGGCGAGTTGAAGACCGTCCTGATGCGCGCCCGCGACCCGTTCACCGCCTGGATGGCCGCGTACTACACCGCCCAGGTGTATGAGGCCGAGGGGAACATCGCTCGCGCCCTCGCGTACGCCCGCCGCGCGAGCGAGCAGGCCGAGTCGTGCGGCGATCGCCGGGCGCTCTTCCACTCGGCGAACCAGCACGGGGTGTTCGCGCTCAAGGATTCGTGCTTCGGCGAGGCCGCAGAGCGCTTCCAGACCGCGCTCGAGCTCGCCCCCGAGGTGGAGGTGGACGAGCTGAGCATCTCGATCACCCGCGACAACCTGGGCTACTGCCTCATGTGCGTCGGGCGGGCCCCGGAAGGCATGGCGCTCAGCGGTGATGCCGCTGCCGCCATCGAAACGATCGGCGCTCGCCAGTACCTTGCGGAGGTCTACCAGGACCTCTGCTACGGGGCGCTGCAGCTCGGCCGGTTCGATGAGGCGCGCGAGTGGGGGGAGAAGGCCCTCGCGCTGGCCCACGAGTACGAGTGCCCCTCGGTCTCACGGAACACGCTGATGCTGCTGGCCGACGCCGCGATGGACGCCGAAGACGAGGGCGCCTCGGAAAGTTATCTGCAGGCGCTCTCCGAGTACTACCCCGATTTTCGTGGGATGAAGTCGTTCCTGCGCGCGTTCAACGTGCGGGACGTGATCAACCTGAAAGCGTGAGGGAACCATGCGCCGAATGCTCCTTGCCTGCCTCGTGATCCTCGGCGCCACCGCCGCCTTCGCGGCCAACCCCTATTTTCTGGACCGCAACGGCGTGCTGTGGACCGCCACTCCGGACGCGCAGGGCCTGGTCCTGACCGGTCAGCAGGACGGCGTCCAGGTCATGCAGAGCATCGTCCCGTTCCCGTTGGCGATCCCGGGCGCGATCGACACGCAGATCCAGGTGGCCGCCGACGACCTCACCGGCAAGGTGGCGGTGGTGTGGCAGCGCAACTGGGCACCAGACACCTCGGAGATCATCCTGGCAGTGTGGAGCGGCACCGCCTGGGAACGCATCGAGCACCTCTCCGGAGAGCTCACGGCCAATCCGCGGAACCCCTCGATCCGGCTCACGGCCGTCGCCACGACGGTGCCCGACGCCGACGATCCGACCATGGCGACGACCCTGCAGGACAGCTTCCTCCACATCGCGTGGTGGGAAGGCACCGAGCAGAGCCACGGTACGTACGCTGTGCTGCAACTGACCGCAGACCAGGACGACCCGAGCGCTCTGACTGAGTTGAACCTCGACTCGTTCGCCACCATCGGCCTCGCGTGCGGCCAACCGGTCCCGGCAACGGTGCTCGAGCACCCCCTGTTTGCCAGCGCCGACGCGAGCAACCACGCGCAGTTGCTCTTCGGCTCGCAGAGCCTCTGCATCTTCCAGGTGCTCGAGATCCACTTCGCGCTCGACGCGTCGGCTTCCGCAGGCAGCGCCGGGCCCCCCAAGATCGCGCAGCGCCGCCGCCACACCCCGATCTTCGGCGTCACCGCCGCGTTCCCGCTCACCCAACACATGAACATGGAAGGCACGCGCGTGATCCTCGGCACCAACCTCAACCCGGTCGCGTATCGAGTGGTCGACGGCGGTACGCTCCAGTACGTGACCTTCGCCAACGGGCAGTGGAGTCCGGTCCGCACGCTGACCGTGAGCACCGCGCTGACGATGGACCAGGCGATCCCGCTGGTCGAAGACCTGGCCCGCTGAACTCACTTCGTGATACTCGATCGAGAGGGGGCTCCGGCCCCCTCTTTTGTTGTTCCAAGGTTGGAAGGTTGGGAGGTTGGGAGGTTCGAAGGTTCAGGCCGGGACAAAAGGGAGACGGGAGACGGAAGAGGAGAGACGAAGAACAGAGGCCGGAAGAACGCAGAGAGGTATCGTCTCCCCTCTACCCTCTACCCTCTTACTTCTTCCCTTTCGTTTTGCGAACCCGCAAACCTCCGAACGGGGTTACTCAGTCGAGGGAGCGCGGCAGGCCGGCCCGGGGATCGCCGGCGCCCACGTACATCTCCCCGACCCGTCTCGCGGTGTCGCGGCCGGCGGGTGAGACCACCCGCGGAACGGTCACCTGGACGGTGTAGTAGTGGTCGCCATTGACGCCGGTGCGAACGTTGCGCACTCCCTTGCCTCGCAGGCGAAAGCGCTGGCCCGATTGCGTGCCCGCCGGGATCTTGGCGAGGACCGGGCCGTGGATGGTGCCGATCTCCACCTCCGCACCCAGGTACGCCTCGGGAAACGTCACTGGGACGACCGTGTAGATATCGTTCCCCCTGCGCTCGAAGTAGGCGTGGGGTCGCACCTTCACCACCACCGCGACGTTTCTGCGCGAGCCGTCCTTGAGGCTCGCCCGCACCCGGTCTCCGTCGCCCACCCCGGCCGGCAGCTTCACGCGCAGGCGGTCCGTCTGCACCAGCATGCCGGACCCGTGACAGCGCGGACAGACTCGGCCCTGGAGGTTGCCGCTGCCGCCGCACTGGGTGCACGCCACCTCCCGACGCACCGGCACCACGACGCTCGTGCCTCGCACGGCTTGGATGAATTCCAGTTCCACGCCGACCTCAAGCGGCGCCTCCGCCGCAGGAGCCGAGGCCCTGCCGAAGCCGCCGAACAGGTTGCCGAAGATGTCCCCGAGGTCCGCGAAGCCGCCGAAACCCTGGAAGCCGGGGCCGCCCCCTGGGGGCGCGGTGCGCCAGCGCACGTGGGTCTGGCGTTGGGCACCTTCCTCGTCCACGGTTCCGAACTGGTCGTACTGAGCGCGCTTGTCGGCATCCGACAGGACCGCGTACGCTTCCTGGATCTCCCGGAAACGCTTGGTTGCATCGGGGCTGCCGGGGTTCACGTCCGGGTGGTAGCGACGCGCCAGCTTGCGGTACGCCTTCTTGATCTCGTCCGCACCTGCGGTACGCCCGACCCCGAGCACCTCGTAGAGATCTCGCATGCCCACTTCCCTGCGGCTCGCGCCGCGACACGAATATGAGCGAATCGTTGTGAAGTTTCAAGGGCCTTGGCGGCCTCGAACATCCAACGCGCCCAAGACAGGGCCGGTGTCCGAGGGCTAGAATGACGCATGCCCCTGGCCTCCGGGACCCTGGTCGCGCCAGCGCTGGGCCTGCTGCTGACACGCAGCAGCCGCAGCCTGACGGGCTTGGCGGCCACGGCGCTCCTGGCATGGCTGAACCTGTGGTGGATCCTCCCGCTTCTGGGCCTCACGGTGCTCGACCAGGCGATGCCGCCCTTCCTGGCAGCCGCTCAGTCTGCGACCACGATGACGATCGGCCATCTGGTTGTGATCGTCCTGTTCCTCGCCGCCGCGGGCCTCTTCTCGCCGCGGGTCGGCAGCCCTGTCGACCTGGCGGTGAAGGCCGCGCGGCGCGGTGATCACCGTGCAGCCGGTGAGTACTGGGCCGAGGCCGGCAAGCCACGACGGGCACTCCGTAGCTTCCTGCGCGCGCACGATTGGGGCCGGGCAGCAGCCGTCGCGCGCTCGCGCGGCCAACTTGCGCGGGCGGCCGGACTTCTGCAGCGGGAAGGCGGCGACTCGCTCGCCGCCGCCGCCCCGCTCTACTCTCGCCTCGGCCAGGAGGACCATGCACGCGAGGCCTGGCTTCGCTACGGCCAGCACCTCGTCGAGAGCCACCGCCCGGAGCAGGCGATCGACCCTTTCATGCGCGCCGGCGACTCGCGTCGGGGCCTCCATGCCATCGAGCTGGCCCTCGAGGCCCACCGCATCACAACGACCAATGCCGACTTGGCGATCCGTGCCGCCAGGGACGCCAAACGGCCCGGGCTCGCGGCCACAGTGGCGCTCGCGTGCAGCCGCCATCGCGAGGCCGGAGACCTGTTCCTCGCGGCCGGCCAACCGTTGGACGCGGCGCGCGCATTCGAGCACGCGGGCGACACGATGCGAGCGGCGGACGCGCTTCGCCAGGGCGGACAGGTCGAGGAGGCCGCCCGCCTTCGCGGACAGCGCCTCTTCGACTCGGGCCGGATCGAGCAGGCGCTCCAGGAGTACGAGACCGCAGGAATGGCCGCCGAGGCGGCGGCGGCGTTGGAGCGGCTCGGCCGCTACCGCGAGGCGTTCGAACGCTACAGCAGCAGCGGCTTGCTTCGGGAGGCCGCCGACCTCGCCCGGACGAAGCTCGACCCCCGCGATGCGGCGAAGCTCTACGTCGAGCTCGGCGAGTGGAGCGAGGCCGGGACGGTTTGGGAGGCGGCAGGAGAACTCCTCGAAGCCTCCCGCTGCTACGAGCGGGCAGGCGATGTCCTGCGCGCCGAGGAGGCGCTCGCGCGCGGTGGCTTGGTCGCCGAGCAGGCTCAGCTCCTCGCACGTGCAGGCCGGGTAGAGGACGGTTTCAACACCCTGTACAAGAGTGGCGACATGCGGGCCGCGTGGGAATTCCTCTCCGACTACGGGGGGACGTTTCCGAACCTCGTCGATCCCCTCGTGAAGCTCGGCACATGGCTGTCGACGCAGGGCGAGACAACGGCCGCGATCAGCGCAGTCCAGCGCGCCGTCGCCGGTCTGCCGGTGCGGCGCGAACTCCTGCCGGCGTTCTATACGCTTGCCGAGCTTCTCGAGCGGCACGGCGACATCCACGCGGCGGAGCCCGCGTGGCGCCGGATCGTCGAGTTCGACTACGCCTACAAGGACGCCGGCCTGCGCCTCCAGCGGCTCGCGGCCCAACGAGCCGCAGAGGAGTCGGCGTCGTCCTCGGGACCGCAGGCGGCTCCCGGCCAGGGCTCGCCGGTCGGTCCCCCGAGCGACGCGGCGGCGCGCTACGTGCTGGAGCAGGAGCTCGGACGCGGTGGCATGGGCGTCGTCTACCGCGCCCGCGACTCGCGCCTCGGACGCACGGTCGCGATCAAGATCCTGAACCCTCGGCAGCACACGCCCGAGGCGATCCGCCGCTTCGAGCGCGAGGCGCGTTCCGCAGCGGCGCTCTCGCACCCCGGGATCGTCCACATTTACGACTTCGACCGGGGCTTCTCCTCGTTCTACATCTCGATGGAATTCGTCTCCGGCCCGACCGTGCTGCAGCTCGTGCGGGAGGAGCCGCAGTTCGTCCGCCGGCACATGATCGCGCTCATGCGGCAGATCGTCGACGCGGTGGCCTACGCCCACGAAAGGCACGTCGTGCACCGCGACTTGAAACCGGCCAATCTGATCCTCGCGGATCGGCGCCAGGTGAAGATCCTCGACTTCGGGATCGCGCGTCGCCTCGACGAGCTCGACCTTTCCGCCTCCGGCGCCACGGGGACGCCCTACTACATGGCACCCGAGCAGGTTCTCGGCGAGGACCCCGACGAGCGCACCGACATCTACGCCCTCGGGGTCACGTTCTTCCAGATGGCGACCGGTTCACTCCCGTTCTCCACGGGCAACATCCTCCGCGCTCACCTCGAGCAGCCGGCGCCGGACCCGCAGGCGCTCGCGCCGGATCTCGAACCGGCACTCTCCCACCTGATCCTGCGCTGCCTCGCCAAGGATCCCGACCAGCGCCTTCGTAACGGCGCCGCGCTCCTCGCCGCGCTGGACACCCTCGACGAAGGGGCCGCGGGGTGAAGGTCGCGCTCATCGGGACACACGGCGTCGGCAAGACGACGCTCTGCTTCGAGCTCGCCGCCCGGCTGAAGCGTCGGGACGTCGATGTGGAGATGGTGCGCGAGGTCGCGCGGCGCTGCCCGCTTCCGATCAACCGCGAGACCAGCGCCGCGGCGCAGGGGTGGATCCTCCACACCCAGATGGCGTGGGAGCTCGAGGCCGAGGCCGATCATCGGCTGGTCCTGTGCGACCGCTCGGCTCTGGACAACTACTGCTATCTCGTCCACGCAGCCGGGCCGCAGCCGGGCTGGGAGACCCTCCTGGGAGCGTGGCTGCCGACCTACGATCTGCTGATCAAGGTGCCGATCTGGACGACGCCGCGGTGGGACGGCGTACGGGACACCGACATCGCCTTTCAGAAGGACATCGATGCGCTGCTCGACGAGCAGCTCGACCGCCGTGGCCTCACCGTCCTTCGCCTCTCCCCAGGAGACCGGCCGCAGTGGGGTGACGTCGTGATGGCCCGCCTCGAACCCCTCGTGTGCCCTCAGCCGGCGTTGTTCCCCGAGGACAACGGCCACTGACAGCCCTATCCGCGGCGGAGCGGAAGGGACAAGGCCACTCGGTTCGAAGGTTCGAAGGTTCGAACAGAAGAGGTAAAAGGTCAAACGTAAAAGGTCAAAGGAAAGACCAGGGAAGCACGACTTTCGTTGTTCATTGTCCTCGTCTTCCCTTTGACCTCTTCCCTCTCCCCTTCTACTGAATTTCCAAACCTGCGAACGTCCGGCGGCCCCTCAGCCGGTCGCGGGACCGGCGCCTGGGGTCATCGGAGCCCCGCACGAGGGGCAGAAACGCGCTCCGAGGGGGACAGGCTTCTGGCAGCGCGGGCACACCGCTCCCACCAGGGGTGCGCCGCAGGTCGGGCAGAAGCGCGCGCCTAAAGGCACCGGGTTGCCGCAGCGGGCGCAGGTCCCGACAGCGGCCGCCCCGCCTGAGCCGGCCGCGCCACCGCGCATCGCCTCGGTGAGCGCCCCGGCCATCTGCACGCCGAACCCCGCGCCCAGGCCCACGCCGAGCCCTGCGGTCGCGCCGCCGCCGGCCTGGCCGTTGGCGCGCGCCGCGTCGCCCATCGCCACCGCAGCCTTGAAACGGGTGTAGGCGCCGAGGTCCCCCACGGCACCCATGGAGGCCCGCTCGTCGAGGCGCGCGAGCACCTCGTCGGGCGGGGTGATCGAGTTGATGTAGAAATCCGAGAGGTCGACACCGTACTTCCCGAAGTCCTCAACGAGCCGCGCCTTGGCGAGCTGCGCCAGCGCGTCGTAGTGGGCCGGCAAGTCGAGGATCGAGGTGAGGCTCTCACCGAGCAGGTCGTTGAGGCGCGCGACGATCATGTCGCGATAGAACTCGGCGAGGCGCTCTGTGTCGAACTGCCCCAGCGAGCCGACGACCGTGTTCACGAAGGTGCGCGAGTCGCGGATCCGGTAGGCGTACATGCCGAACGCCCTCAACCGTACGACACCCAACTCGCGGTCGCGAAACACCACCGGCTCACGCGTGCCCCACTTCTGGTCAAGGAAGGTCCGCTTTGAGACGAACACCACCTGCACGCGGAAGGGGGAGGTGAAGCCGAAAGGCAGCGCCAGAACCTTGGTCAGCACCGGGACGTTCTGAGTCGTCAGCGTGTGCCGTCCGGGACCGAAGACGTCGAGTGCCCTGCCGTCGCGGTAAAAGACCGCCTCCTGTGCCTCGTGCACGACGAGCTGCGCGCCGAACTTGATCTCGGCGCTGCCCTCCGGCGGCAACCGGAACGCGATTTCCGCACCTGACGGGTCGTAATGCTCGAGAACCTCGAGGAACTGGCTCATCGCCCACCTCCACCGGCGCCGTCCTGCGTGAAGACACCGCGCACCACCCCTTCGCGCCGGTCGAGACCGGCCCGCACCTTCGCCGCAGCCTGCTCGACACGGGCCAGGACCTTGTCGTCCGACCCGAGGGAAACCGCCGCCTCACGGACGTCGTCCACACTCTCCACGAGGTCGAGGTCGAGTCGGTACAGCACCTCGAGCTGTTCCTCGCGCACCTTGACAGCGTCGAAGAGACCCCCGTAGCCGGAGCCGGCGTGCCGTACCGAGTTGGCCAGAGCGTCCAACGACTTGTCCAGGCTGCCGAGGCGCTCTAGGGGTCCTGCGGCGCCGGGTCGGAGGGTTCGCGTGTAGGCAGCCAGGCTCGCGCGCGCCGTGTCGAGCCGGCTCGCCAACTCCGCTCGCAGGAGCTGGTCGACCTCGCGCCGGAGCTCCCGCTCGAGGTAGCCGGAGAAGCCGGGCACCCGCGCCCCCAGGCGTTCGAGCAGGGTGCGTGCCTCCCGGGCCTTCGCCGCTTCATCGTTCATGGTGGCACCCTCCTCCGACGCCCGTTGATCTTATCATTTGGAAATGGGGAGGAGGCGCGAGTGTTGCTGCTGATCGGCCTCGGGGCCAACCACGGCGGCGTGCTGAGCGCGTTCGCCGGCGCTGTAGCCGGTCTTGGCCGCGAGGTCCGTGTGCTGGCGCGCTCGAACATCTGGCGAAGCGCGCCGCTGGGGCCGCCCCAGCGCGACTTCATGAACGCGGCGGTGCTCGTCGAGGTGGCGGCGCACCCCCACCTCCTTCTCGGGCTCTGTCAGCATCTGGAAGCCGAGGCCGGGCGCGACCGTTCACGTGAGCCCCGCTTTGGGCCACGGCCGCTCGACCTCGACCTGCTGATCGCGCCCCGGCTCGTCATCGAGTCCGCGACTTTGACGCTGCCGCACCCGCGTCTCGCCGAGAGGCGGTTCGCGCTTGCCCCCGCCGCGGAGCTGGCGCCCGACTGGTTGCACCCCCGGTTGCACTGCCCCCTGAAGGAGCTCGCCGCCTCGCCGGTCGTTGCGGTCCAGCGGTGCGAGCTTGCGGTGCTGTCTGACGCGTGGGGTGCTCTACGTCGGTGAGGCCGGACCAAGTCCTGCATGTTACGCTCGGCCGCATGCGGAAGGCGTGAAGGAGACCTCGGTGGGTCGCAAGTCGCGCAACAGGCTACAGCGGCGCCAGACACCTCCGGTTCCTCCGGACGAACCGGCACCGGTCTCCGACCAGACCACGGGTCCCCAACCCGGCTCTCGCATTGCAGGTCTTGCCACAGCCCTGACCGCAGCGGTTCTGCTCCTGGTTCTCGTGACCGTGTGGGCAACCCCGCGCGTCTCGGGTGACACGTTCATGTCCCTCGCCGGAGGCCGCGATGTGCTCGACGGGAAGCTAGGGAAGCCGGACGAGTGGTCGTTCACGACCTCCGGCAGAGTGTGGCCTCACCAGAACTGGGGCTTCGATGCGCTCGCGTACGTGTCCACGAGAGTTGCGGGCGAACGCGGCCTCCTTGTCCTGAAGGCGCTGCTGCTGCTGGCAACTGCCTCGGTCATGGTCGCCGCATCCAGGGCGCGAGGGGCCGAGTGGCCGGCGACCCTTCTCGTGATGGCGGCCGCCCTCGCCGGCGTGAGATGGCACCTTGAGTTGCGAGCCAACCTGGCGACCTACCTCATGGCGGTCCTCCTCGTTCTGATCATCTACAGGAGCTGCTCTCGCCCGCGGCTCATCTGGGTCGCCGTCCCGTTGATGGCGGCGTGGGCCAACCTCCACGGCGGCTTCATGCTGGGGTTCGCGATGTTGGGCCTCTGGACGGCGACGTGCGTCCTGGCTGCGATTCGAACCGAGGGGCTCGCTCGAGCGACGTACGGGGCGTGGCCACCGGCCGTCGCCCTGGCCGCCTCGGTCGCACTCGCGGCGATCCTCTCCCCCTTCGGGACGACCAACCTGACTCACCCGCTCACGATCGCGCGCGATGCCGAGTGGAGGACGATTGCCGAGTGGCAACCGGTTTCGCTCACGGCGACCCGCGGTCCAGCGACGACTTGGGAGTTGTTGCTTCTGCTCGCTCTGGTTGCCGTCGCCGCCGGATGGCGGTGGCTCACCGAGCGACACGGACGAGAGGGACGGATCGCCGATCGAGGGGCAGCCACGAGGCGTACCCTGTTCGACGCCGGCCTGGTCATCGGCCTGGCGGCAATGGCGTTCTCGGCCAACCGCTTCGTGCCGCTCGCGCTCATCGTTCTTGCGCCGCTTGCGGCATTCCAAGTCGAGCTGCTGCTGCGATGGAGGCAGTCGTGGATCCTGCCCGCGATCGGCGCGGTCGCGCTCACGATTCCAGTAGCGCCCTTTGCCGGCTGGGTCGCGGCCAGGTATGGCCGCAACAACCCCCGCTTCACAGAGGAGACCTTCTTCCAGAGGATGGTGGGCGCCGACAGGATGCCCTACGGCGCAACCGAATTTCTCCGGGACAACGAGGTTGCCGGCCGGGTGTTCAACGACTGGAGGTGGGAAGGGTTCCTGCGCTGGCGGTGCCCGGCGCTCCAGGTCTTCCTCGGAGGCAGGGCACAACAGATCTACACCACGGAGGCGCTGCACTCCTACGAGAAGGTTCCGGCCAGCCCCAACCCGGCGGGCGAGCTCTCGAGTTGGGACACGCACCTCGCCGTGGTTCCCGCGGAAGGCGAGTACCTCGAGTTTGCCGACAGGTTGGTCTTCACCGAAGCCGCCCACTGGGCACCCGTGTTCTACGACGGCCGGTCGCTCGTTCTGGCCGAACTGCGGGCACCCGAGACACGGGCGCTCGTCGCGAAGGTTGCCGACGGCACGGCCCCCTTTCGCGGGGAGGCCGTGGCCGCCCTGAGCAGGGCGCTGTGCAGGGTCTCACCGGCACTCGGGGCAGACGGACCTCAGGCGGTCGCCGACCTCGTGGCGGCGAACCGGGCGTTCCCGACCTCGGGCGGGCCGTGGTTCCTGGCCTTCACGGCGCGTGAGCGGCACCTTCCGTCGCAGTGGCTGGCCCGCACGCTCGAACGTGACGAGGCGCTGCTCGCCGCGGCGAGCGGGGGGAGCGAAGGACGGCTCGCTCGCCTCCAGGCGCGCGTGGCCGTCTCGCAGATCCTGGCGAACCTCAACCGGGCCTCAGGCCACGAGCCGCAGGCGAAACAATGGACCGGTGCGATGCAACGCCTCGCTTCGGAACTCGAATCGCTCCTGGAGGCGTCGTAGGACGACCCGGCGGTGCGAGGAATTCGACTGATGGTACTCTCGCGCGTGAGTCGCGCTGTGGGGCTAAAAGGGACCGGAGTGCATGCTGGGCTTCGCTGAGATCGAGAGAAACTGAGGAGATCGGATTGGGTCGCAAGGCGCGGAGCAGGTCGGGACGGCGGGAGGCCATGCCCGAGAAACCGCCCGGCCCTCCAGCCGCAGAGGACAGCGTACGCGAGGCTGGAGCATCCGAAGGCGGCGCCCGCGTGAGCCGCGTGCTCGCGGGAGCGCTCCTGCTCTTGGTCATCGCCACCGTCTGGGGGGTCTCGCGACCTGCCGTCGATACGTTCATCGGCCTTGCGGGCGGTCGTGACGTCTTCCAGGGCAAGCTGGGAAAGCCCGACGACTGGGCGTTCACGACCTCGGGCCGGGTCTGGCTCAACCAGAACTGGGGCTTCGACGCGGTAATGTACGTGGTCACGAAGGCGGCTGGTGAAGGCGGCCTGCTCGCGCTCAAGGCCCTGATGATCCTCGCGATCGCGGGAGTTGCCATCGTGACGGCCCGTGTCAGGGGCGCCGGCTGGCTCTCGGCCCTTCTGGTCACGGCTGCCGCCATGGCCGGGACACGCCAGTACATGGAGCTGCGCGCAAACCAAGCGACGTATCTCCTGGCGTGCCTGCTCCTGCTCATTCTCTACAAGAGTCATGGCCGGCCGCGGCTTGTCTGGACGGCTGTCCCATTGATCGCCGTCTGGGCCAACTTCCACGGCGGGTTCATGCTGGGGCTCGCCCTGCTCGGGCTGTGGCTCGGTGCCGGAGCTCTCTGCGCGCTCAGGATCGGCGGCATCGCGGCGGCGCTCCGGGAATCGACAATCCCGGCCGCCGTACTGGCCGCCTCGGTTGCGGTGACGGGCCTGCTCAGCCCGTTCGGCCTTGCGAACCTCACGTACCCATTCACCTACGTCAGCAGTCCGGAGTGGCGAGATGTCACCGAGTGGCAACCGGTGTCCTTCACGGCAGACGCCGGAGCGACGAGCGCCTGGGAGCTCGTCGTCCTCGTGGGTTTGGCCGTGTGCACGACCGTTTGGCGCGTGCTCAGGCACCGGCACGTGACTGAGGTCCGAGAAACCGACGGGAATGCACGACTCAGGTTTGTGATCTTCGATGCGGGCCTGGTCATCCTGATCACCTGGATGGGCCTCTCCGCGATCCGCTTTCTCCCCCTTGCGCTGGTCCTCCTGACGCCTCTCGCGGCCGCTCAGGCGGACATTCTGTTCCGCGGCTCGAGGCCGTGGGTGCCGACGGCGATCGGCGCGACTGCGGTGGTGCTCGTCATGCTGCCGTTCGCCATCCGCGTCGCAGCGATCTACTCCGCGGGAAACCCCAGGTTCATAGACGAGACCGTCTTCCAGAGGATGACCAGCGTCGACAAGCTGCCGTCTGGCGCTGCGGATTTCCTTCAGGACAACGACGTCGGCGGCCGTGTCTTCAGCGAATGGACGTTCGAGGGCTACCTCCGCTGGCGGTGCCCGCAGCTGCGGCTGTTCATCGGGGGCAGGGCCACGCAGATCTACACCCTCGAGACGCTCCACGCGTACGGGTTGTTCGGAGCCGACCCCGAGCCCGCGGCGAGACTGGCCGAGTGGGACACCCATCTCGTTGTGGTGCCATTGGAGAGAGAGTACCTGCACATCGTCGATCGGATCGCCTTCGCCGAGGGAGCGCACTGGGCGCTGGTCTTCTACGATGGTCGGACCGCGGTTCTGGCGGACCTCGAATCGCCGCCGACGCGGGCGCTCGCCGAGCGCGTCGCCGCGGGCCGCGCCTCCTTCCGAAGAGGCCAGGTGGCGCTCCTGAGTGAGACCCTGTGCAGAATCTCCTCCGGTTCCGCGGTCGACGCTCCGGCGCTTTCCAGACTCGCGGAGGCGAACACCGAGTTTCCGACAGCGGGCGGGCCGTGGTTCCTGCTGTTCGCGGCACGGGCCCACCGGGTGCAACCCAGGTGGGTCGTCCATACCTTCGAGGCCGAATACGAGAGGCTGACCCGGGTGAGCGGGAGGAGTGAGAACCGGCTGGCGCTGGTTCAGGCGCGTCTCAGCATCGCGCAGATCCTCGCCAACCTCTACGGGCGCGGACCCCAGGCAACGCGCTGGCACGACACCCGGGAAGATCTGCTGCTGCAAATGCAGGCCATCGTCGCCAATCCCTAGAAGTTCCCAGCGGCAGCGCCCGGGGTGGACCCCCGGCGGACCAGCCGTTCGCCGCCGCTCAGTGCTCGCCGCGCAGGATTGCGGTCGGTTCGAGCGAGGCGGCGCGGCGCGCCGGCTGAACGGCCGCGAGCGCACAGACGATCACCGAGACGCCGAGCGCTACGAGGTAGAAGCTTGCGTGCTCGGCCATCTGGAGGTGCTCGTTGCGCATCAGAGCCGACTCGCCGAAGTCCACCGGGAGCGCGGCCACGATCCGGATCAGCAGGGCGCCAAGGGGCCATCCGACGGCCGAACCCAGCAGACCCAGGAGCGCTCCCTGGTGCAGGAAGATCATCCCGAGGTCGTGGCGGGAGAACCCGGCTGCCCGCAGGATCGCGATGTCGCGCCGCTTGTCGGCCACGAGCTGCACCAGGACGTTCGCCACTCCGAACGCCGCGACGAGCGTGGTGAAGAGCACCAGCGCCAGCGTGATCATGTTCTGCCGGTTGAACGCTTCGACCGAGGCGGCGTTCTTCTCCTGCCACGAGCGGCAGACGTAGCCGGTGCGCTGCTCGGCCTCCCGCGCTATGCGCGTCGCCGCCATGGGGTCTACCAGGGCCATGCGAACCGTCGTCGCCTGGTCGGTGGAGAGGCCGGCCAGACCCTGCGCCAACGGCAGGTTGACGAGCGCGAGCGTCTTGTCGAGGCGGGACAGGCCGGAGGCAACGATCCCAACGACCTTGAGCGGCACGGTTCCCCCGTCGGCGCCCACCGCCTGGAGGTGGCTCCCGACGTCGACCCCCAGTGCTCGCGCGACCTGACTCCCGAGGATGACGCCGTCGGGCACGCTCGAGAGTGCTGCCCAGGAGCCCCGGACGACCTTCGTTTCGAGCGACGTGACGGAGCGCTCCGATTCGGGCACCACGCCCGACAGAGCTGCGGACCGCCGAACGGTCCCGTAGACGAGCACCACCTGGGCTTCCACCGCAGGCGTGGCGACGCGCACGGAGCGAAGGGAGCGGAGCGCCGCGAGGACGCCCGATAGCGCACGGATCGCTCTCTTCTCGTCGGGGACGTGGTGGCGGGAGAGCGCCACGACGGCCTCACCGGTGAGCGGCAGTCTCTCAGGCTTCCACCCTTGAGGACGCCGAGGGAGCACCTCGACATGGGCCGAACTCTCGGTCGTCTTCTTCACGAAGTCCTCAGAAAGGCCGGTCGTGAGCGACAGCGTGACGATCAGCATCGCCGAACCCACGCCGACCGACGCGAGGGCAATCGCGGTCTGGCGCGGCCGCCCGCGAAGCTGCGCTTCCGCGATGCGCAGATGATCGATCATCGAACGACCGTGGTCAGTGGTCCGTGGCTCGTGGCCCGCGCCCCCACCCACTCAGGCGAGACAGAGCGGAGAAGAGCACTCATGATCGCGGGCCGGCGGCGGGCGGGGTCGTCACGACGATCCGCTCGCCGTCCTTGAGGCCGGCAGGGAGCGGCGCAACTACGCGTTCACCCTTCGCGAGGCCCGAGAGCACCTGGCAGCGATCCTCGTCGCACGGCCCGAGTTCGAGCACCCTCCTTTCGACGCGCCCGTCGGGGCGCGGTACGAACGCGGCCTTTCCGGCTCCGGCCCCGTCGAGAGCGTCGCGCGGCACGACCACGGCGTCCTCCACGGCCCCGGTGACGATGTTCACCGTGACGGTGAAGTCGAGCTGGAGCGGCGGGCGGTCCGCCGGCAGCGAAACGAGCACGTCGGTGGACTTGGTGAGCCGGTCGACGGCTGGCACGAGGCGCCACACTTTGCCGAGCAGGAGCTTCCCCGGATATGCGTCGAACACCATCCGGACCTGCTGCCCCAAAGCGACGCGTCCTGCGTCCCGCTCGTCCACCCCGACGCGCACGTAGCCGTTGGAGAGGTTGATCACGGTCACCACCTCGTCGCCTTCCCGCAGGGGATCGCCGGTGCGGTGCAGGATGGCAGTGACGGTGCCCGCCAGCGGCGAACCGATCTCGGTCCAGCTCTCCTGTTCGCGGGCGATCCTCACCGCGGTTTCCATCGCCGCCATCTGTGCGGCGAGCTCGCGAGCCCTCTCCCTCGCCTTGACCCATGCGTCCTCGGCGAGCAGGCCGTCCCGCACCAGCTTCTCGCTGCGCGTCGCCTCGTCCTGTGCCTGGGCAAAGCTCGCCCGCGCCGCGTCGAGCTCTCCGGCGGCGCGTTCGGTCGCGAGGTGCGCCGCCGAGGCATCCTGGCGCGCCACCACCTGGCCTTCCGTCACCTCTTGCCCGGGCCCGACGAGGAGCGCCGTGAGCGGCGCCGCGACGCGGGCACGGAGCGTCGCGCGATCGTCGCAGTCCACGCGTCCGGTGGCGTAGACGGCCGCCACGATCCGGCCCGTGCCGACGGTCGCGAGCGTCACGTCGCGCCCGCGCCACGACACCCAGAGCACCCGACCGAGGACACCGCCCATCAGCATCAGGATGGCGATCAGCACCAGCCACCGTCTCATGCCCGCTCCTCTCTCCGCTTCTCGTCACCGACTAGCCGCCCGTCCAGCAGGCGCAGGACGCGGTCGCTCCGCACGGCCCAATCCGTGTCGTGCGTGACCACCAGGATCGTCTGTCCCAGGTCGCAATTCAGCTCGCGAAAGAGCTCGTAAACGGCGTTCGCGTTGGCGCTGTCGAGGTTGCCGGTGGGCTCGTCCGCCAGCAACAGCCTCGGACGGTTGACCAGCGACCTCGCTACGGCAACGCGTTGCTGCTCGCCGCCCGAGAGCTCACGCGGGAGCTTGCCCGCCTTCTCCGCGATCCCGACGCGACCCAACAGCTCGAGCCCCCATGCCCGGTCCTCCTGCGACCGTCCGCCGCCGCGCGCCCACAACGGCATCAGAACGTTCTCCAGTGCCGAGAACTCCGGGAGAAGGAAGTGAAACTGATAGACGAACCCGATCAAGCGATTGCGGAGCTTCGCGAGGGCGTCGTCGTTCACCCGGGCGAGGTCCTCGCCCGCGATCTCGACGCTGCCCGCGTCCGGGTGATCCAACCCGCCCAGCAGGTAAAGGAGCGTGGACTTGCCCGACCCGGAAGGCCCGACGAGGGCCACGAACTCCCCCGCCTCGATCGTGATGTCCACCCCGCGCAGCACCTCGCGGGCCGCGGCCCCGATCCCGAGCCGCCGCACCAGACCGCACGCCACCAGCACTGCGCGGTCCCCGGGCCCCGAACCCCGGACCCCGGTCTCACGCCGTGCCACGGAGCACCTCCACCGGGACGACGCGTACCGCCCGCCGGACCGCGACGAGCGCCGCCGCCGCCGAGATCACCAGCGCGGCCAGGCTGATGATCACGTAGTACCGCGGGTCCTTTGCGAGGAACAGCTCGGTGTAGGCGAGCACGGCCCCCTCGCGCGCTGCGAAGCGGATGGGAAAGATCGTGAAGTACTCGATCACCGTGGCCGCGACGATGCATCCGGCTGTGGCGCCCGCGACTCCGAGGAGCAGGCCCTCGATCAGGAACACCCCGCGGACCGCACCGCGCGAGAAACCGAAGGAGCGCAAGATCGCGATGTCTCTCTCCTTGTCGAGGATGATCGTCGTCAGCTTGTTGGCGATTCCGAGCCCGGCCACGATCAGCACGAAGCCGGTCAGCAGGTAGGTCGTGACGCCGATCATGCGAAAGAGTTTGAGCGATGCCTGGCTCGTCTCCTCCCAGGTCTCGACCCGGTGTCCCGTGATGGCCTGCACCTGCCGTCGCAGGCCGTCGAGGTTCGCGACGGCAGCGGTCCGCAGACGGATCTCCGTGCCCTCGTCGCCGCCCCACCCTGCCACGCCCTGCGCCACCGAAAGGTTCACGTACGCCGTGCTCTCGTCGGTGGACCCGAGGCCGGTCGCGATGATCCCGACCACCTCCAGTTCGCGTGCCCGTCCGGCATCGCCGACCGCCGCGAGTCGGTCCCCTACCTGAACTCCCAGGCGGTCTGCGAGGTCCCTCCCTACCACGACGCCGTCGCGCCGGCTCGCGAGGCCGTCCCACCGGCCCTGGACGACGCAGCGCGGCAGCTCGGTGACCGTCGCCTCGTCGCCCGGGTCGAGCCCCACGAGCGTCGCCGGTTCCGCGATGGTGCCGAACGAGAGCACAACCGGCGTGGCACCCGCAACTGAGGAGCCCACGACGCCCGGAACGGACCGGACGCGCGCCGCTAGGGCGGTGGCGCCACGCACCGTCGGCCGGTCGTCGGGCACTGGCACCCGGCTGATGCTGACGATCTCGAGGGGCGCCGCGTGCCGGAGCTGCTCCCGTGCGAGGTTCACATCCAACCGCTCGGGAAGCACGGTGAGAAGAGGTGACACGCGGATGAGGCGCTGGGTGAAGAAGACCAGGAGTCCGTCCATCATCGAGACGGTGAAGACGAAAACGGCCACGCCGAGGGCGACGCCGGCGATCGTGAGGGCGCTCTGCCGCGGCCTGCTCGCGAGGTGCCGCCAGGCGAGGAGCGGGACCTCCCTCACGCCTCCACCCGGATGCGCACATCCACGGCGACGCAGCCGCGCCCCTCGTCGAGCACCAGGAGCGGGTTGACGTCGCACTCCGCGATCTCGGGGTGAGCCGCTGCGAGCGCCGCGAGGCGCACCAGCGCCCGCTTCAGCGCCGCGATGTCCCCGGCCGGCCTCCCGCGAAACGCACCCAGCAGCGGTCGGCCACGCAGCTCGCCGAGCATCGCCTCCGCGTCGAACTCGGCGATCGGCGCGACCCGGAAGCTGACGTCCTTCCAGACCTCGACCGCCACGCCTCCAAGACCGACCATCACGAGCGCACCGACCGCCGGGTCGCGGGTGACCCCGAGGATCGCTTCGCGCCCCCCGACCACCTGACCCTGCACCAGGAAACCGTCCGGCTGCACGCCGACGTGCGAAAGCCGCTCACGCATGGCTCCGACCGCGCGGCCCAACTCCTTTGGGTTCTGGAGGCCGATCACGACCGCACCGAGCTCGCTCTTGTGAACCAGCTTCTCTCCGAATGCCTTGAGCACCACGGGAAACCCCACCGCCTCAGCGGCGTCGTCGACGAGGGCCGGGTCGCAGGTCACCCGATACGGCGCGACGGGGATTCCGGCTTCCTCGAGCAGCGCAAACGCCTCGCCCGGAGGCAGGTAGCCCGGGCCGCGACGGAGCGCGCGCTCGACGATCGCGCTGCGGGGCATGGCGGCCGGCTCCTCGCCCCTCGGGGGCGCGGACATTCTCTCGCCGGTCCGCACCAGGCCAGCGAGCGCAGCCACCGCCGCCTCCGGGTAGCGGAAAAGCGCAGGGAGACCGGTGATCGAACGGGCGTCAGCGAAGAAGCTGGGGTACGTCATGAACACCGAGAGTACCGGCTTGCCCTCCGGGGGCTTGACTGCGGCGATCCCCTGGGCGATCTGGAGCGGCGTCACCATGATCGGCGTGACCGTGATCGTTACCACTGAGTCCACGCCTTCGTCAGCGAGGGCCAGTTCGGTAGCGCGGCGAAAATTCTCGGGGGTTGCGCCCGGCAGCATGTCCACCGGGTTTGCCACCGCCGCCTCGGCGGGTAGGAACTCTCGCAGCGCTTTCTCGGTCGCTGGCGCCAGCGAGGCCAACGCCAGACCGTGGTCCGACAGCGCGTCGGTGGCGGCGATCGCGGGACCACCTGCGTTCGTGACCACTGCCACCCGCCCCCCACGCGGCAGGGGCGCGGACGAGAGCGCCAGTGCTAGGTCGAATAGCTCCTCCAGCGTGCCGGCACGAACCACGCCCGCCTGGCGCAGGAGGGCGTCCGCGGCGGTGTCGCCCGCCGCCAGCGCGCCGGTGTGCGAGGAGGCAGCCCGCTGGCCGGCCGCCGTGCGACCGCCCTTGAACACCACGATCGGCTTCGAACGGCCCACCCGCTTCGCGAGCGCGAGGAAGCGTTGGGGTTCGGGCAACGACTCCAGATACAGCATGATCACCCGCGTCGGGTCGTGGTGCTCCCACACCTCGAGCAGGTCGTTGATGTCCACGTCGGCGCTGTTGCCGAGCGACACGAACTGCGAGAACCCCAGCCCCACGACGCGAGCCGCCTCCAGCATCGCGACGCCCAGCGCACCGGAGTGCGAGGCGAACGCGACAGCGCCCGGGAGCGCCGGGGCCGGCGTGAACGTGGCGTCCATGCGGATATCCGGGTCGGTGTTGATCAGACCCATGCAGTTCGGGCCGATCATGCGCACGCCGGCCTCACGCACGCGCGCCAGCAGCCTGCGCTCCACCTCCGCGCCGGCCTCTCCGCCCTCGCGGAACCCTGCCGTGATCACGACCACGCCTCCGACGCCGACCTCGAGGCACTCGTCGATCGTCGCGAGCACAGCGTCGCGCGGCACCATCACCACGGCGAGGTCCGGCCGGTCCGGGATCGCCTTCAGGTTCGGATAGCAGCGCAACGAGCGCACGGCCGCCACCTTCGGGTTGACGGGGTACACCGCCCCCGTGTACCCGGCCGCGAAGAGGTTCCCGAGCAGGCGTCCCGAGAGCGAGTCCGCGCGCGAGGAAACGCCGACGAACGCCAGCGAGCGCGGTCTCAGGAGCGGATCAAGGAGACTCGCCACAGTCGCCTCCACAGTCACGGGATCGTAACACGCGCGGAGACAGGGCACAGCGGGAGCGAGCAACTCGCACCGCCGAACATTCGGGAGCGTCCTACGGCCTTCTCTGCGCCCTATGCCCTGCTCCCTATGCCCTCTTCTCTGGCAGGGAGCCCGGAGCCCGGACCGCACGGGGGACGAAGACCCACACGCGCTCGTCGGACGCCCGGGCCGTCACCGGGAGGAAGCCCGCCGGGTCGCCGTCGAGCTGGTACGGGATGCCTTCTCCGACCAGGCGCACCTCGGTGGCCGGCCGCCGGTCCACCCCCCGAAGACGAATGTGACGGCCGGAAGGGATCGAGAAGAAGAACGGCACCACCGCGTTCCTCCCATGCCGGCTCAATGTCACGACCTCGAGGCCGGTTGCGAACGGGTCGGCGCCCGGGGTGGCGGCGAACGGACCGCCGTACGAACGGCCGTTGCCGGCGATGCACCACGACGCATCGAGGCTCACACCGTCTACGATCACCGAGAAGCGCGGCAAGTTGCCGCGCACCAACTCGACGGCCGCCTGCGCCGTGATTCCAAGCCTCCCGGCCCGTTGCTTGAGCCGAGCCGGCAGGTTGGCGAGGATCACCGCGTCGGGGCCGGCGGAGAGCATGAGCAGGAAGAGCTGGCCCGAGTCGGTACGGCCGACCGCCATCGCCCGTCGCTCTCCTCCGAGCTGCTGCGCGAGTGCCCGGACGGGGTCGTGCACGATACCGAGCTCGTAGGCCAGCACGGACGTCGTGCCGCCCGGCAGCGCAATGAGCGCCGTCTCGCTCCCGATGAGACCGCGGGCGGCTTCGTTGTAGGTGCCGTCGCCACCCCACAGGACTACGGCGGGGAATCGGTCGCGCGCCGCGCGCGCCGCGAGCTCTGTCGCGTGACCGGGCGCCTCGGTGGCCCACCACTCCAGCCGCCACCCGTGCTCCGCAGCGACCCGCTCCAGGCGCGCCTTGGGCGGTCCACGCCGGCCGCCGCGCGCCGCCGGGTTGATGACGATCGGCAGCGTCCTCACCGGTCCTCCGGCGGGAAGAGCTCCTTCTGGTCGCCCTGGACCACCGGGTAGCCGAGATGCCGGCGCGCCCGCTCGGTCACGACCCGACCGCGCGGCGTGCGCTGGAGGAAACCGAGCTGCAGCAGGTACGGCTCGTAGATGTCCTCGAGGGTCCCTTCGTCTTCCCCCAACGTCGCAGCCAACGCCCTCAGACCCACCGGCCCACCGCGATAGTGCTCGATGGCGGTCACGAGCAGCCGCCGGTCGAGCTCGTCCAGGCCGAAGCCGTCAACCTCGAGCCGCTCGAGGCCGTAGCGTGCGGTTTCGAGGGAGACGGAGTCCTCTCCGAGCGAGTGGGCGAAGTCGCGCACGCGGCGCAGGAGGCGGTTCGCCACGCGGGGCGTGCCCCGGGCACGCCGCGCGATCTCCTCGCCCGCAGCACCCTCGACACCCACCGCAAGGAGCCCGGCCGAACGTCGAACGATGGCGGTGAGGGCGTCTGCACCGTAGAAGTCGAGGCGGTGCACGATCCCGAAGCGGTCACGCAGCGGAGGCGGGAGGAGGCCGGCGCGCGTGGTGGCCCCGACCAGCGTGAAGCGCGGAAGCGGGAGCCGCATCGCTCGCGCCGCCGGCCCCTGCCCTACGACGAGGTCGAGGGTGAAGTCCTCCATCGCGGGGTAGAGAATCTCCGCCACGGTCGGCGCCAGTCGGTGGATCTCGTCCACGAACAGAACACCGTGCGGCTCGAGGTTGGTGAGGATGGCGGCGAGGTCGCCGGCCCGCTCGAGCACCGGCCCGGACGTGATCTGAAGGCTCACGCCCATCTCCGCGGCGATGATGTGCGCGAGGGTGGTCTTGCCGAGGCCGGGTGGACCAAACAGAAGGACGTGGTCGAGAGACTCGGCACGCGATCGCGCAGCGGCGATGAACACCCCGAGGTTGGCCGTGACCTTCTCCTGGCCGATGTACTCGGCCAGCGTGCGGGGCCGCAGGCTCTCCTCGAAGCGGGCCTCCGACGGGTCGCGAGTCGGCGTCAGGACGTGTTCCTGCACGCCGCTATGTTACCGCGCCCGCCACGCCAGCCGCCCTGGCGTCAGTGAAGAGTTAAGAGTGACGAGTTTAGAGTTCAAAGAAAGGAGCTGACAACCCTCGCAGACCGGAGGTTCCCGAACTCTTCACTTTCAACTCTTAACCCTCAACTCGCCCGCACGCCCGCGCTGGTGCTTGGCAGGGGACGCCTAGCGGATGAGGGCCTTCAGGGCGCGGCGAAGCAGCTCGGAGAGTTCCATCTCGGGGTTCGAGCGCAGCAAGTCGCCCACGGCTTCCTCAGCGCCCCGCGCCGGGTAGCCGAGGTTGACCAGGGCGGAGACCGCGTCCTCCCGCCGGCTGGGGACCGCGGTCGCGGTGGACGCGAGCTTTCCCTTGAGCTCGACGATCAACCGCTCCGCGGTGCGCTTCCCGATGCCCGGCACCGCGGCGAGGCGTCGCCACTGCTCGGCCTCCACGGCGGCGCCGAGGTCGTCCGGAGTGAGCCCGGATAGGAGCGCCAGCGCGGTGCGCGGGCCGATGCCCGAGACTCCGAGCAACAGGCGAAATGTGTCGCGCTCCCGCCGCGTGGGAAAACCGAAGAGCGAGATCTGGTCCTCGCGCACATGGGTGTGCACGAAGAGGGAGGCGCGCTCGCGCCCCAGGAGCAAGGGGTGACACGAGATCGGCACGTGCACCTCGTACCCCACCCCGCCAGCCTCCATCACGACAAGGCCGGGCTGCAGCTCGAGGAGGCGCCCGTCCAGGTGTCCGATCATCCGCGCTTTGGCTTGAAGCGGTCCACGACCTCGGGGTTGATGGTGATGGGGTTCTGCCGTTTGGCCTCCACGATCAGCGAGGTTATCAGGCGGTTCAGCTCCTCCTTCACCATGCTGTCTCGGAGAGCGCCCTTCTCCTTGCCGAAGGCCACCGGGTCAAACGCCTTCTTTGCAGTGACCTTCGCGATGGCGACTCCGCGCTCGCCGATAACGACGGCCGGGCTGAGCGCGTTCAGGGCTGTGGAGAAGACAACGTCATCGAGACGCGCCGCCATGCCGACGCCGGGAATCGCAGTACCGCGACGGTGATCGGTCACCATCTGCGCCGTTCCACCCATCCCAGCCGCTTGGGCCGAGAGCGGGCCGCCCGCGAGGACCACGCGCTTGCCTTCGAGGTCCTGCCGCAGCCTCTCCAGCGCCTTCGCGCGCTTGGCGGCTTCCATCGCCTCGTCCTTGGCCTCTGCAAACGGCGTTGTCCCGGCCGGGCGAATCTTCGCGACCCTGTACACGACCCAGCCCCGCGAGCTGCGCCGCGGACCGCCAACGAAGCCTTCCTTGGCCGCATTCGCCTCGGCGAGCAGCTCAGGGTCACGACCGAGGCCGGCGATCGTCTCGTCCTGCACGCCGAAGAAAGGCGTCACGTTGGACGTCACGATGTCGTCGGTAAGGGTGTGCCACTGGTCATCGGTGGCGAGCTTGGCGGCGTCGATCTTGTCCCGCAGCGCGGTAGCACGGCGGTTCCCCTCGGCGTCCGCCAGCCCTTCGACCAGTTTCTCCCGGACGACGTCGCGCACCTCGGCGAGGGGGCTGATGGAGGATGGGCGCCGCTCCTCGAGCTTGATGATGTGGTAGCCGAACTGGCTCTTCACGGGGTCTGAAACCTCGCCGGGCTTGAGGCCGAAGGCCGTGTCCTCGAACTCCTTGACCATCCGCCCGCGCGGGAACCACCCGAGGTCGCCGCCGGTGTCCTTGCTCCCCGGGTCCTCGGAGTACTTCTTGGCGAGAGCCGCGAAGTCCCCTGCGGCGGCCTTGGAGCGCACCTCGCGAGCCGCGGCGAGCGCGGCGTCCCAGCCGGCCTCGTCCTCCTTCTTGGGCCGAATCAGGATGTGGCGGGCACGGACCTGCTCGGGGGCCGCGAACTCCTGCTGGTGCGTCGAGTAGTAGTCGGTGATCTGGGACTCGGGCACGGAGAGCGTGCGCCGTAGCTTCGCGTCGTCCACCAGCAGGTAGCGAAGCTGACGCTGGGCGGGGTGCGTGAAGCGCGGCTTGTTTGCATCGTAGTACGCCTTGGCCTCGGCCTCCGTGCTGGTCATGCCGGCAAGCGCCCGCTCCGCGGGCACGCTCAGCACCTCGAACGAGACCGCCTCGTTCCGGCTGCGGTACTCCCGTTCCACGTCGCCTTCGGGGATCATGATGCCGCCCGAGAGCACCTGCTGGAGCTTCTGCGTCGCCAGTTCCTGTCTCAACCCGTCCTCGAACTCCTCGGGAGTGGTCTGGTTGGCGCGCAGGATGCGAGAGTACAGGTCGTTTCCGACGAAGCTCCCGTCGCTCCGCTGAAAGGCCGGGTAGGTCATGATCTTCTCGAGCAGTTCCTTGTCCGTTACCTCGACTCCGATCTTCCTTGCCTCGGCCAGCAGCAGGTACCGGTCCACAATGTTCTGAATCGTGATGGAGGCGAGGTCGACCTTGTCGCGCACGCTCTCGAACTGCTCGCCGTACATCTGCCGGTAGCGCTGCTCCGTCGAGTGCATCTCCTTGATGAACTGCGCCTCGGAGATGCTCACGCTCCCGATGCGCGCGGCCAACCCGGCGAGACCCCTCGTGCGGCCGCGGCCAGCGCCCCAGTCGATGAAGATGAAGAACACGAAGAGGAAGACGACGAACCACAGAATCCACTTGAGGTGCACGAACTGGTCACGAAGCGTCTTGAGCATTCGGATGCCTCCATCGCGCCCAAAGGCAAGGCACGGGATTCTAGCCCACGACCTCGCGACGAGCAAGTTGCACACCGCTCGCTGGTTGCGTTCGCGCCGCCCGGGATGCTAAGGTTAATTGGGTTTGTCAATGCGTTCCCAACTCCCGGGTCCACCGCCAAGACGCTTTGAGCTCGACTGGGTCGTCGTCTCTGTCGCGGGTTTCAAGCGTTGGGGGTTGCTCATTTTCCTCTTGGTTCTCGCCGGCGGCGTCCTCGGGAGCGTCATGTACTTCCTGCACGAGCCGATCGAGACGAGGGCGCAGCGCGCACTCAGGCGAACTGTGGCGGCGCAGGAGGAGGTTCAGCGGGCCGGCTTCTCCGAGAGCCTTGCCGGAGAGTTCGACCAGGCATCGCGGCTGCTCGACGAGGCCCGTTCCGACTGGGATCGGAAGGATTTTCCGGCGTGCATCGCGCGCGCGGAGGACTCCCTGCAGCGTTTCCAGTTGCTCGGGGGGCTCGCCAATCGTGATTTCGTCGGGAGCGGCCAGGTGATCGCGCTCCACGGCAAGGTCGAGGTCCAGCGAGCCAACCAGACCAGGTGGGAGAAAGCCCGCGAGAAGCAACCGCTCTACAATGGCGACTTCGTCAAGACCGGCTCCGACGCCTTCGCAGAGGTGCTGTTCTCCGACAGCACGGTCTACAAGGTCGGCCCCGACTCCCTGCTCGAGGTACACCGCGAGGCCCGCGGAGGGCGTAGTCCGTCGAGCGGCGAGGTCAAGATGAAGTCCGGCCAGGTCAACGTGTTCACCGCGAGCAACACGTCCTCGGTGGTGACCGATGTGGCTCGGGCCGACATCGACCGTGACAGCCGTGTGGGCGTCGAGGTGGCCGACGACAGTGCCACGTTGGTCGCCGCGTACGCCGGGAAGGCCCACGTGACCGGCGCGACGGGCGAGAAGGTCGACCTGGGCACACGGCAGGCGGTCAGCGCGGCCCCCGGCGGCAAGCTCGGACAGCAACGCGCCGTGCCCGAGGCCCCGGCCCTCGAGAAGCCTCCCGCCAACTTCCTCGTGAACCTCGACTTATCTGACCGTGTCGAGCTCGCCTGGCGGGCCGTGGCCGGCTGCACCGGGTACGAGTTGCAGGTCTCCCATTCGAGACTGTTTGCCTCGTCGAGTCTGGAGTTCACCGTCCGCCGTAGCACGAACTCGGCGGTCACGAAGATCCTGCGACCGGGCACCTACTACTGGCGGGTCGCGGCGCTCGGCACGGAACGCGTGCGCTCGGAATGGAGCTCGCCGCGGGCGTTCAAGGTGTTCGCCGGCCCGCGGGCCGAGGCGCTCACCGACACGACGCCGCCCAAGCTCGAGGTCCAGCGTCCGACCCAGATGGGGAACTTCTTCATCGTCGAGGGCGCAACGGTGCCGGGCGCAACGGTGACCGTCAACGGGGAGCCCGTGGAGGTCGCCGGGGACGGCACGTTCAAGAAAGCGGTCGCGTTGAACCGCGAGGGGTGGAACACGATCGTGATCCGGGCCACCGACCCCGCCGGAAACACATCCGAAGATCGCAAGTCTGTGTATGTGGAGGTCGAATAGGAACCCTATGGGGATTGCATCGCTTCTTTCGCTCTTTTCGTCCGACCTCGCGGTGGACCTCGGGACCGCGACGACGTTGGTGTACACCAAGAACCGCGGGATCGTGGTCTTCGAGCCGTCCATCGTGGCGGTCAATCGGGTCACGAACCGGGTGGAGGCCGTGGGTCAGGCGGCCAAGGACATGATGGGAAAGACCCCCGGCAACATCGCCGCCATCCGGCCGATGAAGGACGGCGTGATCGCCGACTTCGAGGTCACGGAGAAGATGCTCGAGTACTTCATCCGCAAGGCGCACGGCAGGAACCTCTTCGTGCGGCCGAGAATCGTGATCTCGGTGCCGTCGGAGATCACGCCGGTGGAGAAACGGGCGGTCAAGGACTCGGCCCTGCGTGCCGGAGCAAGCGAGGTCTACCTCATCGAGCAGGCCATGGCGGCCGCGATCGGTGCGGAGCTGCCGATCACGGAGCCGACCGGCAACATGATCGTGGACATCGGAGGCGGCACGACCGACGTGGCCGTCATCTCGCTCGCGGGGATCGTCTACTCGCGCTCCGTGCGGATCGCCGGCAACGAGATGGACGAGGCGATCATTTCGTACATCAAGCGCAAGTACAACCTGCTGATCGGCGAACGAACGGCCGAGATGATCAAGATTGAACTCGGTAACGCGTGGCCCGGCGAAGCGTCGCGAACCATGGACGTCAAGGGGCGCGACCTCGTGGAGGGTATCCCGAAGACGCTGACGGTCAACGACGAGGAGATACGCGAGTCGCTCGCCGAGACGGTGAACACCATCGTCGACGCTGTTCGCACTGCGCTCGAGCGCACACCGCCGGAGCTCTCCGCGGACATCATCGATAAAGGCATCGTGCTCGCCGGGGGCGGCTCGCTGCTGCACAACCTCGACCAGCGGCTTCGTGAGGAGACCGGAATCCCCGTCGCCCACTGCGACGACCCCGTCTCGGCGGTGGTGAGGGGCACCGGCAAGATGCTCACCGACATGGCGCTCCTCAAGAAGATCTCCATCGATTGACGTGGTCCGCATTCGGCTCCGCCCCGACCTCGCGATCGTTCTTGTCTGCGTCGCGCTGTACGTCGGGTCGGCCGTGCAGGTACGTACGCCCCGGGGCGAGACCGCCCTCTCATTTGCCGCAGCCTCGATCGCAGCCCCTGCCGTCGCCCTCGGCAACGCCGCCGGCACCGCGTGGGAGGACTTCCGGCTCGGCCAGCGCGACCTCCGGGCGACGCTCCGGGAGCTCGGGCGCGTGCGGGAGGAGAGCGCGGAGCTCCGTCGAACCAACCAGCTGCTGGGAGCGGAAGTCGCCGAGCTGCGCCAGGGGTCCCGCCTGCTTGCGGCCTATCCCTCGCTCGCGGATCGAGCAGTGCTCGCGCGGGTCGTGGCCCGCGACCTCCTGCGCACGCACTCGCTCCGCCTCGACCGCGGGTCAGCCGACGGCATCCGGCCCGACGCCGCCGTCCTGGCCGAGAGCGGATTGCTGGGGCGCGTTGACCGTGTCCTTGACCACTCCGCACGCGTGCAGCTCCTCACGCACCCCGCGGCGGCCGCGGCGGCCGCGATCGCCGGCATCCAGTCCGAGGGCCTGCTCCTGGGCGGCGACCAGCCGCGTGTCACCGGCTTGCCGCCGTACACGAAGGTGCCGCCCGACACCCTGGTCGTTTCCACGGGATCTGAGGGGATCTACCCGCCGGGCATGCTCTTCGGGTCGGCGATGGAGGCGCGCAACGAGGGACTCTTCACCGTCGTGCCCGTGCAGCTCGCGGCGCATCCGACCGAAGTCACGGTGGTGCTTGTTCTGACGGCGGCCGGCGGGGGCGTTCCGTGAGGCTGGCCGTCGCTTTCCTACTCGCGCTGTTCCTGCAGCTTGGGTTGACCGCCGGCCACCTGTGGTGGGTATTCGCGGCCTGTCAGCCGCTCCTGCTGGTGGTGGTCGCGAGCGCGCGCCGGTTCGAGCCGGTGGGCGTCGCATGGACCGGGCTGGCCGCCGGCCTCGCCACCGATCTGATTTCCGAGCGTATCATCGGCCCAGGCGGGATCGCCGGAGCGGTCGCCGGGGTGGCGGTCGCAGCGGTCGTCCGCAGGTTCGAGATGGAGGGCCCGTTGTACTGGATCGTCGGCTCCTTGCTCGCAGGTGCGTGCAGTGAGGCTGCCTGGATGTTGTCACTCGTGACGCTCGGCGCGAAGCCTGACCATCTCTTCGTCGGAGCGTTCGCCACGGTTGCGATGACTGGTGCCGCCGGTCTGCTCGTGGCGGCCACCGAACGGGCCGTGCGAATCTGGCAGTCGCCGGAGCGCCGGCGACGGCGCGTCCTGCGTCGGTTATGACCTTCGTCCGCGATGACCTCCGTCCCGTCCAGCGGAGGGCCGCCGTGCTGCTTGCCACTCTCGCGGTCGCCTTTGCGGCGATCCTCGTCCGTCTGTGGGTCCTGCAGGTCATCCAGAGTCCCAGGTGGCGGACCGCAGCCGAGAACAACCGGCTGCGCCGTCTTCCGCTCGAGGCGCCGCGCGGGATGGTCACCGACGTGCGCGGCGAGGTCATCCTCGACAACCGCCCCACCTACCAACTCCTGCTCTTCCCCGAGGAGATGGCCGACGCGGCACGCACCGCCGCGTTTCTGACCAGGATCGAGATCGCGCCGCCGGAAGAGGTACATGCCCGTCTCGAGAAGGCTCGTCGCACCTCCCACCTGCCGTCGGTGATTGCGGACAACCTTGCGTGGTCCCAGGTGGCCACCATCGCAGCGCACCGGGCCGAATACAGGGAGCTGGAGATCCATCCCGCGACGCGCCGCTCGCTCCCTCCCGGCGCCAGGGTCGCGCATCTCGTGGGCCAACTCGGCGAGGTCTCGCCGGATCAGCTCACGGGCAATCCCAGCCTCCACCCCGGCCAGCTCGTCGGACGCTCCGGTCTGGAGCGCGCATACCAGGACGTGCTGGGCGGCACGCCGGGCAACCTCGTGGTGGTGGTGGACGCCTTCGGCAAGCAGGTCTCCGCCCTCGACGAGGAGCCGCCGGTTGCAGGCCGGCCGCTGCAGATCACGCTCGACCTCGCACTTCAGGAGGAGGCCTCGGAAGCGATGACCGGCCAGGTCGGTGCGGTGTTCGCTCTCGACCCTCGCGACGGCGCCGTGCGGATCCTCCTTTCCCAGCCTTCGTTCGACCCCGACCTGTTCGCCGGTCACCTGGAGACGGCGAAGTGGAAGGAGCTGATCAGCGACCCGCTCAACCCTCTGCACGACCGGGCGCTCCAGGCCCTCTACCCGCCCGGCTCCTCGATCAAACCGCTGTATGCGACCGGCGCCCTGCGCGACGGCATCCGGTCGCTGTCGGACACCATCTTCTGCACGGGCGCCGTCAACATCTACGGTCACCCGTACCGCTGCTGGCAGAAGGGCGGCCACGGGCGGGTGGCGCTTGAGGAGGCGATCGAGGTCTCGTGCGACAGCTTCTTCTACCACCTGGCCCGCGATGCGGGCATCGACCGCCTCGCCGCCTGGGCTCGTTCCTTCGGCCTCGGAACAGCCACCGGGATCGAGCTGGGCGGCGAGAGCACCGGCCTGGTGCCCGACGATACCTGGAGCCGCAAGGCCCGAGGTCAGCCGTGGTACGGCGGAGAGACCATCTCGGTCGGAATCGGCCAGGGGCCGATCCTCGTGACACCGATCCAGATGGCGGTGGCCTACGCGGCGCTTGTCAACGGTGGCATGCTCGTAAAGCCCCATCTCGTCGAGGGGAGGGGTGAGCCGCCGCGCCCAACCGGGTTCCCGGCGGAGGCGCTCGCCGCGGTGCAACGCGGCATGGAAAGGGTGGTCGCGGGCCAGCGCGGCACCGCGCGCAGGCTCGGGTCGCTTCCGGTCCGCATCGCCGGGAAAACCGGCACCTCCCAGGTGATGCGCAAGCAGGAGGGCGTCCACTGGCAGGACCTGCCCTGGGAGCAGCGACACCACGCACTGTTCATCGGCTACGCCCCGGTCGGCGACCCGCGGCTCGTTGTCGCGGTGGTGGTCGAGCACGGCGGTGACGCGGCCTCGGTGGCGGCCCCCATCGCCGGTCGCATCTTCATGCGGGCGTTCGGGCCGAGAGCCGAAGCGCAGGCCGTCACAGCGTCCATTGCGCCTGGCTGGCAGGTGACCTCTCCGCCACCGAGCCTCGAGGCCGGCCCCGCGGCGCCCTCTGCGCCGGCTTCTGTCCCCGCGACATCTGCGACCGTGCGCCCGACGCCAGCGGCCGCAGCCGGTCGACCCGAGGCCAGCCGTTCCACGTCGCCGCCGGCGGCCGGAGGCACGGCCCGACTGCGGCCTCGCCCCACACGCTGATGCGACGACTCGATCCCTGGCTGCTGCTGGCGGTAGTCGCGATCGCCGCGTGTGCCTACCTCGCGCAGAGCTCGACCGCGAAGGCGCTCGCGACACCCGGATTCGCGAACCGTCAGATCGTCTGGCTCGCGGTCGGCGCGGTCCTCATGGTTCTGTTCTCGTTCGCCGACTACCGCGTGCTGGCCCGGCTCTCGCCGCTCTTCTACGTCGTCACGCTCGGAGTGCTCCTCGCCCTCTTCGTCGTGGCGCCGGCGCGCGCAGGCGCACAGAGATGGCTGACTCTCGGTTCGTATACGATTCAGCCGTCCGAATTCGCGCGGGTCGTCACGATCCTCGCCGTTGCCGCGATCGCCGGGGAGCACCAACAGAGCAGGCTCGATTTCAAGACCGCAGCCCGCCTTCTGGCACTGACTTCCGTCCCTGCAATCCTCGTCATGCTCCAGCCCGACCTCGGAACGGCACTCACCCTGGGGGCGATACTCGTGGCGGCGCTCTGGCTGGGCGGCCTCCCCTGGCGAACGTGGGTCGCGCTGGTCGCGGCCGGGGTCGTGATGGTCGTGGTGGCGTGGCTGTGGGTCCTCAAGCCGTACCAGCGCGAGCGCATCCTGACGTTCGCCGACCCCGAGCGCGCGCTCTACACGTCCGGCTACCAGCAGCGTCAGTCCAAGATCGCCGTCGGCTCCGGTGGGGTCACCGGGAAAGGGCTGCACTCCGGGACCCAGTCACAGCTGCGCTTCCTGCCCGCGCAGTACACGGACTTCATCTTCGCGGTGTGGGCGGAGGAGACCGGTTTCATCGGCGCCGCGCTGCTCCTCGCGGCCTACATCCTGATGGTGTTCCGGATCTTCGTGATCGCGCTCTCGGCCCGCGACCGTGTCGGCGCGGTGTTCGCCGGCTGTTCCGGCTTCGTGCTCGCCACCGAGATCCTCATCAACGTCGGCATGGTGACCGGCCTCGCTCCCACCACCGGAATCACGCTGCCGCTGCTGTCCTACGGCGGCTCATCGGTGCTGGCAACCTGCATCTCCCTCGGAATGATCCAGAGCATCTGGCGTCTCCGTTACGCGAACGTGTGACGCGGCTCCCCGCCGCATCGCTACCGGTTTCGGTTCCACTCGCGTGGAGGCTTCCCTCTTGCCCCTCGGGCTACGGCGGGTCGCTCGGGCTGCGCATCGAGCGCAGCACTCCGACACGCCGCCGCGTGCGGGTACCGAGCGGCCAGATCGTCACCGACATGTGGTCCGATTTGAGGGTGGGGGTGTTCAAATTCGCCCCTCGGGTGAAGCGGCGATCCGTCCGAGGCCGCGGGGTCCCCGGCGCGCGGATCCGGAACGGGGTGTCGGTGACGCATTCTCTCGCGGACACCGAGGGGCCCCGTTCCGGGACGCGCTACCGGGTCGCGGCCGAGGACTCTCCGAGCGAAGCGCGCGGGGGCGCGCAAGCGAGGAGGTGCCGCGAACCCGAGGGGCAAAGAAAGAGCCGTGGCCGCAGGGGAACAAGCAAGCGCGCATCCGCAGGATGCAAAAGCAATGTACACTTCGCGTGCCGGAGGCGCCTTGAGCACCGTCATCTACACGAACGTCACACCCTACGAGACCCGCGTCGCCGTGCGCGAGGACGGCGTCCTCGTCGAGTTGATGGTCGAGCGCACGCGCGAGCACTCGATCGTCGGAAGCCTGTACAAGGGCCGCATCTCGCGGGTGCTCCCGGGCATGCAGGCCGCGTTCGTGGATGTCGGACTCGAACGCGACGCATTCCTTTACGTCGACGACGTCGCTGAGACGCTCGAGGACGAGGAGGTCGAGCCGGGCGAGTTCGCCCCGGCCACGCCCCCGATCCAGGACCTCCTCCGCGAGGGGCAGGAGATCCTCGTGCAGGTGACCCGCGAGCTCGGGTCCAGCAAGGGCCCGCGCGCCACCTCTCACGTCACGATCCCGGGCCGCTACCTGGTGCTGATGCCGGGGAACTCCCACGTCGGGGTTTCGCGACGGATCACCGACGAGACGGAGCGCGAGCGGCTGCGCTCGATGGTCTCCGAGATCCCGCACACGGGCGGGGCGATCGTGCGCACGGCGGGCGAGGGACGCGACCGCGCCGACTTCCTCGCGGATCTTGCCGTGCTGGAGTCGATGTGGCGCCACATCAACACGCGCGCCAACGAGGTGAGCGCGCCGTGCATGGTGCACCGGGACCTCGACCTCGTGCTGCGCGCCGCCCGCGATCTCGCCGGCCCGCGCCTCTCGGAGTTCTGGATCGACGACACGGAGGGGTACCAGCGCATCGTCGAGTTTCTCGACCGGGTGCAGCCGGAGCTCACCTCCAAGGTCAGGCTGTATCGCCGCCAGCTCGACATCTTCGAGGCGTTCGGGATCGAGTCGGAGCTCGACCAAGCGCTGCAGCCCAAGGTGTGGCTGCGCTCCGGCGGTTCGCTCGTGATCGACCAGACCGAGGCGCTGGTGGCCGTCGACGTCAACACCGGTCGGTACGTGGGCGGAGCCGACCTCGAGGACACGGTGTTCCGGATCAACCTCGAGGCCTCCCGCGAGGTGGTCCGCCAGCTGCGCCTGCGCAACCTCGGCGGGATCATCGTGGTGGACTTCATCGACATGGAGGACGAGGCGCACCGCGAGGCGCTGCTCCAGGAGCTCCAGAAGGCGCTGGCCCGCGATCGCGCAAGGACTCTCGCCGGCCCGGTCGGGCCGTTCGGCCTGGTCCAGCTCACCCGCAAGCGGACGGAGCGGTCGCTCGAGCGCGCCCTCACCCGGCCGTGCCCCACGTGCGAGGGGCTCGGGCGCGTCAAGTCGCCGGAGACCGTGTGCCTCGAGATCCGCAGAGCCCTCCTCCGCGAGGCCGCAGGCGGCGAGGCGAGCGAGTACTCGGTGCGGGCCCACCCCGAGGTCGTGCGCCTGCTCTCCGGGGAACTGCGCGGGATCCTCGTCGAGTTGAGGGAGCGGCACGGCCTCGCGGTTCGGACGTTCGAGGCCCCCGACTTCCACCCCGCCCGCTTCGAAATCGACTGAGCCAGCGCGCCGATTCGCTGCGGCCTGGTCGCCAAGCGGTTGCTTGCCAGCCAACGCCCTCGGGGGTAGACTCTCGCGGCCACTGCGGAGAGGTGCTGGAGTGGCCGATCAGGGCTGCCTGCTAAGCAGTTGTCCGGGGTTAACCCGGACCGGGGGTTCGAATCCCCCCCTCTCCGCCAACCAACCTCAGGGCACCAGGCGTAGGGCACAGGGCGCAAGAAAGAAGCGACCCCAAAAACCATCCTGATCCCCGCCAGCTAACGGCTCAACCCGCGCGTGACCGGGAGCAACGATGCGCTTGGGGCCTCTTTCTCTCTGTGCCCGGCGCCCGGTCTCTCAGCTCTTCTGCTTCTGCTCGATCTTGGCCCAGGTGTCGCGCAGGGTGACGGTGCGGTTGAAGACGAGCTTTCCCGCGGCGGAGTCGGGGTCCACGCAGAAGTAGCCGAGCCGCTCGAACTGGAAGCGGTCCTCGGGCTTCGCCCCGGCAAGCGAGGGCTCGGCCCAGCAGCGGTCGAGGACCTCGAGCGTGTCGGGATTGATGTTGGCCTTCCAGTTCTGGCCTTCCTCGACGTCGCCTGGGTCGGGTCTGGTGAGCAGGCGGTCGTACAGACGGACCTCGGCTGGAACCGCGTGGGCGGTGGAGAGCCAGTGCATCGTCGCCTGCACCTTGCGCCCGGCCGGCGCGGCGCCGCCGCGCGTCGCAGGATCGTACGCACACCGCACCTCGACGACCGTGCCGTCCGCGTCCTTCACGACGCCGGTGCAGCGCACGAGGTACGCCGAGCGCAGCCGTACCTCGTTGCCGGGGTAGAGCCGGAAGTACTTCGGCGGCGGGGCCTCACGGAAGTCGTCCTGCTCGATCCACAGCTGCCGCGAAAACGGCACCTTGCGAGCGCCGGCCGCCGGGTCCTCTGGGTTGTTCGGGACCTCGAACTCCTCGACCTGGCCTTCAGGGTAGTTCTCGACCACGAGCTTCAACGGCCTCAGCACCGCGAACTTCCGGAGCGCGCGCCGGTTGAGGTCCTCGCGCAGGCAGTGCTCCAGGAGCTGCACGTCCACCATGCTGTCCCGCTTGGCGACGCCGATGCGATCGGCGAAATCGCGGATCGCCTCGGGGGTGAAGCCGCGCCGGCGCAGCCCGGAGATCGTCGGCATGCGCGGGTCGTCCCACCCGCGCACCATCCCTTCCTGCACGAGCTGCAACAGCTTGCGCTTCGACATCACGGTGTAGGTCAAGTTCAGCCGGGCAAACTCGATCTGTTGCGGGTGAGGCTCGGGCAGTTCGCACTCGTCGATCACCCAGTCGTAGAACGGTCGGTGGTCCTCGAACTCGAGCGTGCAGATCGAGTGCGTGATGTTCTCGATCGCGTCCTCGAGCGGGTGCGCGTAGTCGTACATCGGGTACAGGCACCACTTGTCGCCCGCGTGCGGGTGCGGGGCGTGCAGGATCCGGTAGATCACGGGGTCGCGCATGTTGATGTTCCCGGACGTCATGTCGATCTTCGCCCGCAGGGTGCGCGCGCCGTCGGGGAACTCGCCGGCCCGCATGCGGCGGAGGAGGTCCATGCTCTCGGAGGCGACGCGGTCGCGGTGCGCGCACGGACGTCCGGGCTCCGTGAGTGTGCCGCGCCGCTCGCGCACCTCGTCGGCGGTGCAGTCGCAGACGTACGCTTTGCCCTTCCCGATAAGCGTCTCGCCCCAGGCATACATCTGCTCGAAGTAGTCCGACGCGAAGTAGAGGTGCCTCCCCCAGTCGAAGCCGAGCCAGCGCACGTCGCGCTCGATCGATTCGATGTACTCCTGCTCCTCCTTCGTCGGGTTGGTGTCGTCGTACCGGAGGTTGCAGTGCCCGCCGAACTGCGCGGCGATGCCGAAGTTGAGGCAGATCGACTTGGCGTGGCCGATGTGCAGGTAGCCGTTGGGCTCCGGCGGGAACCGGGTCACGACCGTGGCGTGCTTCCCGCTTTCGAGGTCGCCGACGACGATCTCGCGGATGAAGTCCTGGTTGCCTGCGGGCTCGGTGCTCGCCATGCCCTCACACCCCTTCCGGCCGCGCTGATGGCTGCGTCTGCGCCTTCATCGCGCGCAGCACCTCGACGGCACGGCGCAGGCGGCGGCGGCACACCTCGCGCCCGAGCACCTCCATCGTCTCAAACAGCGGGGGTGTCGCGGCCTTGCCCGTGACGGCGATCCGCACCGGCATGAACAGGTCGCCGGGCTTCCACCCGTTGGCGTCACAGTACGCCCGGATCGCGGCCTCGAGGGCGGCGGCGGTCCAGTCGAGCAGCGGGTCGAGGCTCTCCTCGAGCATCTCGGCGAGCGCCTTGGCGGTCTCCGCGGCCGTCTTCTTCTTCGCCACGAGCTTGCCAAGCGCTTCGTCGTCGTACGCCACCTCACCCACGAAGAAGAAGCGCGCGTATTCCGCGAAGTCCTCCAGCTTGTCGATCCGCTCGTGGGCGAGCGGGAGCACCTTCAGCAAGTACTCGTCAGAGAGCACGTCCGCGCGCAGCCGGGCGAGCAACTCGGGGATGGTCAGGTTGCGGATGTACTTGCCGTTCATCCAGGTGAGCTTCTCGAGGTCGAACACCGGCCCGCCGAGCGTGACGTTCTTGAGGTCGAAGCTCGCGACGAATTCCGCGAGCGAGAACTCCTCGCGGTCGGCCGAGATCGCCCACCCCATCAGGGCGAGGTAGTTGAGGATCGCCTCGGGGAGGTAGCCGGCGCGCCGGTAGTAGTTCAGGGAGACCGGGTTCTTGCGCTTCGAGATCTTGGACTTGTCTGCGTTGCGCAGCAGCGGCAGGTGGCAGAACACCGGCTCCTCCCAGCCGAACGAGCGGTAGAGCATGGCGTGCTTCGGTAGGGAGGAGATCCACTCTTCGGCGCGGATGACGTGCGTGATCTCCATCAGGTGGTCGTCCACAACGTTGGCCAGGTGGTACGTCGGGTAGCCGTCGCTCTTGATCAGAATCTGGTCGTCCACGAGTCGGTTGTCGATGCGGATCTCGCCGCGCAGAAGGTCGGCCACGACCGTCTCGCCCTCGCGCGGCATGGCGAGCCGGATGACGTGCGCCTCGCGTGCGGCCCGCCGCCCGGCGGCCTCCTCGCGCGGGATCGTGCGGCAGTGGCCGTCGTAGCCGGTGGCCTGGGGCAGCTTCTTGGCGCGCTGCTCCTCACGCAGCGCATCGAGGCGCTCCTTGGTGCAGAAGCAGGGGTACGCGGCGCCGCGCTCGACGAGTTGCTCCGCGTGCTCGCGGTAGATCGGGAAGCGCTCGCTCTGGCGATACGGGCCGTGCGCGCCACCGACGTCCGGCCCCTCGTCCCAGGTGAGGCCGAGCCAGTGCAGCGACTCGAAGATCATCCTCTCGGAGGTGGCGTTGGAACGCTCGCGGTCCGTGTCCTCGATGCGGAGGACAAACTGCCCGCCGTTCTTCCTGGCCCAGGCGTAGTTGAACAGCGCGACGTAGGCCGTTCCCACGTGCGGATCACCGGTCGGGCTGGGGGCGATTCGCGTCCTCAATGCCATTCTCGATCTCTCCGTGTCAGCCGCGACGCCGTCGCGACTGGCACGAGTGTAACAGCCTCGCATCCGACCGCCCGCAACTCCGAAACAGGCGGCCCGGTACGACGCCGGACCGGGTTTCGCACTCGGAGCGACTACGGGCGCGCGCTCACCGAAGGGAATTGGTTGGTACACCAGATGGTACAATTGGCACTTGAAGTCATCCAATCATGGGCCCATCGTTGCGTCAAGCCGCGACCGCCGAACACGGCGAAGCGCGGCCGGAGGCTGACATGCTGCTGATGGGGCTTGACCGCACGAGCGCGGTGCCGGTCTACCGGCAGATCTACCAACGCGTCGCGCGGCTCGTCGACGACGGCACGCTACAACCCGGATCTCGCCTCCCCGCCAGCCGGAACCTGGCCGACACCCTGGGCGTGAACCGTTCGACGGTGGTCCGCGCATACCAGGAGCTGTGGGCGCTCGGCTACCTCGAGAGCCGACCGGGCTCGTACTCCACGGTCCGTCAGCGCATGAAGCCCCAGGGCGGGGACGAGACCCCGCGCAGCGGCCTGATCGACTGGGAGCGGCACTCCGCGCCGCCGGCCCGGGCGGTCCACGGGGAGCTGCAGCGACTGACGGCCCAACGCACGCGGCCCACCGCCCGCGCGGTCAACTTCGCCACGCTCGCCGCGGACCGGATGCTCAGCCCGGTGGACGACTTCCGGCGCGCCGTCCGACAGGCGCTGCTGGCCGACGGGCGAGATCTCCTGGACTACGGCGATCCCGCCGGCTACCGCCCCCTGCGCGAGACGATCGCGCAGCGGCTTCGGGTCCACGGCGTCACCGTGTCCGCCGACGAGGTGCTGATCACCAGCGGCAGCCAGCATGGGATCGACCTCGTGCTTCGCCTGCTGGCCGGCCCCGGCTCCGAGGTGATCGTGGAGGCGCCAACCTACGCGCTCGCGATCCCGCTCTTCCGCCTCCACAACGTGAGGGTGCGCGAGGTGCCAATGCGTAGCGACGGGATGGACCTCGACGTGCTCGAGCGCGCCCTCGCCTCCAATCGTCCCGCGTTGGTCTACACGATGCCGAACTTCCAGAACCCGACCGGGGTCACGACCTCGCACGCCCATCGCGAGCGACTTCTGGCGCTGTGCGAGGCGCGCCGCGTGCCGATCCTGGAGGACGGCTTTGAGGAGGAGCTGAAGTACTTCGGCAAGTGCGTACTCCCCCTCAAGTCGATGGACACGGGCGGGATCGTGATCTACGCAGGGACGTTCTCGAAGGTCGTCTTCCCCGGCCTCCGAATCGGCTGGCTGGCGGCCGACCGTGAGTGCATCGAGCGCCTGCTCGCGATCAGCCGGTTCACTGTCCTCTCCCCCAACGTGGTCTCCCAGGCGGCGGTCCACCGGTTCTGCGCCGGCGGGGCGTACGAGGACCACTTGCGCCGGGTCCACCGCGCCTACCGCAGGCGGATGGCCACGCTGCTGACGGGCCTTAGACGGCACCTCCCGGCAGCGGGCGTGCGCTGGACCCAACCGGTCGGCGGGTACACGCTCATGCTGTGGGTAGACACCGCCATGCGCGAGGCCGAGTTGGACGACCGCCTGGGCCGGGCCGGCGTCCTCCTGGTGCCAGGAAGCTCGTTCTTCGTGAGCGAACAGGGCGAGGTCACGTTCCGGCTCTCGATCGCGAACCTCACCGCGGAGGAGATCGAGGAAGGCTGCCGGAGGCTCGGGCGGGTGCTGGCGCAGGCCGTGGAGGGCTGACGTGCTCCTGGACCTCAAACAGGGAGTCACCTACGGCCCGGTGCGGTCGCGGCGCCTCGGCCGGTCGCTCGGGATCAACCTGCTCGGGAGCGCGGCCAAGGTCTGCACGTTCGACTGCCTCTACTGCCAGTACGGTTGGACCCCACCCGACTCGGCGTCGGGTCCGGACGGGCCCGGCCTGCCTTCCCCCCAGGAAGTGTTCGCCGCGGTCGAGTCCGCTCTCGCCGGCCTCGACGAGCCTCCCTCGTACCTCACATTCTCCGGCAACGGGGAGCCAACCTTGCACCCGCGCTTCGGCGAAATCGTGGACGGCGTCAGCGCCCTGCGTGACCGCCTCGCGCCCGGGGCGCGCACGGCGGTGCTCTCGAACAGCACGCGGGTGCACGACCCCCGCGTGCGCGAGGCCCTGGCACGCCTCGACGTAAGGATCATGAAGCTGGACGCCGGCACCGAGGAGACGTTCCGGCGGTTCAACCGGCCTCCCGAGGGCGTCTCTCTGGCAGAGGTGCTGGACGGTCTGCGCTCTCTCGACGGTCTCACAATCCAGACGCTCGTCGCGGAGGGACCGGACGGCAACGCCAATGCGTGGGAGATCCACTCCTGGGTCGACGCCGTCGTATCGGTCAGGCCGGTCGCCGTCCAGCTCTACACGCTGGCCCGAGGCTACCCGTCGGACCGGATCGGCCCGGTCGGCGCGCGGCTTCTCGAGGCCATCAGGGACAGGCTCCTGGCGCTCGACGTATCCGCCTCGGTCTACTAGGAGACGGCCACGCCACCGCGCGACCGCAATTGACACCACCTGCAGCCGGGCTAGAATGTCGCTCCCTGGTCCACTGGGGAGTCGTCCAACGGCAGGACACGCGGCTCTGGACCGCGGTATCGGGGTTCGAATCCCTGCTCCCCAGCCACGAAACCCACCTCCTGGCTGCGATCGGTCGCGCCGGGGTACTCCACGAGGCTGGTCACTCAGCGACCGAGGTTACGAGATCGTGTCGCAGTGATCCACTCCCCGCTGGACAGCACGGCGCCTCTCTTTTGGCGGCTGGGCCGGTCAGATCCACGCTCTCAGCCGAGGGCTCATGAACACTCCAGGCTAGAATCTCTCTGCCGCCGCTCGGGACGCGCCGGCCCGGCTTTGGACGCCGTCGGGAGCAAGGAAGGAGCACTCGCTGGGGAGTGAGAACCGTGGAGATCTGGAAACATCTTTCGCCGGTGAGCAAGGAGCTCCTGTACAGCCGGCGTGACCCCAACGACCTCCGGTTCGGTGACGTCGTCTTCTCGGATCCGGAAACCTACCCTCACGCCAACGTTGTCGTGGTCGGATGTCCCCAGGACGAGGGCGTACGCCGGAACGGGGGGCGGACCGGAGCCCGGCGCGCACCCTCGGAGATCCGGCGCGCCCTGTACCGCTACGCCGTGAGCGAGGCGCACCAGGACCTTCGGATGCTCGACGCCGGGAACGTCAGGATCCGCGCACGGCTAGAGGATACTCACGACGCCCTGTGCAACGTCGTCCGTCAGTTCGTCAGGGACGGCAAGAGAGTCGTCGTTCTCGGTGGCGGGAACGACATCTCGTACCCGGACTGCTCCGCACTCGCCGCGGAGTTCGCCAACGTGCTCGTCTTCAACATCGACCGCCATCTGGACGTCCGGGCTGATACCCCACGGAACAGCGGGACGGCCTACCGGCAGCTCCTCGAGGAAGGGCGGATTCGACCCGGATTGTTCCACGAGGTCGGGATCAACTCGTTCGCCAATTCCATGACGTACAGGCAGTACGTCCAACGAACGGGGGCGCACATCCACTACCTTGGCGAGTTGAGGGATTCCGGCGTGGGTGCGAGGCTCCACGAGATCGTCGGTAGCGCTCAGGCCGATGCCATCTTCTGGGGGTTCGACCTCGACGTGGTGCACGCAGCCGAGGCGCCCGGTGTGAGCGACCCGGGCCCGATGGGTCTCACGGCGCGCGAGGTCTGCGAGATCGCGGATGTGGCGGCCTCCGACCCTCGTACACGGGTGATCGAAGTGACCGAGGTCAACCCGAGGCATGACATCGGCGCGATCACGAGCAAGCTCGCTGCGAACATCATTGTCCGCGCGCTTGCGAAGCCCTGAACGACGTGGGCCTCGGTGCGCTCGAAGAATCCCACCCACCGGCAGGACCGGGCCGCAGGGCACTGCGCCGGCCCACAGACGCCGATTCAGGCGATGGGAACACCACAGATGTAGAGGGCTCCGATCGAGCCTACTTCGACGCCCGCCACCGGTACGCAGCAACCCACTGCCATTGATCGTGACGCCGGACGACATCCACGCGGTCGGAGGCGCCGAGGAACAACACGCGCTCGAGCAACGGGAGGTACGGCAGCATCTCGAGTGTGCGGCGCTGCGCCGCTTGCAGCAGCAGCAGGCGCTTGCCGCCGTCGAGTTCTCGCTCGGCCTGTTCGATGAGCGAGTCCACCCGGGCATCGTGGAAGTGCGCGTAGTTGTCGCGTCCAAGCCCGAGCGCCGGCGAGAGCGAGTGCACGCACGAGGTCAGGAAGTCGCCCGCATCGCCGGTGCTGCAGGCCCAGCCGAACGGAGCGATCTCGGTCCTGCCCTCGCGCATCCGGTCCTGCAATTGATCCCACTGAACTTCGTGAGCCGTGACCCGGATGCCGATCTTGCCGAGATCTTCGATGATCGCGGGGATCATGACCGCCTGCGCCGGCGAGTGGTTGATCGTCACGTCGAAGCCGTTGGGAAATCCGGCCTGGGACAGGAGCGCGCGCGCCTCCCTCGGGTCGTACGGCGCGACCACAACTGTTGGGTCGTAGCCGAAGACCGCGGGATGCACGCACTGCGACGCAACCTCGGCGGTGCCGCGATACACCTCCCCCACCAAGCGCTGCCGGTCGCAGCCGAGCAGGATGGCACGCCGCACCCGAACATCGGCCAGCGCTCGTGCTGCAGTCGAATCGCCCTCGGGCACCGAGATCGAGAACATATGCACCGCCAACCGAGGCTGAGGCTCGGCGCGGACGTGAGGGAAGGCGCGCAGCTCACCGAGTTGGTCCTCGGGAAGCTGGCGCATCAGGTCGATCTCGCCTTCGAGGAATCGCCTGAAGAGCTGATGGTTGTCGATGTCGAAGATGAATTTCACCTCCCGGATGTCCGGCAAACCGCGCCAGCCGGGCCAGGCCCGCGCGAGCAGCCAATCCGGGTTGTCGTGGCGCACCACACGATAGGGCCCGGTCCCGTTCGGCTCCGTGATCTCCGGGAGCTTTGCGTCGCTCGATGGCACGACCGGCAGGAAGACCAACCGGTTGACCAGCGTCGGGCTCGGACCGTCGGTCTCCACCATCACGGTCAGGTCGTCGATTGCGGTCATGCGGGTCACGCCGAGCAGGTGGTGGCGGATCGCCGAATGCGGATCAGTTCGGGCACGTTCGAAGCTCGCTACGACATCGGCGGCACGAAACAGCTCTCCCCGATGGAAGCGGACGTCGTGGCGCAGGTGAAATCGCCAGTGTGTGGGGTCGACGTTTTCCCACGACTCGGCGAGGGACGGCTCGATCTTCATGTCGGCGGAGAACGACACCAGCCCCTCGTAGAAGTTGCACAGCACCGCCCAGGTCACGGAGTCGTTGTGATGGTGCGGGTCGAGGGTCAGGGGGCGCTGGTTGACACCAACCACGAGGATTCGCCGCTCAACGCCGCCCCAGCACGCAATCAAGAGCGCTGACAGCGCAACCGCGAATGCGAGCGGGAGAAACGCCCACCCCCGAGGCTTCCACGTCATTGGGCCACGTCGTCCTTCCCTTGGCTTCAATGATACGCCCGGTTACCACACCGGCGGCCACGGGTCGGACCGGAACCCCGGTCGGCGATTCGAGCCGCTTGGACCCGGAAAGTGTCGGCGTTTCCAGCCCTCAGCAGCGGAGGGAGGTGCTTTCTCCTTCTTCTGACGTGGCCGGGCCTGAGGGACGACGTTTGGGCGGCCCCGGGGCCGGTCGGACCGGGACCACACGCGGGACGAGCCCCCAAGGCGCCTGCCTGGTCGGGATCCAGACCTCGAGCCGAGACCGTTGTGCTGCTCGGCGCCTGGGGGATGCCTCCCCTGACTACGTGGCATGACCTGGTCGCCCGGCTTCGCCGCCGCTGCCGAATTCTGCCTCACTCAATCATCAACGGGATCCAGGCTTGAACTGGATCCAGCGGAGGTCGAGGGCGAGGACACGGTCGTCCATGCTTAGCCCCACGCTCTTCGGCGAGTGCGCATCGGGGAGCAGGAAGACCAGCTCGTTGTCGGAACGCAACGCCTTGGTAGGCAGGGCGAGGCTGCCCGTGAACCGCGCACCGTCGCCCGTCCCCGCCCAGAGACGGACCCCGTTCAACTCCACGGCCAAACGCTGGCGACCGACGGTCTCGCCCTCGACGGTCAGCACGAGAGGGCGGATCTCATCGAGACCGAACCTGATGGACGCGGAATGTCCTCGGGTCGAGCGCAGCCCGAGTGCGGGTTCGCCCTGGCCCCAACCCCGTCCGAGCAAGCCCTCGACCTCCTGCCCGTCCATCGCCAGTCGCTGACCGAGAGGAGGCATCGTGAACCTCTGACGTCCGAGCTGCATCCATCGGGCCTTGACCCCGAGGACTCGAGAGTCACCGCTGTCCCCGAGGCTCTTCGGTGAGCGGGCATCGGGCAGCCGTAGGAGGATGCGATTCTCCGCGCGCAGCCGTTCGACCGGCAGCTCCACGACGACCGTCTCGGGACCGCGGAGGAGCATCGCCGGAAGGACCACGTGACCGTTGAGCTCGACGAGTATCCTCTGCTGTCTGTATGGCTCGAGGGCAAGTCTCAAGTAGAGCGGCTCGATCCGTTCCAGCGCAAAGGCTATCCCGGCCTTGTGGCCCTCCGTGTTGTCGCCGTCCCAACCGTCGCGCAGGTAGTCCTCCGCTTGAGGGTCGGACAGCCGCAGCCGCTGCTTGGGTGGCCAGGGCACCGATCGCTTCTCGAGGCGAAGCCGACGCCCACGTGCAGGGTCGACGAGCGCTCGCCACTCGGATCGCTTCGGGATGAACTCGATCGTGCCGTACGGCCCGCCTCGTGCCGCGGCAATGGGGCTGCCGAAGCGCGCGTGGAAACCCGACACCGTTTCGGGGGGCAGAATGTCGGTGTACAGCACGATCCCGGTAAAGTCGTTGGCCTGCACGAACGCTTCGAAGAACGCCCACTCCCAAGGCAGGAAATCCCGTCGCTGGTGCCGAGCGGCGTAGTACTTTCGATTGTCCGGCAGGAACAGCCGCGGCCATCCGGCCAGGCGGTAGGCTCGGAGCTGGTCCGGGTGCAGACGGCCGAAGGTCATGCCCACGATTTTCTTGCCGTGGAAGACTTGGAGGCTCGACATGCCGTCCTGGAGGCCGTAGAAACGCCCGAGCTCACCGGTGCCGACACCGTTACCGCTGCCAATGCAGAATGGCCAATCGAGTACCGCAGCGCCCGGCGCCTCCCGGATCGTCGCCATCATCGCGAGGAACTGCCGGTCGGGAGTCCAATACCGTTTCAGCTTCGTGAAACACACGTGGTAGGCGGTGGCGGCCTCGACCGCGAGCAGCGCGGTCCCAAGCAGCGCCAGGACCCGCCCCGGGCGCCGCCGAAACAGGGAATCCGGCACCGCCAGGCTGACGCCCACGAGCAGCGCAGGGTACAGGGCGGAGAACCGCCCGCTCACTCTAGCGAACGCGAACCACGGCAGCACCCTCAGCCACGGCCGGTCGTGACCGTGGAACGTCAGGAACAGGGCGAGCACGAGGAGAGCCGGCACCGTCGCGAGGCGGTGGCGCCCGGCCAGCAAGATCCCGAGCAGTGCGGCGAGCACGAAGAACGCGCCGGGGCTCGCAGCGAACAGGGCCTCGTGGCTGTCCTGGAACAGGCCCTCGTTGCGGACCGGGTTGAAGAACGGCAGAACGGGGATGAGCATCCGGGCTGGGTTTGCCCACCACGAGCCCATCGAGACGTTTTGAAAGTCGAACCGGCTCGCCGCGGACCGGACCTCGAGGACGAGCGAGCCGTAGATCGTTCCGGCGATGGCCGCGGCGACCGCGAGCAGCACAACCTGGGTTCGGCGCACCCGAAGACTCGCCACCAGTTCGTCCCGCGCCGCCGAGACACGTGCCCGTATGCGACCGGGTGCCGCCCGATCCGCCACCAGCGCGTGGACGGCGACGAATCCCGCCGACACGAAGAAGGACGTGAGTGCCACGCCGGCGATGTAGCCGAGGTCGAGCCCGAGCGACAGGAAGAGCACGAGCGCGCGCAGCGCAACCAGGCGGGCTGACCACCGGCGTCCGGCACAGTGGCGGCGAACCATGACGGCGTCGAGAAGAATCCCGAGCACGGCCCAGTGTACGCAGGCGATATTCGCGTGAACGGGGAACTTTGCGATCGCGTAATAGTCGGCGAATGAGAGCGCGACGGCGAGCAGCGCGGCACGCCCCGCCGTGTGCTCCCGAACGAGGATTAGGAACGCGCCGACCGCGGTCACCAGAATTGAGAAAAGGAAGTAGGTCTGCAGCCACGGTCCCAACCCGAATAGCCTGGTGTGGACGGCGATCCAGGCGTCCATCTCGAAGACCCACGACTGGAAGACGTTGCAGCCGCCGTACGGGAAGAAGAGCTGGTCGTTGTCCAGATCCAGCCACGGCCACGGCCGGAGCGACAGGTTGTGGGCAAAATAGTAGGACTGATGAAGCCACTGGTCGAGGTCGCCGCCTCCGAGCATCGGGCCACGGAAGTCCTGGACGACGGCGACCGCGAAGAGGACCAGAAGGACACCGACCACCGCCGCGAAGACGAGCGCAGCCCGGTGCGGCACACGCCAGGCGCCGCCGTCGGCGGCAGCTGCGGCGTCTTCCTCCGCTCCTGAGGAGCGCGGTTCGCGGGCCACTCCTCGCACAGCTCCAACGATCGCGCGGGGAAGCCGGCGAAGCCGAGGCCCGAACCGCACGCCGGCGCTCACCGCGACGACGCCGACCGCGACTGCGGAAAACAGCACGAGCGGTGTCCGGCTCACCATCACGAGCCACAAGCCGCTGACCGCCCCGGCGACCTCGAACGCAACAAGGAGGAGCACCGGCACGCCCGCGGCCAACACCGCGATCCGCCGGGAGCGCCGACGAGACGCTCCGACAACGAGGGCCTCCCAAACCCAGACGAGTCCGAAGACCAGCAGCGGAGCAACCGAGCCCGTCAGCCGCGGATCCCGATTGACCGTCGTGGTATCGGCTCGGGCAGTCACCAGGTGGGCGTCCAGCAGCCCGGTCGCTTCGCCGTGGAAGCCGGCGATCGTCATGCGCGAGAAGTGCACGGGGCACGGCTGCGGCGTCGCCTTTTCCCAGCGAATCTCAGTTCCGTCGCCGACGAGCGTCAGCTCGACCTGCCGCCACTGTGCCTTCGCCGGCGCGCGCAGCGTCGCTCCGGAGCCGACTCGCAGGACGAGTTCCCCACGGTCGCACTCCGCGAAGACCTTGGCCTTGAGCAAATCTCCTTGGCGGATGGACACGTCCCGGATGACGAGTGGCTCCGCACCTCTCCACTGGAGGAGTCCGATCCCGCTGGAGCCGACTGCGGATCGGTTCGCGACGAACCTCTCGGGGCGCTGCAGGTCGAGCGCCGTGTACCTGGCCTGGAACCCGTCGTCCACCTGCCGGACCGCAACCGCCGCCGAGATGAGCATCAGAAGCGCCACCACGAGACCGGTCGCAACTCGATGGGAACGCGTCCTGACGATCACATCTCCACGCGGCACTCGAAGCTGTGTACGCACCCGTGTGGGTGTACGGGAGCTGTCTCAGGAGCGTCCACAGAGACGGTTGACAGCTCTCCCCCGACGACCAACCCAGTTGACAGCCAACGGCTCCGCCACCCACAGAGACGGTCAACAGCTTCCGCCGAACCGTCTACCCAGGAGACAAGCCGTAAGGACAGGCAGCCGTGAGCTCTTGACCGTCAACTGTTGACTGTGCACTGTGGACAGTGAGTTGGTGCCTGTTGCCTGTGAGCTGTCAGCAGTTGGCTGTGTGTCCTGACTCGCCGGTCTCGCCGCTGGGCGGAGTTCCCCAGAACGGGTAGAAGCAGTACCACTGCTCGGGGTGCTCGCGGATACGGCGCTCGAGAATTCCCGCCCAGACCCGCATCCCGGCTCGGGCACGGTTCTCCACGTCGTCGCTCCCGTCAAGATCCATCGGCTCCTCGTAGATCACGTGGAAGCGCCGCTCCGGGGTGAGCAGGAAGAACGTCGGCACGACCAGGGCTCGAGCCCGCGCCGCCAGCAGGAACGGCCCCGGTGGGAAACTCGCCTCGGCGCCGAAGAACTGCACCGGCCATCCCTGGTTGTTGAAGTCGCGATCGCCGTGGGCAGCCAGAATGCCGCCTCCCTCGAGCACGCGAAGCGCGGGCACCACCGAGAACGGCGAGGCATCCACCGCGATGCCGTGGACGTTGCCCCGGAGGCGCGCCCGCGTACGGAACTCCTCGGCGGTCGCGAAACGGTCGCGCCAGTACAGGACGTGCACCGGCTCGAAGTGCGTGCCCATGCCGATCGCGCCGACCTCCGGGTTCCCCATGTGGGCGGTAAGCAGCAGCGTGCCCCGCCTCGAGCGGTGTGCGGCGGTGAAATGCTCTTCCCCCTCGATCGTTACGATGGCTTCGCGCAGCGCTTCCGGTGACAACTGCGACCAGCGGAAGAAGTCGATCCAGTGGTAGGCGTGCTCGTACCCCATTTGCCACGCCGCGCGCTTGACTCGGGGGTGGTCGGGCGGAAGGCCAAGGATGCGAGCGTAGTTCTGCTTGATCGCCCACAGGTACTTCGGCCGCACGATGTTGAACGGCAGCATGACGAGATTGCGCGCCATCCAGTACATCAGGCCGAGCGGCCAGCGAGTGGACGCCCACACGAGGGTGGGGATCCAAAAGCCGAAGTAGAGGCGGTAGAAAGCCTGAAGGATGCGGGGGGATCCCGCCATCTTGAACTGCACGGCGGCGATTCTACCCTTCCGGCACGGTCTCGGAGAGAAACACGAGGATCGTCCCTCCTTCGACACGAAGCTCGATCAGTTCTCCGTCGGCAACGTTCGAGATCCCCGTGCGGCCCGCGAGATCGAGCGGCTCGCCGTCGAGGCTCCATCGCAGCCCGGCCGTCCAGACACGCGCGCACTTTCCTAACGGCATCAGCGAGACGGTCTGGCCCGTGGTGGTCGCCAGGCTGCGGGTGCCTGCGACGGCCACGATCCGGTGCCGGTCGTCGCGAAGCTCGACCTCGCCGTGCCCGATCCAGCGCCCGAGCACGGCGAGGTTCTCCAGGGCATGGTCGAGCCTGCCGGCGGTCGCGGCGAGGACCGTCACCCTTTCCGCCCCTCGTTCGTCGAAGGCATAGGCGAGAGTCTTCTGGAGATCCGTGGAATTCTGGTCGGCGCGCGCCACCATGCGCTCCTCCCCGATCCACCGCCGTACCCCCGGACGGATCGAGTCGAGGTCCCCTATCACCGCCTCGGGCCGCACCCCGATTCGGGCGAGGTGGTTGGCGCCGCCGTCGGCCGCCAGGACCATCCACGCCCGACGCACCAAGGCAACGAAGTCCGGCCGCCAGCGCCACGGTGCGTTGGCGACCACAACCGTCTCTCGCATCAGTGCATGCTACACTTTCCGGGAATTTCCGGAGGGCAGGATGGCTGCCGGTGTCGGGGGAATGAGCCTTCACCAGGCTTGCGTTCAGCGCCTGTCTTCCGCCCGGACACCCTCGACTCCTCGGGCGGAGACGATGCCATCTGCTGAGCGGCCCCCTGTCTCGGCGCGGCCGGTCCGGGCCGCCGCCTCGCTGCGAGGCGCTCGAGCCACCACACCCGGCCTCTGCCGGGGAAGGCGATGACGGATCCGGCGATGCGTCGGGGGAGAAGGCTCGTCACACTTGGCGGCTGGATCGTCGGCCTTCTCCTCGCCGCCCGTGCCCCCGGCGAGGTGCCCTGGTACGAACATTACGCCCGCGGCCTCGAACTCGAGAGCCAGGCGGCGTGGGGTCAGGCGCTTCAGGAGTTGCAGGCCGCGGCCAAGGTCGTGCCGATTCCACAGAAGCATGTCCAGACGGTGCCCGGAAAAACCATCGCCGAGTACGACCCCCAGTACCACATGGCGCTCTGCCTGATCGAGATGGGGCGACCCCGCATCGCGGCTGAGCATCTCAAGATTTCATTTAGCGCCAGGGTGACGCCCTTGCCCAAGCTGCAGGCGCTCAGGAAGCGAATCCAGGCCGAGGTGGCGGAGAGAGCTCAGGCGAAGTCAAAACCGCCGGCACTCACGGCCGCGCCGGAGCCTGCGGTTGGTCGGCTCAACGTGCAGAGCGATCCACCAGGGGCAACCGTGCTTCTCGACGGCGCCGCAGCAGGCACGACACCGCTCGGGCCGATCCCTGTGACGCCGGGAGAGCACCTCGTCCGCACCGAGGCCGTCGGCTACCGTCCTGTGGAGGAGCGGGTCACGGTGGCCGCGGGCGACACCGCGAGGCTGGTGGTCCCGCTGGCCTCCAACCCTCCACCGCCGACCCGTGGACCGAGACCGCACGCGACGCGACCTGCCGCGACCGTCGGCCCCGCGCCGACGGCCGCCGTCGCCGCGCCGCCGAGCGACCGGCCCACGACCACGGCCTCACCGTCCATGAAGACCACACCCGAGCGACAAGCAGGGTCGAACCCCAGTGCGGAGGAGCGGCGCCTGCCTCTGGCCGCCTGGGGGCTCGCGGCAGTCATCCTCGCGGTCGGAGTGGGCGCGTGGCTGGTGCGCCGCCGGCGCCGCCCGGTCGTCCCGGCCGCAACCGCCGGTCCGACGATGGTGTACGAGGACGGCGAGACGATGGTCGAGACCGGCGCCAAGATCGGCTCCTACGATCTCCAGAGCGTGCTCGGCCGGGGCGGCATGGCGACGACCTACCGCGCCAGGCAGGGGAGTGACGGCCAGACCGTCGCGGTCAAGGTCCCGCACGAGGGCTGCCTCTCCGACAAGACGTTCATCGCCCGTTTCCTGCGCGAGGGGAAACTCGGCGAGCAACTGCACCACCCCCGGATCGTTCGCATCTTCGCCGCCGGTGAGGACAGGGGCCGCCCGTTCCTGGCGATGGAGCTGATCACGGGGCACACCCTCAAGCAGGAGATGAAAGAACACGCCCCCCTGCCGCTCCAGCGGGCGCTCGAGATCACACGCGACATCGCGGAGGCGCTCGACTACGCTCACGCCAAGGGCGTGATCCATCGCGACCTGAAACCTGAGAACGTGATGCTGCTCCCCGACGGCACGATCAAGGTGATGGACTTCGGGATCGCACGCCTGACCGACCAGCCCGGGCTCACCACCTCGAACCTCTTCCTCGGTACGCCGCTTTACGCGGCGCCGGAGATGATCGACCCGAAGAGCATCGACCATCGGGTGGATCTCTACGCCCTCGGCATCATTCTCTTCGAGATGCTCGAGGGTGGCGTGCCGTTCACCGCGGACTCCCCGTTCCGCGTTCTGGAGATGCACATGCGGCAGCCACTGCCGGCCCGCGAGCAGCTCGCCCACCCGATCCCCATGCCGCTCTGGGCGATCATCCAGAAGCTGTGCGAGAAAGATCCGGCCGTTCGGTACCCGAGCGCCGAGTCGTTGCTTGTGGAATTGAACCGCCTGCTCCATTCCTTTGCCGAACTGGAGGGCGGTGACGTCTCCTAGCGAACGGATACGCGTGCGGCAGGCCATTGTTGTCGGTGACGAGGTCGTCGTCGTCTGGGACGACGGCCACGAGTCCTACTACCCTGGTGCGCCGCTGCGCAAGGCGTGCAGCTGCGCCGGATGCAGGGGAGAGCGCCACCTTTTCGGCCGGGCGACACTCCCGACCTTCGCACCGCTTCGGCCGGAAGCGTTCGTCCCCGTCGACCTGCACCTCGTCGGCAACTACGGCCTCCAGGTGACGTGGGGAGACGGCCACGACCACGGGATCTACGACCTGGTTCAGCTGCGCGCCGCCTGCCCGTGCGAGGCATGCGCGGCGGCACGTAGCTGAACCGGGCGCGCCCACGTCGCACCAACAGCGTCAGCGGTGAAAGCGTCGGCCGTTACCGCCCACCACGAAGCGGGATCGTGACTTTTTCTGCCATCGGATCCTCGGCTTGAGGGCCGCCAGAGGCTTGTTGACGGGTCGCCGTGCGCACTTCTTGAGACTGTCGCCAACCAGCCGTCCCTTCCCTGGGTGGCTTCCCCGGCCGGCGTGTCGCCGGCGACGCCACGATGGGGAGCCTGCACATCGGTCTCGGTCAGACTCGTGTGAGGCGTTCGATCTCCTCGGCGAGCTGCGGGTAGCGCGCCGCCAGCTCCGTCCGCCTCCCTCCGATGTAGTCCGAATCGGTGTAGCCGGGTGCCATCGTCGTGCCCATGAGCGCCCACCTACCACCGGGTGCGAGGCGGGAGCCCTGCCACACGTCGCGCGGCGCCACGAACTGCACGCGCTGGCCGCTCATGAACTCCGGGCCGAGGCGCACGTATTCGCCATGACCGTCGGGGTACAGGAGCAGCATATCGACCGGGTCGCCCCCGTAGAAGTGGTAGATCTCGTCGGTCGGGAGACGGTGCAGCGCCGAGAACGAGTCGGGAGCGGAGGTCAGGAGGTAGTAGATCGCGGTGCAAAGTGGCTTCCCCTGCGTGTAGCGGGACGGGAGGGCATCGTGCGGGATCCGCTCGGCCGCGACGTAGCTCTGGCGGAACATCCCGCCCTCCCCCGGCAGCGGCTGGAGGCCGAGGTGCCGGATGATCTGCTCGGCGGTCACGTTCATGGCTTCCTCCGGTAGTGGCGGTCAGAAGGCCTTCGCCGCAAGCACGCCACCGTCCACGACGAGGTTGGCTCCTGTTATCCAGCGGGCGCCGGACGAGGCGAGGAACAGGCAGGCGTCGGCGACGTCCTCCGGCGTCCCCATGCGCTCGAGCGGCGCGCGGGCGTGCCAGCGCCGCACACCCTCCGGCCATGCCTCTTCGATTCCCTTCCTCCAGATCAGTCCGGGCGACACGACGTTGACGCGGATCCCGTGCGAGGCGAGCTCCTGCGCCGCGGCCCGGGCGTGAGCGATCACGGCGGCCTTCGCCGCGCCGTAGTGCGAGTGCCCGGGTGTGGGGTTCGCGCCCTCGATCGAGGCGATGCTGACGATCGCCCCGCCGCCTCCCTGCGCGATCATCCTCTGGGCGGCCGCCTGCGTGCAGAGGAACACGCTCCGCAGGTTGCCTTCCAGCACGGCATCCCAGCCCGCCTCGCTCATCGTGAGCAGGTCGCTCTCCGGGTAGAGGCCGCTGTTGTTGATCAGGATGTCGACCCGACCGAACGCCTCGACCGTCCGGAGCAGCAGTCGCTCCGCCTCTGCCTTCCGCGTGAGGTCGCCACCGATCGCGACAGCCTTGCCGCCGCACGCCTGGACCGCGCGGACGAGCGCCTCGGCACCGGGCGCGCTGGTGTGGTAGTGGACAGCCACAGCTGCTCCGGCCTCGGAGAACCGCCGCGCGATACCCGCGCCAAGCCCGGTCCCGGCGCCTGTGACGACCGCCACCCGGCCGGAGAAGTCGAACAGGCCGTTCACGGGAGGAGCAAGCGCGGGGTGGGTCGGCGACGTCATGACCGAGCTTCGGTTCTCGGCTCTCGGGCAGGCCGGCGGCCGCCAGGAGGCGGATGGCAAGGGCGCCTCACGCACGCTTCAACTGCCTCCGGCTCCATGACGGCGAGGATAGCACCGGCAGAGGGGGAGGCCGAGCGTACGCGTACCCGACGGGCAGTTGGGCCGGTCGGTCACTTCGGCCAGGGGGATATCCCGATCCGAACGAGAGGCGACGCGCGCCTGATGGTCGCCGCGCGTCCGGCTTCTACCCGGACGTTCTGGGAGCCCTGGCGGGGGTCCCCTCCCCGTCTGCCTACACCCGCTGGCCGCTCGACTCGGCGGCCTCGTCGGCGGCGCGAGCGGCGGTTCCCTCCGTCGCCGGCCCCTCACCGCTTCGCTCTCTCGTCTGCGCCTGCCGGTAGCGCTTGACCGCGGCTTTGAGGGTCGAAAGGGCAAGCGTGGCGCACCGTGGGCGGGAGCGAACGATCTCCCGCCCGAGCGCGTCCGTCATCTCGTTGTAGTCCATGGCCTCGATCCCGGCCAGCGGCGAGCCCTGCACCATTTCGGCGAGCACCGAGGCCGCCGCTTGCGAGATCGTGCACCCATCGCCTTCGAAGCTCACCGCGTCCACGGTGTCCCGCTCGCGATTCACCCTGAGGTAGATCGTCACCACGTCGCCGCAGCTCGGGTTGCCGCCCGGCATCACGACATCCGCGGCGTCGAGCCGGCCCCGATGGAGCGGCGAGTGGGAACGCTCGATGAGGAAGTCGACCGTTTCCTGACGGTTCACATCGCTCCCATGGATGGTCTCTCGCCGCCCCGGGCCTCCTTGCGCAGCCGCTCCTCGATGGAGGGGTTGCGGACCGGCAACCCGACGACGTTGCCCCACTCGGTCCAGGAGCCGTCGTAGTTCCGCACCTTGGGGTACCCGAGGAGCTCTTGGAGGACGAACCAGGTGTGGGAGGAGCGCTCCCCGATCCGGCAGTATGTGATGACGTCCTTGTCCGGCCTGATCCCTTGCTCTTCGTACAGCTTACGGAGCTCGTCAGCAACGCGGAACGTCCCGTCCGGGTTGCATGCCATGGACCAGGGGATGTTGACGGCTCCCGGAATGTGACCTCCCCGCAGGGCGCCTTCCTGAGGGTAGTCCGCCATGTGCAGCAGCTCGCCGGAGAACTCGCCAGGCGACCGGACGTCCACCAACACGTTGCCCTTGGGCAGGACGAACTTCTCTCTGCGTGGATCGGGGTTGCCGATGTGGCGCAACACGTCCTCTCTGAACGCCCGGATCTCGGTGGTATGGCCGGCGATCCTGTACTTGGTCGGGTTCATGAGCGGGACGTCCCGGGTCAACTGCCGCTGCTCGTCCAGCCACTTCTGGCGCCCGCCATTCATGAGCCTGAGGTTCGGGTGGCCGAACATTCGGAACACCCAGAACGCGTAGGCCGCCCACCAGTTGGACTTGTCCCCGTAAAACACCACCGTGGTGTCCTTCGTGATGCCCAGCTTCCCCATCAATCGGGCGAAGTCGGTAGCGTCGATGTAGTCGCGGATCCGCTCGTCGTTCAGGTCGCTGTGCCAGTCCACCTTGACGGCCCCGGGGATGTGCCCCGAGTCGTAGAGGAGCACGTCCTCGTCGGACTCCACGATGCGCACCGTCCGATCGGCCGTGTGCTTCGCTACCCAATCGGTGCTCACAAGGACATCGGGGTTGACGTACTTAGCCATGGCGCTCTCCCTTCCGGGCCGACGCCGAACGCTCGGCGCCACCCACGAACTTCCCTTCGGGAATTCCGGGCGGTTGGCCCGGATGAGATGCCTGTGCACGAACGAACGGTGATTGTGTCCGTCCCGGTGGCGTAGGGGCGTGCACGCCACGCAACGGGTGCACGCACGAGCGGGCCAGGGCGACCTGCCCTGTCCCCTCCAGGACGCTCGACCGTCTCCGGGCGACACGGGCTTGAGCTCCAACGACGGCGCCGCGAGGAATGCGGCCGATGCAACTTGCGTCACCGTCCGACCGGCCCGTCGCGCCTGCGAGTTCAATTATGCCCATTTGGCACCTGTCGGCGCGACGACCGACCCTCGAGTGGGGCAGTAAGGGCGCGTGCACGCCGCAACAGCCTTATTCTTTTTAACGCCCCGGCGGACGAGGCTATTTCGCTGCTTGGCTGGCGGGGAGCAACGTGGACGCCGGGCCGGAGGAACGGCGACCGGCTCTCAGGTATCAACTACTTGACGAAGCTTGCGGGAAGCTACGCTTCCCCTATGGGTCCCAGCGGACCATCTTTGAGGAGAGCCCTCCGGATGGCCGGGCGGAAGGGAGCCGCGAAATGAACAAACTGTACGCCCTCGACGTGCTCCAGAGGTTCGAGACCCACCTCGGCGATCTCTACCAGCTTTTCGCGGAGCGGCTTCAGAACGATCCGGAGGTTGCCGCACTATTCGGCCGGATGGCGCTCGACGAGTACGGCCACGCCGAGTTGGTCGGCTACCAGCGACGCATGGTCGAACAGGAGCCGAAGTTGTTGGAGAGCCTCGATCTCGATGAGCGGGAGATCTACCTGGCAACCGCCCAGGTCAAGGAGGCGCGCAACGCGGCACCCACGCTCAAGGCGGAGGATGCGGTCGGACGGGCGCTCTCCTTCGAGACCGCCGCAGCCGACTATCACTTCCGCATGGCCAAACGCCAGATCCAGGCCGATCTCGGAGAGTTCCTCGTCCATCTCGGCCGTGCGGACGAGGAACACCAGGCGCGTCTCGAAAGGCTGATCTGCGCCGTCGGGCTTCAGGTCCCAATCCCGCTCTAGCGCCGCGAGCCTGCCGGAGCCGGTTTCGTAGTGCCAGGACGCCTCGCGATCAGCTTGCGCGCCGGGGTCCCAGTGACAACCCTCCCTCAGGCGCCTCCGCGTGGAGCAGAGTGCGCCGTCCCGGCCCTTTGTATGCCCGTGCCGGAGCGTGCGACTGGTCAGTTGATCCCCACGAGCAGCACGGCCTCGACGTCGCTGGCGCTTCGCTCGGCCGGCCCGATCACCCGGTTCGGTTAGTCGTCGGGGCGGCCGGTCCTGTGATCCGGGTCACTTCTCAGCCGGCCTCGGGAAGCGAAGTGGCCCCGGCGTCGGTTCTTCAGCGCGACACCGTGTGCGGCGCGAAGGGGCAGAGGCGAGGTGTGGGGGTTCGGCGGAAAGGGGATCGAGCGATGCGACGCGGCGTTTACCTCATTCTCGCACTGGGCTTCATCGGACTGGTTGCGGCGGCTTTCTTCGCCACACAGACGGCGGCGCAGACCGTGTGCCCGGTGTCGGGCGAGGCGATCGACACGAAGTTCTCCGTGGACTACCAGGGCCAGCGGGTCTACTTCTGCTGCCCGAAGTGTCCGGCCGAGTTTCGGGCCGATCCCGAGAAGTTCTTTGCCAAGCTCGCCTCAACGGATGCCAGGCTCGAGAACATCCAGGTGACCTGTCCGGTCAGCGGCGAGAATCTCGCCAACGACACCAGGGGCCAGCCGATCGAGGTGCAGTACAAGGGACGCACAGTCAGGCTCTGCTGCAAGACTTGCCGACCCAAGTTCGAGGCGGACCCGGCAAGGTACCTCGCCGCGCTCCCAGGCAACGGCTGACCCGCTCCTCGGTCGGGCGCAGCGACCGCCGCAAAGACGGAGCCCCCCGGCGCCACGGGGTGCCCTGCCAGGCGGCGCCGAATCAAGAACCGTAGCCGGTCGGATACCTCGACACCCCTCACGTGCGGCGTCTCCCACGCGGCACAACCCCGCCTTGACACGCAAGCATTCACTTGCATATACTCCTGGGCGTGGACGCCGACAGCGTGTTCAAAGCGCTCGCCGATCCGACACGGAGGCGTCTGCTGGACATGCTCCGCGCGCAGAGCGGCCAGACACTGGGGGAGCTCTGTGCCAACCTCGACATGACCCGCCAAGCGGTCAGTCAGCACCTCGGGCGACTGGAGGAAGCCAACCTGGTCACGACCATCCGCCGGGGTCGAGAGAAGCTGCACTACCTGAACCCCGTCCCCATTCACGAGATACACGCGCGTTGGATCGAGAAATTCGAGCGGTCGCACCTGGACACCCTTCGCCACCTCAAGGCGAAGTTGGAAGGAGAACACCGTGGACAAGCCTGAGTTCGTGTACGTGACGTACATCTCGGCGCCGCCGGAGAAGATCTGGGAGGCGCTCATCACCCCCGAGATCACCAGGAAGTACTGGCAGCACGAGAACGTGTCCGACTGGAAGGCCGGCTCCAGGTGGGAGCACCGGGGCGCCGACAAAGAGCGCGCTCTCCGCCTGGTCGGAAAGGTCGTCGAGTTCTCGCCGCCCCGGCGCCTGGTCATGACATGGGCGTTTCCCTCCGACGAGGGACGCGAGAAGAAGCACTCGCGGGTCACGTTCGAGATCGAGGAGGTTCGCGGCGTGACGCGCCTGACCGTGACGCACGATCGCCTCGAGCCCGGCTCGGAGATGCTCGAGGGCATCACGGCGGGGTGGCCAAAAGTCCTATCGAGCCTCAAATCGCTGCTGGAGGTGGGACGGCCGCTGCCGAAGTTGTGGTGACAGGCCGCTTCCGCCCACAACCTCAGGACGGGCGGTACGACACAGGCCACGAATTGCCGCTGGAAGCCTGGCTAGAATGCGTGGGTGAGTGAATCGCAGATCATCTCCGTTGACGGCGTCGAGCTCACCGTCGTTGTCCAGCGGAAGCGCGTCATGCACCTCAACGCCCGGCTGCACGGCAGCACGCTCAAGTTGAGCGCTCCCTACTCCGCGACCCGGGCCCAGATCGAGCAGGCGATCCCGGAGCTGGCGCACAGGCTCCTGCGCAGCGCGCGGGCGAAACACGTCAACCGGGAGGAGGACGCACTGGCGCTCGCGCGCAGGATCGCGACGCGCTTCCCCCGGCCGCCCGAGGTTCAGGGCGTCGCGTTCGTCACCACGCAGCGCTCGCGGTGGGGCAGCTACAGCGCGGCGACCGGAACGATCAGGCTGAACGCGGTGCTGCGCCAGATGCCGCGCTGGGTGCTCGAGGCCGTCGTGGCGCACGAGCTCACCCACGCGGTCCATCTGCGCCATTCGGATTCATTCTGGGCGCTGCTGCGACGCGTCTGCCCCGACACCGATCGCGCCAACGCATTCCTCGACGGCGTGAGCTGGCTCGCAGGGAGCTGGCAGCGGCTGCCGCCGGTCGAGCGGGCGCTGCTCGTGGTCGTGCCGGGCGAAGAGGACGTCGACTAACCCTCACGGCCGGCCCAGCGGGATCGGGCCCGGGCGATCTCCCGCCCGTCGCCCTCCCGCACGAGCGTGTGGCGGAACGCAGCCGTCTCGCCCGGCTCGCGCTGGACGCGGACCGCGATGCGCTCCCCATGGCGGCTCTCGGCCCGGAACTCCACCTCGAGCTCCGCGAGCCGTGCCCCGAGCGCGACCCCGGGGGGCAGCGCCTCGAGCGACCACCCGATCACGCTGACGTTGTTGGCGTGGTCGTTCATGTCGAGGTCGGCGAAGCGCACCTCGACGGTCCTCTCGAGCTCGGGGCGCTCGACCTCCGGGAGCTTGGCGAAATCGTCGTCCAGGATCCTGGGCGGCGTGAGACGCCCCATGCTCTCGACGTCCTTCGGGGGCCGCACCGGCCGGCGGGTCCCGACGTTGATGACCATCCAGCCCGACGTTGCGCGGCCGATTTCGTCGCCGCCTTCGACGGTGATCCGGAACTCGCGAATCGCGAAAAGGCGTCGCGCGCCCGCAGGCCAGGTCGTGACCTGGACCTGCTCGCGCCAGGATGGCGGCCTATCGAGCACGAGGTGGAACCGTGAGAGCACCCACGTCATCCCCTCTCCCATCAGCCCCTCGATCCCCCACCCCAGGTGGGTGGCATGGTTGCCCGCCGTCTCCTGCAGCCAGTTGCAGACGCCCGTCGCCGAAACGCGACCGTGGCTCCCGACCTCGTGCGCCCGCACCGCGTAACTGTCCGTCCAGACCACCTGCCTTTCGGTCACGGCCCCTCCCGGCCGCCGATGATATCCGGTCCCCAGCCGATCTGCGGCTTGACCGAGACGCCCGGCGGGCGTAGAAGGCGACGCAGACAGCGCCGTACTGAGGGGGCTCCCAGTGACACCGAGGGCACAACGACCAGCCGGCTTCGACCTGATCCCCTGCATCCTGCCGCCGCACATCCTGCGCGCAATCGTGGAACGAGGGACGCCGAAGCAGCGGGCGTGGGCGCTGCAGACACTCGCGCACTCGGAGCGCATGCGCGGGCGGCGCGAGCTGCTCGGCGACATCGCAACGGCGAGTGCGATTCACGCCGCCGGGAAGCAGCGCACCGTCTTCGACGTGAAGAGGGGCGCGCGACTCCCCGGCACGCCCGTGCGCTCCGAGGGCGAGCCTGCCGTCAAGGACGCAGCGGTCAACGAAGCGTACGACGGGGCGGGAGCGACCTACGACCTCTACCACGACGTCTACGGACGCAATTCGGTCGACGACCGGGGGATGCCCCTCGTATCGAGCGTCCACTACCGGATCCGGTACGACAACGCGTTCTGGGACGGCAGCCAGATGGTGTACGGGGACGGCGACGGCAGGATCTTCCAGCGCTTCACGAAGGCGGTGGACGTCATCGGCCACGAGCTCACGCACGGCGTGACCCAGTACGAGGCCGGTCTCGAGTACGCCGATCAGCCCGGGGCGCTCAACGAGTCGTTCTCCGATGTCTTCGGATCACTCGTCAAGCAGCGGAGCCTCCGCCAGACCGCCAGGCGAGCCGACTGGCTGATCGGAGCCGGCCTCTTCACCGCCGCGGTCAAGGGCGAGGCGCTGCGCTCGATGGCCGCACCGGGCACGGCGTACGACGACCCGCTGATCGGCAAGGACCCGCAGCCGGCCGACATGGCCCACTACGTAAACACCACCGACGACAACGGAGGCGTGCACATCAACTCCGGCATCCCCAACCGCGCCTTCTACCTCGCGGCCACGGCGATCGGTGGCAACGCCTGGGAGAAGGCCGGCAAGGTCTGGTACGTCACGCTGCGCGACCGGCTCCGGCCGAAATCCGACTTCAAGGCCGCGGCCACGCTGACGGTGGCCGTGGCCAGGGAATTGTTCGGCTCGCGCAGCGCGGTCGCACAGGCCGTGGGCGATGCCTGGACGAAGGTCGGCGTACTCTAGGTGAGGCAATGCGGGTAAGGCTCGAACGCTCCGGGGGGTTCGCCAACGTCCGCCGCTCCGTCACCGTGGACGCGGCCGCGCTGGCGCCGGGGCAAGCGGAGGAGCTGCGCCGCCTCGTAGCGGCCGCCGACCTCGGCACGTTCTCGGAGAACCCCACGCCGCTCGCGGGCCGGCCCGACCGCTTCATCTACCGGCTCACGGTTGAGGACGAGAAGGCTGAGCACACCGTCACCGTGAGCGAGGACGCGGCCTCCGAGGATCTCCAGCGCCTCGTCGGGTGGCTGCAGCAGACCGCTGAGGGATAGGCCGGCGGCAGGTCACTCCGCGCGCAGCGCGTCCACGGGGTCGAGGGCGGCGGCGCGACGGGCGGGGATGACGCCGGCGGCGATCCCCACAACCAGGCTCATCGCGAGCGCCGCGACCACTGCCTCCGGCGGCGTCGATAGCGGCAGGCCGGGCACGGCCGCGTGGAGGATGCTCTGCACCACGAACCCGATCGCCACCCCCGCGACCCCGCCCGCGACCGCCAGCGCTGTGGCCTCGAGGAGGAAGAGGCGCTGCACGGCGGCGGCGCTCACCCCGAGGGCGCGCAGGAGGCCGATCTCGCCGGTGCGCTCGTGAACCGAGATCCACATGATCGTGAGGATGCCGATCGCGCCCACGAAGAGCGAGATCCCGGCGATCGCGGTGACTGCGGCGCTGATGATCCCGATGATGCGCCCGAAGGTGTCGACCATCTCGGTCTGGGTGGTGACGGTGAAGTCCTCGTTGTCGCGGTGCCGCGCCGTCAGCACCGCCTTGACCCGCGCGACGACGCCCGAGACCGCGCCGGCGTCCCGCGCGACCACGTCGATAGCCAAAAGCTCGCTCTGGTTGAACACGTCGAGGGCGCTCGCCACGGGGATGTACGCCGCGTCGTCCAGGTCGAAGCCGAGGAGTTGACCTTTGGATTCCAACACGCCGATCACCACGAACCCCCAGCTGCCGATCCGCACCCGCTGCCCGAGCGGCGAGGCCTCGCCGAACAGCTCGCGCGCGAGCTTCGGGCCGAGAACGACGAAGGCGCCCTTGCGGTGGGGGTCCATCGCCGGCAGGAAGGTGCCCTGGGCGGCCGTGACGTGCCACGCCGCCAGCATGTCGTGCGTCGTGCCGTAGACGTACACGCTGCGTCCGCGCGCCACGGATTCGACCCGCGCCTGGCCGAACGCGAACGGCACGACCTCCTCCACCCCGGCGACCCGTTCGAGCGCCATCGCGTCGTCCACGGTGAGCTTGTTGGTGGTGCCGCCGAAGGCGCCCGGGAACCCGAAGGTCTTGACCTTGCCCGGGTTGACCTCCATGAGGTTGGTGCCGAACTGCGAGAACTGGCCGACGATGTAGCGTCGCGTCCCCTCGCCCAGGGCGGTGAGCAGCACGACCGCCGCGACGCCGATCGCGACCCCCAGGGCGGAGAGCACGGAGCGAAGCCGGTGGCCGGCGAGCGCGCCGAGCGCGAAGCGGATGAGTTCGGCTCTCTCCATCGGTATCACCGGCGCGCCAGCGCCGCGACCGGGTCGAGACGGGTCGCCCGGCGCGCCGGCCAAACCCCGAACCCGACACCCACCCCGAGCGAGAGGCCGAGCGAGGCCGCCACCGCCCACGCCGGCGGCGAGGCGGGGAAGCTCGGGTAGATTCCCACGAAGGCCCGTATCGCTCCGGCGCCGATCGCCAGGCCAGCGACCCCGCCCACAAATGCGAGCAGCACCGCCTCCGCCAGGAACGCGGCCAGCACCTGGCGGTCGAGCGCGCCGAGAGCCTTCAGGAGACCGATCTCGGCGCGCCGCTCAGTGACCGAGACGAGCATGACGTTCATGATCCCCACGCCAGCCACGGCGAGTGAGACCGAGGCGATGCCCACGAGTGCGAGCGTCAGGGCGTTGAGGATCGAGGAGAACGACGAGATCAGGGCGTCCTGGGTGATGACCGTGACGTCCTCGGCGCGGTGCCGCTCGCGCATGAGCGCCTCCACCTCGCGCTTGGCGAGGCCCATCTCGTCGTGCATCCGCACGTCCAGCAGGATCCGAAACAGCGTCGAGCGGTTGAAGACCCGCATCGCGGTGCGCACCGGGACCAAGACCACCTCGTCGAGGTTGAACGTCAGCGACTGTCCGCGCGGCGCGAGCACGCCCACGACCCGGAACCGCCACGGCCCCACCCGCACGATCTGCCCGAGCGGGTTCTCCCCGCGGAACAGCTCACTCGCGACCGTGAGTCCCAGCACGATCTCGTTGCCTCCCTGGTCCGGGTCGCCGGCCGGGAGGAACGCGCCCGAGCCCATCTCCAGCCGCCGGACCAGGGCGAAATCCGCGGTCGTGCCGAGCACCGGCACGTCGCGCCCGCGGTCGCCGTAGCGCACGGTGTCGGTGGCGACCGCCATCGGGGCGGACCGGCGCAGCCTCGACAAGCGCGCCAGCGCGCGGTAGTCGTCGATCGTGAGGTCGTGGGTCACGCCGCCGAAAGGCTCGCCGCCAGTCGTCTCCACCTTACCGGGGAAGATGATCAAGAGGTTCGCGCCAAGGGCCGCGAACTGGTCCACCACGTACTGCCGGGCCCCTTCGCCGAGCGCGGTGAGTGTGACCACCGCCGCTATCCCCACCGCGACCCCGGTTACCGAGAGTGCCGTCCTCAGCCGGTGACCTCGCAGGGCCCCCGCCGCGAACCGCAGCAGATCGAGGAAACGCACCCTACCCCCCACCGCGTGGCTCGTGGTTTGTGGTTCGTGGATCGGAGGCGTGCTGCAGCGCAGGCCCACCCGAACCACGATCCACGACCCACGATCCACCGTCGTGACCAACGATCTCGCCGTCGGCCATGCGGATCACGCGCCGCGCGCGCTCGGCGATTGCGGGATCGTGGGTGACGACCACGAGCGTGAGTCCCCGCCGGTTCATCGCCTCCAGCAGCTCCATGACCTCGAGCGCCGAGTGCCGGTCGAGGTTGCCGGTGGGCTCGTCGGCGAGCACCACGGCAGGGTCCATCACGACGGCGCGCGCGATCGCAACGCGCTGGCGCTCGCCGCCCGAGAGCTGGTCGGGGCGGTGGGTCGCCCGCTGCGCGAGCCCGACCGCTTCGAGCGCGTGCGCCGCCCGCTGCCTCCGCTCGTCGGCCGGCGTGCCGGCGAACAGCATCGGCAGCTCGACGTTCCCCAGCGCGGAGAGACGGGGCAGCAGGTGGAAGAACTGGAAGACGAACCCGATCCGGTGGCGGCGCAGCAGGGACCGTTCCTCCTCGGAGAGCGCACCCACCTCGCGCTTCTCGAACAGGTAGCGCCCAAGAGTGGGACGGTCGAGGCACCCGACGATGTGCAGCATCGTGGACTTCCCGGAGCCGGAAGGGCCGATGAGCGCCACGTGCTCACCGTGCGTGATCTCAAGGGTGACGTCGCGGAGTGCGTGGACCTCCCCATCCCCGACCCGGTACGTCCGCCAGACTCCCTCGAGACGGATCACCGCGCGCCCTTCGCACGCGCCGTCGCGCCCGCCTTGATCTCCGGCGAGTCACGCGCGACGACCACCCGCTCCCCGACAGCCACCCCGGACTTCACCTCGGCGAATTGCCAGTTGCGCATCCCGGTCGTGATCATCCGCTCGTCCAGGCGGCCGCCGTTGAGGACGAGGACCTTGCCCCCTTCGGCGATTGCCGCCGTCGGAATGCGCGGCACACCCTCGCGACGGGCGAGGATCACCTCCACGTCGGCCGAGGTGCCGGGGAGCAACGTCGCGGCCACCTGCGGGTCGGAAGGGTCGACCTCGATCTCGACGGTGCGGTTCTGCTCCAGCACGTCCAACACGTACGGTGCCACTCGCACGAGGCGACCCGCGAGCTTCTCGCCCGGCCGCGAGTCGACCGTGAGGCGCACCTCCTGGCCCGGCTTCACCCGCTCGGAGTCCACCTCGTCGATGGGCGCCGAAACATAGACCGAACCGGGGTCGATGAGATCGAGCACCGCCGGGATCGGGACACCGGGAGGCGCGGGAGTGATCCACTCGCCGACCTCCGTGCTGCAGTCGGCCACCACTCCTGAGAACGCAGCGCGCACCGTCGTGAGCGCGAGCTCAGCCTCCGCGACGCCGACCTGGGCCTGGGCCTGGCCGAGCGTGGCCCGCGCCGCCTGACACGCCGCCCCGGTCTGGTCTCGGGCGCTCTCGAGAGCGTCGAGATCCCGCTGGCTCGTTATCCCGTCGGCAGAGAGCGCTTGCCCGCGGCGCAGCTCGCGCTCCGCAAGGTCGGCGGCGAGGCACGCCTCGTGTGCCTGCGACTGGGCGGTCTTTACCTGCTCCTGGGCGAGCCGCACCTGCGCCGTCTGGACCGAGTCGTCCAGGCGGAGAAGCAGCGCGCCCGCCTCCACGCGCGACCCCTTCCGGTACGGCAGCTCCACCACCCGGCCGCCGATCTGCGGCGAGAGCTTCGCGCGCCGGCGTGCCTTGACGGTGCCGGCCCGCGTGTTCGTGACGGTCTCCTCCACCGTCCCGGACTCCACCCGCACGATCTCCACCGGGACAGGCCTCTGGCGGAAAACCACGAACCGCAGGACCGCAGCAGCGGCTACCACGACGACCACGACAACCGCCCAGCGGGGGATCTTTCGCATGTCGCATTGTACGCCGCGGTGCAAACCCCGGTTCGCAGAACGTGTCTTCAAATGAGCGCTCTTGTCTCACGATCGCGGCTGGTGCATGCTCACCGCCGGGAGGCACCATGACGCGCAAACTCTCGGCGTTCCTCGCAACCCTTCTCGTCCTCATCGCGGCGACGGCCGCGGCGGCCGATCCGGCGCGCCCGCACGTGCTGGTCACCAACGACGACGGCATTGATGCCCCCGGCATCGCGGCACTCGTCGAGGCGATCAAGGGGGAGTACCGCGTGACGGTTGCTGCGCCGTCCGAGGACCAGAGCGGGACGGCGCACGGCATCACGTATCGGACGCCGGTCCTGGTCGAGGAGAGGCCGTCCACCGACGGCGTCCGCCGCTTCGCGATCCATGCGCTGCCAGCCACCTGCGTGCGGATCGCCGTCACGGCCCTGTGCCAGGCAGACCCGCCGGTCCTGGTGCTTTCCGGGATCAACCGCGGCGACAACGCCGGCAGATCGACCTGGGTCTCCGGCACGCTCGGCGGGGCGCGCGAGGGTGCGCTCGCCGGCCTGCCGGCGGTCGCTTTCTCCGCCGTGGTCGTACACTCCGAGGATGCCGACTTCGCCGGGGCGGCCAGGTGGGCCAGCGTCGTCGTCCGGCGGTTGCGGGCCGCCGGGCTGCCGGCCGCCGGCAACCTCGTCAAGGTCGAGATCCCGTTCCCGCGAGCCACGGCCTGCGGCGTCCTGGTGACCAACGTCGGGATGGCCCCGGACAGGGTGGACCGGTACGAGGAGAAACCGGGGCCGAACGGCGAGCGGCTGTTCGTCTCGCGCTACACGCCCCCCGAGACCGACGCTCCCGGCACCGACGTGCGCGCCCTCGCCGACGGGTACGTGACGGTCACGCCGCTCTCGCTCGACCAGACCGACTACCGCGTCCTGCCGGCCCTCTCGGCTGTCCCGTGGAGTGCGGAACCACCGGCTCCTGCTGTAGCCCGCTAGCCACGACTACTCGGCGACAGGGGCTTTCGCTCGGCGAGCGATCCAGGTCTCCACCTGCACGCGGCGAGACCGCGAGTCGGCGCAGGCGACGAGCGCCTCCAGAGCGCCCGGAGGCCCGTCGGCGTAGACGTCGTGGATGACCGCACGCTCGAGCGAGGCCTGCCACGTCGCGGGGTATTGAATCCGCCCCGCGGCGAGGAGAGCCACAACGAGCCCGACCACTGCCACGGGTCGCTCGTACCAGTGCCGCTGGGCCACCCCTACGGTCAGAAGAACGCTGCAGGCCGCCAGCGCGAGGGCGGCGAGCGCGGGCAGCACCAGAGCGCCCGGCAGCCACGAAGGCGCGTGGATCCCGTCGGCGAGCAGGCCGGGCGCAAGGGTCAGGGCCGGCAGCGGCACATCTTCCGGCGGGAAAGGGAAGCTTGCCAGGCACGGCCACACCGCCGCCCACCCCCAGAGGGCGCCGAGCCCCGCGAGCATCCGCCCCCACGCGTCCGCCAGCACGAGCTCCGCCGACGGCGCCACGAGCAGGAAGATGAACGGCAGCACCTGGAGCAGGTAGCGCGGACCGGGGAACCAACCGCCGTGCCAGTTCGGGTAGCCCGACATCGCCAGCAGCAGCGCGAGCGGCGCGGCCCAGAGCGCGACGCGTCCTCCCGCGCTTGACGGCCAGCTCGCGTTGACGCACGCCCCGAGGATCGCGAACGCCGCGAGCGGCGCCCACACGAAGAGCCCACGAGCCGGCGACAGCAGCAGCCCACCGAGTCCCGACAGCGTCGGCAGCGAGATCCCGAAGATTCCGTGTCGCACGAGCGTCGCGAACGTCCCGTACGTCTCGTGGGCGCTGGAGAGCGACAGCGGCGACCCAAAACAGGCCGTGTTGTACGCCGCGAGAAGCGCCAGCGGGAGCGCCGCCGCTGCGCTCGCCGCCAGAAGGCCCCGCAACCGCAACCGACGCGCCGCCGCCAGCACGACGACCGCCGCCGGCAGCGCCGCGGAGTACTCGCACGCCGAAGCCCAGGCGAGCAGCAACCCCGCGAGCGCACCGGCGTGCGTGACCGGCCGCTCGCGCTCGAACAGGAGCAGGAACGCCCCCACCAGCAGACACGCCGTGAGCGCGTGCGAGAACAGCAACAGCGACGAAGCGAGGGCGGGCGTGGCCAGGGCGTACGTCACCGTGGCGAATGGGCCGCCGCGCGGATACTTCGCGACGGTTGCTCGCGCGATCAGCAGGACCGTCAGCGCGAACGGGAAGGAGGCCGCCAGGAGCCGGCCGAGGACGAGCGTCCAGCCGAGCACCGCGTGAGAGTCAGAAGCGAACACGTGAGCGAACAGCGCCCCGGGGACGACCAGCGGCAGCGTTCCGGGGGCCTTGTTCGGGAAGCGCCGCCCGGCAACGGCGGCGACGTCCTCCATGTCCCCGAATCGGTCGAGTTCGGGGGAGATCTCCAGGCTGCCGCGAGTCACCACCGCGATCGCCTGGTAGGCACGGGCCCGCTCGTTGGGGCTCTGGAACCGCGGCCAGACGTTGGTCAGCACGAGTTGAAGCATCACGGTCGGCAGGAGCGTGGCGCCCAGCCACCAATGCCTCCCGGCGAGATCACGCCAGCGGATGCCCACGCGGTTAGTGTATGGCATCGACGGCAGCGCCTTGGCGCGACGGCAGGCGAGTCAGCCACCGGAACGCACGCACACCCCGGGGGAAACGCCCCCAGGGGCAGCACGGCGCTCGATACGACGTCCAGCCGGGAAAGTACGCCTGTGCAGCGGCTTGTGCGATCCCGCCTTGTCGTCAAAGCCTCCGAGGCGTAACCTTGGGCGTTTGAGGTGGCTATGCCGACGGTCGTAGACAAGGTCATCGAAGTCTTCATGGGGTCGAAGCACGAGCGGGAGTACAAGCGCCTCTCCCCGCGCGTTGCCGAGATCAACGCCAGGGAGCCAGAGATCGCCGCGCTCTCCGACGACGCGCTGCGTGCGCGAGTCGCCGCCATCCGCACGGACATCGAGTCCAGTTTCGCGGAGCTCCCCGAGGAGTACAAGGAGCGCCGGACGCTGGTCCAGGAGGTCCTCGACGAGCACCTCGAGGAGGTCTTCGCGCTCGTGCGCGAGGCGTCGAAGCGCGCCCTCGGGATGCGTCACTTCGACGTGCAGCTCATCGGCGGAATGGTCTTGCACGAGGGGAAGATCGCCGAGATGAGGACCGGCGAGGGCAAGACCCTGGTGGCGACGCTGCCGGTCGTCCTCAACGCACTCTCCGGGCGCGGCGTACACGTCGTCACGGTCAACGACTACCTCGCGAAGCGCGACGCGGAGTGGATGGGGAGGATCTACAAGTTCCTCGGCCTGTCGGTCGGCTGCATCCAGAACCAGATGGAGGACGCCGAGCGCAAGGCCGCGTACCGCTACGACATCACCTACGGAACGAACAACGAGTTCGGCTTCGACTACCTGCGCGACAACATGAAGTTCGAAGTGGAGAACATGGTCCAGCGCAAGCACGTGTACGCGATCGTCGACGAGGTGGATTCGATCCTGGTCGACGAGGCGCGGACCCCGCTCATCATCTCCGGCCCCTCGGAGCTCTCGGTCGATCTCTACTACCAGGTGGACTACATCATCCCGAAGCTGGCCAAGGGCGAGGAGATCAAGGACAAGTACGGAAACAAGACCACCACCGGCGACTACCTCCTCGACGAGAAGGCGCATACGGCGTCGCTTACCGAGGAGGGCGTGGTCAAGGCAGAGAAGCTCCTCGGCGTGCCCAACCTCTACGACCCGGCCAATATCGAGACGCTGCACGCCGTGCAGCAGGCGCTGCGAGCGCACACGCTCTACCATCTCGACGACCACTACATCATCAAGGACGGCCAGGTGATCATCGTGGACGAGTTCACCGGCCGCCTGATGCCGGGGCGCCGCTGGTCGGACGGGCTTCATCAGGCCGTCGAGGCGAAGGAAAAGGTCAAGATCGAGGCCGAGAACCAGACCCTGGCGACGATCACCCTGCAGAACTACTTCCGCATGTACGAGAAGCTGGCCGGCATGACGGGCACCGCCGAGACCGAGGCCGACGAGTTCGCCCACATCTACGGGCTCGACGTCATCGTCATCCCGACCAACCGCCCGATGATCCGCGCAGACAACCCGGACGTCATCTTCCGAACCGAACAGGAAAAGTGGAAGGCGGTCGTCGAGGAGCTCCTCGAGTTGCACGAGAAGGGACAGCCGGTGCTCGTCGGCACCGTGTCGATCGAGAAGTCCGAGCGCCTGTCGGAGATGCTCAAGAGGCGCGGGCTGCCGCACGTCGTGCTGAACGCCAAGTTCCACGAGCGTGAGGCCGGGATCGTCGCCCAGGCCGGCCGCCACGCCGCCATCACCATCGCCACCAACATGGCCGGCCGCGGCACCGACATCATCCTCGGCGGCAACTACGAGGGCCTCGCGAGGGCCGAGGCTGACCCCCTGAAGGAACCGGAGCCATACGAGGCGGCCCTGGCGAAGTACAAGGTGAGATGCGCCGAGGAGCGCGACAAGGTGCTCGCCGCCGGCGGCGTGCACATCCTCGGCACGGAGCGCCACGAGGCGCGCCGCATCGACAACCAGCTGCGCGGCCGGTCAGGCCGCCAGGGCGACCCGGGCTCCTCGCGCTTCATCCTGTCGCTCGAGGACGACCTGATGCGCATCTTCGCCTCCGACCGCCTGCGCGAGTGGATGAAGCACCTCGGCATGGAGGAGGGCATCCCCATCGAGTCGAAGATGGTCTCGCGCTCGATCGAGCGGGCCCAGAAGCAGGTCGAGGGCCGCAACTTCGAGATGAGAAAGCACCTCCTCGAGTACGACGACGTCATGAATAAGCAGCGCGAGGCCGTGTACCGCCTGCGCCGCGACGTCCTCGAAGGAAAGACCGGCCGCGACTGGGTGCTGCGCGCGGCCCGCGAGATCGCCGAGTCGCTCGTCGACTCGTACTGTCCGGACGACAAGCACCCGGACGACTGGGACATCGAGGCGTTCGAGCGCGAGCTCAAGGACCTGTTCGGCATGACCGTCGCCCAGGCCGATGTCTCCTGGGAGAAGATCAACCGGCCGCAGCTCCTAGAGCGGCTGACCGCGGCGGTGGAGCAGCGCTTCGAGGAGCGCGAGCGCACGATCGGCGCGGACCAGTTCCGCCAGCTCGAGCGCTACCTGGTCCTTTCCGTGCTCGACGCCCAGTGGAAGGACCACCTGCTCGCCCTCGACCACCTCAAGGAGGGGATCGGGATGCGCGCGTATGGGCAGCGCGACCCCCTCGTCGAGTACAAGCGCGAGTCGTTCGACCTGTTCCAGGAGATGATGGAGCGCGTCGAGGACCAGGTCGTCCAGTACCTCTACCGGGTCGAGCTCGTGCAGCAGGCGCCCGAGCGCCGCCATCGCCAGGTGACGCACCGTGAACAGAAGGCCGAGGTCTCGGGCCTCCAGGGCGAGCGCAAGGAGGCTCAACACTCGCCGGGCTCGACGACGCCTACCACGGTGCGGCGCTCGACACCCAAGGTCGGGCGCAACGACCCCTGCCCGTGTGGCTCCGGCAAGAAGTACAAGAAGTGCCACGGCGCCAGCGTCGGCGCCGCCTCCTAGAAAGAACCGGGACACAGGGTGCCGGGCACCGAAAGACCGTGGTCCGTGGACCGTGGTCCGAAGAGACAAGACAAGCGGCCAGAAGGCGTGGTGCGTGTAGCCGCGCCGCCATTGACAACGGGGAGAGGGTAGACGGGGGGAAAGGAGCAAAGTCGCTCTCCGGCTTCGGTCTCCCCGCTTCCTTCTTCCCTCTGCCGCCATCCCCGGTTCGAGGGCGGCGGCAGCGCCTGCATTCCGCCATTGGGTAGGGTATCTTCCCCTTCGTGAAGGAACGGCTGGAGGCGAACCTCGGCGCAGCCGCCCTGCCGGCGGCGCTCCTGGCAGCCTCCGCACTGGGTCAGCTCTTCCTGTCGCGCCCGGGCGGCAGCCTTGCGGTGCGGCTCGGCTGGCCGGCCGGGGCGGTGCTGCTGCTCTGGCAGTGGCTGCTGCTTGCGTTGGTGCTGGGGTCGGCGGCCGCAGTCGACGCCGCCGTCGTCCACCGCTCCAGCCGGTGGCCTCTCGTCAGACCGATGACGACCCTGGCAAGCTGCGGGCTGGTGACCTTCGATCTTGCGGCGTGGGCGCTGCGAGTTGCGCTTGACGCGCCCCTCGATCGCGAGCACCTCGGCTTCGTCCTGCTCGACCTGAACAAGATCTCGGTGGTCACCACGTCGGGGGAGCGGTCCCTGCTGCTCGCCCTCCCGCTCGCGGGCATTGTCCTGGGCGCGACGCTGGTGACGGCCGGAGGGTGGATCGCCGGGGGCGCCGCACCCGGGCGTGTTCGGCGGGCCGCGCGAGCCGCTGGCGTTCTCGCGATGCTGGTGGCCATCGGCCACGGAACGACCCTGCTGAACCGTCGGGAGGTCCTGGACCTGTCCACCGCGCGCTGGACGACGATCGGACAGAGCTACGCGTTCCACCTCTCGAACGACGGGCTCTGGCTGCCACAGCTCACCCTCGGCGGCGCCGTCCATGCGGCCCTTTCGGCGACCGCACCGGGCAATGCCTCGTACGTTCGCGTCGGGGACCCGATCGAGACCGTTCCCGCCTGGGCCGCCAAGGTCGACAGAGCAGGGTTCAGGCCGCTCAACGTGTTGCTGATCCAGATCGATTCGGTGCGGTGGAACGAGCTGATCGAGACCGGCGGCGACCCGCGCACCCTGCCGAGTCTCTCGCGCCTTGCCCAACGGTCGCTGCTCTTCGACCGTTGCTACGCACCGACGTCGGAGACCGCGTACTCCCTGCCTGCAATGCTCGATGGGCAATACGCCCTGCGCCGGCCGGTCCGCGACTACCACGACGATCTGGACTATCCGTGCGTCGCGCTTTCCCAACTGCTCGGCGCGGTCGGCTACCGGACCGCAATGTTCTCGAGCCACTGGTTGGCGTGGCAGCGCATGGACCGTGTGATCCGCCCCGATCAGTACGGCACGTACGTGGTCGTTCGCGACGTTCCAGAGGCCGCCGGGGCACCCGCCGCGCCGGCGTGGCTGCGCCGCTCGGTGCCGCGGCGCGACCTCACGCGCCGCATCTCCGCCGACCTCGAAACCGCTCACGAGTTCGATCGGATCGGCGCAGAGCTCTTCACCGACTGGCTGACGGCAGAGCCGGACAAGCCGTTTTACGCTGTGCTCGCCCAGATCTCGGCGCACTACCCGTACCGCTGGCCCGACGACCTCGACGTGCCGTTCCGCCCCTACGAGCGGGAGCGCTACACCTCGTTCTTCACGTACCCGCTCGATGCGGTTCCGGTGATGCGGAACGCGTACCACAACGCGCTCTACGCGGACGACGTGGTCCTCGGCCAGGTCTTGGACACCCTAGATCGACTGGGGCTCACGAGCAGGACGCTCGTGGTGATCGCCTCGGACCATGGCCAGTCGTTCGGCGAGCACGGACTCGTGACCCACGCCCGCGGCCCCTTCGAGTCACAGATCAGGACGCCTCTAGTGGTGGCCGGTACGGGCCGGCCCGCGGAGCGCCGGCCGGAGCCCGTGTCGGTCATTGACATCCCGCCCACGATCCTTGGCGTTCTCGGCCTCCCACGCTACGGGTCGTTTCAGGGGTGGGATGTCCTCGACCCGGCAACGCCACGCGATCGCCCGATCTACTTCTCGATGCAGTCGCCGATGACCAAGCAGGAGGCGGTGATCGCGCACGCCACGAAGTACATCGAGGACTTCGCGAGCGGAAGACTCCAGCTCTACGACCTGCAACGAGACCCCGACGAGGCCCACAATCTGCTCCTCAGCGAGTCGATCCCTGGCGTCGGGCTGGCGCTTCAGGATGACCTGCGCGCGTGGCACATGTCGCAACTCGTCTACTACGCAAACCCTGCGCTCCACGGGCGCTTCTTCCCCCCACGGTACCGAGCGCTGTGGGGCCCTCCACCGTCCTCGGACCGTTAGCCGGCGCCTCGCGACGCCCATTGCCCCTGCGGGAAGACTGCAGACGACGCCACACGCCCGACGGCGGCAGGGCCCCCTCAGGTCAGCCTGTGCGCCCCCTCACTTCCGTCAAACGCTCGTCGCGCGTATGCTTTTGATGCTATGGACGAGCGGCCATACCTCGTCGAGCGTCCGGACTACTCGGACCGGCGCAACGTCTTCTACTGGATCGCCAAGACGATCGCCATGCTCGGGCATCGCTTCCTTGTGCATCCCCACGTGGAGATGGATGAGGAGATCCTCGCGCTGAAGCGGCGCGGCGGACCGGTGTTCCTCTACTGCGGCCTGCACAAGAGCCTGTGGGAGACCAGCGGCGTCCTCCCGCCGCTTCTCCTCGCTGGTCTCCCGATCCCCTACGTCGGAATGGGCGACAACCTCGTCCGGGGTCGGTTGTTCCAGAACCTGAGCAAGAAGATCGGCGCCTTCCTCGTGCGGAGGCCCTCGAACCGCAGGGAGATGGCCGCGTCTGCGCGCCGCCTGCGTGATGACGTGCTGTCGTTCGCGGCCCACGGACTCGACGTGATGGTGTTTCCCGAGGGAACGCGCAAGAACATCCCGGAGCGCGCCCGCTACGGGGATTTCTTCCCGGCGGCTTTCGACGCGGTCCTCGAGTACGAGCGCAGCAAGCGCGCCATCCTGGCCAGCAACCCGACCCTCGTGGAGCACGAGATCTTCGTCGTGCCGTTCAACGTGGACTACAGCCGGGTGCGCGAGGCGGAGGAGATGGTCTGGCAGGAGGGAGCGAAGCCGCGAACGCTTCACGTCCTCGACTCGTTTTCGATGATCCGCAACATCGGCGACACGTACCTCTCGTACGGCAGGCCCATCCGCGTCGCGGACCATCTCGACAAGGACCGCAAAGCGCTGGCCGCACTCGTGCGGGAACGTTGCCTCGACCTGGTCAAGATCCTGCCCGTCAACGTCGCCAGCCGCGCGATCCTGGAGCTCGAGCCCGCGCCGACGGTCTCGTCTGATGCGCTCCACGAAGCCATCCGGCGGGTCGTCGAGGCGTTGCGCCCGTACGCCGACCGTTTTCGGGGCTTCCGCCTTGAAGATGCTCAGGCCACGATCGTCCGCTGCGCCACGCAGGTGCACGTGGACTTCCGCCGCCTCGTCCCCGAGAACATCGCGCTGTACCGCCTCTACGCCAGCTACATCTCGCACTACATCGAGCCGCTGCCCGCGACCGCGGGGTGACGGCCCTCGAGCGCGATCCGCTACCGGGCCTTGCCGGTGCACGAATGAATGGTGACAGCGTCTCAGTCGTATAATCCGACGATACGGAGGCACGAATGGCACAACCCCTGAAGGAGAAGATCATCGGTTCGCTTTCGGCGCCGGACTCGCACGTCTCCCCTGCGGTCGCCCTCGAAGACCTGACTGCGGCGCAGGCGAGGCGACGGCCGGGCAAGCGCCTCGCGACCATCTGGGAACAGCTCGCGCACCTCGTCTTCTGGCAGGAGTTCGTGCTGGAGACCGTTCGGGGCGGCAACCCGCGGCCGCCGGCCACGGCCGAAGGCGGATGGCCGCCGACGCCCCCGGCGCGAGGCGCCGCCAACGAGTGGGACGGCCTCAAGGCGCGCTTCGCGGCCTCGCTCGGGGAGCTGCAGAGGATCGCCCGGAAGCGCGGCCTCGGGACGCCCGTGGGCAGGCGGGGAAAGTCGACGCTCGGCGAGGAGTTGCTCAGCCTGGCGGACCACAACTCGTACCACTTCGGGCAGATCGTCTCCGTGCGCAAGCAGCTTGGGGCGTGGCCACCGCCCTCCGGCGGCCAGACCTGGTAGGCGGCCGACATCGGTCCTGCCTCAAACTCGGCGGTCGGCGACGGTGTCGGCGGGGGCGCTTGCGCGCTGCGCTACAATCCGCCATGCCTGAGTCCGAACTCCCCCTTGCGCTGACCTTCGACGATGTCCTGCTTCTCCCCGGCCGTTCTGGCGTGCACCCGTCCGAGGTCGACGTCGCCTCGAGTCTCACCCGCACGATCCGCCTCAACATCCCCATCCTCTCCGCCGCCATGGACACCGTCACCGAGGCACCGATGGCCATCGCGATGGCACAGCACGGCGGGCTTGGCATCATTCACCGCAACATGCCGATCAGGCGTCAGGCCGAAGAGGTCGACATGGTGAAGCGCTCCGAATCCGGAATGATCGTGGACCCCGTCACGATCCATCCGGATCGCCTGGTGCGCGAGGCGCTCGAGCTCATGGCGCGCTTCCGGATCTCGGGACTCCCCGTGGTGGACGAGCACGGCCAGCTCAAGGGGATCCTCACAAACCGCGACCTGCGCTTCTGCACCGAGACCGATCGCCCGATCGCGGATTTCATGACCAAGGACAGCCTGGTGACTGCCCCGGTCGGCACCACTCTCGAGACGGCCAAGGCGCTCCTGCACAGGCACCGGATCGAGAAGCTGCTCGTCGTGGATGAAGAAGGCGCTCTCAAGGGTCTCATCACGGTCAAGGACATCAAGAAGGCGCAGGAGTACCCGAACGCGTGCAAGGACGCTCTCGGCCGCCTGCGCGTAGCCGCGGCGGTTGGCGCCGCTGCGGACCTGGCCGAGCGATGCAGCGCTCTGGTTTCCGCCAAGGTGGACGTCCTTTGCCTCGATTCCTCCCACGGGCACGCGGAGAAGGTCATGGCCGCAGCGGCCACGATCAAGAAGTCGCACCCCGGTGTGCCGCTGATCGCGGGAAACGTCGCCACCTATGAGGGCGCCCGCGACCTCATCGCCCTCGGGGTCGATGTGGTCAAGGTCGGCGTCGGGCCCGGGTCGATCTGTACGACACGGGTCGTGACCGGCGCCGGCGTTCCCCAGATCACCGCGATCATCGAGTGCGCCCGCGCCTGCCGGGAGGCGGGCGTGCCCCTGATGGCCGACGGCGGCATCAAGTACTCAGGCGACATCACCAAGGCGCTCGCCGCAGGCGCCGATACCGTGATGATCGGCTCGCTGTTCGCCGGGGTGGACGAGTCCCCCGGTGAGCAGATCCTCTACCAGGGGCGGACATTCAAGGCGTACCGCGGGATGGGTTCGCTCGGCGCGATGAAATCCGGCGAGGGCGCGCGCGACAGATATTTCCAGGATGAGGAGGAGGTCACGAAGCTCGTCCCGGAGGGGATCGAGGGCATGGTTCCCTACAAGGGACCGCTCTCTGCCCAGCTCACCCAACTCGTGGGGGGGCTGCGCGCCGGGATGGGCCTCACCGGGTGCCCGACTGTGCCGGAGCTTCAATCCAGGGCCCGGTTCGCGCGCATCACATCGGCGGGCCTCAAGGAGTCGCACGCTCACGACGTCGTGATCACGAAGGAAGCTCCCAACTACCGGGTGGAACGGTGACCCGGGCGGGGCGCCTGCCCGAGGGTCGAGCGCCGCACTAGCGGCGCCGCACGACCGTGGAGAGCACCCCCCAAACCCACCCCCGCGTCAGCGTTGTGATCCCAACGTTCAACCGCGCGGCGTTCCTCCCAGCCGCCACGCGTTCCGCCCTCAATCAGACCCTCCACGCGCTCGAGGTCATCATCGTCGACGACGGCTCCACGGACGCGACCCCCGAGGTGTGCCGCTCTCTCGCTGCGAGCGATCCCCGGATCCGCGCGTTCCGCCAGGCAAACCGCGGGCTTGCGGCCGCGCGCAACGCCGGCCTCGCCGCGGCAGCAGCCGACTGGATCGCATTCCTCGACGACGACGACCTCTGGGTCGGGACCGCCCTCGAGGTGTTCATCCGCCACGCGCGCGCCTCGTCGGCTCTACTGGTTTCCCACGCCCGCGGCTTCACTTCGCCGACGCCAGACGTCACGGCGGAGGCCGTTCTCGCCGACCCGGCACGCTACGCCGTCGCTCCGTGGCCCCCCGACCCGCCCGGCACGCGGATCGAGCTCGGAGAACTCCTCCTGCGGCCGCTCTTCCCACCCAACGCCGCGCTGGTCCGCGTCCAGGCCCTCAAGGAACTGGGCGGCTTCAACGAGGCGCGCCGTGCCGCGGAGGACTACGAAGTGTGGCTGAAGCTCGTCGCGCGGAACCCGATCCCGGTCATCGGCGAGCCGCTGGCGCTCTACCGTTGGCACCCGGGGCAGATGAGCGCAACGTTGGCACGTCAGGCCGGGGAAACGCGACTCGTGCTGGAGGCGTTCCTCGCGCGACACCCGGAGGGGTGGGCCGCCGCCGGCCGTTCCCGTCTGCGGCGACGGCTCGCCTTGCTGGCTCGCGAGGAAGCCTACGCCGCGCTGCTCGTCGGAGACCGCGGCACGGCGTTCAGGGCTGCCTGGTGCAGCATCGCGTGGTCTTTCGCGCAGCCGAAGAGCTGGCTCTACCTCCTCTCCGCTGCGGCGCCGGGGCTGTATCTAGCGCTTCGCGGTCGCCGGCGCCGGAGGCGGTGAGAGCGTCAGGGGCGGATCCTCACCGCGCCGGATCCGTCGCTGCTCGGGACGGATCTGCGCGATCGCCTCGAGGAGAGTTCTCGGCGAGCCGGAGATGACCAGAGCGGCCTCGAGCCACACCAACGCACCTCGGAGCGCCCGCCGTCGGATCCGTGACGCTGCTTCGCGCAGCGCCTCGGACGCTCGGTACGCCAAACCGCGGCGGATGCCCGCGCGCTCCTCCGGGCCGGCAGAGTCCAGCAGTGAGCGCAGGTGGCGTCCCTGAGCGGCGGCGATCACGGCGCCGCAGTCGCCGGTCACCAGCCTTCCCATCGCGCTCCCAGGGCGCAGCCTCCGGCGGGCGACGACCTGCTCCAGGAAGAGGAACCCGCTGTGCCGGGCAAGCTGGAGCCAGCACGCCCAGTCCTCTGCGAGCCGCATCGACTCCGGGAACGGCGCCGGCAACAGGGCACTCCGCCGCACCGCCGCCGTGCACGTCAGGAGGACGTTGAAACGAGCGAGCTGGTCAAACACGCCGTAGGGTGTGCCGGGGATCCCCAGGCACATGAGTGTCGGCACGCCGCCTCCGAACGTCTCGGCCCGCCCGTACACCACGTCGACCGAGGGCCATGCGCGGAATGCCTCCCGGAACGTCGCGAGCGCGATCGGCAGGTAGGCGTCGTCGGCGTCCAGGAAGGCCACGAGCGCGCCCGTCGCGTGACGGAGCGCGAGGTTGCGGGCTCCTGACGGGCCGTGGTTGAGGCCATCCTCGTGGCGCACGACGTGAAACCTGGGATCCTCCGCGACGAAGCGCCGGCAGACGGCGTACGTCTCGTCCGTCGACCCGTCGTCGACCGCGATCGCCTCCCAGCTCTCCTCGGACTGTTGCAGCAAGCTTGCAAAGGCTTCCCCGACGGTGTCCGCCGCGTTGAAGGCGGGGATCACAACCGAGAACGTGGGCCCCTCACGCACGGCCCACCGTCCCGAGGACCGAGCCCGCGGCATCGAGTTCCCCGTGCGGCAGCCGAGGTCCCGCCGCGCTGTGAGCTCCATCGACTCCCCAGCCGATCCCGCCGCGGTCGCCACGCCCCGGGGTCCGCATCGTCGCTCCCATCATGCCGGGAGATGGCCTCAAGTCAAGCGCGATCGACGGCCGGCGCCGGCCCCGGGGTCCGCTCGGACCGTGGCGCACCGCAAAGCGCGTTATCCTAAGGGTGATGGAACGCGGCGAGAAGCGTCGATCATCGCCAGCGGCCGCCTTGTCGGTGCCGTCGGCGCCCGGGCATTCGGAAAGAGCAGCGTGAGCGCCGCCGGCCGCCTCGACGACGCGCCGATCCTCGTGATCGAGCCGGGGCGCCGGTTTGCGGCCGTGCGACTCACGGAGCTGTGGCAGCACCGTGAGCTGCTCTACTTCCTGATCTGGCGCGACGTGAAGGTCCGCTACAAGCAGACGATCCTCGGCGCCGCGTGGGCGATCCTGCAGCCGCTCGCGACCGCCATGGTCTTCACGATCTTCTTCGGTCGGCTCGCCGGGATCCCTTCCGACGGGATTCCATACCCGCTCTTCGCCTATGCGGGGCTCCTCGTGTGGACGTTCTTCGCGCAGGGGCTCGCGCAGTCCTCGGCGAGCGTGGTTGGTTCGGCGAACCTCATCACCAAGGTGTACTTCCCCCGCCTCGTCATCCCGTTGTCGGCGGTGTTGTCCGGCCTCCTGGACCTGGCGGTCGCGACCCCGCTCCTCGTGGTGATGATGGCGCACTACCGGGTGTGGCCCGGCACCGCCGTCCTCGCGGCGCCGTTTGTGCTGCTGCTCGCGTTGCTCGCGGTCACCGGCGTCGGGCTGTGGCTCTCGGCTCTCAACGTGGAGTACCGGGACGTGCGCTTCGTGGTCCCCTTCCTCGTTCAGCTCTGGTTGTTCGTGACGCCGGTCATCTACCCGGCGAGCGTCGTGACCCCGCGTCTCGCGAGGCTGGGGGTGCCGTCGTGGGTGCTCGGCCTGAACCCCATGGCGGGCGTCGTGGAGGGGTTCCGCTGGGCAACGCTCGGCCGCGGTGCGGCGCCGGTGTCGGTGATAGCGGCAAGTGCGGTTGTGGCCATCGCCCTTTGCGTGAGCGGGGCTCTGTACTTCCGCAGCGTGGAAAGGTCCTTCGCCGATGTGGTGTGACGGGCCTTCGTCGAGAACCGGAGCAGGAGCGTGACCGCCCCGGCGATTCGAGCCATTGGGCTCTCCAAGCGCTTTCGCATCGGCGAGCGGGTGCGCTACAAGTCTCTGCGGGAGAGCATCCAGAACGCCGTCACGGCGCCGTTCCGGCGCGGTCGACGTTCGGAGGAGACGATCTGGGCGCTTCGGGACGTCTCGTTCGAGGTTACGCCGGGCGAGGTCGTTGGAGTGATCGGCCGCAACGGTGCCGGCAAGAGCACGCTGCTCAAGGTTCTCTCGCGCATCACGGAGCCGACCGAGGGCCGCGTCGAGCTCCGCGGCCGGGTGGGCAGCCTGCTCGAGGTCGGCACCGGTTTCCACCTGGAGCTGACCGGCCGCGAGAACATCTACCTCAACGGCGCCATCCTCGGTATGAAGCGCACCGAGATCGCGCGCCGATTCGACGAGATCGTAGCGTTCGCCGAGGTCGAGAGGTTCGTTGACACCCCGGTCAAGCACTACTCGACCGGCATGTATCTCCGCCTCGCGTTCGCCGTCGCCGCCCACCTCGAACCCGAGATCCTGCTCATCGATGAGGTGCTCGCGGTGGGCGACGCGTCATTCCAGAAGAAGTGCCTCGGCAGAATGGGCGAGGCTGCGCGCGGGGGTCGCGCCGTGCTGTTCGTCAGCCACGATCTCGGTGCCGTAGAGCACCTTTGCAGCAGGGCCGTACTCCTTGAACAGGGGAAGGTTGCCCTGGAGGGGGCGGCGCCCGGTGTGGTTAACGGCTACTTGGAGGGCCTCAGGCGAACGTCTCCGGAGTCAGGAAGAGGGCGCTGGACTCTTGACGGCTGCGAGCGACCGGCTGGTATGAAACCGGTTCTCCGAGGCGTGACCATTTGGGACGACACCGGCGCCCCAACCGCGACCGTTCGCACCGGGGCCAAGGTGGTGTTCACGATCGACTACGACAATAAGGGGAACACCCTGGTGAACCCGCACTTTGCCCTGCGCGTCGAAGCGAGCAACGGCCAGCCGCTCATCTTCTTCCGGACCAGGATACAAGGACCCGTTGGACCATCGCCGCTGCCACCGAGCGGCACCGTGACCTGTACCGTCGACCGTTTGCCGCTTGCTCCGGGAAACTACGCTCTCACCGTAGGCCTCACCGAACGCGAGGCCCAACTCGACCTCGTGGAGGGGCGCATGCGGTTCTCCGTGGCGTACGGCGACTTCTTCGGCACCGGCCAGCTTCCGGACCCGGCTTGGGGACCCGTCCTCGTGAACTGCACGTGGCGTCTTCCCGGGCTGGAGCCCATGATCGTGTCGGCTCATGTCGACCGCCAAGCCGGACCCGGCAAGGGGAGACAGGATGGTGCGTGAAAAGGACCAGCGATCGGACCAGACGGGAAGCTCCGGTCCAGCCCGGGTCGTGCAATCGCGGGACGAGCTTGAAGAGTGGTGGAAGGACCCCGACCCGTGGGGATACGAGTCGACGGACGCCGATCACACTCGACGCGCCCTGTTGCTGGCGGCAATCCCCAAGAGACACTTCCTTCGCGTACTCGACATCGGCTGCGGGAACGGCTTCGTTACCGAGCGCCTCCCGGGCGATCGCGTCGTCGGGATCGATATCTCGAGCAATGCGATCGCCCACGCGAACAAGCGGCGCTCCCCGAAGGTCTCCTACGAGTGCCACTCCTTGTTTGCCCTCCCGGAGCTAGGGTGGAGCGAGCCCTTCGATCTCATCGTCATCACCGGTGTGCTGTACCCGCAGTACATCGGGCGAAGCGAGCGACTGGTCTACGCAATCATCGACGACCTGCTGACTCAGGGCGGGAACCTCGTTTCCTGCCACATTGACGAGTGGTATCAAACCAGGTTCCCATACGTCACTCTGTCCCGGGAGTACTACACCTACCGCGAGTACACTCACGTCCTCGAGGTCTACGCGAAATGATCCTCCTCTACCACAAAGTCTACCCGGAGGCGCCGACCGAGTACTGGGTGACTGCCGACGACTTCTGGCGTCAGATGGAGGAGCTTCGCAGGTTCAGGGTCGTACATCTCGATGACTATGACCCCACCAACCCCCATCAGGCGGTCGTCACCTTCGATGGCGTCTACGACAACGTGGCGACCTACGCCACGCCGATCCTCAGGGCGTTCGGCTATCCCTTTGAACTCTTCGTGGTCGGGGACCACGTCGGAGGCGACAATGCCTTCGACCAGCCCGCCGAACCCGCGACCCGCTTTGCAGAAAGGTCTCAGCTCGAGCGAATGGTGGGGCTGGGCGGAAGGCTGCAGTGGCACAGCCGGACGCACCCGGATCTTGCCTCTCTCAGCCGACCGGAGGCAATCAGCGATGAGCTAACCGTGCCCGACTGGCTGCGACGTCTCGACCCGTCGGGCTTCGGTTGGTTCGCCTACCCTCATGGGAGGATCTCCGAAGCGGTGCTCGAGCAGACGAAGCTCAGATTCCGAGGCGCCCTCGGTTCCCTCGAGGCGGACTCGGACAGCCGTTACCTGCTGCCGCGACTGACGGTCAAGTGCGAGACACGGTTCTCCACCACCCGCGTCTCGCTCGTGATCGCAAACTACAACTACGCGAGGTTTGCCGCCGAGGCCATCGAGTCCGCCTTGCGGCAGACCGTCGCCCCCGACGAGATCCTCTTCGTGGATGACTGTTCGCAGGACGACTCCATCGAGGTGGCCGAGCGCTACCAGGACCGGGTTAGGATCGTCCGAAACCACCGTAACCTGGGGATCGTCGAGAACTTCAACAAGGCCGTCTCCCTGACCAGCGGAGATTACGTTTGTTTCCTTGGGGCCGACAACCGACTGCGAAGTGACTACATCGAGAAGTGCAAGCGAGCCCTCGACCTCAACCCTCGCGCGGCTGTCGCATACACCAACGAGTTCATCTTCGGGCCACGAGCCGAGGTTGCCTACCGCCAAGAACGCAACAGGCAGGGTTTTCACTCGCTTCCCTACTGGGCCGGCGTCTACTTCCGCGACTTCCCACAGTTCACCGACGAGACCCGGGCGGCGATGACCCATGAAAGCTGTATGCACGGGTCGTCTATGTTTCGCAGAAGCGCCTTCGACCAGGTGGGCGGATACCGGGATGGCACCGACCCCGAGGACTTCGACCTGTTCCGGCGGATCGTCGAAGCGGGGTGGAGCGGCGTGTTGTGCCCCGAGTATCTGCTGGAGTACAGGCAGCACTCCGGTGAACAGGCAAACGCCCAGTTCAACCTCGGTGTCGAGCTGGCGTCGGTGCGTCGACTTGCCCGCGAGCAGAAGGCGACGATCGAGCGTCTCAAGGCCACCGTTGCGCAGCAAGACCTGGAGCTGAAGGCACGGCATTCCGGGCCTTCGCCGTTTCGCTTGAAGCGCCTGCTCCTCGGCGGCACCGGAGTCGGATGGAGGCAGTCGGCGGTCGCGATCTTGCGGTTCTTGAGATGGCTGGCATCGGGCCAGACCCTTACGAAGCTCCGGTGGTCCTGGCACCGATACCGGTCCGAGGGGTTGCGGGGCGGCTGGTCGCGAACGGTCGAGCGTTTCATTTACGGCCATGATGCCAAGGGCTAAGCCAGCCGGGCTTGGAGATGGGGTCGGCGACCGGCTTCTGCACACACCACGAGGAACCGGTGAGGCGGAGTCCGGGCTGGTCGTCCGGCTCGTTGCCCTCTACCTCCCCCAGTTCCACGCGATCCCGGAGAACGACGAGTGGTGGGGGAAAGGGTTCACCGAGTGGACGAACGCGAGGAAGGCAAGGCCGCTGTTCCGAGGGCACGATCAGCCGCGGGTGCCGACGGAGCTTGGCTACTACGATCTGAGAGTCCCGGAGGTCCGAGCGGCGCAGGCCGATCTGGCGCGCGAGCACGGGATCGAAGCGTTCTGCTACTACCACTACTGGTTCGCCGGCAAGCGTCTGCTCGAGCGGCCGTTCCTCGAGGTCTTGGAAAGCGGAGAGCCCAATTTCCCGTTCTGCCTGTGCTGGGCGAATGAGAGCTGGTCGGGCGTCTGGCACGGATGTCCGGACCGGATTCTCGTACGGCAAGACTACCCGGGCACCGAGGACGACGAGCGCCACTTCCGATTTCTCCTCCGGGCGTTCCGCGACGGCCGCTACCTCACGGTCGAGGGCAAGCCGGTGTTCCTCGTCTACCGACCCGACGAGATTCCGGAGCCGCGACGTATGACGGATCAATGGCGGCGCCTCGCGGAGGCGTCCGGACTTCCGGGGCTGCATCTGGTCGGCATGGCAAACGTGCCCTGGGACCCGATCCCGAGCGGGTTCGACGCCGTCGCTCGCAGCAACCTCACGCGCGCGACGTACTTCGACCGTCGTTTGCGGACCAGAGTCTTCCGCCGGATGCGGCGAGCGCTGGGGCGCCCTCAGCACGTCTACTCGTACAGATACGCGTTGCCCCTTCTCTTTGTAGACGAGGCAGAACGCGAGAACGTCTACGCCTGCATCGCACACGACTGGGACAACAGCCCGCGCACCGGGCGCGAGGCGCTGATCATGCGGGGTGCCGCGCCGGAGTTGTTCGGCCGGCTCCTGGCGCGCGAGATCGAGCGGGCACGGAGAAAGCCGTACGAACGGCGGTTCGTCTTCCTCAAATCGTGGAACGAGTGGGCGGAGGGCAACTACCTGGAACCCGATCGACGCCACGGCCGCGGGTACCTCGAGGTGATTCGCGAGGCGACCGGTGCCGACCGACGCGAGCCAGGGGGATCCTGACGAGCCGCACGCCGTCGGGGCCCAGCCAATCGACCCGGCCAGCTTGAACGATCAACGCGCCGCTCGCGTCACGAACGACCAGGCAGTTTGAATGCTCACGTTGCGCCGCGGCGCTGGAAGAACGCGCGCGTCCACGGCTTGCCGCCTCCGACGTAGGACTCGAATCGGGCCGTGAAGCCGTGAGCCTGGTGGTCGAAGGCCCGCTCTCGTCCGCTGGCGTCCTCGATCCGGTACTGCCCGTCGCTCACGAACAGGTTCCACCGATGGAGGCCCTGAAAACCCTGCTGGTCGCCCTCCCGGTCCGCGTGATCCAAGACGATCCACCCGCTTGGCCTCACCAGGCTTGCCATCTGCTCGATGCAAGTCAGCGGGTCGAGCGCGTGGTCGAGGGAGTTGCGGGCGTGCACCAGGTCGATGCTTCCCTCGGTGAACTGTCCGACCAGGTGCTCCGCCACGCCGAACTCGGTCACTACGGGACGGCCGACACCGAAAAGGTCAAGGATCGCATCGTAAGCGGGTGCGAGCGGGTCGACGGCACGGAGGAAGACGTTCAGGCGGCCACTGAGGGTGCCGACCTGGCTCAGCGGACCCGCGCCCACGTCCAGCGCCGAGATTCGCACGCCGTCCGACAGACCTGAATAGAGTGGCTCAAACTGGAAGGCATACGGTCGCGAGATCGCCTCGATCCTCTCACGACCGCCGTACTCGATCCCGCCAGTGGCGAAATACCCGAACCAGAAGCGGATCTCGCCTTCCAGCCGATCGAACCAGGCGTCGTCCGCCGCGAAACCATGGCGGACGAACTCGGCCCTCACCCGGTCCGCGAGCGCGCGGGCGACGCCGCGCATCACCGCGGTGTTGTTGAGCTCCTGGTCCAGAACGGGCGCCGGAGCGACCCCCCACCCGAACGGCCGCAGCATGCCGCGTATCGCCGAAAGGAGTGCCCGCTTCACGCCGCCCAGGATAGCAGCGGGGTAACGTCCCGGCAGCTCGGACAGGGTCCGGCTCCGGGGCCGGCGGCGAGAGTCCCGAACGCCGGGAGAACGGTTGCGGCTGGGGGCGAGCTTCACTACCATCGCCGGGTTCGGAGGATCGCGGATGCGACTCGTGGAATGCGTTCCCAACATTTCGGACGGTCGGAGGCCTGAGGTGTACGAGGCCGCGGCCAAGGCTGCCGCCTCGGCGCCGGGCGTGACCCTGCTCAACGTGGACCCGGGCGCGGAGACCAACCGCACGGTGATCACGTTCGTCGGCGAGCCGGAGGCGGTGCTCGAGGGCGCATTCCGTCTCGCGGCGAAGGCCGTCGAGCTCATCGACATGAGCGCGCACCACGGTGCACACCCGCGGATCGGCGCGGTGGACGTGGTTCCGTTCGTCCCCGTTGCCGGGGTCTCGATGGAAGAGTGCGCTGCCCTCGCCCGCCGGCTCGGCGAGCGCATCGGAGGCGAGCTCGGCATCCCGGTCTACCTCTACGAGTTCGCCGCGAGCGCGGCGAACCGCAAGAACCTCGCCGAGATCCGCACGGGAGAGTACGAGGGGCTCGCCGAGAAGCTGAAGCACCCCGACTGGAGGCCCGATTTCGGGCCGTCGGCGCTCGTCCCGAGATCGGGGGCGACCGTCATCGGGGCAAGGAAGTTCCTTGTCGCTTTCAACATCAACCTCAACACCCTGGACAAGCGCCTGGCCACACGGGTTGCGCTCGACGTGCGGGAGAAGGGACGCATCCGCCGCGACGAGCACGGCCAACCCGTGCTGGACGCCAAGGGAAACCCGGTCTGGGACCCGGGCATCCTCAAGTCGGTCAAGGCGGTCGGCTGGGTGATCCCGGAATTCGGGTGCGCCCAGATCTCGATGAACCTCACCGACCTCGACGTGACCCCGCTGCACGTGGCGTTCGACACCTGTGACGAGCGCGCGCGGGAGCGCGGCCTGCGCGTCACCGGTTCCGAGCTCGTCGGACTGATCCCCAAGTCCGCGCTGCTCGACGCGGGGCGACACTACCTGGCGCAGATGGGACGCTCGACCGGTGTGCCGGACGGTGCGCTCGTGCAAATCGCGATGCGGACTCTCGGCCTTTCCGAGGTCAAGGCGTTCGAGCCAGAGGAGCGCATCATCGAGTACCGATTAGCAGGACAGGCACGCCTGGTCTCGATGACGCTGCGCGAGTTTACCGACGAGCTCTCGACTGACTCGCCGGCCCCGGGGGGAGGTTCGGTCGCGGCGCTCGTGGGCGCCCTCGGCGCTGCGCTTGCCGCCATGGTGGCCAACCTCTCGCACCCGAAGAAGGGTTTCGAGGCGAAGCTCGTCCAACTCGAGCGGATCGCGGTGCGCGGCCAGGAACTCAAGGACCGTCTGCTCGGGGCCGTCGATGCCGACACCGCGGCGTTCGATCGCCTCCTGGAGGCGATGCGTCTGCCCAAGGGAACGCCGGAGGAGCAGGCGGAGCGCGGTGCCGCCATCTCGGCCGCGACCGTCGCGGCCATCGAGGTGCCCCTCGGTGTGCTCGAGGCGTGTCCCGAGATCATCGAGCTGTGCCTCGAGGTCGGGGGGATCGGGCTGCAGGCTTCGCGCTCCGACGCCGGGACGGGCGCCCAGGTCGCCCGGGCCTCAGCCGCCGGGGCGTTCCAGAACGTCTGTATCAACCTGCCGGGCCTCTCCGACCGCACTCAGGCGGCAACGCTCCTCAAGCGCGCCGACGCCGCGTGGGCCCGGGCGCAGGAGCTCCACGCGGGCGCTGAGAGGGAGATCCTGGGAGGCCTGCGGAGCGCGGCGGAGAAGAGCTGACAACTGCGAAGGCGGAAGAGGGAAGAAGGGAAGAGGGAAGACGAAGGCCCGCGAGATTCCCCGCCTTTCCTCTTTCCTCTACCTTCTACCCTCTCCCCTTTTCCCTCGCCCGTGGCGTGCAGAAAAAATTTGGTGGTGCGCGAGCACCACCGGAAGGAGCGGCCAGCTTCCACCTTGCACGCCTACTGTCTCCTGCTTGTCATCGGGGAACAATCCCACGAAAGTGGGATGTCCCGCGTTGTAACCGTTTACAACCGGGTCCGAACGCCCCTAGGCCTCGGCCTTGAGCTTCCGCACTTCCTCGATCAGGGCGGGCACGACTTGGAAGAGGTCGCCCACGATCCCGTAGTCCGCCACCTTGAAGATCGGCGCCTCGGCGTCCTTGTTGATCGCGACGATGATCTTCGAGGACGACATCCCCGCCAGATGCTGGATCGCACCCGAGACGCCGCACGCGATGTACAGCGAAGGGGAAACCACTTTGCCGGTCTGGCCGACCTGGTGTGCGTGGTCGATCCACCCCGCGTCCACCACGGCCCTCGAGGCGCCCACGGCGGCGCCCAGGACCTTGGCGAGGTCGCGAATGAGGGCGAAGTTCTCGGGTCCCTTGATCCCCCGGCCGCCGGTGACGATGACGTCCGCTTCCGCGACGTCCAGCTCACCGCCTTCCTTCGCGAGGATCTCTTTGACCACCGCGCGGATCTCGCCGGGGACGCTCGACAGCGGCTCGACCTCGGCGACCCCGCCGGTGTTCTCCGCCGCGAAAACGTTGGGCCGCAACGTGATTACGGTGGGTTTGCCGGCGCCATCCACGGTCGCTAGAGCCTTGCCGGAGTACACCGGCCGGGTCGCCGTCAGGGTCCCGCCCTCAACCCCCAGCCTCGTCACGTCGGCGAGGCACCCCCATTCCAGACGGGCGGCGAGGCGCCCTGAGAGATCGCGGCCCAGCGCGGTGGCCGCCATGAACACCGCGGCGGGAGCGCACTTCTCGGTCGCGATCCGCCCGACCGCCGCGTATCCCTCGGACGAGTAGCGGGCAAAGCGGTCGTCGTCCGCAACGTAGACCTTTCCGGCGCCCCAGGCACCCAGTTCAGCGGCCTTTGCCGCGACCCCGTGGCCGGCGATCACCGCGCACACCGACCAGCCCGCGCCGACTGCCAAGCGCCTCGCCTCCGACAGCGCCTCAAGGGACGCCTTGCGGACGTTGCCGTTACGCTGCTCCACGAACACGAGGATGCATGCCATGGCCGCCCCCTAGATCGCTTTCGCCTGCTCGCGCAGCAGTCTCGCCAGTTCCCGCGCGGCGCCCGCAGGATCCTCCTCGCCCTTCAGGGTCACGCCGCCAGCCTTGGCGGGCGGCAGCGCGAGGCCCTTCCAGCGACAGGTCGCATCGGCGCCCGCGAGCGCGGCGTCGTCGAGGCCGAGGTCCGCCGCCGTGAACGCTTGGATCGTGACCTTCTTCGAGGCCATGATCCCCTTGAGCGAAGGGTAGCGAGGCTCGTTCAGGCCTTTCTGGGCGGTGATCAGGCACGGCAACGGCGCCTCAACCACCTCGGCGCCGCCCTCGATCTCGCGGTGTGCGGCGATCGTGCCATCGCCGATCTCGAGCTTGACCGCGCCGGTGACGTGGGGCAGGTCGAGCAGTTCCGCGACCATCGCTCCGACAAGGGCATTGTCGCTGCCTACGCCCTTGATGCCGGCGAAGAGGATGTCGAAGGGGCCGGTCTTCCGAATGGCGGCCGCGAGCACCTTCGCGATCGCCAGCGAATCCCCGAACGTCCCCTCGCCGCCCTTGATGTGGACGGCCGCGTCGGCGCCGCGGGCGAGGCACTCGCGCAGCCCCTGCTGAGCGCGCTCGGGCCCGTACGTGAGCACCGTGACGGAACCGCCCTTCGCTTCCTTGAGTCGGATCGCCTCCTCGAGAGCGTACTCGTCGTAGGGCGAGACGATCCACTTGATGTCGGCCTCGTCGATGCGGTTCCCCGATCCGGCGATCTTGATCACCGAGGCCGTATCGGGCACATGGGCCATGAGCACGCAGCTTTTCATGGGGTTGTCCTCCTGGAGTGGCCGACCGGCAGCCTTGGTGCCGAACGTCTCCCCCTGGCGCCGTCGGATCGCGGTCTCGGGCGCCTCACCGAACCTTTCCGAGGACCACGCAGGCGTTGGTCCCGCCGAACCCGAACGAGTTCGAGATCGCCACCCGCACCTCGCGCTGGACCGCACGGTGCGGCGTGTAGTCGAGATCGCACCCCTCACCGGGGTTGTCGAGGTTGAGCGTCGGTGGGATGGTGTCACGGGCCACAACCAGCGCGGAGATCCCGGTCTCCAGCCCGCCCGCAGCGCCGAGCAGGTGCCCGGTCGCCGACTTTGTGGACGAGATCGCCAGCTTGTACGCGTGGTCCCCGAAGACCTTCTTGATCGCCAGCGTTTCGATCCTGTCGTTGAGCGGGGTCGATGTGCCGTGCGCGTTGACGTAGTCGACATCTTCCGGCGCCAGGCCCGCATCCGCAACCGCCATGCGCATCGCGCGTGCGGGCCCGTCGCCGTCCTCCGATGGCGCTGTGATGTGGTAAGCGTCTCCGCTCATGCCAAACCCCAGCACCTCGCACAGGATCAGGGCTCCGCGCCGCTTCGCTTGTCCGAGCTCCTCCAGCACCAGGAGGCCGGCGCCCTCGCCCACGACGAAGCCGTCGCGGTCCCTATCCCACGGACGCGAGGCCCTTGCGGGTTCGTCGTTGCGGGTGGAGAGCGCCTTGATGTTCGCAAACCCCGCGATCGTCAGAGGGTGGATAACCGCCTCGGTTCCCCCACATATCGCAGCGTCGCAGTACCCGTGCTGGATGTAGAGGAACGCATCGCCGATCGCATGCGCGCCGGTCGAGCAGGCGGTGCACGTCGCGCTGTTGGGCCCCTTCGCGCCGGTTCGAATCGACACAACCCCGGCCGGCATGTTCACGATGCTCCCTGGGATGAAGAACGGCGACACCCGCCGCGGGCCCTTCTCGACCAGCGTGGAGTGGTTCTCGCAGATCGAGGGTAGCCCGCCGATCCCCGAGCCGATCACGACGCCCACACGATCGGCGTTTTCAGGGGTGATCGCGAGCCCGGATGACGCCACGGCCATGTCGGCCGCGGCCATGGCGTAGTGAATGAAGGTGTCGTACTTGCGCACGTCCTTCGCCTCCATCACGGTGGTCGGGTCGAATCCCTTGACCTCCGCCGCGATGCGGACCGAAGAAGTGCTGGCGTCAAAGCGGGTGATGGGGCCGATGCCGGTCCTCCCGGCAATCAGCCCCTCCCAGGTAGCCTCGGTCCCGACTCCGAGAGGCGAGATGAGGCCCACGCCGGTCACGACGACCCGGCGTGCCATCACGCTTCCTTCACGTGCTCCTTCAGATACTTCACAGCGTCGCCGACGGAGCGGATCTTCTCAGCTTCCTCGTCGGGGATCTCGACGCCGAACTCCTCCTCGAACGCCATGACCAGCTCGACGGTGTCGAGGGAGTCCGCGCCGAGGTCCTCCACGAAGGAGGCCTCCAGCTTTACCTTCTCCGGGTCCACACCGAGCTGCTGCACGATAATGTCCTTGACCTTCTGTTCGATGTTCATGCGGTAATCTCCTTCGTGGTCTCCGTCGTAGACAGCGGCCGGATTTCTACCACAGGGGGGCGGCTCATGCAAGCGGGGCATCCGGATCGGCCACCACGTTGCCGTTGAGATCCAGGATCTTCAGCTCGAGCTCGAGCTGCACCCCGAACCTCTCGCGGACCCGCTCCGCCATCATCCCCACGAGAGATCGTACGCCTGCCGCCGTCGCGCCGCCGGGGTTGACGATCACGTTGGCGTGCCTTTGGCTCACTTCCGCTCCCTCGCATGAAAGCCCTTTGCATCCAGCCAGTTCCAGTAGTCTGCCTGCAAAATCCCCGGGCGGGTTGCGGAACACGCTCCCGGCAGAAGGCTCCGGGGGGAGCACGCCGCGCCGCCTGTCCCTCACCTGCTGCACGCGCGTCTTCAAGACTTCAGGGTCCTCAGCCCGCAACGAGAGTTCAGCCAGGGTGACAATCCGTCCTTTGCCGAGGACACTCCAGCGGTACCCCCCGTGGATCTCCCACCGTTCGAGCCGGCGTGAGGTTCCGTCTTCCTCGACGACATCGGCCCACGACAGGACATCTAGGATCTCCTGCCCGTAGGCACCGGCGTTCATCGCCAGCGCGCCTCCCAGTGTCGACGGGATGCCACCTAGGCACTCGACCCCCGCCAAACCGGCGTCAAGGGCCGCACGCACGACCCGTCCGAGCTGTGCGCCGCCACCGGCGCGGAGCCTGGCGCCATCGACCTCGATGCCGGCAAGCCCGTCCACAAGGGTGAGCACCACGGCAGCGAGGCCTGTGTCAGGGACGAGCACGTTGGCACCGAGCCCCAAGGCCAACCAGTGGATGCCTGCGTCGCGGGCGGTCTGTATCGTCGCAACGACGGCTTCCGCACGGCCGCATCGCACGAGGAACCGCGCCGGGCCTCCGATACGCAACGTGGTGTGCGCAGCGAGGGGCTCGTTTTCTGCGATTGAAAGTCCATCCGGTTGATGGGCAAGTAGTTTCTCGCGAAAAAGGTCCCACTCGTGACCGTTTGGCATGCGATTTGCTAAAGGTTGGGTGCGGTCAGGTGTAATGGCCACGACCTGAACGCACGCATCCAACCTCCTCCTTCATCCTGGCGGGCTCCCAAGCCCGCCACCTTTTTTTCTGGCCCGCCGGGTGTCCCACGCATGCTCCACCCACTTGGCCGGCCGCTTGAGACCCCCGAACCCTTACACTCTCCAGATTTCAAGTTCCTCTTGCCCTGCGCCGCCCGAGCCGCAAGCGCTTCGTCAGCCGGCGCAGTGGCGTCCCGCTGATTCGGGACCGGACGGTGCCTTGTCAAGGTCATCGGCGCTCATCCCGCAGCTCGGGTCTGGCTTCGGTACGGCGGAATGACGCGCTAGTGTAGCTCAGCTCCCCTCGGAGTCGCGGATTCCGAGCTCCTTCAAGTGGTAAAGGAGTGTCTGCCGCGAGATGCCGGCGCGTCGGGCCGCCTGGGATTTGTTCCCACCGGTCTCCCGCAGGACAGCCGCGAAGTACCGCCGTCGGAACGCGTCGAGCGCTGCCGGCCAACACGCCAACGGCGGTTCGCCGTTCGTCTGCTTTGTCAGGTCCGGGAAGCGGTCGGGGCCAAGGACCTCGCCCGGTCTGGCCGCCGCGACCGCGCGGGCCACAGCCGATTCCAGTTCCCTCACGTTCCCGGGCCACGACGCACCCCGTAGCACGTCGAGAGCGGCAGGGGCCAGCCGCACGCCTGGCCGGTTGAGCATCACCGCGAAGCGGGACACGAAGTGCTTCGCGAGCCCGTCAACGTCCCCCGGCCGGGCACGAAGCGGGGGGACTTCGACGATCGCCACCGCCAGCCTGTAGTAAAGGTCCCATCGAAAACCGCCCGCGGCTGCCGCCGCCTTGAGGTCGCGGTTGGTGGCAGCGACGAACCGGACATCGACGGTGCGAAACCGTGTGGCTCCCACCCGGCGAACCTCGCGCTCCTGCAGCAGGCGCAGCAGCTTCCCCTGGAGCTCGACCGGCAGCTCGCCGACCTCGTCCAGGAAGAGGGTCCCGCCTTCGGCCGCCTCTACCAACCCCAGGCGGTCACGGTCGGCACCGGTAAACGCGCCCTTCATCACGCCGAACAGCTCCGCCTCCAGGAGAGGTGCCGGGATCCCGGCGCAGTTCAGCGGAACGAACGCCCCACGGCGGCCGCTCGAGTTGTGGATCTCGCGCGCCACCAACTCCTTTCCGGTGCCGGGTTCACCGACGATCAGAACCGTGAGAGGAAGCGGTCCCCATCGTGAGACCTGTTCGCGCACGGCGGCCAGGGCCTCGCTGACACCGAGAAGGTCGCCGCCGCTGCAATCTCGCTCGGGAGCGGCGCCGTCCGTTCGCGCGCCGATACTCCGGGCAATCATCCCGAGCGCCGCCCGCGCCACCCCTGACAAGGCCCTCTCCGACCGCACCTTGACCCCTGCCGCTTCCAGTTCCTCGTTTTCGGCTGACGGTTCGCCCCAGGTCGCGAGGACCGTACCTCCGCTCTCCACCTCGAGCCACGCCAGGTCCAGAGCACGCGCCAGCGCCTCCAGACGGGTCGCACCCAGAGCATCGCTTCCTGAGTTGATGACCCCGTCCAGCGCGCGCACGATTCGAACGGGGTCGGGCCCCGACGCACCGCGGAGCACCCTTGCCCAGCCCTCAAGTTCCGCCTCGACGAGGACCGCCTCCGCGGCCTTCTCGCACTCCTCCCACTCGGCGCCGAGGCGTTCGCCCCGGCGCGCCAGGAGCGCGGCGAGACGCGCGAGGCCCACCGCTGCCTCGCGGGGCCAGTGGCGGAGCGTGTGGTCAAGGCGCACTCTGGCTTCGGCTCCGTCGCCGCGACGCCACGCGGCGAGAAGCTGCGCCGAGATCGTCACTCCCCACCGACGCGGGAGCCCGACCGGCGGGTCGGCCCCGCCGTCGGCGCTCACGAGAGCTTCGATCAGCCGGCGTTCCCCGTTCTCCAACCCGCAGGCAGCCGCCGCCGCCCCGGGCAGGTCCCCGAACGCCAACGCGATGTGGGCGTGCAGGCCCGCCAGCGCCTGGCCGAGAACGGGGTGCTCCGGGAAGCGCGCCACGCCTTCCGCGAGCCGCGGAAGCTGGCTCTGCGCCGCTCCGGCGTCGCCGCGAGCCAGGTCGGCGCGCGCTAGCTCGAGCTCGAAGAGCAACGTCCCCGCGTCGTCGACATCCCCGCGCAGCCGCTGCCCGGCAAGGGTGAGCTCACGCCCGGTCCGCCAGTCGAGCCGGTCGTTCGCCAGCACGGCCCTGTTGGCGCGGACAACGGTCGCCGCACGCAGCGACCCGCAGCGTTCGAGGAGGCTCTCCGCCAGCACCAGGTGCCGGTCCGCCACCCCCGGCTGCTCCGCGAGGATCGCCGCGCACGCGATGTCCGCATGGATCTCACCGAGCAGGTGGGGGTTGTCGCCATCCGCCACTCGGAGCGCCGCTCGCAGGGCTGTCATGGCGGCCGCGCAGCAGTCCCGGTCGAGGGCTGCGAGACCCATGACGTGGAGCAGACGAGCCACGTCGTCGCCGCCCCAGACCTTCCTTCGGCGTCTCCCAAGGTCTCGCAACGCCTGCGGCCCGTTGAGCTCAGCCACTCCGATCTCGGCCTCCGCCAAGGGCGGCGCCGTCAGTGCGGTCGCGCGTTCGAGGTTACGGCGCCGACCGGCGCGGTCGCCCCCTCTCCGAGCAGCGTGCGCCGCGACGAGCACGCAGCGCACTTCGAGCCGTGGCGGGAGACTTCCTGCGACCGCGGCCAACTCGGCGCCAGCCATTGCGGTCGCGCTCGCCTCCTCGGCGCGCCACGCCGCCAGCGCGTGCCACCGCCCATCGCGCGACCCCGCCGGCACGGCTTCGAGAAGCCGCTCGGCGTCGGCCAGCCGGCCGAGGCAGAGGGCGGCCTCGGCACCAACGGCACCGAGTTGAGGCAGCGCGGGGATGGCGTGCGCGACCTCGAACACGGCGTGCACGTCCCCATATTCGAGCGTCTGTTCGCACCAAGCGACCAACGGAGCGCTCTCTGCACGTGCCAGGGCTCGCGCGACGAGTCCCGCCCGGCTCGTCCCCGGGAGACGCACAGCCATCTCCTCGAGCCTCTCACCGCTCGGCTCGATTGCCGGTTGCAGTGCGCGCCAAACGCCCCTCCGCTTCTGTGCCAGTCCGAGCCGCTCGAGTTCCGGCAGCGCCGTTCTGACACCGTCGGAGAGAAGAGCGAGGTCGCTCTCGGCAAGCCCGACAGGGGCGCCGCCGAGCCACGCCAGCACCTGACGGGCACCCGGCGACGCCAGGGCCCCGCGCTCCCTGAGCATGGGCAAGGGCCGAGGCAGTCTGGCAAAGCCCGCGGCGGCGCCCGCCTCAAGGACGGTGCGAGCCAGGAGGGGACGCCGCTCCCCGGCTTCGACGGCCGCGGCACCGTGGGCATAGCCGAACTCGGGCCGAGTTGCGGCCACCCATACCGCATCGGTTCCCCCGTCGAGGGGAAGTCCCTGCACGCCCGGGAGGCTCAGCGTCGTGAGCACGAGGACGTCGCGGCCAGACGCCGCGGCACGGGCCTGCACCCTCACGATCTCCTCCTCCTCGAGCGCGCCGGTGGCCACGACCACCCCGTTGCCGAGGCACGCCAGGCGAGTGGCCGCGCCGAACGCGGGGAGCAGCGACTCGTCGTCGAGGAACCAGACGCCGCTGGTCGGGACCGCGAGCCGGCGCGACCACAGCGCCCGACCGAGCCCGGCAGGATGCCGCAGTGCCGTCGAGGCGCGGCTCCCGGCGAGCAGCACGTCGAGCCACGCTCCGACGGCCTCCCAGGCGGGCCGTGTCCGCACCGCACGCACAAGGTCCTCCGCGAGCTCGGGAAGCAGAACGCTCAAGAGGGGAAGGACCGCCGGCACGAGCACCGTCTCCTCGCTGCCCAGCGCCGGGCGCAGCCGCCGTTCCAGATCGGAATCCTCCAGGCGCCATGTGGGGAGGCGTCCCAGCCGATACCATGGCCCGCATTCGCCGCGCTCGACCTTTCCTCCCCGCAGCAACGCGCGGGACGGGTACCACCCGCGTTCGAACAGGAATGCGGCCGTTGCCATCACCTGGAGGGCCACGGCCGCGCGCTGCCCGCGCGGCCACCGTACGGTCGCGTCGACGCCGAACCCAGGCGCCCGGCAATCCACAAGGGGCGCGCCGGGAGCCCCCGAGACCTCGCCTAACACGGGGAGGAACGGAGCGTCCCATGCCAACAGCCTGGCGAGCGCGGAGGAAGTGGGTGTGCGCACGTTCACGAATCTCCCGAAACGAGACGCCCCCAGGCGCCCCAGAAGTCCGGCCACGACTTGGCCACGCAACTCGGATTGAGGATGCTGACGCCCGGCACCACGCATCCGGCCACAGCCAGTGCCATCGCGATTCTGTGGTCCGCGGCTGGATCGAGCGGTGCGGCGGGACCCCGCGGACGCCCGCGCCCGCCCCGGGCCTCGAACCACGAGGCCCCCCGTGTGACGCTGTAACCCATCGCGGCAAGATGGCCCGCCATCACGGCTAGCCGGTCGCTCTCCTTGGCCGCAAGGCCGCGCAGGCCGTCGAGTCGGCCGCCCGCGACGGCCGCCACCACGGCCAGGGTCGGAAACAGATCGGGCGTGTCGCGCAGGTCGGCTACGACCGGTCGCGTCGCAGGTCCGTCCACGATCACGCCCTGTCCAGTGACGCCGACCGTGCACCCAGCCGACTGGAGGATGTCCAGCACGGCGGCGTCTCCCTGTCGGCTGTCAGGCCGCACTCCCAGGATCTCGGCGCGGCCACCGGCAACGGCGACGGCCGCGAGCGGGAACGCAGCCGCGGACCAGTCACCCTCGACGGCGAAATCAGCCGCAGCAAGGCCGCCGCCGCCAACCGCGAAGACGGTGCCGTCGCCCTGTTCGGTGAGCCGGGCGCCGAACGCTGCCAGCACCTCGGCCGTAAGATCGATGTAGGGTCGCGAAGGGGGTGCCGAAGGCAGGCGTACCACCAGGCCATCCGGCAGCACAGCTCCGAGCAGGAGCAGCGCCGAGACGAACTGGCTTGACGCCGAGGCGTTGAGTGCCACCTCGCCTCCGACGAGCGCCCGGCCGGAGACGGCGAGCGGTAGGGCCGCCGCGGCGCCGCCGTGCGCCTCGATCGTTGCACCGAGCCGCCGTAGCGCCTTCACGAGAGCCGAAACCGGTCGCTGGCGCAGGCGCTCGGAGCCGTCGAGCGTCCACTCCCCTGGTAGAGCCGCGAGTTGGGCAAGCAGGAAGCGCGCGCCGGTCCCGTTGTTTCCCAGGTAAAAATCGCCCGCCGAGACGGGCTCACGCCCGTGCGCCGTGACGGTGTCGGCGTCCCAGTCCAACCTGAAGCCCGCACCTCGGAGCGCGGCGGCGAGGAGGCGCGGATCCTCGGCGTCCAGCGGGCCCCGCACCACGGACCCCTCGCCGGCGAGCGCCGCCGCAACCAGGGCCCTCTGCGTCAAACTCTTCGAGGGAGGAACCCGCACCCTTCCCGAAACGCCATGGGGCGAATACGGTGCCGCGAGCACGTTCTCATCTCCGCCACGCATCTTGGCCTTCGACGGTTCGCGCGATTCTCGCCGCCGAACTTGCAAGCGTCAAGCTTTGAGCGCACATTGGTCGGGTGGACTCGACCCTCGACCGGTTCGCCCAGCCCAGGCGCGAGCTTGCGGTGGCGCACCCTTCCGGCAAGCTCGTTTGCGTGGCGTGCGCGCACCGTTGCAAGCTCGCCGACGGTGCTCGCGGGGTGTGCCTGGTGCGCGGCCGCAGCGGGGACGCACTCACGGTGCCATGGGGCTACACGGCGGGGGTCGCGATCGACCCCATCGAGAAGAAGCCGTTCTTCCACTTGCTCCCTGGGGCGCGCGCGCTCTCGTTCGGCATGCTCGGCTGCGACCTCCACTGTGCGTACTGCCAGAACTGGTTCACCTCGCAGACTTTGCGAGACCCACGGGCAGGCGGGGAGGTCGAACCGACGGACCCCGAGACGCTTGTGGCTGCGGCCATCGCCCGGCACTGTGAGGTTGTGACCTCGACGTACAACGAGCCTCTGATCACCTCGGAGTGGGCGCACGACGTGTTCGTGCAGGCGCGCGAGGCAGGGCTGGTGACCACGTTCGTCTCGAACGGCCACGCCACGTCGGAGGTGCTCGATTACCTGGCGCCGGTCATGGACGCCTACAAGGTGGATCTCAAGTCATTCTCCCCGAAGACGTACGCGGCCCTCGGCGGGAAACTGCAGGCCGTCCTCGACACGATCGCAGGCCTCGCCGCTCGCGGCATCTGGGTCGAGGTGGTCACGCTCATCGTGCCGGGACTCAACGATGCCCCTGAAGAGTTGCGCGAGATCGCCTCGTTCCTGGCCAGCGTCTCGCCGGACATCCCCTGGCATGTGACGGCGTTCCACCCCGACTACAAGATGACCGGCCCGCCAGCCACTCCGGTCCGGACGCTGATCGAGGCCGCCGACGCCGGGCGCAGGGCCGGCCTCAGGTTCGTGTACGCCGGAAACCTCTCCGGTCGGGTCGGTGACCTGGAGGACACGCACTGCCCCTCCTGCGGCACGACCCTCATCCGGCGCTCCGGCTTCACGGTGTATGAGGCGCGCGTCACGGCAGAAGGGACGTGCCCTTCCTGCGGCGGCGCAATCCCCGGCCGCTGGAACAGCAGGAGCCAGGGCGCAGGGCTCAGTAGAAGCAGGAACAACAGGGCAACGGCTGCGGGCGTGTAGCCGCGCCGCCGGTGAGGCCCGGACGAGGGTAGAAGGTAGACGGGAGAGGAAAGACCGGGTTGCTCTCGCGCTTTCGTATTCCCTCCTCCTCCTCCCGTCTCGTGTCTTCCTCAGCAGGACGCCGGCGGCGAAATGAGATAGCCACGCCGTGGGCGGTCCGGCGGTACGAACGGTGGTAGTATCCCGGGTTCGACGATGGGATCGGTGCGTCTCGCTTCGCTCACCCTCGAGGGTTTCAAGTCCTTCGCCGGACGTGTGGAGCTCTCCTTTCCGGGCGCGATCATCGCCATCGTCGGGCCCAACGGTGTCGGCAAATCCAACATCTCCGACGCGATCGCCTGGGTGCTCGGCGAACAATCGGCGCGCCTCCTGCGCTCCCAGAACATGGCCGATGTCATCTTCACGGGCGCCCCGAGCCGACCACCGCTTGGCGCCGCCGAGGTGAACCTCACCCTGGCCTCACCGGACGGGCGCTGGCCGGACACTGACGGAAGGCTCACGATCTCCCGCCGCGTGATGCGGGATGGCACGTCGGACTACCGCATGCAGGGGCGTCGCGTCCGCCTCAAGGACATCATGGACGAGCTGTTCGACGCCGGCCTCGGCACGCGCGCCTACGCGATCATCGAACAGGGGCGGATCGGTCAGGTCCTGTCGGTCAAGGCCACGGAGCGGCGGAACCTCTTCGAGGAGGCTGCCGGCATCACGAAATTCCGCGCACGCCGCCACGAGGCGGAGCTGAAGCTCGCGGAGACGAGCGCCAATCTCCTGCGGCTCGCCGACGTCGCAGCCGAGGTCAAGCGAGCGCTCGAGCAGGCGCGGCGCCAGGCTCGGCGCGCCGAAAAGCACCGTGAGCTGCGGACCGCGCTCGCCGAGGTGCGTGCCGCGCTGTTCGCTGGCAAGCGGGCCGTGCTGGTTCTGGCGGTTGTGGAGAGGCAGCAGATGCTGACGGCGGTCGGCCTTGGCGAGGCCGAAGCCGCGACACTGCTCGCGAGCGCCGAGGCCGCTCTGGCGACGTCTCGCCGCGACCTCGATGGAGCTCAGGAGCGCCTGACGACCGCCCGTGACCAGGAGGCCAAGAGCGACGCCCTCGCGCAACGCCGCGAGGCCGAAGAGGCGGCCGCCCGCCGGGAGAATGCGGAGGCGTCGGCCCGCCGCGAGGCCTCCGCCGTCGAGGCCGACCGATTGGCCGCTGCCGCTCAGGCGCTCGCACAGCAGGGGACGATCCTCGCGGCTTCGCTCGCTGGCGCCGAGGGCACTCGCGTCGGTTGCGAGCGTGAAGCACACGCGGCCGGAGCGGCGGCGGAAGCCGCGGAGACCGTTGCGCGATCGGCGGGCGCCCAGGCCGAGGAGGCCCGCCGGAGCCTGCTCGCTGCAGTCGCGGCCGCGAGCGAGGCGCGAAACCGCGTCCATAGGCTCGAGGTCGAGCTCGAGCAGGACGGCTACCAACGGACGCGCCTGACCTCCGAGCACGAGAGACTCTCGATTCACCTCACCCAGGAGGCGAAGGCGGAGGAAGAGACCGCGGCGAAGGAGGGTGCCGCCGCGGCGTCGGCGGCGGCGCTGGAGCGCGAACGACAGGAGCTGCGCGCGCGGCAGGAGGCGCTGGCCGGGAAAGCGGCCGAGCTCACGGCCGAACGCGACCGGGCCGGCCACGAGCGGTGGCAGGCTCGCCATGAGCGAGAAGGCCTCGGCCGCCTGCTCGCCGAGGCACGCGCGCTGCCGAACGCCCTCGCCCGCGCACTCCCCGCTGAGAAGCTCCTCGGCACCGTTGCCGACTTTCTGGCCCCCGACCCGGACGTTGCAAGGCTCCTCGACCGTGCCTACGGCGACCTGCTGAACCTTCCGGTTTGCATCGATGAGGAGAGTGCCGCGCTGCTTGTGGTGCAGGCACCCGGGGTCGAGGGGAAGCTCGCCGTGGTGGTGGCCGACCGCTCGTTGCCCCGGTGGCCGTCGCCGTTGCTCGAACAGGGCGGCGCGGCGCCGGAGAACGCAGGGTGGCTCTCGGCCGCGCTTCCGCGCGCCGCCGTGGCGCGCGACCTTGCACACGCGCGGGAGCTTGCCGTGACCGACCCCGATCTGGTGGTCCTGCTGCCCGGCGGCGGCCGGCGGCGGGGCACACTACTGGAGTTGCCAGGATCTCGCGCCGCCGCTCCCGGCACCCTCGAACTGCGGATCCGTGAACGCGACGTGCTCGCGACGGAGCAGGCGGCCGCCGCCCGCGAGGAGGCGACCGTCGCGGCGCTCGAGCGGGTCCAGAGCGAGCTCGCGGAGGTCGGGCCGCACCTGGCCGAGCACGACACCGCGGTGCAGGCGGCCGCTGCGGCGCTGGCGGCAGCATCGTCCGCGAGATCGTCGCTCCACCGCGAGCGTCAGCGGCTCGAGCGCGAGCTGGAGGCGCTCGCTGCCGAACTGACGCGTCTCGGCGAGGAGGGCAACGCCTTGGCGGGCCGTCTCGTCGTGGCACGCGAGGAGGTCGAACGCCTCGGAAAGCGCGCCTCCGAGATGGAGGCCGAGGTGGACGCCCTCGCACGCGACGCCGACCGCGCGCGGGAGGCCGCGGCGTCGGCGCGAGCCGAGGCCGAGCGTGCGCGCGGCGCGGAGGCGCTGGCGCTCGAGCGCGCGGCTGCGGCCCGACGGGATGTCGAACGCCACGGCGAAGAGCTGGCGGAACTCGAGCGGCGCGAGATAGCCGCTCGTGACGAGGTTAAGGCCCAAGGCGATCACGCCGAGGCCGCCGGACGTGCGGCGGTTTCGGCGCGGGTCGAGCTCGAGGAACTGCTGGCGCACCGGACCGCCGCCCACAACGAGGTCGAGCGGCTCACGGCCGAGGTCGAGGGAATCCGTCTGCGCGTCGAGTCCGCCACGGGCGAGGCCGAGCAGCGTCGGGTCGGGCATCTCGCCGCCCGCGACGCGGCCCACGCGGCACGCCTCGCCCTCGCCGAGGCGAACGCGGCGCGCGAGAAGCTGGAGGAGACCATCGCCTTGACGCTGGCGGGCCAGGCCGAGCTACCGGAGCCGCCGGCGGTCGAGACCGTGCCCGAGCTCGAGACGCACGAGCAAGGCCTCGCGGCCGAACTCGAGGCGCTGGGCCCGGTGAACGAGCTCGCCGTCGCCGAGCGTGACGAGCTCGAAAAACGCCATGCCTTCCTCAAGGAGCAGCGCCGCGACCTCGAGCATTCCATGGAGTCGCTGGCCGGCACGGTCAAGGAACTCGACGCCACGTGCGCGGAGCGATTCCTCGCCACGCTCGCCGAGGTGAACGTCGCCTTCGATGTCGTCTTCCGGCAGCTCTTCGGCGGCGGCGAGGCGAAGGCCGAGCTGTCCGACCCCGACGCTCCGCTCGAGAGCGGAATCGAAATCCGCGTGCGGCCACCGGGCAAGCACACACAGTCGGTGCTGCTGCTCTCCGGCGGCGAGAAGGCACTCGCTGCGGTCGCACTGCTGCTGGGGCTCTTCCGAATCCGGCCGGCGCCGTTCTGTCTACTCGACGAGGTGGATGCTCCCCTCGACGACGCGAACGTCGAACGCCTTGCGAGCCTCCTGCGCGAGATGAGCGAGGGCACGCAGTTCCTTCTGATCACGCACAACCGTCGGACCATGGCGCACGCCGATGTGCTTTACGGCGTCACCATGGAGGAAGCGGGCGTGTCCCGCATCGTGTCCGTGCGCCTGGAAGAGTAGCCGTGAGTCGCACGCGCCCGGCACCGGCAAGCGGACCTCCGACCGCCCGAGTGCTCGCGGCCCTGTCCTTCCTGGCTGCGGTCGCGCTCGTCCTCGTCGTGCCGCTGGTGTTCGACAGCAGGGCCCTCGAGGTCTTCCGCGGACCGAAGCGCGAGCTGGCCCTGGCCGCATGGAGCGTCCTGGCCGCGGTGTTCACAGTGGCGAACCTGGGCGGGGCCTCGTGGCGTGATCGCTGGTGGCCGGCGTGGGGCGGCGTGATCGCCGGGGGGACTCTCAGCGCCCTCGCCTGTCCGGCGCCCGCACGAGCCTTGGTCGACGTGCTCCCCATCGTGCTCGCGGCTCTGGGCTGGGGTGCCCTGCGCCAGCTGTCAGAGAAGCGCCGCCGGTCGCTCCTCCGCCTCGTCGTCTGGGCTGGCGCCATCGAAGCAGGCCTCGTACTCCTGTTCCTCGTGCCTTCCTGGCAGCCCCAGGCCTTCTCGCTGCTCCTCCTGAGCGGGCGCTACGGCTGGATCGGGACGTTCGGCAATCCCGGCGAGGTGGCTGTCTTCCTCGCGCTGCCCGCGCTGGTGGCCGCCGAGCACGCTCTGGAGAGGCGTCACCGGAGGCCCGTGTGGGCCGGCGCCGCCGTTCTCATGGCCGGCGTGCTGCTCGGCACAGGCACGCTCAGCGGCGTCCTCGCCCTGGCCGTCGGCGTTTCGGCTCTCGCCTGGCGCCGGGTCAAACCGGCGAGGCGCATTCCGGTCGTCGCCGCGGTCCTGGCCGTTGCCGTCGTGGTGTTCGTTGCGACGCCCCTCGCCCGAAGGGTGACGGCGGCCGTGGGGGAGGCTCGCAGGGGCGGCTTGATCTGGCTCGGCAGCGCACGTGGCGCGGCGTACGTGGCGGCGGGCTCGATGCTTGCCGCTCGGCCGACGACCGGGGTCGGGTTCGGCCTGTTCGAGGCGAACTCGTTCCGCTTCCAGAGCCTGGACGCGCTCGCCGAGCGGGGTCGCGTACTGGGCATGGTGACCGGCTTCGGCGAGGCACACTGCGAGCCGCTCCAGTACACCGCCGAGACCGGCGGGCTTGGCCTCCTCCTGGCCGCCGCGGGAGCCGTCCTCGTCTGGCGCCGCAAAGGTCCTCCCGCGCGTGGCATCGTCGACGCGCTGCCAATTGCAGCTGCTGCGACTGTTCTCGCCCTCACGCAGTTCCCGCTCCACCTCGCTGCCGTCGCGGCCCAGTGGGTGGTCCTGGCGGCACTCGCGGTCCCGCCGCTCCCCCCACCACCCGACCCGACGGGCTGGTCGGGGCGCCTGCGTCTCCTCGCAATCGGGATCCTCGTCGGGATCGCCATCACCGTTACGTGGCAAAGGTACCGCGCGACCATCGCCTTTCGACAGGCCAAGGTCCTCGTGGAATCGCTGCGCTCATCGCCGATGCGACCTTCGGCGAAGACCGAGCTGACCCGCACGGCTCTTGCCAATCTCCGGAGACCGTTGCGCTGGTTACCCAACTCCTGGGAAGCCGCCCTGACAATGGGCAACGTCGCCGCCCAAGCCGGCGAGACGCGGGCTGCGCTCGACAGCTTCGGCCGTGCACTGGCCCTGGCCGACCGACCCGAGGTGCGCTTCGACCTCGGTATCGCCCTGCTGATGGCCGGCGACAGGGAGGAAGGCATGAGCCAGCTCCTCAGGGCGGTCGAGCTCAACCCAGCGGTCTTCCGGGAGATCAAGGACCCTGACCTGTCGCGCTCCTTGCGTGGCCGGCTCGACGCCTCCGGCTATGGCGCGCGCAACGCGTGGATGTACAAGGGCACCCCCGCCGAGCAGCCGTAGCGGAGAGGCGGGAAGAGGGTAGAAGGTAGAGGGTAAACGAAAGACAAGTTTCCCCCACGCTTCCGTCTTGCCACTTCCTTCTCCCCTCTTCCGTCTTCCTTTGCCCACGCCGGCGGCGCCACGGAGCACGACGCGGGCGATCGGGTATCCTGCCGCGCGTGTCTGTTGACGGGTGACCCGTGGGCCAGCTCTTTGCCCTTCTGACCGCGCTGATCTGGGCGGCCGCCGTGATCCTCCTGAAGAGGTCCGGGGAAACGGTGTCACCCTTCTCGCTCAACCTCTTCCGCGTCGTCGTCTCGACCTCTCTCCTGTTGCCAACGGTGGTCGTGGCCGGCCAGGTGCACTGGCAGGGGTCGCTGCGGGACGTCCTGATCCTCTTTGCGAGCGGAATCATTGCCATCGCCACCTCCGACACGCTGTTCCACATGAGCCTCAACGCGGTCGGAGCAGGCATCTCGGCGATCATCGACTGTCTCTACGCGCCGCTGACCGTGCTGCTCGCCACAGTGCTGCTGGGCGAGCGTCTCTCGGCGCTGCAGCTCCTCGGCATGGCGCTCGTCCTCACCGGCGTGCTCACCGCCGCGCAGCACGACCCGCCGCACGGTGTCTCCCGCCGGCAGCTCGCCCTCGGCGTGATCTGGGGCGTGCTCGCGATGATCGCGCTGGCGCTCGGGATCGTGATCGCGAAGCCCGTGCTGGATCACTCTCCCGTGCTGTGGGCGACCGCGATCCGCCAGATCGGCTGCCTTGGGGTGATGGTCCCGATCACGCTGCTGTCTCCGCGCCGGCGCGAAATCCTGCACGTCTTTCGCCCATCGCGGGGCTGGCGCTTCTCGCTGCCGGGCGCCGTGCTCGGCTCGTACCTGGCGCTCATCTTCTGGATCGCCGGCATGAAGTACACCAAGGTCGGGATCGCCGCGATCCTCAACCAGTCGAGCACGATCTACGTTCTCGTCCTGGCGGCGATCTTCCTGCAGGAACCGTTCACCCGCAAAAAGCTGGCGGCGTCGGCGGTCGCCATCGTCGGCATCATCCTCGTCACCCTCTAGTGGCGGCGCCGGAACGACCCCGGTCCGTGGACCGTGGTCCGTCGTCCGAAACAACGCGCAACGCAGGACTGCGGCACGGTGCGTGTAGCCGCGCCGCCTACCTGTGGGCGAGGGGGCGGAGGAGGAAGAACTCAACCGTAGGGCGGTGAGGGCCGGGGGTGGCGAGCGGGTAGCCCACGCTGCCCTGCACCAGCGTGCCCCACGGCCCCGGGGTTGTCAGCCCGAATGACACGCCCGAGAGCGGCTGCGCGCGGTACTGGCCGGTGATGTCGTGCACCCAGCCGGCGTCCACGCCCGCCTCTGCGCGCACCGTCGGGGACAGCGGCAGCGCGAGCGAGGCCCGCACGACTCCGATCCGCTCCGGAAGGACCCGGTCCGAGGCGATGCCGCGAATTCGCAGCGCTCCGAAGCGCGAAGGCGACGGGGCCGAGAAACGGTCGAGATCGCGGCCCGTCCAGGCCTCGGCGTCAAGGTGCAGCTTTGCAAGCGGGAACAGTGCCTTCTCGTAGACGACGAGCACCCGGCCGCGCTGCCAGCTCGTCTTCGGCTTCTCGCTCGCGCCGAGCCCCCAGGCGCGCCACGTCATGCGCCATCCGGCCTCGCCCATCAGGCTCACCGTGGCCGCGCCCAGCGCCGCCTCGCCCTGCACACGCACCGTCGGCTCAAACGTCCCCGATGGCAGGATGAAGTCGGCGGCCGTGGTGTCGTCGCGGGAGAAGTCCCAGCGATTCACACCAACATCAAGAAGGGCCCGCACGACGCCCACGGACGTGGCGACGCCGGCACCCACGCTCTGGTGCATCACCTTCACGGCCTGGCCCTTGTGCTCGACCCCGCCGAGGTAGAGGCTGTTGGAGAAGGGCAGCAGCTGCACGAACGCTCGCAGGGAGAGGTCCGTGTCACCTCGGCGCGCCGAGTAGGCGGCGTCGTTGATCACGCCGGCGATGAGCAGGCGGAGTTGGTCGCCGCGACGGCGAAAGTCGAAGTCCTGAAGCTGCAGTCCGCCGTACGGTACCGGGATCGAGAACCCCGGGTCGTAGGCCACGCCTGCGATGAGGAACTTCTGCGAGCGGCCCGTCGCCCCGCCTGGTATCCGTCCGCCCCGGCCGTCAGGCACCAGAGCGAGGACGCCGGCAGGGGTATCCCGGAACATTCGGTGCTCGCGCGCGTAGGCGGCCGCACGGTCAGGCGTGAAGCCGGGCGGGTCGATCGCGAGGTCGGAGACCTCCAACTCGCGATGGACGGTCGCCGAGCTCCCGAACACCGAGAGCAGGTCGTCGGCCACGACCTTCGATGGCATCCACACCGTCTCGCCGAACAGGTCGACCGCCTGATAGGACGTGACCGAACGGGTCGCCCTGACCTCGTCTGGGAGCCCCTCCGCGAGCTCTTCGAGCTCCACGAGACCGAACGTGACCGCGTCGATGTACGCGGTGCCACGCCGTGCCGGGACGCCTGGCCGATCGTCGGCGAACGTCAGCGCGTAGCAACGCCGCCCCTGTCGCCGCTCAACCCCGGCAAGCTCGTACCGGTACGCCGACCTTAGCCGTACCGTGAGCGGCGGCACCGGCGCCCGCTGAGGCTCCAGCAGCGGGAGGTCCGGCAGGTGGTCGGGGTCCCAGCTCACGCCGTCCACCCAGGCTCGGGTGATCTCCCAGTCCGTGCCCACGACGCGCTCCGAAAACGCCGGCCCCGCCAGCGCCACCTCGAAGCTGCGCGAGAGCTCCGCCACCCAGACGCGGATGAGGAGACGCTGCTCGGCACGCCACCGCGGGACCAAGCGCTCCTGTCGAGCGGCGGCCCGCTGGTGGCGCGCAAGCACCTCGGCGGCCAAAGGCAAACGATCCCCACTCACCTGAACGTTCTCGAAGGCGGCGCCCGCCTCGGCAGGCCGCGCGGCAATCAACACCCCGCCGCGGGGGAGCGGTGGAAGCACGACTGTCGCGCCCTCGCCGCTCCTCTGAAGCGCCAGCGCGTGCCTGCCGTCGGCGAGCAGCGTCGCGGCGCCGTACCAGGGGCCCGGCAGGACGACGTTCCCGCCGGGGAAGTCTGCCGGCAGACCCACCACCGTCGCGAGGTCGTTCGACCGGATCGCGGTCGGGAGCTCGCGGGGGCCGACTCGTGCCGGCTGCGGCTCTGGGAGCAGTCCCCCCAGCTCTCCTGCCCAGGCAGGGTCGGGGTGACCGATGAGCACGGCCGTCGCGCCGGCCGCGAGTGCCAGGACCGCAGCCTCGGGGTCCGTAACGGCAACGACCACGGGTATCCCGACCCGGCCCTGCAGTTCGGGCAGCGCAGCCGACTTCGGCGGGGGGTCCGGCGCGAAACCATCGAGGTACGGCAGCACCGCAGCCGCCGGCGGGACGGACCCGATCGCGACCACCGGGACGCGCCGACCGGCCAACGCTACGGCCGCTTCGAGCCAACGCTGGTCCGATTCGACCGGAGGACGAGGCAGGACAAGAAAGTACCCAGCAGCGCCCGGCGGCGGGAGCGGTTGGTCGCTCCTGACGAGTTGCCAGTCCGAGGCGCCCAGGCGCGGATCGGCGATCACCGGCGGCAGCGACGGAGCTACGGCAAGCAGCAGGCTGACGGCGAGCACCCACTCTCCTTATAGCAGACGCATCACTCCCGACTGGACGAGTGGCATGAACGAACGCGACCCCGGCGACCGTTTGAAGTCCAGCTCAAAAATGTCCTGCGGGCATCATTTCGCCGGCCTTGATCGCGAACGAGACGGTGTTCTCCGGCGGCGTGATCGGGCACTGGCCCGTGATTCCGTAGGCGCAGTCGGGGTTGTACGCGCGGTTGAAGTCGAGGCTCACGACGCCGCCCGCCAACCTCTCGATCTCCAGGTAGCGGCCGGCGCCGTAGGTCTCGGCGCCGGCGCCAGAGTCGCGAAACGGCAGAAAGAGGGCATCCGGATACTCCGCGCGCATATCGTCGAGCTGGAAGATGGTGAGCACCGCCGTGCCGTTCGGGAAGCCGAGGCGCACCCGACCGACGCGGTGGGCGGCGCGCTGTTCCCCGTTGCTGGCGGCAATCCGAAGCGTTTCCGGCGGGACGATCGGCTCGATCATGGCCCGGAACCTGCAGGCGGGGTCGAACGGATAGAAGCGCAGGCCTTGGAAGCGACCCGCCTCCGATGGACGCAATGCGGCTTTCACTGCCTGCTCGCGTTCTTGCCGGTACTTCAACTCGGGCGCCGGGAGCGGTCCCCGACACGAAATGGCCACAAGGAGGACCGCCGCGAGTCTCACCACCAAACACCACCTGTGGCGACTGCTGATCCGCTCGCCCGAATTCACTCCGTCCGAACGGGGGGGGCCCAGGGGGTCGAGAGCGCCGGGCGGTCGGGCGGGCATGGCACGGGCCCTCCCGATCAGAAGATCACGTGCTGGATGTAGAACGCCTCGGGTGTGACCTTGCCGCTGACAAACTCGGCGGCATCGGCCGCCGAAAGCCGAAACACCCCGGCCTCCTTGCCCGATTCGTTGAGCATCTGGAGCTCGACCCGCTCGGGTACACGCTCGGGTGCCTTCTGGGCGCAAAGCTGGTAGGTCGAGGTGACGGCCTGGAGCGCCTTGAGCGTCTCCGGCTGGCCGTTGACCGAAATCTCAATGAACAGGTAGCCCGGCAAGGTTCCCTCGCTCGTCCGGTAGAGGTAGAGGTGGTAGGCCTCGAGCCCCTGCTGAAACGCCTGGTCCACCTGTGCATCTCGGTAGTGCCTCTCGCGGAACATCACACCCGGGGTGGGCGTTGGGCGAGTGGCGATCCCCTCCTTTGCAGCGATGCCGGCCTTGATGCGACCGAGGGATGCGACCGGGGGTGTCGGCGTGGGCGTTGGAACGATCTTCTTGGCGTCCACCCACTCAAGGAGCTGGGCGTCGCCAAGCCCCTGTCCGTTCACTTTTTCGGTGGCTTCCACGTTAATTTGCGACAGCGGAAGCGAGGTCAGGGTGCCGATCTTGGTCATGAACACGGCGTTGGAACCCTTCACCTGGTACTTCTCCCTGGCGACCACGCGGTCGCCGTTGCGCAGGATCAGCACGTAGACCGCGAAGGCCTGCTGGGCCACCAGCAGGAGCGCAACACCGAAGAGCACCACCCTCTTCACTTTGACAACCTCCCTGCCTCGGCTAGTATAGCCCCGGTCTTGAGGGAGCGACGATGCTGATTGTCATGACGATGGCGGCTACCGCCAAGCAGGTGGAGCAGGTCATCGAGCGAATTGCTGCACTGGGTCTGAAAGCGCATCCAATCCCGGGCGCCCAGCGTGTCGCAATAGGGATCACGGGCAACCAGGGAGCGGTCGAGCCCGCCGTCTTCGAGAACCTACCTGGCGTGCTCGAGGTCATCCCTGTCTCTCACCCCTACAAGCTGGTGAGCCGCGAAGCCAAACCCGAGAACACCGTCGTAATGGTCAGCGGGGTTCCGGTCGGCGGAGACAATTTCGCGGTGTTCGCCGGACCGTGCTCAGTGGAGGCGCCGGAGCAGACGCTGACCGTTGCGCGCGCCGTTCGCAAGGCGGGGGCGCAGATCCTGCGCGGAGGCGCGTTCAAGCCCCGCACCTCGCCGTACACATTCCAGGGACTCGGCGAACCGGGGCTCGTGATCCTCCGCGACGTGGGGCGCGAGGTTGGGATGCCGATCGTGTCGGAGGCTCTGGACGAGCGCTCCCTCGAGCTCGTGACCAAGTACTGCGACATGATCCAGATTGGCGCCCGAAACATGCAGAACTACTCGCTCCTCCGCCTCGCCGGTCAGACACGCATGCCGGTACTGCTCAAGCGCGGCATGGCCGCGACGGTCGAGGAGCTGCTCATGGCCGCGGAGTACATGCTGGCGGAAGGCAACTACCAGGTTGTCCTCTGCGAGCGGGGGATCCGCACCTTTGCCGACCACACCCGAAACACCCTGGACCTCGCCGCCGTCGTGGCAGTGCAGCGCCTCTCGCACCTGCCCATCATCGTCGACCCCTCCCACGGAACGGGCAAGCGGCACAAGGTGGTCCCGATGGCGCGTGCGGCGGCAGCCGTAGGGGCCGACGGTCTCATGATCGAGGTCCATCACGATCCGTCACAGGCCCTCTCGGATGCGGCCCAGGCGGTCGTCCCCGATGAGCTCGCGCAGCTCATCCAGCAGCTCCCGGCCTTGCTGCCGCTCACCGGCCGGCACCTCTCGCGGGCCCTCAGGTTGAGCGCCTGATCGCCGATGGCGTCCGTCCTCCTGCCGCTCATCCTTTCGGCCGCCACCACCTGGCTCGACCCCACGACCGTCCGGCCGGGCCAGAAGGGTGTGTGCGTCACCGAGTGGTCCGGAGGGGAGCGGCTCGAAATCCCCGTGACCGTGATGGGTGTGCTCGACGCCATGGGCCCCGATCGCAAGGCGGTGCTCGTGCGCCTCGCCGACGCCCGGTTCGCCGGCACCGGCGTGGCGGCCGGCGTCAGCGGCTCGCCGGTGTACCTGGATGGCAAGCTCCTCGGCGCCCTCGCCTTCGGCTGGAGTTGGGCCAAGGAGCCGCTGGCCGGGGTGACCCCATTCGCCACCATGCACGACATTCCGCTGGTGGGCGGCGCCACGGTCGCGCCGGGCCCGACGCTGGCACAGGTTGCGGCCATCACCAAAGGAGGGATCGAGCCGTGGACGGTCCTCCCGCAGCTCCCGTCGCGGTCCGACCTCCCGCCGCAGCTGCTGGCGGTGACGGGCCTGCCCGTGCCGCCGGGGCTCGCCACAGACGTGCTCACTCACATGGGGTCGCAGCCGGTACCGGGCGGAACGGCCCGGGGCCTCGCCGGAGTTCCCGAAGCTGGCGACATGATCGCGGTCCAACTGGTGTGGGGGGACGCGTCACTCGCCGCCGGAGGCACGGTGACCGCACGCGATGGTGACCGCCTGTGGGCGTTTGGCCACCCGATGTTCGGTCTGGGCGCTGTGAAGCTGCCGGTGGCGCGCGCAAGGGTGCTGGCGGTCGAGGACTCCTATCAGACCCCGTTCAAGATCTTCGCAACAGGCGAACCGTTTGGCACGCTGGTGGCAGACCGCTCAGCCGGCGTGCTGGCGCTGGTTGGGCCGGCACCTGCCGGAACACCGGTTTCGGTGCGCGTCCGCGACGTCACGGGCGAGGTAACGTGGCAGTTCAGAATCGCCGAGATGCCGATCCTGCAACCGCTGCTCGTCACCTTCCTCGCGAACGCCTGCCTCACGGCGCGAGGCGCCTCCTCGGGAGAGGCCGCCGTGCGAATGGCGCTCACCGTCCATACCGGTGACGGACGCGAGGTTTCGGTGCGGCAAGCATCGCGGGGACCCGATGCCCTGGCGCGCCTGTCGCTGTTCGCCGGCACCGTTGTGAGCTTCCTCGCCAACTCTTCGTTCCCCCACCCTCCGGTGACCGGGCTCGATCTGGTCCTCGATCGCGAAGAGGAGCCTCTGGGTGCGACCATTCTCGAGGCCGTGCCTGCCCGCACAACCGTGAACCCCGGCCAGGAGCTGCCGGTCGAGGTGCGCCTGCAGCCGCACGAGCGAGCCGTCGAGAGCCGGCGGGTCGTGATCACGGTGCCGGCGACCGTGCGGCCCGGCGCGCTCGACCTCCTGATTGCCGACGGCGCGAGCTGGAGCGACTACCGTCTGCGCGCGGAGGCGACGATACCGAACGATTTCGCCGGTCAGCTGGACCAGCTTCAACAACTGGAAAGCAGCACCACGCTGGTGGTTGCCCTTGAGGCGCACGAGCGCGGAGCGGCGATGCCCGGCGTCTCGCAGCCCGGGTTGCCGCCTTCGTGGTCGGTGACCCTCGCTTCGGGCATGGGGAGTCGGGCGCTGACCCGCCTCTCCACGGCCGTGCTCGCGACCGACCGCGTGGACGGTTCCTACGTCCTCGAAGGCTCCGTGCGCGTTCCGCTCATCGTCCGCCCCGGACCGGAGGTGCCGTGAGACGCCCCATCGCCGTCCTGTTCGTCCTGATTGCCTTCGGCTCGGCACACGCGTCGCAGACACGGCGGTTCGTCCTGGACACACCTCGTGCCCTCGCCGGTGCCACCGGCCACGGGGTCATGATCTTCCCGGACGGCTCGCTGCGCCCGCTAGCCCCGCTCACACCCGTGGCGACGTTCGACGAGCCGCTCGGCCTCGCCGTCGTCGTCGCGCCTGACGGGACGGCGTTCGTGGGCACCGGCCACCCGGCCCGCATCTACCGGGTGCGTGAGGGCAGGAAGGAACTGGTCGGCGAGGCCAAGGCAGACCAAATCACGGCGCTCCTGCTCGATCCCGATGAGAACCTGTGGGCGGCCACCGCCGCTCCCGCGTTGTTGCTGCGGAGCGCCAAGGCCAAGGGCGCAATCGAAGAAGTGGCCCGTCTGCAGGGCGGGAACCTCTGGGACCTTGCCTGGTTCAAGGGCGGCCTGGTGGTTGCGGCGGGTAACCCCGGCAGGTTGATGCGCTTCACCGCCAAGGGCCTCGAGCTCGCGGCCGCGATCCCCGACCGGCACGCCCGGTGTCTCGCGGTAACCGGCGACGTGCTGCTCATCGGAACCTCGGGCAAAGGACTCGTGATGCGCTGGACCGGCACTACCCCGCCGGGCGTCGTGTACGACTCGAGCTTCACCGAGGTCGCGGCACTCGCGCCTGCCCCGGATGGTGCCACCTATGCCGCGGGGATCGCCGGTGATCCGACCCTGGGCAAGCCCCCCGCCAAGGATGACGGGGAGGCCATCGTTACGGTGTCCGTGAGCGAAAGCACGAGCACGACGCCCGAGACGCCGAAGGGACCCGCGACGTCCGAAATCGTACGTATCCTTCCCCAGGGGGCTGCGACGACGGTCCACCGCTTCACCAAGCAGATCGCCTCCACGCTGGCATGGGGCGACGTGGGTTTGGTCATCGGCACGGGCCTCGACGGCGAGCTATGGCAGCTCGTCGAGGGCTCGGCTGCCATGCTCGACACGGTCAATGCCGCACAGGTGGTCCGCATAGCCGCCGGCGGGGCCTGGGTGCTCACCCAAAGCCCCACCAGGCTGCTCCACCGCTCGGGCAAGGTTCACGGCACCTTCGCGTCCCCTCCGCTCGATGCCGGCCAGCCGGCGCAGTGGGGCGATGCCGAGCTCGTCGGCGAGTTGCCCCCCCGAGGGGGGTGCACGCTCCGTTTTCGCTCCGGTGCGAGCGCGCCCCCCGACGATACGTGGAGTGCGTGGTCCGCACCGGTGGGGTGCCCTGGCGGCCAGGTGGCGGCACCCCCCGCACGCTACCTCCAATGGCAGGTGGAGCTCGAGCCCGCGGCGGCAGCGTCGATCCCGCGCGTGGGGCGGACCGAGGTGACGTACCGTCAGATCAACCTGCCGCCCGAGATCAAGGAGTTCACCGTCCACGAGCCGGGCGAGGTGTTTCTCAAGGGGCCGCCCCCGTCCGACCGCATCGTCGAGGTGCAGCACCCCGACCTATCGGGGATCTTCACCACGCTTGACGACGAGGCCAAGGAGACGCAGGACCGGCTGGGCAAGAAGTACTACAGGGTCGGCTACCAGAGCCTGTCTTGGAAAGCCGACGACCCGAACGGCGACCCCCTTCGGTTCACGGTTGAGGTAGGGAGGGCGGGCAGCGATGCGTGGTGGAAGGTCCGCGACGACCTCGAGGTCACGTCGATCGCACTTGACACGCAGGCGCTGGCCGACGGTCTGTATCGCTTCCGTCTCACGGCGACCGACGCACCGTCAAACCCGGAGACGCCAGCCAGAGTGCAGGCGCTTTCGAGCGTGGTCGTCGTCGACAACACCCCGCCAGCCACTGCGGCGGTGGAGGAAGAACCGTGATCGAGCAGCCGATCACCGCGGTCTACCCCGGGAGCTTTGATCCCTTCCACCTCGGGCACCTCGATATCGTTCGGCGGGCGATCACGATCTTCCCGCGCGTCGTGGTGGGGGTCCTCCAGAACACGGACAAAACGCCGCTGCTGCCGACGGAACAACGCGTGGACCTCATTCGCAGCACGCTCGAGGACATGCCCGGGGTCGAAGTGACCGCCTTCTCGGGGCTCCTCGTCGACTTCCTGCGCGAGAGCCGTGCCCGGGTGATCCTTCGCGGAATGCGGGCGGTTTCCGATTTCGAGTACGAGTTCCAGATAGCTCTCATGAACCGCAGGCTCTGGAACCCTGCCGAAACGGTGTTCCTCACGCCCACCGAGGAGTTCACCTACCTCTCGGGGCGGGTCGTCCGCGAGATCTGGCGGCTGGGCGGCGACGTCTCGGGCCTCGTGCCCGAGCCGGTCCGCCGGGCCCTCGAGGAGTTGCGCCGCCAGGCGAGATGAATCCCAGGGTTGGCGGGAGAGGCGCCGGGCCGGAGAACCTCCAGGCGCGGTGTCACTGCTGAGGCAACCTGGTGTCCACGTCGGCGAACTCTTCGGTTGCCTTGGAATCCACCATGATTGCGATCCAGGTCGTGCGAAACCCCGGGGCGGAGAGTTTGACATAGTGTTTGCCCGGTTGGGAGAAGACGTACTTCTTGTCGCCCCGTGAGTGATCGTCGTTGTCCGCCTGGCCGATCGCCGTTTCGTCGACCGTCACGAGCGCCTGCGGCGGTGTCACGTTGAACTCTGCACCCCGCCGGCAGTAGAAGATCGCGACCACCGATGGCACCGCTATTCCGCCCTGGCCGGCGGGCACAGCGACCGCTTGCGGCGGAACCGCCGAGGGTGTCTGCGCGCCCGTTGCTTGCGATGGCTCCGTCACGGGCGGCGCGGCCGGTGCCCGCGCCTTCCTTCCTCCAGGTGACGAGACCGGCGTCAGCGCAGCGGTGGGCCGACGGATCGCGACGCGCACCGGTGCGGCAGGCGCGGGAAGGTTCGAGCCAACGAGAGGGACCACCGGCGCACGGCTCCCGTTCCTCTCGCGCGCCACCTGGTCCGGGACGACGCCGGGAGGACCGGGCTTCGCGGGTGATATGGCGCTGTGCCTGAGCAGGACCGCGCCAGCGAGGGCGAGAAGACCGACCCCGACGAGCGTTACCACCAAGCCCGCGCGCGGATGCCGTCTCGTCGGAACCGCGCCCGTCACGATCGTTGCCGTCGACGCACCCGTGACCGGGCTTTCGGCAGCGAAACCCGCCGCCAAGGTTCGTGCGCCGCTGGCGAATGTTGCGGCATCGGGGATGCGCTCGCTCACGGTCTTTGCCAGGCAGCGGCGCAGGAACGCCGCCGCGTCCTCGCCAAGTACGTGGGACACGTTGGGGTCAGCGAGCGGGTCCTCATGGAGGATCTGGTAGATCAGCGTAGTAACCGTGTCGGCCGGGAAAGGCTTGCGGTGCATCAGCAGCTCGTAGAGCACGACGCCGAGGGAGAAAAGGTCGGCACGACCGTCGAGGACCTCGCCGCGCACCTGTTCAGGAGCCATGTACGCCGGGCTGCCCACGACGATCCCGGTGCGGGTGAGGTCGGTCCCGTCGCCGGCCGCCTTGGCGACCCCGAAGTCCGCCACCTTCACGCGTCCTTGACGGGTGATCATGACGTTGCCGGGCTTGATGTCGCGGTGCACGACCCCGAGAGCGTGTGCGGCGCCCAGGGCCTCCGCAACCTGGGCCGCGAGCTCGAGGGCATCGGGGGCTGAAGGGAAATCGCGGCGCAGAACCCGTTCGCCGAGTGACTCTCCGTCTATGAGCTCCATCACGAGGTAGAGGAAATCACCTTCACGCCCGGCGTCGAAGACAGTGACCACACCGGGATGGCTGATGCGCGCCGCCACCCTCGCCTCGCGCAGGAACCTCGCCTCGAGCTCGGAACTGGTGGAGGCCCCGCCGTCCGCGCGAGGCACAATGATCTTTACTGCCACGGGCCTGTCGAGCGCAGGATCGCGGGCGCTGTAGACGACGCCCATCGCGCCGCGGCCGAGCTCACCGACGACCGTGTAGCGCCCCACCGAAGCGGGCAGCGTCACCGCGTTGTTTCCCCCGGCGTGTCGGCGTCGGCATCGACGTCCTCGGAAAGAGTGTCGTCTCCTGCCTCGGCCTGCGCAAGCACGGCGTCGGCCCGCTCAGCGTCCTCGGGGGCCACCAGCAGGAGCACCTCGGCCTCATCGACTTGCGGGAACGGGTTCAGCACGACGTGTTTGTCAACGACCTCGGCGGCGATTCCTTGCTCCTCCAGGAGCCCCTGGGCGAGGCGCGCCTCCTCGGCTGTCGTGTAGGATGCGACCTCGACCCAGGCGGGTCCTGGCTCTGCCAAGGCCTCCGACTTTGCAGGAGGCACGGCCACGAGGGCAACGCCGCACTCCGAGCAGCGGGTGAAGCCCTCGCGGTACTCCTCACCACACTTCGGACACCAGGGCATGGCTCACCCCCAGGACAAGGCGATCAGAACTCGAAGACCTCGCCGTCGAGGACATCCGACAGCTGGCGCATGACCCCACTCGTCACCGCCGCCGAGACGCCCGCGACAATGGCGGCGCCCTTGGATCGCCCGATCAGGAACCCCAGGCCGGCGGCCACCCCGACGGACAGCATCGGGTGCCGCCGGACAAGGTCGCGCCAGTCGATCTCGTCCGGTATGACCTTGTCGAGGAGGAAGTCTGCATTCAGACGCCGGCGTTCCGCTCCCGCCTCATCATCCTCGTCCTGGAGCTCGTACGGCTCCTCTTTGGGTGCCGATGGTTCGAGTTCCTGCTCGTCGTGGCCCAGCTTCTCGTCGTCCATGTGTTACGGCTCCCGACGGCGCACCAGGTAGCCCACGGCGAATCCGATCCCGAGCGCGATCAGGACCGACTTGCCGGGGTTGCGCCGGATGTAGTCCACCACGTCGTCGCGGACTTCCTTCACATCGATCTCCTGCACCTTTGCCTTCACCTTGGCGTAGCCCTTCTTGACCTCGACGGTGAGCTTGTCGAAATTCTCCTTGGCCTTCGCATACGCTTCTTCCGCGACCTCGCGCGAGCGGCCGTAGAGCTCACCCATCTTCTCACGTGCAGTCTCGAGCGCGGCCCGGGCTTCGGTCAGGTATACCCTGGCCTTGCTGTAGGCCTCCGATGAACGGGACCGCACCTTTCCGTACCCTTCGCCGATCGCTTCCTTGGCCTTCTCCATCGAGCCCTCTGCCCGCGCAATGGACTCTTTGGCCCCTTCGAGCACGTTGTGCACGGCGCCCTCCAACTGGTCGATCTTCTCGTCGACTCCCGACGGCTTCTTCGCTGTTGTCATGGACACCTCCCAGTGATCCCTTGATGAAACCGATTCTACGCCCCGGCCCGAAACGGCGCAAGGTAAACGAGAAGCTGGACATGCGACAAAACCGGTTGATGCGACGTAGCTGCACGAGTATGGTAGAGCTGCCTGATGGTTTCTCTCACCTTCCTCGGCGCCACCGGAACGGTCACGGGTTCACGTTATCTGGTCGACGCTCACGGCACCCGCATCCTGGTCGATGCGGGTCTCTTCCAGGGCTTGAAGGAGCTCCGCCTCCGCAACTGGGCGCCGTTCCCGGTACCGGTGGGGTCCCTCGCAGCGGTCATCCTCACCCACGCGCACATCGACCACACCGGTTTCCTCCCGCGCCTCGTTCGAGGGGGTTTCGATGGCCCAACGTACGTCACGCCCCCGACATCCCGGTTGCTCCAGGCCGTGCTCCCTGACGCCGCTCACCTGCAGGAGGAAGAGGCACGGTTCGCGACCAAGGTCGGTTCGTCCAAACACGCACCCGCTCTGCCTCTTTTCACCGTGCATGACGCCCAGGAGGCCCTCGGCACGCTCAAGGGCGTGCCGTTTGGGCAACGGCTCACCCTTCGACCGGGGATCGAGTTCACCTTTCACAGGCAGGGACACATCCTCGGCGCGGCTGCGGTCGAACTCCGCATCAAGGTGGGCGGCGGAGACCACATCACGATCTACTTTTCGGGCGACGTCGGCCGCTACGACGTCCCCATCCTCAAGGAACCCGAACCGTACCCCGGCTCCACCTTCCTCGTGGTCGAGTCCACCTACGGCGACCGACTCCACGACCCCGGCGACCCCCGGGAGCAACTCACCGAGGTCATCACCGAGGCTATCGAACGCAAAGGTGTGATCTTGGTCCCGGCCTTCGCGATCGACCGTACGCAGGAGCTGCTGTACCTCCTCCGAGAGCTCGTCGAGGACGAGGCAATCGCGCCGCTGCCGATCTTCCTCGATTCTCCAATGGGACGCGAGGCAACCGAGGCCTACCGCTCATGCGTTCAGGAGCACGACGCCGAAATGCGCGAGCTCGTGCGCGGTGGGGTGGATCCCCTCGTCCCTCCCAACCTCGAGATCATCGGGCGGGTCGACGAGTCCAAACGGCTGAACACGATCTCGGGGCCGGCGATCATCATCTCGGCGTCCGGCATGGCGACAGGCGGGCGCATCCTCCACCATCTGCGCCATCGCCTCCCCGACCCGAGCACGACGGTCGTGTTCGTGGGCTTTCAGGCAGAGGGCACGCGCGGGCGCCGGATCCTCGACGGCGAGCGGGAGGTCAAGATCTTCGGGGAGATGGTTCCGGTGGCCGCGCAGGTCCGCAGCATCTCCTCGCTGTCTGCCCATGCCGACGCGGATGAGCTCACCATCTGGGCCGGCGAGCCCACGAGAGCCCCATCGACCGTGTTCGTGACGCACGGCGAGCCCGCAGCGAGCCGGGCACTGGCCGACCGCTTTGCGGCCCGCTTCGGCTGGCGCTGCCTGCTTCCATCCCTCGAAGAGACGGTGACGCTTTGAGCAGGTCGCTGGGCCGGTTCGCCCGCTTCGTGACTGAACTTGCCCGTGCTCAGCACAGGGACCAGCTCATGTTGCGGTCAGGGGCCCTCGCCTACACGACCGTACTTTCAATCGTACCTGTGTTGACAGTGGCGCTGGTCACAGTGGGGCGAGTCCAGCCCGAGCGGGCCGCGGTTGTCGTGAGCGCGATCGCGACCGTGTTCCCGTTTTCGCCGACCCGGGTCCAGGCGACCCTGGCCGCCTTCGCCCAGCGTACGGCGGCCCTCGGCTGGTTGGCCGTTGCGATCTCGGTCGTTGTCACATTCAACTCGCTCTGGCAGATCGAAGAGGTCATCAACGCAATCTGGGGTTTGCCCCGCCGACGCCGATGGGAGGTCCGCCTGGTCTCGATTGCGACGGTCGTCGTGACGGGGCCGCTGCTGCTCGCGGCGCTGTTCTCGGCCCTCTACTGGCTGTCCTCGCGGCCGTGGTACCTGGCCGCAGCTCCCGTCACGCGACCGCTTCCTATGCTGTTGGCCGCAGTCGTGCTGACGGCACTCTACCGATGGGTCCCCCACACCAGGGTGAGCTGGCGAGCGGCTCTTTCCGGCGCTGCCGTTGGGGCCGTGGCGCTGACGATCATCCACCTCACGTTCCAGACGTACATCGGCCTCGTATCGGACCTCAACGTCATCTACGGCTCGATCTCGATGCTGCTCTTCTTCCTCATCTCACTCTTTCTGCTCTGGTTCGCGGTTCTCCTCGGGGCCGAGGCCTCCTGGGTGGTCGGACACGCTTCGCCCACAAGGCAAACCGACGGTGCCCGAAGACTGCTGACCCTGCTCGCCACGGTCCACCGAAACGGGAGCCTCTCCACGGATGAGCTCATCCGCATGCTCGGCCACTCCGGCGACGATGTTCTGGCCCAACTCGCGGCCACGCCACCGATTCTCACAGGCGGATCGACCGGATGGCGCCTGGCACGGCCGCCGGAGGCGATCACGGTGGGCGATGTCCGGGAGCGCGCGGGCGCCTCGCCGCCCAGCGCGGGCGACGGTGCCTCCGACACGCTGACGCTGGCGGCCTTCATCAAGCAGTCCAACAGCGGGGAGGTCGTGGCGGTTGCATCGGACTCGCACAACAACTCTGTCTAACGAGCGATCGTGCGAACGAAGAAGTTGCCGCCGCCCTCCCTCCGGCCCGGGCGCGAAGAGCCGTCTCCCGCACCCGGTTTCCGGCCGGTGTACTCGGAGAAGAGCCCGATCGATAGGACCCGTTGGACGTCGATGAAGCCCGCGGTGTCCAGTGCTTGGAGGATGGAGGCGGGGGACACGCAGTTCTCGATGGTGTCCCAGAAGTAGCGCATCAGGAGCTCCGCGTCGACGTTGCGGGTTCGCAACCTCGTGAACGCCGGGACGACGCGCCTCAGGTAGAAGCGGATCAGCCCGGCTCCGAATCTGTTCGTTGGCCGCGTGAGCTCGAGCACGCACACCGTGCCGCCGGGTCTGAGCACGCGGAAGAACTCCCTGAAGGCGGCCGTCAGGTCCCCAAGGTGTCGAAGCGCATACCCCATGCTCAGGAAGTCGAACCCGCAATCGCGAATCGGGAGTTGTTCGCCAAGCCCGAGGACCCCCGCGACGCCGAGCTGCCGGCAGGCCTCCAGCAGCATGCCGAAGCTGGGGTCGAGCCCGACCACCTTTCCGTCACCGGCGAGCTGGGCGGCTTCGCGCGCCACCAAACCCGTCCCGATCGCCACGTCGAGCACCTTCATACCCGGGCTGAGCCCTGCTCGCCGCAACGCCTCACTGCGGTACCGACGCCCCCAGCCAAGTGCCATGGGCCCTTCGATGCGGTCGTAGTCGCGCGCGGCGGAGTCGAACAGTCGGCGGACGAACCGCGGCCTCTCGTCATCGCGGCCGTAGTAGCGTTCGAGGGTTGGATGCGGCGGCAACGCGCCCCCCGGCGTCGGTCGTTGCTGGCCTTCCATCATAGAAGTGTACCAGCGCACGACGGCGGTGGGGCAGGAGTTTGGAGTCGAAGGTTGAAGGTCGAGAGCTTAGAGCCGAGGAGTTGGGTGCTTTTCATGCTTCCCCGAGGCTCTTGACGAAGGTCTTCGTACTTTCGACTTTGAACTTTGGACTCTCAGCTCTTCATTCCTCACTCTTGACTCTTCACTGCCTCAGAACGTGCTTCCTATCGAGAACTGGAAGCCCGCCTTCTTCTCATCAGAGAACGGGTGGGGGTTGATGCCGTAGATGAAGCGCAGTGGAGCCTGGAACATCGGCAGGAACACCCGGAACTCCACACCGTACGAGTAGCGCATCAGGCTCAGCTCCCACCCCTGGGTCTCGTACCATGTGTTGCCGATGTCCGAGAAGAGGATGACCTTCAGCGGTCCTTTGACCTTGATCTGATACTCGAGGTTCAGCTGTAGGTAGCGGTCACCACCGAGCTGCACGCCGTTGGCATCGTAGAAGTAGGTGCCGTCCTTATGGCGTGGCAGAACCGAATAGTATTCGAACCCGCGTAGCGACCGCTCCCCCCCCAATCGGTAGCGGTCGTAGAACGGGATCGCCTGCCCCTGAAACGGCTCACCATGCGGGATGATCCGGCCACCCTCGAGGTTTGCGGCGAAGATCGTTTGCCTGGAAAGGGGTAGGAAGATGGTTACGCCCGCCTCGGGGCGGTAGTAGTTGAAATCACCCCCGAAGGGACCACCCGCATACCGCAAACGGAGGAAGTAGGAGGCCCCCTCGTTCGGATCGAACGGGTCATCCCGCGAGTCGTACCCGACGGAGGGCGTGAGCGCAGACGTGACACCGGTGTAGATCTCGTGGAACGTGCTCTCGGCGACGACGCCTGGATAGGGGGTCGGGATCGGCTGGCGGTGCGGGAAGGTGAGACTGCTGTCGGGCGTCAGGACCCGGGACGAACTGTACTTTGAGAAGACGTCCTCGAGGCTGTAGGTCACGGCGAAGTTGCCGAAGTCCGAGAACCCTATGCCCCAGACGACAGATCCGCCTTTGCCCTTGCGGACGTAGTCCGACACAATCGTCGAGAGGCCGGAGTAGTCGATGGTCTGGTTGAAGATCGAGGCGCCGATCATCATCCGCTTGTCCAGGAAATACGGCTCACTGAACGAGAGCGAGTAGCTCCTGCCGGTCGCGCCCGTCTGCAGCCCGATGCCGATTGTCTCGCCGCGACCCAGGAAGTTGCGCGTGTTGAACGAGAACTGCCCGAAGAGGCCGTCGAGTTGCGAGTAGCCGAACCCGAACTGAACGTCCGTCCGGCCGGTCTCGGTGCCCTTGATGGTCACGTTGACGAGATGGTTCTTGTCGTCGAACTTGAACTCGACCGGATCCTCCTTCAGCTTGAAGTAGCCGAGCGCGTTGACCTTGAACATGGACCTCTTGAATGCGGCCATGTTCATCCAGTCCCCCTCAAACAGCCGGAGCTCCCTGCGCATCACCTTTTCCTCGGTCTTGTTGTTGCCCGAGAACTCAAGCCGCCCAAGCCTGAACCGATCACCCTCGTAGACGCTGACGACCACGTCCACGGTGTCGGGCTTGTCCTTGCGCTCGACCAGAGCCTGGTTCGTGTAGGCGTAGATGTAGCCCCGCGCCTGGTAGAGGTTCCGGACGGACTCATTGCCGTCCTCGACCTTCGAGTAGTTGTAGATCTTGCCCGCCTTGACCTCGTACAGTTTGCGGAGTCCGTCGGACGTGAAGACCGTGTTGCCCTTGACCGAAAGGTTGCCCATTCTGAACTGCTTGCCTTCCTGAATGGGGATCACCAGGGCCATCCGGAACTTCTTCTCCTTCTGGGTTCGCCCCTGAGGGTTGCGGGCGGTCAGCTCTATCTTCGGCTCGCCGACCACGATGTCCTTGTAGCCATGGTTCATGTAGAACTTCTTCAGGTTCTCCGAGTCCTCGCCCCAGTTCTCCTTGTCCCAGATGATCTTCTTGCTGAGCATCCAACGAAGCGATTTCGCCTTCGTCTTCTTGAGCGCCCCTCGCAACGTGCGGCCGGAAAAGATCTTGTTCCCCTCGAAGCGGATCGCGGCGATCTTGATCTTTCCGCCCTCGTCGATCTTGAAAGTGACCTTGCGCTGGCTGGCCCCGACCTCCGTGATCACCGGGTCCACGACCGCGCTTGCATACCCCTCCTTGGCGTAGACGTCCAGGATGGCCTGCTTGAGACGCTGGAGCTCCGAGCTTCGCAGCGGCACGTTGCGCTTGATCGTTACGTTGGCGGTGTCGAGCTTCTCCTTGATCGTCGACGTCGAAACCTTCTTGTTGCCCTCGAACAGGAACTCGGTCACTTTCGGGCGTTCGCGCACCGTGACGATCAGCCGTACCTTCCCTGGCGCGATCTCCTCCGACTCGATTTTGAGGTCCTCGACCAGTCCGGAGTCCCAAAACCGGCTGAAACTCTTGGCGATGGCGGACGAGTCGTAGGGATCACCTTGCGACACGTTGAGGTAGTACTCGGCCGTGTCCGCCGTGATCGTGACGCCACCGATTACCTTGATCTCCGACACGACCGGGTGAGCGGCGTCGCCGGACTTGCCCGCGTCGAACAGCTTCGAGGGTTGGCCGGTCTGCGGTGGCGCCGGTCTCGGAGCCTCGGGGGGAACCGGTTTCTCGCCAGGGCTCGCCGCCTTGGCCGGTACCGGCGTCGCGGCGACCCTCGGGGCTTCGCCGGCGCGCGTGGCATCATCGGCGCTCGCAGCGCCAACGACGAGTGCAAGACCGAGGAAAGCCACAGTCGCTACCCCTCGCACACACCCTCCCGTGCCGCCACAACCAGGCGTTCCCCTTCGACATGTACCAGCAGGATCTCATCGTTCGAGTGGCGGTGCGAGATCAGGTAGTCCGAGACGGCGTCCTCGAGGTGGCGGGCGACGGCGCGCCGCAGCGGCCGTGCCCCCGCCGAAGGGTCGTCACCCGCATGGTCGAGCAGCCAGTCGATGGCACTCGGCGGAACCTCCAGAGTGATTCCACGTCCACGGAGGTGTACCACGACCTCCTCGACGAGCATCTGCGCCACCTGATGAAGCTCATCTGGCCGCAGCGGGTGGAAGACGACGATGTCATCGAGCCGGTTGAGAAACTCGGGGGCAAACCGGCGCTTGAGTTCACGCATCACTGCCTCACGGATCTCGTGTTGCGTCGGCAGGAGGCCCCGCTCGGCAAACCCGACCTGGGCTCCGCCGGCCATCAACTCGCGCGTGCCGAGGTTGGAGGTCATGATGATGAGTGTGTTTCTGAAATCCACCTGGTCGCCATAGGCGTCGGTCAGGATGCCGTCCTCGAGGATCTGCAACAGGAGGTTCGTGATCTCGGGGTGCGCTTTCTCGATCTCGTCGAGCAGGAGGAGCGAGTACGGCTGGCGCCGGACGCGCTCGGTGAGCTGCCCCCCCTCCTCGTAGCCGACATACCCCGGGGGCGAGCCGATGAGCTTCGAGACGGCGTGTTTCTCCATGTACTCCGACATGTCGAAGCGCACGAGCGCCTTTTCCGAGTGGAAGAGGAACTGGGCGAGCTGGCGCGCGGCCTCGGTCTTGCCCACACCGGAGGGTCCGAGGAACAAGAACGAGCCGATTGGACGCAGCCCGCGGGTCACGCCCAGCCGCGACCGCCGTATGGCGCGGGCGATGGCGGAGATGGCCTCCTGCTGCCCGACGATGCGCTGACGGATGATCTCCTCCATGTGCGAGAGGCGGTCGGCCTCGTCTTCCCGGAGGGTCGTGATCGGTATCCCCGTCCATGACGCGATGACTTCCTCGACGTCGTCCCGTCCCACCTCGGCTGCCGGCTCCTGCACGGGCTGCTCCTGCGAGATGCGCTTGATCTCGGACCGCAGGGCGAGTTCGCGCTCCCGCAGCCTGACCGCACCCTCGAAGTTCTTTGCGGAGATCGCGCGCTTCATCTCGCGCACCACGCGGCTCGCCTCGCCTTGCCTCTCGCGCAGCTGCTCCGTCGAGGCCGCGCCACGCAGCTTCACGCGCGCCCCGGCCTCGTCCAGAATGTCGATGGCCTTGTCGGGAAAGTAACGGTCCGTGATGTAACGACTGGCGTGCGCAACTGCCGCCTGCAGCGCCTCCTCGGCGTAGCGGACGTGGTGGAAGGTCTCGTACCGTTCCCTCACACCCTGGAGGATGACCAGCGTGGCGGCCTCGTCGGGCGGTTGTACGACCACCGACTGGAAGCGGCGGGAGAGCGAGCGATCCTTCTCGATGTACCTGCGGTACTCCTTGAGCGTCGTGGCCCCTATGCACGTGACCTCGCCGCGCGAGAGTGCCGGCTTGAGGATGTTGGCCGCGTCGAGCGAACCTTCCGCGGAACCCGCACCGATAAGGACGTGGAGCTCGTCGATGAACACGATGATTCCGGGGTTCTCCCTGAGTTCCTTGAGGATCGCCTTGAGGCGCTCCTCAAACTGCCCGCGGTACTTCGTGCCGGCCACCACCAGGGAGAGGTCGAGAGCCAGGATGCGCCGGTCCGCCAGTTGCACGGGGACACGCCCGGTGACGATCCGCTGTGCCAGGCCCTCGACGATCGCGGTCTTCCCCACGCCGGGCTCGCCCAGCAGCACAGGGTTGTTCTTGGTCCGGCGCAGCAGGATCTGGACGATGCGGTCGACCTCTTCTTCGCGCCCCACCAAAGGATCGAAACCCCCGGTAGCTGCGAACTCCGTGAGGTCGCGTGCGAACTCGCCGAGAGCGGCGAGCTCGCTCTTCCCCTTCTTGACCTCGCGCTCGCGCCGGATCTCGTTGAGTTCATCGCGAACCGCGAGGAGCGACAACCCCTGCCCAAGGAGCGCCCGGGCCGCCGGGCACGACTCGAGCCGGAGAATCGCGAGGAGCAGGTGGTCATTGCCGATGGCGGTTTGTCCCAGGACCTCGGCCTCGTGGGCGGCGAGCAGCAGGATCTTGCGGCTGTCCTCTGCCAGTGGAAGATCGGTCGGCACCTGCGTGTCCGAGACCCCCGACGAGGCACCGAGGTCCTCCCGGAGTCCATCGCTCGAGAGCTTGAACCGCCGCAGCAACTGCTCGACGACCTCGTCGCTCTCGCGCAGGAGACCAAGGAGGATGTGCTCGGAGGCGATCGTCGGCGCAGCCGCTCGCGCGGCCTCGTAGCGGGCGAAGAAGAGCGTCCGCCGGGCCTTCTCGCTCAGGTTTTCGAGCATATCCCCTCAACATTTGCCCCGGTCAGCCGCAGCGTGCGTCCACAGCGGCTGGCCAGGGCCTCATTATGGGTCACGATAACACTCGTCAGGCCACGGCTCAAATGCAGCTGCTGCAAGACTCCGAAGAGGTTCGCGGCATTGGCGGCGTCGAGGTTGCCGGTCGGCTCGTCGGCCAGCAGCAACTCCGGGGAAGCGACGAGCGCCCGAGCCACCGAGCCGCGCTGTTGCTCACCGCCGGAGAGCTCGTCGGGAAAATGGCTGCGCCTGGTGCTGAGTCCCACGGCCGAAATAAGCTCTGCCGCGGCCGCGAACGAGCCGGTTCGCCCCTCTCCCGCGATCAACAGGGGCATCGCGACGTTCTCCTCAAGCGTGAACTCCGGCAGCAAGGCATGGAACTGAAACACGAAGCCGATCCGACGGTTGCGCCAGCGTGCCCGCTCATCGACCGACAGGGCCGAGACGTCGGCGCCGAAGAGACGCAGCGAGCCGACATCCGGTCGGTCGAGCAGCCCGATCAAGTGCAGCAGTGTGCTCTTGCCAACCCCGGAGGGGCCCACCACCGCGAGCATCTCGCCCCGCGTCACTGTCAGGTCCAGGCCGCGCAACACCTCGACGCGGCGCTCGCCTGCGCCGTACCCTTTGCACACCCCACGGGCAATGATGATCTCCTCGGTCATCCCGCCAACTGCCTTCTGTGGCAGGGGCTCTTGTCCCGCCGCGGGCGGAACTCGCCCGGCCGCAGCATCGGAGGGCTCACTCATACCTCAATCCCTCCAGGGCGTCACGACGGGCGGCGGCGCGGGCCGGAGCCAACGAGGCGAGGAGGGCGGCGAGTAGAGAGACCGCCAGCACGATACCCACCGCACCAGGCGTGACATGGAACGGGACGTGAGACACGATGAACACACCCCTGGGGAGCGGAAGGGCTCTCGTGCGGTCCAAAGCAAGTGCGGCCACGCCGCCGAGCGCCGTGCCCAGCACGCCGCCCAAGGCCCCGACGCCTACACCGAGCAGCAGGAAGAGCCGCCTTACCCGCGAAGGCGTCAAGCCGAAAGCCGTGAGCAGTGCCACATCGGCACGCTTCTCGGCAGCCAGCAGTGCCAGGTTGCACAGGAGGTTGAGCGCCGCCACCGCCATGACGAGCGCGACGCCGAAACCGATCATCGCTCGTTCGAGCGCAAGCGCAGCCAACAGCGGGCGGTTCAGCTCGGCGAACGACACAACCTCAACTCCTTCCGGCACCCCACCCTGCACAACCGATGCCACTCGCCACGCCTGGTTCGGATCCTTGGCCCGCAGCGCCACCTTCCGCGGCGCACCGAGATCGAGCAATGCTGCGCCGACGGTCACCGGTGCCAGGACCACCGCGCGGTCATCCCCGGGTTGCACAGGGCCCACCGCACCCACGGTCACGCGGCGGCGGGAGGGCATGGGTCCCAGCGGCGTCAACGTCAGCCGTGGACTTGCAATGGTGAGTTCCGATCCTGCACCGACGCCCAGCCGCGCCGCCAGGACCCTGTTGACCTCCAGGCGGGACAGTGTGTCCACCACCTCCAGTTCGGCGGGGACTGCGCCGTCGGGCCCGAGGCACCACACCGCTCCCCCGGTCGACGCCCGAACCTCGATCTCGGGGTGGTCCCGTCTCAGCTGCGCGATCCAGTCACCGCCGGGCAATGACCGTCCGACGCGGGGCCTCAGCTCGGCGTGAATGCCTGCCTCCGCGAGCTGCGTTCGGATTGTGGACTGGAACCCTTCGAGCAGTGCCAAGGTCAATATCAGCGCGGCCGCCCCCAGCGCCATGGCGCCGAAGGAGATCGCGCTCACCGCCGCAACATGCGTGCGCCGGCGGAGGCCCAGGAGATACCGCCCAGCGAGCAGGTTCAGCACGCTGCTCATGCCGTCCCTCCGCCCGCCCGGTCGATGGTCGAAAGTCGAAAGCTCCCAGCTCTGGAGCCTAGCTCGTGCCGGTGGTCCCGAGCCGCTCGGTGGGAGGGCAGGAAGCTGTTGACTTTCGACTTTGAACTTTCGACTGCCGTCATCATCCCTCTTTGGGGCGCAGGAGCGGGAACAGGATGACGTCGCGGATGGAGTGCGAGTCGGTGAGCACCATGACCAAGCGGTCGATGCCGATTCCTTCCCCAGCAGTCGGCGGCATGCCATGCTCAAGCGCCACCACGTAATCCTCGTCCACGATGCCCCCCCCGAGCCGCACCTGCTCCTCGAAGCGGCTACGCTGGTCATCGGGATCGTTGAGCTCCGTGAACGCGTTGGCGAGCTCGATGCCACAGATGTACAGCTCGAAACGCTCTGTCAGCTCGCGATCGCCGGGCTTACGCTTGGCGAGCGGTGAGATGTCGGCCGGAAAATCGGTGATGAAGGTCGGGTCCTGAAGCGACGGCTCCGCGGTGGCCTCGAAAAGCTCCGCCAGCAACTTGCCGGAGGACAGCCGTTGCACGTCCGCAACCTCAAACCGGCGGGCCACCGTTTCAAGACGCGACCGTTCGCCGAGGTCTTCCGGGCGAAGGTTGGAGTGTGCCAGGACGGCCTCACGCATCGTGAGCCTCTTCCACGGCGGCGCAAGTGAGATCGTCCGCCCGCCCCACGGCAGCGTGACGCCCCCCGCCACGGTCTCCGCAATGCCGCAGAGCATCTCCTCGGTGAGGGCCATCAGGTCCTCGTAGCTCGCGTAGGCCAAGTAGAACTCCAGCATCGTGAACTCGGGGTTGTGCTGGGTCGAGACCCCTTCGTTCCTGAAGTTGCGGTTGAGCTCGTACACGCGCTCGAACCCACCGACGACCAGCCTCTTGAGGTAGAGCTCAGGAGCAACCCGGAGATACAGGTCCATATCGAGCGTGTTGTGGTGGGTCACGAACGGCCGGGCGCTTGCGCCGCCCGGGATCGGCTGCATCATCGGGGTCTCCACCTCGATGAAGCCGCGCCCGTCGAGGAACGACCGGATCGCCCGAACGATCGCTGCGCGGGCGAGGAACACCTTGCGAGACTCCGAGTTGGTGGCAAGATCGAGGTATCGCTGGCGGGCCCGCAGCTCGCGGTCGGTGAGGCCGTGCCACTTCTCTGGCCACGGCTGCAGCCCCTTCGCGAGCACCGTGACGCTCTCGGCTCGCACGGTGAGCTCGCCCGTCCTGGTACGGAAGAGCACGCCCTCGGCGCCCCAAAAGTCACCGAGATCGAGGGTCTCGAGCAGGGCAAAAGCGTCGCCCCCCACCACGTCGCGCTTGATGTATACCTGGATGCGGGCGTCGCCGTCGGAGAGATCGAGGAACGCCGCCTTGCCGTGGGCGCGAATCGCGGTGACGCGACCTCCGACGCGGGTCCGGGTGGTGTGAGCTTCCAGCGCCGCCGAATCGAGAGACGCAAAGCGCGTGACGAGCTCGCTCACCCTCCCGTCCACGGGAAACCGTGGGGGGTACGGGTCTAGGCCCCGGCGCCGAAGCTCGTCGAGCTTGCCCCGGCGGTGCGCTCGCAACGTCTCCAACGGTTCCACGGCACCTCCGCGTGCCATCTGCCGGCGCGCCAAAGCGGCGCATTCTAGCACGCGACAGCTACGGTAGCCGAGGCGCAAACCTCGTCGCATCAGTCGCTCACAACGCATCGGACTCGCCGGCGCGCGGAGCGTGACCGCCGCTTGACCGCCCACGGCCCGGTGCTACCATCCGGGAAGGGTGAAGAGCGCTCTGCCCTTCACGCCGATGGCCGCCGGAGGGCCGACACCGTGAACAAATCACGTCCGGGTGCCGTCGTCGCGCTGGCCGTCTTCGCTCTCGCTGGCGTCGTATTCTCCGCAGTCTCGACCGCGGACTTCATCGCGTTCCTCGACCGACAGGTCCATTCGGTGACGTGCTCGTTCGTGCCAGGCCTGGGTGCGGCCGACACCACGGGCACGTCGGGTTGCCACGCCGTGCTGATGAGCCCGTACTCCGCCGTGCTGCGGACCTGGACATGGGGCGGCGTTCCGATCTCGCTCGCGGCCCTGGCGGTGTTCGCATTCATCCTGTTCTGGGCGGGCGACCTCGTGCTCCGGCGCCAGACCGCAGATCCGCACGAGACCGGCTTCTTGATCGCGGCCACCCTGCTTCCTGTCTTGACCTCGATCGTCTATTTTCTGATCGCGGTGCTGCGCGTGGGGTCCGTGTGCAAGCTGTGCGTCGGGATCTACATCGCCTCGCTCGGGGCGTTCGCGTGCGCGATCCTGGCGCACAGGACGTCAGTTCCGGGCTCTCCGGCGGCGCGCACCAACTGGGCGAGGCACGCAACCGCGTTCCTCGAAGGCGTCGCCTTCGTCGCCGTGCCGGTCGTCCTCTACCTCGCGCTGAAGCCGGCGTACGCGGACACCTTTGCCCGGTGCGGTGAGCTGCTCCACCCCGAGGACCGGTACAGCGTGCGCGTCAAGCTTACGTCCCCGGTCGGCGGGGTGCCGGCCGTCGAGCTGCTCGACCCGCTGTGCCCGGCATGCAGAGCGTTCTCCCAACGGCTGGCGGTCAGCGGGCTCTCCGAGCGCCTCGAGCGCGAGCTTGTCCTCTTCCCTCTCGACAAGGAGTGCAACTGGATGGTCAACGAGTCGCTCCACCCGGGAGCGTGCGCGGTCAGCGAGGCTGTGCTGTGCGGCGGCGTTAGAGCCCGCGAGGTGCTCGAGTGGGCGTTCGAAAACCAGGCCGAGCTGACCGAACTCGGAAAGGATACGAACAGGCTCTACACCCGGATCCGCCAGCAGTTCCCCGAGCTCGGCGACTGCCTCGGCAGGCCGGCCGTAAAGGCCAGGCTCAACCGCTCGCTGCGGTGGGCGGTGGCGAACTCGTTGCCGGTCCAGACGCCGCAGCTGTTCGTCCGCGGGCAGAAGGTGTGCGAGGAGGACACGGATCTCGGACTCGAGTTCGTCCTCGCCCGCCTGCTCGGGGCACCGCAGCCTGCCGGACGACGGTGAGGTGACCGCATGACGACCAATCGGACTCACCTCGTGCTCTTCCTCGTGGTGCTGGCGCTGCTCTCGGGGACGGTCGCGGTCTGGGTTCACTCCGCCTCCTCTCGGCTCGCCGAGATCCAGTCCGCAGGCAAGGGGCCCGGCGCTGCGGTCGCGACCGCAGCGGACGAGGGGTACTGCACCGGCGCCCTGAAACAGATCCTGCGCCGAGTCCTGACCTCGTGCGGACTCATCAAGGGCGGCTCACAGCGCGGTTGTCAGCCGATGCAGGCGCGCAGCGTCGCGGCGATGTCGGGCAACGACTTCAACGCCCTGTTCGTCCCGCTGTCGGACCGCGCGGCCATCATCCAGTTCGACCAAGATAGCGCCGAGCTCGACGGCGAGGCGCTGGCGCTCCTCGACAAGGCGTTCGCGGCCCAGCGCGGCGCGTCGTACTTCCTGGTGGTGTCGCGCGCCTCCCCGGAAGGTGCGCTTGCGTATAACCGTGAGCTGTCGCGCAAGCGAGCCCAGGCGGTGCTCGATCACGTCCGTTCGAGGTTCTCCGACCCCGATCTCGACCAGGAGGTCGGGCTGCTCTGGCTCGGGGCCGAGTTCGCCCAGCTCGACAAGGATTTCTGCCAGTGGCACCGCTCGCGCCCCAACGAACCGTGCACGACGGCCCACCTGAATCGGTCGGCGTTTATCGCGTGGATCGACTGCCGCCTGTGAGGCGAGTGCTCTTCGCCGTTGCGGGGTTGGCTGCGGTCGCTGTCGCATGCGGCGGCGGGGAGAAGCCTCGGCTCTCCCGCACCGAGAGCGTGAAGCCAAGCGGCCAGGCGCCCGACCCGCAGCGGTGGTGCGATGCCTTCTACCCGGACGGCGCGGCACCGAGTCTTGCCCTGCCCGCGGTGAGACCGGCGCGCCCAGGTGAGACGGTGCCCGCTGTGCCCAGCGACCGATGGGTGTGGGTCAATCTCTGGGCAACCTGGTGCGGCCCCTGCCGGCGCGAGATGCCGTTGCTGCTGAGCTGGCAGAAACAACTCGTGAAGGAAGGCGATGCCGTGGACCTGTGGTTCCTCTCGGTCGACGAGCGGGAAGCGGACCTCACGCGCTTCCTGAGCGAGAACCCCGGGGTCGCGCCCGGCACCTCGCTGAGGCTGACCTCGCCGACGGGTCTCGATCGATGGCTCGCTGGGTTCCCCGGCGCGCCGACCGGATCGATCCCGCTCCAGGTCATCGCGGCGCCGGGCGGCCGGGTGCGCTGCGTCCGCGCCGGCTCCCTGCGGGATGCCGACTACCCTATCGTCAGGGCCCTCCTCCGGCGCTGAGACGCCCGATCCCGCTTGGAACGGCCGGACAAGAAAGGCCGGGATCGCGTTCTTTGCGCCCCGGCATTCCCACCAGCGTCAGAGCGAGGCGACGAGGGAGACCGTCGAAGCCGTGTCAGTCTTGTGGAACCCCGGAACGGGCCGGTTGCTGTAGCGGACCTCGTACGCGGCCTTGAGCGCCAGCACGTCGGTGAGCGAGGCCTTTAGCGCGGTCTCGGAGGTCGCCCGCCAGTCGCTGGTCTCGTCGAAGTCCGGGTACCACCGCAGCTTTTCGGTGAACGCCGAGGTCTTAGAGAGCCTCCACAGGTAGGCCGCTCCCAGGATGCCGCCGACGAACGAGCGGTTGGCGCCGGAGACCGGATCTTCCTTGGTCCATGTGAGACCGCCGTCGAGGGCCACCTCGTGTACGGGGCCGGTCAGCACCTTGTAGGTTGCGCCCCCCTCGAGAATCCCGCGCAGGTCGAACCCCGCAAACGTGTCGCGCTCTCCACCCACTCCGATGAACACCGACCAGCGGTCGCTCAGGGCCCGCGTTCCGCGCACGCTCGCGAGGGTGCGCTCGGCGTCCGTGACGCCGTTCTTGGCCGATTGGAGGTACTTGGCGGTGACGTCAAGCCCCCACGGGTCCGGCACCCGTTTCAGGCCGAACTCCAACCCAAACGACCGGGTGTCGGAGTTGCCCGTCGTGGCCAGGAGCGAGAGCCCGAGGGTTCCGGCCCACAGCTTCTTGGCGGCGTCGTCTGCCGCCGCAGGAAACGCGAGCCCGAGCGTGAGGAGCCCGGCAACGAAGGTCTTGTTCATTTCTCGATTTCCTTTCGTCGCGTCGCTGTGTGTCCTTGGTTGAGCCGAGGATACACCACGACGTCGCTACCGCCTTCGGCCATACCCTGCCAAGCCGGGCGCCTGCAGCTGGAATTTCCGGCGCTGGGCCGACGTGGTACAAGGTGCCCATGACCACGCACCGCGCCACCCACGCCTCGATCGCGGTCGTCTTCGGCGCGGTGACCGCGCTGGCCCTCTCCTGCGCCTGCAAGCCGCCGGCGGACCCGGCCTACACCGCGCGGATCGAGGCGTGGCGCGCGAAGCGGCTGGCCGCCCTGAAGGCTGACGACGGGTGGCTTTCCGTTGCCGGGCTGTATTGGCTCAAACCGGGCGAGAACCGCTTCGGCGCAGGCACGGCGAACGAGATCGTCCTGCCCGGGGCGACCACGCCCGAGGTCGCGGGCGCGATCGATCTGCGCCCCGACGGCACCGTTGTCGTGCGGGCAATACCCGGTTCCGGCGTCACGTTCCAGGGGAAGCCAGCCGGCGAGCGACCGCTGCGCAGCGACCACGCCGGCGAAAACCCCGACATCCTGCGCGTCGGTTCCGTGAGTCTGTACGTCATCGAGCGCGGCGACAGGCTCGCGATCCGCGTCAAGGACGCCAACAACCCCACCCGCCGGCGTTTCAAGGGGATCGAGAGCTTCCCGATCGATCCGTCGTATCACGTCCAGGGAACGTTCGAGCCCTACCCAGCGCCGCGCCGTGTCACCGTCGCCACCGCCCAGGGTCCGACCCAAACGATGCTCGTGCCGGGCCTCGTGCGCTTCTCGCTCGCGGGCAGAGCGCTGACTCTCGAGCCGTTCGTCACCTCGCCCGAAGACCCGACGTTCTTCTTCGTCTTCCGCGACGCGACCGCCGGTTCAGAGACCTACGGCGCCGGCAGGTTCCTCGACGCATCGGCGCCCGCCAGAGGCTCGAGCACCGTCGTGCTGGACTTCAACGAGGCGACCAACCCGCCGTGCGCCTTGACGCCGTTTGCGACCTGCCCACTGCCACCCCAGGGGAACGTTCTGCCCATCCGGATCGAGGCCGGCGAGAGGTACTCCGGCAGGGAGTGAGCCGCGCGCCCGGATCCGGTCCCCGAACGGATCGAGCCCTGTCGCCTCCCGAGGGCCATCTCTGGGGTATCCTTGCCCGTCATGGAAACCTTCGTACCGCGCATGCTGGAAGACGCCGCCCGTGCCTTCGCGGCCCGCGTTCCGACCGGAAAGCTGGTCGGAGCCCTCGTTGCAGGCTCCGGGATCTCGCTCGCGGCGCCGGGCTGGGAGAAGGGCGCAGAGGCCCCGTACTCCGAGGTCTTCCCTTTTGCGGTCTTCGAGCTTCCTGGCCACACCCCGACCGTGACCGTGTGGCGGCGGGGCGACGCAGGGCTCTTGGTCTTCAACGGGCGCTTCCACCTCTACCAGGGGTACAGCGCCGCCCAGGTGGCGGCGATACCGCGGCTGGCCCGTCTCCTCGGGGCACCGGTCTACGTCGCGACCAACGCCAGCGGTTCGCTCGACCGTGCGGCACCCCCCGGCAGCCTGGTCGTGGTTCGGGACCATCTCAACTTCCAGGGAACGAGCCCGCTGATCGGTGAGTGGATGCGGTGGCGCGCGCCGATGTTCCCGGATCTCACCGACGCGTACGATCCTCAACTGCGGGCCGTTGCCGTCCGGTGCGCCCGCGAGGCCGGGTTCTCGGTGATTGAAGGGGTGTACGTCGCGACCCTGGGCCCGAACTACGAGACTCCGGCGGAGGTCGAGGCGTACCGCCGGATGGGGGGCACCGTCGTGGGCATGTCCACGGTGCAGGAGGTCATCGCCGCCCGCCACCTCGGCATGCGAGTCCTCGTGCTCTCGCTGGCTACCAACATGGCCGCGGGGATCGCGGGCCGCCCGCTCACGCATACGGAGGTGCTGGAGGCCGGCGAGGCTGCTCGAGCCACCCTGCAGACGCTCCTGGCGGGGTTGGTGGCCGAGCTTTCCTCGGAAGCGGAGTGAGGGTCGTCTCGCTTGAACTGGGTCCCTTTGCGGCGCGCTGCGTGCTCCTCGCGTGCGAATCCACCGGGGATGCAGCCGTGGTTGACCCCGGATTCGAGCCCGAGGCGGTGGTCGAGGCGGTCCGCCGCGAGCAGCTTCGCCCCGTTGCCGTTGTGCTCACGCACGCTCACCTGGACCATGCCTGGGGCGTTGCCCACGTCAAGGCGGCATTCCCGAATGCGCCCCTCATGATGCACGACCGGGACCTCCCCCTTTACGAAAACCTGCCCGGCCAGGCGGTCGCATTCGGATTCCCCGCTCCGGAGGTCGTCCCCCCCGAGCACCTCCTGCACGACGGAGAGACGCTCCCGATCGGCGAGGAGGGCTTGCTCGTGCGCCACTGCCCCGGCCACTCGCCTGGCCACATCGTCCTCGTGCATGCCCATCCGACGGCGCCCCTGGCCGTGGTGGGCGACGTGCTGTTCGCCGGGTCCGTGGGCCGCACCGATCTCTGGGGCGGTTCGTTCGAGCAGCTCGAGCGTTCGATCCGGGAAGTGCTCTACCGGCTCCCCAACGCCACCCGCGTCGTCCCGGGGCACGGGCCCGAGACCACGGTCGGCGCCGAGAAGGAGAGTAACTCGTTCGTGCCTGGGTGAAACCCGGCCCCGGGCCAGAACCCCCGCCCGGAGAAACACGTTTAAGGGGTTGGAGGAACACGCCGATGCGCCGCCTCGTACTCGCTCTGGCAACCTGGCTCGCCGCGACGATCGCAGCCGGCGAGACCCTGAAGACGCTCAACCTTTCCCGCCCCGCGGAGGGGTTGACAACGGTCGCACTGAAGGCGGGAGTCGGCGACATCCAGATCCAGGCCGACCCCGGTGACCAGATCACCGTGCGGGTCGAAGTGAAGTCCAAGGACGGCTTCTTCTCCAGCGACCGGCAGGCCAGGCGCGAGATCGAGAGCGCCGACATCCAGGCTCACGTATCGGGCTCGGAGCTGATGCTCTCACTCACGCCGGAGCACCGGGACGGCGGGCACTGGGTTGAGGATTGGACCGTGCGCTTGCCAGCGGCGTCTGGCGTGTCGGTCAAGCTCGGGGTGGGCGATACCACAGTGCTCGACCTCACCGGAGACGTGAGGGTCGAGGTGGGAGTGGGGGACGTTCGGATCGAAGGACAGTACCAGTCTTTCGGCGACCTCCACGCGGCATGCGGCGTAGGCGACGTCAACCTGCGCACGCCGTCCGGCCACGACGAAGGCTCCGGCTTCATCAGCCACACGCTCAAGGCTCAGGGGCCGGGAAGGGCCCTCGTCCGCGCTCATGCGGGCGTTGGTGACGTGAGGATTCGCCTCCGGTAGAAAGCGGGCTCCGGGCCCCGGGCTCAGAGGAAACAACTGCAGCCCCCTTTCCTGCGGTGCCTGGTGCCCTGTCCCCTGCCTCTCAGGTCTGGAGAACACCACAGCGGAACGGAGGGATCTCGGGCTGATGGGCGCAGGCCTCGACACAGGATGAGATTGCCTCACGCGTCCGGTCCGGGTCGAGGATCCCGTCCACCCAGATCCGCGCGGCTGCGTAGCGGGGGTCGGCGGCCGCCTCATACCGCGACCTGATCTCCTCGAGTCGCTGGCGCTTCTCGCCCTCGCTGACGTCCTTGCCGCGATTCTTGAGCTGGATCCCCAGCAGCGTTTGAGCGGCCTGCTCACCGCCCATCACCGCGATGCTTGCCGACGGCCACGCAAAGATGAAGCGCGGGCCGTACGCCTTGCCGGCCATCGCGTAGTTCCCGGCTCCGTAGGAGTTGCCGACAACGATGGTGATCTTGGGCACGACGCTGTTGGCGACTACGTTGACCATCTTGGCGCCATCCTTGATGATCCCTTCGCGTTCGGCCCGTGAGCCGACCATGAAGCCGGTGACGTCCTGGAGGAAGAGCAGCGGGATCCCCTTCTGGTTGCACAGTTGGATGAAACGGGCGCCCTTGTCGGCGGCGTCGGCGTAGATAACTCCGCCGATCTGCATCTCACGCTCCTTGGGATCGAGCCCACGCTTCCGCGCCACCACCGCACGCTGGTTCGCGACGATTCCCAACGCCCAGCCCTCGATGCGCCCCACGCCGCACACCAACGTCCGGCCGGAGGTCGCCTTGTACTCGTCAAACTCGGAACGGTCCAGGAGGTGCGCCAGAAGGCTATATGTGTCGTACGGCCGCGTGCGGTCGGCAGGGATCACGCCCATGACTTCGGCAGGGTCGACCCCCGGTTCCGCCGGCTCGGTCCGGTCGAACGGCGCCAGGTGCGGCGCCGCCAGCCCCCCGACGCGTTCACGCACCGCCGAGAGGCACGACGCGTCGTCAGGGAAGCGGTCGTCCACGACCATTGAGATGTCGGTCTGGACCTCGGCGCCGCCGAGTGCATCGGTCTCGATCTGCTCCCCGATCGCCGCCTTCACAAGGTGTGGGCCCGCCAGAAAGATGGAGCCGGTGCCTTCCACGATGAGCGCCTCATCAGACATGATCGGCAGGTAGGCCCCGCCTGCAACGCACGGGCCCATGATCGCCGCGATCTGGTAGATCCCCTCCGCCGAGAGCCGAGCGTTGTTGTAGAACACGCGGCCGAAGTGCTCTTTGTCCGGGAAGATCTCATCCTGGAGAGGGAGAAAGACGCCGGCCGAATCGACCAGATAGATCACCGGGAGCCTGTTCTCTAGCGCGATCTCCTGGGCTCGCAAGATCTTCTTGCAGGTGATCGGGAACCACGCCCCGGCCTTGACCGTGGCGTCGTTCGCGACGACCACACAGCGACGTCCGCCGACCGTGCCGATGCCGGTCACACACCCGGCGGATGGGGCCCCGCCCCAGTCCTCGTACATTCCCCACCCGGCCCACACACCGATCTCCACGAAGGGTTTGCCGGGATCGAGCAGCAGGCGTAGCCGCTCCCGGGCCAGCATCTTGCCCTGTGATCGGTGACGGTCCGCAGCTTTGGTCCCGCCACCTGCGTGGAGGGCCGTTTCCTCCTCGAGCAGGCCGTCCATGATTCCTCGCCAGTGCGCTCGGTTAGCGTCGAACCCCGAACCGTGCAGCACCAAGCCGGACAGTTGGCGCATTGGATCCCCCTCCCGTGCCCAGGAGCAAGGGTACGACAGTCGCGACCGAGACCAAAGCCCCGGAATGAGCGCACGCGTTTCCGGACTGCCCGGACCACATTCCGACTTCCGTCGACCGCGGTCTCGGGCGATCAGGTCTCCGAATCAGGCAGGGGTGAGCCGGGCATCGACGTGAAAGCCCTCACAAGATCTTGACACAGGGGAAAGCCCGATCGTATCGTAGAGGCGCTGAAGTGAAGCGTCGATGACAGCGAGCTCCTCTCAACAGTGCACAGGTCACGGGCTCCTCAACGCGAGGGGGCGACCGTGATCGTCGGCCTCGGAACCGACGTGCTCGAGGTGGCGCGGATGGCGTCCGAGCTCCGCGAGCGCACCGGCTTCCGTGACGCGGTGTTCACGCCCGCCGAGATCACCTATTGCGAGGGGATGCGCTACCCCGCACTGCACTACGCTGCGCGTTTTGCGGCCAAGGAAGCCCTTTTCAAGGCGGTGGGCGCCAACGCGCAGTCGGGGATGCGTTGGCGTGAAGCCGAAGTGCTTCGTGAGGAGAGCGGACGGCCACGCATCGTCCTGCACGGCTCCACACGGGAGCTCGCGGAGAGGCTCACGGTCGACGAGGTCTTCGTGACCCTGGCTCACACCGCCGAGTTGGCATCCGCGACGGTGGTCCTGGAGTCCCGACGGGAGTCGGGCGCAGGGAGGCAACGAGGATGAGCGCGGTGATGACCCTTCCGACGTACGAAGAGCGAGTGGCCGGCTTCGACTGGGCACTCTCGGAGGAAGAGCTCGGGGTCAGCCGGGAGGGACGCGTCAACATCGGCTGGCACTGCAGCGACCGCATCTGCGACCAGGGTCGGGCGCAGGCGCCCGCTTTGATCTGGGAGGACTTCGCCGGCGCGGGCCGCGTCTACACCTTCAACGACCTCCGTGTCCTTTCCAACACGATCGCTAGGTTCCTCCAGAGTCTCGATGTGGCGCCGGGCGAGCGCGTGTGCCTGTTCATGGATCGCATCCCCGAGCTGTACATAGGCTTCCTCGGCATCCTGAAGATGGGGGCCATCGCTCAGCCGCTGTTCTCGGCGTTCGGCGAGGACTCGCTGTGGACCCGGCTCGAGAACGCCGGAACGACCGCGATCATCACCCAGAAGAAGCACGTCCACAAGGTTCGCAAGATCCGTGATCGGCTCCCCGCGCTCAAGCACGTGATCGTGGTGGACGCCGCCAGTGCGACGTTGCAGCCGGGCGAGACGGCGATGGCGCTCGACGCCTTGCCGCGGGTCGAACGGTTCGCGGTCTACCCCTCGACGGGCGAGACACCCTCGGTCCTCCACTACACTTCGGGCACGACGGGCCAGCCGAAGGGGGCCCAGCACGTCCACTACTCTCTGGTCTCCCAGTACCTCACGGCCAAGTGGGTGCTCGACCTGCAGCCGGGCGACATCTACTGGTGCAACGCCGACCCCGGTTGGGTGACCGGCACGTCGTACGGCATCATCGGACCGTGGTCCAACGGGATCACGCAGGTAGTGCTCGATTCGGGTTTCAACACCGAGCGGTGGTACGCGTTCGTTGCCAAACACCGGGTCACCGTCTGGTACTCCGCGCCCACCGCGATCCGTCTGCTGATGCGGGACGGGACCGAGATGGCGAAACGCCATGATCTCTCCTCGCTTCGCCACCTGGCGAGTGTGGGCGAGCCGCTCAACGCCGAGGCGGTGATCTGGTCCAAGGAGGCGTTCGGTCTCCCGTTCCATGACACCTTCTGGCAGACCGAGACCGGGTGCATCGTGATCACCAACTTCCCGGGTATGCCCATCAAGCCAGGCTCAATGGGCAAGCCGTTCCCGGGGATCAAGGCGACCGTGCTCGACCCGAGGACGTTCGAGCCGGTCACGACACCGGGGAGTGTCGGCCTGATCGCATTGCGCCCCGGCTGGCCTTCGATGGTCCGCAGCTACTGGAACAACCCCGGAGGCTACGCCAACAAGTTCCGGAACGGCTGGTACCTGTGCGGCGACAGGGCGAGCGTCGACACCGACGGCTATTTCTGGTTCGTCGGTCGGGACGACGACGTGATCAATACCGGCGGACACCTGGTCGGGCCGTTCGAGATCGAGTCGGCCCTCCTCGAGCACCCTGCGGTGGCCGAGTCTGCCGCGGTGGCGAAGCCCGATCCGGTGAACATGGAGGTCGTCAAGGCGTTCGTCACGCTGAAGCCGGGGTACAGGGGCGATGCCGACCTCGAGCTGGAGATCATGAACTACGTCCGCAAGCGGCTCTCGCCGCTCGCCATGCCCCAAGAGATCGAGTTCGTCGCCTCGCTCCCCAAGACCCGGAGCGGGAAGATCGTGCGCCGTGTGTTGCGGGCGAAGGAGTGGGGTGAGCCGGTGGGCGACACCTCGACGCTGATGGACGAGTGATGGAGAAACGGTTGAAAGTTCGAAGTTCAACGCTAAGAGCTCATCTGCCTCTGAAGCGATGGGGCGTATTGCCCCAGCTCTTGGCCTTCAACCTTCGACTTTCAACTTCACCGTGGACAGCACCCGGGAGCACGGCTCCGTTCGGGCTGGAGGGATGAGATGGACGAGCTGAAGAAGGCAATCCGTGACTACGTCGTGAAGGAATACCTCGAGGACGGCGACGACCGGGAGGTCCGCGAGGACACCCCGCTCATCACCGGCGGGATCGTCGACTCGTTCTCCATGGTCTCGCTGAAGCGCTTCCTGGAGCGCAAGTACACCATTCAGATCCCGGACGCTCAGGCCACGCCGCAGGCGTTCGACACCGTGAACAGCATCGCCGAGCTCGTCAGGAAGTTCACGAGCGGGGTGTAGGGAGGACTCGATGGCATACGCCAGCAAGGCCCGCGAGTGGTACGCAAAAGAGCTCGAGAGCTTGCGCGGCCAGGGCTTGTTCAAGCAGGAGCGCTTCATCCACGCGCCCCAGGGCGCCGAGATCGAGGTGGAGTTCCCCGCCGGCAGCCCGCCAAAGAGGGTGATCAACATGTGCGCCAACAACTACCTCGGGCTCTCGAGCCACCCCGAGGTGGTGGCGGCGGCGCACGCCGGACTCGACGTCCGGGGGTACGGGCTGTCCTCGGTGCGATTCATCTGCGGCACCCAGGACATACACCGCGAGCTGGAGAGGAAGCTCACGTCGTTCCTCGGGACCGAGGACACGTTGCTCTTCCCATCGTGCATGGACGCCAACGCCGGCGTGTTCGAGGCGGTGCTCTCGGAGCAGGATGTCATGATCGCGGACCGACTCGTGCACGCCTCGATCGTCGATGGAATGCGCCTGTGCAAGGCCATGACCGACACGTTCAAGCACTCGGACATGGAGCATCTCGAGGAGAAGCTCCAGGAGCATCAGGACAAACGCTTTCGCATGGTGATCACCGACGGCGTGTTCTCCATGGACGGGGACCTCGCGAAGCTCGATGAGATCGTCCGCCTCGCCGAGAAGTACGACGCCATGGTGTTCGTGGACGAGTCCCACGCCAGCGGGTTCATCGGGAAGACGGGGCGAGGCACGCACGAGCACTGCGGCGTCCTGGGCCGCATCGACATCATTACCACCACCCTCGGGAAGGCCCTCGGCGGGGCGTCGGGCGGCTGCGTCTCCGGACGCGCGGAGCTCGTCGAGATGTGCCGCCAGCGGGCGCGCCCCTACCTGTTCTCGAACACCGTCGCACCGGTGATCGTCTCGGGGGCCCTGAAGGTGATCGATCTGATCTCGGCGACGACCGAGCGGCGCGACAAGCTCGAGTGGAACACGAAGTACTGGCGCTCGCTGCTGACCGCGGCGGGGCTCGACATCAAGGCGGGTGAGAGCCCGATCGTGCCCGTGATGCTCTACAACGCGAAGCTGGCCCAAGACGTGGCGCGCGATCTTTTTGACGAGGGGATCTACGCGGTGGGGTTCTTCTTCCCGGTTGTGGCCAAGGGGCAAGCCCGAATCCGGACGCAGCTCTCGGCGGCCCACGAGAGGCACCACCTGGACGCCGCAGGAGCAGCGTTCAGGAAGGTCGGGGCGAAGCACGGCATCCTCGGCCTCACAAAGAACCAGATCATCGAGAAGTTCGGGTTGTAGGGGCTCGCTCCCCGGGACGGAGGGTACAGCCATGACGGGCGCATCCAGCATCGAGGTTCCGCTGCCGGCCGGCATCGAGCCCACGCGGCTCGATCTCGAGCTGCTCAAGGCCGCTTTCCACGCGATTGTCACCTTGCGCTACGAGGCGAGCACTGAGTGGGAGGCGGCCCTCCATCAGCTCGAGGCCGATGGTTGGAACGTCCATTGGGGTGTGACCTGGCACGCCCAGGCCAAGAAGGGCGATGACTTCGAGCAGGCGAGCGGCAAGACACTGGACGAGACGTTCGCCGAGCTCGCACAGCTCGCCCGCCTCGACATGGTGGGTCATTGCCCCTGACGCAGCCCTTGCCGGCGGGGCGCCACGCGCGCCTGGCCGGCGACACAGGGGACCACGCGGTGATCTCGCTCGAGGCGGCACGTCGCCACTGACGGCCGCAATACGCCACCTCCATGGCGGCGGCGCGTGCGCCCCGAGGAGTGGCTGCGGCACGTTCGGGCTGAGAGGCTTCCGACGCAAAAGAGGAAACGGCCGCGGGTGACCCGCGGCCGTCGGAGTCGGAACCGAGCGGGAATCAGTCGATTGCCAGCGTCGACACCTTGATCATGTCACCTTCCTTTTCGCCGGTGACCGTGACCCGGATGCCGTCGGTCTTCTTGGTCGCCTTGAGCGCTTTGAGGGCCTCCTCGTTGCCCTTCTTGTCGAACTTGATCCATGTGCCCTCGGCGGTCAGCACCCCGTAGCCTCCCTTGGAGCACGCGAGCAGACAGCTCGTCTCGTGCTTGTCCGGATCGGCCTTAACCTTGTCCACGCACATCTTGTCGATCAACGGCACGTTGCTCCACGTCTCAGCCGCCGCAATGGTGGGCAGGATGAAAGACGCGATGAGGACGATGAACAGTAGCCTCTTCATAACGACGCACCTCCTTTCCGTTTCAAGCGCTGAAACACATCAACAACAGGAAGGATTCCGCCCCGGTTCAAGGGTGTTGCCACCAGATCGTCAGCGACCCGGGCGGCGGCAGCGCGCAGGTGTCGTAGAGGGTGTCGCCCTCCTGCCCCGAGATTAGGACCGCGCTGCCGTAGTTCCAGCCGTTCCCGTGGTGGAAAACGTTGTTGTTGCACTCGTTGAACCACGCGGTGAGGTTGGCCACGCCGAACCCGATATCGGAGGCGAACGCCATCCCGACCCCGTTCCAGATGTTCATCTCCGAGCGGTACCCGTAGGTTCCCCGGAGCCCCTGGAAGATCGTGAACCAGACGTCGAAGGGCGACGCCGGCGACGCGTAGTTGCCGCCGTAGGGGTCGCCCGGGGCGGGCACGACCGAGCACGACTGCCAGATCACGTAATCGGTGAGCTCGCCCGGGGTATGGTACCCACCGAACCCCGTGATCTGGGTCAGGTCGATGACATCACAGCAGTTCTTCTCGGTGCTGATCCACCACGGCAGGCCGTGCCCCTCGATCAGCGCGATGTGAACCGAACCGGGGAACGACGGGCTCTGGTCCGTGGCAGGTGAGCCGGTCGGCTCCCACAGCCACGGGTAGTTCCAGAAGAACTGCGCATCGTTCATGGGTGGGAACGGCTTAGACAGGAAGACGCGCGCGAAGGTGTTGGTGGCTTCGATGTTCGCGCCGAATCCCTGCGCGTCGCGCAGCCAGCCGGCGTCGTCGTCGCGGAGCAGATAGCGGCCGAACTGGATGGCGTCGGGCACCACACAGGCGGGCGGGAGCGGGGGGTTCCCCGGCCCCGGAGCAAACGGATCTGGGAGGTCGAATACCGGCCGGTTGTTGATCGGTTCCGGCGTGTCCGTGACGGCCGGGATCAGCCAGTTCAAGCCGGCGCGGGCGCCGGTCGGCCCGACGATGAGCACGTTGAACAGGTACGCGGGCTGGATGAACTGGCCGCCCTGCTCGTAGTAGATCAACCGGGTCGACAGCAGCGTCCCTTGGAGCCCGGCGGCGGCCGGTGCGGCCATCGCAGAGGCGGAGGTGCCGCCATCTTGGTCGTCGCCGCCGTTTCCGGTCGAGACCGGGTACGGGAACTGCGCCATGAACTGCTTGATCGCGTCGCCTCGCGAGATGATCGACACCTTCGGACCATGCTTCCCGATCCCCCGCAGGTTGATGGCCCCACCGGCGACACCCCCCGCTCCGATGTCCACGGAGAGAACCGACGTCGGGCCGAACACATCCAGACCGTCCAGCTGACGGACGAACTCCACGGTGCGCAGCACGTCCATCGCATCACCGATCTGGACCGCGGGCAGCAGCTGCGCGCTGACCGCCCCGGCTGTCCCAGGCGTTTGCGCCGTCTGGGCAGGTTGCTCTGTGAGCGTGACGATCCCACCCACCCCTAGCTCCCCGAGGCCGTCACGCACCCCCCACTGCACCAGGCCATCCATCGCCATCCGGAGCGCGCTCTTCCGCCCAGGCAGACCGATCGGCCCAGGACCCTGGAGAAGCTCGGAGAAGTCGGGAAAGATCTTGACGCTGCCGTCGGCGAACAGCATTCGCACGTGCCCCGCAGCATCGGCGAACGCCATTTGGATGGGGCCCGGCTTTGTGAGCGCGGACGCCTGCCCCGTGGTGGGACTCGCGCCCTGGCCGAGAGGCTTGAACCCGAACGAGTCGGCGATCGTCATCGCCCCGCTGACGTTGATCAGCGGTGCCATCAGCTCGTAGATGTAGAGCTTTCGGCCTCCCTGGCCTCCGCCCCCACCATGATCACCGGCAAACGCGGTCCCCGCGGGCGCCGCGATCAGCAGCAGCGCAACGGAGGAGAGGAACGCACGGCGAAGCCACGAAAGATTCTCACGCATCGCTTGTCTCCTTTCAGAGGATGGAACTTGGGGATCTTCCCCCACGATTCCGAATCCGGCGAATTGCTCCTCCAATTTTTGTGACGCCCGTCACAAGTGCCTCCGACCTTGCCGCCCACCCGTCAGGCCAATCGCCGGCCGATGTGACTCGTCCCGGCGCCGGGCATGAGCGTCGAGAGCTCTTTCGCACGCACCACGCAGTTGGAGACTAGTCAATCAGCTCCAGCACTTGCAAAATTCGGAAATTTAAGTCATGATTTCGGAGTTGGCGTGCTCGGGCGCTGACGATAACCCGGACCGGGCACCGAGGAAACCCATGAAGATCACGGCAACCGAGGAGTATGGGATGCGTTGCATGTTGCAGCTCGCGCTGCGGCACGGACAGACGGTGTCGCTTTCCGAGCTCGCGGGCGCCGAGGGGATCGCCGTACCGTTCGCGGCCAAGGTACTGATGGGCCTGCGCCGGGCCGGCCTCGTGGCCGCCACCCGCGGCCGCCACGGGGGGTACGTCCTCACGTCGCCGCCCGAGCGGATCACCGTGCTGCGCATCCTCGAGGCGCTCGGGAAGCCGCTGTTCGACTCGACTTTCTGCCGGGACCACGGCAGCCCGGATGCGAGCGCATGCATGCGCCTCGCGGACTGCTCGCTGCGCCCGGTATGGGCGCACCTCGACGCGCTGCTGAAGCGCTTCTTCGAGAACACGACCCTCGCCGACCTCGCGGCCGGCGAGCGGCGGGCCGACAAGCACCTGCAGGAGCGCTGGCCGCTCACCGTGCCCCAGGGGTGGCACGAACCGGCGGGCGTCGGCCCGCACGAGAGAGGGACGCAATGAACACCAACGCGAAACCGACCTTCCAGTGCAGCGGAATCCACATCCACATCGGGGAGAAGGAGGTCGTCAAGGGCGTCGACCTGACCGTGCTGCCCGGTGAGATCCACGCAATCATGGGTCCCAACGGCTCCGGCAAGTCCACCCTGGCCAACGGCCTGATGGGACACCCGGCGTACGCCGTCGAAGGCACCGTGATGCTCGCCGGCGAGGACGTCAGCGCCATGCCACCGGACGAAAAGGCGCGCAAGGGAATGTTTCTCGCCTTCCAGTACCCGGTCGCGGTGCCCGGCGTGACCGTCGCGTCGTTCCTGCGCGCCGCCGTCTCGGCCGTGCGCGGAGTCGATGTGCCGGTGCGGGAGTTCCGCAAGGAGCTGCTCGCCCGCATGGAAGACCTCGAAATGGACCCCGCGTTCGCGGGGCGCTACCTCAACGACGGTTTCTCCGGCGGCGAGAAGAAACGCGTGGAGATCCTCCAGCTCTTGATGCTCAAGCCAAGGTTCGCGCTGCTCGACGAGACCGACTCCGGCCTCGACATCGACGCCCTCAAGGTGGTGGCCAAGGGGATCAACGCGGCGGCCTCGAACGACACCGGGTTGGTGCTGGTGACCCACTACCAGCGGCTGCTCAACTATGTGCATCCGGATGTCGTGCACGTCTTCATGGAGGGTCGCATCGTGCGCGCGGGCGGACCCGAGCTCGCCCTGGAACTAGAGGAGCGCGGCTACGACTGGCTCGAGCCGGCCGCCGCCGCAGGAGGTGTCTGATGGCCTCAACACCGACCGTTGCCGACATCGGCAGCGATTACAGCCGTCGCTACGGGTTCCACGACCCCGAAGAGTACTTCATGCGAACCCCCAAGGGGCTCTCCCACGAGGTCGTCGAGGCGATCTCGCTCCTGAAGAAGGAGCCCGAGTGGATGCGCGCGTTCCGCCACAAGGCGCTCGACGTCTTCCTGGCGAAGCCGATGCCGACGTGGGGCGACACCGCGATGCTGTCGGAGATTGACTTCGACAATATCACCTATTACGTGCGCGCCACCGAGAAGCAGGAGAAGAGCTGGGATGAGGTCCCGGAGAACGTGAAGCGCACCTTCGACCGACTGGGCATCCCGGAGGCGGAGCGCAAGTTCCTTGCCGGCGTGTCGGCGCAGTACGAGTCCGAGGTGGTCTACCACTCGGTCAAGGAAGAGCTCACCAAACAGGGGGTGATCTTCCTCGACATGGACTCCGGGCTGCGCGAGCACGAGGACCTCGTGCGAAAGCACTTTGCGACCGTGATCCCCGCCGCCGACAACAAGTTTGCCGCCTTGAACTCCGCGGTGTGGTCAGGCGGCTCGTTCATCTACGTGCCGAAGAACGTCGAGGTGGCGATCCCGCTGCAGGCGTACTTCCGCATCAACGCTGAGCGCATGGGCCAGTTCGAGCGGACGCTGATCATCGCGGACGAGGGTGCCAAGGTGCACTACATCGAGGGTTGCACGGCGCCCGTCTACTCGACCAACTCGCTGCACTCCGCGGTCGTCGAGCTGATCGCCATGAAGCGCGCCCGCATCCGCTACACCACGATCCAGAACTGGTCCAACAACATCTACAACCTGGTCACCAAGCGCGCCGTCGCGCATGAAGACGCGGTCGTCGAGTGGGTGGACGGCAATATCGGCTCCAAGCTCACCATGAAGTACCCGGCCGTGATCCTGAAGGGTGAGCGCGCTCACGGCGAGGTCCTCTCGATCGCCTTCGCCGGCCCCGGGCAGCACCAGGACGCGGGCGCCAAGATGACGCACCTCGCACCCAACACCACCTCCAAGATCACGTCGAAGTCGATCTCCAAGGGGACCGGACGCTCCTCGTACCGCGGCCTGGTCAAGGTCCGCAAAGGCGCCCACGGTTGCAAGACGTCAGTCCAGTGCGATGCGCTGCTTATCGGAGACGCCGCCCGGACCGATACCTACCCGACCATGGAGATCGCCGAGGACCAGGTTCGCGTGGAGCACGAGGCGCGCGTCTCCAAGATCGGGGACGAGCAGCTCTTCTACCTGCGGTCGCGCGGCATCAGGGACGACCAGGCACGCCTGATGATCGTCAACGGTTTCATCGAGCCGTTCGTGAAGGAGCTTCCGATGGAGTACGCCGTGGAGCTCAACCGCCTCATCGAGCTCGAGATGGAGGGGTCCGTTGGCTAGCACACGACCGGGGCCCGGGGTCCGGGGTCAGGGGTCCGTCCCACCACCCCTCCGAGAGGCCGACCGCGACTTCGCGAGCCGCGACAACAGGTACCGGGCATGAGCGCGGAGCCGATTCCCAACCTGCCGCTCGAGCACGTGTCGGAGCTGTCGAGCGCGGCCGGCGAGGGCCGTGCCCTGCTCGCGCTCCGGAACCAGGCGCGTGAGGCGGTGTCACCGCTTGTGCTGCCCGCCCGCGCCAACCACCTCTGGCGCTACACCAACCCCGCCCGTTTCCTTCCGGAGAGTGACCCGACCGCGCTGACCCCTATCGACGTCGGCCCAACCTGGCGCCTCGACGAACCGCTTTCGGTCGCGGCCCTGCTCGCAGGCGGTGCGACGCGGCTCGTCGAGATGGATGCCGCGGCGCGCAAGTCCGGCGTGGTGGTTGAGAACCTCCACCGGATCTCGGTCGGCGACCTTCTGGGCACGATCGTGCCGGCGAGCCACGGGTTCCTCGAGGCGATCAACATGGCGGCGTGGCGCGGCGGCGTGCTCGTGAGGGTCCCGGCCGGGGTTTCGCTCGAGCACCCGATCCGCCTCCGCCTGGTGGCGGGGGATCTCTCCCTGCCCCGCGTGCTGGTGGTGGGGGGCGAGGGCAGCTCGTTCGAAGTCATCGAGGGACACGTCGGCGGCGACCGCGGCACCGGCAAGGTCATCGGCGTCTCGGAGATCCTCGTCGGTAAGGGTGCGAACGTGCGCTACGGCCTTGTCCAGCGATGGGAGTCCGGAGTCGTCGGACACCTGACGGCGCGGGCCCGCGTCCTCACCGGGGCGCGTTTCCAGATGTCCATCGCGTCGTTCGGCGGCACGACGTTCAAGGCGGACGTGGGGGCCTTCCTGGCCGGCGAGGGCGCCGAGGTCGAGACCTACGGCGTGGCGATGGGCGGGGACTCCCAGCACTTCGACCACCACACCGAGCACATCCACGAATACGGCAAGACACACTCGAACCTGGATTTCAAGGTGGCTCTCACGGGCTCGGCGCGCTCCGCATACACCGGCATGATCCGCATTGCCCCGGGCGCCGCCGGCGCCGAGGCGTATCAGGAGAACCGCAACCTCCTACTCTCCGAGAATGCGCGCGCCGAGTCGATCCCCGAGCTCGAGATCCTCACGGACGACGTCCGCTGCTCGCACGGGGCCACCGTCTCGCCGCTCGACCCGGAGCAACTCTTCTACCTCGAGAGCCGCGGACTCCCGCGCCTGCAGGCGATGCGAGTGATCGTCTACGGGTTCCTCGACCAGACGCTGGCCCGACTGCCGCAGACGACCCGCGAACGCATCGCCGCGCTGGTGGCGGCGCGCCTGCACACGGACTGACCCATGACGTCGATCGCTCCCCCCGCCGTCGGATTCGACCCCCGCGCTCTGCGGAGGCGCTTTCCAATCCTCGACCGCAAGGTGCACGGGCACAACTTGGTCTACCTCGACAACGCCGCGACGACTCAGAAGCCCGCCGCGGTTCTCGACGCACTGCGGTCGTACTACTCCACGTCAAACGCCAATGTTCACCGAGGTGTGCACACCCTCGCCGAGGAAGCGACCGGTCTCTACGAGTCGTGCCGCGCCCGGGTCGCCCGCTTCGTCAACGCGCCCGAAGCTCGCGGCGTGGTGATCGTGCGCAACACCACCGAGGCGATCAACCTGGTCGCTCGATCCTGGGGAGCGACGCTCTCCCCCGGCGACGAGGTCCTCCTCTCCGAAATGGAGCACCACTCCAACCTCGTGCCGTGGATCCTGCTCGCCCGCGAGCGCGGTGTGGTGCTGCGGCACGTGTCGATCACCGCCGACGGCGAGCTCGACATGGCCGCGCTCGCCTCGCTTCTGTCGCGGCGCACGCGGATCGTGGCGCTCACGGCGATGTCCAACGTGCTGGGCACGATCAATCCAATCGCCGAGATCGCCGATGCTGCCCACGCTGTAGGGGCCGTGCTCGCCGTGGACGGGGCGCAGTCGGTCCCTCATCTGCCGGTCGACTTCCGCACGCTGGGTGCCGACTTCCTCGCGTTCTCCGCCCACAAGATGTACGGCCCGACCGGGGTGGGGTTCCTGGTCGCGAAGCCCGAGCTGCTCGAGCGCATGGAGCCGATCGCCGGCGGCGGCGAGATGATCCGGGAGGTCCGGCTCGACTGGGCCACGTGGAACGACATCCCGCACAAGTTCGAGGCCGGCACGCCGAACATCGCCGACGCCGCGGCGTTCCCCGCCGCTCTCGACATGCTCGAGGATCTCGGGATGTCGGGCGTCCGTGCTCACGAGCGGCAGTTGGTCGGCTACGCCCTCGACCGGCTACGCGGCCTCGGGTGGCTGACGGTTCACGGCCCGCTCGACCCCCACAGGCGTGGCGGCCTGGTCTCATTCGTCGACCCGGAGATCCACCCGCACGACCTCGCCCAAGTGCTTGACACCCTCGGGATCGCGGTCCGCGCCGGGCACCACTGCGCTCAGCCGTTGATGCGCCGCCTGGACGTTGCGGCCACGGCGCGCGCGTCGTTCGGCATCTACAATGACCGCGACGACGTGGATGCCCTCGTGGACGGCTTGATCGCTGCTCGCAAGTACTTCGGACTCGCGTGAGGCGAAACGGGGAAAAGGGTAAAGGTCAAACGAAAAACGAGACGAGAAACCAAAATGACGGTGACGAGCGTGGTTCTGTCTTCCCTTTCACGTTTTCCCTTTTCCCTTTGTCCTCCTGGCAGGCGCCCCGCGTCTGGAGAGGTAGCGCGGCACAATGGTTGATCGCCCCGAGGTGGCGCTCGATGAGCTCTACCGCGAGGTCGTGATGGACCACCATCGCCACCCCCGCGGCCGGACGCCCCTCGCCCGCGTGGACGCCCGCGCTCACGGTTTCAACCCGGTGTGCGGGGATGAGGTGCTGCTCTCGGTCGCCCTCGACGACGAGCGCATCGCCGGGGTTCAGGTGCAGGGGCGCGGGTGCGCCATCTGCACGGCATCCGGGTCGATCATGGCCGAGATGCTCCCCGGCCGGACCGTGTCCGAGGCCGAGACGACGTCCGAGGCGTTCCGAGGGGTCATGCACGGCACACCGGCTCCCGCCGACGTCGATCTGGGCGACCTGGAGGCGCTCGAGGGGGTGCAGAAGTTCGCCGTGCGTGTGAAGTGCGCGATGCTCCCCTGGGTCACACTTAGGGATGCCATACGAGCCTGGCGCAACGGAGGCACCGAGGCGACCAGCACCACCGAGCAGGAGGTGGGGTGATGAGCGAGCTGACGCCCGAAACCGTGCGCGAGGCACTCAAACCAATCGTGGACCCGGAGATCTTCATCTCGATCGTCGAACTCGGCCTCATCCGCGGCGTCGAGGTCGCTCCCGATGGGAGCAAGGTCAAGGTCACCATGACGTTGACGACGCCGTTCTGCCCCGAGGGGCCGATGATCATCGAGCAGGTGAAACAGATCATCGCCGCCCTGCCAGGCGTCCAGGAGTCGGAGGTCGATCTCCAGTGGAACCCTCCGTGGGACCCGCGCACGGAGGCCTCCGACGAGGTCAAAGCCGAGTTGGGGATCTGGGACTGAGAAGACAGGGGTCCGGGCTCAGGGCCCTGGGCACCGGACTCAGGGCGAATACAACCAACGGGGTTTCAATCAGGCCCGGGCGCGCTCTCGCTCGGACAACGCTGACACACAACCCACAAGGGTGAAGGTCGCCGCGAGCGAGAGGCACGTTCTCACGACACTCGCCCAGGGCTCGACCAGGTACGGCCAGAAGAAGATGTTGAGCACCGTGATCACGCCCGCAAGGAAACCCACGGCACAGGTGCCGTCGACGAAGAATCCGGCCAGCGGAGAACGCCGACGCAGCATGGTTCCCGTGTGGACGAGGCCCACGAACACGAGAAGGTAGATTCCGCCGTAGACGGCCAGCCACTTGAGGACCGTCGGCAAGGCGGACGGCAGAAGACGATCCGGAAGAGCGCCGAGCCAGGGTCTGAATGATTCGCCGCCGAGCGCCGCTACCCCGAGCGCGAGCAGGCCGAACCAGACTCGCCCGGCCAGCGGTTGCAAACGCTGTGCCGCCAACATGGCCAGCGCGCCCGCGACCGCGAGTGCCTTCACACCTATCCACGCGGGCTGGAGGCTCTCCGGTCCTGCCAGGCCCACCACGGGACGCGTTTGAAGCGCCCAGCCCAGGCCGAGGACGACGAAATCGACCGCGAGAACAGCCACGACGACGACCCGCGTGCGTGCCTCGCGGAGGTTTCGCAGCAGCGCCCTGAGGTTCCAGTCACCGCTGACCCACATCAGCACCGCAACCTGGAAGATCGGTATCACCACGAGCTGAGCCAGGGCGGCGAAGCGCAGGTCGATGCGATGGAACACAAGATACGAGGTGAGAGCCGTTCCGACGACCAGTACGAAGGCAAGACTCACCCAGACGAGAAGGAATCTCTTCATGGCGTCCTCATGATGTCAGACGGCAACGCACCGTGGGCCGTTGCGTCGGGCACGGGTGCAGTCGCCGCACTGTTGGCCGTGCCTGGGCCGGTGACCGGGCTGGTCGCCGTGGTTTCCGCAGGGCTCCGGCCGACCGCAGCGAGGGCGCACCGGCGCATGAGGGCGAGCCGGCGAGTCAACTCCTCCGTCAGAGCCGCAACCTCATCCGGTCCCGCAGAGATCGGCACCGGAAGCGGGTCGTCGCAGGCGATGACAACTCGGCTGAACGGCAACGGCAGGGAGATCCCCGACCACGTCCGGCGAAACACGATCTCGCGGCGCGACGCGACGCCGAGCGCTCGGATCGGTCGGTGCGTGCGCATACCAATGACCACGGTTCCTTCCTTTGCCCTCCCCGCAGGTCCCAGGGGGCCGTCCACGACGATTGCGGCCGGTTTTTCCGAGGTGCGCAAGGCGCGCACGAGCCCGGATACCGCCTGCGATCCTCCACGCAGGCTCGAGCCCCGAACAGTGTCGAAGCCGAGCCTGTTCAGGAGGGCGGCCGCCCAGTCCCCGTCCGTGCCGATGGTGACCAGGGCCGTGAAGGGCGTGTAGCTGCTGATGCCCGCGAGCAGCAGCGCGTCCCTCTCACAGAGGGCGAACAGCTCTCGGCCGAAGGGGTACTCTCTCGGCCGCGTCGCGGTGCCGTCAGCCAAGAGACCGCTCACCCGGAGCGTCGCAAAGTACGCACGATAGAGCACAGCGAGGGGTCCCGCGCACGCTGCCAGCACCGCGCCGATCATCGTCCCGGACCCGGGGGCGGCGTCGGTGGCCGTGGACGACCCGATCGTACCTCTGGCCCGCTGAGGGACCGCCAGGGCGGTACGCAGACGACGGGACATGACGACGGAGTAAGCTGCCGCGCGGGGTTGCAGAGGACCCTCACCCGCTTTCCTTCCCGTCCGTCCCTCGGGGCTCCGCGGCGCTTTCCAGCTTCTTGAGCCTTTCCTCCAACACGCGCAGCGTCCGACGCATCTCCGGCAGCCGGCTCAGCGCCGTGTACACCCGGTACGCCTCGTCCGCCGGAATCGCCGGGCTGCCGAGCCAGGGTCCGGGCCCAAGGTCGCGATGGACGCCTGCCTGGGCGCCGACGATCACATTGTTCGCGAGCGTGACGTGGTCAGCCACACCCGCCTGGCCAGCTAGAACGCAGTAGTCCCCCAGCGTGACGCTGCCGGACAGACCGACCTGACCGATCAGGCAGCAGTGTTTGCCGATGGTGGAGTTGTGCCCGATCTGCACCAGGTTGTCGATCTTGGTGCCGTCGCCGATACGGGTCACGCCCAGCGTGGCGCGATCCACGGTGGTGTTGGCGCCGATCTCCACGTCATCCCCGATCTCCACGGAGCCCACCTGCGGGATCTTGTGCTGCACCCCCGCGGCATCCCGGTCGTAGCCGAAGCCGTCGCTCCCGATGACCGCGCCACTGTGGATGCGATTCCGACATCCCAACCGGACGCCAGCGTACAGTGTCACGTTCGGAAAGATGACGCTGTCGTGGCCGATCACCACACTCTCACCCACGTAGGCGTGGCCGAGGATCTGGCATCGGTCGCCGACCGAAGCACCCGCCTCGACCGTCGCGCCGGTGGCCACGAACACGTCCGACCCCATCCGCGCATGCTGCGATACGTGAGCGCCCGCCTCGATCCCGCCAGTCCTCCTCGCTTCGGGATAGAAGAGCTCGAGCACACGGATCAGCGCCGCGCGCGGGTTGTCGACCTTGATGACGTTGAGCCCCGGCCCCTCGACACCCGAGGGAACGATGAACGCCGAGGCGCCGAGCGCGCTGAGGTCGCGTGCGAAGCGACGGTCGATGACGACGCAAATGTCGCCTTGGGCCGCCTCTTCGACGCCACGAACCCGTTCGATGACCTGGTCCGGGTTCCCCTGGAGAACCCCTCCGACCTCTCTCGCGATCGCTGCCAGTGTGTGGCTTGACATTTCAGCTCCGCCCCTCGGTGATCCTCGGCAACCCCACCACGCTCTGGCCGCGCACCGTGCGCGCACCGGCGGTTCCGGTGCCGGCCCGTGAAGTGGCCACCGCAACGACGGCCTCGGCGACCCGTTCCAGGGTGGAACCACCGGAGACCTTCCCACCAACGCCCAGGAGCGCCGCCCGCACCGCGTGCCGCCTGCGCTCGTCGTCCAAGAGCGCCCGCGCCTCGCGAACGATACCGGCCGCCGAGGCGCGCGACTGCCGCAGCTCCGGCACCACCTCGTGTCCAAGAATGAGGTTGGGCAGGCCCACCGTTTCCGACTCTATCAGACCGAGCCGAATGATCCCCCGCATGACACCGAGCGTCATCGCGGAGACCTTGTAGACGATGACCATCGGCACGCCCAACAGCGCCGCCTCGAGCGACGCGGTCCCCGAGGCGAGCAGGACGACGTCTGCCGACCTCATGGCCTCGTGGCTGTCGTCCATCACAAGCAGACGCGCACCGAGGTCTCTACGCCGGGCTTTGCTTTCGATACCGGCGCGGTACACGGAGTCCGCCACCGGCACCACGAACCGGAGGTGGTCGTCCGACCGGCACAGCTCGCGCGCCGCATCCAGCAGGACCCCCGTGAGCCGTCGCACCTCGTGAGGACGGCTGCCGGGCAGCAGACCGACGACACGCGAGGCGTCTGCCAATCCGAGCCTCTGCCTGCTCAGGGCCATCTCCTCGGTCGTCCGGGGCACGAGTGTCTCGCACAGATAATGGCCCACGAACGACACCGCGGTCCCCGTGTGCGCGCCGACTCGCTCGTACACCTCCTGCTCGAGGGGGAAGCTCGTCAGGATCGCGTCGTAACTTTTCGCGATCAGCGGGGCCACGGCGCGCCAGATCCAGACCTGCGGCGGGAAGTACGAGACCGTTGGGACCCCCCGCCGCCGCAGCCAGCGAGCGAGCAGCACGTTGAACACGTCGTTGCCGATGTGAACGGCGACGTCCGGCCGTGCGGCGCGGACCCTACGGCGGATTGCGAGCAGGACACGGGCGAAGGCCGGGACGGCCCTCACGGCCTCCGTGACGCCGACCGTCCCGAGATGGTTGGTGTGGGCGTCGATCTCGACACCGGCGGCGGCCATGCGGGCGCCACCGACGCCGAAGACCTCCGCTCGAGGCTCAATCTCCCGGAGCGTCCGGGCCAGCCGGGCACCCACGGTATCGCCGGAGACCTCGCCCGCGCTGATGAAGACCTTCAAGCCTGGCTCGCCCCGAGGTCCCCGTCGCTTCCCGCGCGCGTTGAAGATCCGGCGCTCCGGCCCAGTCGAAACAGCTCGACCACGGCCACTTGCACAAGAGGGATAGCGGCGGCCTCAACGGCGAGCTCCGTGTCGAGGCCCCACGCGCCGCCGAGGATTCGGTTGGAGAGCAACCGGGCCACCAGGTACGTGCTCGCCAGCAGGTACCAGAGCCCCGCCCGCCTCACCGCCGGTCGAGTTCGAGGTCCCTCTGCCATCGAGGGTAGTCTACTCGCCGCCGCGGTCGGTCGTCAGGCAAGCACCTGCTGGCGGCGGAGGACCAACCACCCGAGCGTGGCCATGCCGAGTGCCAGGACGATCATCCCCCACTCGGACAGCGTGGGGATGTTGCCCACGCCCTGGAAGGCGACCAGCGACAGCAGAGGCGAGGAGCAGAATCCTGAGTCAAACGGTGAGGCAAACTGGATCTGGAACGTACCCATGCCCGCTCCTGGAATGTGCTGCACCGGCAGGAAGATCTGCGGGTCAGGCCCTGAAGAGTTGAGCTTGCAGCTCCCGTTCATCCCGAGCATGCTGGCCATCGACCAGGGAATCGTCATGTGGTTGAACGCACCACCCCCGCCTGTCGCATCGACACCCTCGAAAGGAACGAGAAGGCTCAACGGCGGACCGATCTGGAGTCCCGAGTAAGGGCCCCCGGACGGGACGAGGCCTCCGCCCCCGGACGAGCCGTCGTTGAACATGAACGACAGGGGGTTGTTGCCGGGCGAGAAAGTATCGGCAGACATGATCTGCGGGCCGGCTCCGCACTTGTTCCTGAACGCCTGGTCATAGCAGGTCTGATTGTCAATGTGCGAGAAGTTGATGAGGTTGGTATTCGCGCCGCAGCACATCGCAGACCACGGGTCGCAGATTTGGAGCATCCCGCTCGCGAAGTTGAACGTGATGAGCGGGTCACCCTTGACGTAAATGCCCGTGCCGTGCAGGTCCACGAAGGCGGCGCAGGTACCCAATGGCCCTCCACTCGGGCAGAAATCCCCCGATCCGGGGCATGTCAACGACGGCTGCGCCGCTGCCGGCCACGCGAGCACGGTTGCGCCCAGAATCACCGCGCCGATAACTGTCTTCACGCTCCCCCTCATGGCATCCTCCTCACAGGTCAGGCAATTGGAATCCAATCGAAGTCTCGTGCGTCGAAACTAGTGCAAGTCTGGTCCCCCGTCACGGGGTTGTCAAGCCGACGGCGACCCGCCACCGAGGCCGCGCGCCGATGGGGCCGCTCCCACACTCGCCCCGTCCGCCGCGAGCTGCTCGGCGAAGAGCGCCCGAAACGCCGCGCAGCTCCGTGCCAGCTCACGGAAACCGCCCTCGCCCGCGACCCGCCCGTCCTCGAGAACGATGATGCGCGGTACGCGCCGGACGCTCGACAGGCGGTGCGCCATGATGATGACGGTCCGGGAAGCGAACCAGGACTCGAGGTTCGCCAGGATCTCGGCCTCCGACTCGCTGTCCAGGGCGCTGGTCGCCTCGTCCAGGACCAGAAGGTCGGGGTCGCGGACGACCGCTCGGGCCAGTGCCACCCGTTGCCTCTGGCCCCCGGATGCGTCCCGGCCGGCCTCGGCGAGAGGCGCAGCGAGACCCTCCGGCCGGGATGTCGCCAGCGTTTCCAGTCCGGTTAGCCGTGCCGCCTTTCCAACGATTGCCGGCGGCGCGTCCGGAGAGCCGTACCGGATGTTGTCGATGAGAGGACCGCTGAAAAGAAACGGCTCCTGCTCCACGACGCAGATCCGGCGCCGCAGGTCGTGCAGCGACAGAGTTCGGATATCGATGCCATCGAGGAGGATTCGCCCCGAGCTCGGATCGAGAAACCGTACCAGAAGGCGCGCGAGGGTGCTCTTACCTGCGCCGCTCGCCGCCACCAGTGCGACCCGTTCTCCCGGCTCGATGCAAAGGTCGAGGCCCTCCAGAAGCGCGTGCGACCCGTGATGGCGGAAGTGCACTCGTTCCATTTTCAGCGCCGCGGCCGCAGGGTGACGGGCTTGGCGGGTGTCGGCGGTGTCCCGTCTCCCGGGAGGGGCGTGGGTCCTGCACACCTGGGTGGGCCCGCTCCCGGGAACCGGCAGGTCCAGGAGCTCGAACAGCCGCTCGGCCGCGGCCAGTGATCGCTGCAGCATGCCGTGCAGCTCGGCCAACCGCCGCAGCGGCTCGACCGTCTGGCCGGCGTAGAGGCAGAACGCGAGCAGGCCCCCGGCAGTGATCGTCCCGGCGATGACCTGCAGACTGCCGTACCAGATGGCGAGGATGAACCCGGCCGCGGCCACCAGGAAGACGAGCGCCACGAGGAGTGCGGTCCAGACCTCGGCCATCACCGCACGCTGCCGGTAGCGTCGGTCCTGCTCGGCGAAGCGCGCGGCCTCGGACGCCTCGCTCTGGTATCCCTTGATCGTGGTGAACCCCTGCAGCATTTCCTGCAGGACGCCACCGAGGGTTCCCATGCTCTGCTGCGCGACGCCCCCCCAGCGGCGGATGACCCCTCCGAGCGAGGCGAGCAGAACCCCGATCAGCGGGGCGAGAAGACACGTGACGACGGCGAGCCTGGCGTGCAGCAGGAACATCATGACGAGGGCGCCCAGGACCAGGATGCCGTCGCCGAGCAGACGTTTGAGGACGTTCTCGACGAACCCCGACAGCATTCCGGCATCCTGGAACACACGAGACATCAGGTCGCCCGTAGCGTAGCCGCGGATGGTTCCCGGCTCCGCCTGGAGCACACGCTCGACGGCCGAGTCGCGCAGCCGGCCGAGCATTCGCTGGTTGACGCTCGCGAGCAACGCGCGGGAGGCGAAGAGCAGGACGGCCGCCGCCGCCGCGATTGCACTGGCAACCGCGAGAGCGCTGCGCACCTCGCCTGCACCGCCGTGCATGAGTGGGCCTTCGACCCACCGCTTGACGATCCAGGGCAGCGACAACTCCGCGGCTCCGAGTCCGAGAAGGCTGGCAGCGGCCAGGGAAAGCCGGCCGGGGTAGCGCACGGCTTCGCGAACGAGAGCCGCGAGCAGGTGGCCTGTCTTCATCTCAGTGCCATGGTACCGGATTACGCTAGACTGCACGCGCCTGGAACGACACGATATGGCCACCGCGGCGAAGCAGACGACGGGCTGGGGCGTCGCCCTCGGCGTCGCCGGTGTGATCTTCCTCGCCTACCTCGCACAGACACCATGGACGACGCTATGGGATCGGGACGAGGCGTGGTTCGCGGAGGCGGCGGTCGAGATGGTCAACTCGGGACGTTACCTCGTCCCGACCTTCAACGGTGAGATCTGGGCAGCCAAGCCGGTCCTCCTCTACTGGCTCATGTCATCTTCGATCCGTGCATTCGGGGCCACCGAGTTTGCGGTTCGTGTCTGGTCACCGCTCGGTGTGACGCTGGCCGCGTTGTTCACGTTCGCCATCGGCCGGAAGCTCTTCTCGAAATGGGTAGGGCACGCAGCAATGATCGTCCTGGCTGCGAACCTGCTGATGATGGTACAGGGAAGCGCCGCAACGGCCGATGCCGTTCTCCTCGCGTCCGTCACCGGGTCCGTCGCCATCTTCGTCACGACCCAACTGCCCCCGACCGGTCCGCCGTGGGCCCGCGTTCTCCTGCTCGCCACACCGCTCGCCATCGGCCAGTTCGCCAAGGGCCCCGTCGGCCTAGTCGTTCCGCTAGTCGCCATCGGCAGCACCATTCTTGCGGGGCGCAACGCCGCAGAAGCAGGCGCTCGCAGCGGGGACCGCCGACGCGCGTCTTTGGAGGTCGGTGAAGCGACGGTCCTGAGCATCGCGGTCCTTGCAGCGTGGTTCGTGCTTGCGGATGTCCAGTCGGGGGGAAAGTTCGCACGAGAGTTCTTCGGGTTCCACGTGTTGCAGCGCATCCTTACCCCGATCGAGGGCCACGGCGGCAACTTCTTCCTCACGCTGCCCTTCTACCTTCCGGTCGTGCTCATCGGCTTTGCCCCCTGGACGTTGTACCTCGCAGGTTCGGGATCGGCTCTCCTCCGGGCAGCCGTCGGTGACCGGATGTCCCGCGCGCTTCTGTGCGGCTGGATCGGGCTTCCCGTCGCACTTTTCACCGTCGTGATGACCAAGCTCCCCCATTACGTCCTGCCGATCTGGCCGGCGCTCGCCCTGTTGACCGCAGCCACTCTCGATGCCCACCGGAGCGGCGCTCTTCCGGAGGCCGCGACGAGGTGGCTCCGCCTCGGGGCGTGGTTTCTTGCCCCGGTCGTTGCGCTCGAGCTCGCCGCGCTGGCGGCGGTCGCGGTGTTCGTCGGCGCGCCCGGCTTTTCGGCACGGGCCGCCGTCCTGGGCGGGCTAGTCGTCGCGCTTACTTTCGTTACGCTTCGACCGAAATGGTGCGAACAGCCATGGCGGACCGTGACGTGGCTCGGTCCCGCAACTCTTCTCTGCCAATTCCTGGCAGCCGCCTGGGTCCTGCCGACGGTGGAGGCGGTCAAGCCCGTGCCGCACCTTGCGGCCATTATTCGGGTGCGGACCGAGGCCACGACGCCGGTCGCCACATTCGAATTCGACGAACCGAGCCTCGTCTTCTACGTCGGCCGAACTCCTATCACCCGCCTACAGTCGGAGAAATCGTTGGCAGAGTGGGCGCGCACGGAGGCGCCGGGTGTACTCGTCACTCCGCGAACGAGCCTCGACCGTACGCTCCGATACCTCGGTACGCTTCCCCTCGAGGAGATCGCCTCGGCGACCGGCATCAACGTCGCAAAGGGGCGTTGGCTGGAGTTGGTGGCGTTGCGTCGGGGCGCACGCCCACGGGGCGGTGCCTGATGTCCCGGGCGCTCTGGTTCCTGTATGACGCCGGCCTTCTCCTGGTCGTGGCCTGCGTTCTCCTCCCCTTCGAGTTGGTGAAAATCGCCCTCGGCCGCTCTCGCCGGCGTGACCTGATGGAGAGGCTCGGCGCCGGGATACCGTCGAGCCAGCCAACGGGTAGGCGCATTCTCGTCCACGCGGTCTCCGCCGGCGAGATGGCGGCGGCGGCGGCCCTCGTCTCGGCAATCGGAGACCAGCAGCCGACCACAACGTTCGTCGTGACGACTGGGAACCGCCAGGGCCGGGCCGCGGGTGAGCGCCTCCGGCAGCGCTTCCCGGCGATCGAGAGGGTGCGCTTCCTCCCATGGGACCGCCGCGGTGTGCTTCGACGCTGGCTGGCGGCGCTCGCCCCCGATGCGGTGGTGGTGGTCGAAACGGAGATCTGGCCCAACCTGTTCAGGGTGTGCCGGGAACTAGTCATCCCCCTATTCATCGTCAACGGACGTCTCTACCCGGCCGACATCGCGCGATACCGCCTCGCGCGCGGCTTCTTCACCGAGGTGCTGGCAGCCGCAGACTGGGTCGGCACATTGGACGAAGCCGAGAGGACCGCCTTCCAGCGCATCGGGGCACCGGCCGATCGGACCGAGGCGGTCGGCAACCTCAAGTTCGACGCCGCAGCAGTTGTCCCCGAGCTTCCGCGCCCCTGGCGCGACGCGTTCGCAAATCCGACGCGCCCGCCGACGATCGTGGCCGGCAGCACCCACCGGCCCGAGGAGAGATTGTTGCTCGACGCCCTCGTCTCGCTGCGGGAGCGGTTCCCGGAAACCCGCCTCGTGCTCGCTCCACGGCACCCGACGCGCTGCTCGCGACTGCTGCGGCTCACCGCGTCGCGGCGGCTCACGACGGCGCTTTGGTCGCAGGTACAGCGTGCAGCGTCCGGGTGGGATGTGCTGCTCGTGGACGAGGTGGGCCCACTCGCCGCGATCTTCGGGTTTGCCGACGTCGTGTTCATCGGCGGCAGCCTCGTACCTCGCGGGGGCCACAACCCTCTCGAGGCGGCCGCTCAGCGGCGTCCGATCGTGATGGGTCCTTCCACCCATCACTTCAGGGGGATCGTGCAGACGCTGGCCGACGCCGGAGCGCTCACGATCCTGGACGGACGTGGAAATCCCCACCAACTGCTGACCGGTGCCATCGCACACCTGCTGGCCGATCCCGCCGCGAGGGAGATCGCGGGGCGGCGTGCACTCGAGGTCTTCGCTGCGGGACGAGGCGTCGCACCGCGATATGCCCGGGCATTGCTCGCCAGGCTCACCGGCCGCGCGCCGTCTCGCTAGTGGTCCGCTGCCGCACAGGGGATAATGTGAGCGGCGCGACACCGGTCCTGCCGCCGAGGAGTCCGCGGATGCCCACGATTCATCCGACCGCGATTGTTCATCGAGACGCCCGCCTCGGCGACGACGTCGAGGTCGGCCCGTACTGCATCGTCGAGGACGACGTCACGATCGGCGCCGGCTCGGTGCTGCGCGCGCACTCCGTGGTGCGGCGCCATACCTCGCTCGGTCAGCGAAACCTCGTCGAGAGCTTCGCCGTTCTCGGCGGAGAGCCGCAGGACCTGAAGTTCGACCCGGCCACCGTGAGCTTTCTGAGAATCGGCGATGACAACACCTTTCGCGAGGGCGTGACCATCTCGCGCGCAACCGGCGAAGGGCTCGCGACCACCGTCGGCAGCCGGACATTCTGGATGACGGGCGCCCATGCAGGGCACAACGCGGTGGTGGAAGACGAGTGCATTCTGGTCAACGGCGCCGTGTTGGCCGGGCACACCATACTGGGTCGACGCGCGATCCTCTCGGCCCACATCGGCGTCCATCAGTACTGCTGGATCGGGGAGGGCGCCATGGGTCAGGGCAACTCGGCGGTGACGATGCACGTGCCGCCCTACTCCCTGTTCGCCAACGTCAATCGCGTGGTGGGGCTGAACTCAGTCGGGTTGCGGCGGTGGCCGGGCCTCGCCGAGAACGATCGCCGTCAGGTCAAGGAGGCGTTCGCGCTCACTTACCGTCGCGGCTTGCCGCTGCGCGAGGCGCTGGCGCGCATGGATGAACACGCCGACTGGGGAGTGGCCGCGCATGCCTTCCGCGAGTTCATCCATCGGGTGGTGAAGGCCTCGCATCCCCATGACCGGGGCCTGTGCCCTTTGCGGCGGAGGAGCCGGGTCGGCGACGACTGAGCCTCAGGGAACCGCTGGAATCTCCGGCGAACCGCGCAGAACCCCAAGACCCTCGAGCGCCTCGAGAACATCGGCTGGCGTCACAGTCCCCATCGCCTGTGCGACACGAGGGCGTCGCCGGTACGAGCCGACAGCCTGGGCACTGCGCAGAACCCGGATCGTTCCGCCGTACGGCCCGTTGCGGCTGGGGTCGGTGGGTCCGAAGATCGCCACGCCCGGCTTACCGAGGGCCGCAGCGAGGTGGAGAGGCCCGCTGTCCACACCAACCACGGCTACGGCCCGCCGTGTTGCGTCAACAAGACCCGGCAGGCCGGAGAGGTGAGGCCAGCCCTGCGGCGCCGATCGCAGGATCGCCTCTGCCTCACTCGGACCGTTCAGCACGAGGCTCACGGAGAGTTTGCGTTCCAGATCCGACGCCAGCGCGCCGTAGTACTCCAGCGGCCACTCTTTGCCACCCCAGCCGGCGACCGGCGACGCGAGCACGAAGGGCCGATCGGGCAGCTCGCTCTCGCGCCGCCCGCAAGGCAGGGGAAACTCGACCACGACCCTCGTGGCGCCGACGCCCGCCGCCAGTTCCAGGTTTCGATCCACGATGTGACGCTCGTGAGCCGCGACCCTGCGTGAGTACAGGAGCGCGGCTGGCCACTCTCTGACCTGCCCGATGGGCAGACCTACAACCTGCCCGCTTCCGCCCGCAGCGATCCACGCGGAGCGCATCAGACCCTGGAAGTCCACGACGAGGTCGTAGCGGCGGCTTCTGACCAGCCGTCTGGCCGCGACGATACCGCCGAGGCTCCTCCCGTCAACCGGGATCACGTGACTCAGGAACGGGTTCTCCTCCAGGAGGTACACCCACCGGCGGTCCACGACCCATTCCACCGCCGCGGCGGGGAAGCTCGCCTTGAGCGTCGCGGCTGCCGGCAGGGTATGGATCACGTCTCCCATGGCGCTCAGCCGGACAACCAGAACCCGAGCCGGAATGGACCTGGAGTCCACGGTGCACCACGCTAGCATGCCGTTCTGCCCCCGCAGTGCGAGTGCGACGTCGGACCGAGATTCGCGCTGGCTCCCCGACCCTCGTCTGCGTCACCATCACTCTGATCTCGCCCCGTTGCCAGAATCACGCCAGACAGTTCGATTGCAGGCCCTCGATGAGGTCGTCTTCCGCACGATCAACAGCGTGTGGATCTGCGGGTTCTGCGACCGCATGATGGAGCTTCCGTCGAGCACGGTCGTCATTGCTGTCGCGGCGCTGTTGATCGCGCTTCCGCTCGGCATTCGGTACCGGACAGACGGACTGGCTGTCGTGCTCCTAGGTCTCGCGGCGGTCGAGTTGGCCGACGCCCTCGGGAGTCGCGTTCTCTGGCCGCTCGCCGCGCGGGCTCGGCCGTGCCTCGACCCATTGCGGGTTCGCCGTCTCGTCCCTTGGAGCGGTGGCTATTCGATGCCTTCGCTCCACGCGACCGACGTCTTCGCGTTCCCTACGACCGTCGCGGTCCGTCTTCCCAGAGTGGGCCTCCCTCTCACCTTGCCCGCGGCGTTCGTCGCTTACTCGCGGGTCTATGTCACAGTGCACTGGCCGTCGGACGTGCTCGTCGGCGCCGTATTCGGCTCAGCGGTTGCGCTCCTCCTCTTTCTGGCAGAACGCCGCACGACTGCGGCTCTTTGAGGTCGGACCGCGCGCACCCTCGAGTAGCGCCTGGCAGTCACTGTCGCAGCACCTGCTCTCAGCGAGGGTGGACGACGGGCACATCTTGCCGGGGCCTCAAGGACACTGCGCGGTGGCTCTCCTGGCCGTGCTTTCCCCAGGCGTAACGTTCGGCCCAGGAAGTCCAGGCGAGAGCTACGATGGGGGGGGACAGACGCGACGGCATGGCACTCGCCAGCACCCAGTGGGGGGTTCGAGTCCGGTGTGCAGACTGGGCGACAGGAGGGCGGACCCGTTGACCGCCGGCTCCCGGCGGGCTCGGCCGGTCCAATCCCCCCCTGAGGCCGGTTCCCAACCGCGGCCCGATCGTGTGCCGTTGCGCTTTCAAGCGTGGCTCGATGCGCTGAACGCACGCCAGCCGGAGGCCGATCGCCACATGCTCATCGCGCTTGCGGCGGCGATGGCCGCGTTTTCCGTCTTCCCAGTCGCCAATGTTCTCCTGGACCGCTTCGCGATGGACTACGACGTCTGGTACGCCACGGCTCTGAACTACCTCAGCGGCCGCCCCATCTACCCGAGCGGGATTGAGCTGCCCTTCATTTACCCGCCAAGCGCGGCCGCCATGCTCGCGGTGCCTGCGGCCCTCGGAAAACCGGCTCTCGTCCTGCTGCTGCTGTTCTCCAACTCGCTGGCATGGCTGGCCTCCATCGTGCTGACGGTATGGCTGACGACGGGCCGTATCACCCGCCAGCACCCGCTTCTGATCCTGCTGCCGACAGTGGCCATGGCCTTCTGGGTCTGGGATACCTACCTCCTAGGCCAGCCGGCCCTCGTCCTGCTGGCCCTGATGCTGGGCGCTGCGGCGTGCCTGCGGAGGAGGTGGCCCGTGCCTGCCGGCGCCCTGATCGGGACGGCGGCGGCGATCAAGGCATACCCCATCCTCGCCGTTGGCTACCTGGTCTACCGGCGACGCTGGAAGGCCACGGCTGTCGCAATGGTCACGCTCGCGGGGTGGTTGCTCGTCGTGCCTCTCGCGTTTCGCTCGCCTGGGACGGCCATAACCGACCTGACCACCTGGACGCGTCGCGTCTTGCTGACCTACGACGAGCGCACCATCTCGCAGCGTCCCCTTCGGGGCTTCAGCTACCGCAACCAGTCGATCGTTGGCGTGGCCCACCGTCTGCTGCGGCCTGTGCCCGCCGATGGAGAGGCTGATCCACGCTGGACGGTCAACCTGGCGAGCTTCGGTTTCGGCACGGTCAACGCCCTGATCATGACCGGTATCCTCGGCCTTGGCAGTTTCTTCCTCTGGTGCACGGCATCCAGGCAGGGCGCGACACGGGGTGGTGAGTCCATCGAGTGGGCCATGGTGCTTCTCCTGATCACCCTCGTGCCGCCGTTGTCTGAGAACTACTCCTTCGTCTGGATGCTCTACCCCCTCGGTGTCGCCTCGCACTTGATGCTGAACTCCGCCCCCCGGTCTCGTGCACGCCGCGAACTGGTTACGTGGACCACGTCCGCCTTGCTCGTCCTGGCCTTGGCGCTGCCAATGCGCCTCGTTGCGCAGGCGTACGGAAGCACGTTCTTCTCTGCCACGATCCTGCTGCTGGGCCTAGGCCTCGCCCTGCGGCGGATGACCACCGAATGTCAACCCTCACCGGTCAGGCAGCACGCAAAGGAACCACCCACGAGCGTCCGCGAGTAGATGGGGCGGCGCTAGGGGCCGACCCCCGTTGGAAGTCTCGGCGCCCTGAGGGAGAGAAGGTAGTATCTGCCTGTAATCGAAGGGAGGGCGACGCTCGGTGCCAATCGAATCCGGGGATCCGACGGTGCTGCCGCCAACGCAGGCCGGGAGAGCTCCGGCACCTCCGGTCGGGGACCAAGATCCCGCCCATCCGCCCCGCGTTGGGCCGAGCTTCACGCGCCAGACATGGCTTGACACGCTCCAGGCTTGGCAACCGAGAGCCGATCGTCGGATTCTGGCAGCCCTCGTGGTGGCGATGCTCCTCCTCGCCGCCACGCCGGTAGCCAACGCCGTAAGAGGTCGCTGCCAATACGACTACAACCTCTGGTACGTCACCGCCCAGGACTATCTGCACCACCGCCCGATCTACCCGCACATTGTCGGTTTTCCGTTCAACTACCCGCCGAGCGCAGCCGCCATGCTCGCGGTCCCGGTGCTCCTCGGCAAGGCGATGTTCGTGTTGGTGTTGACCGCGGTCAACTCAGCGGCATGGTTCGCCTCCGTGGTGCTCACGGTGTGGCTGGCGACGGGCCGTGTCACCCGACAGCACCCGCTTTTGGTCCTGCTTCCGAACCTCGCGATGGCGTACTGGATCCGTGATACCTACAAGCTCGGTCAGCCGGCCCTCGTCCTGCTGGCCCTGGTGTTGGGGGCTGCGGTGTGCCTGAGGCGGAGGCGGCCCACACTCGCCGGTGCCTTGATCGCGACGGCGGCGGCGATCAAGGCGTACCCCGTGCTCGCGGTGGGCTACTTGGCCTACCGCCGACACTGGAGGGCCACGGCCGCCGCACTCGTCGCCCTCGCGGGTTGGCTGTTCGTCCTTCCTCTCGCGTTCCGCCCACCCGACACCGTCTTCGACGACCTTACCGCGTGGACACAGGGCGTGGTGCTGAAGTATGACGCGAGGTCGATTTCGCAGCGCGGCACGCAAGGCTACAGCTTCAGGAACCAGTCGATCGTCGGCGTGGCCAACCGTTTGCTGCGACCAGTTTCCGCCGATAGCGAGGGTGACTCGGCCTGGACGGTCAACCTGGCGAGCCTCGGCTTCGGGACCGTCAACCTCGTGATCCTCGCCAGCATGCTCGGCCTGGGGCTGTTCTTCCTCTGGTGCACCCCAAGGGATCCGCTGCGAACCTCGGGAAGCGACGCAATCGAGTGGGCCATGTTGCTGCTCCTGGTTGTCATGGTGGCGCCCCTCTCGCTCGACTATTCGTACGTGTGGCTGCTCTACCCGCTGGGCGTCGCCACCGCGTTGCTGCTCGAGGCCGCGCAGGAGTTCCGACCGCGCCGCGGTCTGCTCTGGTGGGTCGCCGCGTCACTGCTGGTTCACGCGCTGACGCTCCCGATGCACCACGCGGCGGGGGCCTACGGCAACATCTTCTTCTCCGGACTCATCCTCTTCGTCGGGCTCGGCCTGACCCTACGACAGATGACAGTTGGCCAACAGGCGTGAATCATCTCTGCCGAACCTAGGCTTGGTGTTCCTCACCACGGTTCCCACTTTCCGAACGCGGCTCTGATCCGGTTCGCCGCCCACTTGGCCTCGAAGCGGGCCAGGCTGGCCCGACTCAGCAGACGGACGATGTCCGGAACGGCATCGGCCACCACACGGCACAGGGGCTGCCGAACCGGACGCCAGTCCGTGTTGAGCGCTGACCCGATCCGCATCGCATACGCGAACTCCCTCTTCACGGCGGCGTGAGACCGCCTGTTCACGCGACCGAAGGGGTATACGAACGTCGAAACGGGGACGCCGAGACGTCGCTCGAGGAGGGCCTTGGAGTGTGAGGCCTCGAACTCCACGTTGACGTCCGCCCGAGTCAGGTCGGCATGCGAATGCCCGTGAGAAGCGATCCGTACCAAGCCGCTGCTGGCGATCTCCCGCAACTCCTCCCAGGTGCAGAACGGCGCCTTCTCCTTGAAGACCCCGCCCTGCATCGCCGCGTCACCGTCAGGCGAGACCGACAGCCTTTCCTCCAGGCCACGGCCCGTCTTTTCGATGACGAACGCCGTCGGCACAGCGAGCAAAGCGTGGAGCGATAGCTCCTCGAGCAACGGGAACACGAGCCCATGGAAGTCCGCGTATGCATCGTCGAAGCTCAGGCAGACGTTGAGGCGCTGACCGAGCAGCGGTTCGCCCGGCAGCACCACATTGCACCGCTCACGCAGGTGCGCGAAGTGCGCGCGCAGCACCGGTACCGAGTTTCCCAGCCGGCAATCGACGGCGCGGTGATACATCAGGATCAGCAGCATCTCCGACGGCCCCTGCGTGTGCCTGTCGCTGCCTGAGATCTTGGCGCCGAGTCCCTTGGGCTCCCGAGGAGACGTCGTTTGGTTCGTGCTGGCCGGCCGGAGCCCTTTCCGGTTGACGCGTGTGCTCCGCATGGGCTGTTTGAGCCCACGGGCGACATGCAGAAGTCGACTGCCGTGTGTTGTTGTCGTCCGACCACGTTTGCAGGTGTACTCACAACACTGACGGGATCCGCAGCGGTCATGGGTTTCGGCCCTCGGCCTTGGCGATCCAAGATCCATCGGCGCTGCCCCTCGCCGCGATCCCGGGATCCTCGCCACCCGGATCGGACGCCGTTCGTGTCCGCCACCGCCGCAGTCGATGCACTCCAGCCGTAGCCAGAACCGAGAGTGACACCGCCGCAAGGGGTGGGTCGATAAGGTAGTCCCAGAGGTTGGTCGACTCGAGCAGGCGCAAGTCGAAGGCGAGCACGGCCACCGCCAGCACAAGGGCGAACCGGTTCTGCCTCCACACCAGTCCGACCGATATCGCCCACAGCACACCCAACATCCACGTTGCACCCCAGCCCAGCGCGTAGGGGTCGAGCCTCCCAAGTCCCAGCGCCATCGGATAGAGCACCACCGCCGCTGCGCCGAAGAAGCACCAGGCCGTGCGCCAGGCGCGTGCATCGAGCACGTCCCATCCGATCACACGCGCCCACACGAACGCTGCGAGCAGCGCAACCGAGGAGGCACTCGGCACGGCGCCGAGACCCGCGAGCCAGCGGGGTAGCGTCCAGCCTCCCACCGGGATGAGGGCGAGCGTGACGGCAACTGCGCCGGTCGCGAGACGCGTCCGACGGGTCGCGTCGCGGGGAACGAAGGCGACCGTCGCAGCCAGGACCGCGACGAGGCACGCCGCAAGGGAGAAGACCTCGGCGGTCACGGCACCCTTCCGAGCTTGCCTTCGATCCACGCTTCGTTGAACGTCAGGTCCTTGAGGCGGCTTCGCTTCCACGTGTAGACGAGGTGGGTCGACCCGTCGTGGCCCCGCAGCAAGAACGGGTACGAAAACTCCGCGCCGGGCTCATCCTCCAGCGTCGTCACGGTGCTCCAGTTTGCGCCCGCATCGGTGGAGAGGGCGAGGTCGAGGCGAGAGCGCCCCGACCGTTGGTCGTTGAAGGCAAGGAGGACCCGTCCCTGGGAGAGGGCGACCGCATCAAGGCCGGCGTCGGGGTTGGGTAAGTGAGAGGGGGCGGGTTCGCTCCAGCTCGCGCCGCCGTCCGTCGAACGAGCAACCCCGATCGTCTCGCCGGCACGCGCGGAGCGGAGCAGAGCGAGCGCCGTCTGCGCGTCGAGCGCCACCGCCGCCGGCTGGAGGAAACGCCGCCCCCCGCACAGCCGACGCATCGCGACAACCTCCATCGTCTGGTCACGTGAGGAGAGCTGCAGAAAGCCCGGAAAGCGGCCAAGGAACTCGTGGCTGATGGGTAGCAGCAAGCTGCCGTCCGCAAGTCGCAGTGGCTTGTTCTTGACCAGGGTGCCGAGGTTGAACAGCGGGCTGGAGGTCAACCGCTGGGCCGGCAACCACGAGGTGCCGCCGTCGGCAGACAGCTTGACGTTGAGGGAGCTCAACGCCCAGCCTCCGAAAGGCATGGTCACGAAGACCATCGCGAGGCGGCCCTCACCATCGATGAAGACGACCGCGTTGCCGACCTTCCCCACCGGTCGATGCAGCTCGCGCGCCACGCTCGCAGGTGACGCAACCTCGTGCGGCTGGCTCCATGCGGCTCCCTTTTCTCGCCCCCTTGTGGCGAGATATAGGGCCACGTCGCCGCTGCCCTCGTGTGAGCCGGAGTACCACACGGCGACCAGTCGCCCGTCGGACAGTTCGGACAGCGAGGCGACGTGCACCATCCGCCCCGTGTCGTGATCCACGAACCCCTCACTGAAGCTCGGCTCGGCGTCTCCGTGGCCGATCGTTTCAACGGAGAAGCCCACCGTCGCCCGACTTACGACCCCGACGGCGCGCACACCGGCCCAGAGGTAGATCCCTGTGATGACGCCAAAAGAAATCCAGGTGGCGCGGCTCCATGCCCCCGCGGTCATGCCGTCTCTCCCAACTCGATCCCCCACGGCGACGGGGCCGCGGTCGCCCGGCCTCGCGGCCACTGGAGAAACGACGAGGTCCGCCTTCGGAGAGGGAGACCAGCGCCCATTCCGGCGCCGGCCGGCGGGCCGAAGCGGATCCCGCGGCGACGATCGTGAACCGAACCCTTTACGCTATCGCCGACCACGTAGGTCCTTGTACCCGCTCTCGTCCATGATGCGCCGTTCGCCGAGCCCGGACAGGCCGAGGAGCTCCAGAACAGGCGAGAGAACGAGCCGTGGAATCCAACGACAGTCCGTCGGGAAGGTTCTCCGCTCCGAGATGTACAGCACCGGCCTGGCGCGCCAGAGGATCCGTTCGGTCCGCTCGAAGACATCCCGGCAGAACAGCGTGTCCTCGTGCGTGCCAAAGCGGAAGCGCCAGCCTCCGATCTCGCGGGCAAGGTCCGTGCGTACCGCGATGGCAGGGGTGTTGACCCGATCGGGGATCGCCAGCGGTGAGATCACCGCGCGCCGGCGCAAAACCCGTCCGATCCAGCCGACCAGCCACGGGAAGACCCGGATCGGGGTCTTCATGAACCACCACCAAGGGAGGCGGCGCAGGAACCACGCATAGCTCCTGGAGTACGAGTCCGGGAGCACCGGGAACCGCGATTCCAGCACGGCGTGCCGGAGGCAGAGCGTGGCATCCGCTCGACCATCGACGATCGGTCGGACCATCTGTTCGAGGAAGTCCGGGCTGAAGGCGACATCGGCGTCCGCAAACAGTACCGCGGTCCCGCGTGCCTCAGTCAGACCCTGGTTGCGCATCCCCGATACGTTGCCGCTGTCTGCGTTGTGGAGGATGCGCGCGCCCGCTCCTTCGGCGATTGCCACGCTCGCATCGGTCGAACCGTCGTCAACGACGATGATCTCGCCGACCAGGTCGGTGGCCTGAGTGCGGATGGTTTCGAGCAGCACCGGGAGGTACTTCGCCTCGTTGAGGGTCGTGACGACGATCGAGAAGTCGAAGCCACGTCCCGGTCGGTACCGATGCGGCGCCTCCGGACCGGTGGAGTCGGTCACGCCGAACACACTTTCCAACGGTTGTGCATCCAGAGGTACTGCTCGGGGTGGGCCCGGATCACACGCTCCATGGCGTTGTTCATGAGAGTGGTGAGCCTGGCGACCTCGGCCTTCTCGCCCTCATGTGGGGCGGGCCAGATCGGCTCGCTCACGAAGCCGCCGAACCGCAGCGGGCCGGTGCGGAAGCACGCCACCACGACCAGTGGCTTTCGCTGGTGCAAAGCGAGGAGGGCGGGAACAGGAGTCGTCCAGGCCGGCCTCCCAAAGAACTCGACGGGTATCCCCTTGTACGTGGCCTGGTCCGGCAGCATGCCGACCGACCTGCCCGATGCCAGGGACTGCTGCAGAGCGAGAAAGGCGTTCCGCTTGGCAACGAAGACTTGCCCGGTCGAGCTGCGGCTGCGGGCGAGGAGCCTCTCCAGATGGCGGTTGTCCAGTGGGCGGATCACAACCGCGAGGGGAATCCCAACCGCTGCGGCCACGTCGGGAAGGAGTTCCCAATTTCCAAAGTGAGGCGTGACGAAGATGCAGCCCCGGGCTTCCTCGTGAAGGAGTCTCGCGCGCTCGAACATCGCCTCGAGCTCCGGGGCACGGAGGTGCAGCCAGCTGCCGGCTCCAGGCGACGAGAGGTGCGGCCGCAGCTTGGTGATCTCCGGCATGGCCGTGAGCAGGAAGGAGCGGAAGCTCCCTCGAGCGATCGCGCGGATTCTCGACGCGCTCAGGTCCCTGAGCGCTTGACGCACATTCTCGAGTGCGATCCGGCGACGTTCTCGAAGAACCAAGAAGGCGACCTCCCCGAGCAGCCAAGTGGCCCGTTCGACGATTCCCATGGGCAGGACGCGCACGAGGGCATAGAGGCCCCAGACCGCGATGAACTCCGAAACCTCCAGAACTCTCCTCATTGCCGCCCCTGCCTATGCATCCGCGCCGCTCCCCGCTCGGACCGACAGCACGACGGCCGAAGCCTGCCCGCCCATGCCATAGCTCACGGTGAGAAAAAGCGGCCGTGCGCATGGCTGTTGAGATGCGGCGATGCGCACACTGGCAAAGGAGGGCTGGGACCGTACGAAGTTGGGTGTCGCGGGTACAACGCCGTCGGATGCGGCCATGATGCCCAGGACCAACTCGGCCACGTCGCTCGCGGCTCCCATATGACCCGTGTAGGGCTTGAGGGCGCAGACCGGTGCGGTTGGGCCACCCCCGCCCAGCAGGGCCTGCAGCGAGGCGAGCTCTGACCGATCGCCCTTTCGACTGCCGCTGCCATGGGTACACACGAACCCCAGTTCGGAGGCCGGGCGTCCGGCGTCTGCGAGAGCCAGTTCCATGGAGCGCAACGTGACGCGCCTCGACACTCGCAGCCGAGGGCTCGGCTCGATGCAGCTTCCAACGCCTTCAACGTTCGCGAGGATCTTCGCGCCACGCGAGCGAGCGTGCTCCTCGCTTTCCAGGACGATTGCAGCGCCGCCCTCGCCGGCCAGAAAGCCGTCCCGACGGCAGTCGAACGGCCGATAGGAGCAGACCCCTCGGCGTGCCCTCGAGAGCACGCCCAGTTCGGCCAATTCGAAGAGAGGCACCTCGTTCACCCAGGAGCCGCACCCGATCGCCACAGCCACGTCGGCCCGTCCCGCCCGAACGGTGCGACACGCCAGTTCCACCGCTGTCGAGCCACTGGGGGACTGACTCGCGAGAGTGGTGCCGGGGCCCATGAAGTCGAAAGCGGCCGTCAGGAAGCTGAACGGGTTGTTATGGAGCGATTCCAGGAGGAAGAAGGGGTTGACCCGCTCGATCGCGGCCCGGTTGAGCGCCTCGTGATCGATGCTATCCGCTTCCACGCCGGCGGCGACCCGCGTGGCGGGCCAGAGAAACTCGTAGCCGAGCTGGGTGTAGTCTCCCGTCGCGAGGTACAACGCCCGGCGCGCCGGCGCAACCGACGCGGGGATCGCGGCCTGACAAACCGCGTCGTGTGTCGCACAGAGTCCCAGGAGGGCGCCCCTGTTGAGGAACCTCGCCTGGCCGCGAATCGATTCGGGGATCTCTGACGGCAACGCGACGTTCTCCACACGGCCGACAAACCGCATCCACGGCGGTGCCGTCCTTTCGGAGTGTTCTCGCAGCCCGGTCCGGCCCGCTTCAACGGCGCTCCAGTTCGCCGTCACTCCCCGCCCCAGCGGGGTGATCAAGCCGAGGCCGGTCACCGCAACGCGCTGCACCCCAGGCCTACCAGTCCCGCGCCCGGGTCAGGCGCACAAAGGCCTCGCGCACGGCCTCCGGGTCATCGAGGTCAGCGAGCGCCACAAGCTCCCCCTCGAACTCGGCAGCAACCTTCCGCGTCCCCTGCACACTCCCTTCCGCGCGGTACGCTCGCCGCCCCGAGACCGGCGGCTCGAGGGGTTCGACCTCGAGGTCGACGGTGTCTCCGGGCCGTGCGAAGCCGTAGAAGGCGGCCCTGCGAACCCCGTCCATCAGGAACCAGCTCTCGAAATTCGACCGTGCGGCCTCACCCCAGCCCGCGAGTTGGACCATCGCCTCCAACAGCAGCGTGCCGGGCATGATCGGGTTGCCGGGGAAGTGGTACTCGAGGACGTCCTCGCTCATTGCCACGCACTTCACGCCGCGGACGGCACCGCCCGGATCGCACGCCGTGACTCTGTCCACGAGCAGGAAACGCATCATCTCACTCCTCTCGAGCGGCCACGAGCACCACGGCCGCGACGGCGACCCCTTCCGAGTGCGAGATCGACACCGAACTCTGCGTGACGCCGAGGCCTCGGGCCACCTTCGCGGCCCACCCCGAGAGCGTCAACGTGGGCCGACCCGACGGGTGCCGTGCGACCTCGACATCACCGAGGCCGCCACCCGCGCCGGCCCCCGTGATGCCGATTCCCAGAGCCTTCATCGCGGCCTCCTTCGCCGCGAAGCGCCCCGCCAGGTGCGTGTAGGGTTCGGCCTGGGCGAAGCAGTAGGTGCGCTCCTCTTCACCAAAGACATCGCTGAGAAACCCCTCGTGCCTCATGACCACACCGCGGATCTTCTCGACCGCGACAACGTCGATGCCCTGGTAGATGCGGATCATGCGCTCGTCATCCCGCCGTCAACGGCGAGCGCCTGCCCGGTGATGTAGTCGGCCAGAGGCGAAACCAGGAAGAGGACGGCCTGCGCGACGTCCTCGGGCGATCCGAACCGCCCCGATGGGATCGTTTCCAGCAGACGCTCTCCGCCACGCTTGCGCGCCCGCGTGCTCATCTCCGTCGTGATCATCCCGGGAAGGACCGCGTTGACCTGGATCCCCTTGGGTGCCAGCTCCACAGCACACGCCCGTGTGAAGGCGACAAGCCCTCCTTTCGCAGCCGCGTAGTTGGCCTGCCCTCGGCCGCCGCGGAGCGCCGAGACCGACGCCACGTTGACGATCTTTCCGGCGTGCCGAGGGAGCATGATGGGCATCGCGGCGCGCGTACAGAGGAACGCGCCCCGCAGGTTCACCTCGAGTACCCGATCCCAGTCGGCCGGCTCCATCGCCGCAACCAGCGAGTCGGCGATGATGCCGGCGTTGTTGACAAGGATGTCGAGCGAACCCCAGACCGCCTGGACCTCGCCGAAGAGAGCTTCGACCTCGTCGGCGACCGACACGTCAGCCCGGATCGCTCGTGCCCTGCGGCCAGCGGAGCCGATCTCAGCTACCGTCGCCGCCGCGCCCGCCTCGGACGATCGGTAATTCACGACCACATCCGCGCCGGCACGTGCCAGCAACTCGACGCACGACCGCCCGATCCCCCTGCCGCCGCCGGTGACAAGGGCGACCTTCCCAGTCAGATCAATGGTCATGTCGAGCCCTCCCTGGTTCGAGCTTTCTCACCGCGATGCAGGCGTTCTGCCCGCCGAACCCGAACGAGTTCGAGAGCGCGGCGTCGACCGGCCGACGTCTAGCACCTTCGGGCACGTAGTCCAGATCACACGCGGGGTCGGGGCTGGTGAGGTTGATCGTGGGGTGAACCTCGTCGTTCTGAACGGAGAGGACCGTGAAGATGAATTCGGGGCCGCCACACCCGGCAAGCAGATGCCCGGTCAGCGGCTTGCTGGAGCTGACGGCCAGCGCTGCGGACGCCGCGCCGAAGACGCTCTTGATGGCTCTGGTCTCGGCCACGTCGTTGAGTCTGGTGCCGGTTCCGTGAGCGTTGACATAGCCGATCTCCGCGGGGGTGAGGGAGGCATCGCGCAGCGCGGCCTGCATGGCGCACGCGGCGCCTGCGCCGTTGGGCTCGGGCGCCGTTACCTGGTAGCCGTCGAGCGAAGATCCATAGCCGGCAACCTCTGCGTAGGCGAGCGCCCCGCGCGCCATTGCATGCTCCTTCGCCTCGAGCACCACGATGCCGGCGCCCTCTCCCATGACGAGCCCCGACCTGCGGCGGTCGAACGGACGACAGATCGTGGCTGCAGGAGCGGACGACGTCGAGGCGGCTCCGAGCAGGACGAAATAGACGAGACCGACCGGGTGGATCATCGAGTCGCTACCACCGGCCAGCATCACGTCCGCGTCGCCACGCTCGATCATCCGGTACGCCGTTCCGATCGCTTGAGTGGCGGAGGCGCACGCGGTGGTCAAGGTGGCGTTGACTCCAGAGAACCCGAACTTGTGCGCGACCAGGGACGCCGCCCGGTCCGAAGGGTTGCGGGCCAGAGACTCCCGCCGCACTTCAGCGAGGCCGGCGGCGAACCGACGCGCGTCGGACAGCCCGTCGGCACCGAACCAGCGCGCCTCGTCCTCCAGTCGCACGATGCCGAGCCCCGCACCGAACACGACCCCGCACCGCCTCGGATCCGCAGCAGTGAGGCGGGCGTCCCCGACCCCCATCGAGGCCGCCCACAGTGCGAAGAGCGTGCGCCGCTCGCCTTCGGTTCCGGCCTCGGCAGGGAAGGCCGAGACGATCGTCCCCCAGTCTTCCTCGGAGACCGTCCCGGCCGCCGGCAACGGACCCCGCTCCTCCGGAGACCGGCCGAGCGGTTTGATCCCTGCCTGTCCGGCCAAGGCTCGACGCCAGGCGCCCTCTACCGAGAGTCCCAGGGAGGTCGCAAGCCCGAGACCGGTCACGAGGACTCGCCGACGCCGACTCATGCGCCACGCTCCGGGCTATGCAGATCCTGCGTACCCAGACCGCTGCAGTAGCGGAACAGCTCTCTCAGGGCCTCGGGCCGGGGCGCCGGGAAGTGGCTGAAGATCACCCGGTCGACCGCGGCGATCCGGGTCCCCCCGGCGTCGAGCCAGGCCCGCCCGAGGGAATCGCTAGCCGAGGTCGAGAGGATCTCGGCGGTGATCCGCGCCTCGAAGTCGGGCCGCAGGCGCGAATTCGCAATCGTCACCCCTTCAAGCACCGACACGATGGCCGACAACCTGAAGTCGTGCGCGTGGATGATCCCCCAGCCAAGCAACTGGACCATCGCCTCGACGAGGATCGTCCCCGGGACCAGCGGGGCACGGCTGAAGTGCCCGTGCAGGTACTCCTCTGAAAGGGAAAACGCCTTCGTCCCGACGATGCGTCCCTTCTCGAGCTCATTCACGCGGTCGTAGAAGAGGAAACGCACGCGTCACTCCACCGCGTCCAGGATCAGAGATCCGTAGGTATCGCTCCAGCTCCGGGCGTTGACGACGATGCGGTGCGGTCGCGCCGCGGCATCGCAAGGCGGTGCGCCCGCGTCCTGAATCAGCAACCGCGGGACGAGACCCCCGTCCAGCGTGTGGACGGCAAGCACCACGTCCACGGCCGCGCCGCCCGCCAGTGCGTGGCCGAGCATCCCTTTCGACGAGAGTAACGCCGTGGGTTGCGCCTTGCCTCCGAGAATGTGCGCGATGGCGTCGCGCTCCGCCCCTGCGGTTCCGCGGCACCGTTCGTCGTGGAGGATCACCGTGTCGGCGGGCCTCGGGTCCCGGCCGGCCGTCTCCAGTGCCGACTCCATCGCCGCCTCGAACCCCTCCGAGGCGGAGGCTGCATGCGAGAAACCCCATCCTGAGACGACGGCACGCGGCGTCGCACCACGCGCCCGGGCCACAGACTCGGCCTCGACGACGAGCAACGCCGCACCCTCTCCGAGCGCGCAGTTGGCCCCGGGTTCACCCCACCCGCCGACGAGGTGCGCCCGAGCGAGGGAACCCGTGCACACGCGCTCACTCGTCCCTCCGGCCAGGGCCGCTGCGGCGCGACCCGCCGAGACGGCCGCCGAAGCCTCGGCAACGGCCAGCAGCGCCGCATCGGCGCCCGGCGAGAAGACGGCGTTGTCGCCCCTGACCCCGAGGTGGAGAGCAGCCAGGCAGAACCCCACGTTGTTGAGCATCGCGAGCGGCCAGAGCGGGTAGATTTGCCGGTATCCATCGCCGAAGAAGCGCTCGTAATCGATACCTGCCGGAGCACGGGACACGGCGACCGCAGCGCGGAGATCCTCCGGGGCCGGATCCACCATCCCCATCCCCGCGAAGAATCCGATCTCCTCCGGACTCGCCGCTTCACCGCGAAGGCCAGCCTCGGCCATCGCTTCGCGACCGCTCCCTAGGAGCATCAGTCCCGGGAGGCCCATGATCCGGGCGTCACGAGGGCTGACCCCGAGGCTCTCGCCGTCGAGCCCCGAGACCTGCGCCGCCAGGCGGCAGGTGAACCCGCTCGCATCGAAACCCTCGATGGGGCTGACGCCGGTCGCTCCTGCAACAGCAGCTGACCAGGTCCCGGCCGCGGACGCCGCGACGGACGTCACCGCACCGCACCCGGTGATCACCGTCCTCTCACGCATCGCAGCACCCGAGGCACAGGCAGGCGTTCTGGCCGCCGAAGCCGAACGAGTTGGAGAGGGCCACGCGGTGCGGCTGTCGCCGGGCGGCGTTGGGAACACAGTCCAGATCGCAACGCGGGTCCGGGACCTCGTGGTTGATCGTCGGCAGGATGACCGACCGTTCCATCCCCATCAGGGTCAAGGCGGCTTCGATCGCTCCCGCAGCAGCGATGGTATGTCCGAGCATCGACTTGTTCGAACTGACCGGAACCTCTCGTGCCCGCGTGCCGAGGACCTCCTTGATGGCCCTCGCTTCTGCGATGTCTCCCTGGACGGTCGAGGTCCCGTGCGCGTTCACGTACTGGACCGCGGCCGACGAAATACCGGCGTCGGCTAGGGCGCCCCGCATCGCGAGCGCCGCGCCCTGACCGTCCGGGCGCGAGTCGGTGATGCGGTAGGCGTCTGCCGAATCCCCGTAGCCGAGGACCTCGCCAAGAACCCGGGCACCCCGAGCTCTCGCGTGGCACAACTCCTCCAGCACCATCGCGCCGGCACCTTCAGCCAGGACGAACCCGTTGCGCCGACGGTCGAACGGCCGCGACGCGGTCCTTGGCGACGCGAAGATCTCGGCGAGCGCCTTCAGCAGCGAGAACCCGAGGAGTCCGACAAAGTCGACCGTCGCCTCGCAGCCTCCGGCGAGAGCCACGTCGCACGAGCCCTCTGCGATCAACCGGCGGGCCTCCCCGATCGCCTGGGCCCCGGCCGCACAAGCGGAAACGAGCGTGAGGTTCGGGCCGCGGCAGTCGAGGGTCCCTGCGACAAGCGCGGCTGCGACGTCGGGTTTCCGACGGAAGAACTGCTGGACGTCATACCCTCCCGCGTCGGTGAGCCCGGCGGCGTCCCATCGCCCATTGCCATCAGTGAAGCGGTGGAGAAAGAGGATCTCCTCGATGGTCGGGTTCTCACCGTGGCACCCGATAGCCACCGCCACCCGGTTCCGGTCTTCGACGTCGGTCAGCGCTGCGGCCTGCGCGGCCTCGGTCGCCGCGACCAGCATCAACCGCGCGGCCCGGGCAGCAAACCGGCCGTCCCGATCCATCGCCACGGCGCCACCCAGCCAGGAGTCGTCCACCTGCCCCGCAATTCCGCACGGTAGGCCTCGGACGTCAAACGACGTAATCGGCCCGATACCCGACTGACCTTCTGCCGCCCGGGCAAACGTCTCGCCGGCGTTCGGACCCAACGGGGTGATCATGCCGTAGCCGGTCACGACGACGCGCCGTCTTTCGATCTGGCATGGCATGGTCCGGGCGCGCGCCTTCCGTCGGTCCTCTGGCTAGGGAAGGTTCGACCCCGCCGACAGACCCGAAAGCCACTGGCGGGTGAGGTCGTCGCCGTTGGTGAATGTCGCCGGCCGCAGGCACGTCCCACAGACGACGTGCGTGCCGTCCTGGGTGCGCCAGGCGGAGGCCCCGCAGGAGCAACGGTCGGGCAGGGTGTCGAGGATATCCATGACGGTGTCGGTCATGGCCTGGACCGTGATCAGGGATGGCACCTCGTCCATGTCGATGCCGGCCCCCGGTTCGGGCAGGGTCGCCTCCGGGTAGCGCGCCCTCAGCACTGCGAGCGCCCTCGGCGTTAGGCGGCCCTTCTCGTCGATCGCCGACCCTTCGCCGAACATCTCCTCCATGTGCTCGAGGAAGAAGTGGCGTGCCATTCTGATGCCGAACGCCTGCTCGAGGCGGTAGTTGAGGTCGAGGAAGTCAAGGGACTCCGCCGCGAGATCTTTCACGATGGAGGTCTCGGGGCCGATCCTCGCTCCACCGACACGCAGTGTTTCCACAAGGGCCTTCTTGATCTCGCGAGATACGGTCTCCTTGCCAATCAGATCCTGCATACCCGTATGACTCCTGACTCGTAGCATTATGACGCGTCAGACCCGATTCGGTCGTGCCTACCGCAACACTCGATTGCTGAGGCCCCGATCCACGACGATGGTCTGCCCGCAGATGCCCGCGGCCGCGGGCGAGCAGAGGAACACCACAACCTCGGCGATCTCGTCAGGGCTCACGAGCAGCTCGGGGGAAAGGCGGTCCAGGCCGTCCCACACCTGGCGCAGGATCTTGAAGGAGTCGGTCTGGACAATACCGCCGCACACCGCGTTGACCGCCACCCCTCGGTCGCGCAGGCTCTCGGCGCAATCGCGGACCACCGCTTCCATCGCCGCCTTCATGCTTCCAAGCGGGTACGACGGCGTGGCAAAGCGGCTCCCGAGACTTGAGATGAACACGACCTTGCCGGAGGATCTTTCGAGCAGAGGCAAGGCCTCGCGAATGCACGAGATGTTTCCCAGTAAGTTGGTGTCCACCAGCTGGCGGAGATCCCGATCCAGCAACCGCTCGTACGGCTTGAAAGGGGCGCGAGCCGCATTCAGAACGAGGAAATCCAGCCGACCCAAAGTGGTGCCGGCCTCCGCCACTAGAGCACGCACCGCCTGCCGGTCGGAGATGTCGGCCCGCACGGCGAGAGATCGCCGTCCGAGGGCACGGATCTCGGCACTCAGTTCCCTTGCCTGCCGTTCCGAGGATCCCCCGCGTGCGCGGTGGTTGACCACGACGTCGGCTCCTGCCCGAGCAAGGTGCAGAGCGATGGCCCTGCCGATGCCGCGGGAGCTGCCGGTAACGACGGCGACCTTCTCAGCGAAGAGCATCGACCCGATTATCCCAGAACCGCTGCAAACGCGAGAGCCATCGGAACGTCTCGCCGTCAGAGAACTCCCTCCCGGGCTCAGGGCGACCGGCGCTCACTTGACAGCCGGCCTCGGGTTGCTAGGCTCGCGCCCGGTGGACCCAAAAGGCGAAGTGGCCCGACTCCGTGACGTAGACCGGCCGTTCGACCCCGATCTCGCGTCTTACCGTCTCCGCGAGCTGCCGATCGATCGGATCGTCGATCTGCTCCAGGTGACCCACGATCCGGAAACGGTTATGGCGTACCGAGAGGCCATGCGACAGGGCGCGAAGTTCCCCCCGATCTCGGTCGTGTCCTTCGCAGGCCGGGGAGTCGTGGCCGACGGCCACAAACGGCTCACCGCATACAAGGGCCTCTGCCCGGATCCGATCGTCGTCGAGGTGTGGCCGTGGCGGCGCCTGGTCGGACACCTCGCGAACCAGCTCCTGCGCTCCCTCCGGCGCTGCCTGCGCATCACGGCTCGCGCGCCCTGGACGATCGAGGGGCGTGCGGAGGCACGACGCCTGCTCCGCGACACGGCGGTGCACTGGCAACGGACCGTGGTTTCTCTTGCGGCACGGCTCCGCGGCCGCGCCTAGGGCTCATGCCTGGCCAGGGCAAGTCTGATAGGCTCTAGGCTAATGGCGGAGCGTGACCCCGAAGCCGGGCCAAGGCGACGTGTCGTGGTCACAGGCATGGGCGCCATCTCGCCCGTCGGACTCGACGTCCCCTCGATGTGGCAGAGCTTGATCGCCGGAAAGTCCGGCATCGGCCCCATAACTCTCTTCGACGCGAGCGACCTCGAGGTTCGCATCGCCGGCGAGGCGAGTGGCTTCGACCCGCTTCAGTTCATGGATGAAAAGGAGGCGCGACGCATCGACCGCTTCTCACAATTCGCGATCGCCGCGCTGAGCGAGACCCTCGCCCACTCGGGGTTTGTCGTCACGAAAGACAACGCTCACGACATCGCGGTCATCGTCGGGTCGGCGATCGGTGGCATCAGAACCTACACCCGGGAAAACGAAGTACTCGAGACGAAGGGTCCGAAGTGGGTCAGCCCCTTCCTCATCCCGGCGATCACCGTGGACGCCCCCTCCGTCCAGATTGCACTTCGGACCGGCGCGCGTGGGCCCGTTCTGGGTGTGGCGACCACGTGTGCGAGCGGTGCCGACGCCATAGGTCAGGCTTTCGACCTCATTCGGCACGGCCACGTGAGTGCCGCGCTCGCTGGCGGCTTCGAGGCGGCCGTCACGCCGATTGCGGTCGCGGCATTCTCGCGCATGCGCGCGCTTTCGAGACGTAACGACGATCCTGCGACGGCGAGCCGTCCATACGATGCAACCCGCGACGGCTTCGTCCTCGCGGAAGGTGGTGCCCTCGTCGTCCTCGAGGAGCTCGAAACGGCGCTGAGGCGCGGGGCATCCCCCCTCGCCGAACTCATCGGGTACGCCGCAACCTCGGACGCGGTCCACGTGGCGGCTCCCGACGCGAGTGGTGCCGGTGCGTCCCGGTGCGTCCGACTGGCGCTTTCTCGCGCCCGCGTCGGCCCGAACGGGGTCGGCTACATCAACACACACGGCACCGGGACGCCGGCAGGGGACACCGCCGAGGTACGGGCCCTGAAGGACGCCCTTGGGGACCATGTCCGACACGTGCCCGCGAGCTCGACCAAGTCCATGACCGGTCATCTGATCGGCGGGGCCGGCGCGATCGAGGTGGCCGTCTGCATTCAGGCGATCCGCGAAGGGATCGTTCCCCCGACGATGAACCTGCACACCCCGGATCCCGACTGCGACCTGGATTTCGTGCCCGATAAGGCCCGAAAGGTTGTCCTCGACACGGCTCTTTCCGTCTCGTTCGGCTTCGGTGGCCACAACGCCGCGCTCGTCCTCCGGGCGTTCCGATAGGGCTGAACGCCGAACACCGATACCTGCACCAGCATCGGCTTGCAGGGTCCAGCCTCGGTCATTCGCACCCGGTCCTCGGTCGCACCTACAATTGGCGGCATGGCGGCGCTTTCCCGAAGGACCGGCCGGCGCTTGATTGGCGGCGTGATCGTGGCGTTCTGGGTCGTCATGCTGGGCGTGTTGCTCCACCGCGAGTTTGGCGGGCGCGCGATCATCGCCCGTCGGCCGGCGAAGGTGGTGCTGCCGCGACCCGGCGAGAGTTGGCTCGGGGTCCTCATCGGTGGCCAGCGGGTGGGGACCGCGCACCTCGTGACTCAGCCGGAGGATCGGGGCGGGCTCGCCGGCTTCAGGCAGCGCCTCGACCTCCGCCTGCGCGCCCGGGTGCTCGACGCCCCCGTGGAGCTTCGCCTCGCCGGCTCCATGTGGCGCGCGGTCACAGCGCCCCGGGCGGAGTTCGAGATTCGCGTCGACTCTGCCGGACACGAAGTGCAGGCCGAGGGGACTGTCGTCGACGGCCGCCTCGAAGGCGTCGTGCGGTCCGCGGGGGAGAGCGTCCCAGTCACTCTTCAGGTCGGCCGGTTGCTGGGCGGCAGCGACGATCTGTTTGCCCTGCTCCCATCCCCGGTCTTCGTCCCGGGCGAGGAGGCGTCGTTCCCGGGCTTCGACCCGCTGACGTTGCGCCCGGCCACCGCCCGCGCGCGCTGCCTTCGCCTCGAGACGCTCACGGTCGGCGGCGCGCCGGTGGCCACCCGGGTCGTCGAGGTCACGGTCGGCAAGGCGACGATCACGGCGTGGCTCGACGGCGAGGGCGGCGTCGTGCAGGCCGAGGCGCCGTTCGGGGTCACGCTGCGCCGCTTCAGCCGCGCCGACGCGCTCGCCACGCGCCTCGAGGCGGAACCGCCGGAGCTTCTCGCCACCTTCAAGGTGACCCCTACGGGCGTGCGCCCGCGGAGCGACGCGAGCCGCATGGTGGTCCGCGTGTCGGGCGTCAGCGCTCGCGAGGTGCCCGCGGACGACACGCAGCAGGTCGGCGATGGCGACGAACTCGTGGTGTCGGCGTCGCCCGGGCCTCTTGCCGCGCCTCCCGAGCCCGACGCGGCATCCCGGTCCGAGGCTGCGCGCTTCCTTGCGTGCGATGCGCTGGTGCAGTGCGACGATCCGAGGATCCGAACGCTCGCTGCCGTCATCGTTCGCTCCGAACGCGATCCCTGGGCGCGCGCACTGCTGATTGAGGACTGGGTGAACCGCAACATCCGGAAGCGGACCGTGCTGTCGCTGCCGTCCGCGGTGGACGTTCTCGCCAGCCGCGAAGGGGACTGCGGCGAGCATACGGTGCTGTTCACGGCGCTCGCGCGCGCCGCCGGCGTGCCGACGCGGATGGCCGCCGGGCTCGTGTGGAGCGAGGAGGTGCAGGCGTTCGCCTATCACGCGTGGCCGGAGGTCTTCGTCGGCCGTTGGGTGTGGACCGATCCGACGTTCGGACAGCCGGTCGCTGACGCCACCCACCTGAAGCTGGCGACCGGCGGGGTCGGCGACTGGCAGGGCGTGGCGGTCTTCCTCGGTCGTATACGGCTCGAGGTCCTGGAGGTCGAATGATTCGTACCGAAAGCCTCCGAAAGGCGTTCGGCGCCACGACCGCCGTGGACAACCTCACGCTGACCGTCGGACAGGGGGAGTTCTTCTGCTTCCTGGGACCCAACGGCGCCGGCAAGACGACGACGATCAAGCTCCTCACGGGGTTGCTGCGGCCCACCGGCGGCCGCGCCCTCATCGGCGGGTTCGACATCGTCACGAGGCCGGTCGAAGCGAAGCGCCTCCTCGGCTACATCCCCGACCAGCCGTTCCTCTACGAGAAGCTGACGGCCCGAGAGTTCATGCGGTTCGTCGCCGGGCTCTACGAGATGGAGGGAGCGGACGTCTCCGGCCGAATCGCGGAACTCCTCGGTGCCTTCGAGGTCGGCGCCGTGGCGGATCAGCTCATCGCGGACCTCAGCCACGGCACGCGCCAGAAGATCGCGTTCGCGGCGACATTCCTCCACCGGCCCCGCGTCGTGGTGGTCGACGAGCCGTGGGTGGGGCTCGATCCCAGGAGCATTCGAAACGTCAAGACCTACCTGCGCGACCGCACCCGCGAGGGCGTGACCGTATTCATGTCCACCCACACCCTTTCGATCGCCGAGGAGGTCGCCGACCGGATCGGCATCATCCACAACGGCCGGCTGCTCGCCCTCGGCTCCGTCGGGGAGATCAAGGCCCTGGCCTCCCAGCCCGGAACGCTCGAGGATGTCTTTCTCGAGCTCACCCGCGAGGGGGCGTGAGCGCACTCGCCGCAATCGCAGGGGCGGACGTCCGCGCCGCCGTTCACGCTGTCGCCGCCGCGCGCCGAGAGTCGAAGCTCAAGCTGGCGTTCGTCTCGATGTCGATCGCCCTGCTGTGGATTGCCGGGTTTGCGCTCTCGAAGGCAGGCTTCACGGCGCTCGATCGACTGGGGGTCGGCCTTCTCGGCAATACGGATCTCAGCCTCGTCGAGCTCTTGATCCCGCGGGTGCTCTCGGTGTTCGCGCTCGTCCTTTTCATCCTGCTCGTCCTCTCGAACGCGCTTGTGGCCCACGCGACGCTCTACAGGTCCAGGCAGGTCGCCATGCTGCTGACGACCCCGACGACCTTTCGCACGGTCGTGCTTTCGCGCCTCGCCGGGATCGCGGCGTTCAGTTCCTGGTCCTCGGCCTACCTCGGCTCCCCCGCCGTGCTGGCGTACGGTCTCGTGCGCCACGCACCGTGGAGCTTCTACCCCGTCGCGATGGCACTCTTCGTGCCGTTTGTGGTCATCCCCGCCGCGCTCGGCACTCTCGTCGCGATGGTCCTCGTGCGCGTGGTTCCCCGATTGCCGCGCGCGGCGCTCGCGACAGGCACGATCGTGCTGCTCGTCGCGGCGTTCGCGTTCTTCCGCGCCCAGGTCCGCGACCCGAAGTTCAGAGAGGTGGCGGACCTGTCGGCCACCCTCCGGCTCACGGCGCAGGCCGACAGCCCCTTGCTGCCTAGCTTCTGGCTTGCCAACGGCGTTGTGGCGGGGTCGCACGGCGCGCTCGGCGAAGCGACGTACGGGTTTCTCCTCCTGCTCGCGAACGCGATGTTCCTGGCCTGGGTCGTCGGGGAGGCGGCTCAGCGGCTGTTTCATCCCGGTTGGTCCGGCCTTGCCGGGGCCGATCGCTCGGTCCGCCGCACCGCCCGCCCGCGGGGCGACCCGCTCTCCTTGCTGCTGCTGCCGCTACGCGGCCCTGCGCGCTGGCTGACGGTCAAGGACATCCGGCTCTTCCTCCGCGAGCCCGCGCAGTGGTCGCAGTTCCTGATCTTCTTCGGCACGCTGCTGCTGTACGTTGCCGGGATGCGGTCAGGCCCACGGGGATTTGCGACTGCGCTGTGGCAAAGCTGGATCACGCTGCTCAATTCCGTCGCAAGCTTGCTGGTGCTCGCGACGTTGACCACGCGCTTCGTGTTCCCGCTCGTAAGCCTGGAAGGCCGTCGCTTTTGGATTCTGGGGCAAGCGCCGCTCTCGAGGCGCCTGCTGGTGGCCCAGAAGTTCTGGCTCAGCGTCGCTTTCAGCGCTTTGATCACACTGGGCTTGGCCGGCCTCTCCGCCTACCGGCTGCGTCTCGCCCTTGTGCCCCTTGCCTACTCGCTCTTCACGGTCCTGACCGCGAGCCTCGCGCTCTCCGGTCTCGCGGTCGGCCTGGGCAGTCTTTTCCCCAACTTCGTTGAAGAGAGCCCGTCACGTATCGTCTCCGGACTCGGCGGCACGCTCACCTTCATTCTGAGCGCCGTCTACGTGGTGCTGGTGGCAGGAGCCGAGAGCTTCGTGTTGCACTGGCACCGGTTCGGCACCCACGTCGCTGGGGCGAGGGCTTTCCCGTGGGCCGTCGTGCTTGCGGTGGCGTTCAACCTCGCGATCACGATTCCGACGACGCTGCTGCCGCTCGTGCTCGGCTCGCGGAACCTGGAACGGCTCGAGGTGTGACCGCACTCGGATCACCGTCTCACGGACGGCTAGAAACTCTGCACGGCCGCTTGCTCATCCTCGAAGACCTCGACGAGCGGCAGGATCTGGCTGAGGTGCAGCGTGTACTTGACCCGGTCCCCCGGGCGGAGCAGCTTGACGGTGGCGCCGAACTCGTGGGCCAGCTTCCAGCTGGCCACCAGTTCTCCCACACCGCCGCTGTCCATTCGTTTCACGCGCGCGAGGTTCAGGAGGACCTTCCTCCACCCCTCTGCAATGAGCTCGCTGACCACCTCGCGGAGCACCTCGTCGCCATCCTCAGCAACGAGATTTCCTCTGAGGTCAACGATGATCACATCACCAACGTGGCGGACGTCCGCTTTCATGGCGTGATTGTAGTCCCGTTCGGCGTCGCGCTCGCCGTGGCGCACACAGCGCGCGGACACCTTCCGGCTGGACCCTTACCGTTGGGCGTCGACCCCTTGGAGCCGGCGAACGATGGCAGTAAGCTTGACGGGAAGGGGCGCCCACACGTTCGGCGTTCGGAGGGGTCCAGGGTGGAGCAGCTCGACGTGGCTGTGCCCGGCCCGCAGGGTGTGATCACCGCCACCAACCGCGGAAGCGAATGGTTCGCGCGCCATCTCCGGCTGGGCGCCCCGGGTTGCGTCCAGGGGTGTATGGTGTTCATGGACAACGCACTGGCCAACAACGCCTTTTCATGCACGTCGATCGATGCCCCCCGGCCGTGTCAGGCGGCGCAAGACGGGCGCGCAGACGATCGAGGTCGAGGGCTGAGACTCGGGGAGGGTTAAGGCCATGCAGGGGGTGCAACGGAGCACGCTGGTTGTCGGGGTCGATCAGCAGACGTTCGAGAAGGTTTCCAAAGTCTTGAGCGCGGTCAAGTTCTTCGCGGACTACGCCGAGACCGGCACCACCGCCCTCGAATCCACGTCGTTTCTTCCGTTCGATGCCATCGTCACCGGATATCCCTTGCCCGACATGCAGATGCAGACGTTCCTGGACGCCGTCCGGAAGAAGGACTCACCCTGCCGGCAGGCGGGGCTCGTGATCCTGGCGCTACGGGGGATGCTCCCGGAGGCCGACACGTTTGTCGGCAAAGGGGCGAATCGCACGCTCGCCCTCGAGGATTTCCCCGATGAACTCCCCCAGGTGCTCTTCCGCCTCCTCGAGGTGCCGCCCCGCTTCCCAATGAGGGCGATCTCCCGTCTCAAGGTCCAGCTCTCCTGGGGGACCAGTCAGACGATTTGCCAGACCGAGAACGTCTCCGCGCATGGCCTGCTGATCAAGACCGACCATCCCTACCCGGTCGGGACGCAAATGGCGTTCGAGCTCGCGATCCCGGGAGAGAGGTCTCCCGTCCGGGGATTTGCCGTGGTCGTTCGCCAGACGCAGGAGAAGCGCGAAAGGGTCACCGGCCTTGGTGTGCGTTTCTCCTCGTTCGAGGGGGAAGACCTGAAGCGCCTCGTAGCCGCGCTCGCCAAGCTGGCTACCTGAGCGGTACCTCGATCAGAACTTGAGGGCAGCCAGTGCCTTCTCCGAAAGGCCCGAACGCTTTCGAAAGTCGTCCACGCTTGCAAACGGCGCCTTGACGCGCTGCGCCAGCCATGACGCGACCTCCGCCTCGGTGATCGCGGGAACCAGGCGCATCACGCCCTCCTCCGCGGTGTTCACATCGAACGACAAGGGTCTCTCGCTCTCCATTCCAACGAGTCTCACGGTCCGTTCGGACACCTCGCACCGGAGCTGCGGCCCGAGCCGCGAATAGAGCACCTTCGGGTTGGCCATGATCGCACCACGCCAGTGTTCGCGCGCGCCGTCGATCCGCTCGCGCCCGAGATGAGCGATGTCGAGGCTGAGCGCCGCAAGGTAGTGGGCGCGCCACATCGCCGCAGCGTCGCCGTCGACGAACACACCACGGGAAAGATCGAGGAACACATCCAGTATCTCGGCCCACTCGGCCGGGTGGAGCCAGCCGTACGCTTCGAGAAACTGAAGCAAGAATGGGGACTCCGGTGACGGCGCCGTGCGACCGAATGCCTCAGCGAGTCCGGTCATCACGGCGTCCTCCCGAGCCCGAATACTATCGTCCCCGGGTAGCCTTTCGCCGCGCATCAGAAGCGAGAAGAAGAAGCTCGCGTGGAAGCCCTCCGAGGCCAGCAGCTGATCGGCATCCCGCAGGTTCGCGAAGTCGCGCGCCTTTTCCATCTGCGCACGCAGGTAGTCCGGGCCGGTGAACGCTGGCGCGAAGGCGAACGCGTTGTCGCGCACCTCGGCGTACCGGGCGACGGTCTGGGCGAACGTCAGCAGCTCCGCAGAGGGACCGTAGTACTCGGCGTGCATCTTGGCCGCAGGACCGAAGAGAAACTGCTCATGCCGGTACCGGCGACGCACGTCCGGAGAGCCCGACAGGTGCGCGAGGAGGGTCTCGAGGCTGATTGCGAACCCCTCGTCGAAGGCGGTGCCGCGGTCGGTTACAGCCGCAACGGCGTGGGGAATCGCGGCGATCTCACGTTTAGGGATCTGTGTGCCGCCGGCAAGCATGGCTAGCACCACGTGGCCGGTCTCGTGCAGCAGCGCGATGGAGAAGCGCCACTCCTCGGGACCCAGCTGGATGAAGGCGACCCGCGGGTGGTTCTCGATCCCCGCAGGCGTCCGAAGTCGGAGACCGACTGCGGCGTTGTTCCTGTCGGGCACGAGCGCGATGATGTACTCGGGTGGCTGCACGCTGGCGCCGTGGGCGGACGCAATGGCGCGCGCCCGACCATAGAGGTCGAGCGCCCACCGCCCGGCTTCGTTGTCGAGCCATCTCGAGAGCCCAGCCAGGCGCCTTGGTTCCGTCACCTCGCGGTAGAGGGGAAGCTCACCGCCCGGGGTCGCACCGTCGGGCTCCACGAACAACACATGGGCCGCGGTCGACAGGGTGGCGACCGGCGAACCCGCCGCGACGGCACCCGCCGCGATCATCCCGACCGTCGCTGCACAAAGGCTCACCCGCATCGTCGGCTCCCTCCCCATGGTAGCCCCACCAGGCACCGGAGAGACCAGGGTCCGAGGAGGCGGCTGAGGGGCAGAGGAGCCAAGATCCTTCGAAGGTTCGAGGCTTCAGAGACCGCAAGCTCGTGGCGAAAAGGGGAAGAAGGTAGCGGGTAGAAGGCAGAGGGACGACACGGCACGGATCCCGTCGCCCGCCTTTCCTCTTCCGTCTTCCCCTTTTCCACTCTTTCACACAAAGGCAGGTCGTCGGGGTGAGGCGGGTAGCCGCGCCGCTGCCGTTGGGCCGATCGCGAGGCGTGCGAGCCGGTCGCACCGGAGGCGTACCCGGAGGGTACGTTGAGGATACGTACCGGCGAGCGCAATGCCACGTGAGCCGCGGCTCTGCCGCGGTGAACGAGGGGCGCGGGGGGTCAAGAGCGGCCGGCCGGGTGGTGGAGCAGCCGCGGGACCCCCCGCCCGGATAGATGGTCCGCCGCCGGCGGCGCTCACTCTGCGAACTCGATGAGGAGCTGACCCTTCGCAACCATCTGCCCCTCCTCGACGTGGACGACCTTCACCACCGCATCGTGGCCCGCCGTGAGGTCGTTCTTCATCTTCATCGCCTCGAGGACCAGAAGGGGGTCGCCACGCTTGACTCGCTGCCCGCGGCGCACATGTACGCTGACGATCACACCGGGGATGTAGGCGGCGAGCTTTGTGGCGTCCGGAGCGACGTACGGCTTCCGATACGCGAACTTGCGGGTGTACCGGGTTTGGTAAGCCGCACCGTCGACGATGAGCGTCTTGAGATCGGGAGCGTCGCTCATGGCGTTGGCAAGCTGTATAAGGCAACGGAGCATGAGACACGATAAATCGGTATTTGTTTACATCTTCGCCTTTTTGAAAAATAAGGTCAGGCTTAAACAAAGAAGAAACCTTTTGGTCTTTTAGCAAACCTATGCTTTGCTTAATTACAATTTCATGGTCGCTTAGTTCGTATCCCCATGTAACAGGGCAGACCAAAAGCTCTTTGAAGAAATGTGTGACCCTTTCTGGAGTCAACATCACTATCTCGGGATTGAATTCCTTAGAACCGCCTGAACAGTCATGGTTAAAAACAAATTGAGTATCGTATTCTTTCATTTCTTCTATTTTGCTCTTTAGAGTAACTACATCTTTGCTCTGCGTATATTTGTGGTCAACAATGATGTAATTGTCTGAGCATATGAGAAGATCAGGAGTCTTGTAACTTCCGTCATTTTTGTAAATTTTCATCTCAACATGGCATTCTAAACCATTTTCCTTAAGATTCTCTTTAAGCGAACTCAAAACTGTAACAGCATGTATGTACGCTTGAACTTCAGCTTCGACGACATTCTTTACCATAGTAAAGTCAGGATACTTTAACTCCAAGATAGTCACTATGATGTTTCTCTAATTTCTGCCAATGGGAACAGCTCATAAATGCTGTGAACTAATTTCATTAAGCTTTCAGGCGAAGCACGATTAAACGGGACTATCTGGATTTCCGAAGAGTAACCATGAATGCCAAAGACACTACCATCCCCACGGTCAATGACATCAAGCAACAACCAAGGGTTTCCGCTGTGCAAAACCATCGTTGAATAAGTCGAGCTAAGGTGAGAACTCAAAGTTTCAAAATCGTTCTTAGCCATTTTCTTAATCGGGTCAAGAACAATTTTTGAAATTTTTATTTTGTCGTTAATCACTTTCCTCTCTCGATTTGAGAAGAACGTGTGATTTTCTAGTGCTAACTCATCAAACCTTGATAGAACCAGTCTCTGAAAATTGGAAAAACAATATTGACCACCTTCATAGAAAACGAAATGCCCATCAGCTTGAATTCTAACGCTAAAATAGGTTTGTTCAATCTTAAAACTAAAGTTAATTCCTTCGAGTAATTGTTTCTCTCGTCCAATTATTCGCTCTATTTCATCCCGTGAATATGGCTTTCCTCTTGGCCATTTCTTGGTTGTTTCTGGGCTATCATGTGCTCTAAGGATAAAGCTCATTAACTCAAGCTTCGAATTTTCTACCTTGGAAAGACTATCCATAATACTCAAGATGTCTTTTGATTTGACGTAAGAACGACATATTGCTGGGTATAATCGTTTCAGCCATCGTTCCGCGATATTCCCTGCAACAATTGGAGACTCAATAGTTTTTACTAGAATATTCCAATATTTCCCATGGTTGACCAAATAACCATAGGCATGTTGTCTTTCTCGAGCACTGACTATCTCTATTTTGTAGACGTCTTCACCTACTTTTTCTATCGTTGCACTAACGCCTGCCTTGCGCGCGGTAGAAGATATTTCGTCAACGTTAATTCTGGGGAATACATTAAATACATGAAGTGGACGCGCTTCTTTGGAGCTATGAAAAGCATCAAGTTCAAAGAGCAAATTGGCGAAGGGGTCAA
>JAIQFQ010000051.1 GCA_020073245.1 Terriglobia bacterium | reverse complement strand
CCCCTATTTCGTCGACGAGCAGGACGAACGCCCGGAGCCTTTCAAGCCGGGCCGCGGCATGACGGGGTACGTGCTCAGGACCGGCGAACCACTGCTCGCGACCGACGAGAGGATCGCCACGCTTGAAAAGAGCGGCGAGCTCCAGTCGCTCGGAGCGCCTTCCGTGGACTGGCTCGGCGTCCCGCTCAAGGTCCGGGAAAGGACGATCGGGGTCCTCGCGGTTCAGAGCTACACCGGGAAGGTGCGCTACACCGAGGCCGATCTGCAGATCCTGAGCTACGTCTCGAACCAGGCGGCGCAGGCCATCGAGCGCAAGCGGGCGGAACAGGAGCTGAGGGAGAGCCAGAGGAAGCTGTTCACTCTCATGGGCAACCTTCCCGGCATGGCCTACCGCTGTGCAAACGACACCAACTGGACCTTCGAGTTTGTGAGCGACGGCTGTTTCGACATGACGGGGTACCGCCCCGGCGACCTGGTCGGCAACCAGGACGTGAAGCTCTGCGCCCCCGACGACCTCGAGGAGGTCAACCGGGCAGTGGACGAGGCGATTGCGCGGCGCCGGGCCTACGAGCTGACGTATCGCATCAGGACGGCGACCGGCGAGACGAAGTGGGTATGGGAGCGCGGGAGGGGCGTGTTCTCCCAAGCCGGCGACCTGGTCGCCCTCGAGGGGTTCATCGCGGACGTCAGCGAGAGAAAGGCGACCGAGGAAGCCCTGCAGCACAGCGAAGAGCGGTACCGGCTCGCCCTGCACGCCACCCAGGAGATCATGTACGACCGGGACATCGTCGCCGACACGATCATCTGGAACCCGAACGTCCGCAAGGTGCTCGGCTACACGAACGAGGAGATCGGCACGACCGTCGAGGGGTGGGCCGCGTTCGTGCACCCGGACGATACCGACCGCGTGGGGGCCGAGCTTTCCTCGGCCATCGCGGGAGCCGAGGTCTTCACGAGCGAGTACCGCTGCCGAAGGAAGAAGGGCGACTACGCGGTGCTGCTCGACCGCGGGCTGATCATCCGCGACCACCAGGGCAGGGCGATCCGCATGGTTGGAGCGATGACGGACCTTACCGAGCGCAAGAGGCTCGAGGACCAGCTCCGCCAGGCGCAGAAGATCGAGGCGGTCGGGAGGCTCGCGGGCGGGATCGCTCACGACTTCAACAACCTCCTCACGGCCGTACTGGGCTCAACCGAGCTGCTCCAACGCCGCCTCGCCTCCAACGACCAGGCGCAGCACGAGCTGTCGGCCATCCATCGCGCCGCGCTGCGTGCGGCTGACTTCACGAAGGGTCTGCTCGCGTTCGCCCGGCGCCAGCTGCTCGATCCCGTGAACCTCGACCTCAACGCCTTCATCTCGGATGCGCTCCCGATGCTGCGGCACCTGATCCCCGAGAACATCCGGATCGAGTTCCTGCCGTCTACCGACCTGGAGACGGTGCGCGTCGATCGGGGTCAGCTCACCCAGATCCTGATGAACCTCTGCGTCAACGCGAGGGACGCGATGCCGTCCGGAGGCAACATCACGGTCGCGACCGGAAACGTCACGATGGACGCGGCGTTCATCGCGACTCACCTTGGCGCCCGCGAGGGCCGGTGCGTTTGTATGTCGGTCGCGGACACGGGCGTCGGCATCGACTCGAAGGACATGACCAAGATCTTCGAGCCCTTCTTTACCACCAAGGAGACGGGGAAAGGCACCGGGCTCGGGCTATCGACGGTCTACGGCATCGTCAAGCAGCACGACGGGTTCATCTACGCCGACAGCAAGCCGGGCCTGGGCTCGAGGTTCAGCGTCTACCTGCCGGTCACGGCCGTCAGCGGCGAGACTGCGCTGCGTCCGCGCGAGGCCGCGGTTCGAGGCGGCAACGAACTGATCCTCGTCGTGGAGGACGAGTCCGAGGTCCGGGAGATCCTCGTCGAGGCACTCAGCGGCCTCGGCTACCGGGTGCGGGAGGCCGCCGACGGCGTCGAGGCGCTCGAGATGCTGCACCGAGGCCTTCGTGCGGACCTCGTGCTCACCGACGTCGTGATGCCGCGGATGGGCGGCATGGAGCTGTGCGAGACTTCGCGCGTGACGCTCCCGAACCTGAAGTTCCTGTTCTCGTCCGGTTACACCGAGGACTCTGTCCACGTCGGCTTCATCAAGAAGGAAGGCGTCTCCTTCCTGGCAAAGCCCTACGGCATCGACACGCTCGCCCGCAAGGTCCGCGAGGTGCTCGACAGCCCGCCGCCCAACTCGAGCGCGCGCCCCGAGTGACGCGGTTCCACCTCAAGCCGGAGGTCCGTACCGCTCCGGGCCACGTCGAGACGACGTATCATGACGGCGGAGGCGCTCATGCGGCGTGATCTTCCAGTTCTTGGCCTGCTTCTGGGTTCGGCCCTCGTCCTTCCCCTCGTCGACACCTCGGCGCAGACGTTGGATGCCACCGTCGCGGAGCTTCGGACGGCGTGCGAGCGGGCGGGCGGGGCGGCTGCGTTCCCCGGCGCGGATTCCGTCGTGGTCTTCGACCGGAGGGAGGTCGAGGTGGAGCCGTCCGGCCTGTCGCGCACGGTGCAACACACGCTGCGGAAGGCGCTCACGTTCGCCGGCGCCAGGGATCTCGCCGTGGAGAACCTGGCCTACGACCCCATGTCCGCGGACGTTCAGGTCCTGCGGTGCCGCGTCCTGAGTTCGGACGGCACCGTTCGCACGCTGGACCCCAAGGAGGTGGTGGACGCCCCCGACCCCCAGAACCTCATCTACTGGAACTCCCGCCACAAGACCGTGCCTGTCGGGAGGCTCGGACCCGGAGACGCCGTCGAGCTCGTCACCCGCCGGGTCGGGTTCACCTACGCCCTTCTCCGCGACTCCGATCAGGGTCCCGACGAGTCGCGATTCGTGCCCCCGATGAAGGGGCAGTTCTACGACATCATTCCGTTCTGGTCCTCGTCGCCGATCGTCGAGCAGAGCTACCGCGTGAGCGTCCCGGTTGACAAGAACCTCCAGTACCAGCTCTACAACGCCGCCGCTGAGGTGTCCGACCGCATCGCGGAGGGCCGCCGGGTCGTCACCGTCACGATGCGTTCCTTCAAGCCGCTGGAGAAGGAGCCCGGCATGGTCGCGCTCTCCGACGTCGCTCCCAAGCTCATCCTCACCACGGCCGCCGACTGGAAGGCAAAGTCCGTCTGGTTCCACGACGTCCAGGAAAGCGCGAGCTGCTTTGCGGTGACGCCGGAGCTGAAGCAGACGGCGGACCGGATCACGGCCGGTCTCATCAGGGACGAGGACAAGATCGCCGCGCTCAACCACTGGGCCGCCGAGAACATCCGCTACGTCGGCCTGCACATGGGCACCGGCGAGGGGTACACGCTCCACCCGGCCTCGATGACGCTGCGTGACCGCGGCGGCGTGTGCAAGGACAAGGCCGGGATCCTGGTGGCGCTGCTGCGCGCCGCAGGCTTCGAGTCCTACCCCGCGATGACCATGGCCGGCGAGCGCATCGAGCGCATCGCTGCCGATCAGTTCAATCACTGCGTCACGGTCTGGCGGAAGCCCGACAAGACCAACGTCCTGCTCGACCCGACGTGGGTCCCGGGCGTGCGCGAGATGTGGTCCTCCCGCGAGCAGCAGCAGGAGGTCCTCATGGGTCTGCCGGAGGGTGCGGATCTGCTCACCACGCCGGTCTCGGCCCCGGAGAGCCACCCGCTCGACGTGACCATCCGGTCGGCGCTGGCGCCCGACGGGACGCTGACAGGGGTGATGAAGGTGACCGCCGACGGGCAGTCCGACGCCGGGCTGCGCCGGCTCTACCGAGGGCGGCTGCGCAGCGAGTGGCCCGCGGTGGACGGGGCGATGCTCACCTCAGTTGACCCGCGCGCCGAGCTCACGTCGGTGACGCGGAGCGACCCCGACGACCTGCGGACCCCGTTCGCGATGGAGGTTTCGTTCCGAATCGACTCGTACGCGCGTCGGCTGGACGACGGCTCGCTGCTGTTGACGCCGCTCGCGGCCCGCCACCCCGTGGGGCTGGCCACACACGCCGACGAGATCGCGCTGTCCACCAAGCCGGCCGAGCGACGGTTTCCCGTGCGGGTCGGCTGCTCGAAGCTCGTCACGCTCACGGAGCACCTCAGCCTGCCGCCGGGCGCGACGGTCAGGGGACTTCCCAAGCCGGTGAAGCTCGACGGCAGCGGCAGGCTCGCCGCGTCATGGCGGTCTGAACGAGGCGAGCTCGTGGTCGAGGAGACGCTCGCCCTCACCAAACGCATCTTCGCCCCGGAGGATTGGCCGACCCTGCGGGTCGCCCTCGAGGCGTTCCGCGCCCTGTCCGAGACCCCCGTCCTGATCACGGCCGCCAAGCGCGGAAAGGGGGAAGCGTGATGCGCCCCCGCCTGTCCCGCCCGAGTGCGGCCCTGACGGCGATCCTGGCGGCCGGCCTCGCGGCAACGGCGGCGGTCGCGGCAGCGCCGCCCCAGACAGCCGCGACCTCCCTCCCCGCCCCGACGGTCCAGCGCAAGGCCTTCGTCGCCGTGCCCGGACCGGACGCCGAGTACCTCTCGCTTTCGGACCGCTACGCCCTGCTTTCGGACGGCGCCGTCGTGCACGAGCGTCGCTCGCGGTTGCAGGTCAACAGTTACCTTGCCATCAACCGCAAGTACGGCGAGACCAAGGTGGGGTACGACCCGGCCGTGGAGACGTTCGAAGTGCTGCTCAACCGCACCGTCGTGCCGTCCGGGCAGACCGTCGAAGCCCCCGCGAATGCGATCGTCGATGATCAGCCACCCGGCGCGGACCACGATCCTCTGTGGGCCGCGCTGCGCCGCAAGGTCATCGTCCACACCGCTCTCGAACCCGGCGCGGTGATCGAGGAAGCGTGGCGGGTCACGCGCGCGGCCACGGCTGCGCCCTGGCTCGAACTCGCCGAGGCGATCGCCCTCGAACCCCCAGTCCGGGTCCGGACCATCGAAGTGGACATCCCCGCCGGCACGCCGCTGCGCTGGGAGGCGACCGGCTGGATCCAGGGCCCACCGCGCCGGGAGAGTGCGGCAGGCCGCGACCTCTGGCGCTGGACGTTCGACAACGTACAGGCGTTCCCGCCGGAACCCGGCGCTCCCTCGGAGCCGCCCTCCATCATCGCCAGCACTTGCCCTGGCCGCCGAGCCCTTGCCACCGAGTTCAACCGCCGGGCCGGCAACCCTGCCGGTGATCCCGAGGAACTGGTCGCGCTGGCGCGACAGGTGGACGCCAAGACCCCCGGCGACGAGGCGCGCGTGCTGGCGGTCCTCGACGCCGTGGCGCAGGCCGTCGTCGTCGCGCAGATCTCGCCGTCGCAGCAGAGCTGGCGGCCGCGGCCGCTCGCCGACGTCTGGCGCACCGGGGTCGCGACCCCCCTCGAACTTGCCGGATTGCAGGCGGCAGCGCTGCACGCGGTGGGGTCCTCCACCACGAGCGCCGCGGTCGCCGGCAACGACCAGCGAGATCTCGAGCGATGCCCCGCCTTTGCGGGCCTCGACAGGGTGTTCGTGATGGTGCGATGGGGCAGCGAGGGCACGCGGCTCTACGACCCCGTCAAGCCCGTCGAGGGCGGGCCCCTCGAAGCGACGACGAGCACGAGGAGCCTCCTCGCGGTCTACGCGCTCGACGCGATGCCGGGGACGCTCGTGTGGAATCGCTCGAACAGCCGGCGAGCGAACCTGGTGCTCGACGTCGCGCCCGACGGAGGCCTGAAGGGGACGCTCGAGTCGGGCGCAACCGACGACCTTACCCCACACGCCGCGCTTGTCCGCGATCCCGCGAAGTTCGCGCGCGAGCTCGCGGCCCTGCTTCCCGACGGTAAGGCCACGAACGTCCGCGTCACCGAGCTGCGGCGGAACGCCGCCTCGCTCCTGGCGGACGTCGAGGGAAGGCTCCCGGCAAGGAATGGCCTCGGCCTCGTGCGCTGGACGCTGCCTGACTTCCCGGGCGGCGTCGAGAGCAAGCTTCCGCCGCCGCCGGCGCCGGGCAGGCTCTCCCCCATCGCGCTTCCCGCGCCGTGCAACCAGACCCTGGAGATGGTCCTGTTGCTCCCGAAGGGGTGGGTGGTGGCCGCTTTGCCGTCGACGGTCGCGGTGAGTAACGACGCCGGGACCGTGGCCACGGGGGGCCAGATCCTCCCCGACGGCCGCGTCCGGCTCACGCGTCTCATCGAGCTGCGCCTTCCGATCGTCCAGGCGACGGAGGCCGCGCAGGTACGGGCACTTCTTACGGCGTGGCTGTCGCCCGCTGGGCGTGAGCTGTTGCTCCGTCTGCCCGAGGAGAGCACCGCGAAGCACGCGCCGTGACCGTCTTCAGGTAGCCGGAGATGACGACGGCTCCGATGCCGTCTCGCAGCTCGACACGCACCAGCCTGCTCACCGGTCGCACGCTCTCGGGCAGAGCCTCCTCCGCCGCACCAGGGGCGCTCGACAGGCTGGCGTTGATGACGCCGTGTTCCGACGGGGTCATGTCCGCCGCGGGTATCCCGTCGACGACGAGCCTGTACGAATGGTTCGGCTTCAGGCCGCAAACGCCGAGAACCAGTTCCTGCTCATCCCCGCGCACGCGGGCTAGGGCCAACCCGACGAGCGTGGGCGTTTGGCCCTTGAGCGCGGCCACCGCCATATAGTCCGGTGGTAGAGCCGGTGCGATCCGGGCAGTTGCATGGTCATTGGCAGCCGGGTCGCCGGCCACGCCGCCATCCGCATAGGCGGGCAGCGCCCCCACGAGCAGGAGCGCGGTGCCCAGAACGGGCGCGAGGACCACCGACGCCACGCACCCGCCGCGAGGCCGCTCCGTGCGCGCGGTTCCCCAGACGTTCGATCTCATCGTCGTCGGCCTCCGCACGATCCTCGCTCCTCCCCTCCGGCCATTTCCGTGACCTCAGTCACTCAGGGGAACGCCCCCGTGTTCCTCTGACTCGCGTCCCATCCTGACCAGGCGTCCCGAGGCGGTTTCGGCATCTCTCCAGGTCGTGTCTAACGGGTGTGGCCATCGACTGCAGCACGTTCAGAGGGAGAGACGAATGAACGCAAACACGGAGTGCCTTATCAAACGGAAGCTCGCCGTCGTCGTGGTAACAGCCCTCGCCCTGCTCGGCGCCGCGCCGGCCACGCGGGCCCAACAGCCCGAGAGCGCCGACCGCACCCTCGCGCCCTACTTCTTCGTCAAGAGCGAGGACCCGACCGTGGACCGACTACCGCTCAAGTCAACCTCCGCGGACGTCCGCATCGCCGGCGTGATCGCCGACGTCACCGTGACCCAGGTCTACAGGAACGAGGGGAAGCGCACGCTGGAAGCGATCTACGTCTTCCCCGGCTCGACCCGCGCCGCCGTCTACGGCATGACCATGAAGATCGGCACGCGCACGATCGAGGCCGTGATCAAGGAGCGGCAGCAGGCGCGCGCCGACTACGAGCAGGCACGCAGCCAGGGACGCACCGCGAGCCTCCTGGAGCAGCAGCGCCCGAACGTCTTCCAGATGAACGTCGCCAACATCCTCCCTCGCGACGAGGTCAGGGTCACGCTTCGCTACACCGAGCTGCTGGTGCCTACCGAGGGTGTGTACGAGTTCGTCTACCCCACGGTCGTCGGGCCGCGCTACTCCAACCGCCCCGCGGCCGGGGCCGCCGACACCGAGCGTTGGGTCGAGAACCCGAACCACCACCAGGGCGAGGCGCCCTCGTACACCTTCGACATCAAGGCGACGCTCTCGGCGGGGATGCCGATCCAGCGGGTGACCTGTCCTTCGCACAGGACCTCGGTTGCGTTCGACGGCACCTCGGTGGCATCCGTCACCCTCGACCCGTCCGAGACAGGCGGCGGCAACCGCGACTTCGTGCTCAGGTACGCCCTCGCCGGCTCGGCGGTACAGACCGGCCTGCTGCTCTGGGAGGGCAAGGACGAGAACTTCTTCCTGCTCATGGCGCAGCCTCCCGCCCGCGTCGCCGCCGAACAGATCCCGCCGCGCGACTACGTCTTCATCATGGACGTGTCCGGCTCGATGCACGGGTACCCGCTCGAGGTCTCGAAGAAACTCCTCGCGGACCTCATCGGTCACCTCCGACCCACCGACTCCTTCAACGTCCTGCTCTTCTCGGGCGGCTCCGCGGCGATGGCCGAGCGGCCGCTGCCGGCGACCCCAGAGAACATCCGAAGGGCCATCGATCTCATCGAGAAGCAGCAGGGCGGCGGCGGCACCGAGCTCATCCCGGCTCTCCGCCATGCGCTGGCGCTGCCCCGCCCGGAGGGCGCCTCCCGCACGGTCGTGATCGCCACGGACGGCTACGTGGACGTGGAGAAGGACGCGTTCGAGCTCATCCGCAACAGCCTCGACCGCTCCAACGTGTTCGCCTTCGGCATCGGGACCGCAGTCAACCGTTTCCTGATCGAGGGGATCGCCCGTGCGGGGATGGGAGAGCCCTTTGTTGTCACCAAGCCGGAGGAGGCCGAGGCCCGCGCCGAGAGGTTCCGCCGGTACGTCCAGTCGCCGGTCCTCACCCAGGTTCGCGTCGACCTGGACGCCCTCGGCGCCTACGACGTCGAGCCGCCGACGGTCCCGGACGTGCTCGCCGAGCGGCCCGTGATCGTGTTCGGCAAGTGGCGCGGCAAGCCGTCGGGCCATGTCACCGTCCACGGCGAGACGGGCGGCGGCCCGTACTCCCGGGCGATCGACGTCTCCCGGGTCAAGCCGATGGAGGCCAACTCGGCGCTCCGCTACCTGTGGGCCCGCCACCGCGTCGCCGCCCTGGGCGATTACAACGCCCTGTGCCGCGACGGCGACACCGCGAAGGAGATCACCCGCCTCGGCCTCGCCTACAACCTGCTGACCGAGTTCACGTCGTTCGTCGCCGTGGACACCGTCGTGCGCGCCAGCGACGGAAAGGTGGAGACCATCACACTGCCGCTGCCGCTCCCTCAAGGCGTCTCGGACCTGGCCGTCGGTGGCCCGGCAAAGATGGCCATGTACGCACCCGTGCGGGGTTCCGGCGGCGCCATCGGCGGCGTGATGGGAGGCGTCCCGGGCGGGGTGCCCGGAGGCGTGGCCTACAGCGCTCCACCGGTCGCGGAGCAGATCGCCATACCGGGCAACTCTGCGGCCACCGATACCTCCCGTCGGAGTGCGGCGAACCCGGCCTCGAATCTGGACAAGGAGGAGAAGGCCAAGGACGAGTTCCGCACCGTGTGGTCCGGTCTCCGGCACACCGTTCGCGGCTGGCGCTTCCCGGCCTCGTCCGGCGCCTCGACGGTCACGGTCACGCTCCGCCGCATCAACGGGGTCCCGTCCGTCGTCGGCGTCGTTTCGGCCGGATCGCTGTCCTCGGTGGACGCGGAACGCGTCGTCAAGACCGCCCTCGCGCAGCGCTCCAGCGCCCTCGAACGGGCCGTGCCGGCGGGCATGGAACTCGTCATGACCATCAACGTGCGCCCGGACGGCACGGTGGATAGCGTCGAGTTCGCGGCAAACCACGCGTAGGTTCTCGGGGGCGCCGGTCGAGGTCGGCCGGCGCCCCCCTGTCATTGTCCAGAGAGTCTCGCCGCCCACTGCGTCATTGCGAGGCGCTCGGGCCGCCGGAGGCGATCCGGGCAACGAAACAATCTCTCGGCATTCTGCAGGTCTTGGGGGGATTGCTTCGTCGCTTCGCTCCTCGCAATGAGAGTCATTCCCTGGGTCACTTCGAGCGAAGCGAAGCAGTCCCGCAGAATCCGATGCCTAGGAGCCGAGGTTCATCTTGCGCAGGAGGGTGCCGTAGCGGGCGTCGCCTCGGATCGGATCGAGGAAGTAGAAGGTCTTGATCGGCATGACGAGCGGGTCGCGGCCCTCGATGGCCCGGTCCAGCCACTCGAACGCAGCGTCCCAGTCGCGCAGACCAACGTGGCCGAATACGAATGTCGAGGGAGGAATGTAGCCGACCCTGGCGGCCTCGGACGCCCGCTCCAGCAGCGCACGCGCGTCGCCGGTACGGCCTGCACGCCCGTAGCCCAACGCCAGGAAACCCAGCGTGAACGGTGCACCACCGGACAGCTCGTGCGCCCTCTCCAGCGCCGAAACGGCTTCGTCCCTCACGCCGGCCGCATCCCGTTCCATGCCGAGCGCCCAGTGGCCCAGGAAATGGCCGGGGGCGAGCGCAATCATGTGCTCGGCCTCTTCCCTCACACGGTCGAGGCGGCGCGCCAGAAGGGCCATGGCGGCCAGCCACCAGCGGGCCAGGATCGACAGCGGGTCTGCCCGCACGAAGCGTTCGACCTCGGTCATCGCTTCGGCGACGCGGCCGTGCGGCATGAGTCCGCTGATCGCGTACCGCAGCTTCACGAGCGGCGACTCGCGGTTGAGCTCGAAGGCGCGGTGGAGCTCGCGGTCCACCTCGGGCCAGTTGTAGTCGAGCTCCTTGCGGAGCATGCCGAGCAGCGCGTGAGTCTCGGCCAGCGTGTCATCCAGCTCCAGCGCGCGTAGGGCGTACCAGGTGCTCGACGAGAACGCGTCGCGGGGTGGCGCGTTGCCCCACATCCCCAGGAACCAGTGCAGCTCCGCCATCGAGTCGTACGCGACCGCGAAGCCCGGGTCCCGTTCGATCGCCCGCTGGTAGCACGCCGCCGCCTTCCCCAGGGCCTCCGGCGTCGCCCTCGCGAAGTGGTGTCGGCCTTCGAGGAACGCCGTGTAGGCTTCATGATCGACGGTCGGTCGCCGTCGCTCCCCGCCTTCCCGACCCAGCCCACCCTTCAGTCGCTCGGTGATGGCCCCAGCAACGTCGTCCTCGAGGACGAGCAGATCGGTCAGCTCGCGGTCGTAGCGCTCGCTCCACAGATGGGAGCCGTCCCGGGCGGACACGAGCTGCGCCGTCACGCGCACTCGGGAGCCCGCCCGGCGTACGCTCCCCTCGAGGATGTTCTCGACGCCCAGCCTCGAGCCCGCCTCGCGGACGTCGAGACCCATACGCCCCGCGACGAACGAGGAGGTGCGGGCGATCACGCGCAGCCCGGGGATTCGCGTGAGCGCGTTGATGATCTCCTCCGCCAAGCCCTCGCACAGGTAGTCGTCCTCGCGCGCGCCGCTCATGTTCGCAAAGGGCAGCACCGCGATGGACGGGCCTTCCCCCTTCAGGTGCGGCGCGATGCACGCCTCGATGGCGGCTTTCATCTCGGCCGCGGTCTGGAAGCGCTCGGCGGCGTTCTTCTGCAGGCAGCGTTCGACCAACCGCGCAACCTCGGGGGCGACGCCCGGAATGGGAGGCGCCGCGTCCCGAACGATCGCCACGAGCACATCGGTTCCGCTCGCGCCGCCGAACGGCCGGCGCCCGGCGAGCATCTCGTACAGGACCGCGCCGAGGCTGAACAGGTCGCTGCGCGGGTCCAGCGCGCGGCCCGATGCCTGCTCCGGCGACATGTAAGGCGCGCTGCCCACGACGGCTCCGGTCGCGGTGAGCGCGGTGGCCGCCTCGCCTGCGACCGTGGCCGCCCCCGCGAGCTTGGCGAGCCCGAAATCCACGACCTTCACGCGGTCCTCAGGCACCAGCATGATGTTCGACGGCTTCAGGTCGCGGTGCACGATCCCCGCGGCATGTGCCGCCGTCAGCGCGTCGGCCACCTGCGCGGCGACGCGCAGCGCGCGCTCGCTGGGCAGCGGTCCGGACGCGAGAAGGTCCGCCAGCGTCCCGCCCGCAATGTACTCCATGGCGACGTACGTGACCTCGCCCTCGGTGTCGATCTCGTAGACCGTCAGGATGTTGGGGTGGTTGAGTGCAGATACCGCCTGGGCCTCGCGCACCAGGCGGCGCTGGCGGTCGGCGGTTTCAAGCGATTCGGGGCGGATGACCTTGAGGGCCACCGTGCGGCCGAGCCGCGTGTCCCTTGCCTTGTAGACGACGCCCATTCCGCCCTCGCCGAGAACCTCGAGAACGAGGTGGTGGCCCATCGTCCGCCCGACCAACGCGTCGGTAGCCACTGGAGCCTCACAGTCGAACCTATCTCAAAGTGTACGCCGCTACTGACCGTTGTGGCAATCTATCTAGCTGGGCAGCAAGTTCTTCCTTGCAGCACACCGCTCGCGCGTGTTCGATTCTTTCTTCGCGATCGTCTCCAGAGCGCACGCGCGGAGCGCGCGCTCCAAAGATGCAGGGACGGCCACAAAGGCCGCCCCTATGAAACCCTTCACGAACCTTGTGGGGGCGGGCTGGCCCCCGCCCCGGTTGTGTCTATGCCTCGGGGGAATCCGGGCGCCCACCTATCCGGTTGGTACTAACGGCGGCGGTTCGGGGGCACCGGAAGTGACCCAGCCCGCGCCGTCCGGAGTCCCACCGGTCGATCCGGAGACGGCGGCGGAAGATGCAGCGCGACGGCAGCACGAACTCGATCCGCGGCAGGCTGGACGGTCACGGATTCGCCTCCTGGAGAGCGCCCGTATGTCAGAGTCACTCATCGGTTCGTCGGCTGAAGTCCTCAACGATATGAAGCAGAGCTGGAAGGCGATCGTCGCTGCCTACCAGCTACCGGACGTCAAACGCAGCGTCTGGCAGATGATCAACAGCATCGGTCCCTACCTGGCCCTGTGGTACCTCGCCTACCGCCTGCTCGCGATCTCCTTTTGGCTCGCGCTGCCCGTCATCGTCCTGGCCGCCGGGTTCATGGTGCGGGTCTTCATCATCTTCCACGACTGCGGCCACGGCTCGTTCTTCAAGTCGCGGGCCGCCAACGACGTGCTGGGCATGATCACCGGTGTCCTGACCTTCACCCCCTACTACGACTGGCGGGGGGAGCACGCCCGGCACCACGCCACGGCCGGTGATCTCGACCGGCGCGGCGTCGGCGACGTTTGGACGATGACCGTGAACGAGTACCGGGAGGCCTCGTTCTCTCAGCGGCTCGGCTACCGACTGTACCGCAACCCGTTCGTCATGTTTGGGGTCGCCCCGTTCTACGTGTTCCTCCTCAAGCAGCGGCTGCCTCACCGCGGCAGCGGCACGCGCGAGAAGGTGAGCGTTCTCGTGACCGACCTGGCGCTCGCCCTCATCTTCGGCTCGCTCTTCGCGACCATCGGCGTGAAGGCGACACTGCTCGTGGAGCTGCCGCTGATGGCCGTCGCGGGCGCGGCCGGCATCTGGCTCTTCTACGTCCAGCACCAGTTCGAGAGGGTGTACTGGGAGCGCCACGACCGGCGCGACGTCCTCGCGGTGGCGATGGAGGGCAGCTCGCTCTACGCCCTGCCGCGCGTGCTGCAGTGGTTCGCCGGCAACATCGGCTTCCACCACATCCACCACCTCTCCCCCCGAATCCCAAACTACCGCCTACCGAAAGCGTACCGCGAGCAGCCGCTCCTTCAGCGCGTGGACCGTCTCACGCTGCTCTCGAGCCTGCGCTCGCTGCGCCTCCGCCTCTACGACGAGGCGACGCGGCAGATGGTCAGCTTCCGCGCGGCGACAGAGCAGATGGTCGCGCAGGTATAGCCGGCGCCCGCAGACCGCCTGTCATTGCGAGGAGCGCAGCGACGGGGCAATCCCATGCCCCCTTGGTGTCATTGCGAGGAGCGCAGCGACGGAGCAATCCCATGCCCCCTTGGTGTCATTGCGAGGCGCGCAGCGACGAAGCAATCCCATGCCCCCTTGGTGTCATTGCGAGGAGCGCAGCGACGAAGCAATCCCGTCCCTGATCCGGTGGCTAAACACCCTCGTTGGACCCCGAGATTGCTTCGCTTCGCTCGCAATGACAAGGAAGGCGGAAGGACGTGCCCATACTCGCTCCCAATGACAGGGGGGGCATTGTCATTGCGAGGAGTCCTGCCATGGGCGGGACGACGAAGCAATCGCATACCCTCTTGGTGTCATTGCGAGGAGCGCAGCGACGGGGCAATCCCATGCCCCCTTGGTGTCATTGCGAGGAGCGCAGCGACGAAGCAATCCCGTCCGGAACCCGATGGCAACCCGCGCTCGTTGTATCTCGAGATTGCTTCGCTTCGCTCGCAATGACAAAAAGGGCGGGGCAAGCCCCGCCCTCCTGTCCTTCCTCGTGCGCCTTGCCTGAGCCCGCGGAGCGCGCGCTCGACAGAGACAACTATCGATGCTTCCCTGCACAACAAAAGACCCCGGGCTCCCGCTTTGGGGCGGGACCCCGGGGAAATGTTCACGTGGTACCAGGTCGTCTACATGCGCGGGGTGCGGTCGGTCCGTGGGCCGGACTTGTCCAGCCGTGACTTGGCGGCGTTGACCGTGAGCGTCTTGCCGTCGAGAGGCTGCTGGTTGAGCTGGGCAATGGCGCCCTCCGCCTCGGTGTCCGTGGACATCTCGACGAAACCGAAGCCCCGCGACTGCGCGCTGTCGCGCTCGGTGACCACCGCGGCGGATACGACCGTCCCGCACTGTGCGAAGTGCGTACGCAAGCCATCTGACGTTGTTGAATAGTTGAGACCGCCGACGTAAAGCTTTGAAGCCATGTGTGCCTCCTGTTGGTCCCGGTGTTTCCGGACCGGTCATCTTCCGCACTGCTGATCCCACCTCTGGACCGCGGAAGGTGCCGCTCGGAGGCGAGGCCGGCGATGCGCCCGGTGGCGCGGAGCCCGGCTGAGGATTTGAGTATACACGAAAGTTCTGAAAAATCAAGAAAATACATTTGGCGTCAACAGACGCGGGTGGGAACCGATGTGAGGCACGCGCTCGCCGCCCGTTGATCCTGCGACGGAGGCGCAGCCCGCGCTCCGATCTTGGCGGCTGGGCTTCATCCGTGGAGGACGCCCTACCGGCGCGCTCGAGTCTCCATGAGGCCCTCGTCGGAAAGAGCACGCGCGGAGCGCGCTCCACAGACGCAAGGGCAAACTCGGGATTTGGAACGGTGGTATCGGCTTCGGATCAGGTCCCAGAATGGAAGAGGACGTGGGCCGCGAGCAGGGCAAGGGATTCCGGGTGGACCTCGTCGAATTCCAGGCCGGCGCGATACAGCACCACGCGCTCGCTCTTGTCATCGAGGCCGAATCCCGACGCGCGGCAGCGCCGGACCGTGGCGCGGGCGGCGAACTCGCCGTCGTCGAACTGGATTCGCAGATCGCACGGGCCCGACGGCTGCAGGCTGTTGGCGATTTCGATCTGCGCTCCGCGGGAGGAAATGTCGAGGATGCGCGCCGACTGAATCGCCATTACCCTCGCCTCCAGGGGCTCTTTCGGCTCGACCCTGGGCACGGCCCGCCGCTCCGGCATGGCGCTCCCGTGCGTTGACGACTCGTGCGCTTCCATCGGCTACACGTCCCCTCCGGTCCGGTCAGACGCAATCTTCATACCATATCAAACATCTCGTAACCAGTCAGATGATTAGCACCTGACCATGCCAACGTCGCACCTGTCCTTCGGGGGTCGCGAGAGGAAAGTGTGACAGGTGGGAACAGGACCCAGCCCCCCAATGTCACAGCACCGAGCGCAGGACCGAAGCAGTCCGGTCAATTTCGCTTAGGCGCTCCTATCTCTGTGGAGCGCACCCTCCGGGCGTGCTCCCGTAGCCAACCCGGAAAAACCAGAGCACGCGCGGCGCGCGTGCTCCACAGCTCCCTCGCCCTGCCTGCGTCGGGGCTCGCGATAACAGGCGGCGCCAAACCGCCCCTGCATGCCGATCGGACCGAACGGGATCTCAGCGGCGACGCCAGTACAAATAGGCCGGCAGCCCGAGCGCCACGAGACCGAGCCCCCACAGCGACTCCATCGGCCTCTCGACCAGGGTGTTCACCACCAACAGCCCGCAGGCGAGGATGAAGAGCGCTGGCACGACGGGGTAGCCCCACACCCGGTACGGGCGCGGCAACTCGGGACGGGTGCGCCGCAGTACGAACAGCGCCGCGCCCGTCGCCGCGTGGGCCAGCACGAGCGTGCACATCGAATACGTGTAGAGCTGATCGTACCTGCCGGAGAGCGTCAGGAGCGCCGACCACGCCCCCTGCGCCAGCAGCGACCGGCCCGGAGTCAGGTAGCGCGGATGCACGTCGGCGAGGGCGTGGAAGAACAGCCCGTCCTGCGCCATCGGCAGGTAGATCCTGGCAGCGTACAGGATCGTCGCGGCCAAACACCCGAACGCCGAAACCAGCACGGCCAACGACGCCAGCCGGGCCCCGCCCGCCCCGAACAGTGCCGCCGCTGCGCTCTCGCCGATCCGCGGCGTGGCCGCGATCGCCTCGACCGGGAGCGCGCGCAGGTAAACGAGGTTGAGCAGGAGGTACATCACGATCACCGCCACGGTCCCCCACACCAGCCCCCGGGGCAGGTTCCGCTCAGGCTGCCGGACCTCCCCCGCCGAAAGGGCAAGCCCGTACCAGCCGTCGTAGGTCCACAGCACGGCGATCATCCCGACGCCGAACGCGGTGAGGAGCCCGGTCGAGGGCAGCGGCGCCAGCATCGCGGGCTGCGCCTTCGGGACCACGAGCAGGCCCAGGCCGACGAAGCCCACGACCGCCCCGATCTTGAGCACGGTCAGCAGGTCTTGCACCCTCGCCCCTTCCTTGAGCCCCAGATAGTTGACCCACGTCAGCACGACGATCGCGCCCGCGGCCGCGACCTGCCCGCCCGAGAGCGCCCACGTCCAGGAGCCAAGCGGCACCGCGAGCAGCACGTGCTGCATCGAAAAGAACGGCAGGAAGCTCCCCAGGTACTCGCCGAAGCCGACCGCGATCGCCGCGATCCCGCCCGACATGATCACCAGGAAGCACGCCCACCCGTACAGGAAACCCCATAGCGGCCCGTACGCCTCCCTGAGAAAGTGGTAGATCCCTCCCGCGCGTGGGAAGAGCACACCCAGTTCCGCATAGGTCACGGCGCCGGCGAGCGTCAGCAGCCCGCCTGCCAGCCATACCAGGAGGATCAGCGCGGGGTGCGGCAGCGACTTCGCGATGTCCCCGGCCGTGAGGAAGATCCCAGTGCCGACCATCGCGCCGATGGTCAGCAGCGTCCCGTCCCAGGCCCCCAGGCCCCGGACCAGTTGCGGAGCGCGCTCAGGTGTTGTCTCGGTCAAGACCGCTGGTCGCCAGCCGTAGTGTCTCACAGCGCTGGCGCCCGCTCCCCTATCATTACGGGAGGTAGCGGCCACCCGATCTCCCGTCATTGCGAAGAGCCCAGCGACGAAGCAATCCCAGCCCCTTTGGTGTCATTGCGAGGAGCGCAGCGACCGAGCAATCCCATGCCCCCTTGGTGTCATTGCGAGGCGCGCAGCGACGAAGCAATCCCGTCCGGAACCCGATGGCGACCCGCACTCGTTGTACCTCGAGATTGCTTCGCTTCGCTCGCAATGACAAGGAAGGCGGAAGGACGTGCCCATACTCGCTCGCGATGACAAGGGGGGCATTGTCATTGCGAGGAGGCTCGAGCGGAGCGAGGGGCGACGAAGCAATCCCATGCCGCCTTTGTGTCATTGCGAGGAGCGCAGCGACGAAGCAATCCCGTCCATCTCTGCGAGGGTGCCACGCATGCCCTACCGCGCTCGTTGTACCTCGAGATTGCTTCGCTTCGCTCGCAATGACAAGGAAGGCGGACGGATGTGCCCATCCTCGCTCCCAATGACAGGGGGGGCATTGTCATTGCGAGGAGGCTCGAGCGGAGCGAGGGGCGACGAAGCAATCCCATGCCCCCTTGGTGTCATTGCGAGGCGCGTAGCGACGGGGCAATCCCATGCCCCCTTGGTGTCATTGCGAGGAGCCCAGCGACGAAGCAATCCCGTCCGGAACCCGATGGCAACCCGCGCTCGTTGTATCTCGAGATTGCTTCGCTTCGCTCGCAATGACAAAAAGACGTTCGGTTCGCTCGCAATGACACGACGGGCTGCGCGTATCCCCGCGCTTGCTTCTATGGAGCGCACACTCCGCTCGGGGCGGAAGCTAAGGCTTCTCGCCCATCGCCTCGAGGTCGGCGCGGTCCCTCACGCGACCCGTGGCGCGCTTGTTGCGGATCAGGTGCTCGCGTCCCAGAAAGGGGATCTCCAGCGTCCCGACGCGGTGGGAAGTCCGGGCGTCCCACGCCTCCTTGAAGCCGACGCCGGTAATCTCTGTGATGAGGTCGATCCTTCGCGGCGGCAAACCGATTTGCACGACCACGCCCGGCGCTTCGAGGTCGCGCTGAGTGACGCCCATTTCCTCGACCGGCGCTCCGAACCGCAGGACCGCGGCCCACACGTGCTTCACGTTGGCGACCTCGCGGTCGATCCAGACGTCCAGATCGCCGGTCGCGCGCGGAACGCCGTGCACCGCGAGCGCGTGCGCGCCCACAACGAGGAAGCGCGCCCCCGCGTCCAGCAGGTACTTCAGAAGATCGAGGAAGTCCTCGTTCACGGCTCGGCCACCCTCGGGACGGCAGCCGCGGCCACCAGGCGGACCGGCGCTGCGCCGCGGGGGTAGTCGGGGACGGGCAGGCCGGCAAGAGTCCAGGCATCCAGCGCCAGCGGCCACATCATCTCGAGCCGTTCCTCGGCCGTCGTCTCGCCGCTCAGGTCTTCGGGAGGCTGGGTGGCGAGGGTGAACCGGCGCACGGGCCAGTGGCGGCGATCGGCGCTCTTTGCGCTGTGTGCCATAGAGTTATTTTAGCAGGCCGACCCGCATCTTTCCCTCTGTTCGGACGAACAGATCCCCTCCCCTCCGCTCTTCCGAACCGCCCTCCTTAGACCTCGAGATTGCTTCGCTTCGCTCGCAATGACAAGGAAGGCCTCCGCTTCGCTTGCAATGACAAGGAAGGCGGACGGACGTCCCCATACTCGCTCGCGATGACAAGGGGGGCATTGTCATTGCGAGGAGCGCAGCGACGAAGCAATCCCGCTCCGAACCTGATGAGGGGCCGTCCTTCTGACACATCGAGATTGCTTCGCTTCGCTTGCAATGACAAGGAAGGCGGAAGAACGTGCTCATACTCGCTCGCGATGACAAGGGGGGCATTGTCATTGCGAGGAGCGCAGCGACGAAGCAATCCCGTCCCCTCCGCTCTTCCGAACCGCCCTCGGCAAACCTCGAGATTGCTTCGCTTCGCTCGCAATGACAAGAAAGGCCTTCGCTTCGCTTGCAATGACAAGGAAGGCGGAAGAACGTGCTCATACTCGCTCGCAATGACAAAAAGGCCTTCGCTTCGCTCGCAATGACACGAAGGCCTTCGCTCCGCCCGCAATGACGGAGGCGAACCCTGTCCCGGCGCTGTCTCCGCTACAATCCCCCGCCATGGATCTCGCCATCGAAACCCACGGCCTCACGCGCCGCTTCGGCGAGTTGGCGGCCGTGGACGGAATTGACCTCGCGGTCCCTTACGGCACGCTGTACGGTTTCCTCGGACCCAACGGCGCGGGCAAGTCCACGACCATCAAATGCCTCACCGGCTTGCTCCGCCCCTCCGGCGGGACGATGCGGATCCTCGGCATCGACCCCGCCGCCGACGGCCTCGCCATCAAGCGCCAGGTCGGCGTGATCCCGGAGGAGCAGGCGCTGTTCGAGCGGCTGACAGCGGTCGAGACGCTGTCGTTCGTGGGCCAGGTGCACGGGCTCGACCGCGCGACGATCCAGACCCGCGCCGCCGAGTTGCTCGACCTCCTCGAGCTGAGCCCCGCCGCCAACACGCTCGTCGCCGACTTCTCCCACGGCATGCGCAAAAAGCTGGCGCTCGCGGTCGCCGTCCTGCCCGCTCCCAAGCTGCTCTTCCTCGATGAGCCGTTTGAGGGGATCGACGCGATCGCGTCGCGGCAGATCAAGGAGCTGCTCCACCACTTCGTCGAGCGGGGCGGCACCGTCTTCCTGACATCCCACATCCTCGAGATCGTCGAACGGCTCGCCGACCACATCGGCGTCATCCATCGCGGCAAACTCGTCGCGCAGGAATCGATGGCGGCGCTACGATCCGGGGCCGTCGGCAAGACGCTCGAGGAGATCTTCCTCAGCCTCGTGGGCGCGGACCACCCCGGCAAGCCGGCGCTGGACTGGCTGGCATGACGCTGCGCCTCGTCAAGGCCTTCGTGTGGCTGCAGTGGCGGCTGCTCGTCAACGGCCTCAGAGGCGGCCGCCGGCGCGACTCGCTCGAGCGTTTCTCGCGTTGGAGCGACACGATTGTTCCCGCAGTCGCGGCTGTGCTCCTGATCCCGGCGGTCCTCTTGATGGCGGCGGCCGGCGGGTTCGCCGGCTGGAACCTCGCCAACGGCTCCGGGCGCGAGGCCGGGGTCGCTTTCGTCCTCACCTTGAGTCTTCTCGGGCCTCTCCTGTGGCTGCTCCTGCGCCCGCTGCTGGCCGCCGGCCAGGGCGGCGTCGAGCGCGGTGAGCTGCTTCGCCTGCTCCCGATACCGGCCTCGTTCCTGCGCCACCTCGAGCTGATCCGCGCCGCGCTCGACCCGATCCTCGTGCTGTTCGCCGCCGCCGTGCTGGCACTGCCGCTCGGCGCGCTCATCGCCGGCCGCCCGGTGGTGACGCTCGTCGCCATCGTCGCCGGCGCTTTGCTCCTGGCGTTCTTCGCCTCCTTCTCGGCAGTGCTCGCTCTCGGCGTCCAGGTGCTGCTCCGCAACCGCCGCCGCGGCGAGCTCGTGACACTGATCTTCTTCCTGGCGCTGTCCTCAGCCGGCGTCGTGCCGCAGTTCTTCGCCCGCGAGCACCGCACCGCCGGATCGGCCCGGCCAACCCGCTCGGCCCCGGAACGCCAATTCGACATCCCCGTCGCGCTCCGGTTCTTCCCGTCCGGTCTCTACGCCGTCGGCCTTGCGGACGGCAGCACCGGCCGTGTCCGCGGGATGGCCCTCAACCTCGGCGCGCTGGCGGCGCTTGCCGCGCTCGCCTACGCCGCCACCGCCACCCTCCACCGGCGCCTGCTCGACACCCCGGAAACCAGCGGGTCACGAGCGACGCGCGCGCCCGTTCGCGTGCGGATGGCGCGGTGGCCGGGCTTTTCTCCGGTCGCCTCCGCCACGGCGGCCGCTCAGGCCCGAACGCTGCTTCGCACCGTGCGCGGCAAGATGCTCATTATCAGCCCCGTCTTCACCACGGTCCTGTTTGCCCTCGTCTTCACGCGCGACATGCCCGCAAAGTTCTTGGCCCAACCGGCCGCGATCGCCGCGATCGCGGTGTTCATCGGACTCGCCAACCACTCCTCGGTCGCCTGCAACCAGTTCGCGGCGGACGGCAACGCCCTCGTCCTCGAGTTTCTGCAGCCCATCGACGAGCGCGACCTTCTGATCGGGAAGCTTGCCGGTTCGACCGTGCTGTTCGCGGGCTCCCTGTTTGTCGCGCTCGCGGCGCTGCTCCTGATCTTTCCCAGCGCGTCGCCCGTGTTGCTCCTCGCCGTGTTGGCCGGCGGACTCGCCTCGCACTTCGCCCTGGCGCCGGTCAACGCGTTGCTTGCGGCGTTCTTCCCGAAGACCATCGACCTCGGCAAGCTAGGGAAGGCCGGCAAGCCCCACTCGACTGCCGCGCTGGTGAGCTTCATTGCCCAGGCGTTCGCGATGCTACCGGCCGCGGCCTGCATCGTCGTCCCCTGGTTCGTGCTCCGAAACCTCGCGCTGGCCCCGCTCCTCGCAGGCGCGTGGGCGATCGCCTCCTGGTTCCTCGCGGTGGCCGCCCTGTCCCTCGTCGCGCGGGCCGTCCGCGCGCGCCGCGAGAACCTCGCGATGGTTGCATCAGGACGCTGACCTACCGGGGCCCGCCGCCTACGGTCATTGCGAGGAGTCCTGCCGCAGGCGCGACGACGAAGCAATCCCATGCCCCCTTGGTGTCATTGCGAGGAGCGCAGCGACGAAGCAATCCCGTTCCCAACCTGATGAGGGGCCGCCGTCCTTAGACCTCGAGATTGCTTCGCTTCGCTCGCAATGACAAGGAAGGCGGACGGATGTGCCCATACTCGCCCGCTATGAC
>JAIQFQ010000050.1 GCA_020073245.1 Terriglobia bacterium | reverse complement strand
TCGCGCTCCTGCGGTCGCGGTCGCCGGACTCTCGGGCCGCGGCGAGCGGGGGCGAGCACGGCCCGAGCGGCGCCGCACCCAAGGGGCAAGAAAGCAAGCCTCCACGCAGTGGGGCCGAGAAGCGACAACACCCCGCCCAGATCCCTGGGTCGCTACGCTCCCTCGGGAGGTCATGGGCTTGCGGACGGTCGGCAGTCCTCGGAGAGACATGGGTCCGCAGGCGTTGCATCCCTCGAGGCTTGACAGGGCAGGCCGGCGATGCAAACATCGCCGCACGATGCGAACCGAGCCACAGATTCCGATCTTCGCCGTCACCGCCGCGTACTGGTGGTATCCCACCCTATACGGAGGGCGTGTGGCCGCCTAGGTCGAACCGAACCTGATCCCACAGCCCTCCGGAACTCGGAGGGCTTTTTTGTTGTTGCGCAAAAGGGGGGAGCAACCGATGGACGCCTTCAGCAGACCGAGAGCAACGAGAACCGACAACGGCGCTCGCAGCAACGTGATCGCCCTGCCAGCCAGCGAGATGCCGACGCGCTGGTACAACGTCCTGGCCGACATGCCGGTGCCGATGGCGCCGCCGATCAGTCCGGCAACCGGCCAACCCGTGACGCCCGCGGAGCTCGAGCAGATCTTCCCGCCCCAGCTCATCGAGCAGGAGATGAGCGCGCAGCGCCTGATCCCGATCCCGGAGGATGTCCTCGACATCCTCGCGATGTGGCGTCCGACGCCGCTCATCCGCGCCCGCCGTCTCGAGGAGGCGCTCGGGACCCCCGCGCGCATCTACTACAAGCACGAGGGCGTCTCGCCGGCCGGCAGCCACAAGCCGAACACCGCGGTCCCCCAGGCCTACTTCAACAAGATCAGCGGGATCAACCGGCTCGCCACCGAGACCGGGGCGGGCCAGTGGGGGAGTGCCCTTGCCTTCGCGACGCGGGTCTTCGGGATGACCTGCCGCGTTTACATGGTGCGGGTGAGCTACGACCAGAAGCCCTACCGGCGCACATTCATGCGGCTGTTCGGCGCGGAGGTCTTCCCGAGCCCGTCGCCGCACACGGCATCGGGCCGGGCGATCCTCGAGAAGGACCCCGACTCCCCGGGCAGCCTCGGCATCGCCATCAGCGAGGCGGTCGAGGAGGCCGCCGGACGCGAGGATACCAACTACTCCCTGGGCAGCGTGCTGAACCACGTGCTCCTGCATCAAACGGTGATCGGCCTGGAGGCGAAGAGGCAGCTCGAGATGGTAGGGGAGACGCCGGACTTCATTTTTGGCTGTCACGGCGGCGGCTCCAACTTCGGGGGCATCGCCCTCCCGTTCGTTCCGCAGATGCTCGCGGGCGAGCCGATCCGCGCGGTCGCGGTCGAGCCCGACAGCTGCCCGAGCCTCACCCGCGGGCGCTTCGCCTTCGACTATGGCGACACCGCGAAGCTCACGCCGATGGTACGGATGTACACGCTCGGTCACGACTTCATCCCACCCGGCTCGCACGCCGGTGGGCTCCGCTACCACGGCGCCGCGCCGATCGTGTCGGCGCTCCTCGATGCGGGGGTGATCGGCGCCGAGGCGGTGGCGCAGGCCGACGTGTTCCGCGCCGCCGAGCTGTTCGCCCACGCCGAGGGGATCGTCCCTGCGCCGGAGTCGGCCCACGCGGTCGCCGCAGTGGTCCACAAAGCGGACGAGCTTCGTGAGGAAGGCCGCGAGGCAACGATCCTCTTCTCGCTCTCGGGTCACGGTCTGTTCGATCTCGGAGCGTACGAGGCGTACCTGGACGGGACGCTGCCGGAGCAGGGCGACCAGCGCAAGGCGATCGCGTCCGCGATGCGCGATCTGCCCGAGGTGAGCCTGTGATCATCATCCTCGAGCCGGACCTTGAGGATCAGCGCACGGTGATCGCCGCCGTGCGAACGGTGGCGGGGCGGTACCCAGGCGTCACCGTGAAGCCGTACGAGTTCAAGGGGACCACGCACCGCTTCGGCGAGGTGCATCTCATCGGCCCAACCGCGGCGGTGCCCACCGCCCCGTTCGAGGGCCTGCCGGGGGTCCGGCAGGTCGTGCGGGTCTCCGCCAAGTACCGGCTGATAGGCCGCCACGACCCCGCGCACGAGACAGTCGGGTTCGAGCACAACGGCGTTCGCATCGACGACCGCACGGTCCACGTATTTGCGGGACTGTGTGCCGTCGACACGCCGGCCCACGTGGACGAGATGATGGCCGGCCTGGCCCGTGAGGGGGTCGTGACCACCCGGATGGGCGCGTACAAGCCACGGTCGTCGCCCTACGACTTCCAGGGCCTCGGCAAGGAGTGTCTGCCGTGGGTGTTCGAGTCGGCCGGAAAGCACGGCATCAGGCTGATCGCGATGGAGGCGACGGACGCCTCGCACCTCGACGAGCTCTGGGACGCGCTCGAGCGCGCCGGTCACCCGACGGCGGTGATGGTCCAGATCGGCACCCGCAACGCGCAGAACTACGAGCTGCTCAAGAAGGTCGGGCGGCAGCAGGAGTTCCCGGTGCTGTTCAAGCGCGGGATGGGGATCACGCTCGAGGAATCGCTCAACGCCTGCGAGTACATCGCGAGCGAGGGAAACACGCGGATCCTCTTCTGCCTGCGCGGCGTCAAGTCGCACCTCGGCGAACCCCACCGCAACCTCGTGGACTTCGCCCATGTGCCCGTCGTGCGGCGCCAGACCAGGCTTCCGGTGTGCATCGATCCGTCGCACAGCGTCGGCACCAGCCTCGCGGCGCCGGACGGGCTGCCGGACATATTCCACGCGGCCGCCCAGGGGATCGTGGCCGGCGCGACGGCGGTGCTGGTGGACTTTCACCCTCACCCCGAGAAGGCTCTGTGTGACGGCGGGCAGGCACTGAGGCTGGAAATGCTCGGGCCGCTCCTCGATCACATCCGCCGCGTCAGGGCAGCGTACGAGGGCTCGGTGAAGGCGTCCGCGGCCCGGCGTCAGGCCGTGGCATAGCGGTCACTCCGTGGTCGGGGAGAGGAGAGGCACGGGCGGCCGCGCACCGAGACGCAGCACCGGGTACGGCACGGGCTCGTTGCTCCACTGGCGGACGATGACGCGGTTGAGGAACCCCCAAGCCGCGAGACTGTCCGCCGAGGCGGGCTCGAGCAGGATCGGGACGAGGCGGGCCAGCGGCTGTCGCATGTCCACATACACGGAGCCGGGCGGCAGCTCCGCCTCGCCCTTTTCGAAGTGGCCAGGGAGGGAGAGCAGCACGTGCCCCTGGAACACCGTCTTTGCCGGCTCGACCTTCTCGATCACCCAGCGCTCCGCTGCAACGCGGCACCTCTCAAGCAGCTTCTCGACGACGATGCCGTGCGCGCGGAGGTTGCTCACGACGTCGTCCTGACCCGGCAGCACGACGTAGCCCGCGGGCAGAGCCAGGGTCCGCTTTGGCGTCGCGACCGCGAGGTACGGCACCGTGTAGTCGCGGCCGACATCGGTGGGTATCACCCTGACGTCGCCCAGCCAGGGGGACCTGGCCTTCTCCTCCGGCGTCAGCGGCTTGGTCGTGAACTCGTACCCCTTGACCGTGACGTCCCCCTGGCTCTCGAGCGTTGCTTCGGTCGCGAACGGTTGGCCAGCGTAGGAGGCCGAGGTCTCGGCGTCCGTCCGCCGCACCAGCGCGGCGAGCTCGCCCGCGTTGGTGTTGGTGAACTCGAGGACGGAACGGATGAAGGCAAGCGACGCCTGCACCCTGGTCTTGAAGTCGGCATACGAGTAGTTCTCGTCCAGGATCGTCAGCCGGTTGCGCAGCCCTACGTAGTTCGTGCCGTAGCGCGCCTCGATGGCCTCGTTGACCCAGCCCTTCTCGGGGTGGGCGCCGTCGACGAATGCGCCGTACGGGACGCTGTCGAACCCCGATTCCCCGAGGCGCCTGGCGACGGCGGGGAAGAGCTTATGCCACATGTAGTCGGTCAGCGCCCGGGGCGCGTTGGCGTTGGCGCACGTTGTGTAGGTGACCGGCTCGCGGTGGTAGGAGCCGTTGGTCGTGTGCATATCGATGAACAGCACGGGGTCCCAGGTCGAGAGTAGCCGCACCAGACCGCGAACCTCGGGCGACTCGAGCTTCGTGTAGTCGCGGTTGAGGTCGAGCGATTGCCCGTTGTGCCTCACGCCTGCCAACTCGGGTCCCTTGTCGTCGCGGTTGTGCCCGAGCTTGTCGTTGCCGTCGGCGTTGAAGATCGGGATGAGCAGGATCGTTTGACGGTCGAGGAGCGAGGCCAGGCGCCCGCTCCCGACCTCGCGGATGAGGATCTGGCACGCCTCCTTGCCCTCGACCTCGCCGGCGTGGATGTTGGCCATGACCAGCACGGCAGGTTTGCCGGTCGCCCGGAGCTCCGCCGGCGTGCGGACGCGTTCCCTCGAGAGGATCACGAGGGGGACCGTCCGGCCCTCAGGGGAGACGGCCAGGGTGGCCATGGCGATCGTCTCGGACGTCTTCTGGACTTGGTAGAGGAAGTCGACGACCTCCTGATAGAGCGAGGTGCGCGCGTACCCCGTGGCTTCGACCACGGTGACGGGTTCCACGGCAAAGGCGCGCGCCGCGAGCGCGAGGCCAACGGCAAATGGTGCGACTCTCACGGTACCTCCCCGGCGACGAGTCAGCGGGAGCTCCTGCCACGCCGCGGCCGCCAGGGTACCAGGGTGCGGGACGCGACCGCGCGCGCCCGACTCGCGCCTCTGGTAGCCTGACACGTGGGCACGGAGATGACCCAGGGCCGTTCGCTGATCGTGCCGGTGGCGGGGAGCGTCATCGCGCTCTGCCTCGCCTTCGCCGGCGTGGCCTCGGGAGAGAGTTCGCCGACCATCCGGATCGAAGCCCCGCCGGAGCTCAAGGGCCAGGCGGCCGCGGTACGTGCACTGGAACGCGGGGACTGGGACCCACTCCTCGACCTGGTCGGTCTGGACTCGGCGGGGGCACCGATCCGTGTGGTGCTCGCCCCGGAGAGTTCGCCACTCGCGACCCGCGTGGCGTCGTGGGTGAGCGGCTATGCCGTGCCGGCTCTCGACACGGTCGTCCTTTTTCCGGGGCGGGTCCCGTCGTACCCCGACCGCAACATGGAGTCGTTGCTCCGCCACGAGATCGCCCACGTGATGATCTCCCGCGCCGCCCGCGGCAACCCGCTTCCGCGTTGGTTCGACGAGGGTACAGCGACCGTGGCGGCGCGCGAGTGGGGGATCGAGGATGGCGCGCGGGCGGCGCTCGCGACGATCGGGCCCGGGCCGCGCTCGCTGCACGATGTGGACGCGGCGTTCTCCGGTGACAGTTCGACGGCGTCTCGTGCGTACGCGATCTCGGCGGCACTGGTGCGTTACCTGCTGCGCCGGCACGGCGATACGGCGGTCGGCCGGATCCTCGCCAGGGTCGGAAAGGGCGCCGGGTTCGGCGACGCGTTCGAGGCTGCGACAGGCGAGAGCTCGGGCAATTTCGCGCGCGGTTACTTCCGGCGCGAGGCGCTCTGGACGGCCTGGGTACCGTTCCTGACCAGCTCGACCGTGCTGTGGATGGCCATCACGCTGCTCGCACTCGTGGCGATCAGGCGCCGGAAGGAACGCGACGCCGCGCTCCGGGAGACCTGGGCCGAGGAGGAGCGCGGGAAGGCCGCCGCGGAAGAGCCAACGGGTCCGGACGACGACCCGCGGCGGTGGAACTGACGGAATCGGGCGTGACGTGCATTCATCCCTCATCGCCGGCCTGGGCGGTAGAGGGCACGGCCGTTGGCGCCGACTGCATCTGGTCTAGACTTGAGGGTAGCCATGACGACTCAGGCGGCCGGAAGCACGTCCGGCGGCGACCTCCCGGACCGACCCCCTGAGGGTTGGGTTCCTCCCAGGCCCGCCTGGCAGCAGGCCGTGGTCTCGGTGTTCGGTTTCGTCGGCGGGCGTTTGCGGACCCTCGGGGGAGCGCTCGTGCTGGCGATCGGGGCCGTGCTCCTGATCAACGCCTGGCAGACCGGGCCAGCCCGATGGCGCGAGTCGGGAGCGCTCCGGTCCATGACCGGTCGGGGCGTGGCCACGTTGGAGCGGGCGTGGTGGCGGCTGGACTTCGATCCTCGCCCTCTGGGCCAGGACGGCACCAACTGGGAGGACCTGTCGACTCCGAAGCTCTGCGCCCGCATTCGGGTCGAGCGCGCTGGAACCGCTACGACGTCCGCCGTCTACTGCCGGCAGTGGCAGAAGCTGTCGCGCGGTTCCCTCCTCACGAGCGACGCCGAGCTTGCGCCCGGCGTGCCGGTTTCCTGGGCAGGGCCGGACGGCAAGCCCGCGATCGACCTCAGGTTCTCGGAACGCGCATTTCGCTGGCTATCACAGCGCTCGCCGTCGTTCTGGTTCGTGGCTCGGCCGGGGTTGGCGGATCGCGCCCGCCGTCTGGCCAGGTCGGAGCTTGACGTCCTATGGGTCCTCATCGACGATCCCCTGGGCCTTCTCGCGCGCGAGTGGTCCCTGGCGCGGGACTGGACGTTCTCTGTTGCCTTCGATCCTGCCCGGCCGACGCGGGTGCTTCCAGAGAGCGTCCTGCAGGAGGCGATGCGACCGGACATCACCACAACGGTGTTCCCCGCCATGTTGGGCATCGGTGGGCTTGCCTTCTGGATCGTCGGCTGGTACCTGTTCCTCGAGAGCCGCTGGAAGGGGCTGCCGGCGATCGTGGCCGTGGCGACCGCGCTGGCGGTTCCGTGGTGGGGCGACCTCGTGCCGCGCGCCCTTGGTTCGGTCTGGGAACCGGCGGGCGGGTTCGTGGACTTCTTCGCGCGGGAGATGGTGCACCGTCCCCCGGTCGCGATCGTGCGCGAGCCCGACTACGGCGGAGAGCTGGGAGATATCCAGCGGCCCTGGACCTTCGAGACCTCGTTCTACGCGGCCGAGTTGTCGGGCTTGCGCCTCGAGCGCCCGGGGCAGGCGGGCGACGCGGCGAGCGTGCGCGCGGGGCTCGCCGCGGAGGTCAGGAGCCAGCTCGGAGAAACGACCAAGGAGACCGAGGAGTTGCTTCGCGGGGTGGAGTAGCGTCCGTACACGGAGTCGGTCGCCGTGACCATAACCCGGCTGGCCCCAGATCCGTACAACCGCAGGAAGCCCGTGATCAGTCGTCAGGCCGTTCTGGACTTCGCCGGGCACGAGACCGGTAAGGAGGAAATTGATGAGAGGACAACTCGCAGTGGTGGTGGCGGCCCTGTTCGCGTTCCCGCTGGTGGCGGGGCAGGCGGCGGCCGCTCAAGCGCCGGCGTGGGTCATCCCCACGGCCGTCAAGAAGCTGCCGAACGGGCTCACGGTGGTCGTTTCCGAGGACCACGCCTCGCCCACGTTCGGTCTTTCGGTGGTCTACAAGGTCGGGTTCCGTCTCGAGCCCAAGGGCCGGACCGGGTTCGCCCACCTTTTCGAGCACATGATGTTCGAGGGCACGCCGAACTCTCCGAAGGGTGCGTTCGACCGGATCATCGAGGGGGGCGGCGGCCTCAACAACGGCTCGACTCGCTTCGACTACACCGACTACATCGAGTCGGCCCCGATCTCGGCGCTGGAGCCGATCCTGTGGCTCGAGGCCGATCGGATGCGAGCCCTCGACATCTCGGTCGAGAACCTCAACAACCAGAGAGACGTCGTCAAGGAGGAGATCCGCGTCAACGTCAAGAACAGACCGTACGGGCTGTTCTTCTGGACCGACCTGATCGGCCTGGCGTTCGACCGGTGGGAGAACGCCCATGACGGATACGGTTCGTTCACGGATCTCGACGCCGCCAGGATCGAGGACGTGAGGACGTTCCACGGCACGTACTACGCGCCGAACAACGCGGTCATCGGCATCGCCGGCGACGTCAAGGCCGACGAGGTCTTCGCACTGGTCGAGAAGCACTTCGGCGGCATTCCGGCCCAGGCCACTCCATCCCGGCCCGAGCCTTCCGAGAAGATCGGCGGCAAGGAGCGGACACTCACGCAAGCCGACGAGTTCGCCCAGGTCCCGGCGGTCGCGATCGGGTACCGCATGCCGGAGCCGGGGAGCCCCGATTACATTCCTGCGTGGGTGCTCGGCGACCTCCTGGTCTCGGGTGACGCCTCGCGCCTCTACCAGCGGCTGGTCAAGGGCAAGGAACTGTTCATCAACCTCGACGGCGGCCTGCACTGGCCGCTCGGCACCGCGATCACGAACGCAGGTCCGACGATGATGGTCATCTTCGGCCTGTACAAGCCCATCGGACCGGGCAGGGGAGTGGTGGATGCGGTGCAGCACGAGATCGACACGATCGCCAAAGAGGGCGTGAGTGGCGCCGAGCTCGATCGGGTCAAGACCAAGATGATCTCCGACCTCTACACGAACCTCGAGACGCTGATCACTCGCGCCGACACGATTGCCGTGAGGCAAGCACTCACCGGCGACGCCGCGTCCATCAACCAGGTGCCGGCGCAGATCGCCGCCGTGAGCGCATCCGACATCAAGCGTGTCGCCGCAAAGTACTTGACCGTCCCCAACCGCTCCTGGATCGACCGGCTGCCCGCCCCCAAGCCGCAGCAGGCTGCCAAGTGAGGAGGCAGACCATGAGAACTCGCACCATCACCATCGTTGTGGCGCTGCTCGCCATACTCGTCGTTTCCGGCGTTGCTCTGGCCAAGCAGCCGCCCGTCATGCCGAAGGGGTTGCCGGCGTTCGGTGCCGACAAGCCCCTGCCTGCCCCCAGTGTGGTCACGGAGACGCTGCCGAACGGTCTGACCGTGTGGATCGTGTCGAGGCCCGGATTCCCCAAGGTGGATGCCAGCCTGGTTGTCAGCGGCGGCAACGCCGGCGAGCCCGGGAACCTCCCGGGGCTCGCGGACGTGCTCGCCTCGGCGCTGAAGGAAGGCACGGCAACCCGCTCGTCGAAGCAGATCGCCGAGCAGATGCAGGGCGTGGGCGGGACCGTCGACGCCTCAGCCTCCCCCGACGCCTACTTCATCAATGCGGACGCGCTGACGAACGGCGCCGGCACCCTGATCGAAATCGTCGGGGACGTCGCGCAGCACCCCTCGTTTCCCAAGGACGAGGTCGAGCTCGTCAAGCAGAACACCCTGCAGGAACTAATGGCGCAGCGGTCCACACCCGAGTACGCGGTGAACAAGAAGTTCTTCGAAACTGTTTACGGTGACCACCCGTATCGAGTCGTCGGACCGACCGAGGAGAGCGTGGCCAAGGTCACGCCCGAGCTGCTCCAATCCGAGCACGCCCGCCTCTTCCGACCCGACAGGGCGCTCCTCGTGATCGCGGGCGCCGTCGACCCGGAGACCGTCAGGCCTCCTATCCGCAAGGCTTTCGGCGGCTGGAGCACGGCGGGTCGGGCTCCTGCGGCCACGCCGCCGAGCCCGGCCGCGCGGGACGCCAGGACGATCGTCGTCGTCGACCGCCCAGGGTCAGTTCAGTCGGAGATCCGCGTGGGCCGGCCGACGGTGAAGGTAACCAACGGCGACTTCTACCCGATGGTGGTGGCGAACACGATCTTCGGGGGCTCGTTTGCGAGCCGCCTCACCGAGAACATCCGCGAGGACAAGGGCTACACGTACTCGCCGGACTCGTCCAACCGGGCCCGTGAGCAGGGCGGACTCCTACGCGTTCGGGCGGCGGTGCACACCGAGGTGACAGCAGGCACGCTCCTCGAGATCTTCTACGAGCTCGACCGGATGGGGGCGACCCAGCCCACGGATGAGGAGCTGGGCCGTGCCAAGCGGTACCTGAACGGTCTGTACCTGCTGACGAACTCGCTCAACGGTGCCGTCGTCAACACGCTTGCCACGAACTGGGTCAACGGCCTGCCGCCTTCGGCACTCGCGGAGTTCGTGCCCAAGGTCAACGCCGTGACGGCCGAGCAGGTCCAGGACGTCGGCAAGAGATACATGAGCTCGCTCACCCAGACCGTCGTGATCGGTGGGGACGCCGCCAAGGTCGTACCGGCCGTCGCGCAGTTTGGGGTCGCCAGCGTGGCGAAGCCGTAGAGCGGGGGCGTCCGGCGCATGCCGGCCGCTCACACTGTCATACCGACGGCCGGCCTCGCGCCGGCCGTCGTGCTTCCGCGACGTGCCGTTCCTAGCCAGGCCACCTCTCTGGTGCAGAGATTGAATTGTCTCGGGGATTGGCTATCCTCTGGATGCATGTGCAGCCCTTCTATCGAGAAACCTCGTTCTTCATGTCCCTGCCGAACGCCCCAGGGACGATCTCATCCGAGGTGTCCGTCATGGGCGTGAAGCCCCGCAAGATCCGTCTCGAGGCCAGCACGGCGTGCCAGCTGCACTGTCCGACATGCCCCACGGGCGTCGGGCGAACGCAGGAACGCCTGGGAGTCGGTCATCTGCGGTTCGCAGACTTTTCCCGCCTGATCGACGACAACCCGTTCCTGACCGATGTCGAGCTTTCGAACTGGGGCGAGATCTTCCTGGACCCTGAGTTGCCGTCGATCGTGGAGCACGCGTATCGGCGGCGAGTTCGCCTGCACGCCGACGTCGGAGTCAACCTCAACACGCTGCGCGAGGAGACGCTTGAGAGCCTGGTCCGGTACCGTTTCAGGAGCATGTCCTGCTCGATCGACGGGACGAGCGAGGCCACCTACGGCTCGTATCGGCGCGACGGCAGCTTCGAAGCCGTCATCGGAAACATCCGGAGGATCAACGAGGCCAAGGCGCGGCACCGCACCAGGTTTCCGCACCTGAAGTGGCAGTTCATCGTCTTCGCTCACAACCAGCACGAGATTCCGCGGGCTCGCCGCCTCGCGTCCGAGCTGGGCATGCGTTTCTGGCTCAAGTTGCCGTGGGACGATCTCTACGCGACCGGCAACGCCCCGCCGCCGGGGGGCGACGGGGTGGCGAAGAGGGAGATGGGCCTCGGGGTCGCCAGCCGCGACGAGTTCGCGGCGCGCTACGGCGAGAGGTACGCGCAGAAGATCATGTGCTCGCTCCTGTGGCACGAACCGCAGATCAACTGGGATGGGCGCGTGCTGGGATGCTGCGTCAACCACTGGGGCGACTTCGGTAACGCCTTCTCCGAGGGGTTGGTCCCGAGTCTGAACGGAGATCGCATCCGGCACGCCAGGAGCACGCTGACGGGACGACTCCCCATACGGCACGACGTTCCGTGCGCGACCTGTCCGCACTTCCGGAGCATGGAGCGGGCACAGGACTGGCTCACCTTCGGCGACCTGCTGACCGCAGGGTTCCTCCTGCGTCACCGGGTCGCGCTGCAGGACGACCGCCTCCGCCCCGCGCTCCGTCCTCTGCTCGGACTCAGGAAGGGCGTGCGGGCGCTGGCCCGCTTCCGATCGTGACGCGCGCGGCCGACCGCGGCGCCGGCGCGAGGGCCGTGGGGACGGCGAGTCACGGATCGCCGCTCCTGGGGGACGGGCCGGTCGAGCTCCGGGAGACGAACGCTGATCGTCAAGAAACGACCGGCAGCTGGAAGGCCACGGCTGCCATCGCCGCCGTTCTGTTGGCGGCCCTTGCACTGCGCCTCTACCGGATCGGCGCCGAGTGCCTCTGGCTGGACGAGGCCTTCACGCTCCGCGACACCCACTGGCCGCCCAGCGGACTCAACGTCTACCGTCCCGTGTACTACGTCTTGTTGTGGCTCTGGATGCGGGTCAGCGACGGCGATCTCTGGGCACGAGCCCTGGCCGTTCTGTTCGGGGTGGCCAACGTCTGGGCCACCTATCGACTCGGGAGAGAGGTGGCCGGGCGCCGGGTCGGGCTGGTCGCCGCCCTCGCGTGCGCCGTCTCACCGCTGGAGATCAACCACTCGCAGGAGATCAGGATGTACACGGCGGCCTCGTTCCTCGGCGTTCTCGGCTCGCTTGCGGCGCTCAGGTTGAATGGTCGTTCTGGCTGGTGGCAGTGGCTCTCCTGGTTGGTCTGCCGCGCCCTGGCGATCCTGACGTCATCCTTTGATGCTCTGCTCCTGATAGGTGACGCGTTGCTCCTGAAGGCCCGCCCGCGAACGCGCCGGCTCGGCGCATTCGTCGCCGGCGCGCTGACGGTTGGGAGTCTTGCCTTTCTCACGCTCTCGAAGTCGGTCGCTCCGTTGGTGGCCTGGACGGGGAGCGCACCTGCGATCACCCCCGTTTCTCTCCTCAGGCCGTTCGTGAGCTTTGCGGCATGGCAGCGGCCCCCGTTCCATAACGGCTGGCCCAGCCCGCCCGGTCCCCTCCTCGGCGTGATGACCGTAGCCTTCGGCGCGGTGGTGGCCGTCCTTCTGGGTCTCGCGTGCTTTCGGCGGAGCATGGACGACCTCCGACCGCTGGCCGGCTGGGCGTTGGCTCCGCTGGCTTTGCTGGCGGCGGCCTCCCTGGCACTGGCCCCGCTGTCGCTCTGGCTCGAGCGATATCTCCTTTTTACCGGGCCCTACGTCTTGATCCTGGCGGCCGCGTCGCTGATGCGGCTGTGGCGGACACACCGAGTCATCGCGAGCTCCATCATGGCGTTTTACATGGTCATGGTCTGGCCCGCTCTCGCGAGCTACTACCGCGGTCAAGCTCACACCGACTGGACGGGTGTTGCGGAGGTTTTGCGCGAAGAGGTCGGCACTGATGATGCCGTAGCGATCAGCCACGGGTTCATCTCCGCTCCCCTCGAGCATTACCTGCAGTCTGGTCGGCCGATCGCGTCAGTGGACTTCCCGGATGACGGGCTCCCGGACGCAGCCGCCCTGCGAAGCCGTCTGGGACCGCTCTGCAGCGGGGGGCGGCGAGTGTTTCTGGTGTGCTGGGAGTTCAGGCCCGAAGAGCGGCTCGCGATGGGTCGCGCGCTTGCGCAGGCCAACCTCGGAGTCGCGAACTGGCGGCCGTTCGCCGGACTTGATCTCTACGTGCTCGCCAACGAACGGCCGTGACCGAGGGGACGATTTCAGGATCGCTCGGCAGGGATGACTCAGTCGGGACGAGGGTGAGGCAGCCATCGCGTGGGTCGGCCGCAGGTGTTGAGGTCTCCCGGCACGGTGACCGGGGCCGTGCAGATCGAGCGAGCGCGTTTGCTGGCAGTCAGTGATCGACGGCAGCTTGCCGTTCTCGGTGGATGAGCACCAAGTTGCGCAGGTAGATGGCCAGGCCGGCGCCCTGGCCGACGATGAACACCGGGTCGGAGCGGAGGATGGCGTAGGCGAACAGCGTGGCCCCTCCCGCCAACGAGAAGTACCAGAAGGCCAGTGGCACCACGCTCCTCTTGCGCGTTTCGGAGGCCAGCCACTGCACCACGAAGCGTGCGGAGAACAATGCCTGCCCGGTGAATCCGAGCGCCATCAGGGAGGTGGTCGGAAAGCTCACTCGCGCACTCTCCAGTCGAGGTGGCGATCCCGCATCCATCGCACCCCAAGCACGTCGCGCAATCCGTGAAACGCGCGGTCCCAGGTCCCGTACTTCGATCTCCCGGCTCGCCGCGGACGGTGGCGGACCGGCGCCTGGATGATCCTGAACCCTTCGAGGCGCAGCAGGGCGGGGATGAAACGGTGCGCCCCGTCGAACATTGGAATCTGACGGACCGCTTCGGCCCGGATGACCTTCAGCGGACACGCCGAATCGGCCACGTCCTCGTTCAACAGGAGGTTGCGGATGCCATTGCCGATGCGCGAGGACAGGCGCCGCCAGCGTGAGTCGTGACGACTGGTCCGGACCCCGACGACCGCATCGACCGGGCCGAGCTGCCTGAGCAAGATGGGAATGTCCTCAGGATCCTGCTGGAGGTCGGCATCGAGCGTGACGATGACGTCACCCAGCGCGGCGTGGAAGCCCGCCTCCAGCGCAGCCGATTTGCCGAAGTTCCGGGCGAGATGCAGGACCCGAAGTCGGTCGTCCCCAGCTGCAAGCTCATCGAGCAACTGCGAGGATCCGTCAGTGGACCCGTCGTCCGCGAGGATCACCTCGAACGCCTGACCCACGCGGTCGAGTATCGGGACCAGCTCGTCGAGGAGGGGTCGCAGGTTGTCACGCTCGTCCCAGACAGCGACAACGACGGAGATAGCTGGGGTTGGCACCGGTGCATTCTAGCCCCACGGCATTCGTGCGCTGGACCGTCGCTTCGTGACCACGTGGCCGCGGGGTGTCCAGTGCCGGGAGGCGTCAGGCGGGACCGACGACACCGGTAGCAGCCGGGCTGTTAGCCGGCGGTCGCAGGCTGGCGGATCCGAGCGCCGGCTGGGTGGCCAGGAAGACGAGAACGCCGAGCCAGACAATGCCCCGGGCGTCCGACCAGTTGGGGATCTTGGACAAGCCCCACTGCCAATAGAGCCCCGTAACGGACGCCCACGTCATGACCAGAAGGATCGCAGCGACCCGGCGACGCCACGCGGGAGCAGCGGCCTCCGCGCAGGTTCGGACCAGCGCGACCATCGGGAGGAGGAGCAGCAGGTCGTCGTAACCGGAATGGTAGGTCCAAACCCGGGCCACAGTTCCGGTGACGCCGAGCAGCAGCCACGGATCTTCGGTGCGGTGGAGGGAGAGCCACGAAGCCAGCGCGATCAGCGCGAGCAACGATGCCGGCACGCTCCACGCGGATAGCCCCAGGGCGCCCAGCAGAGAGTGCAGGTTGGCGGAACCGACCGGCGAAGTGAGCACGTTGTAGCTGTGCCGCAACCAAAGCCGGAAGATCTCCGCCGGTGCGATCGGCTGGAAGCAGAGCGCGAGGGCCGTCAGGGCCGCGTAGCCGCCTGCGATGAGCAACGCGGGTCGTATCCGGCGAAGCGAGATGAGCACCACGAGGAAGAACGGCGCGGCGAACGACGGCTTCACGAGGGCAGCCAGTACGAGCGCCGCGCCGAGCAGGTCGCAAAGCCAGTCCCGTCGGTCGCGACCGAGCAGAAGCACGCCGGTAACCAGCGCAGGGAGGAGGAGGATCGCGAGCTGGCCGTTGGCCAGACACACCCTCGTGCCGTCGAGCGCGAACGGCAGGAGAGCGGCGACCAGAGCCTTAACGGGGCCGTGCGCTCCCGCGTGCCGGATCAGCAGGACACCCAGCCACGCCAGCGCAGCGAGGCTGGTTGCGGCCCAGAGCCCGCGCGCCGGCCCGACAGGCAGCCAGCCCAGGAGCGGCCACATGATTGCGTAGCTCGCCGGGGGGTAGGTGACGAACCCGCCGGGGATGGAATCGCTCATGACCCGCTGCCCTGCGAACCACTGATGGGTTTCCCGGTGGCGGAGGGTGAGATCGATGGCGCCCCCCCAACCGTTCCGCTGGGCCGGTGTCTCCAATACCAGACCCTTGAGACCATCCCTCAGAGTGAAGAGGGCCGACTGGGCCAGCACGACGGCGACAGCGGCGAAGACGACGCGCCCTGTCCACCGCCGAAGACGCTCGCGCCGCCAGCCCGCCTGCCTGTCCGGACCGGCTTGAGCCCGCGATCGAGGGACACCGGTGGTCACGTTGCGCGGCCCGCGATGCGCTGGCAGTTGCGCCAGCCGGCGACGAACCCGAAGGGGACGAGCAACGCCTGGACGCCGAGCATGAACATCTGGTATCGGCTGTAGTGGCTGATCAGGACGTACGGGGCCAGGAAGCTCAGGTAGACGAGGGCCGAGACACGGAAGATGCTGTCCCGCCGGACCCCGCGGTCGGTCAGACCCAGCAGCAGGGCGAGGCTCGGCAACCCCGCGAGGCCGAACCCCCTCAGCCACGTCCCCGCGCTCCGATGGAGCTTCGCGACGTGACCGGCCGCACGCCGCCACTGCTCGAGGATGGCGTCGGCCTCGAGTGGTCCGAGCCATGCCAGATCCTGCCCCAACCGCTCCGCGCTGTCGCTCAGGTTTGTCCAGACGTAGAGAGGTGCGTCGGGAGTGCTCTGGTGCCGGTCGAGCGCGATCACACCGGCCGCCGCGAGGCAGGCCACGTCGCCCTCGTCGAGCTCGTCGGTGTCCACCTCCCAAACGTCGTCCGTCGGCCGAAGGAAGATCAGGGCGTTGCTCGCGCGGCGTGCGACCCGAGCGAGAAACTGCCAAGGCTCCCGGCGCAGAAAGGTGATGGATTGTTTGCGGTGCCAGTCCATGAAGGTCTTCTCGCCCTCGAGGACGTACCGTTCGCGCACCGCCGCGGAATGGATCGGGTGGTAGCGGTAGAACGTCGAGACCCTCAAGACACCATCGCCTTCGAGCACGTTCGCCTGGAAGAAGTCGTACCACATGTTGGTCTTCACGGGCGCTACCAGCCCTACCCTCGAGACGGTCACGGCACTCCACGCGAACACTGCCCCAAGGCACAGGGCAAGGGACCCAGAGGCAAGGCGAAGCGGCGACGCCGCGTCGCTGCTGAGCCCCGCGTCACGCTTCTCCCGCCGCCGTCTCCAGGTCCTGAACAACACCCAACCCCACAACGCGAAGAAAGGAGGTACCAGCGCCGGGCTGGTCATGGGCGCCAGCACGCTTACGACAAGCAGCATCGCAATGGGCACTTCCCGGCGCCCATCGAGGAGCGGGACGAAGCACCGCACGAGCGCGAGCGCCACCAAGACGACGAGCCAGATGTCGTGGAGGTCGAGAAAGAAATCCGGAAGGGCCCCCATGACGGCTACGAAGGCGACGGCGGCGGCGTACCTCCAACGGTAGCGGCGGCCCTCGGCGAGACAGCCAAGCAGGAGGTAGACGGAGGCGGCAAGGCCGATGCACTTCAGGGTGAGCGCGCACCAGAGTGCGTAGGGAGTCCGCACCCCGAAGAGCAGGAACTCGGCGGCCACGAGGGCGACGGGGGCTGGCGGCATCCAGGCCGTCGGACCGCTCGGAACGCCGAACGGATCCGAGAAGCCGCGGCCCCTGACAAGGGACTCGGCCACGAACCCGTACTCCCAGCCGAACATCCGGTTGCCTGGCGCGACGAGAGGGGAGTTCGAGTACCAGGTCACAAGGAGGAACGCGACCAGGCAAGCCAGCGCCACGGTGAGGTCCGCCTTGCGGCTGACCCGGCGTTCGAGCGTGGGGAGGGTTGTGGGTTCGTCCGGAGCCGGTCCGCGGACGTTGTTGTCCGGTTTCCGTACTCCGGCAGCCGTTCGGCTACTTCTTTCGCGGCGGCAAGCAGGCCACGCCGAGCGCGACGGCGGCGAACAGGACCGTCAGGCCGGCCGCGCGCATCGGCAACTTGGCGGTGGCGTCTGCGCCGGCGACGACTGTCCGTCCGTTGCCAACGGAGTACGACCCCTGCGAGCTCGCCCTCCCGAAGCTCTGCGAGTACGAGGACTGCAGCCGCGCGTCCCTCGAGACGCCGAACGGCTGCGTGTAAGAACCCTGCAGCCCTGCAGCCCGGAAGGCTTTCGAGTACGACCCCTGAAGCCCTGCGGTGAACGAATACGATCCCTGCGCATGGTTCCCAAAAGGCAAGACGGTCAACGGGTTGCTGGCCATCGTGGCGAGCGGGACACCGATACCGACCACCAGCGTTACGATCGCGAGAACTCGCGGAGTGCGTGGATCGCTCACTTGCCACTCTCCTTATCGACTTGCCACTCTACTCTTCAAGACCTTACCACGATGAAGAGATCCTAGCGGACCAAGGTTCCTTCTGTCAACGGAATGAGATGGCGCTTCCTTCCCAGGAATGTGATGCCGATCACGGTCAACCCTCAAGCGCGAGGGGCCGCATCAGATCCGCCAGGAATGACGGCAGCGCAGCCTCGCTCGCAGGCTTCGGCTCTAGGTTCTGAGGGCCGCCTTGATCCGCGCCGGAGTCATCGGAAGCTGGAAGAGCCGTGCTCCCGTCGCGTCGTGGATGGCGTTGGCGACCACGGCGCCCATGCAGACGATGGGGGGCTCGCCGCACCCCGACGCCGGCGTGTCCGGGTTCTCGATCAGGACGGTCTCGATCGTGGGAAGCCACGAGAAACGCGGAACCTCGTACGTATCGAAGTTCCGGGTGAGCACCTCACCCCCGCGAAAGCGTACCTCCTCGGTCAGCGCGTACCCCAGGCCCATCGCGATTGCGCCTTCGGTCTGCTGTCGCGCGCCGTCAGGGTTGACGACGAGCCCCATGTCCTGGGCGCATACCACGCGGCTGACCCGCACGCGCCCGGTGGCCCGATCCACGGCAACCTCCGCGAACGTGGCCACGTAGGTGCCGAGATAGGTGGCGCAGGCCACTCCAAAGCCGCGCCCGCTCGGCGCCGGTTTCGGTGTCCAACGGAAGGCTTCTGCCGCCGCCTTGAGGACCCGTACCATTCGCGGATCGCTCACGTGGCTCAGCCGAAACTGCAATGGGTCCGATCCGGCCTTGGCGGCCATGATATCGATCTGAGATTCGCGCGCGAACGTGTTCGTGTTGACGGACGGCGCCCGCCACGGCCCGACGGCGAACGGGTGCAGACCCGTCGGTTGCCCGCCCTGCCAGCCGCCCGCCGAGACGGTCCGCTGGTTCGGGATGTCGTAGAAGTGCTTGGCTTCCCGTTCGCCCGCGCACAGAACCTTGAAATCCCAGAACGCGATCTTTCCGGCGCTCGTGAGCCCAGAACGGATCTTTACGACCGCCGCGGGGCGGAACGTGTCGTAGAAGAACTCCTCAGCCCGGTCGAAGACCACCTGCACGGGCCTCCCCGTGATCCTGGCGAGGCGGGCCGCCTCGATCGCCTGCCTGGAGGCGCTCTTCCCGCCGAAGCCGCCGCCGACGTAGGGCGTGATGATCCGGACCTTCTCGGGAGGGAAGCCGAGCGCCTGGGCGACCTGGGCCTTGATGCCGAACGGCGTCTGGGTCGAGGCCCAGACGGTGACCTTTCCGTTCTCGATCCTTGCGAGCGCCGAATGCGTCTCCATCGGTGTGTGCGCGACGTAGCTGTTGAGGTACGTCCGGTCGAACACGGCTGCGGCCGACTTTTCGCCTTCTTCGAGGTTGCCGCTCTCCCCGAGGGTCTGGGCCGCCGGCGCGTTCTTGAGGAGGTGGCCGAAGATCGTCGCATCGTCAACCGCCGGGGCCGGCCGATCGAACTGTGCCTTCACCAGCGCCAGCGCTCGATCGGCCAGGTCCGGACACTCGTGAAGCACCGCGATCAGATCGCCGTCGCGGATCACGGTGGCGCCGGGGACGTTCGCGACCCGATCGGTGTCGGCGTCCTTGAGCGTCGCCCCGTGGGCCGGCGGCCTGACGATTCGCGCATGCAGCGTGCCTGGAAGTCCGATGTCGGCGGCGTACCTGGCCCGGCCGGTCACCTTCTCGAGTGCATCCTTGCGCGCGGCGGCGCGGCCGACCACCCTGAACTCCTTCGGAGGTTTGACGGGGACCTTTTCGAGGTGCCGCTCGATCCGCCTGCCCTGGACGAGCTGCGCATAGGTGATGTGTGTGCCCGGGTCGCCGAGCTTGCTGATGACGCCGTCCTTCACCTGGAGCCGGTCGGGCGGAACCTGCAGGCGCTCGGCTCCCAACTGCAGCAGCACCGCCCTGGCCTCCGCAGCGGCGCTCCGGAGCACGGGACCGAACTGCCGGATCGAGAGAGAGCCGAACGTTCCCATGTCCCACGGGCAGAGGTCGGTGTCGCCCATGACCATGTCCACGGAGCCGAACGGGACATCGAGCTCCTCTGCCAACAGCTGCGCCAGGGAGGTCATCGCGCCCTGGCCGAGCTCGACCTTCCCGACGAGGCACGTCGTGCGACCGTCCTCGCCGATCCGGAGGTACGCATTGAAGTCGGTGGGATAGCCGGGACGGCCGCCCAGCCGTGCCGGCTCCTGCGCCAGGAGATCTTCGATCCGAAAGAACACGTAGAGACCCGAGGCGCCTGCCAGGCTGAGGAACTCACGGCGCGAGAGATTTCCCTCGCCGTTCATCGCACACCTCCCGACATCGCGGCCGCGGCGGCATCGATCGCCTCGAGGATGCGCGTGTGCGATCCGCACCGGCACAGGTTGTCGTCCATGGCCTTGACAACCTCCTCCCGCGTCGGCCGGGGCTTCTTGAGCAGCAGGGCGTAGGCGTTCACGATCATCCCCGACGTGCAGTAGCCGCACTGGAAGGCGTGCCGCTCGAGAAACGCCCCTTGAAGCGGGTGGAGGTGCCCGTCCTGGCTGAGGCCCTCGATGGTAAGAACCTGCTTGCCTTCGATGTCCTTGACCTTCGTCGAGCAGGAGCGCACGGCCTCCGTGCCGACGATGACGGAGCACGCTCCGCAGAGGCCCTCACCGCAGCCGAACTTCGTCCCGGTCAGGCCGAGGTCGTAGCGGAGGACCCAAAGAAGCATGCGGTCTTCGTCCGTTGTGACGCGCACCGGCTCGCCATTGATCGTGAACGACACGGGTCGAACCATGGCAACTCCTCCCTGAAACCTTCCCACTGTTCGCCGGGAGGGCCGCCAGGCCCGCCGGCCGTGAAGAGCCCAGAATTCTCTTAGGTCCGGCAGCGGCTGTTGTCAACGGCTGCCCTGTCGAAGAGACACGATCCCGAATCTGACAGCGAGAATCTTGAACGCGGACGCAGGCCGCGTCGTTGCCCTCCGACGAGCCCTTGATCGCAGCGGGTATGCTTAGCGACGGAGAGAGGCCATGACCGTCAAGGTGACCGTGAAGGGCAGATTCATCTACAACGGCAAGGTCTACGGCTCATTGGAGGAACTGCCCGAGAACGTCCGCCAGGCCTACGTGAAGGCGACCGCCGGTTCCGGCGGGGTCCATCCGGACGGCACCCCCGGCGCAAGGATCAAGATCGTTTTCAACGGGAAGGAGTACGAGAGCCTCGACGCGATGCCGCCGGAGGAACGCCGGGTGTACGAGAGCGTGATCGGCGGGGTGAAGACCGGCCACGTCGGGCCGGCGGGCGGAGCGAGCGACCTGCCGGGCCTCGCGCCGGGACCGGTCGGCGGCGCCGAGCCCGCGCCGCACGTCTCGGCGAAGCCGATCGAGCCGGGTGCGGCGTCCTCGCGCCCGCCGGCCGTCGCCTTTGCGCTCGGGCTTGCCCTGCTCCTGCTTCTTCTTTGCTACTACCTCTACACCTCCGCCGGCCCGAGGTAGCCGGGAGACTGCGGTGCTCATGGCCGCTGGGAGCCCCTTCGGTCCCGGTCAACCCGGCGGTCGCGTGGCAGCGGCTGGGTCGCAAAGGCCTCTGAAGGCGCCCTCCTCCAAATCTGCAACTCTTGTCTTCCTAAGAGGATAGCCATTCCGTGGAACGGGAAAACCGGCTTCAGGTGGGGGGCTTGACAAACCTTTTGACTGTATATAGCGTATATGGACAGTGGAGACGGTGAACATGATCCTCCATCTGACCGATAACTCGCCGGAGCCCATGCGGGCGCAGATTGCGCGGCAGCTGCGCGGCAGGATCCTCACCGGCGACGTGGGGGAAGGGAGCCCGCTCCCCGAGAGCCACCGCATCGCCCGGGAGCATCACGTCAGTCCGCGTGACGTGAGGCAGGCATTCGAGGAGCTCGCTGCCGAGGGACTGCTGCGCCGGGATGGCGCCGATGCGTTCGTCGTCGCGGCGATATCGGCGCACCGGCGCCGGGAGCTCGCGCAGCGCTACCTCGCGGACGACCCGCGCGAACAGGAGCTTTCGGTGCGGGAGCTGGAGGTCGCGCGCGACATCCAGCGCAGGCTCCTCCCGCCGCCCCTGGTGCTGGGCAACGGGTACTCGGTCGTCTCCCGCAGCTTCCCGGCCCGGTTCGTGGCGGGGGACTTCTACGATGTCCTGCATGGCGCTGGCGTACGCACGCGTCACGCCCGCGACGGGCACTGTTGAGCTTGCCAACGCGGGCATGCCCGATCCGCTGCTCGTTCGGCCCGGAGCGCGACCCGTGCCACTCGAGGTACCGGGACCCCGGCTCCCACTCGGCATCCGGGACGACGTGGCGTACACCTCGATCACGCAGAGGCTCGGGTCCGATGAGTGTCTGCTGCTTTTCTCCGACGGCATCCCGGAGGCACGCCGGCCCTCGGGTGAGCCTCTCGGGTTCGACGGGCTGGCCGAGCTGGTCGGGCGAACGAAGATGAAGGAGCAAGGTCCGCACGAGGTTGAGGGGTGGCTCGACGCGGTTGTGGACGCTGTCCAGCGCGGGACGAGCGCTGTGCTCGACGACGACTGGACCGCGGTGGTTGTGGACTGCCGCCAGTTCGGAGGAGCGTGATGGACCTCCTCTTGCATCTGTCGGAGATGTCGCCGGAGCCGCTGCACGGCCAGATCACCCGGCAGATCCGCGCCCGGGTCCTGGCTCACGACTTGGGGGACGACGATCCGTTGCCGTCCATCCGGATGCTCGCGCGCGACCAACGGGTCAGCGTTATCACGGTGCAGCGGGCGTATGAGGATCTCGAGCGGGAGGGCCTGATCCGCTCCCGCCCCGGCAAGGGGTTCTTCGTGGTCGCCATACCGGAGGAAAGGAAGCAAACCATGGCAGAGCAGCGTCTGGAGAACGCCCTCGAGCGCCTCATCGCCGAGAGCGTTGCGGAAGGGCTCGACAAGTCGCAGATCCGCGAGGTGTTCGAGCGGGCGCTGCGGGAGAAGGGAAGCAAGCGATGAGCAGCGCGACGGCGTTCTCGCTCACCGGGGTGGTCAAGCGCTACCCGGGTTTCACCCTCGGCCCGCTCGACCTGAGCGTCGAACCCGGCACGGTCCTCGGATTCATCGGCCCGAACGGCTCGGGCAAGACGACCACCCTCAACTGCATCGCCGGTCTGGTACGTCCCGACGCCGGATCGGTCGAGGTGTTCGGCCGCAGGGTGGACCAGGGGACACCGGCGTGGAAGGCGGATCTGGGCGTCGTCGGCGAGGCGCACGGCTTCTACCGGAGCAGGACCGCGGAGGAGAATCTGCGCTTCCTCTCCCGCTTCCTGCCGGGGTGGTCAGATGGGCGCGTCCGCCGCCTGGCCGACCGGTTCGGCCTCCCCCTCGGCAAGAAGGTTGAGCAGCTCTCGAAGGGGCACGTCGCCAAGCTCGCTCTGGTGGCGGCGCTCGGCCACGGGCCGCGCCTGCTGCTGCTCGACGAGCCGACCTCGGGGCTCGACCCGGTCGTGCGCGCCGAGGTTCTGGACGTGCTCTGGGAGGTCCTCGAGGACGGAGAACACGCGATCTTCTACTCCACACATGTGCTGTCCGACATCGCTCGCCTCGCGGACGAACTCGTGTTCCTGCGCGAGGGCAACGTCCTGCTGCGCAGCTCCAAGGATGCGCTCACCGAGCGCTGGCGGCGGATCTCGTTCCGGCTCGCCGATGCGGAGGTGGCTGTCGCCGGCGCCGTCGAGTACCGCCGCGTCCGGGCCGAACACCAGGTCGTGAGCGAGGACGGGGAGGCCACGCTCTCTCACCTCCGCCAGTTGGGCGCGGAGGCGATAGAGCAGTCGAGGATGACGATCGACGAGATCGCCGTGGCGATCCTCAAAGGGAGCAACCATGTGGCGACTCCTTAGTGAAGAGCTCCGGTTGTACCGGTTCCTTCTGCTGATCTCGTGGGCGTTGGGCGCTGCGATCTTCGGGCTGATCCTCGTCATGACTGCGCTGCTAGGCGACGCCAAGGATCGCGCCGAGATTCCGACGATCGCCGCACAGCTGCCGCTCGCCCTGCTCGTCGCGTCAATGGTGGCGGGCTTCATCGTGACCGGAACCGAGAGGAGCGAGAGCAGAGTCCGGATGCTCGTGATGCTTCCGATGTCCATCCGGCAGATCGCCGCCGCGCGGGTCCTGCTCCCGACTGCGATGTCCCTCCTCGGTCTGCTCGTGGCGCACGCAAGCTTCGCCGCTTTGCTGGCGCTCAGGGGCGCCCCGTTCCCCTTGGAGCGGCATCTCAAGGTGGATTTCATCGGCCTTCAGCTGCTCGTCTGGGTGCTCGTCGCGCTCGTCGTGCGCGAGATCATCGAATTGCAGAAGGCCAGGGGGCGCGGAGCCGCGCTCGTATCGACCGCGCTCCTCCTCGGGGCGGTCGCGCTCGTGGCGTGGCTGGAGCTGGGGCCAATCCAGAGCATCGCCCTCGGAGTGGCCGCCATAGTGGCTCTCGATGCGGCACTCGCGGTGTTCGCGTTTGCCATGTTCTGCCACCGCACCGACTTCACGAAGTAGACTGGCTCAACTCCGGAGCGGCGGTTTCCGCGGCCGTCAGGCACACGTGACGGCCGGCTGGCCCGGAGCGGGTGGGGACGTTCCGGCTAGAATCGCCACGTGAACGCCCCCTTCGAGGTCGCGTCCCATCGCTGGCGCATCCTCGCCAGCGCGATGCTCAGCTTCTTCGCGGTGGGAATGACCTTCTTCGCCGTCCCGCCCCTGATCGGGAACCTGCGAGTCTCCTTCGCGCTTTCCAACTTCGAGATCGGCTTTTTGATGGGAGGGATCGCGGCACCGGCGATCGTGCTCTCGGTGCCCCTTGGAGCCGCGCTGGACCGCTGGCCGCCGCGGGCCGCGGGGTTGGCCGGGCTGGGGGCGATGCTCGTCGGGGCAGTCGCGTTCGCGGTGGCCCCAGGCTACGGCTGGCTACTGGCAGGGCGGCTCGTTTTCGGCGCAGGTGCGCTCCTGATGAACCTCCTGCTCGCGAGGATGATCTCGGTGGCGTTCTCCGGCCGCGAGGTGGCGCTCGCGATGGGGCTCTTCACGGGCACCTACGCCACGAGCATGATCGTGCTCTTTTCCGTCCACCCGTTGCTCGAACGGAGCCTGGGCTGGCGCGCCGAGATGGGCCTCCTGGCCGTCCTGGTCCTGGTCGCCATACCCCTCCATGCGGCAACGATGCCGCGGCGCCTGCCGGCCGGAGAGAGGAAGGGTGGCTCGATCCGGAGACGCGCCTTCCCGCTGCCTCTCGTTGCGCTCGGGATCGCGTGGATGCTGTACTTCGTCCCTTTCGGGGCGCTGGCGACGTTCGCCCCGGAGTGGGCGGGCGGCGGTGCCTCGGGGTTGCTCGTCACGAGCGTTATCACCTGGGTTGCGCTCGTCGGCACCCCGCTCGCAGGAGGCCTGATCGACAGGACGGGCAACCCCACCACCTGGTGCGTCGCCGGCCTGGGCCTGCTCACCGCGACGCTGGGCCTCATGACGTTAGGGGTGCTGCCAGCAGTTGTCGCGATGGCGGCCATCGGTGTCGTGGCTTCGGTGGTGCCGCCGGCGTTCTACTCTCTGCCGGCCAGGCTTGTCCCGGTCGAACGGGTGGGCCTGGCGTTCGGCTTCATCACCGCCCTCTCGAACCTCGGAACGGTGATCGGGCCGGCCATCGCCGGTGCGGTGCGGGACGCGACCCCGTCGTGGGCGGTGGTGTGGGGCGTGGTGGCCGCCGCCGCATTCGCCGGAGCGCTCGTTGTAACCCTTGCGCGCCCGCCGCGCACTGCCGGCGGCTCGGCGTAACCAGAGGGACGACCGCGCCGTTCTGCGGCGCCCGGGCGGAGCGCCGCGGCGCGGGGAATGTGCGGGCGAGGTATCCTTTCTGTCGTCTGGGCCGGGTGGCCGGCCAGGCGTGGAGGATGCGATGGACCTGAAGGAGGCCCTCACGACGGCGATCGGCTACGAGACGAAGGTCCGCGACCACTATACGAAGGGCGTGGAGAAGATCCTCGACCGTCGCGGAAAGAAGATGTTCGCCACCCTCGCCCGTGAGGAGCAGGGGCACCTCGCGTACCTCGAGAGTCGTCTCGCGGAGTGGCACCAGACCGGCAAGGTCTCCTCGCCGGAACTCGCCACGGTCGTGCCGTCCGTGCAGTGGATCGACGAGGCCAGGGCCAAGGTGGCGCGGAGCCCCGCTGGCACCATCGCCGTGCAGGGCGAGATCGAGCTGCTCAAGATCGCCCTCGAGCTCGAGCGGCAGACGAGCGGGTTCTACCGGCAGCTCGTCGACACCTTGACGCTCGCGGAGCGCGGCTTGTTCGCCCGATTCCTCGAAATCGAGCTCGGGCACCTCGCCATCGTGCAGGCCGAGATCGATGCCCTCGCCGGGCACGGCACCTGGTTCGATGTGTTGGAGATCAGGCTCGAAGCAGGCTAGGGCCCTTGAAATCGCCCGGGCGTTCGTGCCCATGCCGGGCGCTCCCTCATCCGGCCCTCGCGTCGGGATCGAACGGCCGGAGTGGCGGCCGGAGCCGATCGC
>JAIQFQ010000005.1 GCA_020073245.1 Terriglobia bacterium | reverse complement strand
AGTGGGACGGCTGCAACCGCCGGTTAGGCGCGGGGCCAACTGCCCTCCTAGTGCCTTCCTCGCCAGGCACTCGGGTTCTCCAACGGAACGGCTAGGCGTAGCGCCTCCTGGAGGCCGCCGCGCTGGTCTGCTGCAAGACGCGGTGTCACCCTGCCCACCAGATCATCGACCTGAGCCCGCATGCCGCAGTACTCGGCCAAGACGGCATTGAAGATGATCGCCGCCATGGCCTCATCATCGGCGACCGAGTCCTGAGCGAGCCAGGTGTCGATCAGAGCCCACCTCTTCTTGTACTCGGGTTGGTTGCTGGACCAGGTCGCTTCACGATCAACCAGCGTGCGCTTGCCTTTAGGACTAAGGGCGATCTCGAAACCAGGGCTCAGAGCGTGGCACAATCCGAGCTTGGCGTCCTCCAGCTTGTCGTACCAGTCCCAGAAGTGCCGGTCTCGTAGGGACTGGGGGGCTTCTCGGGGTTTCTCCCCTACGATGAATGCGCCGACCCGGCGAGCGCGGCCGCTCGCCACCTCAAACACCGTCTCCTTGTTGCAGCCCCATGCGTTGCCACCTCCGCATTCCTCCCGCACAAACAAGTAGGGCGGCCGCCACGCCACACTCGCACGGAGGAGCTTCAAGGCGTCCGGCAAGTCCTCAACTGCGATCAGATATGTTTGGATGTTCCATGTGGCCTTGGAGTCACTGACCGCGAGCACGAAAACGAAGGACGCCATGAACTCGGCTGTCGCTGGCTCTGACTCCAGAAGCGTCGCTTCCACCGTGACTGGAGAGTTCAGAAGGGTCCACTTGCCGGACAAGGAAGGCTGTTGGAAAGCAAGAGCAAAGACTGGAACCAAGACCATGACACCCATATGTAGCCCGCGCCTAACGCTGCGCTTCAGCAGCACGCCGGCTGGCGCGACGCGTGCCTCTGCACGCGGCGTGACAGCCGGGTGGGGCGGCTGCAACGCGCTGTTAGGCAGCACCATTTGCTCTCCTACGTGCAGTAACCAGCCACGCGACTGCGAGAAACGGCACGGCCAACAGCGCAGCGAGAAGCCCACCGATGCACACGACGCCGAGCTTGTGGAAGACCGAAGTCTGCTGCTCGCCAAGCAAGAGAAAGCCGACCGACCCCACCACGAAGGCCAAGATCGCCACAGCGTCTGCCGCCACGGCGGCGCGGAGCCAGGTGCCGACTGGAGCCGGCGAGCTCTGTGCCTTCAGGTTCGATATTGATCCCCGGAGGCACCACCAGCCAAGAAGCGCGATGGCGATGGAGGCGACAACCGAGAAACCGGTGAGTTGTACCCTGCGGATCGCGGCCTCAAGGAGCGCGCTCGCGGCCCACGCCAGAAGGATGATACCGAGCGCGAGAACCGCAACGTTTCCGGCCTTTGACCTTATGGCCATGCTAGTGCTGCCTAACGCCCGGTTTCAGCGGCGGCACGGGTAACCGGTAGACGCATGGGACACCACGGACCATGCCACGAGGATAGACCACCGAGTCCGCCAGGGCGGCCAGCGCCGTTCACTGCAAACCGCTGTTAGGTGCCAGGCTCCGTCACTCCCAAGTCGCGGCAGATCTTCCGAGCCAGGAAATCGTTGATCTCGCGGTGCCTCGGGACCGTTGAGGTCTTTCGGGCCAGCCGGTTGACATAGACCGTAAGGTTCGCGCCCTCACGGAGAAACTCACAACCATTGGCCTCAAGGTGACTGATGAGATCGACCCGCTTCACGCAGTAAGCCTGAGAGGTTCCCGAATGACCTCAACGCCACGCAGCTGTTCCTCCGCGAGATCGCGATTCGCTTCGAGGATCAAGGCGACCGCTTCCTCGAGCTGCCGGCGCGCTTCCTCAAGGGTCGCGGCCTGGGCGTTGGCGCCCGGAAGTTCCTCAACGAAGGCGATGTAGCCTTCGGGGACCTGCTGAAATACCGCTGTGAACTGCACCTGCATATCGACCCCCCAAGCAGCCTCCAGTGATCATAGCCCAGTCTGAGCGTTCTGGCACCTAACGCAGCGCTTGCAGTGGGCCGGCCACTTTCACCCTTAGCATTGGACTAGCTTACCCCTCGACACCGCCCGTCGGAGAACTTGGCGAGGCGTGTGGCCGGTCCACTGCAAGCGCTGGTTAGCTGGCCTTGACATGTACAGACAACGTGCATATACTGACCCGGTGAGGTTCGAGTGGGACCCTAAGAAGGCCGAAGCCAACCTGGGCAAGCACGGAGTGGACTTCGCCGACGCCGCTCTGGCCCTCGAGGACGAGCACGCCATCACGATACCTGACGCGGCGAGTGCTTCGGAGGAGCGGTTCCTAACCCTAGGCATGGACCCACTTGGCAGGGTTCTTGTGGTCGTGTACACCTGGCGCTCCGAGAAGATCCGCCTCATCTCGGCCCGCAAGGCAACCCGCCGCGAAGCGCGGCAGTATGGGGAATGGCGATGAAGAGCGAATACGACTTCGCTGGTGGCAAGCGGGGACCCGTGGTCAAGCCGGCTCCAGGCAAGACCAGGATCACGATCCGCATCGACAACGACGTGCTGGGCTGGTTCCGGGACGAGGTTCATCGACGGGGTGGCGGGAACTACCAGAGCCTCATCAACGAGGCCCTTCGCGAGCACATGAGCGCGAGCCGGGACGCGCTGGAGTTGAAGTTGCGCCGCATCATTCGTGAGGAACTCAAAAGGGCCAGCTAACGCCGCCGTTCAGCCGCTGGCGCGAGCCTGCCCAGCGCGCAGCGCCGACCTGCAGGCGAGTGACAGTCGGCTGCAACGGCTGGTTAGGCCGCAAGCTACTGGCCGGCGAGTTGCTCATGAGACAGTTCGGTGTCGCGGAGGATCTTGGCCATGAGCCCCCGACCGATAGTCTCGCCCGAGTGAACCGGCACCACCGTGGCACGCCCGTCGGGATGACGCAGATACTGATGACTGCCACGCGTGCGGATCACCTCGAAGCCATGGCGCTTCAGCGCAGCGACGATCTCCTTGCCGCTGAGCGCTCGATAAGGGTTCATGCCGGAATGCGAACGCGCTGCACGCCGATGAAGTCGAGCGACTCCGCTGGCTCGCCTTCGACCTCCAGGCAGAGAAGGATCGCCTCCTGAGCCCGCTCCATGAGCTCGTCCAGCGAGCGCGCCTGCGTATGACAGCCACGCAGTGAAGGAACGGAAGCCACATAAAATCCGTCCGCGTCCCGCTCCACGATGACGTCGAATTCCCGCTCCATGCCGTTAGTCTACACCCTTCTCTCGCCTTGCGGCCTAACGCCGCCGTTCAGCCGCTGGCGCGAGCCTGCCCGGCGCGCAGCGCCGTCTGCTGCATGCTGTTGTTAGAAGGTCTCCGTTCACTTCGGCCGCCTCCGACGATGCTGCCGCTTCGCAGAAACCGACCGAATGACGAGTTTGCCACGCCCCTCGGATGGCAACGGAACTTCAGCTAGATCAATCGCAGCGGCGATCAGCGCCTCAACATCTGGATGCGCCAACTGGCTCGCAGCCTCCACCCGGATGTAGCGGGTTTGCTTGCCCGATCCCAACAGTAGCTTCTTCGGGTCGGGCAAACGAGGACCATGCATCAAGTAAAGACGCACACCATCGGCACGCGCGGCGATTGAGACGATTCCATCCGTGGGTACATCGTTCGGCGAATACCCGATGACCAGGAAGGTGTAGTAGTCATACACCAGCTCGTTGGCAGTCGGCAACCTCTTGCGCACCGCGGACCGGACCGAGCGGAAGAGCTTCTGCTCCTTGGGATCTAAATTCTCGATGAAAAATCGAAGCTGCGCCTGCGGTGTACCCTCCGCGTCAAAAGAGCTGACTGCCATCCCATCCTCCGGGTTCTTGTAAAGAGCGCTGCAAGAGATCCGTCTAACGATATCAACCTCAGCGGCGAGGGCGGCAGAGCCGCCCGAGTCCGCTGCAGCGCGTTGTTGGGCGGCCTGTTGCTATTCGAGCGGTTCACGGGCCGTCACTCCAGTTGGCTCGCCGCGAGACCACCGTCGAGGTCGGACCAACGAGGGATGAGCGGCGCGCCAGCAGCATAGGTTCGTGGTCGTCGCTCTTCCCCAGCAGCCTGCGGTAACTCGTGAGATCGTCCGCACCCATGGTGGTTGGAGCTTTCTGATCAGCTTCGGCCATCGCTTTCGGCGTGGCGCCCAGCGCGAAGGTTGTACCCAGGCCGGCGTAGAGATAATGATCGCCGAATGCCTTCTTGAGCGCCGTGAAGGTCGGCTCGCCGGTGCAGTGGCCAGGCGCGACGTACTCCACCTTGTATGTGTCACGCAAGCTAGTGACGATCTTCTCGATGTCCGGGTCCTTCGCCACGACGAGGTGAAACCCTCCGGCAATCAAATGGACGCGCGGGTTGATCGCGATTGCCGTTTCCACGATCTTGTCGATGCCAGGATGCGAGCAGCCCACCACGATTACCAGGCCGTCGGGCGCGTTGATGACAAGCGAGAGCTCGCGCAGTTCGAGCGTCCCCGGTTTGTCGGAGACCAGCGCGATTAGATGGATACCGGGGACGATCTCGGTATTCTTATCGACGAGCTGAAAGTTAGCGCCGGGCCAGGCGGCGCCGAACCGCATGACTTCCGGTGGTTTGCCGTCATAGTAACGTTGTTCGGGCGGTAGAGACTCGTCCTTGCGATAGAAGCTGCTGGGCAGGTCGGCGCCATAGACGCCGAAGCCCTCCTTGGGCGCGTAGATTCTCACCTTGGGGTTGACACTCAGGAGATAAGCCAAGCCCCCGATATGATCGCCGTGGCGGTGCGACATGACAACGAAGTCCAGCTTGGCCAAGTTGATGCCCTTGGCCTTCGCGTTTTGGGCAAGAATCTCCGAGTTGTTGCCGGTGTCAAACAGGATACGCCTGCCGCCATACTCGATGAACACCGAATATCCCCAGTCCTTCTGCATGGCGGACGGCTTGCCGAAGGCATCATAGAGGACGGTGACTTGGGCCTTAATCGGGTCGGCGCTCGCCGCTTGAGGTTGGGAGATCGCCCCGGCGCATCCAGCGAGAAGCAGGGCCAGCCCCGTAACGAAAAAGGCTATCCACGATTTGGCTTTCATTCTCGTTTCCTTTCTCTCAGTTGAGTTCTAGAGACGACCTGTCGTGAGGCCGGCAACTCCCACACCCGGTGTGCGACAGCCGGCACTGCGCGTCGCCGAACGCCGCGCTTCCAGGCACGCGCCCACGACCGCGATGGCTGCTAGCACGGCACGATGATGCACCGCGCTACCACCTCTGAGCAACCTCGGGGCTGGGCGCGGTCCAGCGCGCTGTTAGGCACCCCCGCCCACCCGCTGCGAGTAGTCCACCGACGGCACACCGAGCATGAGAGCCTCCACGCTGATGTCCTCATCGGCATCGGGCCAGTGAACCCCCTCACCGTCGCCAATCAGTCGCCAATTCGACCGAGCAGCCGCGGAGGCAGCAAGAAGACGAGGGAACCAAACCAATGGAGCCGACAGGCGACGTCCGTCCGCGAGGGAAACCGTGATCTCATCCTCCGTGACCTGCACGTCGACCGCGAGGGGCTCGCGTCTAGCGGCGAAAGAACTCATGCCAAGCCTCCAGGAATGAAGCCGCGTTGCTGTCAACAACCTCTCCGACCCGCCTCAGCTCATGAGCTGAGAACCCCCATGACCGCTCCAGTCTAACGGGCTCGAGCCAGAACTTCGCCACCGCGCGGTCACGCTCCACGTGAATATGCGGAGGCTCCCCCAAAATCGCTCGCGTAGAAGAAGAAGCGATACGGCCCAATTCTGCGAACTGTGGGTAACACACTTGAGTCTAACACCAACGCCGATGGGGTGCCTAACGCCCGGTTTCAGTGACGGTGCGGGTAGCGGACCGACACACGGGACCCCACGTACCAAGCCACGAGGATAGACCACCGAGTTCGCCAAGGCGACCAGCGCCGCTCACTGCAAACCGCTGTTAGGCAGCAGCACGTCTGGCTGCGGCGTAGAGAAATTCCGGCGCAAAGTCAGCGCCATTTGGCCAGATAATCGTGCCGAGCTCCGGATCGAGTGAGAGCTTCCCAAACTCCTGCGGATCCCTTAGTGGCTCGAATACACGACCATGAAGCTCCTGGCCTAGATCGACTCGCCCCTCGACGCCGTCCGAGAAGCGCAGCCACACCACGTAGCCAGAAACAACCCTCGCCTCGACTAGATGCACCATGCTCTACTCCAAAGGCGCAATCGGCCGCAACGGCTCGCCGCGCTGGGCCAACTGCCAGTCCTCGCGAAGTTCCTCGACGTGGAGCTCGTACCAGTCCAGGGTGTGGCGGAGCGCGCGCCGCGGAAACTGCCCTTCCACGATTCCGGTGTCGAGCACCACAGTGATTTCATAGTCTCCGTACCTCGCATGAAAATGCGCCGGCTCATGGTCGCGGTAGTACATGGCGATCACGATCCCGAGGAAGCGACTGAGTACAGGCACGGCACTATTTTACCGCTCTTGGGCCACTGCTGCCTAACGCTGCGCTTCAGCGGCACGCCGGCGCACCGTCTTTCGCTTGGCGTGGCGCGATGATGAACCCCGCGACGGCGCCGGGCAAGCAGCCCGGCCCGCGTGACGCTGCAAGCGCCTGTTCGACGACTTCGCAGGAATTGACGTGACTCAATGCCCTCTCCAGGAGGCGAAGGCTCCCATGCTGAAGAACCGGGTCACGACGGCGGCCGTGGTCGTCCCGACAGCGAACAGCACCCACCGCCACCGAACCCACGCCTCCCGGAGCATGGACATCTGCACGAAAACATCCACGACGTAGGCCAGGCAGTAGAGAACGTTGGCGATGACCGCGAGCACGAAGAAAACCAGGAGGAGGTTGACTCCGACGTGGGTCCGCGACTGGGGAAGACCCGAGATGAAGCACCACCCCACGACCAGAACGAGCGCAGCGTTGTACACCAGACGTCGGCGCTCCCAATAGTGGAGAGCGTCGGTCGCCACTTCGCGCAGAGCCGATCCACCCCACGTTGTCTTCTCTTGGACCTCATCCGCCATCGGCCTGCCTCCTCTCTAGTCGTCGAACGCCGCCGTTCAGCCGCCCGCCGGCTGGCGCGCCGGTTGCGCACGCAAGCGGCGTGACAGCCGAGTGGGACGGCTGCAACGGCTGGTTAGGCATCCATGCACCTACCGGACTTCGACATTCGCCGAAACAGTGAGCTGGACAGCAACGGGCCGCCCTGCCTTCTCCGCTGGTCGGTACCGCCACTGCAGGATTGCCTCACGGAAGCACCTATCGAGGGCGTCATACGGAGGTGTGGGCGCTGGCACTCGCGTCGGCTTCAGGTTTCGAACGTTCCCCTCCTGGTCCACGACGATCGTGTAGATGAATGGGCGTGGTGTGACGTTGATGCCTCGGAGGTCCTCAGGGAACTGTGGCTGGATGTTGTTGACTAGACGTGGTGGTGTGATGTCGGGGCCGAGGTACTCGAAGACGGCGGTGAGCGCTGGCAACGGGGGCCCTGGTGTGGGCATGGTCGGACCCGATTTGACGCTGGGCGCGGGGGTGGTCTGGTTTGGTTGGGACCCCTGAGGACTAGAGCACGACATCCCTAAGCTCAGGACTGCTGCCAGTGAGATTCTCAATCCACTGCTTCTTTGCCATGGATGCCTAACGCCGCCGTTCAGCCGCCCGCCGGCTGGCGCGACGCGTGCCCCCGCACGCGGCGTGACAGCCGAGTGGGACGGCTGCAACGGCATGTTAGGCACCCGCCTTTGGTGTAGGTGTCGGGCCTGCCGGGGCATCCATGCGCTGTAGCAAGGAGCGGAGATGCTCCCGCGATGGGTCTTTCCAAGTGCCTTGACGAGCCAGGGCCTCCGCTCGAGCCCAGGACGCCGCCGCCAGATCGGCGTGACCGTTGCGCTCGTGGAGCAGCGCAAGCCTGCCAAGGGTGAGTATCGCATCGACCCGCCGCGTGCGCGCGTCCGAAAGCGGGTTGGGGGACGGTGTTGGATCGAGAAGTAGTTTGAGATAGCGCTCGAGAGCGGCCTGAGCTTCCGGGTAGGAGGCCTGCTGATACTGCAGCTCCGCATACTGGCCCACCATGTGCTCGTTGAACATCGCGACGAAGGCAGGCTGAACTCGCGTGTAGTGGTCGTGCACGATGTAGCCGCCGCCAGCCAGGCCGAGGATGAAGAACGGAATGGCCAGAACGACGGCACGCCACCAGACGCGCTTCGGAGCGACGGAGGCTACGTTCACCGCGTCTGTCATCTCTGCCTCCAGCATGACACAGAGAGAGGCGCGGGGTGCCTAACGCCGCCGTTCAGCCGCCCGCCGGCTGGCGCGACGCGTGCCTCTGCACGCGGCGTGACAGCCGAGTGGGACGGCTGCAACGGCTGGTTAGATGGCCACACCTACTTCTCCGCGATCTTGGGCGGGCTTGGACATTGATCGACAGGGATCGCGAGGCCAAACAAGCCCACGTGTGTTACGACTCCCAGCTCCATCAGGCCCCTTACGCTTCGCACGGGTACTGGTGCCGCAAGATGGGACCAGTAGTAATGAACACGTACAACAAACGGTAGTGGTATGCGAACGACCCCCAGCGCCCAGGCGCAGGAATCGCAATCTGGACACGGTGGCTGCGGGTCGGGAGCGTAGTACGTTCTGGGCGCGAAGAGGCGGGTCCGAAGAGACAGCCTCGAAAGCGGGTACGCGGCGACGGGCGGCGGATAGGCACGCACCTGCGTTGAATCGAGCCACAAAAGGGATTCGCCATCTGGGACGGCTCGTTTGTAGGACTGTTCCACCAAACGGGTCGTGATTCGCCGCGCGGCACCGACAGAGAGCATGCTAGAAATGAAACCTAAGAGACAGAGGGCCGCGGCTCCGGCCGCTAACCCAGCCGCAACCCTTAACGCCCTCCGCGAGCGGATCGAGCGCACAAGCCTCCCAGATCGTGACTCTACCTGGCTGCTCACCTGGTATTTCCCTTCGGCCATCTAACGCTGCGCTTCAGTGGGCCGGCCACTTTCACCCTTGGCATTGGACTAGCTTACCCCTCCACACCGCACGACGGCGAGCGTGGCCAGCTTTGTGGCCGGTCCACTGCAAGCGCTGGTTAGCCCGCGATCACTGCAGCAGACGCAGCAGATGTGGCCCGAGCACCAACACGCCAATCACCACCGCCCCGCACGCGGCAAGCAAGACAGCTCCCGCCGCCACGTCCTTGGCCTTCCCAGCAACTGGGTGGAACCCCGGCGAGGCCACGTCAGTAAGGAACTCGAACGCCGTGTTGAGAGCCTCCGCCGTCCAGACGGCGACGATTGCCAGCACGATCCAGCACCACTCGCCTGCGGACAACCGGAGGGCCACGCCCATGGCGACAACGACGACCGTAGCAACAGCATGGACCCACGCGTTGTGTTGGGTGCGGAGCATGACGCCAATGCCCCGCAGCGCGAACCCGATGCTGCGAAGGCGACCCGAGAATGTCAGCGGGTTGTGGTCAGTCATGTTCCAGCCGTCGGGCTAACGCCGCCGTTCAGCCGCCCGCCGGCTGGCGCGACGCGTGCCCCTGCACGCGGCGTGACAGCCGAGTGGGGCGGCTGCAACGGCTGGTTAGAGCGCACTCTCCTACCGACCAAGTGGCGTCTTTAGCACCAAGAACTGGAGCAGCACAATTGCCAGATATACGATGAGCCCGACGCCAGCCAACTGTAGAGCCGTTCGGATCCTCCGCTGCGGGTTCGAGATGACTGGCTGGGGGAACATATTGATGTTCTGCGCGACACATTGATCGCTACGGACCACTAGGAGACTCGGCAGCTCAGCATTGAGGGACATCAGTTCACAGCCAAGGTACTCGTTTGGCGCAAGGCTATCAAAGACAATCGTGTAGCGACTATCCGGCCCGATGTGCTCCTGATAATGGCGCGGCGGCCAAACGTTGAGGCAATGAGGTTTCCAGTTGAACAGCCATTCCACGCGCGTTGCCGTTTCCTTCCCGGCGTTCCACATGATCAGGGATCGCGTGTGAACAGTCTGGCTCGCAGCGATCTGTTTGCCCTGGGGATCTACCAAGGGAGTCTGAACCAAGAACGTAAACGTGTGGGGGTTGGCGAGAGAAAGTCGAGCCCTCGCTCGGAAGAACGTGTTGAGTGCCCAAGCCACAAGAGGCACAAGCAGAGCCACGAGTTCCTTGCCATAGGTTTCAAGAAACGTCATCTGCTCCTCCTAGCCTGAATTCCTGTGCGCTCTAACGCCCAGCATCAGCGGCGGCGCGTAGCGCCGTCCGCTGCATGTTGTTGTTAGACCGCAAGCGTCTAGCTAGAGCGAAAGTCACCTGCACTTAGCCAATCGGTTCCCGACGTGTCGACGTTGCAGCCCGCGTTCGCCAGCTTTGTTGCCAATTCCTGACGGCTGCCGGCGTCATTCCCGAGGTGAACCACGTGCCGACCGGCAACATCGCTGAACGGCCTTACTTCGCCAAGCTGGACCAAGACGGTGCTAGCTGGGTTCCTACCGAATGCCATCCCCGCCTCGAAGAGCACGTTGGCTCTGGCCTGGCCCGTAAGTTGCCTTTCATGAACAGGATCGCGAGTCTTCAGGAAGTCCTTGCGAAGGCGCGCCTCGTCGTCCGGGGTGAGGAGAACAACCACCGCAGCTGCCTCCCGAAAAGCCGTATCGAGAATCGTCCCGACATAGGGACTCCCTTGGCCCGTCATCTTGATCGCCTGGTTCCACTCGATTGGCTGCAACCCCAAGGCACGAAGGAAAGTGAACAGCTCTCGGCGAGCTGGGTCGTCCCGTCCATGGACAACGAACACCGAACTGCCGCGGCGGCGCTGATTGGTTTGCGTCGGGCGGTTCGATGCCCTCTTGCGAGGCGAACCGGAGCGAGGTGAAGCCGGAGATGAAGCGGCAGGAACGACAACTGGTGGGGGTGCCGCGCCGCGAGCCGTACTTCGTATCTCTGCCAAGTCTTCAGCGCTTGCGAATTTGGAGATGTTGATGCCGCGCTGGCTGGCCACGGCTATCGCAGCTAGGTGTCGGGGAAGGTGCGATTCTCGGACCTTCGCTTCAATGAGTTCGTAGACTCGCCGGCGACCGAGACCTAGCTTCGTCTCAAGGCGTTCGAGGAGCTTTTGGTTGATCCTCGCCACGAGTTCCTACCGTTACTCCCTGCTCTTCGCGGGCTGTTTCTTGCTGCGCTTGCCAGCCTTCTTCTTGCTCTGATACACGGTCACGGCGACAGTGTTTGGAGTTGTCGCGAGCAGGGTAGCAATCTCAGCTCCAGAGAATCCGGCTGCGGTGAGGGTGAGAATCTTGTCCGTTTGACTCTCGCCCTTCACGAGGAGCAATGCCAACAGATTCGCGATTCGGCTCAGGTCTCCGCCAACCTGTCCGTTCATTCCAGTATCAGCTTCACCGTCCCGACTTCGCCGTGGCTTTTGTCTTGCGGGCACTGCCCCTCCTTTTTGCGCCCCTGGCCTTTGCCTGCGCCTGGAGGACGCGGAGCGACTCCGAACTAGTCCCCAGAATTCGGGCTGCATCCGCTCTGGACAGACCGAGCGCCTGAAGCAGGTTCGCCTGCGGAAGCAACCCCTTGTCGCGCAAGTCTGCCTCCGAGAGGCACAAGAAGGCAAGCGACTTGCCTATCACAGAGAGCCAATCGGTTGTCTTTTCCTCCTGCTGCTTCTTCTTCTTCAACGGTGCCTCCTTGCTGGGCTCCTTGCGGTCTAACGCCGCCGTTCAGCCGCCCGCCGGCTGGCGCGACGCGTGCGCCCGCACGCGGCGTGACAGCCGAGTGGGACGGCTGCAACGGCTTGTTAGGCTGCTCTCTCAATTCTCGCCGCATGCCTGCACCCTACTCCCGCGGGAACCACCGGCCGAACTCCGGGCGCTCCCAGTTGCGAGACGAGTCGCTGCCGTAGACTCCCTCGCTGTCCCAGAACGCGTGTCGTTTCGCGTAGACGCTGCTCACTACGCCCCCCTGGAAGTGCACCCACAGCATGGGGTATCGGTACCACGGGTCAGGCAGGCGCTTGAAGTACGCGTAGGTCAGCTGATGAACGAATGGCCCTGGGCTCTGGAAGGACGTGTCTTGTACATCCACAGGAGCACCAAGGATCGCCCGGACTTGCTCGGGCCTCATTCCAGGAACGACCAAGCGCACTGTCGCCTGTGTGACCTTCGGCGGGAGGTTCGAGTGTACCAGGCACCCAGTGCCGAGCACCGCGGGAACCAGCATCGAAACCAGTTTCATCACTCTCTTCACCTTGAGCAGCCTAACGCTCGCGTTCAGTCGCCCGCCGGCTGGCGAGACGCGTGCTCCTGCACGCGGCGTGACAGCCGAGTGGGGCGGCTGCAACGCGCTGTTAGGCTGCCGCCAAACTGCGCCACGCGTCTGATAGCCAGCACGGACCTTGGTCATGGCACTAGCCCGACGACCGAGAGCGGAATCGGTACAAGACGACCGCGAGGCCAGCGGACACGCCAAGGATGATGCTGCCCGCGATGAGGACCTCGTGGAACGGGAAAAGAGAGGCAGTTCCGACCACCACGAGGACGACCAGGAGAAGCCCAGCAAAACCCGCTGGAGCGATCTTCGAATACGGCCCCCAGGAATAATCAGCCAAGGCGTCTCCTCACAGCCTTCCGCTCTCGTCGGTCAGCCTAACGCTGCGCTTCAGTGGGCCGGCCACTTTCACCTTTCGCATAGGAGTAGCCTACCCCTCGACACCTTACGACCACCAAACCTGCCGGCCGTGTGGCCGGTCCACTGCAAGCGCGGGTTAGGCCGGCCCCACCAAACGACGATCTACTCAAGAGACGGACGCTTGGAGGCAGCGTACGCCAATGCGCCAACGAACGCCGCTAGACCTGCGTAGAAGATGGCCATTCGGGGGTTGCTGCCAGCAGTCTGCACCACCCTGACGACTCCCGCAGCGGCGAGTACTAGGTACACGGCAACCCTCAGCCTGCGCCAAGTAGGGCTAGCTGGCATGTACCTCGCCAGCACCAGTGCTGTGGCGGCTGCAGCTCCAACGGCGATGGCGCCGGCGACGAGGGCGAGAACGTTCATCGCCGCCTCACCTGTGCTCGCTTGTTTGACTTCGGTGGCTCGGCCTAACGCGGATTAGATGGACTAATGGAAACGGGCAAACCGAGACTCGGAGGCTCGGTTTGCTCGATGGTAATAGAGTCATGAAGACCTCCGAAGTGCTTCAAGAGTATCATCATTTCGTTGAGGTGCCCCTCTGGTCACCGCCGGGAAAACGGGGACTAATACTGCTGCATAATCCGGGCGCGCGGTGATCTCGGAACTGCGCCATTCTGACACCCGGCCCGTTCTTGCCCCCTGCTGACGGCGGTATCTCGGGTTGCGGCCCGCGGGACTCACAGGCGGTCCACCGGGCTGCGCACGCCCCGCCCGCCGACCCTGTTGAGGACATGGGTGTAGATCATGGTCGTCGAGACGTCCTTGTGCCCCAGCAGCTCCTGGATCGTCCGGATGTCGTAGCCGTCCTCGAGCAGGTGAGTCGCGAACGAGTGCCGCAGCGTGTGGCAGCCCACGGGCTTCGTGAAACCGGCCTGTACTACTGCGGCCCGCACCGCCTTCTGAACGGCGCTCTCGTGCAGGTGGTGGCGCATGAGCGCGCCCGTTGCCTCGTCGCGCCAGAGGTTTCTGGCCGGGAACACCCACTGCCACGGCCACTCGCGCGGGGCGCTCGGGTACTTCGTCGCGAGCGCGCCCGGCAGCCGTACGCTCCCTGCCCCGGCAGCGAGGTCCGCGTCGTGGAGCGCGCGAACGCCGGCAAGGTGCTCCTCGAGCGGCGCCCGCAGCGAAGCGGGGAGTACGGTGCGCCGGTCCTTGTCGCCCTTCCCTTCGCGGACGATGATTTCGTTGCGCTCGAAGTCGACGTCCTTGACGCGGAGCCGCAGCCCCTCCAGGAGGCGCATCCCGGTGCCGTACAGGAGGCGGCAGATCAGGTTCGGCGTCCCCTGCACGCCGGCAAGGAGGCGCTTCACCTCGTCCCGGCTGAGGACGACCGGGAGGCGGGCGGGCTTGCGCGCGCGCACGAGGCACTCGAGCCACGGCACGCGCATGCCGAGCACGTCCTGGTAGAGGAACAGCAGCGCGGCGAGCGCCTGGTTCTGGGTCGAGGCGGCCACATGTCCCTCGGTGGCGAGGTGCGACAGGAACGTGTTGATCTCGACGTCGCCCATGTCCCTGGGGTGGCGCTTGCCGTTGAACACGATGAAACGGCGGATCCAGCCGACGTACGCTTGCTCGGTGCGGTACGAGTAGTGCCTCGCGCGCAGCGCGGCGCGGACGCGGTCGAGCAGGCGCGGCGGTTGCGGGTCCCTTGCGTTCTGGAGCATCCGGACGACCTTCACGCTGATCGGGGGTTCCATACGTACACTCCTTCCCGAGATTGCGTGAACGGTGACTCTATTCTCGATCTCCGTCCGGGCGACGTCAAGGCGCACGGCTGTTCATCGCAGCACGACATCGCTACACGTTGATCTCGCACACGACGCTCGCGTGGTCGAGGATGCTCACCGAGAACGAGCGTCCGAGCCCGCGCGCCAGCTCGGCGAAGCGCTCGCGGGAGACGGTCGTCGCCGTGAACCCGTCTCGGCAGACGATCGTGCCGTTGCCCGTGGCGGCCTCGTCGATCTCGCCCACGAGCCCCTCCGCGGCCTGGAGGCGAAACCACGCGAGGCGCTCCTCCCACAGCTGGACGGCATAGCTGAAGAGCTGAACCCTGCCTCCGGACGCCACCGCCCGAACCGCCGATTCGAGCAGCTTTCGCTGGTCGACGTGAAATGCGGAGATCCCGTTCTGCGGGCAGCAGACGAGGTCGAAGGACCCCGGCCGGAAGCCCAGCGCAACCGCGTCCATCGCCGCGAGCCGGAACAGCCGGTGGCGCTCCGACACGCTCGCCGCGAGTGCGAGGCTCGGCAGCGAGACGTCGATGCCGACGACGAGCGAGGCCTCGGGCGCGAGCCGGGCGAGGACTCGGCCGTACCCGCAGCCGAGTTCGAGCACCCGGTCGCCCGGGCGGATCGCGCGCAGAATGTGGAGGATCTCCGCCTCCAGATAGCGCTGGATCGCCGGCGGTGCGAGTGCATAGCAGCGCTCGAGGCGGTCCGCGGAGAGCCGCTCAGAGTAGTAGGTGAACACGGATGGATCCGACGCCCGCCTGCCGGCCGCGCAGCGACGCTGCGCCTGAGAACAAGCTGCCGCCGGTGGATCGATCGCCAACACAATGAGTAGCAAAGACTTCTCGATTCACGTGCGTTGCCGTGGGCGTCGTCTCGAGCATTCTACGCTCGCCGCCGCGCCTCCGTCGGGCGCTCAGGAGCGAGGAGCGGCCGGCGGTCCCCCGCCGTCCGGCTCGGGCGGTGGAACGGCCCGGGAGTGTCGCCGGTACGCGAGCGCGGCGACGACCGCGCGCCCCGCGGTCCAGACAGCGACCAGGCCGAGGAAGATGCTGCGCCCTTGGCTCGCCGGCTCGTGGAGCGTGAAGGTGGCGATCGCGAGGGCGGCGGAGCCGCAGGCCGTCACGAGCGCGAGCATTGCAGCGAGACGGCTCGCCGTCGCCCACACGAGCGCGCCGGAGACGGCGAAGAGCGCCGCGTCCGCGAGCGCGTCGCGCCCGTAGCCGAGCGCGACCGTCGCCTGCACCGCTGCGACGATCAGCAGGCCGGTGCCGAGGTCGCGCGCGAGACGCCGCGCGGTTTCCCGGTCCTCGATCGGCCCGAACAACCGCTCCACGAGTTGGCTGGCCGGGGGGAGCTGAGCCATGGCGATCCGCCTCCCTTGAGGAGAGTGGCCCGCAGGTGTGAAGCCCCGGTGAAGACGAGGCAACAGTAGCCCCCAACCGGCTGTCATTGCGAGGAGTGGCGCCAGTGGTGCCACGACGAAGCAATCTCGGTCCTTCTCCCCCCCGCCGTGTCAGCAGAGACACCGGCACCATCGTGGCGACAGGACGGTCTCGCGATGGCCGCGAGATTGCTTCGTCGGTCCGCCTGCGGCGGCCCTCCTCGCAATGACAGGGACTCCGTAACGACCATCTTGTCGTCTCCGTCCCTGCGGACCACGATCCACGGTCTCTACCGGCCACCGGCCACCGATGACCGGCCACGCCTCTGCGGTGCCCGGTGCCCGGACCCCGGTGCCCGGTCTCTCAATGGAAGTCCCTCGACGGCGGCACCGACGCGGACGCGAAAAGCGGCGCGCAGCGGCCGGCGAGCACGGTGACGACGCCGTCGCGCGCCTGCGCGCGGCCCTCGACCTCGAGCAGCGCGCTCCCCGTGATGACGGCGCGCTGGAGCTCGAAGGCGTTCGGGGCGACGGCGACGTTGGCGAAGCCGGTCTCGTCCTCCAGGGTCATGAAGCACATCCCCTTGGCGGTGTAGGGGCGCTGCCGGACGATGACCGCGCCGCCGATGCGCACGAGCGCACCGTCGCGCACCCGCGCAAGGTCCGCCGCCGAGAGGATGCCGCGGGCGGCGAGCTCGGCGCGCCGCATCGCGAGCGGGTGGCGGCCGACGGTCATGCCGGCGCCGCGGTAGTCCGCGACGTAACGCTCGCGCAGCGTCATCTCGGGCAGCGGGCTCGGCCCCGGGTCGGGCTGCATCGCCTGCGCGAGCGGCGGGCGGCGGCCGTCGAGCGCCGAGACCTGCCACAGCGCGGAGCGGCGGGTTGCCCCGAGCGACGCGAACGCGCCCACCTCGGCGAGCGCCGAGAGCTCGTCGTCGCGCAGCCCGCAGCGGGCGGCGACTTCGCGCACCGAGGCGAACGGCGCTTTCGCCGCCTCTTCTTCGATCCGCTTCGCGGCCTCCGCGCGCAGCCCCTTGACGAAGCGCAGCCCCAATCGAACGGCGAGCCTCCCGCCCACCCACCCGGGGGTCAGGGGCCAGGGGTCAGGGGTCAGGGAACTACTGTTCGAGATCGCGTCCGCAGGCTCTGAACGAGACCCGACAAGAGCATCCGCAGCTCGCGTGCGATCGGCTCCACCTCGTCCAGTTCCTCCCTCGTCCAGTACGCAAGTTTTTCCCCTATCAGCACGAGGGTCGTCAGTTCCGCAAGGCTGCCTCTGGCCACCGAGAGATGCTGAATGAACTCTCTCGTGTGATGCCGTGCGTGACCCTCTGCAATATTCGCCGGTATGCTGACCGCGGCCCGTCGGATCTGGCTCCCAAGAGCAAACGTTTCCTCCCTCGGCAACCTCTTCGCTAGCCGGTACGCGGCTGGAACAACCTCCATCGCCTTCTGCCACACCTGTAAGTCCTGAAAACTCCTGATCGCTTGAGCCATCCCTTCCTCCCTTGACCCCTGACCCCTGACCCCTGACCCCTGTCTCATATCTCTCGATTCGGCACATCACACCCGACCGGTTCACATCGATCGGCAACACGCGTACCGAATGGCGGCGGGCATCCTGCACGAGCGTCGCCGGGTGGTAGAACCCCATCGGCCAGGCGTTGAGCAGCGCGCACAGGAACGCCTCGGGGTGGTGCGCCTTCAGCCACGCGGAGGCGTACGCGATGAGTGCGAAGCTCGCGGCGTGCGACTCCGGGAAGCCGTAGAGCGCGAACGAGGTGATCCCCTGCACGATGTCGTCGGCGGCCTTGCCGGTGATGCCGCGCTCGCGCATCCCGTCGCGCAGCTGCGTCTCGAGCTTCGCCATGCGCTCGACCGAGCGCTTGGCGCCCATCGCGCGCCGCAGCTCCTCGGCCTGCCCGCCCGAGAAACCCGCCGCCACCATCGCGACGCGCATCAGCTGCTCCTGGAACAGCGGCACGCCGAGGGTGCGCTTGAGCACCGGCTCGAGGTCGGGGTGCGGGTAGCTCACCGCCTGGCGACCGGCGCGGCGGTCGAGGTACGGGTGCACCATCTTGCCGACGATCGGACCGGGGCGGATGATCGCGACCTCCACGACCAGGTCGTAGAAGCGCGTCGGCCGCATGCGCGGCAGCGTGGCCATCTGCGCGCGGCTCTCGATCTGGAAGACGCCGACGGTGTCGGCCTTGCACAGCATGTCGTACACCGCGGGGTCGTCGGCCGGCAGGTGGGCGTAGTCCACCTCGATCCCCTCGTGCTCGCGGACGAGCGGCACGACGTCCTGCAACGCCTGGAGCATGCCGAGCCCGAGCAGGTCCACCTTGATGATGCCGAGGTCGCCGCAGTCGTCCTTGTCCCACTGGATGACGACGCGCCCCGGCATCGCGGCGGGCTCCAGCGGCACCACGTCGTCGAGGCGCCCGGCGGCGAGCACCATCCCGCCGGAGTGCTGCCCGAGGTGGCGTGGCAGGTGCATGATGCGCGCCACCAGCTCGACGAGCAGCTTCGAGCGGCGCTCCTCGGGGGCGAGCCCCGTGAGCCTGAGGTGCTCGGGGAGCTCCTCGCGCACGTGCGCCGCGAACTCCCAGCTCCCGGACAGCGCCGACAGGCGCCCGAGGTGCTCCTCGGAGAACCCGAGCACCTTGCCAACCTCGCGGATCGCGCTGCGCCGCTTGTAGGAGATCACGTTCGCGGTCATCGCGGCGCCGCGCGCGCCGTACGTGCGGTAGACGTGCTGGATCACCTCCTCGCGCCGGTCGCCCGACGGCAGGTCGATGTCGATGTCCGGCCACTCGCCGCGCTCCTCGGAGAGGAAGCGCTCGAACAGCAGCTCCATCGCGACGGGGTCCACCGCGGTGATCGAGAGCGCGTAGCACACCGCCGAGTTGGCCGCCGAGCCGCGCCCCTGCGCGAGGATGCCGCGCGCGCGGCAGAAGCGCACGATGTCGTGGACGACGAGGAAGTACCCCGCGAGGCCGAGCTTGGCGATCAGCGCCAGCTCGCGCTCGAGCTGCGCGCGCACCTTCGGCGTGCCGTCGCCGTAGCGCTCGCGCGCGCCCTCCGCAACGCGCGCCCGCAGCTCCTCGGCCTCGTCGCGCCCGCCCTCCAGGCGCGCCGAGGGAAAGCGGTACGGGAGCTGGTGCAGTCGGAACGGGCACGCCTCGGCGATGCGGGCGGTGTTGGCGACCGCCTCGGGTAGGTCGGCGAACAGCAGCGCCATCTCGGCCGGCGAGCGCAGGCGGCGCGCCCGGTTGGGCTCGAGCAGCTTCCCCGCCACGTCGAGGGTGCGGTGCTCGCGGATGCAGGCGAGCACGTCCGCGAGCGGGCCGTCCTCCGCCCGCGCGCAGAGCACGTCCTGGGTCGCGATCACCGGCACGCCCGCCGCGCGCGCGAGGCGCACGAGGACTTCGTTGCGCGCCTCCTCGCCACGGCGCTGGTGGCGCTGCACCTCGACCGCGACGCGCCCCGCGCCGAAGATCCCCGCGAGGCGGCGCAGCACGCCGGCGGCCGCCTCCTCGCCCCCCTGCTCGAGCGCGCGCACGAGCGGCCCGCTCGCGCCGCCGGTGAGCGCCAGCAGGCCGGCGGCGTGCTCCTCGATCAGCTCCCAGCTGACCCTTCCCTCCCCTTTCCGTGGAAGCCCCTCACCCTGTCCCTCTCCCCCGAGGGGAGAGGGAACCTGTTTGAAAGCGCCGGAGGAGCGCATACGTCTCTTGCAGGCTCCCTCTCCCGCGTGCGGTGCGATGTGCGGAGCCACCTTGCAGGCTCCCTCTCCCGCGTGCGGTGCGATGTGCGGAGCCACCTTGTAGGCTCCCTCTCCCGCGTGCGGTGCGATGTGCGGAGCCACCTTGTAGGCTCCCTCTCCCGCGTGCGGTGCGATGTGCGGAGCCACCTTGTAGGCTCCCTCTCCCGCGTGCGGGAGAGGGCCGGGGTGAGGGTGCTCCGGTCTTCCCAGCGCACCGTCGGTGAGCAGCCGGCACAGGCTCGACCAGCCGCGCGCGCTCTGGACGAGCAGCGGCAGGCGCGAGCCGTCCTCGAGCACCGCCTCGGCGCCCACGATCGCCTCGACGCCCGCCGCCCTCGCGGCCTTGTGGAAGCGCGGGATGCCGTACACGCCGCTGCGGTCGGTCACCGCCACGGCGGGCAGCCCGAGCGCCGCCGCCCGCTCCGCGAGCGCCTCCGGCTCGCTCGCCCCCTCGAGGAACGAGAACGCCGTGTGCGCGTGTAATTCGCAAAACCGTGGTTCGTGGTTCGTGGTTCGGGGTTCGGGGTTCGGAACCAGCGATGCGGCGTTCAAGCGCCTTGCCGGAACAGAGTGCCCCCTCGTGCTCCGAGTTCGTAGTCCGAGTTTCGCACTTTGATCTTCAGCTGCTTCGAGGTCGTGTACAGGTGGACCGACGATCCGCAGATGAGTCACGGCAGTCGTGTCCGCCAGGCAAGGCTCCCTCTCCCGCACGCGGGAGAGGGCTGGGGCGAGGGTGCTGCCAGCGCCTTCATGATCACCACAAGCACCCCGCCGATGTTGCTCAGAACCTCGTTGTTCCAGAATCGCAGGACCCGATACCCCTGCTCGGCAAGGAAGGAATCCCTGATTACGTCTCTGCCACTCTCAGCATGTTGGCCACCATCGACCTCGACCACAAGCCTGGGCGAGAAACATACGAAGTCGAGAATGTAGGGACCCAGAGGGTGTTGCCGCCGGAATCTACAGCCTGTCGCCTTCCTGCGCAGCATTCCCCACAGGATTCTCTCCGCTTCCGTCATGTGCTTTCGCAGGTATCGCGCCCTTGACACTCGCTCAGGGGAGTGGGCCCCCTCCTGGCCTCCCCCCTGCGGGGGGAGGTAATGAGGTCGCACCTGCGAGGTACTGACACGTGCATCGTCTTCTTGGAGGCTCCCTCTCCCGCGTGCGGGAGAGGGCTGGGGTGAGGGCCTTTTGCAGGCAACGTCTGGCAGAACCCCCTCCTGGCCTCCCCCCGCAGGGGGGAGGAACCTGCTGCGGAGTGACAAGCGATCAGTCATAGATCCCATCGACAAACCAGCGGCGATCGAGGCGGTCGAAGTAGACGCGAAGGAGGGAACCGTCGGTGGTGGCGACGTCGAAGTCCTCGCGCGCGAACGGCTCGTCATCCCACCACTCGCCGACGAACCGGTACGGGCCGGCCCAGCCGACGACGATCCCGCCCAGTGCCTCCACCCACACCACCACCGGCCGGCCGTTGACCGCGTCCACCCTCGCCTCGCGCGGCGGCCGGAATGCCCGCAAAACCGGGTGAGGCGTGGTTCGTGGTTCGTGGTTCGTGGTTCGAGAAGCGGAGCCTGTGGGCGGGCGGGACGACCCACGATCCACGATCCACGATCCACGGTCTTCTCCCAACACGAACGGGGCGAGCGTCCACACGCCGGGGCGATGGGTGTCTGGGACCGCCGGGGCGCCGACCCGCTCGGGCCCGACCAGCGCGGCGAGACGCGCGAGGGTTGTCGAGAGCCTCCCCGGCGCCGGCATCGGGGCGCCGAACAGCGAGCCCTGGGCAAGCCTCACCCGACCAGGCGTGACAAGCGCCGCCGCCCCTTCCACCGGCGCCCCCGGCGGGTGCGCCTCGAGCTGCAGCCGGGCGAGCGCCAGCACCGCCGGCACGTCGCGCGTCGGCGCCACGAGCTTGAGCCTGACCTCACGATGCCCTGCCCCCTCGAGGCGCAGCTCGAGCAGGACCTCGGCAAATCCCTCGCCGCGCAGCTCCAGCCGCTGGGCGAGGCGGGCGAGGATGCCGTTCGCCACGAACAGGAACGGCTCGAGCAAACCAAGGGGGTCGTCGAACTCGACCCCCTCCCGCAGCACCTCCTGGAGCGGATCGGGGATGAAAGCCCCTGTCTCCTCGCCGGAAGCGAGCCGGTGGAGTGCCACGCCTGCCGGACCGAGCCGCAGCCCGACCTCGCGCCGCGGCAGCCGCGCCAGCTCCCCGGCCGTGGCGAGCCCCCAGCGCGCCAGCATCGCCTCCAGCTCCGGAGCGGGCTGCAGCAGCTCGAGAGGCAGCGGGGCCATGAACGATCGCTCCTCCCCCGCCCGCACGACCGCGACCTCGTCCACTCGTGCCGCGACCCTGGCGACTCCGAGATTGGAGGCGATGCCGACGCGGGCTTCCAGGCCGACGTGGCGGCAGGCGCGCAGGAGCTCGTGGGCGATGGTTTCCTCACGGCCGAAGCGCGGAAGGAGACCGCCGGCGTCGAGGAGGACCTCGCCGGGCAGGTGACGCTTGACCCGCGGCGAGAAACCGGCCGCGGCGTCGGCGAGCGCCTCGTCCGCCGCGGCCGCTACCGGTGGCGGCGTCACCCGCACCAGCGCCGCCGGCGCCACCTGGCGCGCCTGCGCGGCGGTCATGCCGGGGCGCACGCCGAGCTCGACAGCCTCCGCCGAAACAGCCACGATCACGTCGCGGGGCAGCGGTCCGGCCGCGATCCCGAGCGGCGCCTCGGCGAGCTCGGGCGCACTGCGTCGTAGCGCCTGCAGAAGGAAGTCGGGGACCCAGAGGCACGCGATCCTCATGGGTCATCACGCTCCAAGTGCCGCCTCGACGCCGGTCTCGTCGGTGGTGGGGCTGGGCTTGTCCCCGCCCTGGTCGTTCACCCTCTCCCGCGTGCGGGAGAGGGCCGGGGTGAGGGCGCAGGCGGCAGTTCGCGCCACCCCCACCTCGCCTCCCCCGCACGCGGGGGAGGAACACCGGGATTGCTTCGTCGCCCCGGTGAAACCGGGGCTCCTCGCAATGACACGGACTTCGGGCGACGACTCTGCTGTCTCCGTCTTGGCGGACCACGGACCACGGTCCACGGACCACGTGTCTCGTCCTGCCGGCCACCGACCACCGGCCACCGGCTCCGCACAATCCGTTGCGGGGGGGCCGGTGGCACTCCACCCCCCACCCGCCACCTCCTGCCCCCCCGTGCCCCCCGCGCTCGCGGGAAGTGAATTCCCGCTCGCGCCGTTCGCCCCCATCCAGCGGGCTCCGCCGCGCTCCACCTGCGGCTTCAAAGCACGGCCTTCGAGCCACCGCGGCCCGCCGCGGGCGCCGCCCCAGCACACCTCGCCGCGCCGCAACACCACCGTCGCACCGGCCAGCGTCCCCGCCCAGGGGCGCTCGGCCAGCACGAGGGCCACCGCGCTTGCCCGCTCGACCGCCCGCGCCAGCCGCAGGCTCAGCGCGCCCCTGCGCTCCCGAACCTCGCCACGGCTCGACACCGCGCGCACGGCCGTTCCGAGGTCGAGGACCACGACGGTGAACCCGCCGGTCTCCAGCACCAGCTCTGCGGCGCGCACGGTCTCCCCGAAACCGCGCGGGCGAACCCAAAGCACCCGGGCGAGGTCCACCCCCGAGGCCGCCGCGGAGGCGGGGTCGAAGGCGTCCGTGGGGTCGAGCCATGCCGTCACCTCACCGCGGGCGGTCGCCGCCGCCACCGTGGCCGCGGCCACCGCCGAACGGCCCGAGGAAACCGACCCCACCAGCTCGCCCACCTTCCCCTGCGGCCACCCGCCTCCCAGCTGCTCATCGAGCATCGCCACCCCGGTGCCGAGCCGGGCCCGGGCGCGTTCCCTCCGCACCCAGCGTTCGCTGGCCTGCTTGAGTTCTGCCAAGATCGGCAGGGCGGGCGCGGGCTCAAAGGACACCATAATGGTCAACACCAATTTAAGCCTGACCTATATGTTTGTCAACCCCTAAAGTTGACACCGCGGCGTCAATGACCTAGATTGACAACTGGAGTTGTCAGATGGGGATCGAAGAGCTCGGAGCGGTCGTGCGCGAGACGCGCCAACGGCGAGGCATGAGCCAGCAGGCGCTCGCCGATCGGGCGAGCCTTTCCCGCAACTTCGTCGCGCAGGTCGAGCGCGGCGAATCCTCGCCGACGGTGGCCACCCTCGCCCGCCTCGCCTCCGCCCTGGGCACCACCGTGGGCGAACTGCTGGGCGAGGAGTCACACGCCGCCGAAACCGGCGACGCGGTGGCCGTGCCGCTGGTGGCGGACCGCATCGCCGCCGGTCCGCCCCTCGTCCTGGCCGACCACGTGGAAGGGCACGAGCCTCTCCCCCGCGCGCTCCTGCGCAGCCTCGGCGTGGATCCGGCCCAGGCGCTGCTCGTCAGAGTCGGCAAGGACCAGGACTCGATGGCCGACACCATCCTGCCGGGAGCCACCGTCCTGCTCGACCGCACGCCGGTGCGCGAGGTGGCGCCGCAGGGGATCTACGCGGTGCGCGAGGAGGTGGCCGGCGAGCACGGCTGCGCCATCAAGCGCCTCGTGGTCGATGCCGCCTCGCGCGTGCTGATCCTGCTCTCGGACAACCCGGCGTACCTGCCGCGCGCCATCCGCCTGAAGTCGGGGCAGCCGCTCTCCGACGTGATCGTCGGGCGGGTCGTCTGGTGGACCCCGCCCACCCCACGACGTTAGCCGCCGGGGACGCCGGTACCCCCTCTACTGCTTCTTCGGATGCGACGGTTTGATCTCGCTGATGATGAGGTGGCAGTCGGTCGTACCGACGTTCACACCTGCGTGGGTCACCGGGCCGTGGAAGTAGGCCTGCCCCGCCTTGAACTCTGCGTCCTGGCTCGCGCCGTCCGGAGTGGAGATCTTCAGCTTGGCGTCGGTCAACGAGTAGATCGAGGTCCTCGGGTGCGAGTGCATCGGCATCGTCTCGCCCGGCTTGAGGACGAACTCGTACACCCTGACGTCGTCGTTCTCGAGCAAGACCTTGCACTTGTCGGGAGCCACCTTCACCGGATCCTCCCCAGCAACAGCCTTCCCGGCAAACGCCAGGAGAGCGCACAACGAGAGTGTCCCTACCACACTGAGCTTTCCGATTCGCGTCATGACTACAAGTCCCTTCTGCGCCGCACCACTGCCGATACGGCGCCGTCCGTGGGGGGGATGGATGGTGTTTAGTGCCTTCTAGGAAGAATAGACTGCGACCGAGTCGCTGTCAAGAGAACTGGACGCCGGCATTTCTGCCGGAGCGCCGGCCCGCTCCGGCGTGCGGTCCCCGACCCCGCCCGAGTCAGCTGCCGGACGCTCGGAATGAGCCGGCCAGCGTGAATCTTTCCTGGGGGGTTCATCGCGAGGTCGCGGCGGTGGCCGGACAGATCCACGCTCGCAGCAGAACACTCATGAACACTGCGGGCTTGGCTTGGTCCGCTACGCGACGGGAAGGACGACGGTCTGGAACGGCGTGGAGCACGGCCTGCCGGGAGCGAACAGGTAGCTCGCGACCTTCCGCCCGCTCAGGGTGAGAACCGTCGAGCAGACGGTGCCGTACCGCTCGCCGTGACGGCACAGGGGGTCCACGCCATCGTGGTCGGCGAGCAGCGCCTGGAGCGTTCCCGCGAGCGCCTCTCCGGCGAGGCCCGCCATCGAACCGGCCCGCTCCGCTGCCGCCCGGACCCTCTCGCCCGGCTTCGCAAGTGGGTCGTTGCCCAGGGCAACGACCGGGCGTTCCGCCCTCTGGATCGTGGGCACGGGATCGTTCGTCGCCAGCCAGGTCATGTCGGGATCGCCGAGAAGGAGATTGAACTCCCCGTACCGCGGCCACTCGATCTCGGCGAGCAGCGCCAACGCATCCGGGAGGGAACGCTCGGAGGCGATGTCCAGCACCAGCCTGCCCCGTGACCTCTCTCGCAGCTCCGCTCCCAGGCGCGCGTTGGTCACACCGACGACGAAGCCCGCGTCGAGATTCGCCGCGAGCCAGGTGCCTCCGCCGGCGAGGTCACGCCCCCCGAAGACGAGGGGGGCTTCGACGAGCACCCGCGGCGGCTGCCACGGCCGGTCGAGGTGCTCGTCGCGGTTCGCGGCGATCCAGAGCTCGCCGCCTCCCGAATCTCGCGAGAGGGCGAGCAGGATGCACACGGCCGCTTAGCTCACCTGGCCGAGGGGGCACACGAACCGGAGCTGCGAGCCTTCCGCCCCCTCTTCACGGAAACCCAGGCTGCGCAGCAGCCCGACCGCCTCCGCGAACTCCGGCGGGACCACGCACGCCGCCATCAGCGCGCCGCCCTCCTGAGCGCTGCGGAGAGCGCGCTCGACGAGCGAGCGGCCGAGGCCGAACCCCCGCCACTCGGGCGCGAGGAAGAGCGAGTGCAGCTCCCAGGTAGCGTCGCCGCCCTCGCGGACGCCGCAGCACCCCACGATCTCGGCCCGCCCGGCTTCGACGACCCAGAGGAGATCCGCGAGCTCCTTCGTGCCGGTTTGTTCCGCCCCCCGGACGGTCGAGTGGAACTCCCGACGGACCCGTCGGGCCAGTTCGCGGACGGCCTTGAGGTCGGCCGGCCGGGCCGGGCGCACCCAGTAGGTCGTCATGCCTTCTCGGCCAGCTCGTCGAGCAGCGCCATGAGCAGCCGGACGCCGAATCCGGTCGCGCCGGGGGGAAGGCCGTTCCGGCTGCGCGGGATGTACGCGACCCCCGCGATGTCGAGGTGCGCCCACCGCGCCTTCTCGGGCACGAACCGGGCCAGGAACGCGGCCGATGCGGGCAGCGATCCCCAGCGCCCGGCGCTGTTCTTGAGGTCGGCCCACTCGCTGCGCAGGAGGTCGCGGTACTCGGCCAGGAGAGGCAACCGCCAGACCCTGTCGCCCGTCCGGTGGCCGAGGCGTTCGAGCTGGTGCGCCAGGTCATCGTCGTTGGCGAAGAGCCCGGCCAGCTCCGATCCGAGCGCGACCTTGCAGGCGCCTGTCAGAGTGGCGAGATCCACCAGGACATCCGGGTGGAAACGGGCCGAGTATGCCATGGCGTCGGCGAGGAGGAGCCTGCCCTCGGCGTCGGTGTTCTCGACCTCGACGGTGGTTCCGTCAACCATCGTCAGGATGTCGCCGGGCTTGAGAGCGCCGCCCGAGGGGAGGTTCTCGACCAGCGGGACCAGGGCCACGACCTTGAGGGGCGGCTGGTCCTCGGCCACGGTCCGCATCGCGGCCACGACCGCAGCCGCGCCGGCCATGTCGTGCTTCATCTCGGCCATCTCCGCGGCGACCTTCAGCGAGATCCCGCCCGCGTCGAACGTCACGCCCTTGCCGACCAGGACGACCGACGCCCGCGGCTTCTTCGCCCGGTACTCGAGCCGCACCATCCTCGGCTCCTGGACCGAGCCCTGTCCGACGGCCACGATCCCGCGCAGCCCCTCCTTCTCGAGCTCCTTGCGGCCCATCACGGTCGCGCGCACCGGAGTTCCGGCAAACATGGCGCTCGCCTCACCGGCAAAGCTCTCCGGCGTGAGATCGTTCCCGGGACGGTTGCCCAAGTCACGAGCGAGACGGACCAGCGTGTCCAGCCGGCGGGCCCGGTCGATCCGAGCCCGCAGGCCCTTCTCGTCCTCACCCTTCAGAGGAACGACATGGACGACGTCCACCTTGGTGGACTCGTCGGGATGCGAGCGGAACCGATCGAAGCGGTAGTCGGCGAGAGCCAACTCCGCCAGCGCCACGGTGCGAGCCTCCTGGGCATCGACGTCCCGAGGCATCGCCGAGAGCGCCACCGCGATCTGGTACTCACGGTTGTGGCCCGCCTGCTCCAGCACCCGCCGGAGCAGCTTGCGCAACGAGTGGACAGTGAAATCGCCGGCCTTGCCGATGCCGAAGCAGGCGATGCGCCTGAAGTCACGGCTGGGGCTCGCGGTGACGAGCACCTCGCCCTCGAGTCCACGAACGCCGAGTTCGGAAACCGCGTGGCCGATGCTCTTCGGGTTGGTTCCGGGGAGGACGAGGCCCTCCAAGGGATTCGTGCCTTCGGTCGTGGCGAGGTAGAGGCAATCCAGCGGTTCTTCAGGGGCCTTCCACAACTGCACCAGGTCTGCCATTGCGTCCCCCTTGTGAAATGGCGCCCGGACCGGGCGCGCCGTTCATCCTAGCACAGGTGCTCCGCCGCGGCGAGAAAATGGGAGGCGGTCTCGTCGTCGATGCTCACCAACCGAACGTCGGTCACGGAGCCTTTCGGTGCGCTCAGGTGTCGGGCTGTCTCCTGAACGATCACGCTGCAGCCATCGGCCTTCGGATACCCGAAGATTCCGGTCGAGATCCCCGGGATCGCCACCGAGGTCAGGCCCAGCTGATCCGCCGTGGCGAGGGCACTCTCGACCGCGCGGCGCAGCTTGGTCTCCTCCTCGCCTTCGCCCCACACCGGTCCGACCGCGTGGATCACGTAGCGGCAGGGCAGCCGCCCTGCTCCGGTGGCCACGGCCCCGCCGACCGGAACGGGCGCCTTTGCGTTCGACTCCGCCTGGATCGCAGGACCACCCTTTCGAACGATGGCGCCGGCAACACCGCCTCCGTGCGCGAGGGCGGTGTTGGCCGCGTTGACGATCGCGTCGGTACGCTCTTCCGTGAGGTCCCCGACGACGACCGCGATCGAGCCGCGCCCCACCCGCACTTCCTTCAGGACTCTCGCCATCGCCGCCTCCGGATGCTGGAAAGACTAGCACCGCTGGCCAAAGCCGGTGCTGCCCCGTAGAATCCCTCCGTGTTTTGTGTCCTCCTCCCAGCCGTCGCCGCCGTCTGCCTTGCCCACCCCGCCGAAGTCGACCGCGAAGTGGGGCGGCGCTCGCTGCCCTGGCTCCCTCCGGACCTCGCCCGGCAGGTGAGCCGCCATGACCGCCAGTTCGCCGCTGGGGCGGCGGCCGCGGCTGGCTGGCCGCTCTCGTTCCACGTACCCGGGACGCGGGCCGGCCTCGAGAGCTCGATCCGGTCGCAGTGCGAGCGGCTGGTCGCGGCGATCCGTGCGCGCGCGCCTTTCGCAGAGGTCGTGGCCGGACTGGGAGCTCTCGCGCATCTGACGGCCGACGTCGAGGATCCGTTCCTCGGCGCACGTCCCGGCGACGCCTATGCCCGTTCCTACGCGAGCTACGTCCCGGCTGCGACACCGCGGATCCCTTTGGTCTTCTACGGCCAGGAGAGCGCTGTGATCGCGGGTCCGGTGGACGGCATCGCAACCCTGGTCGCGGGCCGGCGGCGCGAGACGGACACGATGGCGGGGTACGTCCGCGAGGACCTCGACCGGCTGGGCGGGCCGGCATCCTGGGGGCAGTTGGACGACCGGTCCTCCAGCTTCGGAACCGCGTCGCTCTTCCTGAATCACGCCGCGAGCGACTTCGCAAACCTGGCCTCCTGGGTCTGGATACACGCCGGCGGACTCGTGCCCGAGATTCCCCGCCAGCAGGATATGATTCTCGTTTGGAAGGGAGAGCCCCAGCCCCGTGAAGCCCCACGCCCTACTCTCGGTTTCCGACAAGCGCGGCCTTGAAGGCTTCGCTCGCGGCCTCTCCTCTCTGGGTTTCGAGATCCTCTCCACCGGCGGAACCGCGCAGGTGCTGCGCCAGGCAGGGGTTGCCGTGCGCGAGGTGAGCGAGCTGACCGGCACGCCGGAGGTCCTGGGCGGCCGAGTCAAGACGCTTCACCCCAAGATCTTCGCCGGCATCCTCGCCGACCTGGACGATCCCGCCCACTGCGCGGTCCTCCACGACTGGGGTGTCACGCCGATCGGCCTCGTGGCCGTCAACCTGTACCCGTTCGCCGCGACCGCCGCGAAACCGGGCGTGGCCCCGGCCGAGGTGATCGAGAACATCGACATCGGCGGCCCGTCCCTCATCCGCGCCGCGGCCAAGAACCACCGCCACGTGACGGTCGTCGTGGACCCCGACGACTATGGGACCGTCCTCGAGGCGCTCCGGACGGACGGCGGCAGCGAGGCTCTGCGCCGGCGCCTGGCCGTGAAGGCGTTCCGGCACACGGCTGCCTACGACGCGGCGATCGGCCAGGCGCTGCCCAGCCACCTCGGACTCGAGCCGAGCCTGCTGCTGGACGGCGTGGCACCCTGGCTCGGCGGCGAGGAGCTCCCGCTGCGCTACGGCGAGAACCCTCACCAGAGCGCCGTCTTCGTCCGGCCGGCGCGACCCACCGGCCTGGCCGCGTTCGAGCAACTCCAGGGCAAGGAGCTTTCCTACAACAACCTCATGGACGCCGACGCCGCCTGGCGTCTGGTCCACGATCTCCCCGCCGCCGGGGTCGCGATCGTCAAGCATGGCGGGCCATGCGGCGCCGGCCTCGGCGACAGTGCAGCCGCTGCCTACGAGCGCGCCCTCGCCTGCGACCCGGTGTCGGCGTTCGGAGGGGTGATCGCCTCGTCCCTGCCGCTCGAGACAGAGGCCGCAGGCCACATCGTGCAGCTCTTCGCGGAGGTGGTCATCGCCCCCGGCGTCAGCGAGGAGGCACGACAGCTCTTCATCGCCAAGAAGAACCTCCGCGTGCTCATCGCTCCTCCTCCGGCGCATCCCACACCGCGCCTGCGGGTGATCGATGGCGGGCTCCTGGTCCAGAGTGCCGACGTGGGGTGGGACGAGGAGTGGAAGGTGATGACGGTTCGCGGCCCGAGCGACGCCGAGTTGTCGGCTCTGCGGCTCGCCTGGCGCGTCGCCAAGCACGCGCCGTCGAACGCCGTCGTCCTGGCAAACGAGCGGAGCACCGTCGGAATCGGCGCCGGACAGCCGAGCCGCGTCGACTCGTGCCGGATAGCCGTGGAGAAAGCCGGAGCCGCGGGGCTCTCACTGAAAGGTACCGGCGCGGGCAGCGATGCCTTCTTCCCGTTCCCCGACGGGGTCGAGGTCCTGGCCGCGGCGGGTGTGACGGCGGTGGCGCAGCCGGGTGGGTCCGTTCGTGACTCCGAGGTCGTCGCAGCCGCCAACCGCTTCGGCCTCGCGATGGTTTTCACGGGGCGCCGCCACTTCCGGCACTGAGCGCGCGATGCTCCACATCGTCCTCGCTCTCGCTCTTGTCGCGGCCCCCGGGCCGGACGCCCTGGACCGCCTTGCCGCCGTTCTTCGAGAGGCGAAGGCATGGCAGGCCGGTTTCATCCAGCGGTACACGCCGGAGGGATTCGAGGCAGGAACGACGGAGAAAGGAACTCTCACTCTGTCGCAGCCGGCACTGCTGCGTTTCGACTACACCTCGGCGGCGCCGCGGATCTTCGCAACCGACGGTTCGGTCGGACGTCTCGTGGATCAAGGCGCGGGTTCGTGCGACGCGGTGCGCCTCGACGCCGGCGCCTGGGGACGTCTCCCGCTCGCCGTGGCACTCGACCCTCAAGCGGCCCGACGTGCCTTTGTGATCGACTCGAGCGGACCGACCCTCCGTCTCGTCCCGAAGGAACCCACGCCCGAACTGGCCGAGATCACCATGACGCTGAGCGCGGACGGTCTCCCGAGCGGCCTCACCGTTCGCGACGCGAGCGGCAACCGCAACCAGTTCACCTTCAGTGGCTGGCAGCGGCGGACGGAGCTGCCCCCGTCGTTCTTCCGGCCCTCGCTGCCGGGCTCGCGGCCGTGCGCCCCGGAAGAAGAATGACACTGGCACGGGTTAGAGTTACGATGTCTGGCGCCGCCGCTGGCGGCCGGAGGTTGACGCTCTGACAACACCGAACCCCTCACCGGGCCCGCAGGTCCCCTCGCTGGCGGCGAGCTTCGAGCTCGTGCGCCCCCGCCTCGACCTGGTCGAGCGTTTCATCACGCTCCAGCTCAACTCCGGGCCCGAACCGGTTCCGGAGGCCGGTGCCTACGTGCTCGAGGCAGGCGGCAAGCGCCTGCGGCCGGCCATCCTCCTCGCGACCTCACGTCTGCTCGGCTACCAGGGCGGCGATCTCGACGTGCGCTACGGCGCGATCGTCGAGATGATCCACACCGCCTCGCTCGTTCACGACGACATCATCGACAGCGCCACGGTGCGCCGCGGGCGAGCCACGGCGAACCACAGGTGGGGAAACCAGCTGACGGTGCTGCTCGGCGACTGGTTGTACCTCCGTGCGATCGAGCTTGCGCTCGAGGTCGCCGACATCCCCGCCATGCAGACGTTGTCGTTCGCCACCACCCAGATGATCGAGGGCGAGATCCTGGGCCTGGCGCTCCAGGGCACGGGCAGACTGACCCGCGAGCAATACCTCGAGATCACCCGCCGAAAGACGGCGGAACTCTTCGCGGCAGCCTGCGCCCTGCCGACGCACTTCTCACCCGCCTTCGCGTCCTACCGGCCGGCACTCGAGGAGTACGGCCGCAACATAGGCATGTGTTTCCAGATCGTGGACGACATCTTGGATATCGTGAGTTCGCAGCAACGCCTTGGGAAACCGGTCTTCTCCGACCTCCTGGAGGGCAAGCTGACGCTGCCCTTCATTCTCGCCCTGCCGCACGCGACCGAAGGCGAGCGAGCCGTAGTCGAACGCGTGCTCATCGAGGGCGAGCTCGGCAGCACCACCCCGGAGGCGCTCCGCGAGCTGCTCGATCGTCACGGCGCAGTGGACGAGGCGCGGCGGGTCGCGGACGAGTTCGGGGTCCGAGCGGTCGCGGCGCTGGCGTCCCTTCCGTCCGGGCCGGCGCTCGACGCGCTGGCTGCCGCACCGCGCTTCGTCGTCGAGCGCGAGTTCTGACGCGAGGCCGCGGTGAACCGGTGAGGCCTTCGCGCGCACGGGGTTAGCAGCGGACCCGTTCGTCAAGGGAAGAGGGTAGGAGGAAGAAGGGAGACGGACTACAACGACCCTGGACGAGCCTTGTCTTTCCTCTTCCGTCTTCCGTCTTCCGTCTCCCGTCTCCCGTTCTCTCTTTCCCAATTCCCGCTTTCATTCAAGCCGGAGGCTGGTTCTTGGCAGGTCGTGGTGCCGGCTTCGTAGCTCCCACCGTGGCCAAACACCTCCTGAGGCGCGATCGAGCTCGGATGGGACTGTCACCGTCCGGGCTCGATGCCCATGTACCACCCTTGCCAATTGACCTTTCGGGTGTTAGATTGGGACTTGAATATGGTGGCAACAATCTTGCGTCAGGTGGTGGGGCGGGAAAACGAAGCTCGGGCAAGCACTGTTCTCGTGTCCGCTTTTCGCACGCAGATCGTGCGGGCCCTGGGCGAGGGCCGCTGGCGCTTCGCCGACCACTTCTGCGACAAGCTGCTGGCCGAGGACCCGCGCAACCTCGAAGCGTTGTTGTGGAAGGCGCACCTGGCGTGGCGCTACTTCCAGGATGCTCCTTCCGCCCTCGCCTATTTCAGGCGGGTTCTCATTCTGGGTGGGTTTGAGTCGTCCAACGAGTACGTGGCACGGGCCCAAAACTCCCTGGCACAACTCCTGGAGCAGTTGAGCTGACCTCCTCGCTCAGGGGCCAGACCTCGGCACCGACCGGTCGCTGCACCCCGAACACATAGACCTTCGAGAACTTTCTCGGCTCGGGCTCCAACCAGCGGCTCTGCCCCCTGATCCGGACGGCGAAATGGGCCTGTCCCCTCATCCACCGAAGGTCGAACGGTCCCTCGCCGTCGGGTGTGGCGACAAATGCGAGGCCCTCTCCTTTGAACTCCAGCCAGAGGTAGCCGAACACCGGTCGCGGGAGGGACACCTCCCAGCCGCCGTCTGGCAGCGGGCGGATCGCGGAGGGCTCGGCTCGAACGGCGTCTTCCACGATGACTTCATCCAACGTTCGCGGGTGGGACAGCGGCTTCGGGTATCCCCAGGGGAAACGCGGCGGGCCACCCCACTCCACGGGCACCGCCACATCGAGAGGATCGTGGGCCGCCAGGGAAAACCTGGGGCGCGCAACGAACGCAGGGCCGCTCACCAGCACGTTGCGCCCGACGCCGTCGACATCGAGGGCAAGGAGCAGGGCACCGGCCGGCGTGGGCGATCTGACCTCGGCCGCGATCACGTTGTCGCCCTGCTTGAGGAGGTGCGCCACGTCGTAGAGGTCGAGCCGGAAACCGGGGCGGCTCCAACCGCACGCCGCCGGGGTCCCGTTCACGTACACGAGGTACTCGCGGTCGCCGCACACCTTCAAGAGCGCCGATGGAGGCGGGCCGTCGAGGTGCAGGGTCGCGACGAAGAGAGCCCCCTGAGGGTGCAGTGCCCCAAGCTCGTCCGTGACCCAGATCCACTGCGCCGGGCCGGTGAGGTGGGACAATTCCCGCTCCCAGAAACCGTGGATGCCTACCGCGGAGAGGACCAGGAGTACCGCGAAGACGAGCAAGAAGAAAGGCTGCCGCCGGCTCAGGTCCTGCACGCCTGCAGTGTAGCAACCTGGCAGCGTGCGGGCCGTTTGACACCCACCCGCCGATGGCTTAGAGTGCCGCCACAGGATGGACAGGAACCGCGTCTTGGCCGTGATTCCGGCGCGCTACACCTCCACCCGCTTCCCCGGCAAACCCCTTGCGACCATCGCGGGCAAACCGATGGTGGCGCACGTCGTGGAGCGGGCGCTTGAGGCTGCCTGTTTCGACGAGGTGCTCGTCGCTACCGACGACGAACGCATCGCACGGGCGGCCGCGGCGGCCGGGGCCCGACCGATCATGACCGGCGCGTGCCGGAGCGGAACCGATCGGGTGGCGCAGGCCGTCAGGAATGAGCCCGCCGGTGTCGTGCTCAACGTCCAGGGGGACGAGCCCGCACTCCCGCCCGCCAACCTCCGGCTGCTCGCGGAGTTCCTCAGGGCCCATCAAGATGTCCCGATGGCGACCCTGTCGCTGCCGGGGATGGCGGGCGATCTCGACAACCCGAACATCGTCAAGGTCGTCTGCGATCTCGAGGGCCGGGCGCTCTACTTCTCCCGCGCCCCGATCCCCTACCCACGCAACCGCGTCGAAGGCATTGTGCTCCGTCACGTGGGCCTCTACGGCTTTCAGAAACAGGCGCTGCTCGACTTCGCCTCGTGGCCGGAAACGGACCTCGAACGAGCCGAGGGCCTCGAGCAGCTCCGCGCCCTTGCCCACGGCCTGGCCCTCCGGGTGCTCCCGGCTGCGGCCGACTCGGTCGCCGTGGACGTCCCGGACGATGTAGCGCGCGCCGAGGCCGCCCTCGCTGCCCTCGCAAAGACGGGGTCAGGGGTCAGGGGTCAGGGGTCAGGGAGGGACCGATGACGTCCTTCCGGCCCGGATCGCTTCCGTTCCCCGTGGACTGTACGCTGCGGCTGCACCCCTCTCTGCTGTGCCCTGACCCCTGGTCCCTGAGCCCTTTCTTGAAAGGTGGTGGTTGATGGCTACGAAGTACGTCTTCGTGACCGGCGGCGTCGTCTCGTCGCTCGGAAAAGGGATCACGGCCGCCTCCATCGGCGCCCTGTTCGAGGCGCACGGCCTCAAGGTCACGCTGATGAAGTGCGATCCCTACATCAACGTCGATCCCGGCACGATGTCGCCGTTCCAGCACGGCGAGGTCTACGTGACGGACGACGGCGCGGAGACGGACCTCGACCTCGGGCACTACGAGCGGTTCACCACGATGGTCACGTCGCGAAAGAACAACATCACGACGGGCCGCGTCTATCAATCTGTCATCGAGAAGGAACGCCGGGGGGACTTCCTCGGCTCGACCGTGCAGGTGATCCCTCATATCACGGACGAGATCAAGGCCGTTATCCGGGACGTCGCTGACGATTGCGACGTCGTGATCGTGGAGATCGGCGGCACCGTCGGCGACATCGAGTCGCTGCCGTTCCTCGAGGCGATCCGCCAGTTCCGCCAGGACGCGGGGCGCGGCAACGCGATCAACGTGCACGTGACCCTCGTGCCGTACCTGCACGCCACCGACGAGCTCAAGACGAAGCCCACGCAGCACTCGGTGAAGGAGCTGCTCTCGATCGGGATCCAGCCCGACGTGCTGGTGTGCCGGGTCGACAGGCACCTCCCGGAAGAGATGCGCCGCAAGATCGCGCTCTTCTGCAACGTGGAGGAGAAGGCGGTGATCCCCGCCCGCACGGCGGACACCATCTACGAGGTGCCGCTCCGCCTTGCCGCCGAGGACCTCGACGGCCTGCTCCTTTCCATGCTCAACCTTCCGGGCGGGCAGCGCGACCTCTCGAAGTGGCAGACGATCGTCGACCGGCTCCGCAACCCGTCCAAGAAGACGCGGATCGGCATCGTCGGCAAGTACGTCAACCTCGTGGACAGCTACAAGTCGCTGAACGAGGCGCTGGGGCACGGCGGTATCGCAAACGACGCCAAGGTCGAGCTGGAGTTCATCGACTCCGAGAAGCTGGAGGAAGAGGCCTACGTCGAAGAGCTCTTCTCGGTCGACGGAATCCTGGTGCCGGGTGGATTCGGCAAGCGCGGCATCGAGGGGATGATCAAGGCGATCGAGTTCGCCCGTGGCCACAAGATCCCTTTCCTCGGCATCTGCCTCGGACTCCAGACCGCGGTGATCGAGTTCGCCCGGAACGCCTGCCACCTCGACCGCGCCAACTCCTCGGAGTTCGCCCAGGACCCCCCGTACAAGGTCATCTACAAGATGCGCGAGCTCCTGGGAGTGGACGCCATGGGTGGCACCATGCGCCTCGGAAAGTACCCGTGCCAGCTCAAGCCCGGTTCCCGCGCCTGGGAGGCATATGGGGCCGATACGGTCTGGGAACGGCACCGCCACCGGTACGAGGTGAACCAGGACTACGTGGCGATCCTCGAGCAGCACGGCATGCTCGTGACCGGGCGCTCGCCCGACCGAATCTTCGTCGAGATGATCGAGATTCCGGACCACCCCTGGTTCGTGGCGTGCCAGTTCCACCCCGAGCTGAAGTCAAAGCCGTTCGCCCCGCACCCGCTTTTCGTGGCGTTCGTCCGTGCGTCGCTCGAGCACCAGGCCCGGCGGGTCGCGGCCGAGCTGGCCGAGGCGGTTCAAGACGCCCAAGACAACGAGACGACCGAGGCACACGCCGGTGAGTGAGTCCCCCACCCCCGTCGGACTGGCGCCCGGCCTTACAGTCGGGAGCGGGCAACCGCTCGCCTTCATCGCCGGTCCGTGCGTCATCGAGTCGCCCGAGCACGTCCTCCGCGTGGCTAGTCTCCTCAAGGAGATCGCGGCTGAGCTGGGCCTCCCGTTCCTGTTCAAGGCCTCCTTTGACAAGGCCAACCGCTCGTCGCTCGCGAGTTTTCGCGGACCGGGCCTGTCGGAGGGACTCGCCGCCCTGGCCGAGGTGAAGCGGGTGACCGGACTTTCGGTGCTCACCGATGTACACGAGGCGGGTCAGGCGGAGCCGGCGGCCGCCGTGGCGGACGTCCTCCAGGTACCGGCGTTCCTGTGTCGCCAGACCGACCTTCTGCTCGCCTGCGGGCGCACCGGGAAACCCGTCAACGTCAAGAAGGGGCAGTTCGTGGCGCCTCACGACATGCGCAACGCCGTCGAGAAGGTCCGCTCGACGGGAAACACGGCGGTGACGCTCACGGAGCGCGGCACCGCCTTCGGATACAACAACCTCGTGGTGGACCTCCGCAGCCTCGCGATCATGCGCGCGTTCGCCCCGGTCGTCTTCGACGTCACCCACTCCCTCCAACTCCCCGGTGGCCTCGGTCACGCCACCGGCGGCGCGAAGGAGTTCGCCTTCCACCTCGCGAGGGGCGCCGTGGCGGCTGGCGTGGATGCGGTGTTCGTCGAGGTCCACGACGATCCGGCGCACGCCCTGTCCGACGCCCCGACGCAGCTGTCCCCAGGAGAGTTCCGCACCCTGGTCCAGCAGGTCCTCGCGATCCGGCGCGCGCTTGACTCGGTCGGCGCGTAGGAACAGGGGTCAAAGGGGAAACGGAAAAGGGTAAACGGAAGACAAGGAACCTGCTTGCGGCGTCGTTCGTTTGACCTTTGACCTTTTCCCTTTCACCGTCTCCGCTTTGTGCTAGCCTCTCTCACGCAGGAGGAACGATGGAACTGGCCCCGCACGACATCCTGGACGGCTTCGGAGGCAACAGGAAGCGCTACGGGAAGACGGCCTCGATCGCAGGTGTCGACTCGTTCCAGCTCGGTCGTGTCGTTGACGATCGCGGCTTGCTCCTCGAGCTCTACCGTAACACCGCCACTCATCCAGGCAGTGAGAAGCTCGCCAGGTTCTTCCAGGATTTCGAAATCGCCCAGATCAACTACACGCTCGTGACCACCACTGACCACGTCAAGGGGTTGCACTACCACCTCAAGCAGACCGACACCTGGTTCTGTCCACCGCCCTTCAAGCTCAAGGTGGTCATGCTCGATCTCAGGCGTGACTCGACGACCGCGGGAGCCACACAGGTCATCGTCCTCGGCGAGGGGCGAGACACGTGGGTCCGGATCCCGGCCGGGGTGGCGCACGGCTACCGGCCACTCACCGTCCCCTGCGGGCTCTTCTACCTGGTGACCCGTTGCTTCGACCTCGAGGACCCCGACGAGTATCGCCTTCCCTGGGATCACCCCGCCGTCAAGGACCTCTGGGCCGTCAAGAACGAATGAGACAGGGGTCAGAGGCCAGGGGTCAGGGGTCAGCGACAACGCAACCTCACAATGACGCGCGGCCGTAAGGGCAGCCCCTACAGTTCGAGGTTGCCGCTTCGAGGGGGATCTCGGCTCGCGGTATTGCCCCTGACCCCTGCTCCCTGACCCCTGTCGCTCGCTACTCGGGTCTCCAATCGTCGAGGAGTACCGGCTTGCCCCAGCCGTTCCCGGCCCGCGGCGCGACCGCGAGGTCCCAGCCCATCAGCCCTGGCGTGAACCGAGGCATGCGGAAGAAGAGCAGAGCCCCGTCGCGTGCCGGAACGGCTTCCAGCAGCGGTCGGCGCTGCATGCCGGGGAGCCGAACCTCCTGCACCAGTCCTCCGGAGAAGAGGAGCTGGCGGTCGGCGCGACAGAAGTAGAGGGACTGGTTCTGGCCCAGCCTCGGCGCGTACTCCGGCCCCATCGTGTTGATGCGCGGCTCGAGAGGCTGGCCCGGCTTGTTCTCCGTTGAGAGCCAGAGGTCGCTCCCACCCGCGTCGTACACCGTCCAGACCAGGGCCTTGAGGTGCCTGCCGAAACGCTGGGCGTCACCGACGCTCGGGCCGCCCGGCACATCGACCTTCTCAACGGCACCCCAGGGAGCCCTGGCGTTCTCCCGCCGAGAGGCGACCAGCTGGCGCCTTCCATCCGCCTGCCTCAGCTCGACGAGGCATGCGGTTTCGTCCTCGTTGACCCAGGTGATCCGCGCCGCGGATCCGGCCGCGATCCCCGGCAGCTCGACAGGTTGAGGCTCACCCCATGCCCCCTTCTCCCACGCAACGCGGTAGGGCCGGTAGCCCCCGAGGACCCACGGAGCCAGCGCGCCCGAAGCGCCGCGCATGCCCTTCCGCTCCGCCCCCACCGGAGGCGCCGCGCTCCCCTTGGTTGGAACACCGGGAAGGAGCCCGGTCGCGAAGTAGATCACCTTGGACCCCTGTACGGGCACCGGCGTGAAGTCGCCCGCGGCCGAGTTGATCTTCCTGGGGTCGTTGGGGGTCGCCACTTCGGCCGGCATGGCGTCCAGCGACTTGGGCAGGAACCTGAGCTGGTACGCCGAGAAAAGGTAGAACTCCGCCGCGTCGGCGAGCAAGACCTTGCTTCCCACCATCGCCGTCGTGCCCGGCACCGGATTCACGGCGACCTGCTGACCGACCCGAAACTCGTCCAGGTCCCCGGCGCGCAGGCCGGCGACGCACACGGTGTCGCCGGTGACGCGCACCTTGACGGCGAGATCCTTGTCGAGCTGCGGAACGGTCCGCCCTTCCCGCCGCATCGCTCCCTGCATCGACTCCGGGAGGCCCTCGTTGATCTCCACCTCCCAGCCGCCGCGGTCGGCCGTTTCCCGGATGGCGGAGATCCTGCCGAGGATCAGGCTATCCGGCTGGGGTACCGGCGCCGTGGCGTCCTGCATGTTGCAGCTCACCACGAGCAGCGCGACGAGGGGAAGGAACACGCGATGGCGCATTGGGGACTCCGATCTCACCACAAGAGCATACCCGCGATGCACGCGCTGACGAAGTTGGTCAGAGCTCCGGCGACGAGGGCCCGCACGCCGAGCTTCGCCAGGTCGTGCTGACGGTTGGGAACCAGACCACCGATGCCTCCGATCTGGATTCCGATCGAGCTGATGTTGGAGAAGCCGGCCAGGGCGTACGTCGCCAGCACCGTGGCCCTTTGGGACAGGACGGTCACCGATCCGGCAGCCTTGGCACCGCTCACGACGAGCTTGGCGTTGTCCAGCAACGTCTTCATGTCGAGGTATGCGATGAACTCGTTGAGTGCTGTCTTCTTGCCGAGGAGCACACCCACGGTCCCGCAGTCGCTCCATGGGATGCCGATCAGCCACGCGATCGGTGCAAAGATCCGTGCGAACAGCCACTCCAGCGAAAGCTGCGGCATCCCAGCGCGTCCGCCTGCCCAACCGAGAAGCGCGTTGACCAGCGCCAGCAGGGCGAGAAACGCGATCAGCATGGCGCCGACGTTGAGGCAGAGCTTCATGCCGTCGGAGGCCCCCGATGCGGCGGCGTCCACGCCGTTGACCCACGGCCGCTCCACGTGGGCGCGCACCGTCCCGCGGGTCTCGGGTTCTCCGTCCTCGGGGAACAACAGCTTCGAGATCGCGAGGGCGCCGGGCGCCGCCATGACGGCAGCGGCGATCAGATGCACGGCAGGGACCCCGAACGAGATGTACACAACGATCACGCCGGCCGCCATGTGCGCGAACCCGCCCACCATGATCGCGTGCAGCTCGGACTGGGTGAGCGTCGCGAGGTACGGCCGGATCATCAGGGGCGCCTCGGTCTGCCCGACGAAGACGTTGGCGTCGCACAGCGACTCGGCGCCCGAGGTGCCCATCGTCTTCATCATCAGCCAGGCGATCCCCTTCACCACCTTCTGGAGGATTCCGTAGTAGTAGAGGATCGTGGTCACGCACGACACGAAGATGATCGTCGGCAGCACCTTGAAGGCGAAGAAATGGTCGGTGAACTTCTCCCCGAAGACGAAGCTCGCACCCGCGTCCGAGAAGTCGAGGAACTTCTTCGCCAGGCTGCCGAGGAAGCTGAACGCCGCAAAGCCCCACGGCGTGCGGATCACGATCGCGGCCAACGCGATTTGCAGCCCGAGCCCCCACAGCACGGTCCGCCAGCGCACGGCCTTCCGGTTGCTCGAGAATACGTACGCGAGCGCTACGAAGACGAAGAGGCCCAGCGCTGAAATTGCCTGTTCCATCAGTCCTCCCGCGGACGCGGACAACACCGCGTATCATACTCCGCATGATGCGGATGAGCCGCGACGAGTTCGAGCGTGTCGTCACCAAAGCGCTCGACGGTTTGCCCGAGGAGGTCGCCCCCTATCTCGAGAACATCGCGGTCGTCGTCGAGGACGAGCCCACCGAGGACGAGCTCCTCGACGCGGGCCTCGACCCCGAGACCGAAACCCTCTTCGGCCTCTACCAGGGGATGGCGTTGCCCGACCGCGGCGGCACGTACGGCAACGTGCTCCCCGACAGGATCGTCATCTACCGACTCCCGTTGCTCGACGAATGCCAGGACAGGAAGGAACTGATCCAGGAGATTCAGGACACCGTCGTCCACGAGATCGGCCACTACTTCGGCCTCGAAGAAGAGGATCTGCCCTAGGTCGCGCCCTGGCAGTGCGCCACACCCTGTCATGCTGAGCGAGCACAGCGAGCGGAGAATCTCCCCGAAGAGCAGGATTTGATCCTCTTCCACTGCCTGGAGGCTTTCTTTCTTGCCCCTGGGGTGCGGCGCCACTCGGGCCGTGCTCGCCCCCGCTCGCCGCGGCCCGAGAGTCCGGCGACCGCGACCGCAGATGCGCGATCCGGGACGGGGCCCCTCGGTGTCCGCATAGAGAAGCGGCACCGACGCCCCATCCAGGCTCGCGCGTGCGGTGGACCGCGGTCGCCGGACCTATGGCCGCCGCACCCCAGGGGCGGGTTGATGACCCCCCACCCACAAGTCCGGCGGCCACCCAGGCCCGCTCGGTGAACGAGTGTCCAACGCCAAAGGGGCGATCAGGGCGCTCCCCCTGTGGACGGATTATGCGGACTCCGAGGCGTTGTTTCCCGGACCGTTCCACAAGACGCCTGAGGTGTACGATCAGCTCTGCAAGAAACTTCGGAGGGCCCATGAGTCCATGCCGATCCAGCAAACCGAGCGTGCGAGTCTCGGTTTGCCCTTTTCCAATAGTCCATCTAATCCGCGTTAGCCGGACAAAGGATGAAAGAAGGTGATCACCCTAAACCCAGGTCTGACGATGACGGACGGCCTGATAATAGCTGCGGGTGGCTTGGTTGGGATGCTCCTCTGCGGTTTCCGTGGATTTAGAGCGTGGACGAGCTCACCGGAGGCGTGGGCTCTCGATCACCAACTGCATCGCCCCAGGAACTGGACCCGGTGGCCCATCCTCCGAGCGCAATGTCGTGACCGCGATCTTCACCCTAGACGTTATCTCTGGCAGGACAGAATACTCGCGGTGGTAGGTGTGCTCTTCTGCGGGCTCTTCCTTCTCATTGGGATGCAGGTCGTCCTCGGGAAGTGGTGATGGCCTCTTGGCACGCCTGCCGGCTAACCAGCGCTTGCAGCAGCACGCCGGCCGACGTGCTTGTTCGGCGGGCGTACCTCGGTTCATCATCGTGGAATACCGAATGTAGAAGGGTCAGCCGGCGTGCCGCTGAAGCGCAGCGTTAGGCGGAGGATCTAGAACCGTTGCGTTGCCCGGACTGTTGCTCCGAAATGAGTGTCTATCACGTGTCGGGCGTGTCGCTGCAGCAGTGTGACCGTTGCCCGTCAATTTGGTTGGGCGCGTCCGAGCGGGAAGCGCTCTGGCGGACTCGCTCGGCGAAACCGATGCAGGAATTCGCCCAGTTTGTCCCGGGAAAGAACCCGCCGGCCGTACGTTGTCCCTCCTGTGAAACTGGGCGCCTTCAGTCAGGCCTTCTTGGCCAGTGTGAGGCAATGGGTTGCACGAGGTGCAAAGGCGTTTTCGTCTCGTTCAAGCGAAAGGACGGAAGCGAGGAGGAGTTAGCGACGTGGCGGAAGGTTGTGCTGGACATTCTCTACCTTCTGCACTAGGGGCGGGTGGGTCCCCGCCTAACCAGCGCTTGCAGCGTCACGCCGGCCGGGCTGCTTGTGGGCGGCCATCGCGTGGTTCATCATCCTGCCATGCCGAAGTCCGAGGGGTTAGCCGGCGGGCGGCTGAACGCGAGCGTTAGATGGTCTCTAAGACTGATGGGCCCATTGCTCGCCGCCTGCTGGTTGATCTCCGCGCTCACCGGTTGCACAACGGGCCGTCCGCTGGTACTACCTGCTGGGTGGCGCAGCCCCGCTCCCCACGAAGTGGCTCAGGAGTGGAGGAAGGACGATCCGTTACGCTTTCTCCGAGTCGGGGCCGATTTCAATGGGGACAATGTGATGGACGAGGCCAGGCTCCTGGTCAAGACCGATGCGTCGGGAATGGCCCTGGTGGTGTTCCTTTCCAACGCACGGGGATTCACGGCGGTCATTCTCGACCAGATCGACGAGCCAGGGTGGCTAGACGCAATGGGCATCGCCTTGGCGGCGCCAGGGGAGTACAGGACGGCGTGTGGAAAGGGCTATGTTGACTGTGAGCCGGGTGAGTCGGAAGAACTAATGCTCCAGCGTCCCGCTATCGACTATTTCAAGGAGGAAAGCGCCAACTCTTTCTTCTATTGGGATGACCGAGCCGCCTCATTCAAGCGAGTATGGATCAGTGACTGAGCCATCTAACCGTTCGCTGCAGCGGACCGCCGCTCGCCGGCGCTCGCGGTGGCCGCTGAGCTCAAGCGTTGGGCGGACCGCTAGGCAGCACAGAGCCATGGGTGGTGACCGTGGAGAAGAGTAGCCGGCACGCGAAGATAACAGGCGACTTCGGAGAGGCCCTTGTGCTCTACTGGCTCTCGCGGTCGGGTTTTGAGTGTGCCCGGGTGGATCACACAGGAATCGACCTCATCGCCAAGCGGCCACGCTCGGGCGAACGCCTCGGTATCTCCGTGAAGACGCGGAGTCGGCTCCCCGGCAAGGAAGCCGAGTCAGTGAACATCGGCCACCCCAAGGATCTTGCCAAGGTCGAGGCTGCGTGCAGCGCCTTCCAGTGCGTTCCGTACTTTGCGATCGTGGTGGACGCTGCCCGGCGAGTCTCGGTTTTCCTCGTTTCGAAGGCGCACCTCGAACAACTTTACCCAGGCCGCTCCGGCCTGGTCTCCTGGAGTATGGCTCCAAGCTGGGTCAAGAAGTACTTGGCGGACGCGCAGATCCAGAGCCTTGAATTCTCTACCAACTCGGAGCGCTGGTGAGGCCCACGAGGCGCCCGCCACCCAAAAAGCCGTTGCAGCCGTCCCAGTCGGCTGAACGCGAGCGTCATGCATGTCGCAGACAGGGCCCGTTCAGGAGATCCTTGTGAGTCAAATTGACCGCAAGGCGCGCATCCGCGAGTACAAGGAAACCCCACAGCCCGCAGGCATCTACCGGGTTCGCAACACGGCGACGGGGAAGTCGCTGGTCGGATCGACCGTCAACCTCCCCGGCATGCTGAACCGGCAGCGGTTCCAGCTGGAGCACGGGTCGCACCCCGATCGCGAGCTTCAGAGGGACTGGAATGAGCTGGGGCCCGGTGCCTTCGAGTTCGAAGCGCTCGACCGCTTGGAGCCGCGGGACGAGCCGGCCTACGATCCGATCGCGGACCTCCGTGTCCTCAAGGCGATGTGGCTCGAGAAGCTCACGGCATCCGGAGAGCTACTGTACCGGCAGTCCAGGCGAGGCACCTGACCGGCGCTCGCAGCGGGCACCGAAGTTGTTTCCAAGAACGGACGCTCTGACCCAGTGCTGGGTGGCGGGGATTCAATCCGGGGATGCTGCGGGTGGTCGCTGCGGCTGGATCGCCCGCCCGGGCCAGCGGGTCGGAACGCTGCGCTCGATGCTCAGCCCGAGCGACTCAACCGAGCCCGCCGGGCAGAGAAGGAGGCTGCCCGAAGGGCGAGAGAAGACCCGTCCCGCGAGGGACAACCCAGGATGAGTTACACAAGTCCAACGGAAAATGGCAGAATGACTCGCTGCGCGAGGCCCCAAACGGAAGAGCGGGGGCGCCCGTAGGTTGGCAGGAGGCAGGAACTTGGGCAAGGATCAAGTCACGAGCAAGGAGAGCAAGAGCGCGGCGTCCGCAGGCGGGCTGCGCCCGATCGAGACCATCACGCCGCCGCAGATCCTCAACGAGCTCAAGAGCGGCGTGCTCGGCCAGGACGACGCCCTGAGGTTCGTCTCGGTATCGATCTACAAGCACGTCACGGGCAAGGTGCCCGGGAACATCATCCTGATCGGCAACTCCGGCACCGGCAAGACCACGATCATGAACAACATCCAGCGCCTCTACAACGAGGTGCCGGAGTACGCTCCGTTCCGGGTCGTGGCGCTGGTCAACGCCAACCTATTGGTGGACTCGGACCGCATGGAGTTCCGTCCCGAACGGCTGCTCACCGCGGTCGAGCAGCGGGCGCGATCCGTGATTGGCCACCCCCCCACCGCCGCCGAGCTCAAGGAGACCATGGAGCGCGCCACGATCTGCGTGGACGAGATCGACAAGATGTCCTCGATCCTCGCAGGCAAGCCGAACGCGATCGGCGTCGCGCTTCAGCAGGGCATCCTGACCCTGATGGAAGGCGAGAGGATCCCGATCAAGACGCACGTGACGGTGGACGGCGAAGACAAGCCCTTGACGATGGAGATCGACACCAAGGGGATGATGTTCATCTGCGGCGGCGCGTTCGAGGGCCTCTACGACCAGGTGTGGTCGCGCGTGACGAACCCCAGCAGCGGCGAGTCGCTCCGGTCGGTGGCGGTCCGCAGCGCGGACGGCCAGGTGACGATCGAGGTGCGGTTCTCCCTCGCCGACTACTTCAAGATCGAGGATCTCTTCACCTACGGGATGGTGCCGCAGTTCATCGCGCGTCTCGACACCGTCGTGCTGCTCTCCGAACTTGCGGTCGATTCACTGAAGAGCATCTTGCTCAACGCGCTCGATTCCCCATTCGTGCGCTCCCGGCGCTACCTGGACGTCATGGGGATCGACCTCGAGATCGAGGACCTCGCCGCCACGATCGTCGCGGAACAGGCGGAGAAGCACTCGCGAACCGGAGCCAGGGCGTTGCGCACGATCTTCTCGAAGATCATCAACCCGATCGAGTTCGACCCGTGGAACTCCGCAGCCCTTGAGGACGCCGACAGCGGCCATAAGAGACTCCGGGTCACGGCGCCGATGGTTCGCGACTCGCTCGGGCTCGCGCAACCGCTGTGATCCTGAAAGCAGCGAAGAGTTCAGAGTGAAGAGTTAAGAGTTGAAAGACCGGAGGCTCCTGTCTCCAACTCTTCACTCTCAACTCTCAACTCTCAACTCTTAACTCGCTCCCGGCGTCTCCGCGTAGGTGGAGGGGTCCGCAATTCCGGCTTCCGCGAACCCCGCGCGGCGCAGGCGACACGCATCGCACCGCCCGCAGTGGACGAACCCCCCAGGCGGGTCGTAGCACGAGAGCGTGAGCCCGTAGTCCACTCCCAGGGCGGCGCCCAGCCGGATGATGCCTGCCTTGGACAGCTGGAGCAGCGGCGCGTGCACAGCGAAGCGCATTCCTTCGATGCCAGCACGCGTGCCCAGGCGCGCCACCTCTGCGAACGCCCGCAGGAACTCCGGCCGGCAGTCCGGGTAGCCGGAGTAGTCCTGGACGTTGGCGCCGATCACCAGGTCGGACGCGCCGACGACCTCCGCGAGACCGGTGAGGAGGGCGAGGAACACCGTGTTGCGCGCCGGCACGTAGGTGACGGGGACATCGCCACCGATCTCGTTCCGGTCCTTCGGCACGGCGATGTCGGCGGTCAGCGCCGAGCCGCCGATCGCCCGCAGGTCCACGGCGACGACGCGATGATCCTGAATCCGCAGCTGGGCCGCAACGCGGCGCGCGGCCTCGAGCTCCTGCCGGTGACGCTGACCGTAGTCCACGGACAGCGCGATCACGTCGAACCCGGCGCCCTGAGCCCACGCCGCCGCGGTGGCCGAATCCAGGCCGCCGGAGAGAAGCACCGCTGCCCTCTTCACGATCCGACTCCAACCATGGCTCGCGCGCGGTCCGACAGCCCGCGAACGCGATCCCAGTTCACCTTGGGCAGCTCGCCGCGACCGAACCCGGCGACGCGCGCCTCGCTCACTCGCAGGCGGGCCGCGAGGACCGGATCGCGGCGACCCGCAGCCTCGACGTGGGCAACCACCCCCGCGCGGGCCTCCAGGGCGTTGCACACGAGGACCTGGTCGCACCCAGCGCCGAGCGCGGCCGCCGCCCGCTCGGGGATGGTACCGAACTCCGAGAGGGCGCCCATCTCGAGGTCGTCGGCGATGACCGGCCCGCCAGCGAGCCGCCTCAGGCGACCCACAACTGTCCGCGACAGCGACGCTGGGCACGCCGCCTCGCCGATCGCCGGAGCCAGCGCGTGCGCGACCATCACGGCGCGCCCCGGCGCCAGCAGCGCGTGGAAGACGCGAGACTCACCCGCGGCCGAGTCGTCGAGCAGCGGCAGCTCCCGGTGCGAGTCCACCGCCCCGCTGCCCAGGCCGGGGTAGTGCTTGAGGCACCCCGCGACGCCGAGCGATTCGAGACCCTCGAGGTAGGCGAAGGCGGCGCCGCGAACCGCATGCTCTGTGGTGCCCAGGCAGCGCGCCTCGCCGCCCAGCCACCCTTCCGGTCGGGCCACATCCACGACCGGCGCGAAGTCAACACCGATCCCGAAGTGGGCGCAGGCGGCGCCCGCGGCCTCGGCGAGCGCCCGCACCGCCTGCAAGCCGGCCTGCGCGGCCGAGGCGGCGGCGGGCAGCGCACCGATGAGCGACTCCAGCCGGTTCACGCGTCCGCCCTCGAGATCGACCGCCAGATAGGGACGCGACGGGAGAGCCGCGAGCTCCGCGGCCAGGGCGCGCAGTTGCTTCCGGTCCGCGACGTTGCGGGCGAAGAGGACGATGCCTCCGGGGCGAAGCTCCTCGAGCAGGGCACGCTCGCCGGCGTCGAGCTCCAGGCCCGCGACGCCGCAGACGAGGAACGCGCTCACCGATCGACCTCGCGCTTGAGCTCCGCCAGCAGGTTGAGGGCCTCGATCGGGGTCAGGCGGTCCGCGTCCACCTTTCGCAGGCGCTCGAGGACTGCGTCCTCTGAGGGCGGGAAGAGCGCGAGCTGCACCGGTTGCTGGACCGGAGTGGTGGCTTCCAGGACCTTGAGCTCCTGCCGCTCGAGCTGGCGAAGCACCTCGGTGGCCCTCTTGCAAATCGCATCGGGCACGCCCGCGAGCTTCGCGACGTGGATCCCGTACGAGCGATCCGACGGCCCGGGGACGACCCGGTGGAGGAACAGCACGTTCCCCTGCCACTCCTTGACGGTGACGGAGGCGTTCACCACGCGGTCGAGCCGGCCGGCCAGGTCGGTGAGCTCGTGATAGTGCGTGGCGAACAGCACGAGTGGCCCTGGCCTGCCGTCCGGCGAGTCGTGCAGCGCCTCCACGACCGCCCACGCCAGCGACAGCCCGTCGAACGTCGCGGTTCCGCGCCCGACCTCGTCCAGCATCACGAGCGAGTTGGTCGTGGCGTGGCGGAGGATGCTCGCCACCTCGGTCATCTCGACCATGAAGGTGGACTCGCCGCGGGCGAGGTCGTCTGCGGCGCCGACCCGCGTGAACACGCGGTCGATCTCGCCGATCTCGGCCTCCTCGGCCGCGACGAACGAGCCGGCCCTCGCCATGATCACGGCCAGCGCCACCTGCCTGAGGTAGGTGGACTTGCCGCCCATGTTGGGGCCGGTGAGGACGACGATCTGCCCCCGCTCGCCATCGAGATCGACGTCGTTCGGGACGAACGCCGCACGTGAGAGGTCCTCGACGACAGGGTGACGCGAGCCCGCGAGGCGGATGCGCGGGCCCGGGACGAGGTGCGGCCGGCGATAGTTGGCGCGGCGGGCGCGCTCCGCGAACGCAGTCAGCACATCCACAGCGCCGAGCGCCCGCCCGGTCGCCGCCAGCCGCGCGGCCCGCTCCGCGCACCGGTCGATGAGGGCGGCGAACAGCGCGTGCTCTCGCTCGTCGGCGCGCACCTCGGCGGTGGTTATCCGGTGTTCCAGATCCTCGAGCTCCGGGGTCACGAAGCGCTCCGCGCCCGTCAGCGTCTGCCGGCGAACCCAGTCGGACGGTACACGCTCCAGATGGACCCGGGAGACCTCGAACGCGTAGCCGAAGACCCGGTTGTACCGGATGCGCAGGTTGGGGATCCCGGTGCGAGCGCGCTCGCGGGCTTCGAGCTCTCCCAAAACCTCCTTGGCGCCGTGCGCCAGCCGCCGGGCCTCGTCCAGCTCGGCGTCGCAGCCGGGCCGGATCGTGCCGGGACCGAGGAGCGCCGGGGGCTCCTCCGCGAGGGTGGCCGCGAGGTCCTCGCGCATGTCGTCCATCGAGTCCGCCCGCACTCCGAGCGCGGCCAGGAGCTGACTGGACGACGCCGCGAGCTCCGCCCGCACCTCGGGGATGACTGCAAGCGCCGTTCGCAGGCCTGCCAACTCGCCGGGGCGGGCCTGCAACAGCCCGGTCCGGGCCGCCGCCCGCTCGAGGTCGCCCACCCGCTTCACGAGCTCCCGAAGCGTCGCGAGACGCCCGGGGTCGTCCGCCAGCGCCGCCACCGCATCGTGGCGCGCCGCGGCGGCCACCGGGTCGCCCAGCGGCCGAACGAGCCAGTCACGCAGGAGGCGCGAGCCCATCGGCGTGACCGTATGGTCGAGGACTCCGGCAAGCGAGCCTTTGCGGTCCCCCGACGGGGTTCGCAGGATCTCGAGGTTGCGCACCGCGGCGGCGTCCAACACGAGCTCCCCGCAGCGCCGGCGCCGCTCGAAGGTGCGCACGTGGCGCGGCAGCTCGCCCTGCGTCGTCCGGAGGTACTCGACGAGGGCACCGGCGGCGCCGACGAGGGACTCGGCCGCCTCCAGCTCGAAGACGCGCAGCGAGCCGACGCCCAGCACCTGGCGCAGCAACCCTTCGCCGCGTCCGGCCTCGAACCACGGCGTCGGTCTGGTGGTCACGACGGGGCTCCCGACATCGGCACCGGCAAGACCGTCGACCGACGCCCCTTCAGGGAGGAGGATCTCGCGGGGCCGGAGCTGCGCGAGCAGGTCGCGGGCTTCCTGCCGCGACGCGCAACTCGACCCACCGAACTCACCCGAAGCGGCCTCGAGGAACGCCACGGCCACCTCGCCGCTCGTCTCCCGCACTGCCGCGATCCAGCGCCTCTCGTTGTCCCCCAGAAGCTCCGGTTCGGTCACGGTCCCTGGCGTCAACACGCGGATCACCGCGCGGCGCACGAGGCCACCCGCCTTGGCGGGGTCCTCAACCTGCTCGGCGATCGCGACCTTGAGCCCGGCGTCCAGCAACTTCCCGACGTAGCTGGCCACGGCGTGGTGGGGGATTCCGCACATCGGGGAGCTGACCTTGTCGTTGTGGCGTCGCTTCGTGAGCACGATACCGAGGATGGGCGCGGCGACCTCGGCGTCCTCGAAGAACAGCTCGTAGAAGTCGCCGAGCCGGTACAGGAGCAGGGCGTCCCGGACCTGGCTCTTGAGCTCCAGGTACTGCTGCAGCATCGGCGTCTGCTTCATGCCTCACCGATTGTAGCGTGGCGCTTGACGGGCCGCTCGCGTCAAGCAACACTTGCGTCATGAGAACCGCGCTGGCGATCGCCGCCTGCGGTCCCCGCCTCGAGGTCGCGCTCGGCACCGGAGCGGGCGCTACCGGGATCGTCGCTCTCGCTGGCTCGACCCCGCGCTCCGAGCTCGTGATGGCCGCCGTTGACCTCCTGCTCCGCGCGGCCGGACTCGAGCGTGGCGCCCTCGAGGGCGTCGTGGCCTCCCGCGGCCCAGGGTCGTTCACGGGCGTCCGGGTCGCGCTCGCATCCGCGCAGGGCATCTCCATGGCGCTCGGCATCCCCGCACACGGGTTCTCCTCGCTCGTCGCCCAGGCGGCCCGCACCGACATTCAGGAGTGCCTGGCCGTGCAGCCCGCCCGCCGCGGCTTCGCCTACATCCAGTCGTTCTCCCGTCACGGTGGACGCGCCGAGGCGACGGAGGAGCCCCGGATCGCGGCGCTCGAGACGCTCGTCAAGGCGGGGCTGCCTGTGGTTGCGCCTGCCGGCCTCGAGCTTCCACCCGGAACGCCGCTCGCGCGTGCCGCGATCACGACGGCGGAGGCGCTCCTGACCCTCCTTGCGACCGAGGAGGAGCCCGACCCCTCGACCCTCATCCCCATCTACCTCGAGCCCGCCCCGGCGACCCCCCCGCCTTTCTCGCGGCGCCGTTCACCTGGCCCCGCGATGCCCGTAACGCGACCGCGCCCGACGACTCGGAAAGGCTCCTAGGCCGTGTCCGCCCTCGCCCAAGGCTTCCTGACCCGCCCGGCGCGCACGGAGGACATCCCGGCGGTCGCTGCGCTCGAAGCGGAGGTCTTCACTGACCCCTGGCCGCAGCACCTTTACCTGCAGGAGGTCGGCCAGCCGCTCCGGTTCCAACGCGTGGCCTACACCGAGGCGGGCTACCTGGCGGCGTACCTGTTCGCCTGCTGGCAGCTCGACGAGCTCCACGTGCTCAAGGTGGCGACGCATCCCCTGTACGAGGGGCGAGGGCTGGCGAGCGCCCTGCTGGACGAGGCTCGGGAGGAAGCGGCGCGGTCAGGAGCCCGCGGACTGATCCTGGAGGTCCGCCCCTCCAACCGCCGTGCCCTCCGCCTCTACCGCTTCCTCGGGTACGACCAGCTCGGTCGCAGACCCCACTACTACGCCGACGGTGAGGACGCGCTGGTGATGTGCCTGCCGCTCGCGACCCCCACGAGCGCATGAGTCCCAGCGCCTGGAGGCGGCCCCACGCCGCGACTATACTGACCCTTGGAGCGACCTGGTGCCAAAACGGATCGGCGAGATCCTCATCGAGATGGGTGCTCTGTCCCCGGACGGCCTGCGCAGCGCCCTGGAGGCCTGCCGCCGCCACGGGGGCCGGCTCGGCACCTGGCTTGTCAGGCTCGGCCTGCTGAACGAGGGCAAGCTCCTCGAGGCTCTCTCCCGCCAGAGCGGATGCCCTCCCGCGGGAGCGCTCCAGCTCGCCACGGCGCCGTCTGAGGTGCGCGCGCTCATCGCGCCCGCGTTCGGCAAGCGCAACCTGGTGGTGGCGTTCGGCCGACAGGGGCGCAACCTCGACGTCGCCATGGCAACTCCCAACGACCTCCTCCTGGTGGACGAGATCTCGAAGGTCACCGGCCTGGTGCCGCGCCCGCACGTGGCCACCGAGGCCGCACTCAGCGCGGTGCTCGCGATCCCGAGCGTCGCGGCCGACGCGGTGGTGACCGCGCCCCCGCCCGGTCCCCCGCGTGCCATGGCACGAGAGTGGCGGAACTTCTGGAAGCTCGAGTCGGCTCCGTCGGAGCTGATGCCGGGGCTGGAGGCGCCGGCACTCGAGCCCCCCGCGATGTTCGCGGCCTCATTCCCGCAACTCGTGCCGCTGGCGACAGTGGCCGGGGGTCCGGCCCGTGCCGCCGTGCACCTGGTCGACGCCCTCTCCAACGCCACGCATCGCGACCAGGTCGCCGGCCTCGTCCTCGACCACATCGCGAACACGGCGACTCGAGTGGCGTTGTTCTCGCTCCAGCAGGGCCGGGTGATGGGGTGGGAGGCACGGGGCCCCGCGATCGAGCAAGAGGGCTTTCACACCCTGATCCTGCCGCTCGACCGTCCCTCCCTCTTCCTCAACCTCTCGAAAGGGGTCGACCTGCACGCCGGGGCGCTGAGCGGCGGCGAAGGGAACGATCTGCTGCTCGGCGCGCTGGGCGCTCCCGAGCCGCATGAGGTGGTGGTGGTTCCGATCAAGGTTCGAGGCAAGGCAGCAGGGTTCCTATGGCTCGATAACGGCGATGGGAGCGTGGCCGACGTCCCGATCCCGCTCATACAGGAAGTTGCGCGCCTCACAGGGCTCGCCCTGGAGATCCTGGTGCTGCGTCAGAAGCTGCGGGCCGGTGCCCGCTTGACAGAAGCCCCGCCAGCGGATTAGGTTGGCGCGGCTGAAGGTGGAGGGTTGCATGATCAAGGCCGATCTGGTGAAGAAGGTTATGGGTTCCGTGGATCTCTCGCAGGCGAAGGCGAATGAGGCCGTCAACGCGGTGTTCGACGCGATGCGCGACGCGCTCACGGAGGGCGAGCGCATCGAGCTGCGCGGCTTCGGCGTGTTCCTGGTCAAGAACCGCAAGCGGGGGATCGGCCGAAACCCGAAGACCGGCGTCGAGGTCGCCATCCCTCCAGGAAAGACCATCCGCTTCAAGCCCGGCAAGGCCCTCCGGGTGATCGGCTAGGTGCAGGGCTCCGATCTGGAGCTCGAGATCATCGGCCCCGACGGCGTCCCCGTCGGGGTCGTTCGCCGTCCACCCCCGCCACCCGAGCGCGTCTGGCTCCACGGGTTGCTGCTCGCGGTCACGCTCGTATCCACCACGCTGGCGGGCGGTATCGCCTTCGGCGACGTGCCTACAGGCTTCAAAGCGCGGACGTTCTGGGATCTGCTGTTCCATCCCGCAATCGTGAGGGCCGGCCTCGAGTTCTCTCTGCCGCTCCTCGTCATCCTGCTCGCCCACGAGATGGGCCACTACATTGCGTGCAGGTACCACAGGCTCGACGCGACCCTGCCGTTCTTCCTACCGGTCCCATTCGGGATCGGCACACTCGGCGCGTTCATCCGGATTCGTTCGCCCCTCATGACCAAACGCGAGCTGTTCGATGTCGGGGCCTCGGGCCCCCTGGCCGGGTTCCTCGTCTCCCTCCCCGTCCTGTTCGCCGGCATCGGACTCTCGACACCGATCGCCCATCCACCGAAGGGCGGCGTGATGATCTTCGGCGAGCCGCTCGCCTTCAAGGGCCTGACCTGGCTCGTTCATCCGGACGTGCCTCCGGGCGGCGATCTCCTGCTGCACCCCACCGGATTCGCGGCCTGGTTCGGCCTCCTGGTCACCGCCCTCAACCTCCTCCCCTTCGGGCAACTCGACGGCGGCCACATCACCTACGCGCTCATCGGACGCTGGCAGCGCCGCGTCGCATGGCCGCTTCTGGCGGCGCTTATCGTGCTCGGGTTCTGGTGGACGGGCTGGTGGATGTGGGCCGTGATCGCGCTCGTGATGCGGGTGCGGCACCCATGGATTCCCGACGAGGGAGGCGAACTCGACCCGCGCCGGCGGCTCCTCGGCTGGATCTGTGTCATCGTCTTCATCCTCTGCTTCACGCCGGAGCCGATCAAGATCCTGCCCTGACGACAGGAAAAGGGAAGACGGAAGAGGTAAGACGGAAGACGACCACCTACTCGCGCTTCGTCTTCCCTTTGCCCTTTGACGTCTTACTTCTCCCCTGTCGTTGCTGGGGGATCGTCCCAGACGAACGTCACCGGGCCGTCGTTGACCAGCTCGACCTGCATCTCGGCCCGGAACACCCCGGTCGCCACTCGCGCGCCGAGGGCGCGCAACGCCGCCACGAGGGCGTCCACCAGAGGCTCCGCCTCCTCGGGGCGCGCCGCCCTCACGAAGTCCGGCCGGCGACCGCGGCGGATCGAGCCCGCGAGGGTGAACTGCGAGATGACCAGGATCTCGCCCCCGACCTCGTCGAGGCCCCGGTTCATCGCGCCGCGGTCGTCCGAGAACACCCGCAGCGTCGAGAAGCGGTGGGCCGCGCGCTCGACCTGCTCCGGCCCGTCGCCGGTTTCCACACCGACGAGCAGCACGAGGCCGCGGCCGATCGCCCCGACGACCTTGCTGTCGACGGTCACCGAGGCGCGGAGGACGCGCTGCACGACGATCCTCATGCCGCGCGCCTCCGCCGCAGGAACTCGCGCGCCTCCCGCCACTCCTCGGAGCCCAGTGCAACCAGGAGGCCCAGGTAGACCGAGCCGCAGAGCAGCGCGTAGGCCGAAAGCTGCGCGAGCGAGCGTACGCTGGTGCGGAGCGGAACCGGCGCGAGGCGGTTGAGGTAGAACCCCGCCGCCGCCAGGCCGATCGCGGCGACGGCGTGGCGCCCGACCGCCGGCAGGATGTCCAGGAACCGCGGCAGCCGCCTGTGGCGGCCGTCGAGCCACAGGAGCGTTGCGGCGTTTGCGAGCTGCCCGCCGGAGGCAGCCGCCGCCACGCCCTGCACGCCGAACGGCCCCGTCAGCGTTACGCCCAGGACGAAGAAGACCACCAGGTTGACGATCGACGCGATCACCGGCGAGCGCGTGTCGTTCCACGCGAACGAGGCGCTCGCGAGCAGCTTGGTCAGGCCGAGGAACGGCATCCCGAGGGAGTACATGACCAGCGCGGCGGCGGTCGTGTGGACCGCCGAAACCCCGTACTTTCCGCCGCCGAAGAACGCGCCCGTGATCGCGGTCGCCAGCACGACGCTGAACGCGGTGCTCGGCAGCGCGACCGCGGAGAGCAGACGCATCGCGAACCCCAGGGTGCCGCGAGCGGCAGCCTCGCTCGCCAACTTCTCGGCGGCGAGCATGGGCAACACCGCCGTCGTGAGCTGGACGATCACGACGCCGTAGACCAGCTCGTTGAGGCGCGAGGCGTTGTAGATGCAGGTCACCGCCCCCTCGCCGACCTCCGATGCGAAGCGGGTGGAGAGCAGCACCGTCAGGGGATAGATTCCGAGCGTCGTGACGGTCGGGGCCATCTTGAGCAGGACGCGGCGGATCTCGGGGATGCGAAGCACACCCGGCCCCGGCAGCAAAGGCAGGCCGACGCGGCCGCACCCCAGCCACTGGATCGCGAGCTGGGAGAACCCGCCGGCCAGCACACCCGCCGCCATCCACTCGGCGCGGCCGCCGAACACGACGACGCCGGTGACGGTTCCGGCCACGATGCAAAGGTTGAGGCCGATCGGCGTCGCCGCCGGCAGCAGGAACCGGTCCGAGGCGTTGAGCACACCCTGGGCGAGCGCGGCCAGCGAGATCAGACCGAGGTACGGGAACATGAGCCGGGTGAGGCGCACCGTGAGGGCGAACTTCTCCGGGTTTGCCGCGAACTTGGCCGCGAAGAGGTGCACGAGCCACGGCGCCGCGAGGACGCCGGCTGCGACCACGACCGGCAACGCCAGCAACAGAAGCGAGGTCATCGCCCGGACGAACGCCCGCGAGCGGCCCTCATCGCCGGACGACTTGAGCTCCGCGAGGGTCGGGATGAACGCGGCGTGGAGAGCACCTTCGGCCAGGAGCTGCCGGAACATGTTGGGGATGCGAAACGCCGTGTAGAAGGCGTCGGCGACGAGGCCGGCCCCGAGCAGGTAGGCCACCACCTTGTCACGGACGAGCCCCGAGAGCCGGCTCGCCAGCGTGACCAAGGCCATGCCTCCGGTGGCCGTCAGGAGGCGCCTCTTGGTCGACATCCCCAGCACTCTAGCAAACACCCCACGCGGGACCTAGATTGGAAGCGTCGGAGGCGTCCGAAGGGTGATGAGGTTGCTCATGGTCTTTCTCGCAGGCGTGTTTGTCGCGGCCGCCGCAGCCGCCGACCCGCCTCCGACGCCGGCCCCACAGCCGGAGGCCGCGAAACGTCCCTTCTCGCTCAACCTCGATCAACTCGTCGACCTCGACCACGACCGGGGGCACTCGGAGTTCAACGTCACAATGCGGCGCGAGATGTGGAACGATCCCATGGTCCGACTCGCGTTCGCGGTGAGCCGAGAGGAAGCGGCGGCGCGGCGCGGCGGCATGCTCGGCTTTGACGCCCCGTTCACGGCGGGCAGCCTCGTGATGAACATGCCGGCCGCCGATTTCCGCCTGGTGCTGAAGGGGCCCTGGGCCGAGGATTGGCACGACCTCTCCACCGGGGAGAAGATCGGACGTGTCACCGAAACCGCCGTCACCTACGGGATCCTGCTCGAGATCCTGCGGGCGCTGCACTGACGGCTCGCGTCGCGTGATCTCGATCGGCCCCTCGTTTTTGTGCCGGCGATCTGCTAGTCTGTGTCACCGTCCACGCCGGGAGGCGAGCGATGAGCGTCAACAAGGCAATCCTGATTGGCAATATCGGCCGCGATGTGGAGCTGCGGCACACACCGAGCGGCCTGGCCGTGGCGAAGTTCTCGGTGGCCACCAACGAGTACCGGAAAGACAAGAGCGGCCAGCGCCAAGAACAGACCGAGTGGCACAACATCGTCGCGTTCGGCAAACTCGCCGAGTTCTGCGGGCAGCACCTCGGCAAAGGCAGGACGATCTACGTCGAGGGCTCGATCCGCACCCGCACCTACGACGACGAGAAGGGCAACCGCCGCTACTTCACCGAGATCATCGCCCAGAATATTCGTTTCGTCGGGCCCAAGCCGCAGGGCGTGGAGCCCAGTGGGGGCGGCGCCGGCGGCGGAGAGGCACCGGAGTTCCCACCCGAGAGCGAGGACGACATCCCGTTCTGATCACGGGGAGCCGCACGAAGAGCGAGCGCTGAATCCGGGGTTTCTATCGACTCGATGGGCTGGGGGGCCCGCCCCACGGCGGGTCCCCCGGAGCAACCTGACGAACGACGGTGCGAGTTCCTGGTTCCGGAGCGGAACGCGGGGAATCGCCCTGGAGGGTGGCAATGGCCGGACCCGTTTGGCGATTCGTGACCGACAAGGAAGGCGTCTGCGACTCCTGTCTCCGCAGGAGTCGAGGGATGTACGTCGAGGGCGAAGTGACGGACAACGAACTGCGCGCGGTGCGTGCTCTCTGCCGCACCTGCGCGGAGGACGTCAAGGGCTTAGTGGTCTCGGGGGAGACCGCGGGGCGAGCCGTGGCGCCGGCCTACGCGCACAACGCGGGAAGTTAAGGGTCAAAAGTCAAAGGTCAAAAGGTCAAGGACCGAAGAACGGCGCGCACGCCACCGCGCCTTGCGCTGGGGTCTAGGTCGCCATCTTCTAACTTTCGCCAATGAACTCCTGCCTTTCGACTCTTGTCCAGGGACCTGCCGCTTTTGACTTTTGACCTTTGACCTTTCACCTTTGACTTCCACCTCCTGACTCCCGACTCTCCGTCGCCCCCCGCGTCCGCCTTGGCCGCACACGCCGGGGGTGCTACCTTCGTGTTCTGAACAGTCGCCCGCCACCATCCGGGCATGATGCGAGTCGGTGGGGCGGAGCGTCGAACGGGGAGCGTCCCTCATGTGCGGTGTTGCAGCGATCGTCGCATTCGACCCCCGTGCGGGGCAGGTGGACCGCGAGGAGCTACGGACCATCCGGGATGCGATGCGCTCGCGGGGGCCGGACGGCGTCGGGGAGTGGATCTCCCCCGACGGTCGTGTCGGTCTCGCCCATCGCCGGCTTTCGATCATCGACCTCTCCGACGCAGCCGCGCAGCCGATGATGGCGAGCGACGGTGAGTGCGTCATCGCCTTCAACGGCGAGATCTACAACTTTCGCGACCTGCGCCGGGGGCTCGAGGCCGCAGGCCATCGCTTCCGCACGACGTCCGACACCGAGGTGCTGCTGGAGCTATACAGGGCCAAAGGAACGGGGATGCTGGCGGAGCTCCGCGGGATGTTCGCGTTCGCGCTCTGGGACGGCCCGCACCGCAGGATGCTGATCGCCCGCGACCTCTATGGCATCAAGCCGCTCTACATCGCCCAGGACGGCGGCATCGTGCGTCTGGCCTCGCAGGTCAAGGCGCTCCTCGCAGGAGGCGGCGTCGCTCGGCGCCAGGACACGGCCGGCGTCGCGGGCTTCTTCCTGCGAGGTTACGTTCCCGAGCCGTTCACGCTCTACCGCGCCATCCGCTCCCTGCCGGCGGGCTCGTTCGCCTGGGTGGACAAACGTGGAGTGAGTGATCCCCAACTGTTCGCTTCGGTCCCCGCGATCCTCACCGATGCCGCCGAGCACTCGGGACCGACCTCGGACGAGGAACTGCAAGAGCGCTTCCGCCGTGCGTTCCTCGAGTCAGTCCGCTACCACCTCGTGGCGGACGTGCGGGTCGGGGTGTTCCTCTCCTCGGGGCGCGACTCGACCTCGACGGTGGCCCTCGCTCGCGAGGCGGGTGCCACCGACCTCAAGACAGTCACCCTCTCGTTCGCGAACTACCAGGGCACCCGTCGCGACGAGGCGCCGCTCGCGCGGGAGGTCGCAAGGCACTACAAGACCGACCACTCCACGGTGACGATCTCCAAGGCGGAGTTCCTCGCCGAGTTCCCGCGCATCATCGAGGCGATGGACCAGCCGACCACGGACGCGATCAACTCCTACCTCGTCAGCTGGGCGGCGGCGCAGTGCGGCCTCAAGGTCGCGCTGTCCGGGACCGGCGGCGACGAGCTGCTCGGCGGCTACGGAACGTACCGTAAGGTCCCCTTGATGGTGAAATACTCGCGGGTGCCGTCCAAGGTGCCCCTCCTCCCCACGGCTCTGCACCGCGCCTACCTGGCACTGACTCCGAAGAGAAGCACGCACATCAGCCAGAAGCACGGCTCAGTGCTGATCTACGGCCCGACCTATGCGGGCGCCTACTTCCTGAAGCGAGCCGTGTTCATGCCGTGGGACCTGCCCGAGCTCATGGGCGCCGAGGCGGCGCGCGACGGCCTCGAGCGCCTCGATATGACCGGCCTCATCGAGGGGGCCCTGTCGCCCGACCCATCCCGGCCTTTCCTGCGGATGGTCGCGCTCGAGTCGTGCATGTACATGCGTGACCAGCTGCTGCGCGACATCGACTGGGCGAGCATGGCCCACTCGCTCGAGGTCCGCGTGCCGCTCGTCGAGCACCACCTACTGCGTGAGGTCGCCCCTCTGCTCGTGCACTCCCACGGCAACCGCAAGCTGTACCTCGCCAGGAGCCCGGCCGGAGGGTTGCCTCCGGCGGTCTACACGCGGGGCAAGACCGGGTTCTCCGTGCCGGTGCGCGAATGGATGCTGGGCGGAGAACGGGGCGGCAAGGGCAAGGAGTTCGGAAGGCGCGGCTGGGCGCGACACCTCTACAACACGGCGTTCCGGCCCGAAGGCGGCCTCTGAGAGCACTTCTTCACCAGAGGTAGCGCGGTGCGGCATGGCCCATCAGAAACGGAGTCTGGGGTCAGGGGCCAGGGATCCGAAAGGACAGAGAATGCGGGGCAATTGCGCTGCAGCTACCCGCACAATTCCGCAGGCCCGCGCGTCTTGTCGTTACCGGCCACTGATCACCGACCACTGGCCGTGCCTTCTCTGACCCCTGACCCCTGATACCTGACCCCTGCCTCTATGGGTCACGGACCACTGACTACGGTCTCTACAAGGCGGGGGGCTCCCGGCGACTCAGGAGCTCGGTGACCAGCTCGACGTAGCGCCGGCCGTACTCCGAGAGCTCGAACCTGCGACACGCAGTACGGGCGGCCGTGCCCATCCGCTTTCGGAGCCCGGCGTCGCCGCAGAGCCGGCGGAGGGCTGAAGACCACTCCTCATCCGTCGAGGCCCATAGCCCAGTCTCGCCGTCGATGACCACCTCGCGGTTCGCCCCGACCGGCGAGGCCACGGTTGGCAAGCCGGCGGCCGCATACTGGATGCAGCGGTAGCCCGCTTTCCCCCTCGTCCACACATCATCGGTAATGGGAGCTAACCCGACGTCGCAGTCGGCGAGCGCCGCGCCCTCCCGGGACTCGGACCACGGCACCCGCACGCACGGGACGCCCTCCATGTCGGGGAGACGATCCGAGATGACGTGGAGCTCAAAGTCCACCCCTTCGGACCGGAGGCGGCGGAGGGCGGGGGCCAGGCCTTCGAGGTAGCAGAGGTTGCTCCCCAACCCGATCCACGCAAGGCGGACACGATCCCTCGGCGGCAACTCGGCAACAGGGTAGGCCGACAGGTCCACCGGCGTGAACAGGACCTCGAGGCGCGGCGCCGCCGTCCCGATCAGCCCGGCGAGCGAACCCGATCCGGCCACGACAAGCCGGCAGCGCTCCGCCATCCTCCTGAAGCGCCGTTGGCGCCACCTCGCCTGCGAGGGCGCCTCCCCGGGCTGCCGCGGGCGCCGGAACATGATGGCGTCATCGACATCGAGGACCCAGATGCCGCAGCACCTGCCGACGAGAGCCCGCTCCCCACCCAGCAGCTTGACCTGTTGAAAGATCAACAGGTCGCACGAGCGAAGCTCCTCGGCGCGCTCAATGACGCGGCGCCACTCGCGCCCACGGCCGAGGTCGATGATGCACACGTCGATGCCGCTGCGCTCGAGCGGCGGCCGGAGCGCGGCCATCCGCAGGCGAAAGGAAGGAACGGAGGAGTCGTACGACACCAGCCCCACGACCGGACGGCGGCCGCACTCACGCTCGAGCGGGCGGTCCTCAGGCGAGCGCGATCGTGCGGGGGGGCAGGCAAGGTCGTTCGAACGGTGCGAGGACATTCGCGGCATACGATACACGACCAGAGGGTAGTCGCGGGCGCCACGTGCGGTGGCCTTGACCGCTGATATCGCTTCTTGTTCAACCGCAGCGCTCTCGCTGTCGTCGCGAGGCCCCCGAGCCCAGCGAATGGGGTCGTGACGATTCCGCCACCACGTGTTGTCATCGTGAGGAGCCGCGCAGCAGCGACGAGGCGTTCTCGCCGAAGTCGACGAGATCGCTTCGTCATCCCGCCTGCGGCGGGACTCCTCGCAATGGCAGGATTCCCCTGCGACGAACAGCGAATCGGGATGAGGAAGAGGTGAGGGCGATGGGGGGTCGCCATGCCTTCTCCTCGCCTCAGCCTCCACTTCGCTGCGGCGCAAGGAGGCGCCAGCGGCCGCGGCCCTTCGAGCGACTCAGGCCACCGGGTACTATGAAGCGCTTGGAACGAACAGTGCTCCCTCGGTCCCGACGCCAGCGGCCGGTGATCGCCTGCCTGGACGTCGGCTACCGCGATGCAGGCGCCACGGCTGCATGCGTGCTCTTCCACGAGTGGTCCGACGCCGAGCCCCTTCTGGAGCTCGTGCGGCGGGTCCCGGACGCGGCGCCGTACGAACCCGGGAGTTTCTTCCGCCGGGAGCTGCCGTGCCTCCTCGCGGTGCTGAGAGGCCTGACTCGACTCCCCGACACGGTTGTCATCGACGGCTACGTCTGGCTTGGAGAGTCCCGGCCGGGGCTCGGTGCGCATCTCCATGGGGCGCTGGGCGGACGGTCCGCCGTCATCGGCGTCGCCAAGACTCCTTTCCGCGGCGCGCCGGCGCAGGAGGTCACGAGAGGCCACAGCCGCTCGCCGCTGTACGTCACAGCGATCGGCATGACCGCCTCGGAAGCCGCTGCGCGTATCCGCTGCATGCACGGTCCCTTCCGCATCCCGACCCTGCTCAAGAGAGCGGACCTGCTGAGCCGCGGGCGCGACCTGCCGGAGGGAACCCCCATCGTGTGAGACGCTGAACGCGACACCCCAGCAGGGAGACTCTCGCCGGTCCGCGAAGGTTTCGAGGTGGCGGGGCTGAGAGGACTTGAACCTCCGACACGCGGTTTAGGAATTAGAAGCCCACGTTCAGCTAGTATCAGCGATGATTGAGAAGAAAGGACTTCTGCTCCCTATCGTTCAGGGAATGTTAGGTAATGTCAAGTCAACTGGTGTCAGAACTGGTGTCAATTCCTGATACGGGTCTCAGCGCCAGATCACGGCCAAGTCTGAAATCTGAGAAGTTCGACAACGAGCTTCTCAACGGCCGGCGCGTTACGTTGGAGCATCTCCCGATACATCTGGTAGATTCCGCTCTCTTCCCTCTCGTTGGAGGCGTTCACGGCCATCCACCCCACCGAGAGGTCCCGCAACAGCTCCCCGATCTTGGCCGCGAAGTAAGCTCCCATGTGAAGCACCTGGACGAACCGAAGCAGATCATCGACAGCAGCCGGCAGCGTATCAATCGGGGTCTCTGGCCCGATCACGTACAAGAAGCGGAGTCTATCGAACAGAGGAACAAACTGCGGTTTCAAGATCGCCGGATCCCGGTACTGGCGAAACAGTCGAAGGATGGCCGGATCGACCCGGCGAGTTGGATCGTGTTCGTCGGTCAGGTGGTCGCTGGGACACAGAGGCACGAGGTTGAGCGGCTCGTTGTTTGCGGGGTTCTCGTCTATGTGGTGCAGTTGTGGTCGGTCTCGGCCACAGAAGGCGCAACGGTGGTTGAACTCCCTGAGCACCCGCTCCCGGATCCCCTTCGGGATCGCCGGACGTTCCCTCGCCATAGATTTTTTAGTTTAGCACCGGCCACACAGAACAGCGGATAGAAACGCCAGCCCCAGACCTGCGACATCCTTGCGGGGCGTACACTCCGCAGGAGGAGGAATCGAGAATGCGCTACCACGAGCTTCAGGAGCTCCTGCTCCACGCTCTTGCCCGAGACGCCGACTGCGGCGCACGCCGCCTCGTTTGCTCTTCCAGCCGGGGGCCCAGAGACCCTAGGGACCCGGGTCGCTAGGGTCTCCCTGGCTGTGAGATCTACTGAAGCAGGAGCCAGCCAAGGCCAATAGCGACAAGCAGACCACCCAGGCCCGACAGAATGAGCAGACACGAAAGGACCCTGGTCTCCGGAAAATAGGGAAGGTTCAAGGCCTTGGTGATGCCGATAAGGTCCTTCCTCGAATTGCCAAGGAGGCACGCACCATAGAAAGATGCTCCAGCAAGGCCCACGCTCAACAGCAAGGGCAAGGCAAGGGCCCACTTGGCGGTGGGGACGCTTCTCTGGCTAAGGTAGAAGCTCAGGATAGCGCCGGTAATGATGGAGTAGAGCGTGTTTATCCTCACGGCCTGGTCAAAATGGTGCTTGTATAGATCAACCTCGAGCTCGTACTGCCGCCATAGCAACTCGGACCGCTCTAGGGGCTCTGTCATCGCTTCCTCCTGCTTGGTTCCTGCAATCATAGGCCCGAAACGAATGGGCGCCCGAAGGCGCCCCACCACGTCGTCGTGGGAAAATGAGGTCTTGGGCAGAATGTCTGACACCGGGAGGCGAAGTATGGCCCTTTCAAAGCGAGTGAAGGCGGTGAATGCTGCACTAGGCATCCCCCTCCTCGTCCTTGCCATGGCGGCCTGTGGAGCAAGGGGGCGATCCGAACAGTCTGCGACAGGAACCACCACCGCGACCCCTCAAGTTAGGGCCTTACGGGGACAGGTCTTCATCGTGACCACCGGTCGCGAGAACATCCGGCTTGGCCTCGTGCGGGTCGACGCCGTCCGGGAAGCCGAGATCCACACGTACCTGGACGCGAAGACAAAGGACAGCGCAGACCAGACGGCCATCCTCGAGGCGCTCCTCACCGAAGCGGAGCACACACTCGCGCAGGACCGAACGGCCCTACGTGCGGCCGTCGAGGCGGACGAGCGCGATTGGAAACAGGTCCTGAAGATGCCGACACTCGTCTACCATGGGGCCGAGCACAAGGCGGCGATCGACAAGGCCACGAAGCGCCGCAACCAAAGCGCCGGCACCGTCGCGCAACTCCGCAGGCAGATCGACGCCCTAGAGTCGCCTGACTATCTGTGCTCTTCGCTCCCTACCGGATTGGCCTCCACGAAGACCGACGCGGACGGCCGCTTCACGATGGCGGTCTCGCAAAGCGACACGGTCGTGCTTACGGCGCGGGCCGACCGGCAGACCCCCCAAGGTTCCGAGTCCTACTGCTGGATGGTTCACCCGACTGGGGACGAAACACTCCTGGCCAACGACAACCTAATCACGGCACCAGGGGCGGAGTTTGGGATCGCCTATACCCAGCGTCGACTCCAGCGGCGCGCGGTGCGGGCCAACTGAAGGGCGCCGGAAGGCGCCCTGGTGGTATCGTTCACCCATGATACCGCCACAGGCGCACCAGACCGCGCCGGAGCGGGATAGGTTCTACCCATGGCAAAGTCACCAGGCCAAGAAACCGGACCCGCCGGTCCGCCCCGCTGCCCCTGGTGCGGTGCGCCAATGCGCGAGCGCGTCGCGCTCGAGATCGCCCGCCTCCACCTACCCGTGCGGGACTGGCCGGTCCTGGCGTGCGACCGATGCGATCGGGCTGCGAAGCTCCGGCACTGAGAGGAGAGGATCCATGGGCCTAAGCATTGTCTGGCTAGTCTTCGCGGTTGTCTTTCTTGGGCTAGGCGTTCGTCACTGGCGGGACCGGCAGGCCGCGCTGCCGGAATTGAAGAGCATGATTCGGCCGTCGCACCTGCTTGGGGTACCCACCGTCTATGGAGGAAAGGAGTTCGTCGACGAGGTGAACGAATTTGTGAGGAGGCTGAACGCGCGGCTGTCCAGTGCAAATCGCCTTGCGGCCTTTGGCTATTTTGCCGCGAGCGCCACCGCGCTAGTGTCGGCGGTGCTGGCCTGGTTCAAATCGCCGGCGCCGTGCTGATTGTGGACGACGAAGGGGCGCCCGAAGGCGCCAGGTGTACGGAACGGCCGACTAGATCTCCTCGTGCTCCCGGTCCTCGGACGTTGGCTCGCCGCGCTCGAGCCGAGCACGCCAGGCGGCCTCGGCCTTGGCACCCCTCCTGAGGGCGTAGAGCATCGACAGCGCCCCACCCAGGCGGCTCCCCAGGTCAAAATGGGTGGTCGATCCCGTGTAGTAACCGCCAACCGCATTCAGGGTACGCTCGATCGCCAGGAGGGCAGCCTCGACCTTGACGCGGTTGCCAAGCTCGAGAGGCGTCGCCGTCTCTTTCTTCGTGGCGAGGGCGAGGTCGCGGTGTGCGATGCGGCGGTTTCGCCAGTCTCGACAGAAATCCGCGGCGTCGGCGGCCTCCTTAGCGCATCGGGATACCTCTTGGGCGGTACCGCTGTCGTCGATGCAGCCCGTCAAACGTCGGATTGTCAGGTTGTCCTTCCCCATACTAGACGGCGGGTCGGTGAGGCGGGCGATGCTCAGCAGCGTCTCTTCCCAGAGGAGGCGTTGCACCATCGTAAAGAAGGCAGGCGCGGCCTCGTTCATGAGGGCGACGCGGCTGCGCTTCTCACCGAACAGCTCGATGAACTCGCCCCACTCGATGCGCAGCAGGGCGACCTCTTGCCAGAGTTCGTGAAAGAGCAGCCCCAACTCCTCGCCCATGCGCTCAACGTAGTGCGCCTTGACGTCCTCCGGGGTTCGGAAGTCTGCCATTCGATCGGACCTCCCTGCGTTGTCTGAGTCTAGGACAGCTCGGGGTCTCTTCGCCCAGTCGCTGGCGTCCCGAAGAAAGCTAGCGGTCGGCCTGAGCGCGAAGATGCGGCTTCGAAGCCGCCCCGGTGATCAGTGTCCCTCTTCTCATTGTCGCTTTTCGCCCCGCCGCCCGGACTTTCGCCGTGAATAGGCGTCATCGTACTGCCGGAGATTCCGCACGCTAACAACCTCCCACGGCGCGTGAAGAATCGTCGAGACTTCCTTGAAGTAGTCGCGTTCAAGCGCCGTGACTGGCGCGTGCGCATGCAACCGCTCCCAGTGCTCGCCGAGCTCGTGAGCGAGGATGTCCGCCGCTTGTATCGGGCAGAACCTCTCACTGCTCGCAAAGGTGTATGACGCCATCCTGTAAGCAGCCCGCTCGTGCGGAGCTAGTTGGATTCGGTGTAGCACCGCATCGAGTTCACCATGACCTGGCGCTCCGCCATCGAGGAGATACGCAATTTCAACCTCGCGGGGCTGCTGAACAAGATGAGAGACCACCTTCGCCATACAGACGAGCGCGGCAACCTGGTAAGCGTCTTTCAGCGTCCTCGGTAAGCCTTCCTTCGCTAGGGAGAAATAGGGCTTCGTTGGAAGCATGACGCCGAATGCGGCCACATCGTGCGTTTTGATCATCTCGACAACACGGCTGAAACGCCTTCTCTTTTCGATCTTTGACCACCCCTTGAATTCCCCGGCGCCGTTCACGAAATCCGCCATCTTGAATTCGCGGATTCCCCACTCGGCGAGTGCCTGTCGCCAGACTCGGCTAAAGGCCTCCCAGTGACCCTGTGTCGCCAGGAGCGCTCCAACTGAAACGACCTTGGAGCCATGGTCTATGCCGCTCTCATCGAGGTATGCCTCTAGAATCATCACGAGGCGCTTCTCCGACCGTAGGGACTTCGGGAACGCGGCTTCCATGATTGCATGCTCGATCATGCTACCGCCTCGACCGGACCAACGCGAGTACGTAAACCAGCACAGGCCACAGCCCCAGACCGAGGACCGAGCTAACCGGCGCAGGCCCCGGGGTAAGGGAGCCGGAGCCCGCGCCTTGAGGGTCGCCGGCTGGAGGCCGCCCCGGCAACTCCCATCTCGTCATTTCTGCCCACCGGAGAATGCGGCCTGGTCCTCCATCCACGGCCTGACCGGCTCCTCGATCAGCGGGTGCAGCGTCGCCGGCTCGGCCGCCTCGGGTGCTGCTGCCCGCGTCTCGGCGGGGATCTCGCCTCGCTGCCTCGCAACCTCCGCACTCAAGTAGCCGAGCCAATTCTCCGCGCCACCATCGCCGAGCATCAGCTCCGTGAGTGCCCACACCAGCCAGTCAAGGCGGTTTGGCGATCGCTGCCCGCTGTTCGGCTCCCACGAGCAGAGTTCGTCTTCCAACTCGGCGAACACGCCAACGTGGTGAACGCGCCCTTGCTCATAGAGCGCCGCGACGGGCTCAGCCCTGGCCGCCTTCCCGCGGCTGGCGGTCAGTTTCTTGTACGGCACGCTCGCCCCGACCGGGCGATCCTCGGCGTCGCGCACTCCGCGGATCACCTGCTCACACATATCGCCCCCGAAGTTCGCCTCCGCGACGATCCGATCTGCGCTGTGCATGTGGTACAGCGAGACGGCGAGCTTTCCCCACTCCGCGGGGCTCATGACCCCGCTGCGATCGTCCAGCACGTAGCCGTGCCCATCGGCGCCGAGCGCGGCGACGCCGATCCCGCACTCGTCAGAGTCAGCACCCGATGTCCCGCTCGGGTCAAGCGCGACCACGATCCGCCGCAGCTCCGGAGCCTTGGCAACGCGATGCGCTTCGATGAGGTCGCGCTTCCACAGGGCGCCCTGCGCGTCCTCGAGCACGAGCCCCTCGAGCTCCTGTCGGCCCAGGCGGGTTCCGACGTAGCGGGCGATCACGGTCCGCTGGAACGTCGGAGCGAGGTTCTCGAGGTTGTCGTACGTGCGGCCCCTGGTGACGACGGTATGAGGATCGGCGAGGAGATCCTTGACGAGCTTCACCGGGCGCGGGGTGGTCGTCACCACCACGCGCGGATCTCGCCCCAGCCGAAGGCCCATCATGAGGTTTGACCACGCCTCGGGGCCGGCTCTCCAAGACGCCAACTCGTCACACCACGCGCCATCGTGCTGCGGGCCGCGCAGCGCGTCGGGTTCGTCCGCGGTGTACGTCGTGCCGATGGCACCATTCGGCCAGGTCAAGCGCCGCTTAGAGGGTTCCCACTCCGGCCGGAAGCCGGGCGGGGAGATTGCGAGCAGGCCGCTCTCGCCCTCCACGACGGTATCCCGCACGTCGGCGGCCGTGCGTGCGACCAGCGCGAGCCGCTTGCGTCTCCCCGACTCAACCTCGGCGCGGATCCACTCGGCGCCGGTCCGGTTCTTGCCCCAGCCTCGCCCCGTCAGGATGAGCCACGTTGACCACTCGCCCGGAGGCGCGAGCTGCTCAGGCCGAGCCCAGAAGCGCCACTCATAGGCGAGCTGCTGCCGCTCGGCTGCCGAGAGCGAGTGCCAAATCCGCTGCCTCTCCTCGTGAGGTAAGGCAGCGAGCTTGGCCGCGAGCGAACGGCGGGCGCTCATGACACCGGCTCCGCCGTCACGAGCTCGGCCGTCGTCTCGATCGGTGGCGGTGCGTCCCCGCCTGCCGCCTCGGGTTCCCGTTCCGGTTCGCCGGCAGGAAGGCGCGCCTGCGCTCCCGCGATGAGGCGCGAGAGCCTTTCCACCAGAGCGCCGCCCGACTCGGCGGCGAGGACCGCGACGTTGACCGTGGTCCCGGCCCTCAGCTGGCCTCCGAGTTTGGCGGACAGTTCCATCGCGGCGCGGAGCTCGGCGAGCGCTGCCCTGGCCGCAGCGTGTGCTTGCAGAGCCGTCGCGTTGTCTTTGCGCCGGCGGGCCTTCCTCATGATGTCCTCGGCCTCGGCGAATAGCTTCTCCGCGCGCTCGTCGTGCTTGTGCAGGCGCGTGAGGAAACCGTTCCACGCCTCGACCGCTGCGGTGGGCACCTCGGCCGCGATCGCCTCGAGCAGGTGTTGTGTTTTGTGTCTGTGAATCGCGCTCCGGGAGATACCAAACTTCGCGGAGAGAAAGCTCAGCGTGTCGCCGGCCGCCAGAGCCGCGTCGAGTGCCGCCCGCTTCGGGTGCTGGCACGCAAGGCAGACGCCGCGCTTGCCCCTGACACCGTCGCTCATGGCTGGGCTGCTCATCTGGGCCTCATGGAGCCGCCGGCGACGGCGGCTCGGCCTGCGTCGCCTTCGGCTTCGGTTGCGCCTGGTAGCCGTCCGGTGGCAGCATGGCGGGGACCTCCCAGGGCGCCGAGGCGCCGCCCATGCCGTCCATGACGTAGGTCTTCCAGCCCTTGTCGAACAGCTCGAGGACTGGAGGACCCGGCTTGCTGTACATCGTGAACGAGTTCCCGAGATCCTGAGCCGCGCCCGCGTCGTACTGAGCGAGCCGTTGCAGCGCGAGGAGAAACTCTCCGCGCGCTCGCGCCAGTGCGGCGCACGTCACGCGCACCCTGGCGGCGATCTCGACGGCCACCGTGTGCGCTTCCTCGCCGAGGCGTCGGCGCTCCTCGGTGCGTTCCGCCTGCACGATCACGCGAAGCGCCTCCTCGGCTTCCTTCACGACGAAGGCCGCCTCCTCGATCAGCACCTCGAGCCCCTGAAGGCGGTCAACGGCTTCGTCCTCGATCGCGTCGACCTTCTGAATCTCCCGCTTGACGTCCTCGCCACTGGCAAGTCGCTTCACGAGCGCGAGCCGGCGCTGCTGGCGCTCGTTCCCGTCGCTGCGAACCTGCTCAGCCTGAGCCCGGAGCATGGTGACGGCCTCCGTCCGCTCAGCCACGAGGCGCTCCGCTGCCTGTCGCTGTGTTTCTTGGGGTTGCCTGCTCACAGTCCACCTATCCTTTGTGCGTTCGTGTCCGTCCTGCGTTGACTGCTCAGCGGCGCCACGTCGCGCCTGCCGCTCCATCGCTCGGGGTCTCTAGCGGCCGGCCTGCCTTCGCAGCGCCGGGGCGCTCTCTACCCCTCGCCTACAGGAGCGGCCTCTGGCGCGCCGTCTCTGGCCGCCTTGTGTGCATCGTCACTTGCCAACCTTGCGGTAGCCCGCCGCGATCATCTCGGCCGCCGTGCGCTTCGCGATCCGCTCCGCGGCTTCCTGCTCAGTCCTGGCCGACGTGACGATCTCACTGAGGTCGCTGTCGACGTCCTCGAGCTTCTCCGCCTTGGCAATAGGCTCGAGAGCGGCCTTCGCCTCGTGCGCGGCCTGTTTGATGTCAGCCAGTGCGGCGCGACGCCGATCCACCGCAGAGGAGTCTTTGCGGAGTCGCTCGCCGCTCGCGTCCGTTGTGAAGCGCCGGAAGTCGGCGACGGCCCGCTCCATCTTCTGCACCGCGGCCCGCGCCTGGTACAACCTTTTCGCCTTCTGCGCTCGATTGATCTGTCCGTACATCTTTACTCCCTAGACCCGCGCTCAGCGGGCGTCCCGTACCGCGTTCACTCCGCGTACCGCATCCTCTGAGTCAATCCGCCGGCGACGCCACGGCGCGACCTCGAGGCGCCCGGCTGCTGCCTCTGCGCGCCGGGGCCTGTACTGCCGCTCCACGCGACCCAAGGCGCGGCGGATCTCCCGCCTCCAGCCACGCCGGCAGCCAAGACGCCAGACAACGCCCTCGGTCATGCGACCCCCACGAGCTCGTGAGCTGCCGCCTCGGCGATCCAACGGGCGTCCGCTTCGTCGTGCGTCTCCGGTTTCCAGCCGGGCCAGCGCTCGAGGGCTGCCGCGACCATTGAGCCCTTGTCCGCGTTGCCGTGGCCTGTCGCCTGGCGCTTGACCGCGCCTCCGTGTACCACGAGGTGATCTAGCCCAACCTCCGCGCACCAACTCTGCACGTGCGTCAGGATCCCGAGGGCGTACTCGGTCGCGGCGCCGCCCCGGTGGTGGGCCTGCTCCACGGCCACGAGCTCGAGGCGCGGGAACCGATCCCGCACGTCCGTCAGTCGGCCGCGGAGCTTGAGATAGCGCACACCGGGCGAGTCGCCGCGCCTAGGCGCCAGGTTCCACACCCCGGAGGCGACGATCCGCTCCCCGTCGTGAACGGCCCAACCGCAGACCGAGCCCGGGTCAAGGCCCAGGAGGACGGCGCCACTCATGCACTGGCCTCCGGGTGCCAGAGATTGCGCGCTTGCAGCTCGGCCTCGGCTGCCGCGATCGCCGCTCGGAAGGCGTCCCACAGGTCCGGGGTGACGGTGACGCCCTTCTTCGTGGGGAGCAGCTCGCCCGTGTCACTGGTGTAGAACAGCCGCACGTCGACGTAGGTTCTGCCCTTGAACGTCGACAGCGAGACGCGGAGCGTGTCCTCGGCGTTGCGTTGGAACTCGGCTAACGTCTTCGTGTCATCGGCCATACGGCCTCCCTTTGCTCCACGTCACGCGACCGGCACGAGCGCTTTCCACGGGGGACACGCGCTCTCCATAACCGCGTGTCAGGTTGTGGTATCTCGACGCCGGAGCGTACGTAACATACTGTAATCTCGTGTGATACCGCACGTTTCGCACCGCCACCTACCACAGACACGACCGCTTGACACCAGTTGTGACACCAGTAGGGTCCGAAACGGAGCTCACCGGCGTTCCCGCCGCGTGTCTTCTGTCCCGCCTGTTCCTGACGTTGGATTGTCTGAAGGTTGGCGGTTGAGCCCGGCACCAGCGGTGCGATCGGCTTATCGGGTGGACGTCGGGACGTCCCGCGACGAGCGCCAGCAGCGCTCATACTGCCCCTCCCGCATAGGTCCACCGCTTGCACGAGGTGCAGAGCAGCGCAGGCCAGCCGACCAGGTCGATAAGGTAGGGCTCGAGCGCGGCGTTGCACCAGCCACAAACGGCAGGCGTCACTACCTGACCGCGGTTGGTGAGCAGGCGTAGGAGCTCAGGCTTGAGGCGCCTGGCCTCGGCGAGTAGTCCCTCGTCAACTGCAGCAGCGGGAGCGAGACGGAGCCGATCCCCGACCACACGGGCCGTCACACCACGGCGGTTCAATTCGGCAAGCAGGGCGTGAGCCGTCACAGGCTGCCCCTTGGAAACGCAAGGGACGCAAGGGACGCAAATTCCCCTACTCTTGTCATACCTCTACCTCTGTGGCCGTTTCTCTCTCTTTTCTCTCTTTTTCTTGACTGTTCACGCAGGGAGCAAGGATGGGGTTATTTGCGTGTTTTGCGTTTCCTGCGTTTCCTAGCGAGGCCGCAATTGGCTTCTCCGGGGTCACGGTTTGCGTTCCCTTTGCGTTTCCGTCCCCGGTTTTGCGTTCCCTTTGCGTTCCCTCGGCCACCTTTTCGATCACGATGAGGCGAGCGTGGTTTTTGACGAGCCGCTGTACCTCCAGGCCGATCCCCCGGAATGCGGGAGCGAGACGGGTGAGGTGAACGGACAGCCCGCGATTGTTGCCGGGCCAGTCCTTCGATTTCGGATCGGCGACGATCTTTCCCAGTTCTGCGAGTAAGTCGCCTGCGGTCCCGGTCCAGCTCAGCCTGTTCTCCATGAATTGCCGTAGAGCGCCGCCGATGCTGTCGGCATCGAGGGCCACTTCTACGGCTTCGGCTCGGTTGCCCAGGTAGGTCTCGAGGAATCCGCCGCCCGGCCAAGGGAGAGCCGACTCCGCGGCGACGATCCACGACGTGGCGTCAGCCATGCGTGGGAGTCGCTCGAGCCTCACCTCATCGCGGCGGGCAAGCGCCACCGAGACGGCACTACAGAGTGCTCCAATGATTGCCGGGGCGGCGGCCTGGAAGTCGGCCAGGATCTCGCGTTCGTTGCGGCGATTGTCGTCGTCGATCGTGGGCAGCGTGACGAGCAGCGAGCGGTCGATCAGGTCTCCCCGTGACGCCACCTCGGCGATCCCGTTCAAGATGATCGGCCTGGTGGCGGCGAAGAGTGCTTCCCGGTCGTCGCTGAAAAGTTCGCGCGTTGCAAATCCCCCGCCGCTTGAGATTCGGCAGAGAGCGTCCGAAACCCACGGGGCCATCCCGCTCACGTTGTCGATCGCCACGACGAAGCCGTTGGTCGCGGTGATGACGAGATCGCGTTCCTCGCGCGGCACCGCGCGCAGCGCGACGGTATTGGGGTCGATCAGCCAGCGCAGGATCCGGGCGAGTACCGACTTCCCGGTTCCCTGTTCTCCCAGAAGAACAAGGATCATGTATGGGCCGCACGCGCGGACGGCCTGCACGAGCCAACCTAGGACCAGCCGGAACGTAGCCTCGTTTCCCGGCACGAACGGCCGCAGCGCGTCAAGCGTGCCGCCTTCCACCGGGACGGGCAGGGCCACCATCCCGGGCGATCGGCGGAACCGTACCGGCGGGTTCTCCACGACGCGCCAGCCGGTCGCGGTGATCTCGACGGCCCGCCACTGAGCGTCGGCGATGTCGAGATACAGGGCACCGTCATGCTCGGCCAGGCGCACGGCGATTTCGTGACGTTCTCCGCTGTCACGCGCCAGTGCCTCGATCGTCGCCAGGGCATCGGCGAGCGGGTGACTCGACGGGGCCCTGCCCGTGCGGGTGAAGTACCGTTGCCCAAGTGTCAATCTGAAGTCGCGGGATCGGACAGGATAATGTTCTCGGTGGCCGTCCGGCTCCGTGATCGTTGCAAAAGCCACCGCGTTAGGCGTCGTCCACAACTCCATATCCCCAACGAGATCGAGGAGTAGGTCGGTCTGCGTTGTCTTCTCGGTTGACGCCGAGATAGTCTTGCTCGCTTTCCCGGGCTGCGCAGGGTGACTCTCGACAAGTGCCTCAAGCTCGCATAGTGTCGTCCGTGGATGAGCCGCAAGGTAGTCGATCACGTCCCCGGCCTCGGGGAGCCCCAAAGCGGTCACGTCGATAACCCGCACGCTGGCGGCGCCTGCAGCACGAACGAGGCGCGCCACGTCCGCGCCGTATCTGGCACCCGCCTTGTCGTTGTCAGCCCACACGATCACGTCGCGGTCTCGCACCGGCGACCAGTCCGCCTTATCGGCTGCGTTAGCGCCGTTCGGTGAGGTCACGGCGACGCCGGCTAGGCGGTGAATCGCAGTCGCGCACTTGCAGCCCTCGACGGCCCAAACTGGCGCGTCCGGTTGTGCGGCGAGGATGTCCTGCCCGAACAGCGGCCGGGGCACGGGTGCGGCGCCGCGCTTCCACACGTCGCCCTCGCGCTGAAAGTGCGGGATGATCTCCTTCTTCCCGTTCTCGCCGTCGTATCGCGCCACGACTCCGAGCTCGTGCCCCCGTGCGTCGCGGTACGTCCAGGTCGCCGTGAGCGTCTTGCCGTACCACGTCGCCCGCACGCCCGGCGGATGCTGCGTGTTGTGATCGTCGCCCGGTATTGGCACGCCGACGCGACGGGCAAGGTCGATCGCGCCGCCGGCAGTCGTGCACACGTCGCAGCGCCACACCCTCTTCTCCGGGTTGTACCTGGCAGACGGGTCCGCGTCGCCGTTCGTGTGCTTCTCTGCGCAAGGGCAGCGAAAGCGGATCTCTCCGTTGGCCTCTTCCTTCCCTTCGCGGAGCAGGACAGCGGCGAGCAGCGGCCCAGCGAGAGCTTCGACGGTGGTAGCGGTCGCGCTCATCTTGGCCGCTCCCGTTCCGCAAGCATCGCGTCAGCGAAGGTGTAGGCCTCTGCGGCGTAGTCCCCCCAACTTCCGATATTCCCCCGGTACGCCGCTAGGCCCGCCAGCGCGAACGCCGCGAACAAGTCGCGGAGGGTAACGCTGGTGACGTAGATCGTGTCTTGGATCTCCATCGTGTCAAACAGCGGCGGGTTGGCCGGCTTGGCCTCGCTCATCCGTTGCCTCCAGGCTTCCCGACACGCTGCACCACGATGTCGGGCAGGCAGCAGCACGCACCCTGCCCGAGCAGCAGCGGGCACCAGGCGTCATGTCCGACGTCGACTTCGATTAGGGATCCGGGTTGCGGCGGGTGTTCGGCGAGGCAGGCGAGTATGGCGCCGATGTAGGCGGGAGGTTGGGTTTCGGATTTTTGGGGAGGAGCGTTCTCCATGTTTACTCTCCGACGGCCGGTGGCAGCGACGCGAGCCACGCCTTGAGGTTCTCGGCGGGGATCACCAGCGCTCGAGGTCCGAGACGCAGGGCTCTGAGCTCCCCGCGCCGGATGGCGCCGTAGATCATCGTCCTCACGATCCCGGTCGCAGCGATCACGTCCTTGGGGCGGTAAGCGACACGCTCAGGCCTTGCCTGGGGCTCTTGCGGTTCGGCTTCGGAGCGGTTCGGCATGTCTACCTCCGGCTTCGATAGTGCAACGAGGCTTGACAGGTGCCAATGGATGCACTATAGTTTCAATATGACACCCGATACGGGGTCATGGGATGACCGCCCACTCGAGCGCGGATACCTGATACGGCCCGCATCGGTCAAGTGTCGCGACGGGCGACTCTATGTGGCCGGAACCTTTTCGACGCTGGCTAGTCAACCATCGGATCTCTTGGAACGGTTCCTCGAGCTCGGCGCCGACAGCGACGAAGCTATCGCGCTGTTCGCCCGCGCGTGGGGACATCTTGGGATGTGCAAGCATGGTGTTCCATGGATTGCCCATTGGGTGCTCCACGAAGGGCGCCCAACGTGCTCGCCCCAACGGGCACGACGACAGGCCCCGGATGGTGGCGTGCTTTGGGTGCAGGAGACCTCTGCGTGGCGGTCACTCATCGGGGCCTTCGTCGCCACCATCGAAATCGCGGATCGTCTCCACGCCAACAAACCCGCGCCCGCCGAGGCGTGGAACTGCCTTGCCGACTACTATGTAAAGCTGTTCGGCCCGGACTGGTATCTCAAGACGTTCCGTTTCTGGAGCCGCGCTTCCCTGCATCCCGACCCAAGAGAAAACGATGCGGTGTTAGGGCCGCTTTCCGTGACCGAGCAGCGGCACAACCTGGCCCGCGTTCTGACGTTCTGGGCGGATGCGGCTCATGTTGGCCTCGACGTGGAATGGGGCTCCATGTTCGCTCCCTTCGTACCCGAGAGCCAAACACCGCGCCTCACGCTTGGATCGGGCTCGCTCTTCGGCGCCCTCGTCGTCCAACTCATCGAGGTCTGCTCCGGGGCTCGAGGTCTGGTGAAGTGCTCCTGGTGCACTGCGTGGTATGCACCGCTCGACAAGAACGGGAAGCCTCGGTGGCCGCAGGCGGGGCGTCGTCACTTTTGCCCCAAGTGTCGGGCTGACGGTGTACCTGTTAGGTTGGCACAACGCGACAAGCGGGCAGGGATCTCTCGTCTTCGTCAACGAAAGGAACGAAGCCATGGCAAAGCCGCGCACCAAAAAGCATCGCCGCGGAAACCGCGAAGGTAGCATCTCTCAGCGTGCCGATGGCCGGTGGCAAGGCCGGGTCAGTCTCGGCGATGGCCGACGCAAGGCGGTTTACGGGAAGACGCGGGAGGCAGTCGCCGCTGACGTCGCAAAGCTGCTCGTTGAGGTCAACTCCGGCGTCACCGTGCCGAGCGGAAAGCTCACCGTCGAGTCGTGGCTGCTCGGTTGGCTCGATAGCGTGAAGGGCACCGTGAAGCCGCGGACGTGGCAGCGGTACAAGCAACTCCTCACCGCGCACGCAATCCCGGCGATCGGCCGGCTGAGTCTGACCCGCCTCACCCCTGAACGCCTCGAGCGCCTCTATCAGGAGAAGGTCGCGACCGGGCTCTCGCCGCGCACCGTTCACCATCTCCACGTCGTCATCGGCACGGCGCTGCAGAAGGCGCTCAAGCGGCGGAAGGTCGCTCAGAATGCCGCGCGCCTGGCGGATCCCCCGCGAGTCGGGAAATTCAAGCCCCGGGCTCTGACAGCTGACGAGTGCAAGGCGTTTCTCGGTGCTGCTGCAGGCGACAGATACGAGGCGCTGTACTACCTCGCCATCTACACGGGTGCCCGACTCGGCGAACTGCTCGCCCTTTCGTGGGATCACGTCGACCTCGATGAGGGCACCATCGAGATCACCGGGACTCTCCAGCGACACACAGACGAGGACGAGACCGGCGCCCGCCTGGTCGTTGAGGACACGAAGACTGAGCGTTCCGCGCGGACGATCCGGCTCGCACCCGCTGCCCTAGAGATGCTGCAGACTCACCGTGTGCGCCAACTCGAGGAGAAGCTCGAGGCAGGCAAAGCGTGGACGCCTTCCGGGCTCGTCTTCACAACGGAGATCGGCACGCCAGTTGACCAACCGAACGTCAGACGTCGGAGCTTCTGGCCTATCCTCGCGAAGATCGGTCTGGCGAAGAAAATCACCACGACGGAAACGCAGCGCCGTAGAGGAAAGGACGTGAAGGTCAAGCGGACCACACTGAAGCCGCTTGTGCGGTTCCACGATCTGCGACACTCGACGGCGATGATGCTCCTGAAGGACGGCGAACCCGTCAGCATCGTGAGCGCACTCCTCGGCCACGCCCGAACCTCCACCACCACGGACATCTACGGCCACGTACTCGATGGACTCACGGGATCGGCGGCTGGCCGGATGCAGGACCTGCTCGGCGGTGACAAGCCCAAGCGGGCAGTTCGATCACAACTGGTGTCAAAGATGGTGTCACATCGACGCCGTTGAGACTATTCTCACCGTTCTGTTTTCGTAAGTGTGCTATTTATCAGAGGTTCGGTGGCGGGGCTGGCCGGACTTGAACCGGCGACCTCCGGTTTAGGAAACCGCTGCTCTATCCAACTGAGCTACAGCCCCGCGCCAGGGAATCCTAGTCGGAGGACCGCGAAATCACAACCCCGGCACGGCGGCGCCGGGCCTTCGCCTGGCTCATGACGGACATCGACGTCACCACGGCGTGGGGAGGACCCGAAATTCGGTGTAGGCGGGTGCCTCCCCCGCGGTCGTCTCGACGCCGGCAATGCGCGCGTGCGGTGGCCCCTGCCAAAGACGTCCCTCGAGGACGCCGACCGGGCCGTCGTCGCCCGACGCGAGCACCTCGACCCGGCCGTCCGGGAGGTTGCGCACCCAGCCCGCGAGTCCGAGCGCCTCCGCCTCCCGCACGACGAAGTAGCGGAAACCGACGCCTTGGACCCGGCCGCTGACGACGAATTTCTTCGTGATCATGGCGCGCTTCTCGGATAGCGTAGCAGAGGGCGTGAGGTCAGAAACCTTCGCGGCCGACGAGGGGGACGAACGTCGCGGACCCGTGCCTCGACTCCTCGTAGCTCTCGCCGCGACGAACGACCCGGACAAGCTCCTGTCGCCGAAGCTCCCCGATCGGGATGATCAGGCGCCCGCCCTCGGTGAGCTGCTCCACCAGGGCGCGCGGGATCGCTGGGGCGGCGGCGCTCACGATGATGACGTCGAACGGCGCCTGGGCCCGCCAGCCGAGCGTGCCGTCCATCACCTGAACCGAGACGTTCCGGTAGCCGAGCTCCGCCAGCCGGGTGCGCGCCCCCTCGGCGAGACGGGGCAGACGCTCGACGGTGAACACGAATCGGGCGAGCTGAGCCAGCACGGCGGCCTGGTAACCCGACCCGGCCCCGATCTCCAGCACCCTGTCGCGCGCCCCCACCTCCGCCAGCTCGGTGATCCGCGCCACCACCGAGGGCTGCGAGATCGTCTGGCCCTCCCCGATCTCGAGGGGGTAGTCGTCGTACGCCTGGTGGCGGAATGTCTGGGGAACGAACGCCTCGCGCGGGACCGCGGCCATGGCCGACAGCACGCGCTCGTCAATGACGCCGATCTCGCGCAGGTACTCGACGAGGGCCCTGCGGCGCGCGGGAACCGTTGCGCTCACCTCACGAGCCTTCCAGATCCCACGCGGCGGCTTCGCTCTCCAAGCGGCCGAGCTGGTCGCGATCGGTGATGTCGAGCTGCAGCGGCGACACCGAGATGTACCCGGCGCCCACCGCCGCGAAATCGGTCCCGGGGATGTCCTCCCACACCGGGTCGCCGCCGCCGATCCAGTAGCACTTGCGGCCGCGCGGGTCGGTGTCCTCCACGACGCCCTCGGTGTATGTGCGCTTGCCCAGGCGGGTGAAGCGCACGCCCTTGGGCGGGCTCGGCGGCACGTTCACGTTGAGCAGCGTTCCCGGCGGAAGCCCCCGCGCCAGCACGCGGCTCGCGATCAGCCGCGCAAACCGAGCGGCGAACGCGTACGAGAACTCGTGCCAGATCACCTGGGAGATCGCGATCGCTGGCACGCCGAGGATAACCGCCTCAAACGCCGCCGACACCGTCCCCGAGTAGTGCACGTCGTCGCCCATGTTGGCGCCGAAGTTGATCCCCGACACCACGAGGTCCGGGGCGCGCCCCTTGAGCACCTGCCCCACGCCGAGCGTCACGCAGTCGGTGGGGGTGCCGTCCACGGCGAACCCGCGCTCGGCGAGCTGGGTCAACCGCAGCGGACGTGACAGCGTGAGCGCGTGCGACACGGCGGAGTTCTCCCGGTCCGGCGCCACGACCCACACCTCACCGAGGGACTCGAGGGCATCGGACAGAATGTGGATCCCCTCGGCTTGATACCCGTCGTCGTTGCTCAAGAGGATGAGAGGCTGCTTCACTGGCGCAGTATAGAGGGGAAAGTAAAAGGTCAAACGTCAAAGGTCAAAGTTCAGGGGTCAAAGGTCAGGGGTCAAACGTCAAAGGCCAAAGGGAAGACACGCCACGTCACACCGGACGTAAGCGCGGGGTTCTGCATTCCGTTTGACCTTTCCCCTTTTACCTTTCACCTCAGTAGGTGAACCCCTGGCGCTCGAGGACCCGCCGAAGTGCGCCCTCGCGCTGCTCCATGATGCCGCCCGACGCGAAGTAGCGGGCCAGCACACCGATCCAATCTCCGCCGCGGGTGATCGCGGCCATCGCGCCGGCGTCGGCCTCGATCGCCTCCAGTGTCTGGCCCCGATACCGGTCCGTGTGCAGCACCGAGGCGAGCGCGACGCGGGGCCGCTCGACCGGGGTCTCACCGGGCCAGCCGAGGCAGATGCCGAAGAGCGGCAGCACGCCACGCGGGAGCGAGAGCAGTCCGACCAGCTCCTCGATGCCGTTCAGGATCCCGCCGATGCACACCGTGCCCAGGCCGAGCGTTTCGGCTGCGTCGATGAGGCGCTGCGCGGCGAGTGTCGCGTCGACGGTCGCGAAGTGGAGGCCGGTCGCCGGATAGGTGCCCGGGGCGTGACCCCGACTCGCGATCACCGCCTCGAGTCGGTTCAGGTCCGCGCATACGACGAAGAACTCCGCCGCGTCCGCGACGTGAGCCTGGTCGCCGGAGAACTCGGCGATCCGCCGCCTGAGGTCCCCCGAAGCGATGCGGACGAACGAGTACATCTGGGCGGTCGCGTCCGTCGGCGCCCGCTGCGCCTCCGCGAGGATCCGCTCGAGCATCCCCTCCGGCAGCGGCTCGGGGCGGAACACGCGGATGGAACGGTGCGGCGCGAGGATGGGATCGGCGCTCATACCGAAACGATAGACCCTTCCGCACGAAACGGTCCACATCGCCGCCTGCCGCTGGACTGCCGGCCGTCGTGCCGGTGGTCGGCGCGAGTCATGCGCGGACCCATCGCATGCGGTCGTCGGGACTCCCCGGCGCGTGCGTGCCTCCTACGTGGCAGGGATGACGAGCGCGAGGATCACGTAAAGGATGACACCTGGGAGGATGCCGGTGAAGAACGTGGCGACCGCGAACACGACCCGCACGAGCGTCGGGTCGAGATCGAAGTAGTCGGCAAGGCCGGCGCACACGCCGGCAAGCTTCTCGAGGTCGCGACGCCGGTGGAGCTCTCGCGGCGCTCCCGTGATCCGCGCGCCGCACACGGGGCAGAAGCGTGCGTCCATCGGGACCTCCCGGAGACAACGCTGGCACTTCTGGGTAGCCGAAGCCATCGCACACCTCCTGACTCACTCTACGTGGAAAACTCGGAAATGTTCACCGAGGCGTAGGAGTTGACAGAAAGGCAAACATCACCCAGATTGGTAGCAGACACGACGCACGGAGGAACGTGGTACACGAGAGGTCACGGACGAACGGTGCAGTAAACCACGCGATCGACGATGTGCGCGCGACTCCGCAGCACCGCTCGCGCTCTCGCGGCGTCGGCTACTGCCGTTGGACTTCGCGACCCGCATCGCACGCGCACTCCTTCTCGACGACACGCTCGTCGAGTGCGGAGTGGGGACCGCCACTCGATACCGCCAGTGCACGACGATAGCCGCCGCGCCCATTCTGTATTCACACCGGTGGCAGGCCCATCGCACCAAAGCATCTCTCTCCCACAGACACGATCATCCAGGAAGGTTCACCACAACGACGCATGGAGCGCGACGCGCATGACACCGCGGCATCGGGCCCGGGGCTTGACACGCGCGCTCTGTGTGTATAATCCAGGCAAGGAGGAACACAATGCCAGTTAAGAAGGCCGTAAAGAAAGCTGCACCGAAAAAGAAGGTAGCGAAGAAGAAGGTCGTGAAGAAGGCCGTGAAGAAGGCCGCACCGAAGAGGAAGGTTGCGAAGAAGGTAGCGAAGAAGAAGAAGTAGACCCGCACACGCGGGTCTTCGAGCGCCACTCGCGTTGGCCGCGAGGCTGACGTGAGCGGTGTCTCGTAGGGAGGGCAGACCTCCGAAGATGGAGTGTCCTTCAGTTGTCAATCGGAGACCCCTCGGAGGTTCCACTCGGACAAGAAAGGCGGCCTTGGGCCGCCTTCACTTTTTCCATCCGACAATCCTCTCAACCGCGGCGATCAGTGAGTGTCTGCCGGGTGAGGCTGTAGGACCTGCGCCTGAGGATGAACGGGATGAGGGATGCCGGCGCACCGCTCTCGCCGGCATCCCCTTCCGCGCTAGAACACGTACTTCACGCGCACAGCGAGAGTCCGCGGCGGGATCACGTGCGTGCCGCCCATGATGGAAAGGATGTTGTACACGCCTTTCCAGTCGAATGCGTTGAGCAAGTCGAGCTGGACCGAGAAAGGAATATGGTAACGGGTGAGATCTGCGCCTACGGAAAAATCCCAGATGGTGCGTGACTTGATCCGATCGGGGTTGAGGGCTGAGTTGTCGGTGACTCGAATGTAGGGGATGGCCCATGAGTTGTCTGGATCCCCGACCAGGTCATCAGGGGCGGCACCAGAGACGAGGCCGGAGTCGTAGCGCACGTTCGCTCCGAACCAGGCCCCGGTCGCGCCGAGGTCGTAGGTCACGCCGCTCTGAAGTTGCAGGTTCTGGTCGTGGTCGATGAGGAACGGCCCACCGGTGAGCGAGTCGACGATGCTCGCGTCGAGGAACAGACCACCGACGGGCGGCGCCACGTAAACCGCCCGCGTGTGGCCAAGCGAGAGGAAACCGCGGAAACCTGCCGTCTGCGCGAAGTCCAGCCGAAGGTCCCACCCATGAAGACGACCGCTGCTGAACGCGAGCGGGAAGACGATCCCGGTGTTGAACAACTGGTCCTGATCGCCGGCATAGGTCGAGCGGCGCTCCCAGAAGTCGACGTCGACACGGACCTTCGAGCCGATCGCTTGCTGCACACCGACGGTAACTGCGTTCTGCCGCTCGGAATGGACGAGCAGATCGCCGCCCCCGAGGGCGCGCGATTCCTGAATTGGCGGCGGCGCGAGCGCGGCGGCCTCGGGCGATGAGCTCAGCAGAATGTTCTCGTACTCCGGGGTGTACAGGACACGGTTGTAGGACACGCGCAGCGCAGTCTTGGTCTCTGGAAAGTAGTAGATCGCTCCGATCCTCGGCTCGAGCTGTGCCTCGCTGAGCGGGAGGTCGTTGTGGTCGTAGCGAACCCCGAGGTTGGCGGTGAAGTTCCCCAGCCGGATGTTGTCCTGCAGGTAGCCCGCATAGTAGGTGCCCGTCCGCCGGGCGTGGAAGAGGAAGGGGATTCCACCACGGGTGAGGTCGTACGGCGCGAGGCTGGGGTTGTAGTCGGGCGAGGTCGGGTCGTTGAGGGTCGGGTCCGTGATTCCGACGGTGAAGGTCTCCTCGATAGGGAAACGCTTGATCTCGCCGCCGAGCTTGACCTCGTGCACCCCGGTGGCCCAGGTGATCGACGGCGCCAGACCGTAATTGTCGAGCGAGCGATTCGACATCGCCTGAACCGGAGTGTCGCCCGGCGACGATTGGAGTTCGAAGGTGGAGAGGCGCGCGAACCCGGAGACGTCCAACACGGCATTCGACGAGAGCACGCCCTGGTAGCCGAGGTTGTAGTTGGCGTCGCGGGTGAAGACGCGCTGCGCCTGACCCGCAGCCAGTTGCGTGTAGGTGTTCGGCACGTCGCGGTTCGTGCGCCCCGCAAGCATCGTCAGGCGAACCGTGTTCGAGGGATCCGGGGCCCAGTCCAGGCGCACGAAACCGCGGCCCGTGTTGCCCTCGTTGTGCAGGCTGTCAAAGTTGACCGGGTCGACGAAGTGGTCCGACTTGGACCCGTTGACCGACGCGAACAGACCGAACGAGTCGGTCCCGTACCCGACGGACGCACCTCCTTCGGCGGTGGAAAAGCGGGAGGCGCCGACAAACGCTTCGCCTCTGACCCCGCCGCTGCCGAGGCCGCTCTTGGTGGTGAGGTTGATGACGGCGCCGATCTTCTCGCCGAACTCCGCCGGGACGTTGCCGTAGATCACCTCGATCGCCTGGGCGATCCCTGGATCGATGGAGTTTGAAAACGTGATGCCTGTCTGGTCCGAAATGATCTGCCCGTCGATCACATACTCGCTCTGGCTGTGCGCCCCCTGAAAGTGGAAGCGTCCGTTTTCATCCTTTGCGAAGCCGGGCGTCGCGGTGATGATCTGCTCCATCGCCCGCCCCGAGACGGTGGCCGGCGCCCTGGCGATGTACGACTTGTCGATGTCGAGGTGGCTCATCGAGGTGTCGGTCTCGAGCTGAACGGCTGTGGGCTCCGCCTCGACCGTCACCGAGGCCGTGACCGGCGCCACCTCGAGCCTGACCGTGACGTTCACAGCCACGATCGAGCGCACCTCGATGTGCTGGTGCACCGTCTTGAACCCCTGGACTTCGACATGAAGCTCGTATGGGTTGAACGGAACGTTGAAGAACTTGAAGCTGCCGTCCTTTGCGGTCACTGCCGCATCCTTGAATCCCGCAATGTCGTTCTTGAGCAGGGCGGTGACGCTGGCGACCGGGCGCCCGTCCTGATCCACCACATGCCCCGCCACGGCGCCTGCGGTCTCGGCGCGTGCCGAAAGGACACCGACCCAAACCGAGAACACAGCAACAGCGAGGAAGCTCCTACCGAACAAGCGAGTCGAGTTCAACATAGCCTGGTCTCCCAATACGGCGAAGGGACCCTGCCGCCGCACGCGGCAGAGCAAGTGGAGAAACTCGTGAAATGACCGGGAGTGGTCAGGCCACAGTTGGCGGCGAACGTGAGTCGGCGCAGACGAGAGCCGGCGCCGCCGGCGCCGGCGTCGGGACCACGGCAACGTGGCTGCAAGGCGCGGCCGGTATCGGCGCAGTCTCGCTAGCAACGTCGCCGCGCGCGTTGGACAGCACACATGCGGCGCAAGGCTCGCTCGGCTCTGTCGAGCCGGAATGCAGGTGGAACGCCGCCGAAGGCGCGTCTGGGTCGGCGATTACCGAGATCGGCACGTGCGAGAGCAGGCCGGTTTGCGCTGCGACGCTCCCGCCAGGATGGTTGTGCAGCGTCGCAGTCCCCGCCCCAAGGATTGTCAGGACGGTCAGCACGAGGCCAATGCCTCGCCTGCACGCTCGGAGGCGTCTTAGCGCGTTCACGCATTTACTTGAAATCGAGAACAGTGTCAAGAATTCCCGGAGGTGCGTCAGGCGCGCGGTTCTGGCAAACTAGAGCCACATGGCGACGTTTGAGATCACCCGCGACAGGCCAGGCGCTTGCAGAGATGATCGCAACGAAGCCTGTCGGCGGGGGGGCGGTGCCGTCGGTTCCCGCCTGAGCACACTCCGGACGGTCCTGGGAGGGACGATCATGTTTCCGTTCCCGCCCGTGGCGCGATTGGAGCCGTCATGGCCCTGATCTTAGGCGTTGCCGCGGTCTTCTCGACCCTGCTGGGCGGGCTGCTCGCCTTGAAGTGGCAGGACAAGCTCCACCTTATCCTCGGCTTCAGCGCCGGCGCGGTGATTGGCGTCGCCTTCTTCGATCTGTTGCCCGAGGCGTTGGAGCTGGGCACGAAGCGCTACGGCGCTTCGTCGGTCGCAACGATCATCGCGGCGGGCTTCCTGTCGTACATGCTGCTCAACCGCGTCCTGCTGCTGCATCCCCATGCGCTCGAGGATGACGCCACCTCCGAGGGCACGCCGGCCTGGCTGGGGGCGGGCAGTCTTTCCATCCACAGTTTCCTCGACGGCATGGGGATCGGATTGGCGTTCCAGGCGTCCACGGCGGTGGGCGCAGTGGTTGCGATGGCGGTGCTTGCGCACGACTTCTCAGACGGCATCAACACCGTTGGCATGGTCCTCAAGAACACGGGGGAGCGCAAGCAGGCGTTCCGTTGGCTCCTGGTTGACGCTGTGGCCCCTCCGCTCGGTGTGATTTCGACCTTCTTCTTTTCTCTCCACCAAGCGGAGCTCGGTCTTGTGCTGGCGCTGTTCTGCGGCTTCTTCCTCTTCATCGGAGCAAGCGACCTGCTGCCGGAGGCCCAGCATCGCCATCCCAAGTTGGTCACGAGCCTGCTGACGATGCTCGGGGCCTTGATCATCTACATGGCCATTCACGCCTCCGGGATGTGAACGGGTGACAAACCACCCTGGTCGGGAATCAATCGGCCGTGGTCTTGATCGCCGAAATTTTGGAAAGGAGCGGCGCCGCGGCTTCGCGCCCTTCGCCATCTATCGAATCGCAGCAGGAGTCGCGGTGCTCTGGTCGGTGGCCCAAGGCGTGCGCTGAGCCCGCGCGTGCCGACAAATGCACGCAGGTCAGTCTCCCGGTCACTCAGGCGGCGACCGTCCGAAAGAAGAGAGCGCGGTAGGCCGCGAGCAGAAGCAGCGCGGCGCCGAACGTGGCTACGATCGCGGCGCCCGTCGGGAGGTCGAGCGCGAACGACAGCGCGACGCCTCCGCCCGAAACGATCGCACCGATCGTCCAACCGATCGCCAGACGGACGCCGAGCCGCTCGGAGAACAGCATCGCCGACACCGACGGCACGATCAGGAAACAGAACACCAGCAGCACGCCGGCGATCGCCACCGAAGAGGTGACCACGAAGCCGAACGACATGTAGAACAGGAAATCCCAGAATCGAACGTTCACGCCCTGCCGCTCTGCCTCCGGCTCGTCCATCGAGATCAGGAGGAACTTCCTGCGGAAGACGAAATGGAATGCGCCAACGAGGGAGTACATCACTGCCGTCTTGGCGATCTCGTACCAGGAGACCGAGAGGATGTTCCCCACGAGCATCTCCTTCAGGTGCTCCGTCTCCTGGGTGGCTTTCGACATCAGGAGGATCGCCACGGCGGCAGACACCGCGTACACGATGCCGATGATCGCCTCCTGGGGGATGCGGGTCTTGCGGTGGGTCCGCGTCAGCGCGAAGATCGCCGCGCCGACGAAGGTGAAGCCCAGGGAGAAGAGGTACGCCGGCGCCGACGTATGGATGTCGAAACCCGCGAGGTACGCGACGGTGAGGCCGAGCGCTGCAATCTGAGCCAGCGACAGGTCGACGAAGATGACCCCTCTTTCCACCACGTGCACGCCGAGGTAGGCGTGGATACCGGTCAGGATGAGGCTCGCGACGAATGCGGGGAGGAGGATCTGGAACGCGGTCATTGGCTTCCCTTTCCGCTCATGGCCTTGACGAAGGCCTCCACGTTGTGGCCGAACACCCCGAAGTAGTCCTTGAGCTCGGGGATGCCGCCCACCGATGGGTAGAACGTCACCACCTTGCAGCCGGTCTTCTCCGCGATGAAGTCCGGGGTCTTCCGGTCGAAGTACGGCTCCACGAGGATCACGCCGACCTTCTCCTTCGCGATCAGGTTGATGATCTCCAGGGTGTGCGTCGGCGAGGGAGGGATACCTGGCTTCGGCTCCACGGTCCCGACGATCTCCAGCTTGAAGCGCTTTGCGAAGTTGGGCCACGACTCGTGAAACGTCACGATTCTGGCGCCTGCGAACGGCGCCATCTTGGCGTCCCACTCGCGCTCCTCCGCCGTGAGCCTGGCCTCGAATGCGGCAAGGCCAGAGTCGAACGCGGCCTTGCCCGCCGGGTCGAGCTCGGTAAGCCTGGCGGCGATCGCGCGTGCGATCACGCGCCCGTTCTCCGGATCGGTCCAGTAGTGCGGGTTGCCGTAGGGATGGACGTCGCCCATGGCCCGAGTCACGACCTGAGTCGGCTTCTGGAGGATATCGCAGCCGGTCGAGGCGTCGAGGTAGCCGGCGCTGCCCGGGTGGATCCTCTCGTTGCGGCTCTGGTCGATCAAGGGCGGCAGGTAGCCGATCTCGAGCTCCAGCCCGGCGACGACCAGGAGGTCGGCGCGAGAGAGCTTGAGGATGAACGAGGGTTTCGCGTCCACGAAGTGCGGATCCTGATACCCCCGCGCCAAGGCGAACGCTTCGACGCGGTCGCCCCCGACCGCCTCCGCGATCGAGGCCAGGTCCTGCAGGGAGGTCACGACGCGCAGTTTGGCCTGCGCCGGAATGGCCAGCCCAACGAGAAGAAGGGTGGCCGCGAGCGTCTTGATCGTCTTCATGTGGTCTCCTCAGAACGGGTGGGCGCCGTGGGCGCCGATCGCGAACTGCAGTTGAAGGAGGACCTCGTTGGCGGTGTACTCGGAAGCCGACGCGCTGTTCGGCCCGCCGTACCGCCGTTGCCGCAGCTCGGCGCGGAGCTGCGAGAACTCGCTCGGCCAGAAGGTGAGCGTGGCGGCTTCGCCTGTGTCCTTGACGGCAGCGTCGTCCGCGTGCTGCGCCGCCTCGCCACGCACCCCGACCCACCACCGCTTCGCGAGCTGGTACTCGCCCGACAGAAACCAGCCGTCGGCGCTGACCGTACCGTCGGACTGGTCGCGACGGCTCCGGAAGAACTCGCCCCGCAGGATCGCCGAACGGTAGTTCCCCCTCACGAGAGGCTTCCAGCGAAGGGTGGCATCGACCGCGCCGAGGGCGGTCTTGGCGTCGGGGCTCGCGCCGTTGGGCCCGAGCCCGTACGAAAGGCCGAGATCGAGGTTCGTCGAGTCGGAGAGGTCCGCGAACACCCGGTAGTGAGCGTTGAGCGCGAGGTCGCTGCGCTTTCCCGCCACGAACAGGCCTTCGGCATCACCGCGCAGAACCTGCAACGTCAGTTCGGAGAAGACGTCGCCAGGGAGTGGGAGGAGCTTCGCCGCCGAGATGCCGGTCCCGACCCACCCCTCCTCGCCGCCGAGGAGGTTCACGACGGTGAGGGGCTCGTCCGGCCACGGCAGCAGGTGGAGGTGCATCGTGTTGACCTTACCGAACGCAATGCGCATGCGACCGACCCTGACGAGCAGGCCCGCCGGCAACGAGGTGAAGGTCAGATAGCCCTCCTCGACGCTGACATCGTGCTCGCCAAACGAGATGAAGAAGTCGGCACGGGCGTACGGATCCACGACCGCCTGGAGACCGAGCTCCGACTCCCGCAGGCTCGCGCTCGGGAGGCTCTCGAGTGTGTTCTGACCACCCACGGCCAGGAAATTGCCGATCACTGAGACCGAGGGGTTGAAGTAATTGGACGTCTGGCTCGCGCCGCCAGCCGAGCCGGCATTGACGGGTGGCGCCGGGGTCGGGGTCGGCGTCGCAGCCGGCGTGGGCTGCGGCGGTGGGGACTCCTGCCCAGCGGCGATGCCTGCCACGAGCGTCGCAATCGCGGTGACAAAGACCATCGATCGAAGCGTGTTCACCGGACCTCCTTTGCATTCGCGTCAAGGGTGGCTCTCCGACGACAAGCCGGAGAGGGGCGCGACGGCTAGGAGGCGAGCGGCGGGGCGCGGCCCTCGTTCTGGCGCCGCTCGAGTCGGCCATTGAACGGCGACCGGGACGGCAGGAGCGTCGCCCCGGCAGGCAGCATCACGAACGCCACCGACCCGCTGGGCGCGAGCGAGCAGGCAGAGTACAGGACGCAGACGTGACACAGGTGCGCTGTCGCGAGGAGGGCAGCGTGGCCCGAGGTCGCCGTGAAGCCGGGTCGGGCTTCGCGGATCGGAGAGCACCCCGGCTCGGGGTGGAGCCCTGCCGACCCTGCCAGCGACAGCAACGCCGCCAGGCAGACCGCCATTCGGACCACCGACCTGGATCGCAGACGTCCCAGCATCGCTTCGCCTAACCGCATTCCGGCAACCTCGTATTTCCGCAACCGAACCCAGCCGCGACCCACGGCCCGGGCTGCGGACAGAGGATACCCGGAGCGCTCCAACGGCTCAAGGCGCAGTTCCGCCCGCGTCACGGGTCCGTCGCCGGCTCTGTGGTACGGTTGGGACACAGTGAGCCAACGAGAGCCATTGGAGGAGCGGCATGGGCGACACGCACGGTGACTTGCGGAGGGTCAAGATCGTGGCAACGCTCGGACCCGCCTCGGCAAACCCGGAGGCAGCTGAGTTGCTGGCGAGGGAGGGCGTCAACGTCTTCCGTCTCAACGCCGCCCACCTCAAGGCCGAGCAGATTCCGACGCACGTCGAGCTGGTTCGTTCCGTGGAGGCAGCCGTCGGCCACCCGCTCGCCGTCTTCTGCGACCTCGCGGGCCCGAAGCTGAGGGTGGCCAAGTCGGCGCGGCCCATCTCCCTCGTAGGCGGCGCCACCGCCACGATCGGCGACCCAGCGAGCGGCGCCGACGTGATCGTCGAGGGTATGGACCCAGTGCGGGAGTGCCCCGTCGGCTCACGCGTGCTCGTTCACGACGGCAAGATCGTGGTGCGTGTGACGGCCGCCGTCGGTGCCATGGTCCGTGCCGAGGTGGTGCGCGGCGGCGACGTGGCGGGCGGGATGGGCGTAAACCTCCCCGACGTGGAGACCTCTCTCCCCTCCCTCACGCAACATGACCTCGAATGTCTCGCGGCGGCGCTCGACGCCGGCATCGACGCATGCTCGCTCTCTTTCGTGCGGCGGGCGCAGGACGTAACCGCCCTTCGCGAGCACATGGTGCGGCACGGTCGCACGGTTCCGATCATCGCCAAGCTCGAGAAGGCGCAGGCAGTGTCGCAGGACGCCCTCCTTCCCATCCTCGCCGCTTCCGATCTGGTCATGGTGGCCCGCGGCGACCTGGGCGCCGAAACCTCACCCGAGATGGTACCGGTGCTCCAGAAGCGGATCCTCCAGGCGGCGCGGGCGGCAGGGGTCCCGGCCATCACGGCAACCGAGATGCTCGAGAGCATGATCCACGAGCCGCGCCCGACTCGGGCCGAGGCCAACGACGTGGCCAACGCGGTCTTCGACGGGTCCGACGCGGTGATGCTCAGTGCCGAGACGGCGGTCGGGGACCACCCCGTCATGGCGGTCGCCGCATGCGCACGCATCGTCCGCGAAGCGGAACGCCACCCCGAGTTTCGCACGAGCTGGGCGGCTGCGCCGTGCCGTGCCGCGGTACCGGACCTGGTGTCGGACGCCGTCGCCGAGGCCGCCGCTGAGGCCGTCGCACACCTCGGGGCCAAGACCGTGGTGTGCTTCACCCAGAGCGGGCGGACGGCCCGCCTGGTCGCGCGGCACCGACCCGCGACACCGATCCTGGCGCTGACACCGCGAATCGAGGTGGCGCGGGCACTGTCGTTGGTGTGGGGCGTGATCCCGCGGGTCGTCAACGAGCAGCCCGACGATCATGAGGAGGTCGTCCACCTCGCGGAGCGAGCGGCGTTGCACGAGCGACTCGCGGCTCCCGGCGACCTCTTGGTGGTCACGCACGGCGCCCCGGTCACGGCCCAACCGCTCACGAACCTCATGCGCGTCCATCGCGTTGCCGGCTGAGAAGCGTGGCCGGCAGTCGGTGGCCGGTGGTCGGACGGAGTGGCGACCTTTCGAAGCGCGCGGCTGCCAGTCAGAGCCGGAAGGTCGCGTCCAGGAACGGGCCGCTCAGCCGGACGTCGTACCTGAACCGCTCCGGTCCCCGGCCGGCCGTGTAGTCGGTGGCGATGACCCCATAGCCGAAGCCGACGCCAGCGGAGCGTCCGAGCGGCCTCCGGACTTCGGTGACCGCACCCCAGGCCACCCTCGAGCCTAGGCCGAACCCACCGATATCCGCCGTCACGCGCCAACTCCACCGCCTCCCGAGCGGAGTCTCGAGCCGGAACCCCGCGAACGGGTCGACCCAGAACCGGACCGTTGAGAACTTCGGTGCGCCCATTGCCGTGAGGACAGTGTTGAGCTCGTTGTATCGGCCCCCGACGATCGCGTCCAGGGTGGTCGCAGCCCCGTCGCGAAGGCGGTACATGCCAGCGAGCGACGTCTGGACCTGCATCGAGTCAACGGCGACGTGGGTGCCCCGGCCGGCGTACCCGGCTCGGTCAAAGTCCACGTAGAACGGCTGCAGGAGCACGCCCCAACGTCCCCTCCTCGCCTCCACGTCGAGCATCAGCCCGAACTCGAGGGGTGTCAGCCGGTCGGCGAAGTGCGCGTCGACCGGTGCACTCCTCGGCCCGGACTGGAAGGCGCCGCGGATTCCGAGCCCCCAGACGGAGGCCGTGACATCCCAGATCCAGGGTGGCGCGCCCTGCGCAGCCGCAGCACGCCCCGCGATGAGGACGGACAGCAGGAGACAGACGGGGAGGCGGCGGGCCGGCTTCCGAGACACCACACGGTACAGCGTTGCAGCGACCAAAACCTTTCGCTCTCCGGAGTCACGCGCCATTCGTCTCCCCACGGGTCGCACGACCCCGAGCTCACGTGTCCGACCTGAACTACGGAAACCTGGACCCCACGGCGTCTTGCCGGCCAAACGCATCCCGTCGGGGGCCTATTCCGCGCTGTCCCCCGCGCCGTTCGTGAGGTGGGCACCCGGGTACCGGGCACAGCTATGAGGAGGAGCACCCGGCTCGCGCCATGAGCCCAGCAGGGTCACCGTCCGATCAGCCCGGCCGATGAGGTCTCAGTGTCCGAGGCGCGTACCGAACTGGACGTGGATGCTGAAGTCAGGGACCTCGGCGGTGCTCCCGTAGTTCTCTCCGGCATCGAACGCCACCCAGGAGTTGCGTGCGACTGCGGACAGCAAACCCACCGTCCAGTAGAACGAGACCCTTCCGATATCCGAATCGGTGAAGCTCGCGAGGGGCGAACTGTCGAAGCGCGCGCTCCCGCGGAAGGTCAAGACCCGTGAGAGCGGCGTGTGGCCTTCGATCAGGGCACCCCAGGTGTTGTCGCGCTTGACGCCGAGCCAACTCCCGTTGGCGTCGAGCCACGTGTACCCGAGGCCGACCCTCAGCTGACTGCGGGCCTGGCCCCAGGTTCCGAACCACCGCAGGCCCTTGTCCCACCCGCCGCTCCCGTGCAACGTGTCCTTCTCGCCCGTCGGCGCCTCCGTCGCGACCACCCAGCGGTGCTCGGCGCCCAGCCACTCGCCCAACGACCCGGTCACGGAAAGACTCACGTCCCCCAATCCGGAACCGTCCAGGCCGGAGAGGCGCTCCACCGCCCCGTTCCGGCCGCGGACGTACACCGTGGTCCGTCCGCGGGGGAACAGATCCCGCCCCATGTTGCTCAGGCCGAACCTGGCGTGGACGTCCTCGGCGATCGCATCCCAGTGGGGCCGCCCGACGTCGACCCATGGGACGCTCAGGGTGGCGGCAAGACCGGCTCCGAAACCGTGGGTCACGATGAAATTGGTCCGCGTCCCCTCCAGGTCGATGTGGTAGAACTGGTCGTCAGGGAAGTTCCGTTCGAGCAGTTTGATCTCTCCGTCGGTAACCGGACTGCGGTGCAGCCCAAGGACCCTGTGCACGGTAGCCGTGTGCCAGGTGAGCTGCCACACGTTGAAGTAGCCGGACACCAACGAGAGTTGCCACTCCCCATCCGCGGGCGCGCTCGCCTGATGTCCCTCGATCGGCAGCGACGAGAACCGCAGCGCGTCCACGAACGGAAGGGAGCCCCAGGGGTCGCTCTGGCCGGCGCAACGACCCGCGGCGACGACGCACACGCACATCGCGCCGGCCACGAAGCGGAGTTCCCGGAACATCAGCGGATTATAGTTGATACACGATCTCGCTACTGTGGAACACGGCGGCCGGCGGGAATGCTCAGCGCTGGACCTGTCTCGCGAAGACGACGACGGTCTTGCTCTCTCCCCATTCGACCCGCTCGAACTCCTTGAAACGGTGCTCGGTCAGGGTGACGGCGAGCGCGGGGTCCGAGAGCAGGTCGCTCAGGTACAGGCCCACCCTGTCCGCACCCGCGATCCCGGCCCTGAGCGTGCTGACGCTCGGCGGCAACGAGAGGTCGCGGACCTCCACCCGGTTGCCGAGGTAGAGACGCCCCCCGTACGCCCATGATTGGGAAAGCGCGACCACGCGCACGGAGGGGTCGGCCGCCATGTGCCGCGCGGCGACGACCGCCGCCATCGACTTTCTCGCCAGCCCGTTCGCGCCGTTGATCTCGAAGGCGATCGTCAGCACGAGCAGCACGGCCGCCGGCCCGCGGCCCCACCGCCGCGCGAGCTCGACCAACCCCGCGCCGCCCAGCAGCGCCAGGAACGGGATCGCGCCCTGCAGGTAGCGCAGCTCCTTGTGTCCGACCAGCGAGAGGAGCACGACAGGGACGGCGAGGAACGCCCAGGCCCACCGCACGCGCCGCTTCCTCCAGGCGAACGTCAGCGCGGGGATGAGCGTCGCCGGCATCCAGAAGAGAAGCCTCAGAAGGTAGAACCACGGCGGACGTGTGGAGAGCCCCTCGGCGCCGGTTCCTCCCACCATCATGCGCCACAGCTCCGAGAGGCTCGCGAACGGTCGCCCCCATGCGAGCACGTCGGAGAGCCCAACGGCGGCGGCGGCCGCCACCGCGGAGCCACCGAGGAGGGCAAGCGTGCGGGTGCGGGCTGCCGCCCGACCCCTCCCCGTCGTCAGGCACAACACGACCAGCGGGAGGACGTACATCCCCTCGCTGTAGCGCCCCGCAAAGGCCAGGGCCAGCAGGATTCCCGCGCCAATCCCCCGCGCCGTGTCCCTCGCCGGGCCGGAGAGCACCAGCGCCGCAAGAAGGACGCAGGTCGTCGTCGCGGTCCGGGGATAAACCGTGCTCCCGTATGCCAGCGGCAACCAATGGAACGCGTAGATGACCGCCGCAGCGCGGGCCGTTGTGATCTCTCCGACCCAGATGCTCGCGAGCCGATAGACGAGGACGACGTTGACCGACGCGAGCGCGACGAAGGGGAGGGTGGAAACGAAGGCGAGATGGCCCGTGTCGTGGATGCCGAGCCACAGACCGACACGCACGACCGGCGCGACCAGTAGATCGGGCAACAGCAGGTTGCGCACGTTCCAGGGGACGTAGTTGAGTCCCGTCGCTACCTTGAACGCCTCCTGAAGAATTTCGACGTCGTCGCCTCCGAGGAAGCCGAAGAAGTGCCACGCGAACCACAGGCGGACCGCCGTCGCGCCGGCGACCATCCCCCACAGCACCCTGTCGCCGCGCCTTGCCGTGTCCAGAGCGGCCATCGGAAGGGTCATGCTCCGTCGGACGAGCCGGGCGTCGTGCCGCCGGTATCGGGGACCTCCGGCGAGGCGACAGCGCCATCGGCGCGCGCGCCGCGGGCCTCAAGCTCGTGGCCCGCGACGCCGTCCTTGGGCATGACCAGGACCCTGGTCGGAAACGCGAACGAGGTGCCCGACCGCTCCACGATCTCCGCGATCCCGAGGTTGAGCTGCTCGACAACCTCGGTGTACTCGAGGAAGTCCTTCGTGGCGACCCAGCACCACACCTCGATGTGGAGCGCGTACTCTCCGAACGCCGCGAAGCGGACCCTCTGCTCGCCCTGGAAGACCTTCGGGTGCCCGTGCAGGAGTCGCCCGACCTCGTCGATGACAGCCCTGAGCTGCTCGCCGGTCGTCGCGTAGGCGAGCCTGAGCAGCGGGTTGTACATGATGCGGTCGCGCGCCGAGAAGTTCTCGACACGCCCGGAGGCCACGAGCCCATTCGGAACCGTGACGAGCGTGCGCCCGAGCGTGCGAATGCGCGTGGATCGGAAGCCGACATCCTCGACGGTCCCCGAGTCCTGCCCCACGGACACGTAGTCGCCCACCTCGAACGGCCGGTCGCTGGCGATCGAAAGGGTGCCGAAGAGATTCTCGAGCGTCTTCTGCGCCGCGAAAGCGAGCGCGGCGGCGCCGATCCCGAGTGCGCCGAGGCCTGCGACCACGTTGATCCCGATCACGTCGAGCGCAGCAAGGCCGATCAGAACGACCGCCACGGCCTTGGCGACGCGAACCGTCATCGGCAGGAAGCCCAAGCCCACGGGGCTCTTCTCCAGCGAGGAGTCCCGAACGCGCGTCGCGACGACGTCGACAAGGCGCACCAGGAACCATCCGACGCCGACCAACGCGAGAAGCTTGCAGATGTACCGCGCAACCGTCCAGGCGTCCGGCGTCACGCCGAGCCAGCGTGCGAGCAACGCCAGGATTCCGGCCGCGAGGAGGAACGCGATCGGCCCGTCCAGGGCCCGGGTCACGATGTCGTCCCAGCCGGCCGCGGTGCGGCGCGCGATGCGCCGGAACAGTCGGACGGCCCACCGCCCCAGGACTCGGCTCACGAACCACGAGGCAACGAGCCCTACGAGAATGCCCAGCCACTGCCAAAGCTGAAGGCCGGCGATCCGAAGGGCGAAGAGCGCAAGCGGCGCGTGGTCGCCGAGCCAACCGTACCCGTGCGCGTCGTACAGCCGGTCGATCAGTGAGACCGTGCCCTGCGAGACCATCCAAACGTGGCCGAGCTCCGCATCCGACCGGTGCGCCAGCAAAAGCTCCATCGGCTGACGCCCCACGCGCACGACCGCGAAGAGCTGTTCGTTCTCCGGAACCCCGGTCTCAGGTCTGCCGAGCGGCTCGTTGGAGAGCTTCTCCGGATCGACCCACCCCGTCCTCTGCAGCGCGAGCATGAGCCGGCGCGCGAGGCGCATCCCTTCCTCCCGCTGGCGTTCCTGGCGGATAGCACCGAGGTCCAGGTAGAACGCGGCCAGATCGAAGCGCCCCTCCTGGCAGGCGGCGAGGAACCCCGCCATCGCCTCGCGCGGCGTCGTGCGGCTTACCTCGGGCGGAATCGTCCCGAGACCGACATCGACGGGCTCGGCTCCCCGAGGCGCTTCCCCCTTGACCAGGACTCGGTGCCAGAAGGGGACGCTTGCCACCGTCTCCCGCGAGAACAGCCATGCGAGCTCGTACGGCCTCGCGCCCACGGTGTGCCTGAGCCGAACCTCCCCCCTGATGCCGCCCCTCTCGAACCGCAGCGCCACCACGTCGTTGGCCGGCTCACCCTCGATCGTGGGGCCGGCCTCGTCCTCCGTGGTGACCGCGTCCTCTCGGGCCTTCAGGAGCTTCAGGACACGCCAGAGCTTCTCGGCGGTCTCGGCTCCGGCCATCCTCTGGAGCACCGGTGGGGTCGCGCTGAGGTCGAGTAGGTGCGCGGCCTGTTCGTACTTCCCCGCTGAGGCGAGCGCCAGGTACGACCGCCACGCGGTGGCCGGTGAGCTCCGGGAAACGCCGGCCGCTGGCGCCCCGAGACCTGCGTTGATCGCATCGTAGCGAGCGACGTCCGTGCGGACACCCGCCAGAGAGATGGCGACCGCGGCCGTCAACGGCGCAGCCACCACCGCCGCCACGACGAAGGGCACGCGGCGCACTGACGCAACGACCCGATGCCGTACGTTCATCTTCAGGATCTCCGCCGGCAGGATAGCAAGGCCGCCGCCCCGAACGGAACGGCCCGCGGTGAGGCGCGACGCTCAGCGGCGTTCGGTCGTGGCCGAACGCGCTCCGGGAAGGCGACGGAGCGCCACCTGCCCCAACTGCGCTGCCCCTGGTGAAAGAGCAGGGACGCTCGGCGCCTCGGTCACTCCCGGCCGAGCGCCTTGAGGAGTCCGGCCCTGGCTTGCGCGAGTGAGTACTCCGCCTGGACCGTCTGCTGAGCTGCGCTGGTGAGCGCGACCTGCGAGTCGCCTAGCTCGATGATGCTGCCGACGCCGGTCTCGTAGCGCCCCTCGGCGAGTTGCAGCCGAACGCGGGCGTTGGCGAGGGCCTCGTCGCTGGCGTCGAGCGCGGCCCTGGCGGCCCGGATAGCCAGGCGAGCCTGCTCGATCTCCAGCCTCACCTGCTGGCGCTCGCCGTCGAGCTGCGCCCGGATCGCAGCCAGGTTCGCCTCGGCCTCCCGCACCTGAGCCCTCGTCTGCCCGCCTTGGAAGATCGGCACAGAGAGCGCGAGCCCGGCGCTCCAGTTCCAAACGAGGCTCGAAGCCTGCTGGCCTGCGTCCGAGAAACCGGTCGAGAAACCAAGAGTGGGGCCGAAAGCGCCGCGCAGCGAGCGAACGTTCAGCTCCTGGGCCCGGATCTGGTTGGCCAGGGCCGCCAGCTCCGGGCGGGCCTTGACCGACTCGTCGAGAAGGACTCCGATCGAGCCGTCCTCGCCATCGACGGCGGGCAGGGTCTCGTCGGCGACATCGTAGTCGGTGGTGCCCTCCACACCCATGGCCTGGTTGAGCTGGGCTTTGGCCGTCTCGTAGCCGTTCTCGGCAGTGATCAGCTGGACCCGCGCGTTGGCGACATCGGTCTTCGCCTGGGCGAGGGAGATCTCCGGTTGCGTCCCGGCTTCGACGAACCCTTGCGTCTGCTCCATGTGCTTCTGCTGGTTGGCGAGCGTCTCGCTCGTGACTTTGACCAGCTCTTTCGCGGCGCGCGCCTGGAAGTACGCGCTGCGCACGGAGAAGAGCACCTGTTCCAGCGTCGCGCGTTCGCTGTCCTTCTGCGAGGCGGCGCTCGCCTGCGACGACCGCCACCTGGAGCGTGATTGCCCGAAGTCGTACAGCAACACGCTCGCATTCAGCCCCAGGGTGTAGTAGTTCCCGGTGCTCCAGCTCTCGCCGCTCGTCCCGCCCGAGATCTGGTTCGGCAGCGATCCGGGCCGGCTGGCAAAGTTGGCGGTCTCCCGCTGGTAGTTCGCGCTGCCGTTCACCTGCGGAAGCAGGGGCGCGAGCGATTCATCCACGCGCGCAAGCGCCGCCTGCGTCGTCGCGGCGGCCTGGCGCACCTGGGGCTGTTGCGCGCGAGCCGCGGCAAGGGCTTCGTCGAGGGTTAGGATCTTGGCGGGCGCGGCCGGAGCCGCCGCCGCGAGCACGATAAGAGCAAGGTTGGCGATCATCACTCGAACCTCAGGGCGTCGATGGGATCCAGGCGCGAGGCCTTTCGGGCCGGATAGAGGCCGAACACGACACCGACCAGCGCGCTGAACACCACGGAAACCACGATGATGTCGGGCCGGATCAGCATCGGCCAGTGGAACTGCGCGGCGAGCCGCTGTGCGGCGAGCACCCCGAGGCCGATGCCGATCACCCCTCCGGCGATCGCCAGCGTGAGCGCCTCGACGAGGAACTGCGCGAGGATGTTGCGGGGCTTCGCTCCGACGGCCATGCGGACGCCGATCTCGCGCGTCCGTTCCGTGACCGAAACGAGCATGATGTTCATGATCCCGATCCCGCCGACCAGCAACGACACGGCGGCGATGCTCGCCAGCAGCGTCGTGAGCGTCTTGGTCCCCTGCTCCTGCGCGCTCGCGAGCTCGGTGAGGTTCCGGATCGAGAAGTCGTCGTCCTGGCCGAGACCGATGTGGTGGCGGTCGCGTAGAAGCGCCGTCACCTGCTGCACCGCAACCTGCGTGGTGGACTCCGAGGTGGCGCCGATCAGGACGACGCCCTGGATGAACTGCTGCAGCCCGCCCTGGATCTTGGTCTGGAACGTCTTGAGCGGAATGTAGGCGGCGTCGTCGTAGTCCTGTCCCATCGGCGACTGGCCCTTCTTGGCCAGCACGCCCTTGACCTCGAACGGGATGTTCCGGATCCGGATGAGCTGGCCGACGGGGTCGGCGTTGGGACCGAACAGCTTGTCCACCACCGTCGAACCGAGGAACACGACCTTCGTGCCGCCCTCCACGTCCGAGTCGCTCATGGCCGAGCCCATGGAAGTGGGCCAGTTTCGGATCATGAAGAACTCCGGCGTCGTGCCGTAGACGCGGGTGCTCCAGTTCTGGTCCTCGGACATGAGCTGGGCGCCGGAACTGAGCTGGGGCGCCGCGTACCGGACGGCCGGCGCCTCCGTTCGGATGGCACGGAGGTCATCCCAGGTCAGCGTCGGCATGCTCCCGAAGCCGCCGCGCTGGCCGCCGGCGGTCGTGCTGCCGGGAAGCACGATGAGCAGGTTGGAGCCCATCGAGGCGAACGACGCCTCGACCTGCGCCTTGGCCCCTTCTCCGATGGCGACCATTGCGATCACGGCGGCCACGCCGATGATGATCCCCAGCGTCGTGAGGAACGAGCGCATCTTGTTGCGCACGAGTGCCCGGATGGCGACGCGCAAGATTTGGAGCGGGTTCATGGTTCGCCTCCGGCCGTTGCCTCGGCCGGTGCGGGCACCGCTCTCTGGGGCTCCTGCCGGCTGTCGGACCGGATCCTGCCGTCCCTCATGACCACGACGCGCGCGGCGTACCGCGCGATGTCGGGCTCGTGCGTCACGAGGACGACCGTGATCCCGGAGTCGCACAGCTCCTGGAAGATCGCCATCACCTCGACGCTGGTGACGGAGTCGAGGTTTCCCGTAGGCTCGTCGGCGAGGATCACCTTGGGGTTGGCGACCAGCGCCCGCGCGATCGCGACGCGCTGCTGCTGGCCGCCGGACATCTGGTTCGGATGGTGGTGCATCCGGTCGCCGAGCCCGACGCGGGCGAGCGCCGCGCGGGAGTGCTCGTGACGCTCCCGCGTGTGCAGCCCGGCGTAGAGCAGCGGCAGCTCGACGTTCTCGATGGCCGACGTCCTGGACAGCAGGTTGAAGTTCTGGAACACGAAGCCGAGGGTGCGGTTTCTCTTCTCGGCGAGGGCGTTGCGATCGAGCGTCGAGACCTCCTCGCCGGCGAGCAGATATCGTCCACGGGTAGGGCGGTCCAGGCACCCGATGATGTTCATCAGCGTCGACTTTCCGGAGCCGGACGCGCCCATGATCGCGACGAATTCCCCCTCCTCCACCGAGAGCGACACACCGCGCAGGGCGTGAACCTCCACATCGCCCATGTGGTAGACCTTGGTCACGTCATCCAGCAGCAGGAGTGCCGACGAGCTGCTCATCGCGGCCTCAGAACATCCGGCGTGGGAACGCGCCGGTCTGTTGCCCCTGCGCGGCCGTCCCGCCCGAGGCCTCGGTGATCACCTGGTCGCCTTCGGACAGGTCGCCCTCCGCGACCTCGGTCAGCGAACCATCCGACACGCCGCCGCGGATCACCACCGGGAGCGGCTTGCCGTCCCGCAAGACCCACACGGTCCGCCGGTCGGGATCGGCTGCTCCTGCCGGACCGCCCTTCCCCGAAGCGGTCGCGCCCTGAGCCGCTTCGGCGCCGGCCCCTCGTTGTCCGTTCTTCGCGGCCGGAGTGGGGTGGGCGAGCAGATCCGCGGGCGGGTGGAAGCGCAGCGCCGCGTTCGGCACCCGCAGGGCGGCGTCCCGCTCCGCCCAGACAAACGTGCAGTTGGCCGTCATTCCGGGCTTCAGCTTGAGCTCGGGGTTGGAGACGTCGATCACCGCGTCGTACGTCACGACGTTCTGGACGGTCTGCGGCGAGTTGCGGACCTGTCGGATCGTGCCCACGAACCTCTCGTTCGGGTAGGCGTCCACGCTGAACGTGGCCTTCATCCCGGGACGGAGCTTCCCGATGTCGGCCTCCGCGACGCTGGTGTCCACCTGCATCTTGCGGAGGTCCTCGGCGATGAGGAATAGCGTCGACGCCTGCATGCTGGAGACCACCGTCTGCCCGACGTCGACGTTCCGTGAGATGACGGTGCCGTCCGTTGGCGAGATGATGTTGGTGTAGGCGAGGTTCACCTCGGCGGAGTGCAGCCCCGCCTTCGCCTGCTCGACGGCGCCCGCGGCGGCGTCGACCCCTGCCTTCGCGGCGTCGGCGTTGGACTGGGAGGTGTCGAGGTCCGCCTGCGCGATGAGCTTGCGCTCGGCGAGTGTCACGTTGCGCTTGTACTGGCGCTCGGCGTCGACCGCCTGGGCCTTCGCTTTGGCAAGGTTGCCCTGGGCCGCGACCAGGTTGGCTCGCGCCTGCGCGACCGATGCCTCGAAGAGCTGTGGGTCGATCTTCGCGACGAGCTGGCCCTTCGTCACCGCGGAATTGAAGTCGGCGTGCAACTCCGCGATCCGGCCCGAAACCTGGCTGCCTACCTGGACCGTGACGATCGCCGACAGCGCGCCCGTGGCCGTCACCTTCGATACGATGCGGCCGCGGTCGACCTTCGCCGTCTCGAAGTGCATCTGGCCCTTCGCATTTGCCTGGCGGATTCGTACCCACCCGAAGGCAGCGATCACAACGACTGCCGCAACCGCGATCCAGAACCACTTGCTCTTCAACATGGATCTCCTCATCCGGCCGTCCGTCCGGACGGCGTTGCGCAATTCCTGGAACGAACCGATCGGCGTCCGCCCGAGGGCGGGCGTCGGGATAAAGCCAACCCGTGCCTCATGGGACCACCTCGGCGGTCGGCGACCCCCGACCGGCCTGTGATTTCTCGAACTGATCCAGATTGGCAATGACCTTTCGCAAACCCGACACAACGGCATACCGCTCGGCGGGCGTCAACGAACCCTCGACCGCGGCCAGGATTGTCTCCGCCAGGGGGAGGAGTCTGGCGGCCTTCTCCCCGCCGGAGGGCGTCAGCATCAGGCGCGAACGCCGCCGGTCCGCCGGGTCGGGCGACCGCCGTACCAGGCGCCGCCGCACCAGCGTGTTGACCACCCGGCAGGCCGTGGGCTCGTCCATCCTCCGGCGGGCCGCCAGCTCGCGCAGCGACAGGTCGTTGTTCCTCGCGATGACCACCATGGTCCAGAACTGCTGCGGTGAGAGACCTTCTTCCCGCAACAGCGCGCTGGTGACCTGCTTGATCCGCTTCCGCACGGTGACCACGAGTAGCCCTATCGGTTCCCGTCCCGACAATTGGTTGCCCCCCAATGATTGTCATACGAATCATTCAGCATGTCAACCGAGCGCCCTCCGTCGCTTCAGGAGACGGGGAGGAGGCCGAGACGGTTACACTCCTCGGCCGCCGCCGAACAGGTCGAACTGGAGTCGTGGAGAGTACCGAAAGCCGTGTCGCAGGCAGAGACCGGCGACGAGCCGCTCCCGAGCCGCGATCTCTGCCACAGACCTGCCTTCCGGCATCAGGAGCACCCGGTCGGGTGACGCCGAGAGCCGCTCCACCATGGCCAGCACCTCGGGCAAGTCGTCCTCGTCCCTCACCACGAACTTCAGCTGATGGTCCCGGTGGCGCCTCAACAGGTTGAACAGGGGCCGCAGGTCGGCGCGGATGGTACGGTGGCGCCCAAGGAAGCGACCTTCCGGATCCGAGTTCGCGGTCTTGGGCGAGACCGACAGGAGCGTGCAGTCGAACTCGGGATCGAGGGTGCCGGCAGTCTCGACCGTGATGTGGTGGCCTGCACCGGCGAGATCCCGGGTCAGAACTCCCAGCTCCCGCTGGAGGAGCGGCTCACCGCCCGTGACGACGACGTGGCGACAACCGGACGATGCGGCCTCGGCGACCAGGTCCGCAACGGCACGGCGGCGGCCCTCGGGGCGCCACGAGGCGTACGGCGTGTCGCACCAGGCACACCGCAGGTTGCAGCCGGAGGTCCGGATGAAGAAGGAGGGCACGCCCGCCAGCATCCCCTCTCCCTGGATCGAGGTGAACGTCTCGGCGATGACCATATCTACACGTTCGGCACGGCGGCGGCCTTCGTCTGGACCAGCAGGCGGCGGCTCCACAGTGCCCCCATCACGGAACACCCGAGCAGCACCGAGCCGCACGCCTGGTGCGCCGTGGTCAGGAGCACGTCCCAGGCGGGCCGCGGCACACCCTCGACCCGGAACTGGATCGCGAAGAACGCGAGGATTCCCAGCGACACCTGCACCGCGGCCACCGTGATGACGAGGCGGCCCAGGCGATGCAACAGCGGCTGTCCCTCGTACAGCCCCCAGAGGCGCGACCCGTGCAGCAACGCGAGCGCCAGGACGACAACCGCGAACGCGATGTGCACCACCAGACCCCTCGCCAGGTGTCGCTGGATCGCACCCACCACAAGCTGGACCGCGACAGCTCCCACCAGCAACAGCCCTATCAGGTGCTCCGAGGCGGCGTGCGATGTGACGCGCGCCGGAGCGTCCGAGGCCCAGGCCGTGGCGGTGAAGGCGGCGAGAGCGATCATCAGCGCGAAGAACGCCGGGCCAAGCACGCCATGCACGATCGCGAGCGTGATCGAGGGTGCCATCGCCTCTGGCGAGGTGGAGGTCGTGAAGGAGCCGGTCACCCGCAACCCGCCAAGGATCCCCTGCGCGATCACCGCGAGCACGGCGACCAGTGCGAGCCGTTTCACCCACGCCCGGCGCTCGGCCCTGAAGAGGTGTACGGCGAGCACGACCGTGGTGAGACCGACGAGGCTTCCGAACAGGCGATGCGCGTGCTCGTAGTAGATGGCGCCGGTCATGCGGGAGAGCGGATAGAGAAACATGTTGGTGCCGAACGAGTTCGGCCAGTCGACGACCGCCAGACCGGCCTTGTTGCTGGTCACGAGCCCGCCCACAAGAAGTTGGAGGAACGTGGCGGCGGCCGCCACCCCGGCGAACGCCTCGGTCCAGTTGACGGCCGGCGCGCCTTCCCTCCGTGTCAGGCTGCCCGCAACGGCCGCGGCGCTCGCGATCCCCGCACCCACAAGCAGGGATCCCGGCACCCACCAGAGCGCCGAGGGTACGACCTGGTTGGCGCGGTCCCCGCCCAGAAGGCTGCCGAGGATCAGCAGGTTGATCGCCGACGAGACGAGCCCGGATGCCAGCCCCGCTCGCCACCCCCGGCCCGTCAGGCGGCCCGCGGCGAACCCGCCGGCCGCGAGGCAGCCCAGCAGGCCGAGCGCCAGCAACCAACTCGGGACAAGCGCCGGCGGCATCCGGCACAGGTAGCCGACGAACCACATCGCGACGCTGGTTCCGAACCCCAGAGCGAGAACGTCCCCGTTCGCGGCAGCCGACTTGGCCTCTGGCGTCACCGTGCGCCTCCCTCGAACTGAGCCGTCGGTAGTATGAGGCAGCCCGCGCCGGGCTTCCACCGGAACCGATCCGGCCGCCGCCGGCGGTGCGGCCTCCCTGCCGGGAATGCTGCCCGCCTTCGGTCGTTGTGTCACAGGGACAGGCGCTCGCCGAGGCCGGCTGTGTCAGAATGGCGGCCGAACACCAGGCAGGAACGGCGCCGGGAAAGACGGAGGCGGCAGGGTGTTCGAGGCGAGACTCCAGATGAACGGTTCCCTGCTGCGGCGCGCATGGGCCGCCCTTGGCGCCTACCCGGAGCTCACGAAGATCCGTTTGACCTCGCTCGTCGTGGCCACGACGGCCGTCGGTTTCGTCATGGCCGCGGCCGCGCATCGGCACCTGGCCCTGCTGATCCCGACGCTGCTCGGGACGACACTCGCCTGCGCCGGGGCCATGGCGCTGAACCAGTACCTCGAGGCCGCGAGGGACGCCCGCATGCGCCGCACGATGCGCCGGCCCGTTCCGTCCGGGGTCATCACCCCGGGCCACGCCCTCGTCTTCGGGCTCGTGGTCGTCGCCGCCGGGCTCGGGTTGCTCGCGGCGTTCGTGAACGTCCTCACCGCCATCCTTGGCCTCACCGTCGTGCTCGTATACACGCTGGTGTACACGCCGCTCAAGTCGCGCTCGCCGCTCTGCACACTCGCGGGCGCGGTGTGCGGCGCGATCCCTCCGATGATGGGCTGGACGGCGACCGGGGCCGAACTGGGCTTCGGGGCCTGGCTCCTCGCAGGCGTGCTGTTCCTGTGGCAGATCCCGCACTTCCTCGCGCTGGCCTGGCTGTACCGCGCGGACTACGCGCGCGGCGGGTTCCGCATGCTGCCGCTGGTGGACGCCTCCGGCCGCGCAACCGGCCGCATGACCGTGCTCTACTCGCTGGCGCTCCTCCCTGTCGGAGTGCTTGCCGCTCTCGGCGGGATCACGCGCTGGCGGTTCGCCGTAGTCGCGGTGGCGCTCGGTTGCTGCCTCCTGGTCCTGTCGTCGCTGCTCGCTCTGCGCCGCACCGACGCGGTTGCACGGAGGCTCTTCATCGCCACCCTCGCCTACCTTCCTCTGCTCCTCGGCGCCATGGTTGCGGACCGTCTCCCACCGGCCGTGAACCTCGCGGTCGCGATGCTCGCTCCGGGACGATGAGGGACTCTCCCCCGCCGCGGCCCGGATTCCTGAGGAGCGGAGGATGGGTCGTCGTCGCGGCCGTCGCGGTCGCGACCGTCGGGTTCGCATTCCACGCCCGGTATCTCGTACGACACCGCGCGCGCCTCGTCGGGGACGGGCGTCGCGTCGAGTCCTACGGGTTCTCGCTGACCCCGTGCCGTGTTCCGCGGGAGCTGGTGGTCGCTTCGGGGATGCCGAAGGACGGCCTGAGGGCGCTCGTCGATCCGCCCTCATGGACAACCGCCCAGGCCGACGCCGCCACCACCAAGCACGCGAAGTTCCTGGTCGCGGGTGACCGCGTGCTCGGGCTCCAGCTGAACGGTCAGGCTCGCGCCTACCCCCTGCGCATGCTGGTCTGGCACGAGGCGGTCAACGACACTCTTGGGGGCGTCGCCGTCGCCGTCACCTACAACCCGCTGTGCGACAGTGCAGCGGCGTTCCGGCGCGACGTCCGCGGCCTGCGGCGTACGTTCGGTGTCAGCGGCCTGCTGTACGACTCGAACCTGCTCATGTACGACCGCCAGCCGGGGGGTAAGGGCGAGAGCCTGTGGAGCCAGCTCCTGTTCCGCGCCGTCGCAGGGCCGGCGGCGGCGGACGGCCTGGTGCTCGCTGCCCTTCCGATCTCGGTCGAGGGCTGGGCCGACTGGCGGCGCGCGCACCCGGACACGACCGTCCTCGCCCCGGATCCCGACATGGCCGAGAAGTACGCCAGCGACCCGTACACCAATTACTTCGGCTCCGACCAGCTGCGCTTCCCCGTGCAGCCGCTCCCCTCACCCGCCGCCTGGCCGCTCAAGACCCCCGTCGTCGCGATCGGCGGAGCCCAGGGCTGGACTGCGTTCCCGTTCCCCGAACTGAAAGCCGCCCCCGGCTCGCTGACGTCGCCCCCCGCGCCCTGGGCCGCGCTCGCCTCGGCGCTCACCTACCGCGCGCAGGGACGCACCGTCGCCGTTGTCGCGGATGCTCTCCCGCCCGACGCGGCCGTCGTGTACGCCTCCTACTTCGCCTGGTATGCCACCCACCGCGACGACACCGTCTGGGCGGCCGAGCGGCGCTGATCGCCGGAGCCCGCGCGAGTCAGCCGCCAGCTGTCACGCCTTTGCCCGCGCGTCATGCAGCCTTGTCAAGAATGGCTTGTAAAGGAAACTGCTCTCATCAAGCTCGCAGAGCCTCTCGAACATCGGCTTCGTGACCGTGAACGCGAGGATCTCGGGCGGAAGCCACTGCCGCATCGCGATGTCGGTGGCGCCGATGATCGCCTGCGGAAGCCCGGGGTCGGCGAAGAGAGGGAGCAGCTGCGAGCATCCCGACCCAAAGGGGGCCAGCACCGGCGGCGGATCGTCCGGGCCGCTGTCGTAGTTGGCGCCCAGAAGGAGGGCCGCGAGCTGGTCGGGGTTGACGTAGAACGTTACGGACTTGAGGAACTCGTACTGATCCGAGCGCAGTGGACCGATGAAGATCTTCCCGAATCTCGGGCGGTACAGCCTGCGCCGCTCGATCCACTGGCGCATGACCTCGCGCGAGCCCTTGAGCCCCTCCTTGTCCACGAGGAAGCTGACCATCTCCTCGGGTGACCGGGTCGCGATCCCGAACAGGCACGAGCCGGCTCCCCGGCAGCCGAAGCTCTCCGCCGTGAGCTCGAGCGTCTCGCCCTTCACCCATTTGTCGTAGAACGCGAAGACGCACGTGCCCTCGCCCTCTTCGATCCTCACCACGGGCTCGAACGGTCCGGCCTCGGGAGCGTCGTAGAGGCCGAGTAGCGGTCCCTCAATCCCAATCCTCTCGAGCAGCGTCTTCGGATTCGGTTGCATGGCGTGCTCCCTCCTGCGACCGCGGCCACAGCAGCGGCCGCGCGGTCGCTCACGCGCAGCTTTGACCCATCGTACGGCAGAAAGCGGGAGACGGCGCAAGAAATCGGGAAGGGGGTAGAGGGAATACTGCTCCGCTTGCGGTTCGCTGCCTTCCTTCTACCGTCTCCCCCCTTCCGTCTTCCATCGTCCCAAGCCAGCGCCAATTGGAAGGGAGGGGCTATGATCGATGCGATGCGGGTCCTGCTGATCTCCTCCAACACCGAGCGTCTCAACATGATCACCATCCCGCTCGGACTCGGGGTCGTCGCCGCCGCAACGCGGCGAGCCGGCCATGACGTCGAGTTCCTCGACCTGCTCCGCGAACCCGACCCGGCAACCGCGGTGTGCCGCGCCATCGCCGCACACCCGCCCGATGTGATCGGCATCTCCGTGCGCAACATCGACGACCAGGCGCGAGAGAGCCCGCGATTCCTCCTCGCCAAGGTCAAACCGGTGGTCGAGGCGTGCCACGAGTGCTCTCGCGCCCCGGTCGTGTTGGGCGGTGCGGGCTACAGCATCTTCCCTGACGCTGCGCTTGCCTACCTCGGCGCGGACTTCGGGGTGCGCGGCGACGGCGAGGTGGCGTTCCCCGCCCTCCTGGAGTACCTCGCGAGCGGTCGCGACCCGTGTGAACTGCCCGGCGTCTACGCCGCCGGGAGACGCTGCGCGAACGATGCGTCGTTTTCGGAGGACCTCGACACACTGCCGATGTGGGACGAGGCGCTGCGTGAGACCGCAAACCCGGCGACACCGGACCTGTGGATCCCCGTCCAGAGCCGGCGCGGGTGCCCGAACGACTGCTCGTACTGCTCCACGGCGAAGATTCAGGGGCGGCGCCTGCGCGCCCGGGGGCCCCGGCAGGTGGCCGAGCACGTCGCCGTGCTCGCCCAGGCCGGATACAAGCGCGTGTACTTCGTGGACAACTCCTTCAACATCCCGGAGCAGCACGCCTTCGAGCTGTGCGACGAGCTGTCGCGCCTCGCCACCGGTGTCGAGTGGCGCTGCATCCTCTACCCCCACCGGGTGCCGGAGGAGCTCGTGCGCAGGATGGCGCAGGCCGGGTGCGTGGAGGTCTCTCTCGGCTTCGAGAGCGGCTGCCTGCAGGTGCTGCGCGAGATGAACAAGCGCTTCACACCCGCCGACGTGCGTGAGATCTCGGACATGCTCTCTGCGCACCGGATCCGCCGGTGGGGCTTCTTGCTCCTGGGCGGTCCTGGCGAGACCCGCGAAACCGTCGAGGAGAGCATCGCCTTTGCAGAATCGCTTGGGCTCGAGGGACTTCGTGTCACCGTCGGCATTCGCATTTACCCCGGGACGCCGCTCGCCAACCTGGCGATCGCGGAGGGCGTGATCACGGAGGATGACGACCTCCTCGTCCCGCGTTTCTACCTCGCGTCGGGGCTCGAACCGTGGATCTACGACCGCGTGAAGCCCCTGCTACGCGGTGCGTGACATTGCTGCCGCAAGCAACGGCAGAGGAGCGGAGGGGCGGAGGGGCAAGGGAGAAGGAAGCCCAGGACCTGCTTCACTCTCCCCCGCTCCCCGCCACCTCGGCTCCTCCGCGGTCGCAACTCCTCCGTCGCTGAACCGTCGATGGCTTGACGTTGCGCACACCGGCCGAAGGTCAGGGCCGGTCGGTCGCGCTCGCCTTCCAAGCCTCCCAGCGCCGCACGATCTCGGTCCTCCCGAGGAGCTCCGCCAGCTCCCGGATCCTCGGCTCGAGGTAGTCGAGATCGAGCTCCGGCAAGCGACGGTGCGTGATCTTCTCGGCGTCGGCCAGGTCACGCTCGCGCTCCGAGATGATCTTCATGAGGATGAGATCTTCCGGAGTGCAGAAGCGGACCGTCACCCCCGCAACCTCGATCGGCACGGCCCGCGCAATGGCGTCGCGTTCGAACGGGAGCAGGCCGAAGACGACGTCGATCCGCACGCCCTGGTCGGATTCGAGGGGCAGCACGCGAGTCTCCCGGACGAAGGCGACTGGATCGCCGGAGAGAGCGTGGAACTCGGAGACGAGATCGTGCACGACAGCGTCGATCTGCGCGTCCTCGACCCAGATCGTGGCGTCGACGTCAATCGTGGCGCGCGGCTCGCCCCAGATGATGTTCGCAAGCCCACCCATCACCATGTACGGTGTGCCCTTCCGATCGAAGGACGCCGCCAGGGCCAAGAGAGCGCGCTCCAGGGAGTTCATCGGCATGCGGGCTTGATTCGGGACAGGATGGCGTGCAGCGCCATCACGCCGGAGGGATCGACGCCTCGGACGCGACCCTCGGCAGGCAGCATGTCGTACAGTGCGGTCGCCGCAGAAATCGCCGCGGCGGGTGTGAGCGTCGCGGGGTGCTCCTCTTCCCAGCGCGCAAACCGCTCGAGAGCTTTCTCGCGCGCCCGGATGGCCTCCACGGTCAGCCCCGGATACGCCTTTTTGATCAAGGTCCGTCCTTCCGTCCCGGACATTCTACCGCCCGGAGCAAGGAAGAGGTAAGAGGTAAGAGTTAAGAGTGAAGAGTTAAGAGGTAAAAGCTAAGAGCTAACGACAAAGGAAACCAGTCGTAGGCCCGCATCGTGGCGACAACTGGGTAGCCCCGGGCCTCTCAACTCCTCACTCTTCACACTCAATTCTTCACTTTTGCCACTACGGCACGAGGTCGCGCAGAACGAGCTTCAGCTCGCGCGGCTTGCCGTCCCCTCGCACGGCCAGCTTGATCGTCGTGCCGACCGACTCGGTGCGGAGGCGCTCGCGAACGACCGGCAACGACAGGTCCCGGGCGGGCGTCCCGCCGATCGAGATGATGCGGTCGCCCACCTTGAGGCCCGCGGCCTCCGCCGGGCCGCCCGCCACGACGTCCACCACGTCGAACCCCTCGGTGCCGCGGTTGATCCACATGCCGGCCCGGTCGTAGGTGTCGGGTCGGCTGCTGTTCGCATTGGGCTCGAAGATCAGCCGCTGGCGTCCGTAGTCGAACGTGACGTTGAACCGCTTGAGGACGCCGGCGCCCACGTTGCCGGCCACGTACGGGTCCGTGAACGCCCCCTTCTTCTGCTGCGAGAGGTCCACGACCGGGCCGCCGACCTCGAGGGTTCCGAGCCGGAGGGTCTTGGCGCGGGTCAACACGCCGCGCGCCGGCCCGCCGACGCCCCACCCCGTCACCGCCGCCACCGTGGCCCCGTAGTGTTCCTTGAGCCCGTGCTTCTCGGCGAACGGCGCCAGGATCGACACGGAGTCGCGCGCGCCGGTGTCGATGTCGAACTTGCCGGCGATCCCGTCGATCGAGCCCTCAACCTGCGGGATGTGCTGGTTGAAGGTGAACGGCACGATGGTGCCCGTTCCGTGGTAGTCGAATGCCGAGGGAAGCGAAAGCGTCAGGAACTTCTTTTCGTAGTCCACCGTGGCCACGAAGCGCTTGAACACCTCGTAGCCGACGAGGCCGAGCTGCGGCACGCCCTCGACGGCACTGAAAGGCCCGAGGGCGAACACCATGAAGACCTGGTTGGCGATCGTGGCATCACCGATCTCGACCTTCTCGACCTTGGTGACCCCGACGTCCTCGGATTTTTCGCCAACGCCCCGCCCTTCGAACGCGCCCTCGCTCGAAACGCCCAGCTCCTTCGCCAGTTCCGGCGTGACGATGTTGGCCCCTCCCGTGTCGCAGAGCAAGCGATAGGGGCCCTTGCCGTTCAGCTTGACGTCCACGTAGATATGGTTGTTGACCAGCTCGAACGGGACGGTGGTAAAGGTCTTGCCGCCGGCGAGCGCGAAGTCGGGCGGAGGCGGCGCCGGGAGCTTGAACGCGGCGTCCTCCACCGACTCGTTGAAGTCAACGCTGTCGATCGTCGCCCGCTGGTCGTAGCGTGCGTCACCGTTGGTGGACCGCGCCGCGAACGCGATCTTCACGCCACCGACGGTCCGGTAGTCGGTCGCGAACGTCGTGCGCGTCTCGATCGCCATCTTCTCGACCGTCCTGTCGATGAGCATCGTCGCGGAATCGATCCAGAGGTCGAACGGCCTGCCGCCCTTGGGTGTGATCCTCACGATGAGGAGCTTTCGGCCGTTCTCCTCCTGCGTGCCCGCGTCCTCGATCTGTGCCGGCCAACGCTCGGCGTGCCAGAACCCGTAGGCGCGCCGGTACGACTCGTTGATCGCCCCGAGGCGCGCGTCACCGCCCTCCTCCACGCGCGACTGACCCGAGGCGTCCTGCGACCAGAGGACCGCGCCGTCGAACCCGTCGGCTCCGCTCATCGGGCCGAGCTTGAAACGTTCCACGTAGCGGCCAGCGGTCACGTCGTCGAGGGCCTCGGCCGTGCCGGTAAGCCCACCGACAGAGACCTTCATCTTGGTCCGCGCCGTGCGGATCGCGTCCCAGGCCGATCCACCGCTCGCGGCCTTCACCTTGGCCAGAAGCTCATTCGGGTCGGCGGCATACAAAGCGCCGGCAAGCAAGAAGATGAGGACGGCACACACGGAATTCCGGAGCATGGGAACACCTCCAGGCACTTCTACGCTTCCACCCTGCGTTGGTTTCCACGGCGCGGGGTCCGCGCAGCGGGCACAGGGCACCGAAGACGGGTGGCCAGTGGTCCGTGGTCCGTGGTTCGGAGAAGCAAGCAGAGGAACAGAGGGGCTTCGGAGCAGAGGAGTTCATCACTGCTCGAAGGTCCGAAGTTTCGCATTCTCGAAGACAAACTGCTCTGAGAGTATTGGTGTCATTGCGAGGAGCCCAGGCGGAGCCTGGGTGACGAAGCAATCCCGTGGTCACCGCCCAGGCGTTCCTCCCAGCCCCGGTCCCCGGGGGTTAACAGGAGTGGGATAGTCCCACTGGAGATGGCGATGGGTACCACAACGATCGACAGCAAGGGGCGGTTGAGCCTCCCCAGGAGGATCCGCGAGGAGCTTGGCCTGGCTGCGGGCGACGTGGTGTTCGTGCAGCGCGAAGGCGACACCGTCCGCTTCGCCAAGGCGGTGAACCCCCTTCAGGCCGCGGTCGCGGAGGGCGTCGCCGAGTACCGCGCCGGGCGGAAGATTGCGCTTGGGCCGCTCGCCAAGAAGCATCGCGTACGCTCCGCCCAGCTCGAGAACGCCATCGACGACGTGATCGACGCCGAGGAGATCGCCAAGGTCAATACGGAGCGCGGCAAGAGGATCCCGCTCGAGGAGGTCGTCAAGAAGTACCGGACCAAGCGGTGAGCCCGCCATACCGCGTCCAGATCGAGCCTGCCGTCGACCGGACGTTGAATAAGCTGACTCCAAGGGTCCGGACCCGAATCCTGACGTGCCTGACACCTCTGCCCGATCGGTACCGATATGTACCGATGTGCGGGCTACCAGTACGACGGAACACCGAGACGCGCCAGACGGCGGCGGAACGTCGCGTCGAAGGTGGCAATCGCGCTCCCGGCCTCGGCCTCGCAGATCGCGGCCAGCGCGGCGTCCGCGAAATCCGGCAGTACGCCGGGCCACAGCTCGAAGAGCCTGGGCCAGGGCAGTGTGTCCACGGCCCGCAAGCCGGGCATGGCGAGGAGGTCCTTCAGCGTCGCGGCGGCCTCGACGCGCGACACGCCGTAGGCGTTCTGCAGCACATAGACAAGCTCGGCAGCAACGAGCTGGGCCACGACGATCTCGACGCGGCGGCCTTCGGCAGCTTCGAACAGCGCGGCGGCCTTCGCCTGCTGCGTGGGGTTGCGCTCGGTCAAGAACGACGCGATGACGTTGGTGTCGACGAGGACGCGCTTCATCGGGGCTCTGCGCCCCGGCTGCTACGCGCGGCGCGGACGTCGGCCACGGTGGAGCCCCTGCCGGTGCGGATCGTCCCTCGCCGCCGCAGGAACGCCCGGCGGGGAGCGAGCACCCGGACGCTGTTGCCGACGATCTCCCACTGCAGGACGTCGCCCTCGCCGACCGCGAGGCGCTCCCGCACCTCCCGCGGCACCGTGGTCTGACCCTTGCTCGTGATAGTGGATTTCGGCACGCGTCCTCCTTACCGGAAGGTAGATCTGGTAAGGAAGCGTGTCAAGTCCAGGTCAATCGGGGCAGTGCCGGACGGAGGTGACCAACCAACCAGGCGCGGCATAACCGCCGCGAGGTCTTCAGTCACGCCGCACGAACGGGAGTGGCGAATGGCCGCGCAACGGCACCTGCGATTCCTCATGGCCGGCGGCTGCCCCCGAGACTACAAATCAGCTAGTTGCGTACCTGGCACTTCTCGCGGAAAGCCACGCCTCTTTGGCGATGAGCACCTCGCGCAGCGCCTCATCGGGCGTGTCGCCAAAAGCCGAGCAGGCCTCGAGGTCCGGGATGTCGGCGATGAAGCCCTCATCGTCCTCGCTGAAGAAGATGTTGATGTGGTAGTCCTTCATTCGCCGTCCCCCAGCTGCAAATTGTACCGCCCCACGAGCTTGAGGGGCTGGCGCAAGGTATCTAGTTCCCCCAACCTGAAGAGGGAACTTGCTGCGGCTGGTTTGGCATAGGTCGGGGGCGCGCGTCAACACTGCATGAGGAAGGAACGTTCGAGCGGTCGACTTGCCGCCAACGAAACGCCGTCTCGAAACGCCGAACCGCGAGAGGCGAATTCATCAACTGTGCCGGACCTGGTACCCAAGCTCAAAGCAGCCGCACGCCAGGGCCCTCGGCGCAAACGCCCCAGAAGGCCATGCCTCGACGGTCCAGGCGCTGCTGGAACTGGACACCTATGATGTTAGACCCGAAGCGCTCTTGGAGGCCCGAAAGGCAGACTGAGCGAAACCGGCCAGGCGCTACAAAGAAGTGGATCTGACCGAACAGGAGGACTCGCATCTCGACGAAGCCTTTGCTGTTGCGGAAATGGATAACGTGCAACGGCTCATAGCCAGCGGAAGGTGGTTGAAGTCGGACAACCGCGGCCTTTGGGCCCGAAAAGGAGCCGATCGTGTTGATGAGCCGGTTGCAGGGGTCATCGTTCTCTGGATGAAAGAGCTCACGACCTAACACGAGGAAGAGGAACTCATATGCGATCTTCGCGAGCTCTCTCTCGGGCAGAGGTGGTCGCTTAGGCTTGAGCGCGACGGCGGCTCGGCCGGTCCGCCTCCTTAGAGAGACACCTATGCGACGTGAGGCTACTGGTGGGCCCTCCGGGGTCGCGGCAAGGAGGCGTCGGACTTCGGTCCTTACGTCCTCCGCTGGCAGGCCTGCGCGGGCGCCAATCTTCGTGAGGTGCTCCTCGAGCCGCTCGTCCGGCACAAGCAAGCTGCCATCATCGAGCTTCTGCGTCGGGAATCGCGAGCGTCCTCCACTGATGACGCCGCGCAATGCAGCCCCGTTAAGTTCTCCGACCAAGTTGTAGTATCTCCGGAGATACCCATCTCGATCGTGGGGCAGGCCAAGCGCATCCATGGACGCGAGGGTCTCGGGTAGCCGCACGATCTCTGTGTCGACGTTCGACCCCAGCCAGTCGTTGCAGTCCTTGCAAACGTAATCATCTAAGAAGAGTGCCCCTCCTATGTTCCTGGGGATCAGATGTTCACGACTGAAGCCTGTCTCTTCTCCCTTCCTCTGGCAGAAGATGCAGATCCGCCGGTGACTGGCACTCGTCCTTGCTGCGGGCGCGCCGCGGCCGGTGCTCTTCATCGGCGCGATGATCCACCTCCCGCCGACTCGCCGCAAGTCAGCGGGCCGGACCCTCACGTTACCCGCCTGGCCTTGCCCCCGGTTCTGAGTTCCGCCGGTGATGAAATAGGTACCAGCAAATGGGAACGCGTACCTCTATCAGCGGTCAAGGGGTTCGGCGACCGAGAGGGACCAGGCCAAGTGCAAAGAGCGCCAGCATACTTTCTATCGCTGGCATGGCGGCTCCCCGGTCGGCGATCTCGTCGTCCAGACAGTCGTGGTGAGCCGCGTAATTGCGCAAGACCGCTAGGTTGAATAGACAGGCTTTCACTAGCCCCGCCACGTTCCCCTGTGCAACGTCGTGGAGGGGGTCGAACGGCAACTGCTTGGTCGAGGGCAGATCGTGGAGGCGTGTGCGTTGGTCGTAATCGTTGTTGAGCTCGGCTCGCAGCCGTGGCTGCGGTCCGGAGTCGGTCTCCGCACACAGTTTGTCGAAGGCGGTGAGGAGGAGTGTCTTGAAACCAGGGATCTCAGCCTGCGACGCATTGGGCGGCTGAACCAGCGACACAAGGAAACGTTCGGTGTCGAGCGCACACAGGCGCAGGTACTCCACCGGGATACTCAGGCGCAGGCCGACAAGATCAAGAGGATCCCGAGGGATGTTGATCTCATCGTGGAGGCGAGCAAAGGCGACGCAGAAATGGCGGAACGGCACCGAGCCCCGCCACCAGCGACGCACAGCCTCCCTCAGCCTGCCGTGGTCAAAGACCATGCCCAACGGAGCGACTCGGTTGAAGTTCTTGAGGTAGGCCGGCCCGACCTGCCATGTAACCTCCTGGCATTTCCAATGTTCGTAAGGCAAAGCGTCGCGCAATCGTGTCCAGAGACGACGGTTGGGGTCGGGCGGGTCCCAGAACTCGTCGAACGCATCGACCTCTTGCGACGAAAGGCTCCCCAGGAGTTCAACGGCGATCGCTATGTCCTCTTGGAGGTAGGCAAGAGCTGGCTTCGGAATGGACTTCTCTCGCCACCAGTGCCAGCGCTGCCAAAGCACCAAGAGCTTGTCCCGGATCTCAGTCCTCAAGGAATTCAGGGTGAGGCCCGTGTCCGCCGCCAACCGCTGAACGGCCGCGGTGTAGCGGTCATCGCGGATGGACCGGACCATCGCGACGGCGCGAAGGGTCCTGTATCGCGATAGCCAGTTGAACGTCCCACTCAGATCGTTCCAGAATTTCTGAGTTGTTTCGACGTCCCTCGTGCTGGCCGCCGGGTGGGCACCGACCTGTGTCGGTGGCCCGTTGGTCCCAATCTCCATCCCAACCGAAGCTCGGGGGAGGGGGAAGGGTGCAAGGTCGGCCAGCAGCTCGGCCACACGGTACGCTTCCCAATACGGGATCAGATTCATGACCGGTCGGACTCTACCTCCGTCCTGTGTCGTCACGCTTAGATCGTTTCTTGAGGCGTCCACCGGAACCTGGTTGGCTCGAACCACCCGGCCGCGTGGGTCGTCGGCCCGGTCGAAGGGGTGCACGTACCAATCCTTCCCCAAAGCCTCGCCACGCTCCCCCCAGCACGGCGATGAGGCTGCCGACCACCACCAAAGGTCGGCGGCCCAAACCACGTTCTCCGAAAAGTCGCCACGCAGGACCGGATAGTCGACCCATTCGTGGAACAACTGGTCCGGCAAGCGAACCTGTAGCACAGTGCGGACCAGCCCATAGTCGACTAGGGACCCCGGGGTCCACCCGTTGGGAAGTTCGACGCCGAGGACCTTGAGGCGGTCCGCAAAAGGCCCATCCGTGTCGTCTCGGATGGAGAGGTACCGGCAGTCCTGGTCGGACCCATGTATCGGCATTCCTAGCCTCCCGGCGTCCACACCCGCTGGGAAAGTAATCCTAGGTACCGAAGAACACTCCTCGGATTCGTCGTTGCAACCACCCTATGCCTCCGCCTGTTTGGACTCAGTCGTCGACTTGAACCCGAGTTGGGCTGGCGACGTGTCCTTGGTTACCCATCCAACAGCGGCGTCCGTCGACCACATCTCCACCGCGGGTTGGTAGAGCCCGTCGTAATTCAGGAGACGAAAGACAGCCCGCACGAGCAAGTCCTCCAAGTGGCGAATGATCTCCACGATCTCGCCCGTGGAGCGACCCTTGCTTCCCACGCCCACAGAACCCCTGTGCACAACCAACGCCCGTAGCTTGGCGATCACGGAGATCCAATCGCGCTTCCACGCGTGATGCGAGCGGAACCACGGATTGAGCACCCGGGCATCTTGGAGGTCCAAGACTGCGAGCATCACCTTGACAGCCATCCCGAAACTGCGGTCGTCAGACAGTGCGCACCGAACCAACTCCGCGACACGTCCCAGGAGGGCTTGATCCTCGCTGTGGCCCTTGGCTGCCGCCTCGCGTGCCAGCATTTTGATTCGAGCTTTCGCCTCCGATTCGACGCGGCGGAGGGCCTGCTTGGTCCCCGCGAAAACTTTGTCGACCTTCCGTCTCCACGGTGGCGAGAGTTCCCTTCGGTTCGGCTCAGCCGGGTCGACACCTGGTCCGTTCGCCAGCGCTTCAAGCGCAACGATGAGTTCCCGCAACCTGTTGTCGAGGTTGAGCACCCTGTCCGGGCGTCCGCAAATGGTGCCTACGGCGACGTGCAGGTGCGGTTTCCCGAAGTGAGGGGAACGAAGTGCCTGGGAGAGCAGCCGCCCTGTCCCTCTGTGAATCCTCTCATCGATGATGTGCCCCCGACGAGCGAAGACAGGCGGAAGGGAGCCGAAATGCAGCCGGCGCTGCAGGGCGCCATCGGCAGCACGGAACTCGATCCACGGGATCTCGACATCCGAGCCTGTCGCCAGGCTTAGCAAGCTGGCCAGGCCCGCTGGAATCCAATCTTGCAGGGCAGGCCAGGTAATTGGGTTATCCGCGACATCGCCAATGAGCAATGCAGTGATCCGAGCTCGGTCAAGGCCAGCCTCAAGTCGTTCTTGTCGTTCGTCGTAGTCCTCCACAGGCTGGATGAAGGCTCGTCCACCTCGAAACTCGAACTCGACCGTACCGTTGCGGCGCTGATGCTCGAATGTCACCCATTCGGGGTGCTCACGCACAACAAATTCGGGCAGCGGCGCAGGCCTGAGCAGACGCAAGGGGTGCGTATCCAACGCGGCGTTGTACCCGACCCAATGGGCAACGTAGTTCACCAACGGCACGACAAAATACGCGGGCGGTGCAAGGTCCCTGCAGGTGAATTCGAACGGACCACGGCCCAGTCGGATGAGCAGTTCAGGTCCGCACGGTCCCTCGGCCGTGAACGATGTTTGAAAGTCCAGGTCGTCAGAGACGCTTCGCACCTCTCCGCCCGGCAGTTGCATCCGGAACAGACAACCGTGGGCGGGTGGGTCCAGGCCGCGAAACCCGGGGGGTAGATTCGAAAGCGCAAAGAGCAGACCGAAGCTCGAGAACTCCTCCAGGCCCCTGTAGTCGGCCTGGGTGACCCGGAGGATCGCGGTTGCCGCCAGGTCTTCGTTGACCTCGACCCTACCGGTACCCGTTAGTTCGTCGCGGTTGCTGAAGGTCAGGACCGCTGGCCCTTCGTAGCCAAAGGATGTCCGAAACCAACCGCGAGCTGTCCGCTCGGTCAAGTCGGTTCGTGCCCCGCTTCCTCGGGGTTCGCACGGTAGAGATTAAGTGCCAA
>JAIQFQ010000049.1 GCA_020073245.1 Terriglobia bacterium | reverse complement strand
CCGTCGAGAAGAAGCCGAGATCCCGGAGCATCCGCATCTTCTCCACGTGCCCGGGGTAGCGGAGCGTCTTCTCCCTCAGGTCCGGGAGATCGCACGTCGCGAGGAGCGTCCTGAGGCCGTCGGTGTTGAACGCCTCGAGGGTCCCGACGCCCGGAAGGTCCACCAGCTCCGGATCGCTCAAGGCGGGGCGGACCTCCTCCTTGCCGCGATGGCGGAATCGGGCGGGCCGAACGTACTCCTCGATGACGTCGATGGGGGAGAAGGGCGCCTTGTACTCCATCGGCCAGTGCCGCTCCACCGGGAGCCCGCCCACGAGGATCGTGAGACGCTCGGCGCGATCGAGCTCCCCCGCCATGCGGAGGCCGAGCATCCCGCCGAGCCCCGGCATGACGCCGCAGTCCACCACGGCGGTGACCCCCCGGGCACGCGCCTCGCCGTCCAGCTCGAACGGGTCTTCCGGGAAGAACGAGATGTCCACGAGATTCCGCCCGGCCTCGAGGACCGCACGGGCGGCCCGGAAGCCCAGGTGGCCCGGCACCGCCCCGAGGACGAGGTCGGACTCGACGGCCGCATCCCGCACGGCCTCGGGGCGCGACAGATCCGTCCGGCGGACCTCGAGCCCGGCGACCCCCGCCGAGCGCGCCAGGGCCGCGGGATCCAGGTCGTGGAGCACGACGCGGTATCGCCCGTCGCGCGCGAGATCCCGCGCCATGAACCCGCCGACCATCCCGCCGCCGAGCACCGCGATCCGTTTCACGATCGATACTCCCGTTCCCCGCTCCCGACGCCCCGCGCGGCGCCTACGGCCGGGGGATTGTACGGGCTGGGCGAGTCCGCAACAAACCGACGCCCCGGTCCCCCTCTCGAGTTCCCCTTGACAGCCCCTCCGCGCTCCGTATAATGTAAGTATATACTTACATAACTCCGGGAGGAACGCCCGTGCCTCGACCCGACCGGACCGAAGAGCGGCGCGACGAGCTCCTGCCCGTCGTCGCGGAGGCTTTCGCTCGGCTCGGCTACCGGCGGGCGACGACCGCCACCCTGGCGGCGCGATGCGGCGTCCGGGAGAACGTCCTCTACCGCCTCTGGCCCGACAAGAAGGCGATGTTCCTGGCCTCCATCCGGCACGTCTACGACCGGGCGGAGCGGATCTGGGAGGAGCGGGCGGCCCTGGGGCCCGAAGGCAGCACCGCGTCGCGCCTCCTCGAGTACGAGTCGAGGCACCTGGGGGAGTTCGGGCTCTACCGCATCCTGTTCACGGGGCTCTCCGAGACCGAGGACCCCGAGATCCGCGCGCACCTCCGGGACACGTACCGGAAGTTCCAGCGGTGGATCAAGCGCCGGATCGAGGCGCACGACCGGCTTCGCGGGGGGCGACCCGGGCCCGAGGCCGAGCTGATCGCCTGGGCGATGGTCGGGCTCGGCACCGTCGCCAACGTCGGCCGCGAGATCGACCTGTTCCCGGCCCGCGTCAGGGCGAGGCTCATTGCGGACGCCGGCCGGTTGCTGCTTGAGGGAGGCGCGCCGTGAGGATCCTGCTGGTCCTTCCCGCCGCGGAGTCGGTTCGGGTCACGAGGGAGACGCGAAGCGTTCCGAGGCGGAGCATGCTGCGGTTCAGCGTCCTCCCTCTCACCACGGTCGCGGGGCTCACCCCCCGGCGACACTCGGTGACCCTCCTCGACGAGAACGTGGAGCCCCTCGACCTCGACGCCGACGTGGACGTGGTCGGGATCACGTTCATGACCGCGCTCGCCCCCCGTGCGTACGAGATCGCCGACGCGTTCCGGGCGCGGGGTCGCACGGTCGTGGCGGGGGGGTACCATCCGACGTTTCTTCCCGAGGAGGCCGCGGGCCACTTCGACGCGGTGGTCGTCGGCGAGGCCGAGGGGAACTGGGAACGGGTCCTCGAGGACATCGAGGCCGGCCGACTCCGCAGGATCTACCGGAGGCCGGAGCCGTGCGTCCCCGCGGAGATCCCGGTACCCCGCCGCGAGCTGACGGAGCGCACCGCCCGGCACTACGCCACGATCCACGCGGTGCAGACCGGCCGGGGCTGCCGCCACGCCTGCCGGTACTGTTCCGTCACCGCGTTCCACCGCGGGGCCCACAGGAGCCGCCCGCTCGACCACGTCCTCGAGGAGCTTCGTGGCGTCCCCCGCGACTTCATGTTCGTGGACGACAACCTCCTCGCGGATCCCGACTACGCCCGCGCGCTGCTCCGCGCGATGGTCCCGCTGCGCAAGCGGTGGGTCGGCCAGTGCTCGCTCGAGATCGCCGACGATCCCGAGCTGCTGCGGCTCGCTCGGCGGGCGGGCTGCATCGGACTGTTCATCGGCATCGAGACCCTGAGCGCCGCGAATCTCGAGGCGGTCGAGAAGGGGTGGAGCGACAGCGCCGGCCACCTCGGGAGGATCGCCGCGATCCGCCGTGCTGGGATCGGGATCGTCGCGGGGATCATCGTGGGAATGGACGGCGACGACACGGGAACGTTCGAGCGGACCCTCGACTTCCTCGATCGGGCGCGGATCGACGCGGTGCAGGTCAACGTCATGACGCCGCTCCCCGGCACGCCGCTCTTCGAGGCGTTCGAGCGGCAGGGACGCATCCTCGACCGCGACTACGGCCACTACGACTTCCGGCACTGCGTGATACGGCCGGCGCGCATGACGCCCGGGGAGGTGCAGGACGGCGCGGACTGGATCTATGCGCAGTTCTACCGTGCGGACCGGATTCTCCTGAGGTTTGCCCGATCGCTCATCGCGCTGGGGCCGGCGGCGGCGTGGGTCGGGCTCCGCCTCGGCCTCACGTACCGCTACGACAACCGGCGGGAGCGGATCGTGGGGAGGAACCCGGCGGGGAAGCCGGTGCGGGTGCCGGCGCCGGCGATCCTCGAGGAGACGGATTCGGGTATCCTCTGCTGACGGCGGGATCATGGACCCTACCCTCACCTCGGGTGCCTCCGGCGCGGCCCATCCGCTCGGGGCCGAGAGGGACTTCGGCGAGTACGCGCTCCTCGAGGAGATCGGGCGCGGAGGCATGGGCGTCGTCTACAAGGCGCGCCAGAAGCGGCTCGACCGCGTCGTGGCGGTCAAGCTGGTGCTGGCGGGCTCGTGGGCGTCGCCGGAGCAGGTGCGGCGATTTCATGCCGAGGCGCGATCGGCGGCGGGGCTCTCGCACCCGGGCATCGTCAAGATCTTCGACAGCGGCGAGGTCTTGGGGCAGCCGTACATCGCGATGGAGTACGTGCGCGGGGTGAGCCTGGCCGGCGCCCTCGCGGCAGGCCCCCTCGCGCTCCGGGACGCCGTCCGCGTCGTCCGCGCCGTGGCGAGCGCGCTCGACCACCTCCACCGCCACGGGATCGTCCACCGCGATCTCAAGCCGGGGAACATCCTCCTGGACGAGGCCGGCCGGCCGTACGTGACCGACTTCGGGCTGGCGAGGGCGCTCGGCGACGAATCGACGACCCGCACGAGCGCCGTCGCGGGAACGCCGTGCTACATGTCGCCGGAGCAGGCCGCAGGACGGCTCCGGGACGTCGATCCGCGGAGCGACGTCTACAGCCTCGGCGCGATCCTCTACGAGCTCTTGACCGGCCGTCCCCCCGCGCTGGCCGAGACCGCGATGGACACCCTGATCCAGGTGATCGAGCGCGAGCCTCCGCGACCGAGGCAGCTCAATCGCCGGGTGCCTCGCGACCTCGAGTGGATCTGCCTCCGGTGCCTCGCGAAGGCCCCCGCAGAACGTTATCCCACCGCCGCCGCCGTCGGCGAGGACCTGGAGCGCTTCCTCGCGGGAGAGCCGGTCGACGCGAGGTCGCCGGGGCCGATGCGCCGCCTCGTCCGATGGGCGCGCCGCGAGCCGCCGCTGGCGCTGAGGCTCGCCAGCCTGGGCGTGTTCTACGCAGCGCACCTCGTCAACTACTACGGGTTCCGCAAGTTCTCTTTCGGCTGGCACGTCAGGATGTCCGTCCTGATCGCCGCGTGGGCGTTGGCCTCGATAGGTCTTCAGCAGGTCTTGAAGCGCGAGAGGTGGGAGACCCTGGGCATTCTCGTCTGGGGAGCGGTGGACGTGGCGGCGGCGACCGAGGTCCTCTTGCTGGCCGACGGGATCGCCAGCCCGCTGATCGTGGCCTATCCCCTGCTGGTCGTCGCCTCCGGCCTGTGGCAGCGGACCGGGGTCGTGGCCTTCACGACCGCGGCGGCCGTTCTCTCGTACCTCGTGCTGGTCGGCGACTTCTACTTCCGGAGGGTCGAACTCCAGGTGGGCTTCGACCGCGACATCGATCGCCACGTGTACTTCGTGCTCGTGCTGGTGCTGATCGGCGTCGCGGTCGGCCACGAGGTCGGCCGGGCCCGCGCGCTGAGCCGCTTCTACGCCAGCCGCCGGCCGCCCTGGATCCGCAGGCCGAATTGAGGCAACCCGGCTTGCCGGGGGCAGGCCCCTGCGCGGGCAAGGGCGGCGATGACCGATTCGCAGCGCACGCCCGCGCCGCATGGGTTAACATGCAACGAGGAGCAGGCGGGCGGCGCTCGCCGCAGGGCTCCCGCGAGGAAGGGCACCATGGGAGGCCGGGGATTCAGGCAGCACGGGAAGGTGGTCTGGCCCGGATTCGACTCGGTCGCGCAGCGACACATGGTCAAAGTCGGCCGCAACGATCCCTGCCCCTGCGGGAGCGGAAAGAAGTACAAGGACTGCCACGAGAGGAAGGGAGAGGCGTACCTCCAGAAGCTCACGCTCGAAGAGGACCGGCGGCGCCTGGAGGAGCAGCGGGCCCAGCGGAAGGACCGGGACATCCCCTGGTATCGGCGGCTCTTCCGCCGGTCCTAGGTCCGGTCACCCCTCCTCGCGAAGCCGGTACCCGACCCCGGGCTCGGTGATGAGGTAGCGCGGGCGCGCCGGCGTCTTCTCGAGCTTGTGCCGGAGCCCGTGCATCTGCACCCTGAGGTAGTGCGCGTTCCCGGCCGCGCCGGGGCCCCAGACCTCGACGAGAAGCTGGCGCTGGGTGACCACCTTGCCCGCGTGCTTGACGAGGACGGCCAGCAGACGGAACTCGGTGGGGGTCAGGTGGACCTCCTGTCCGGCCGTTCGGACGCGCCGCGCGGCGAGGTCCACTTCGAGCCCCCCCGCCGCGAACACCGGGCCCGGCACATCCCCGCCAGCCCGCGAGGCGTGCCGGAGCGCGACGCGCAGCCTCGCCAGCAGCTCCTCGACACCGAACGGCTTCGTGAGGTAGTCGTCCGCCCCCGCGTCGAGGGCCGCGACCTTGTCCCGCTCCAGACCGCGGGCCGAGAGCACCACGATCGGAACGGCGGACCACTCCCTGAGCCGTCGGGTGACCTCGAGGCCGTCGATGTCAGGCAGACCGAGGTCGAGCAGCACGACCTCCGGGTTCCTCGTCGCGGCCTCGACGAGACCCCGCTCCCCGGCCTCGGCCTCGATCAAGCGGAAGCCGTGGGCCGGAAGCGTGGCGCGGAGGAAGCGGCGGATCTGAGGGTCGTCCTCGATCAGCAGCACGGTGGGTGCGACGTCGCTCAAGGTCCGGGCTCCGGCTCGGGCGGCTCGCTCGGCGATTCAGGAGGCTCGCCCTTCAAGGGCAGCGTGAAGCGAAACGCCGCTCCGCCATCCGGGCGGTTCTCGGCCCAGATCCTCCCCCCGTGCGCCTCGACGATGCTGCGGGCAACGGCGAGACCGAGGCCGATGCCGCGGCGCGACGGGGCGGTCTCGCCGCGGACGAACTTCTCGAAGATCCTCGATTCCTCGCCGGGCAGGAGGCCAGGGCCCCGGTCCAGGACATCGATGCGGACCTCGCCCTGGCCGGCGGCGGCCGCCAGCTCGATGGGGGTGCCGGGGGGCGTGTAGCGCGCCGCGTTCTCGAGGAGGTTCACCAGCACCCGCTCGATCAGCACCTCGTCGATGGGCACCTGCGGAAGGTCCGCCGGAAGCCGCAGCACCACCTCGCGGTCCCTTAGCTGCAGGTCGAGCTCCTGGAGCGCCGCTCCGAAGACCTCCTCGAGCGGCTGCCACTCCCGCCGCAGCGCCACGCTGCGAGACTGCAGGCGCCCCATGTCCAGCAGGTTGTTGGCGAGACGGGTCATCCTCTCGGCTTCCTCGTGAATGGTCAGGACGAGCTCCCGCCTCGCCGGGGGAGGGAGGCGGTCCTCGCTGAACGCCAGGCTGCTGGCCGCGCCGGAGATCGCGGCCAGCGGGGTCCTGAGATCGTGGGACACCGCGGCCAGAAGGGCGTTGCGCAGGTTCTCCCCCTCGGCCGCCAACCGGCTGCGATGGGCTTCCCTGGCCAGGAGGGCCCGCTCGAGCGCCAGGGCCGCCTGGTTCGCGAACGTCTCCAGCAGGTGCATCTGATCGGTGTTGAGCGGGCGGCGGTCCGGCTCGGGCCGGAGCGCCAGAACGCCCACGGGCCCTCGGCTGCCCACGAGAGGCAGGTAGAGCGCTTCCGCGCCCGCGAGGGTGCTCGTGCCGCGACCCGCGGCTTCCGCGTGCTCGTGGACCCACTGCGCGACCGCGGTCTCCTTCGGATCCTGGACGAAGGGATGGGCCGCGGCATCCCGCGTCGCCAGGCGGCCGTCCTCCCCCGCCAGGAGCACGGCGGTCCTCCCCTCGAACGCTTCCTCGACGTGGCGGCGGATGGCCGCGATCATCGCGTCCAGGCTCCGCGTCGAGGCCAGTTCGCGGCTCAGGGAGTAGAGGGCCCCGGTGCGCCGCTCGCGCTGCCGGGCGACCTCCGCCTGCTCCTTGAACCTGACCGTGAGGGTGCTGATGGTCACCGCCACCGCCGCCATGACCAGGAACGTGACGACGTACTGGTAGTCCGACACCGCGAAGGTCAGGAAGGGGGGAACGAAGAAGAAATCGAAGGCGGCGACGCCGAGGAGCGCGGACAGGAGCGACGGCCCCCGCCCCCACCTCGTGGCCGAGATCACCACCCCGAGCAGGTAGACCATGATCAGGTTCGACAGCTCGAAATGCCGGGCCATCACGCCCGCGATCACGCTGCACGCCGCGACGGTGCCCGCCGCCCAAGCGTAGCCGCTCCAGTCCACGGCCGGCTTCGGGGGGGGGATCGCCGGTCGTGCCGCGTCGTCCTCCTTGGCGTCGCCGTGGACGATGAACACGTCGATGTCGCCGCTCCGCCGTGCCAGACGTTCCACGAACGAGCCGACGAACAACTCGCGCAGCCACCAGAACCTCGCCGGCTTGCCGACGACGATCCTGGAGAAGTTGCGTGCCCGCGCGAAGCTCAAGACCTCCTCGGTGGCGTCGTGGCCGGAGATCGTGATCGCCTCGGCCCCGAGCTGCTCGGCCAGGCGCAAGCCCTGGGTCGCGTACTCGCGATCGGCCTCCCCGAGCGCCACGTGCCTCGGCTGCTCGACGAAGAGGACGGTCCACTCGGCGCGCAATCGGCGCGCGAGGCGCCGACCGGCGCGCACGACCCTCACCGCGGAGGGGCTGGGGCTGATGCAGACCAGGATCTTCTCGGTGATCGGCCAGGTCCGCTCCGAGCCTTCGGCTTTCCGGTAGACCTGCATCTGCGCGTCCACGCGGTCCGCGGTGCATCGAAGGGACATCTCCCGCAGCGCGATCAAGTTCCCCTTCCGGAAGAAGTTGGCCATGGCGCGCTCGGCCTGCTCGGGGATGTAGACCTTCCCCTCGCGCAGCCTCGCGAGCAGCTCGTCGGGAGGGAGGTCCACGAGCGCCACGTCGTCGGCCGTCTCGAGCACGGAGTCGGGAACGGTCTCGCGGACCGTGACGCCGGTGATCTGGGCCACCAGATCGTTCAGGCTCTCGATGTGCTGGACGTTGAGGGTGGTGTAGACGTCGATCCCTGCCCGGAGCAGCTCCTCGACGTCCTGGTGGCGCCGCGCGTGCCGGGAGCCCGGCGCGTTCGTGTGCGCCAGCTCGTCGACGATCAGGACCTTCGGCTTCCGGGCAAGGGCCGCGTCGAGGTCGAACTCCTCGAGCACGTGCCCGCGATGGGTCACCTGCCGCTCCGGCAGGATGGGCAGCCCGGCGAGCAGGGCCTCGGTCTCCGCCCTCCCGTGGGTCACCACGTGGCCGACGACGACGTCGACACCCTCGGCGAGCCGCTCGTGCGCCGCCTGGAGCATCGCGAACGTCTTGCCGACGCCGGCGGCCGCCCCGAAGAAGATCTTGAGGCGTCCTCGCGACGAGGAGCGCTCGTCGGCCTCAATTCTCGCGAGAATCGCCTCGGGGTCGGGCCGGCGGTCGTTCTCCATGGCTCGACCCCGCCCTCAGCCCGGGAGCTTCGCCTCGCGGTCCAGGGCGAGGTTCAGCAGGAGGACGTTGACCCGTGCCTCGCCGAGGACGCCGAACTGCCGCCCGCGCGTGTTTCGCGCCACCAGCCGGCGCACCGCCTCCTCCGGAAGCCCGCGCGCCTTCGCGACCCGGGCGACCTGCAGCTCGGCGTTCGCTGGGCTGATGTCGGGATCGAGGCCGCTCCCGGAGCGCGTCACCGCGTCGGCCGGCACCGGCGCGCCCTCCCTCAGACGGTTCTCCGCGCGGTAGGCGGCCGCCAGGTCCCGGATCCCCTCCACCAGCTTGCGCGAGGTCGGGCCCAGGTTCGTCCCCCCCGACGCGGCGGCATCGTAACCGTCGCCCGCGGCGGACGGACGGGGGTGAAAGGTCCCCGGCGACGAGAACCGCTGGCCGATGAGCTCCGAGCCCACGATCCTGCCGCCGCGCTCGATCAAGCTCCCGCTCGCCTGCCGGCGGAACGCGACCTGCGACACGGCCGTGATCGCTCCCGGGAAGACGACGCCCAGGAGCACCATGAACGCCAGCACGCTCACCACCGCAGGACGCATCTGCCGGAACATTTTCCGCTCCCTTCAGCCGCCGATTACACACGCTTTCGAGGCGAAGCTCAAGAACGATCCTTCGCTTCCCGCCGACGTTCCGCTCGCGGTCATGCCAGCCTCAGCAGCACGAGAAGTCGGTCGATGATCCAGATCGCGGGAAAGGGCACCAGGACGCCGCCCACGCCGTAGATCAGCAGGTTGCGCCGAAGCACGGCGGACGCCCCCATGGGCTTGTAACGGACCCCGCGGAGCGCCAGCGGGATCAGAGCGATGATGATCAGCGCGTTGAAGATCACCGCCGCCAGGACCGCCGATTCCGGGGTGGAGAGCGCTCCGCCGGGACCGTACCGCAGGAAGTTGATGGCGCCCAGCATCGGGTAGATCACCGCGAACATCGCCGGGATGATGCAGAAGTACTTCGAGATGTCGTTGGCGATGCTGAACGTCGTGAGCGAGCCGCGGGTCATCAGGAGCTGCTTGCCGATCTCCACGACCTCGATCAGCTTCGTCGGGTTGCTGTCGAGGTCCACCATGTTCCCCGCTTCCTTGGCGGCCTGCGTTCCCGTGTTCATCGCCACGCCGACGTCCGCCTGCGCCAGGGCGGGGGCGTCGTTCGTCCCGTCGCCGGTCATGGCGACGAGCTTGCCCCCCTTCTGCTCCTTCCGGATGAGCGCCATCTTCGCTTCGGGCGTCGCCTCGGCGAGGAAGTCGTCGACGCCGGCTTCCTGCGCAATCGACGCCGCCGTGAGGGGATTGTCGCCGGTGATCATCACGGTCTTGATCCCCATGGCGCGGAGCCGGTCGAATCGCTGCCGCATCCCGCCCTTCACGATGTCCTTGAGGTGGATGACTCCGAGCGCGCGATCGTTCACCGCCACGACGAGCGGCGTGCCGCCGGCCCTCGCGATGCCCGTCACGATCTGATCCAGCTGGCCCGGCACGCTGCCCCCCGCCTCCACGAGGTACCGCTTGACCGCGTCGCCGGCCCCCTTTCGGATCCGGGTGCCGTTCAGGTCGACGCCGCTCATTCGCGTCTGGGCGGTGAACGGGATGAACTCGGTGTCGTGCCCGGACAGCTCGCGCCCCCTCAGACCGTACTTCTCCTTGGCCAGCACGACGATGCTCCGACCCTCGGGCGTCTCGTCCGCCAGGGAGGAGAGCTGCGCCGCGCTCGCCAGCTCTCCGATCGCGACGCCGGGCAGCGGGATGAACTCCACCGCCTGCCGATTGCCGAGGGTGATCGTCCCGGTCTTGTCCAGCAGCAGGGTGTTCACGTCGCCGGCGGCCTCGACGGCCTTCCCCGACATCGCGAGCACGTTGTGCTGCATGACGCGGTCCATCCCCGCGATGCCGATGGCCGACAGCAAACCGCCGATCGTGGTCGGGATGAGGCAGACGAGCAGCGCCGACAGGAGGAACACGGTCGGCGGCGACCCGGCCCCCGCGGCCCTCGCGCTGTACGCCGCGAACGGGACGAGGGTCGCGACCGCCAGGAGGAAGATGATGGTGGTCCCCGCCAGCAGGATCGTCAGCGCGATCTCGTTGGGGGTCTTCTGCCGCCTCGCCCCCTCGACCAGCGCGATCATGCGGTCGATGAACGCCTCGCCGGGGTTCGACGTGATCCGCACCACGATCCGGTCGGACAGGACCCTCGTGCCTCCGGTGACCGCGCTGCGGTCGCCGGTCTCACGGATGACGGGAGCGCTCTCGCCGGTGATCGCGGACTCGTCCACCGAGGCGATCCCCTCGATCACGTCGCCGTCCCCGGGGATCACGTCGCCTGCCTCGCAGACGACGAGGTCCCCCTTCCTCAGGTCCGTCGCCTTCACCCGTTCTTCCGCGGTCCGGTCGGTGCCGTCGGCGAGGATCCGGCGAGCGGTGGTCTCCGTCTTCGACCTTCGGAGGGCATCGGCCTGGGCCTTGCCGCGCCCCTCCGCCATCGCCTCGGCGAAGTTCGCGAACAGGACCGTGAACCAGAGCCAGACCGTGATCTGGAAGTTGAACAGGACGGCGTGGGCGCCGACGAAGAGGTCGCGGACGAGGAGAAAGGACGTCACGATGCCGCCGACCTCGACCACGAACATGACGGGATTCCTGGCGACGTGCCGGGGGTCGAGCTTACGGAAGGCTTCCAGGATCGCGCGCTTGACGATCGGAGGGTCGAACAGCGAGCTGGGCGCGTGCTTCGGCTTCTTGTACCCCGCCGCCTCGGGCGGCGGAGCGGCGGCGACGGGGATGTCGCGAATGTCGGTCACCATGGGTCCGTTTCTCCTCGGCGGCCGTCGTCCGGTCAGAACAGGCTGCCGCCGATCATCTGCAGGTGCTCCACGATCGGCCCGAGCGCCAGCGCGGGGAAGTACTCGAGCGCCCCCACGATCAGCACGACCCCGGCCAGGAGCACCGCGAAGATCGCCGTGTCGGTGGCCAGCGTGCCCGCCGACGCCGGCACCACCCTCTTGCGGGCGAGGCTTCCCGCCATGGCCAGCAGGGGAACGATCATCAGGAACCTCCCGATGAGCATCGCGAGGCCGCCGGTGAGGTTGTAGTACGGCGTGTTGCCGGTGAAGCCGGCGAAGGCGGAGCCGTTGTTGCCCGTCTGGGAGGCGTACTGGTAGAGGATCTCCGTGAAGCCGTGCGCGCCGGAGTTGTTCACGTTGTTGTACGTGGCGCCGTAGTAGGTGCTGGGGCTGCTGTTGTTGTAGTGGTTCCAGAAGGCCGTCGGGTGCGCCTTCACGAACGCCGCCTCCTCCCCTCCCGCCGCGTCGGCGAACGTCCGCGCGTCCTTCCCCGGCGAAAGCTCGAGGTTGGCCCCCAGGCCGGTCCAGAGGACGACGTTCGCGAACAGGATCAGGACGGCGAGGATCGCCATCCGGACCTCGTATTTCTCGATCTTCTTGCCGAGGTACTCCGGCGTGCGCCCGACCATGAGGCCCGCGATGAAGACGGCGATCACCGCGTACATCAGGATACCGTAGAGGCCCGCGCCGACCCCGCCGAAGATCGTCTCGTCGCACATCAGGTTCAGGAGCGGCACCAGGCCTCCCAGCGCGGTGAAGCTGTCGTGCATCGAGTTCACGGCGCCGCAGGATGCCGCGGTGGTGATCGTGGCGAACAGCGCGGAGTTGGCGATCCCGAATCGCGTCTCCTTCCCTTCCATGTTGCCGCCGGGCTGTCCCGGGGTGGCGGTCGTCATGACGCCGAGCTTCGCCACGTTCGGGTTGCCTCCCGCCTCGGCCCAGGTGCAGACGCCCAGGCCTCCCACGAACATGAACGTCATGGCGGCGAGGATGGCCCATCCTTGCCGGGTGTTGCCGACCATTTTCCCGAACGTGTGGGTCAGTCCCGCGGGGATCAGGAAGATGGCGAGCATCTCGAGGAGGTTCGTGAACGGGGTCGGGTTCTCGAACGGGTGCGCGGAATTGGCGTTGAAGAAGCCGCCACCGTTCGTCCCCAGCATCTTGATCGCTTCCTGGGAGGCCACGGGGCCCTGCGCGATGACCTGCTTGGCGCCTTCCAGCGTGGTCGCCTGGGCGTAAGGGGCGAAGTTCTGCGGCACGCCCTGCGAGACCAGCACCAGCGCCATGACGGTGGTGAGCGGCAGGAGCACGTAGAGCGTGGCGCGGGTCACGTCCACCCAGAAGTTGCCGAGACCGTCCACCGAATGCCGGGAGAAGCCTCGTATGAGCGCGATGGCGATGGCGATGCCCGTGGCAGCGGACATCCAGTTGTGGGAGGCCAGCGCGACCATGTTGGAGAAGGTGCTGACCACGGCCTCAGGGACGTAGTTCTGCCAGTTCGTGTTCGTCGTGAAGGACATGGCCGTGTTGAACGCCAGGTCCGCCGTCATCTCGCGCCCGGTGAAGTGCTGCGGATTGAAGGGCAGGACCCCCTGCAGCCGGAGGAGCGCGTAGCTCGCCAGCCCCCCGACGACGCTGAACATCAGCATCGCGAACGTATAGGTCGTCCACCGCATGTCCTCGTCTTCCTGGACGCCGAAGATCCGGTAGAGGAAGCGCTCCACCGGCCGCAGCGCGGGGGAGAGCCAGGTGCGCCTCCCCTCGAACACCGCGGCCATGTACGCTCCCATCGGTTTCGTCAGGAGAAGCACGAGGACGAGGAACAGGGCGAGCTGCAGGATTCCGTTCGCGGTCATGGCGCCCTCAGAACCGTTCGGGCTTCAGGAGGACGTACACCAGGTAGCCGAGGAGCAGAAGGACCACGACTCCCGTCCAGAGATAGTCGCCCATCCTACCCCTCCTCCTTTTCCAGGCTCTCGCAGGCGCGCGCCAGGGCCACGCCGACGGCGAAGAACGCCACGGTCACCACGATGCAGATCAGGTCGAGCATCAGAGCTTCACCATCATCGCGAAGGTGACCCGGTTCTCGGACTTGACGAGATCCGGGGTGAAGTCGTCGACCCTGAGATCGGGCCGGCCGTTGTTGCCTCCCGTCGGCGTGACGCCACCGGGGCCGGAGAAGTACGGAACGTTGGCCGCCCGGTGGTTGAACTCGGCTCGGAAGGTCACGAACGGCCGCGGCATGTAGTCGAACGTCACCTGGGTGTCCCAGGCCCTGAACTTGTCGCCGGGATTTTCGGTGAAGTAGGGAGTTCCGGTGAAGGCCGTCGCGCCGTTGATCGGCGGCAGGAGCACCAGGTAGCGGCCGGGGTTCGTGATCATCCCGCCGCCCACGGTCAGGCCGAAGCGGTCGCGATCGAACCAGAGGCGGTTGTAGACCATGAAGCCCAGGAAGTACTGGGAGGAGCAGCTCACCCCGCCGCCGTGCTCGCACCCGGCGTCCAGGGTGAGGGACGCCGCGGCCTTGTCGAGGATCGCGCCCGGGGCCTCGTGGTACTTGACCATGATGCTGTCGTCGGTGTGGATGCGCTTTCGATCGCCGTTGCCCAGGGTGTCGGCGCCGTAGTACTGGTTGCCGAGGACGCCCAGGCGGCCGTTGGGACGCCAGAGGACCTGCAGGCCGACCCCGGGACTGTTGTTGAACCGGCCGTACGATTGCCAACCGTTGATGAACCACGGCTCGATCTTGAGCTTGTCGGACGGGAAGATCTGGACCCGCACGCCGTTGAAGAACCACGGGGTATTGGAGGACACGTACGAGGGCTGGTAGGTCCAGTTGTCGAAGTTGTAGTAGCTCCAGAGGCCGACGTACGACATGAAGATGCCGGCCTGGATGTTGATGCCGTTCATCTTGTCGATGTGGTACCCGCCGTACGCCTCGGAGATGTACCGGTACGCGTTGTCGAGCTGCCACTGCCCGCGCGCGGGGCTCGCGTCGTTCCGCGGCGTCGTCACCGAGTACATGCCGAACTGCGTCATGAGCCGGGCCTCAACGTTCTGGTAGAGGAAGTCGCCGCCGATGCCGAGCTGCGTGACCTGGAACTCGCCGTGCCGGAACACCTCGCTCGACCCCGAGATCGTGTCGTCCTGGGGATGGTTGAAGCTGTAATGGTAGACGGTGTCCACCCTGAGCTCCCCGGTGAAGGGGCCGAAGGCCAGCGGCTTCTCGGCGGCGCCCGCGTTGCCGGGCACCCAGGAGAAGTCCGCGAACGCGAACGGCTCGGCCTTCGCCTCGGGATCCCCGGCGGCGGCCGCGAGCCCGAGCACGAGAAACGTCACGGTCGCGGCCCCCGCGGCGCGGCTCGCGATGGCCCACGCGGTATTCGGTCTCAGCCCCCGACGATGCTGCAGCTCTCCTCTCGTCCTCACGGCACCCTCCTCCCATGACACGAGATGGGTTATAGCGCGGAGGGCATCAGCGTGAAGCTAGGATCGAGGGCTCCGGCGTTAAGTTTTCGTCAACGGGAGCCGTTGACGGAATCTTGACGCCGAGACCACCGGTCTTTACGCCAACCGAAGGCTTCGAAGAGTACACCTAGGACGATGAAGGCGATCGGGACGGCGGTGCTTTTGGTCGTGGGCGCGGCGCTCTTCGTGTGGCTCATCGCCAACCCGATCGCCGACGCCATCGCGATGGCACGCCTTCGCGAGCTCCACGTCCGGGTGGCGGCGGAAACCGACTCGCGCGAGGTCGCACTCGCCGCGGGCGAGGCGCGCCCCGAGGTCGTCGCCGCGCTGGAAGGCGCCGGCGTTCACGTGCTGGCGGATGCCCCCGGCGGCGGGACGAACGGCCGGCCGGAGATCCTCATCACCGTCCACGGCTATGCGCGGTACGAAGCCGGGAGACCCGCGGCAGGCGACCTCTTGGAGAACGTCGAGATCCGCCTGTGCGCGCCGCCAGCCGGCACGCGCGCGGCGCCGTGCACGCCGGAGTGGTGGCGGGCGACGCCGCTCGAGCGCGTGCCCCCCGGCGTGGCGCTGCCGATCAGGCGTCAAATCCTCGGGCTCGTGGCGGCGTTCATCGCGGAGCACCGCCTGCCGATCCGGCCGGCCGTGCCGTCCAATCCGCGGCACCTCGGGTGGTCGTGAGCGAGAGCGCACCTCACGACGGCACGGACGCGCGCTCCCCCAGCGCCCCCGTCACGAAGTCCAGGTTGATCCTCGCGACCAGGTAGTCGCGGCGGGCGCGGGCCAGGTTCCCCCGGGCCGCCATCAGGTTGAGCTGGGCATCCTCGACCTCGAGACGCGTCTTGACGCCCAGCCGCCGAACACCTGGCGGTTCAAACCGTTGTTCCAGCCGAGCAGGTGGTGGCCGGGTCCCACCGGCAGGTCGATCGCGTAAACGAAGACGGCGCGGTGCCGGATATCGAACGACGAGGGGCCATGTTCCTGGCGGATATTGTTGCCGTCCGCCACGCCCCCGCGCTCGCCCGTCGAACCGAAGAACGAGGAGCCGTAGTCCAGCGACTTGCCGAGCGTGTAAGAGCCCTGGAAGTAGATACCCCGCTTGCCCTGGTACCTGCCCGTGACTACCATGCCGTTGTAGTTGGAGTTGCCGATGTCCTTCCCCGTGCCCACTGAAGCGAACAACGGGTACGGGAAGATCTGTTGGTTGGGAGCCTGGTTGCCGCGCTTGGTCGGGTCGTTCACGATCACCGTGGGCTGGTTCTGGTCGACAAACAGCCCCAGCTTGTGGCCGTTCGATCCCTGGTAGTCCGCCTCCAGAGAAAACGAGTTGCCGAGCCGCCGCTGGATTCCCAGGTTGTACTGGTAGATATACGCGCTGCGGATGTTCGGGTCCTCGGCACTGATGCTCAGCACGCCGCTGGTGGGCGTGCCCGGCCCCTGCTTGCCGAAGTTGGAGACCAGCGGCACGTTTTGGTCGTAGGCGATCCCCCAGGGGAATTTGCCCGGTTGGGTGACCCCCGCGGTTTGCGCCGTGATCAGATTGTAGGGCGGATTCAGCCCCATGTTGGCCGGAATGTTATTGAAGATGTCGTCGTAGCCCATGCGGAACCCGCCGCGAATCACTGTGTCGCCGTTGCCGAACAGCGACTTTGCAAAGCGCGGCGTGTAGGCGAAGCCGACCACCGGGGCAACGTTGTTCTTGTCCAGGTTCACGCCGCTGCTGGAGAGCGCGGACGGAGCCTGGGTGTAGTACAGCGAGGAGGGTCCCTTCTTGGTGGGATCGATGGTCAGGATCTGGTTCGTGCCCAGCAGGACCGGCCCGACGCCGGGGACGAAATTGGTCGCCTGCATGCGCATTTGATTGATCGCCGAAGGGTATTCGTAGCGGACGCCATAGTTCACCGTGAAGTTGTCGCGAACCTTGTACTGATCCTGCCAGTAGAGGTCAAATGGATAACGCCGCCAGTAAGCCAGGGTCACGCCGCTGCGAAATGTCGAGGTGTTGACCAGCCCCGACGCGAAATCCGAGAAATTGGCAAAGTTGAACGAGCCGCGCGACGACCCGTCCAGGAAGCGCCGGGCATCCTCACGCCGGATATGGTAGCCCCAGCGCCAGGAGTGCTTGGAAGCCCCGAATGGCGCCATCAGCGACATGTTGTCGAAGAGTTCGTAGGTATTGGTGATGCGCCCCTGCGGCAGGTTGTTGGTGCTGCCCAGGGAAGCAAAACCGCCGCTGACGTTGATCGTGGGAAGGCCGGAGTCGAGCACATTCTGGCTGGCGGCCACCACCCCCGGAAGGGGGCTTCCGCCAGGGCCTACCAGGACCTTGGAGGCGTCGAATCCCGAGTCCTGCACCGTGATGAAGGTCTCGTTGCGCGAGAAGCCCAGCCGGAATTCATTCAGCAGATTCGGCGAAAACGTGTGCGTCTCGGTGAGGACGGCGTTGCGGCTGAGCGGCACATTGCCATTGCCGCCGAGCAGCGGCAGCGCGCCCGGCGTAAACGTGGCGCCCTCATATTCGGCCCACCGGCCGGTGAGGTGGTCCTTCTCGCTGAAATTGTGGTCGATCTTCACCAGGCCGGTGTTATCGGAGGTGGTCGCGCCCACGTTGGCGATGAAGTTCACCGTGGAACCGGGCCGGGAAGTGTTGGACGCGGGCCAGAACTGCAGCAGCGCTTTGGAAATCGGATCGGTCACCGCCGCCCGCTCCGCGTCGGTCGGCACGCGGGTGGTGCTCACCGTGGGGGCTACCTGGCGAAAACCCTCGTACGAGGCAAAGAAGAATGTCTTGTCCCGGACGATGTGGCCGCCCAGGGTGGTTCCAAACTGGTTGCGATGCAGGGGGTTCTTCGTGCCGCCCAGCTTGTTGGTGAAGAAATCCGCGGCATCCATCTTCGAGTTCCGGAAATACTCAAACGCCGAACCGTGCAGTTCGTTGGTGCCGCTCTTGGTGACGATGCTCACCTCCCCGCCGGTTCCTCGTCCGAATTCCGCCGTGGCGACGCTGGTCTGCACGGCGAACTCCTGCACCGCGTCGGTGATCCGAAAATTGTTCAGCGGCGAGTTGATCTGTGTGTCGATATTGCTCACGCCATCCAGCAGAAAAATGTTCGACTGCGAGCGGGCCCCGGCCACGTTAAAACCGCCTCCCTGCGTGCCCGTGGCGGCCGGCAAGGTCCCGGGAGTCAGCAGCGCCAGGTCCAGAAACTGGCGGGCGTTCAGCGGCATGCTGGCGATGGTCCGCGTGTCCACCACACTGCTCAAGGTGCTCTTGTCGTTTTCAAGCAGCGGCGCGGCGGCCTCCACCTGCACCGATTGGGTGATGTCGCCGACCTCCAGGTTGAACTCCGCGTGCGTGATCTGATCTACTTGAACCACGGCCGTGCTGACCGCCCTCTTAAAGCCCTTGGCCTCTACCACCAGCGAGTAAGTGGACGGCGCCAGTTGCGGGAATTGAAACTCCCCGTTGGCGGCCGTCAGAGTCGCCAATTGCGCGTTGGTTGCCGTATTGGTCAGCGTGATCTTCGCCATGGGAACGATGGCCCCCGAAGCGTCCTTCACGAAACCGCTGATGCTTCCCGTAGGGGAAGCCAACAATAGGCCGGCGCCGAGTAAGCACAGCACGGCCAGGGTAGTACTCTTCGATTGACGTAAACTCATTGGATTAACACCCCTCCACCATTTGCGTTTAGACGGAGCCGCCGCCCCTGGGTTAGGCCCTTGAGTTCGGCCTTGGCGGTCTCCTCGCTTGACAAGTAATATACACCGGCAGGCGAGTTAATGAGCATCGCTCCACGTCAAAATTGAAGCCCGGACGCGAGTTGGGACCATAGTGTACGAAAGAGCACTTATGGCGTTGGGGACGGTTTCGGTTGAGCTACTCCGAATATAGCGGGCGGATCCTGGCGCGCGGCAATCCACTGTTCGGCCCGTCCCACAAGCGGACGAAGACCGCGTCCGAAGATGCGCGGGACTTACTGGTTTGTCAGCAGATAGACGATGGAAGCGCGCGTGCCACTACTGAATCCCGCATAATATAGCTCACATTGAGGCGAACAGGGAGGACTGTTTCCAAAAGGCAGTGATGAGGTGTGGTCGCCGACGGAGTCGCCGCAGCGTGCGGCGGGCGCCCTCGTTGAGTTGCCAGAAGTCTTTCGGACAAACGTTCGGCAGTTGGTGGTGTTTCCAGTAGCCCCAGAGGTATTCGACCGGGTTGAGTTCCGGTGCGTAGGCCGGCAGGTACTCGATCAGGATCTGGCCTTCGAGAGAGTCCAGGAACTCCCGAACCAGTCGGCTGCGGTGAGCCGGTAGCCGGTCCCAGACGATCAGCAGCGGACCCGCAATGTGCCGGAGCAGGTGGGCCAGAAACACCACGGTTTCCTCCTTGCCTACAGCTTTGTCGAAAATCTGGAAATAGAAACTCCAGAGCGTCATACCGGCCGCCACCGAGATGGTTTTCCAGTTGAAGTGATACTGCAGGACAGGCGTCTGACCACGGGGTGCCCACGTCCGGCAACGGTGTGGGCGCTGGCTCAGTCCGCTTTCGTCGATGAAGACAATCGTACGCCCTTCTTTTTGGGCTTTTTTTTAATCGCCGGCCAGGTCTTCCGCTGCCACTCGCGGATGGCCTCCTCGTTGCGCTCCAACGCCCGACCCGCTGGCCGTTGCGGACTCCAGTTCAGTTGCCGCAACAGTTTCCAGACATGCCCGGCGTGATAACCGACGCCGAACTCCTGATCGATCAGATGCGCCACCCGCTCGCAGGTCCACAGCGGCGTCTCATAACCCAGCTTCTCCGGCCCCTCCAGCAACCGGGCGACCAGTCGCTGGCGTTGCTTCGCATCCAGCAGTGGCTTGCGTCCAGCGCGACCGGCCGCCCGCAAAGCTTTCTCACCCTCTTGGGAGACCGTCCTGGCCCACCGGCTCACGGTCTGGCTGCACACCTTAATCCGCCGCGCCACCTCGCTCTGGTTGAATCCTTGTCTCAATAGTTTCAGCCCCTCGAAACGCCTTTGTTCCAGCGCAGCGAAATCGCGTCTCACTCCTCGCGCATTACCCATGCTGAGAAGACGGAATCCCAGCTTCTTTGGTTACGCTATATTATGCGGGATTCAGTAATTGCGCGTAGATGGCATACACAAGAAACAGCGGATTTGAGATTAACGATTTTCGGGAACATTCGTCTAAGGAGTGTCGTCCTTGCATGAAAGGGCGGACAAGATATACACAAATCGCCTTTGTGTAGCGTCTTATTAGAGAACGCGGGTTATTCGCGTTATTAAGCAAAGGATGCTGAAAGAGGCCGTCGTGAGTGCACCAGCTTGCCGGGTAGCGACCGGGAAGGAGCTGATGCCGGCCCTTTGCAGCAACCTGTTAGAGCACGCATGAGCGAAGGGATCCGGCAACCGATCGCGCTTCCATTGGCCCCGGTCAGTGGGGAGCGTTCCCTGCCTCCCGCCTGGCGTGAGTTTATCCGCTTCTGCCGCGATTTGCGGCACGGTGAAATTGAACGGTTGAGCATCCAGGACGGAATGCCCGTTCTCGCGGAGACCATCAAGAAGAAAGTCAAGTTTTAGTTCCGACCATTGGAACCGCGCCTGAAGCGCAGTTTCTAAGCGGCTGACCAAAGCACTTGGAGGCCGCCGGCAGGGCTCGAACAGCCCTGTCGGCGGCCTTTTCTTTTTTGGAGGGGCCATGAAATGCAGAGTGATGTTGTGTGCCCTGGCGCTATCCATGACGCTGGGCACGGCATACGCACAGGACGACGAGTGGCAACGACTGATGACTCAGGGCAACGCGCACACGCTCTCCGGCAGCTATACCGAGGCCGCGGCCTTCTTTCGCGACTCCGTACGCCTGGCGGAACAGTTCGATTCCCAGGACCCCCGGCTGGCGAAGTCCCTGAACGCGCTCGCCATCGCGTATGACGAGCTGGGTCAATCCGCGGAGGCCGAGCGCTGCTACCGCCGCGCGTTGGCCCTGGTGGAAAAAAGGAGCGGGAAGGACAGTCCGGACTATGCCAAGCTGCTCACCAACGCCGGCGCTTTCAACATGGAACAGGGGCGCATGGCCAAGGCCCGGGAGATGATCCGCGAATCGGTGGAGATCTACGAACATGCGGTTCCGCGCGATGATGGCGCCCTGGCCCTGGCGCGCAATTGCCTGGCCGACTTTCTGGTGAAGACCCGCAACTACACCGAAGCCGAAACCCTGTTGACGGAAGTGATCGCCGCGGTCCAGAATCAATCCGGGCCCGAGACCGTCCTCCTGGGAATCTCGCTCAACAACCTCGGCGCGGTGCGGCGGTACCAGGGAAAAATGGATGACGCGGCGCGGCTCTTCGAGCGGGCGATGGCCATCCTTGAAAAGACTCTCGTGCCCGAGCACCCTATCATCCTGCGCTCGCTGAACAACCTGGCCATCGTATATGCGGGCGTCGGACGCAATCGTGAGGCGGAGTTGACGTTTCAGCGCGCCATCGAGATCGCCGAGACACGCTTGGGCAAGGAGCACCCCACCTACGGCAGAATCTTGCAGAATTACGCGGATTTCCTTCGCAAAGTCGGGCGCAAAACAGAGGCCAGGTCCTTCGATGCACAATCCAAGGCGGCGCTCGCCGCCAGCGCGCGGCGTAACGGCGTGGGCATGACCGTCGACGCCTCGTCGTTCCGGCAGCAGTAATCCCAACTGGGTTAATATGGCGGCAACGTGCCGAATACCCTCTCCGTGCCGATCTCGCCCGCGGGCGCCGGCGACCATCGCGCCGCCCTCCTGGCGGGCTGGCTCGGGTGGACCCTGGACGCCTTCGATTTCTTCCTCGTGAGCTTCTGCCTGACCGCCATCGGTCGCGAGTTCCACAAGTCCGACACCGAAGTGGCCGCCAGCCTCACGCTCACCCTGGCATTTCGCCCGATAGGCGCTTTCCTCTTCGGACTGCTGGCCGATCGCTACGGGCGCCGCTTGCCCTTGATGCTCGACCTGGTGTTTTACTCCATCATCGAAGTGCTCTCCGGCCTCGCACCTGATTTCACGACGTTCCTGGTGCTGCGCTCGCTGTTCGGCATCGGCATGGGCGGCGAGTGGGGTGTGGGCGCTTCGCTCGCCATGGAGAAAGTGCCCGCCCGCCTGCGCGGCGTGCTTTCCGGCTTTCTCCAGCAGGGTTATGCCACCGGCAATCTGCTGGCGGCCCTCTGCTATTTCCTGCTGTTCCCCCGCTTCGGCTGGCGGCCCCTGTTCTTTGTGGGAGGCGTGCCCGCCTTGCTGGCGCTGTTCGTGCGATTCCGCGTGAAGGAGTCGGAGGTGTGGGAGAAAAGCCGTTCCGAAAGCTGGGGCAACCTCAGCCGCGCGATTCTCTCGAACTGGAAGCTGTTCCTCTACATTGCCATCTTCCTGATGACTATGAACCTGGCGTCTCACGGAACCCAAGACTTGTATCCGACATTTCTGGAGCGGCAATGGGGGTTCGGCGTCGGCCGGCGCGCCGTGCTCACGGGGTTCTCCATGGTCGGCGCCATTCTGGGCGGCACGCTCTTCGGCCTGTTCTCCGACTGGTGGGGCCGGCGCCGTGCCATGATCGTCGCCCTTCTGGGTGCCGTGCTGGTGATCCCCTTGTGGGCGTTCGCTCCTTCGCTCCCGCTGCTCTTTGCCGGCGCGTTTCTCATCCAGTTCCTGGTGCAGGGGGCCTGGGGCGTGATTCCCGCGTACCTCTCGGAGCTCTCGCCCGACGTCGTACGCGGCTTTCTGCCGGGATTCGGATACCAGGTCGGCGTGTTGCTGGCCAGCCCCGTGAATCCCCTCCAGGCGGCATTCGCGCGGCACACCAGCTACGCCGTCGCCATGGCCACTACCGCCGCCATGGTGTTCATCCTGGCGGCCGTGGCCGCCATGTTCGGCCGCGAACGGCATGGCGTGCAATTCGGAGAGTGACTCGCCGCGCGCTATAATCCGGTTTCCCATGCCACCCCTCCAGCGGGCCTCAGGCCGCAGCGCCGAAGAGAACCGCTCGGTAATTGAGGCTTTCCTCAAGGCCGCCAAGCAACCGGCGCTGCTCGAACCGGGCGAGGAACTGCTGCCCCTTACCGCCGATAACTTCTCACTCGATCTGCGCGGCTCCCGCCTCATGCTCCAGGCCTGGGACCGCACCCGCAACCTGGCGCGCCGCGTCACCGGGCTCCAGGAACCCACGCCGGCCCGGCTCGAGCTCACGGTGGAGCGCTTCGCCCGGCGCGAGGGGCAACTCTTCCTCCTGGATCTCGCCCGCCGCGCGGGCGCCGATATGGGCCGGCGCAGCGGGCGCCTGGTCTTTCGCGAGCGATTCCGGCTGTTCCTGCGCCGCCAGTTCCCCGAGTGGAGCCTGGCCGAGCTCAGCACGGAAGCCAACCTGGAGTTCAGCCTCTCGCCCGCTTTCCCGCGCGCGTTCCTGCGCCATGGCCAGCACGGTTGGGCCGCCATCGCCTGCCCGCCGGAAGGCGACGCCGCCGCGGTCCTCTCCTTCGGGCTCATCTGGCTGTCATACCTGCGCGCGCGCGAAAGGCGGGTCGCCGTGGAAGGGCTCGCCGTCTACGTGCCCGCCGGCCGTGAACGCGCCGCCGCCCTGCGGCTGCTGTGCCTGGATGCTTCGGCCGCGCGGTTCGAGCTGTTCGCCTATTCCGATCAGGACTTTGTCGTGCGCATCGACCCCGCCGATCACGGCAACGTCGATACGCGCCTCGAGCCCTGCCGCCGGCCCGCCCCGGTTCAATCGGAAACCTGGGAGCGCATCCTCTCCCTTCCCGGTGTGGAACGCGTGCTGAAACACGATGGCCGCGCCAGCCTGCGGGT
>JAIQFQ010000004.1 GCA_020073245.1 Terriglobia bacterium | reverse complement strand
GGTCGCCGAAGTGGTTCTTACCAACCTGTGCCGTGGCGTAGCCGAGCGGCTTGAGCAGCTCGGCGATCGTGGGGTCCTTGTCCTGGATGCCCTGCTTCGCGCCGGGTAGGCCGACCTTGAGCAGCCCGGTGCGGAAGGGGCTCTGGCCGAGGATGAACGCGGCCCGCCCCGCCGTGCAGGACTGCTCGCCGTAGTAGTCCGTCCACAGCGCGCCCTCGTTCGCGAGGCGGTCGATGTTGGGCGTCCGTCCGCCCATCATGCCGCGGTGGTAGGCGCTGATGTTCCAGACGCCAATGTCGTCGGCCATGATGAAGAGGACGTTGGGCCGGCTCGCTTGCCCGGTCGTTGTCTTGGCGGGAGGCGGGTCGGCGGCTCGTGCGGTTCTCGCCGACAGCAGCACCCCGGCGGCCAGCACTGCGCCCACCGCGGCCCAGGTGCCGGCCCTGCTGATCGTGCTCGTTGCGGTTTTCATTCCCCTTCTCTCCTTTCGTTGTTGGTCGTCGCCTCACCGCATCACCGAGCTGGTCGCCTCGGTCGTCTGCTTCACCGGCGAGTAGCCGAGTCCGCGGGCGATCCGCTGCACCGGCTGGTCGATGTGCTGCCAGAACCGCTTCCAGCCGGGACAGAGGTAGTTGAGGCCCGGCTGGCCGTCGGTCGCGCGGACGAACCGGTTCTTCGGGCATTCGCCGTAGCAGGCGAACTCGTACTCGCATTGCCGGCACACCTCCGGCAGCGTGCGCTCCTTGTTCGTGCCGAAGAACTCCTGCCGGGTGGACAACACCATGCTGGTTAACGGGGACTCGTGAATGTTGCCGAGGCGGTATTCGGGATAGACGTAGTGGTCGCAGGCATAGACGCTGCCATCGCGCTCCAGCGCTACACCCTTGCCGCACATCGGCGCCAGGGTGCACATCGGACTCACCCGCCCGATCCAGGTCTCGACCGCCGCCTCGAAGTAGTTGACCCAGATCTTGCCGACGTCGCGGCTGGCCCAGCGGTCGAACACCTTGCACAGGAAATCGCCCCAATCGTCAGGATCGACGCTCCACTCCTCGACTACCGACTCGGGCGAGCCGGGCCGCGCCGCTGGAGTGCCCACGACCGGCATTCCCTCCGCTGGCCAGCGCTGCGGCGCCGTCTCCCGGAATCCCTTTGGCTCGACGATGGGGATGAACTGCATCCGCTTTGAACCGACCTCGTCGCGCAGGAAGCGATAGACGTCGATGGGTCGCCTCGCAGTAAGTCGGTTGACGCAGGAGAGCGTGTTGAACTCGACCCCGTGCTTGCGCAGCAGCCCTGCTGTGCGAAAGACCTGGTCGAACGAGCCGTTACCCGCCTTGTCCTTGCGGTAGGCATCATGGAGCTGACGTGGCCCGTCGATGCTGAGACCGACGAGAAAGCGGTTGTCGCGCAAGAACTCGCACCACTCGTCGTCGAGGCGGGTGCCGTTGGTCTGGAGGTCGTTCTCGCAGCGGACGTGAGGCGGGCAGTATTTCTTCTCCAGCGCCACGACCTGGCGGAAGAAGTCGAGCCCCACCAGCGTCGGCTCGCCGCCTTGCCAGGAGAAGATGATTTCCTTGTAGTTCTGCCCCTCGATGTACTGGCGGATGAACATCTCGAGCGTCTCATCGGAGATGCACCACCGGCCGTTCGCGCCGAGCAGTGTTTCCTTGCTCAGGTAGTAGCAGTACTGGCAGTCGAGGTTGCAGATCGGCCCGGTCGGCTTGACCATCGCGTGCATTCGCACGACCGGCTTCCCGTGGTAGGTGTTCTGCCCGGCCATGGCTGGACGCATCGGATCGGCTCAGTACTTCACCAGGTAGTGCTTGGCCTCGAGGCAAACGGAGAACGCCTTCTTGAAGTTCTCGATCTGCTGGGTGGTGGCCTTCTGGCCCTGCTGCGCCTGCTTGTCCGCCTGCTGCATCGCCATCTGCTGCGCCTGGCGCCGATGCGCGCGGCCGGCCAGCAAGCCGGCGCCCGCTCCCCACGCTGCGCCCTTGCCCGGGTCGTCGCTCGCGATTTCGCCGATGAGCGCGCCCACCGCGGCGCCGCCGACCGCGCCAACCGCACCCGCGCCCTGCCCGGCCTGCTGCGCTTGGGCCTTGGCCTGGGTCGCTTGCTGCTGCTGCGCCTGCGCCTGCTTGGCGAGCTGGAACGGATCCACGCCGGCGTTCTGGACCGCCCACGTGTAGCACGCCGCCTCGTCGGTGCCTTGCTGCGCTTGGGTCTGGCCGGTGGTGGGAAAGACGTAGACGTTCATGGTCGCCGACAGCGGCTTGCCACTCGGCTCGCCCACAGGGGCGGTCTGGGCCAGGGCCGCGGCGGCCGAGACAGCCCCGATGGCTACCGTGGTCAGGAATCTACGGATCATGTTCTCACCTCCAGTTCGATCGTTCAGCCAGACTCAGTGGGTCGCTGGCAGCGGCGTGCAGGAGCCGAAGACCGTCACTGTCAGGTTGTCCCGCGCCACGGCGAGCGATGCGTCCCCGGTGGTCTCGTTGATGATCACGCTGAACGCACGGCGGTTCTCCAGGCCCTGCAAGACGATCAACCCCTGCGTGCGGACGAGGCTCGCGATCGGCGTCAGGCGGTTCTCACCGCTGGTGGCCGTGGTGTGCACCTTCTTCGCCGCCAGGTCCACTTCCAGGAATTGCGGGACGTTCCACGCCCAGGACGGCCCCGTCTCGCACCCTCCGTCGGTGGTGCACACGTTGGCCTGGACCGCCGCGCATAGGAGGTGGTCCGTGCCGGTCAGATCGTCGGCCGCCACAGGCAGCGCGACGATCGTGAGAGCAAGAATGGCCATCGGCACGATCTTCATGGCTGTCCTCCTCGGGACTCTCGACTCCACCCTCTCGCCCGCTCTCGCTCCGGCGAGGCGCTCCGTGTTTCGCGACCGCGCCCCGGGTTCTGGGCGTTCACTTCGCCCTCGGCGGGAAGCCGGCGAAGATCTTCTCCATCGCGTCGTTCACCCGGCGGTCACGCTCGTCGGCGGACGCGCGCGGATCGAGCGTGTCGCTCGCCACCGCTTGCCAGATCAGCTTCTTCTGCCGCGCGTCGACCACGTCGATGATCAAGGTGCCGACGGGAACCTGGCGCGCCACCGTCGTCGCGCCACCAGCTCCCCGGCGGCCCCAGTACCCCCAGCCGGCACCCCACCCATAGCCGAAGGTGGTGGTGTCGAAGTGAGTCTCCCGGCTGAGCTTGGCGTGGACGGCTACGAGCAGGTCGGGCTGCGCGGTGGAAGGCGTGAATCCCTTGACCTCGAGCTGGCGGGTGATCGCGCCGTCGATGCGCCCGCGGATCAGGTCGTTCCTCATCTCCTGCTGGTGGACGATGTCAAACGTCTTGTACACGGAGAAGTCCACCGTGCGGTCGTAGTCGGTGCCGACGGAAATCGTCGAGCAACCTGCCGTGACGAGGGATACCGCCAACGCTGCCGTCAGGAACGTCGCGCTCCTCATTGCGTCTCCCCTCCACGCGTTCAGAACGCCACCCCGATCTTGAGGAAGTAGGTGTCGCCCTTGACGCGATTCTCCACGCTCGTCTCCTTCAGCCACTTCAGCTCGGCCGCCAGATTGGCGTGGCCGACCTTGGTGATGAGCGACAAGACCGGGCCGATCCCCTCCGTGCGCCCTTTGAAGTCCCCTAGCACGGCGCCCGCCCCGCTGTCGCCGGTGATCTGCTTGTAGAAGAAACCGTTGGCGCCGAGGCCGATCACGCCGAGCTTACCCACCGGGAGGTGCTGGGCGATCGTCGCGTCGATGTGCAACACGTCCCCGGAGCGGTACTGCGTCGCGTCGTTGGTCGTGTTGAAGTCCATGCCGGCGTACGCGCTGACCTCGGTACCGATCTTGCTGCTCAGCCAACTGACCGAGACGGTCGGCTCGAGAGTCCAGTAGTTCTTGCCGAGGTTGGCGAGGCGCCCCTTGTCGTAGGCGCCGGTGGGCGCGTAGACGCCGAGGCGCACGTCGTACTTGAGGTCGCCCTTCACCCAGCCGAGCATGAACGGGTACAAGATGACGTCGCCTAGGCCGCTCGCGCTGTCGTTCACCGCGATCGTGTTGCCGAGCGGACCGGTGATGCTCCCGTCCGCGTCCATCCGCAGGAACGGGACGGCGATGCCGAATGCGCAGTCGCCGCCGAGCAGCTTCAGCGGCGTCTGGTAGAGCGCCAGCACGGTTTCCGCGTACGCCTTCGCTTTGAGGCCGAAGGTGACCTGGCCCCCGATCGGGAGCGCCCGGGTTGCGCCGGCGCTTCCGGTGTAGTACATGGAGTAGCTCGCCACCGCCCAGCCCGGCTTGCCCGGCAGAGCGTCGACGAACGAGGCCGCCGCGCCCGGCGCGTAGTGGCCGCTGCCGCCCTCCTCCGCGCGTGCGGCGGCGGCCAGCATCCCGAGCGCGGCCACTGCGGCCGCCCCCACGACTGTGATCCAGTTCGCTCTTTTCATCGCCCCTCCCCTCTGTCCCTCCCGGCGCCAGGCGCGCCGTCGCCCTCTTCGCAGGCAAGATGCGGGCGCCGCCTCAACAACGTGACGCCTCCGCCTGATCGATGGCCGCCTTGACCGTCTCCAGCAGCTCCGTACCGCGAAACGGCTTGATCAGGTATGCCGCGGCGCCGCACCGCTCGGCTTCCTCGCGCAGGCCAGGGGTGTGGTACGCCGTGGCGAGGATCAACGGAGCCCGTATCCCCCGTGCGCGCAGCTCGGCGAGCAGCTCGAGACCGGACATGCCGGGCAGCTTGAGGTCGCTGACCAGGCAGTCGGCGTGCGCGGCAGCGCCAGCAGCTAGCAAGGCCTCTGCCGACGCATAGCCCGCACACTCGAAACCGGCGGCGCATAAGAGGCGTTGGATCGCCTCCCGCATGCTCGCGTCGTCCTCGGCTACGAGGATGTTCCGGCCCGCGACTCTCGTCGAAGCCGACATGAAACCTCCTGGCTTGCCGATCTGCCTGAGCCCAACTCTCGCATCTCAAGGTGAGGCCGGTGGAGCGACGAAACAATCGGCAAAAGGGGCACCACCGCTTGCCCAAAAGGGGATGGGGCCACCGCCAGAACGGGCACCACTTCATGCCCAAAAGGGCAGGGGGGTGAAACCTTGTCGATCAGGGCGTGGGAGTCTCAGGCCGAGGTGAGCATCTCCTCGGATAGATGCCGCAGGCGCTCCACCATCCGGCCAAGCTCGGCGGCCGAGCCAACCCCCAGCTTAGCCATCGTGTTCGCCCGGTACAGCTTGACGGTGCGTTCCGCGATTCCCAGCTCGCACGCGATTTGCTTGTTGTGCTTGCCGGCCGCGATCAGCTCGAGCACCTCGCGCTCGCGGGGTGTGAGCGTCTTCCAGCCCGCCAGCAGCGCCGCAGCCTCGCCGCTGGCCGTTCGTTGCCGCGTCTCGCGCTCGAGGGCGCGGCGCAGTGCCTCGAACAATGCCTCGCGCTCGACCGGCTTGGTCAGGAACTCCACGGCGCCGCCCTTCATCGCCCGCACCACCGCGGGCACGTCGGCGTGGCCGGTGAGAAACACCACCGGCAGCGTGCTACCACGCGCGCGCAGCGCCTCGTGCAGCTCGAGGCCGGATGGACCCGGGAGGCGCAGGTCAAGCACCAGGCAGCCGGGACGCTCGACGGGCGCGCGGAGCAGGAACTCGCCGGCGGAACCGTAGCCGCGCGCCTCGAAACCGGCCTCCCTGAGAAGCCGCAGCAGCGCCGTGCGGAACGACTCGTCGTCATCGACTACGTGGACGAGGGGCGTCGCGCTCATGCCGGCTCCGGCGGGGCATCGTCGTGTCCGCGGACCGCGGGAAGCTCGATGTGGAAGCGCGCGCCCTCGCCGGGGCCGTTCTCGGCCCAGATCCTGCCGCCGTGCGACTCGACGAGCGTGCGGGTGATCGCCAGCCCCAGCCCCATCCCCCCGCTCTTGGTGCTGAAGAACGGCTCGAACAGCCTTGGCAGGTCCGCGGGGGCGATCCCGTGGCCGCGGTCTCGCACCAGGATCGTGACGCGGCCATCGACGCACTCAACGGGTACGGTGATCGTGCGCCGGTCGTCGGGTAACCCCGCCACCGCGTCCATCGCGTTCAGCACCACGTTGATGAGCGCCTGCTGGATCTGGACCGGATCACCCACGGTTTCGGCCGGCGTCGGCGCAGGTTGAATGCGCAGCGCCACGCCTCGTCGCCGGGCTTCCGCGCGCAGCAACGATTCGACGTCCCTCACGACTCCGTTGAGGTCGAAGGCTCGCGGCTCGAGCGCGTGTTTGGCCAAGAGTCCCCGCCACTGGCGAACCACCTCGCTGGCGCGGCGGTCGTCGCGGCGGATGTCGGCGAGGATGGTGCGGATCTCGTCGCGCCGGTCGTTGGGGGACTCGAGGATCAGGTCGGCGGCGTCGGCGTTGCTCAAGATCGCACCGAGCGGCTGGTTGATCTCGTGCGCGATCGAGGCCGTCAGCTCGCCCGCGACCGCCAGTCGGGACGCATGGGCGAGCTCCAGGCTTTGCACCTCACGCACCGCCTCGGCCCGCCGGCGGCGATGGTGTTCGACGACGAGCCATCCGATCAACGCGGTCTGGAGCAGGGCCACCAAGACCGCGACCAGCACGTCGTTGGGGTACGCCTCGAGGAGCGGTGGCGGCTTGAACTTGACGACGGCCTCGCTCGGAATCGCGTTCTCGGGGATCTCCCAACGGCGGGCCTGTCGCCAGTCGACAACCAGTCTCTGCGGCAGGGGTCGAGGGAGGCGGAGCGTGCCTGGGGCGCCACCGTCGAGCAGGTCGTTCACGATTTCCCCGGCCTGTCGCCCGATGCCATAGATGCTCGGTGAGTAGCCGCCCACCGTGCCGTTCCCTATCAGCGTGTCGAACGAGGTGTAGACCGGCGCGGTGGAGGCGGCGGCGATGGCCGCCACGACGTCACGCGGAACGAAGCTCTGGTTCGCGCCGTCGCGAAAGACCCCGGCCGTCCACACCACGGCGTCCTGGCCGAGGCCCGCCACCCGCCGCAGGATCTCGTCGAGCGGCAGGCCCGCGAGCAGCTCGACGGTCACGCCGGGCTTGACGCGAGGAAGCTCGGCTCGCAGTTGCGCCTCGATCCTGCGGTCGACCTCGCTCGTTCCGGTCACCGCCACCAGGCGATGGGCGCGCGGATGCCAGCGGAACGCGAGGTTGATGGTGGGATAGTAGGTGTGATCGATCGGCACGCCGATGACGCCGGCAGGGAGAGGGGGCATCGACTGCAGGGTCTTTTGGTCGACGCCGGCATAGACGATCGGGACACCCGGGAAGAGCAAGGTGCGACGCGTGAGGAGGAAGTCAAGCGCCACGTCACCGACCGCCACGAGTACGTCGGGTGCCTTCGCGACGTACTTCTCGCGCAGGTACTTGACCACGACGGCCTCGTAGGCGGGGCCGCCGAATCGGGGTGCGTCGAGCGTCTCGTCACACACCAGGACCGGCCGCTCGGCGCTCGTCCTGATCGCCTCGTGGAGGCCGCGATCGCCCTCAACGTTGATCGGCAGCCGCCACGGGTACGAGTAGAGGACCAGCACGTTTCCGACCCGCTCCGCAGCCGGTGCCGGCGCCGCTACCCCGAGGAGCGCGGCAATGACCCATGCGCTCGCCAGGCGTGCTACCACCCTCGTAGAAGGGGCGACCGGAAGGAGGGGGGGGCCGCGTTGGGACCACTCTCCGGGCCCACGAGTTGGGGTCCCGACCCGGGCCGCGCTCGCGGGGAGCCTCCTCCCCTCGGCGAAGAGTCGCGCCCGTGGCGACTCAGGGGTCTCATCCACCAACGATGCCTCCCGATGGTGTGGCAAGGATAGTCCCGTGATAACAGCGATGGCAAGAGTGGTTCGTCCCAAAATCGAGGCGGAAGCCAGCCTCCACCCATCCGCCTGGGCGCGCTTGGTGGGTGTGCAGCCCGCGTCTCGTGCCGCCCGTTTACCCTCCGCGCGGTGGGGGGGCCGCCGCCGCAACCAACCCGGCCGAGTGACTTTCGGGAGACTTTCGAATACGAAAAGGACCGCCGGTTTGGCGGTCCTTGCGATTGCCTTGGTTGCGGGGGCAGGATTTGAACCTGCGACCTTTGGGTTATGAGCCCAACGAGCTACCGGACTGCTCCACCCCGCGTCGCTCCAGCCGGTGAATTGTAGTCTCCGGCCGCTCGAAGTCAAGGGGCGACGCACCAAATCGACAGGCAAGATCTGGGAAAAGTGCCGGCTGCTCCAACGAAAGTCGAGCACGTATCATGCCTCGACGCAGCCGGAGGCGTACGGTATTGGGGAGCATGGACGCCCTCGAGGGGGTCGCCAGGAAGAGCGCACGCTGTCAGGCGCGTCTCGGCGCACGCCGGGCGCAGGCCGGCCTCGCAAACGGAGCCACCGGGGGATCCCGCCGCCGAACCGCGATCGCCGCAAATGGCGGTGGAGAAGTGGCACGCGCATCCCTGGGGCGTTGGTGCCGGTGAATGGCCCGAGGGGCTGGCCGCGGCCGGGCGGCGGCCGACCGATGCCCGGGAGGGGTCGCGCTCGCGCAGGTGCGTGAGCGGCTGCGCCTAGCTCCCGGCCTGTCGCGCTCGGCTGACGTCAATGCCGATCTCCGGATGGGAGCCGACTTTCCGACCGCGACACGGTCGCACTCCGCTGATAAACTGACAAGGTGACCGCGCTCCCGCCAAGGATCTGCGTGCTTCCAGCGACAGAGCTGGAGGTCTTTCTGGAGCGCTATCGCCACGATACGGGGGTGCCGGAGACCATGGACCCCGGACGGTTCATTCAGGAGGTGCTGCAGCGGGCCAACGCCTTCGTACCGTCGGAGGCGGGCTCGGTGCTCCTCGATCACCCGTTCGAACGCTCCGGGGACCCTGCCGGCGCAGTCCTGTACTTCATCGCCGCCTTCGGGCCGGCGGCCGACTCGTTGCTGGGCGCCAGCATCGCCACCACTGAGGGGGTCGTGGGTCACGTGTACCGTAACGGCGAATCGCACCTCGGCGTGGAGCCCCGCAAGGATCCGTTCTTCTACCCCCGCTTCGACGAGACGCACGCCTTCCGTACCGAGAGCCTCCTGGCCGTCCCTATCCGAATCGAGAATAGCGTCTGCGGCGTCCTCGAGATGGTGAACCGTCTCGACGGCATGCCGTTCGACGAGCGCGATCGGGCGCTGCTCGAGATCTTCGCGTCCTATACGTCGGTCTCGATCCAGAACCTCCTCGACGCGCGGCGCGCCGGGGCCGCGGCTCGCAGTGACGACCTCACAGGCCTTGCGAACGACCGGTTCTTCCATCGAAGGTTGGCCGAGGACCTCGACCACGCCGATGCCGCAGCCGGCCGCGTCGCTCTGCTGTTCATGGACCTCGACAACTTCAAGACCGTCAACGACCGCCACGGTCACTTGGCCGGTTCCCAGGTGCTCAAGGAGGTCGGTTATCTCCTCCGCAGGGCGGTACGTTCGCCGAGGGTCACGCTGGCGCGCTACGGCGGCGACGAGTTCGTGATCATCCTCCCCGGGTTCGACATCGAGGCGGCCACACACGTCGCCGAGGAGATCCGCACCGCGATCCGGTCGCAAGCGTTTCTCCGGGGCCGTTTCTCATGGGCGAGTGGGCCGGTGGAGTTCACCGGCCCGCTCACCTGCTCTGTAGGAGTCGCGGTCTACCCTGACCATGTCCCCCGTATCGGCACCTCCGACCACCGCCGCAACCAACTCCTACGGGCCTCCGATCAGGCGATGTACGCTGCAAAGGCGGCTGGTAAGGATCGGGTTGTGGTCACGGAAGGCGAGCCCGCCACGCCAAAATGACGCTTGTTGCCCTGAGGTGAAGCTGCACTTTCCCGAAATATGGCACGGATATTGCTCCGTTGCTGAACTGAGCCGGGACATCCGGCCTCTGGAGGGTGGAGTCGATGAACACGACCAAACGTCAAACGATGCTCTCGATGAGCGTGGTGGCTGTCGGTGCCACGGTGCTGGGGATGGTCCTGGCGGGTGGGCTCGGTCTCACGCCCTCTGGCACCGCTGCCAAAGGAGCGCCCGCGGCGCTGGTCTCTGCTCCGCTCGCGCCGCCCGCCGGGTATCCTGACTTCGCCACGCTCGCGGAGCGGGTCAACCCGGCCGTCGTCTCCGTTTACACGGAAGACGTCATCAAGCCGCAAGACATGCGTCGTTTCCATCAGGACATGGATCCGTTCGAGTTCTTCTTCGGCCCCGGCACTCCCCACCCCGATATGCGACGCCAACAGAAGAGAACAGGCGCCGGGAGCGGGTTCTTCATCTCGACCGACGGCCTCATCGTGACCAACAACCACGTCGTCGAGAGCGCCGAGAAGATCAAGGTCCGTCTCGCAGACAACACGGAGCTGTCCGCCAAGGTCGCGGGTCGCGATCCGGCCACCGACGTCGCCCTCATCCGCGTCGACGGAAAGGGTCCGTTCACGCCGCTTTCCCTGGGTGACTCCGACACGCTCAGGGTTGGCGAGTGGGTGATGGCCGTCGGGAACCCCCTGGCCATGGAGCACACGGTCACGGTGGGGGTCGTGTCCGCCAAGGGGCGCGCCCTCGGTCTCTCGGAGGCCACTCGCTCTTTCGAGAACTTCATCCAGACGGACGCCGCCATCAATCTCGGCAATTCGGGCGGCCCGCTGGTGAACCTGCGCGGTGAGGTCGTCGGTATGAACACCGCCATCAACGCAGCCGGTCAGAACCTCGGGTTTGCCGTACCGGTCAACACCATCAAGGCGGTCGTCCCGCAGCTCAAGGACAAGGGCAAGGTCGTGCGTGGCTTCCTCGGAGTCACGATCACAAACGTGGACCAGAAGGCCCAGGAGTCGTTCAAGCTCTCTTCTCGCGACGGTGCCTTGGTGGAGAGCGTGAGCAAGGGCGGGCCGGCCGACAAGGCGAACATCAAGGCGGGCGACGTCATCGTCGCCGTCGGCAGGGTCCCCGTCAAGGAGACGCGAGCGCTCATCGACCGGGTTTCTGCGGGCTCTCCGGGCCAGAAGGTGGACCTCGAGGTTGTCCGTGACGGCGGCCACCAAACGATCCAGGTGGTTCTTGGCGAGCGGCCCACAGCTGAAGGCGAGGAGGACACCTCGGCCGCAAAGGAGGACACGCCGTCCTCCAAACTCGGCATCGAGGTCGAAGATCTCTCTGTCCGGTCACGCCGCCAGCTCGAGATCCCGAAAGAGGTGGATGGCGTTGTCATCACCGACGTCACGGAGCTCTCCCCCGCCGACGAGGCCGGCCTGAGGTCGGGCGACGTGATCATGCGCGTCAACTCGCGTGAGATCTCGTCGCAGCAGGATTTTCACGAGGCGATCGCCGGAGTCCGCTCGGGCAGCATGGTGCGCTTGTACGTCTATCGCGCACAGTCGGACCAGAAGAGCTTCGTATTCGTCCGCATGCCATAGCTCACCGGAACTCGAGATCAGGGGCCGCCCATCGGGGCGGCCCTTCTTCTCGCTGGTCGCAGTCCAATGCCGAGTCGAGGCACCCTCGTGTAGAATCCAAAGATAGATGGGGACAGCGGGAACGGTCCTGGTGATCGACGATCAGCCCCAGAGCCTGGAGGCGATGAGGGAGGCGTTGCTGCCGCTCGGCTTCGAGGTCTGGCAGGCCATGGACGGTGAGGCCGGCCTGGTGCTCGCAAAGGAGCGACAGCCCGACGTCATTCTCCTCGACGTCATGATGCCGGGGATGGACGGCTACGAAGTGTGTCGCCGACTCAAAGCCGATGAGGAAACGAGACTGCTGCCCGTGGTCTTTCTGACCGGCCTCGACTCGCGAGACGCCAGGCTTCGCGGGCTCGAAGCCGGGGCGACCGACTTTCTCACGAAGCCGTTCAGCCTTGTCGAGTTGGAGGTTCGCGTTCGCAATCTCGTGAGCTTCCGCCGCCTCACCCAGGATCTCGACGACGCGGAGAAGATGCTATTCGCGGTGGCGAGGGCGGTCGAGGCGCGCGACGAGGGAACCGGGGAGCATTGCGACCGCCTCTCGCAGCTTGCGGCGCAGCTTGCCACACACATGGGGCTCGATTCCGAGGCCGCGAAGACCCTCCGCCGCGCCGGCTACCTCCACGACATCGGGAAAATCGGCATCCCCGACGCGATACTTCTGAAACCCGGCGACCTCGACGAGAGCGAGTGGAAGATCATGCGCTCGCATGTGGAGATCGGCGTCTCGATTTGCTCACCGCTGCGCACGCTGCGTACGGTTCTTCCCGTCATCCGGCACCATCACGAGAGGCGTGACGGCAGCGGGTATCCCGACGGGCTCGCCGGAGAGGCGATTCCGGAACTTGCGCAGGTCTTCCAGATCGTCGACATCTTCGATGCGCTGACGAACGACCGCCCGTACCGCAGAGCTTTGCCGAAAGAGCGGGCGTTCGACATCCTTGCTCAGGAGACCGAACGAGGGTGGTGGAACCCCCGCGTCGTCGAGGCGTTCGCCTTCATGATCGGTCGGGTGTAGAGTCACAGGGGAGGGCTGGACAGGAGCGCCGGTTTGGTGCGGGCCCGTTTGTGCGCTACACTGATGTCGGCGCGCGATTGCGGATGCGGTGCTCGTCCCCGGTGTTTCCCCGCTTTGTGCGTGTCTGCTCATCCGAGCCGCTGTCGCAGCTTCCTGCAGGCGGCGGCACGGTGAGCCAAGGAGTTTGACAAGCATGGCCGAAGAAATCAACGATGCTCCCTCGCTTTCTGCCTCGGAGCCCAAGGAAGCTGCAGCCTCGGGACGGCGCCGCCGACCCCGCCGGCGGCGTAACCGCCGTCACTCCTCGGCCGGAGCAGCTCCTCCGTCCGCGTTCGACGGGTATCTCTGGCGGCGTGAAGACGGCAAAGCGTTCCTGCTCCCCACGACGAGCAGGTTCCACCCGACCGGTGAAGACCCGGTGGTAGACCCTAGTCTCCTGTCGCGGTGGCACCTCGAGAGCGGCCTGCGCATCGGCGCTTCGGTCCAGCCTCCGAACGGCCACCAGCGCCCGACGGTTTTCGACATTTCCACGATCGAGGACCTCACGCCCGACGAATACCGACAGCAGGCAATGCCCTTCTCCGATCTCACCTCCATCGATCCGACGCCGCGCTTCACGCTCGAGACCGAGCCTGAGATCCTCGAGCCGCGCGTCATCGACCTGATGGCGCCGATCGGAAAGGGCCAGCGCTGCCTCATCGTTGCACCACCGAAGGCCGGAAAAACGACGTTGCTGCAGCAACTCGCGCACGCGATCGCTGTCAACCACCCCGAGGTGCAGATCTTCGTGCTGCTCGTGGACGAACGCCCGGAAGAGGTGACCGATTGGAAGCGGAACATCATCAAGGGCGAGGTCTACGCCTCGTCGTCGGACGAATCCGTCCAGAGCCACATCGAGGTTTCCGAAATGGTGCTCGAGCGGGCCCGCCGCCTGGTCGAACTCGGTCAGGACGTCGTCGTGTTCATGGACTCGTTGACCAGGATGTCGCGCGCCTACAACAACAATCAGAAGAGCTCCGGAAGGATCCTCTCGGGTGGGATCGACGCGCGGACCATGGAGAAACCTCGGCGGTTCTTCGGATCGGCGCGCAACATTGAGCACGGCGGCTCGCTCACAATCGTCGCGACCTGCCTCGTCGACACGGGATCCCGAATGGACGAGGTCATCTTTCAGGAGTTCAAGGGCACCGGAAACATGGAGATCGTGCTCACCCGGGATCTCTTCGAGCGCCGCATCTTCCCGTGCATGAACATACCCCAATCCGGGACCCGCAAGGAAGAGAAGCTCTACCCCCGCGAAGAGGTCGAACGGATCTACCTCCTGCGTCGCGCCCTGGCGGCGTTGTCTCCCCACGAAGCGATGCAACTGCTCCTGTCGAAGCTCAAGCAGTACCGCACCAACGCCGATTTTCTCGCCAACATCCAGGCGACCGCGCGCTGATCCCCCACACTGTCGGCATGCTTCGCGCCCCGCGCCCATGGTTCAAGGCGTCCATTCTGCCAATGACCAACCCCCACGGGTTCGAGGCGTAGACCTCTCTGCTCTTCACGCCGATCCTCGTTCAACCGCAGTTCCTCTTGCGCAGCGGAGTCCCGAACGCAGCAAGAGGTCGTGGCGACCTTGTTGTCTCAAGGGATCGCCTCCGCGCCCCGGCGCCTCGAAGTCACAAAGATCCGCCCAGGACAGAGGGTGGATTTGAATTACACCTCCGGGCGTTGGAGTCCTTAGGCCTGCAAGAAGAACGGCCCGTCTTCGGGGCGGGCCGTCGGGTTTCTCCAGCGATGTGAGCTCAGCGTGTCGGTCGGACCACCACCGGTACCGTGACGGTGTACCACGTCTTCACCTTGACTCCGTCTTTCATCGCGGGCCGGAAGCGATACTTCCTGACCGCCTGGACGCACGCCTCGTCGACACCCAGCGTGGAGTCGGGAAAACTGCGCAGAATCTTCACGTCGTCCACGCCGCCTTTCTCGTTGACCAGTGCGCTCAGGATCACTGTCCCTTCGACAGGAGACCTCAGCGTCCCCGGGACTCGCTGCAGCGAAATGTTCCCCTCCATCAGGACTTGCGGCTGCCTGTCAACCTGTGAGAAATCCACCAGATCACCCAGTTTCACGCCGGCTCCGAGGCCTGTGGTCGCCGGGCCCTGCGCGGGAGGCGCGGTTGGCGTCTGGCCTGCCGGAACCGCCGCCGGGGCCACCGGCACCTGGGTCGGAGCGGTCTGAGGCCCGGACGACGTCGCGAACGCCGGCGCCGGTACCGCGGGCGGCGGAGTCGCCTGCAGCGCGAGCCTGCTCGTTACTTGCGCCTGTTGCTGGCGGGCCTTCGCCGCCTCGGCTTCCTGTTGCTGCTTGACCCTGAGGAGTTCGGCCTCCTTCTGCTTCTGCTCCGTCTCCCGCGCGGCCAACTCCCGCTGCAAACGCTGCTGCTCGTCGGTCGAAACCTGCCTCGCGCCTGGTGCCCCCTGCTTTTGCTTGTCGAGTTGCTTGCGGAGCTCTTCCGTTCTGGCCTTCTCCGCGTCGAGCTCCTTGCGGAGCTGGTCTTCCTTTTCCTTCAGCGCCTGAGCCACCTGGGTGTTGACCAGCTCCTGCAGCATCTTCTTCTGGGCTTCCTGGTCCACGGGTGGAGCCGTCGATTGCCGGTTCAGGAGCAGGTAGCCGATCACGAGGAGCAACACCGCACCGCCGGCAATCGCCGCGTACAAACCTGCTCGGCTCGATGTGGGAGTGGCCACGGGAGGTTCAGGGGTCTCGGGCTTCGGCGGCTGGTAGTAGGCTCCGACGTCGAGCGCCCGCTCGTGCTGCAGCTCGCGATCCTCCAGCTCGATCTCGTTCCGGTAGAGTCGGTCCATGAAGAGAGCAAGGTTGAAGGTCGTCGGGGAGTAGGCCCCGCCGTACAGGAGCTTCTCGAGTTCCTTCTTGAATTCTGCGGCCGAGGCGTACCGATCGTCGGGGCGCTGTGCCAGTGTCTTCCTGATGATCGCGAGGACATCTTGCGGGATGGGACCCTCTTCGAACGCGAGAGTCGGGGCGTCGAGGACGGCGGCCCGCATCGCCGGGTCCGCGGGCAGGGCCTGGCCGGAGAGCAGCTGAAGGAGGATCGCTCCCAGGGAGTAGACGTCCGAACGTGCCGTCGCCGGCCCCTTGGCAAGAACCTCGGGAGCCATGTACGGCGCCGCAAGTCTCTTGACCGCCGCCCTGTCAAGGTTGGCGCGCAAGCCGTGGGCCATCCCAAAGCCGGCAACCTGGGCCTCGCCATCGTTCCCGACCAGGGCAAGGTGCGGAACCAGGAAGCCGTGGATCAGCGGCTCACCCTTGACCTCGACCGCCGAGGCGGCAGCCAGCGAAGCTGCGAGCTTCTCGACGATGAGGAGTGCGTTGTCGATCGCAATCGGGAACTGCTCCTGGGTCGCGCGGGCCATCACCTGATCGAGAGGCTGCGCTGGGACGTAGTCCCAGGCGATGTACGAAACTCCGCCTTCGCTGCCGTAGGTGGCATTGCGCACGACATTGGTCGCCTTGAGAATCTGGGCGATCTGGTTGGCGGCTCCGATCTCCTCGTTCAGGGCGGTGCGGTCCAAGCCGACCTGGTCGAACCGCCGAAGCCAGACGATCCTCCTGAAGCTGTTGCGCTCCATCTCCCCGGCGCGCCACACCGTGCCCAAGCCGTCTTGCGCCCGTTGCTTGAGGAGGAGGAACTTCCCGAAACTTGAGTACGTGTCGGCCATGGCCGGGCCTCCCAGCCTTCAGCAAACGCTAGCATTCGCCCCTTGACAGGTCAACGGCCATGCGTCGGCGAGCGGCGCCTCGCGAGGTGCATCTCGAGGATGAGACGAGCCGCGAGACTGTCCACGAGCTCCTGCCATCGCCGACGCGGCGTTCCCGCCTCCGTCAGCAGGGCCTCGGCAGCTGCCGTCGTGCCACTCTCGTCCATCGTCTCGACCGGGAGTCCGAGGCGGCGTTCGAGCGCGGCGACGATGGTCGAGACGCGGAACTCGCCCCGGCTGTGCCCGGCCCTCGTGCGAGGCACACCGACGACCACCCCCTCGGCGGCCCACGTTCTGGCCAGTTCCGTCACGGCCTCGGCCAACCTCTCCGGCCCGAGGTAAGGGATCGCGCGAAGCGGGGACGCGACCTTTTCGTCCGCGTCGCTCACCGCCACGCCCACGCGACGCGACCCGATGTCGAGCGCCAGCCATCGCATCCCCAACGAGGATACGCCAGGAGCCGTAGACTCCGCGTTAGAATGCAACCGCACGCGGGGAGGCCAGTTGCCACCACAGGTCGCAACTCGTGACACGCTCGCGCCGCGGGGCCGGCTGTTCCGAGTCGCAAGGCTGGCGGGAATCCTCAGCCTGTCACTGCCCCTCGGCGTTGCGTTGTCCGCCAGCGCTGACCCGCCGGCGACGGGGGACCTGGTAACCCTGAAGGCACTTCACCAGCAGTGGGTGAGGGATGTGCTCTGGTGCGGCCAGGGTGACGTCCACGCAAGCTATCAAGACATCTCGCTCAGCTGCGACGAGGTCGAGATCGACCTCGAGACAATGCGGCTGCACGCTGAGGGGAACGTCGTCCTCGACCATGGCCAGGCACGCATGGCGTGCAGCCGTCTGGATTTTGATCTGCGTGCCAAAGTCGGCACGTTCTACGACGTGGAGGCATTCTTTCCTCCCGTCTACCACTTTCGCGGGAAGGAGATGGAGAAGCTCGACGAAGACCACTATCGTCTCCGCAGTGGCACCTTCACCAGCTGCGAGCTCACCGACAAGGCGCCACCCTGGAGCATCCAGGTGCGGGAGGCCGTGATCCAACTGGAAGGCTACGGCCACTTTCACGGCGCCACGATGAAAGTTCGCGGTGTTCCGGTCTTCTACACGCCACGCCTGCTGTGGCCCGTGAAACGTGACCGTACGGCTGGTTTCCTCGTCCCGACGTTCGGGTTCTCCAGCCAGCGTGGCGCCTACATGGGCAACTCGTTCTTCTGGCCGACCTCTCGCTCGTTCGATACCACGCTCTTTCTCGATCTATACACGAAGAACTACTTCGGGCTCGGGCAGGAGATACGGTGGGCGCCAGCCGACCATGGGTACGGGGAGCTAGCGGACGCGTTCATCTGGGACCGCGTGGCCAAGCGCTGGGAGTGGAAGGGTCAAGGCAAGTACGACCAGCTCTTCGCCGGCGGTTGGGTCGCACACTCCCAGCTCCAGGAGCTCTCGGATATCGACTTCTTCCAGAGGTTCGAGGGAACGACCAACCCCACCGGGCTGCGCATCCTCCACTCGTACGCGACCCTCGCTCGCACCTTTGGACCTCAGGCTCTCACTTTCAGGTCCGACCAATCGCGAACCTTCTTCACAGATCCCACACTCGGCACGACGTCGGAGGTGTCGCTCGACCGTCTCGGGGAGGTGGAGTACCGCCTGCGTTCCACGCGCATCGGGAAGACAGCTCTCTATGCGGCCGCCAACGGGATCGTAGACGAGCTGCAGGTCGACCGCTCGGCGACCCTGCGCGGGCGTTATGGACGCGCGGACTTCTTCCCAACCGTGTCGCTGCTCACCCCGGGGTTTGCGTGGCTCAACATCACCCCGACGATCGGCGCTCGCGAGACCTACTACACCGCCCAGTACTCCGCCGACAGGACGCGGTTGGTCGACACTCCGGTCTCCCGCCACTACGGCACCGCGGGACTCGACATCGTGGGGCCATCGTTCTCCCGCGTCTGGACCGAGGCGAACGGCGACAAGCTGAAGCACCTGATCGAACCGCGCATCGAGTACACCTACATCTCGAACCCCGGAGGTAACCTCGACAACCCTGCCGACTCCCCGATCCCGGTCTTCGACGAGCGCGACTCCGTCCTGGTGACCAACCAGGTGAAATGGACGTTCGGCAATCATCTCCTCCTCAAAAGCGGTCCAGCAGGCAGCCGCGAACTGGCAAGCCTCGAGATCAGCCAGGCGTATTCCTTGTCCGATCCACTAACAGCTGCCCGACCGATCTACGACCCGAGCACGGGGACGACGACCACCTTGCCTGCGAGCCGAAAACTTCCTCTGGACGTCTGGCTGCGGTTCCTGCCCTTGCCCACGGCAACGATCGATTCCCGCGTCGACTTCGACCCGGTCACCCACAAGCTCTTCACCACCTCGTTCTCGGGCGGATACGCCAGGGGAGCGAGCGGCTTCGCCCTCACGTGGTTCTCGAGCTACCTGCCGACGGGTCAGGTCGCGTCGTCCCAAACCCGCATCTTCCTCGCCGCTGGCCCGCTGGAAGCCAGGTGGCATCTCGAAGGCCAGCTTGCCTACGATCTCCATTTGAAACAACTCCTCGAACAGAGATACATCCTCCGGTGGCGCGGCAGCTGCTGGAGTGCACGGGTGGAGCTCCGCGACTACCGAATCTATCCGAACCGGACCCGTGACTACCGCGTCTCCATCGACCTCACCGGCCTTGGGACGTTCCTCGACATCCGAGGTGCGGTCGATTCCCTCTCGCACTAAATGGGTTGCGGGGGCTCCATTCGTGGTGTAAGCTCTCCCTCCGCCAGGTCGGGGCGTAGCTCAGCCTGGTAGAGCACACGGTTCGGGACCGTGTGGTCGGAGGTTCAAATCCTCTCGCCCCGACCACTATCTATTGCGGGGGGGCACTCCGGCCCCCTCCCTTCTCCCCGCCTCACACCCCCCCGTGCCCCCACGCTCCGCGCAAGTCAATTGCGCCTCGCGCTCTATCCGCTCTGGGAGGCACTCCTGCGTCCCAAATCTTCCGCCCTTTGCGCGCAGGGATTGAGAGATCGGTTGGCACGCTTCTCGCTAACCGGGTAGAGTGCTCGCCCAGTAGGGTGGCGGTTGCACGACTCGTCGGTTTCGACAGCACCCTCCGGACCGAGGCGATGTCTGGCCGGTAGCCGAATCGGAGCCGGGGGTGGCCGGTGAAGTGACGCAGCGCCGGAGGCACCGTGATGCCGCGTTGGCAGGCCAAGACGGCACACCATGAGGCAGGTTGGGGCAACTGGCTACGATCGGGGGCGAGCGCCCTGGCGATGCAGAGAGGAGATTGGCAATGCGCCTTGTGTTGGAAGCCTCCATTGGACTTACTCTCGGACTTCTAGCAGTAGGAACGACGGCAGCCCAGCAAGAGCCTGCGCTTCCGACGCCGGAGACGGCGCTGACGCGGGCTTGCGATGCAGCCGGTGGTATCGAGGCATTCAAGAACCTCGGCATCGTGGCGATCGCATCCAAGAGCGAAGAGTTGACTCAGGAGGGCGGAACCGCCACCACTCTGAGAAACAGCTACTTCCTTGCGCCCGGCCCCATCCCCGGAAGGTTCGAGTATCCCGACAAGAACGTTGTGGCTGGCGATGACGGCAGTGGGGGTTGGGCCCTAATCAATCGGAAGCCGGATACACGGTTGGCCACGAGTTACAGGGTGCAACGATCGTTGGCGACGTCCTTGTTCCCGATGCTCCTGCCGTTCTCACTGACCTGGAACGGTGTCAGCATCCAGAAGATCAAGGCCGCACAGCTGCAGGGGCACCCGGTCTGGCAGCTCACGATTGAAGTGCCGAGGACGTTCTTCGACACCCCGCAGATCTCGACGATCTGGACCGTTCTGCTCGACCGGAGCACATTCGCGGTGGTAAGGGCCGAAAGTCCGTTCACCGACCTTGGCAAAGGCATGACCGCCGACGGAATGCGGTTCACCTGGCGAAATCCGGTCAAGATCAAGAACGTGACGTTCTACCAGGAACAGCGAGTCATGGGACTGGACGAGGTCGGGCAGGAGAAGACTCACAACCGCGTCGATCATCTCCAGTTCCATATCGTTCCGACCTCCGAAGCCCCGAAACTCTTCGGAAACCCGATACCGGCAGATCAACGTCCAAAGCTGCCGGCACCGCCTCAGTCACCCCCGAGAGCCCCTCAACCCGAGGGCTGACCGCCGCGGGAGAACGGGGGCGGGTTTGAGCCGATGCGATGCCCTCCGCTGCGGCTCGCACGCAGGGCCCGCGGCGTACACTGACGGCAACAGTCATGATGTCAAGGAGGCACACGTGCTCGCACGATACTTTCCTTCCATGGTGATCGTCGTGGCGCTCCTCCCTCGACTCGCTGGTTCTGCCGCGGCGCAGTCAGCACCCTCGCCGGAGCAGGTCGCAAATCAGCTCCAGGAGCTTCGCGACTCTCAACAGGGTCTCGAACAGCGCCTCGACGAGCTCGCCAAGGCCATCGACGATTTGGCTTGGTTTCAGCGCGTTGGTGACCTGGCGGTCGTGGAGAAGTGGCGCATCGCAAGCACACCACCAGCGAACCAGCCCAACCCCACCGGATTGGGCGCCGGCAACCCCGTCAAGTTCTACACCTACACGTTCGTGCCGAAGGACCGGAAACCGGGCGAGAAGCTACCGATGCTCATCCTGCCTCACGGCGGCGTCCACGCCGACTTCACGACCTACCACGCGCACATCATTCGCGAGCTTGTGGCTCAAGGCTATGTCGTCGTCGCCCCGGACTTCCGCGGCTCGACCGGCTATGGCCGCGAGTTCTTCGAGCTCATCGACTATGGCGGCCGTGAGGTGGATGACATTCATGCAAGCCGAGACTGGGCCGCCGACAACTTCGACTTCGTGGACCCCCGACGCATCGGCCTCATCGGCTGGAGCCACGGCGGGCTCATCGTTCTGATGGAGACCTTCGCACATCCGAAGGACTACGCCTGCGTCTTTGCCGGCGTGCCGGTGTCGGATCTCGTCCAGCGCATGGGGTATCAGGGGACGAGCTACGAGAACGAGTTCTCTGCCAAGTATCACATCGGCAAGACGGTCAATGAGGACATTGCCGAGTACAAGCGGCGCTCCCCCGTCTGGAGCGTCGACAAGCTGGCGGTCCCCCTTCTCATCCACACCAACACGAACGATGAGGACGTCAACGTCATCGAGGTCGAGCATCTTATCCAGGCGCTGAAGGCCGCGGGCAAGAAGTTCGAGTACAAGGTCTACCAGGACGCCGCCGGTGGCCACAGCTTCGATCGCATGGACACCGCGCTCGCGCACCAGGCTCGCCGCGAAATCTACGCGTTCCTGGCTCATTACCTCAACCCGCCGCACGCACTCCCATGACGGTGGCGGGCGATCTCCCGGGCGTCCGGCGTCGACTGTCGGATCACCTCAGGCGGATCCCATGTACCAGAGATGCTGCGTGTTAGACTCCGGCTCGTGGGCGGTTCCGAACGTCGCTGCCTCATTCTACTGTCGCTCCTGGCCGCTTTCGGCTGCCGCGGGTCGTCGGGACGGCTTGCGCTCGTGGGCGACCGCAAGGTGACGGTCGAGAACCTCTCGGCGTTCGTCACCTCCCAGACGGGACGATCCATCTCCGACGTCTCGCCCGAGCTCGCCGGAGCGCTCTTCGAGAGGCTCCTCGACGAAGAGGTGGTACTCGCGGCCGCGCCGTCTCCGGGGGATCACGACCTGACGCCGACCGCCCGCAGCGCCCACGTCCGCGAGCTGGCGAGCGCGCTTTGCCCGCCGTTGCCCCAACCGTCGGGCTCACTGGTAGACGCATACCTCGCCGCACACCCGGAACTCGCGAGTAGCGGGGAGCGCATCAAGCTTCGGCAGCTCGTCCTTCCAGACCAGACAACCGCCCGGAGTGCGCGCGACCGCGCGCGCGCCGGTGAGGACTTCGTGAGGCTCTCACGGGGGCTCTCACGCGCCCCGAATGCGACCGACGGAGGGATGCTCGGCTGGGTCGAGCGCGGCCAGCTCCCCCCGGAGTTCGAGGCTGCCGTTTTCGGTCTTGCCCCCAGCGAGGTGAGCGAGCCGGTGCCGAGCAACGCGGGTTGGCACGTGTTTCAAGTTGTCGAACGACGCGGCCCCGGAGAGGGCCCCGACGCTTCGTCCCGTGACCGTGCGCGGGCTCAGTTGACCGCCGAAGCGGCGGAATCCGCTCAACGTAGTTGTCTCCGCGCTCTCGCCGCCAAGGTGGGGGTCCGGGTGGAGTGTAAGGGTGCGAGCTTCCCATGCCGCGACCCTTTCGAGGTGACACGATGAAAAGAATCCCCGTTCTGGTCCTGGCGGTTCTTCTTGCTTCCCTCGGAGCGAGAGCCGGTGAACGCCGTCTCGTCGAAGGCATCGTCGTTCGCGTGAACGATCGCATCCTTACGACCGCAGATATCCGGGAGCGAGCCAACGAGCAAGCCGCGGAGACCGGAAGAACGTTGACGCCGGAACAGTACACCGAACTCATCCAGCACGCCGCGGACGAGATGTGCATGCTCGAACGCGCGGAGGAGCTCAAGCTGGAGGTTTCCAGCGACGAGCTGAATTCCGCCATCCGCACCATCAGGGAGCAGAACCACACCCCCGACGACGCAGCGTTCGAGGCCCAGCTGCGCAACATGGGCATGACTGTTGAGGCATTGAGGGCCCGGGTGCACGACAGCATCCTTGTCAATCGGTTGCTTCACCGGGAGGTGGGTGACCTTCCGATTACTGAGGAAGAACTCCGACAGCGGTTCGAGCGCGAGAAAGAACAGTTCACCATCGGCGAGCGGGTGCATCTGGAGCACATCGTTTACTCGGTTGGGCCGGAGAAAGGCGACGAACAGGCCGAGCTTGCCGCTGCACGGCGTCTGGTCGCCGCAGTGCGGTCAGGTGGCGAGTTCAAGACTCTGGTGCAACAGGAGGTCGATACCGGACGTGCAACGGGTGGCGACCTCGGAACCGTGCTCACGACCGACATGCGCGCCGAAGTCCGCGATGCAGTAGCGAAGCTCAAACCCGGCGGGGTTTCCGACCCGTTCATGAGTTCGGCTGGAGTGCATGTTGTCCGCCTGGTCGAGCGCATCCCACCAACTCTCAAGCCGTTTGGCGACGTGGAAGAAGCGCTGCGCGAACGCGAGTTTGAAGAACGTTCTCAAGCGAAATTTACCAACGTGGTTTCTGAGGTCAAGAAACGCTACGTGGTCGAAATCCACCCCGAGCTCATGACCGGGTCAAGGTAGCGACACGCGGCGTTTTCCCAGGAGACATTCACAGGCCCTCCGAGTCAGGTCGGAACGTGCTGAGTCGAGACGAGCATCTTGACAGCGCGTGTTTACGACCTCATGATGGCGGTGGACAAAAGTGGAGTGAAGTGGACCACCGTGGCCCACGCCCCGCGTCTGTGGGTTCCTGGAGGTTAGCATGGAGACTTTTCGGGGGAGCTACCAGGCCACTGTCGACGACAAGGGTCGTCTGAAACTCCCCGCGCGTCTCAAGGGTCAACTCGAGGAGTGGTTCGGCTCGCGAGTGTTCGTGACCTCTTTGAGCCCCCTCGAGCTTCGGGTCTACCCCCTCTCGGTGTGGGAGGAGCTCGAAAGGCGATTTCTCGCGCGTCCCTCCATGGAACCGCTGGTGCAGCGCTTGCTCGAGCACGCCAACTACGGTCAGGAGGACGAGGTGGACACCCAGGGGCGGGTGCTGGTCCCCTCTTTGCTGCGGGACGTTCTTGGAGGTAACGGGGAGGTCGTCGTTTCAGGGCGCGGGAGGTTTCTTGCCGTGGTGGCCCGCGACCGGGCGCAGGCCGAACTCCTGACCTCGTTCACCAATGAGGAGCTCGCCGCACTCGCAGCGTTGGAGCAGTGATGCGCGATGTGTCCGCTCGAACACAAACCTGTCCTGTGCGCGCAGGTTCTCGAGGCACTGACGCCTCCAGCAGGCGGCTCGATCGTGGATGCCACCGTCGGCCTCGGTGGTCACGCACGCGCGTTGCTCGCCCTCTGCCGTTCGCTTCACATCCTCGGAATGGATGTCGACCCAGAGGCGCTCGCCATCGCGCAGCAACGACTCGCGGCGTTTGGAACTCGGGTCACTCTCGTAAATGCGTCGTACTGGAGGATAGCCGAGGTCGCCCAGGCGCATGGATTTGGAGCCGTCGACGGCGTTCTGTTCGACCTAGGTGTTTCATCGCTGCAGCTGGATACCCCGGGTCGGGGCTTTTCCTTCCGCCACGACGCGCCCCTCGACATGCGTTTCGGCCCTGGCGGGACGACCGCTGCGGAGATCCTGGCCGACATCGGGGAGGAGGATCTCGTGCGGGTTCTGCGCGACTTTGGTGAAGAGCCCCGTGCCAAGCGGGTGGCGCGAGCGATCGTCCGCGCTCGCATGAAGCAGGCGATCCGTACAACGGGAGAGCTCCGGCAAGTCGTGCTGTCCGCTCTGGGACCGGCGCGCGGGCGGATCGACCCCGCGACGCGCACGTTTCAAGCGCTCCGCATCGCGACAAACCGCGAGCTGGAAGGCATCCCGCCCGCCATCGAGCAGGCGGCACGTCTACTCCGACCGGGTGGCCGACTCGCGGTGATCGCCTTCCATTCTCTCGAGGACCGGCTCGTCAAGCGCGCCCTGCGCCACCTCTCCGGAAGATGCGTGTGCCCGCCGGGCAGCTTTGCCTGCTCCTGCCAACCCGAACGCCTGCTCGAGATCCTCACACCTCGTCCGGCGACACCCGACGAGGCCGAGGTCGCAGACAACCCTCGCGCGCGCTCGGCAAAGCTCCGCGTCGCCCGGAGGGTTGAATGAAGGTCGGTGGCTATCGCCCCGCCAACAGCTGGCTTCGGCGTCAGCTCGACAGACGGTGGCAGAGGTGGCTCGTGTTCTGCTTTGCGGGCGCGGTCGTTGTGAGCGTCCTCATGACGGCGTTCATCGCGCCCCGCCAGTCGACCCTGCGCATGCGCTATGAGATCGCACAACTCTCGCACGTTGCTGATCAGCTTGAGCGGGAGCAACGTCACCTCCTCCTGGAGCGCGAGAGTCTTGCCTCCCCGACGGCTCTGGCTGCCGATCTCGAGGCGCTCGGCCTGGTGCTGCTTGAACCGAGCAAAGTGACTTTTCTCACGCCAGCTGGCGACCTCGTGCTCCCCGCTGCAAGGCCAACCCCGCAACCTCCACGCGTGCGGCTCCCGCGGAGAGGCCACTGATGGTGAACGCGGCACGGCTCCGCTGGATCACGCGGGCAGTGGTTGCCTGGGGGTGCGTCGTTGTGCTGCGACTCGTTCAGGTTCAGGTGATCGACCACCGCGCGTGGGAATCCGAATCCGTCCGTCAGTGCGAGCACACCCTCGAGGTGGAGGAACCTCGCGGTGAGATCGTCAGCCGGGACGGCCGAGTACTCGCCGGTAGCCTCGAGCGAGTCACGGTGTACGCCAATCCTCGCCAGATCCCGCGCGACGCCTGGTCCGCCGTGGCGGCCCGACTCGCACCGCTCATCGAGCAAACCGCGCCGGTCATCCTGGCCCAGCTTCGCACTCATGATGGTTTCTTCTACCTCGCAAAGGGTCTCGACCCGCAGATTGCAGACGCCGTCGACAAGCTGCGGCAGCGCGGTGTTGGAACGCTCCGAACCGAGCGCAGGATCTATCCGCACGGTTCCCTCGCGGGGCCGGTTGTCGGGTACGTCAACGTCGACGGGGACGGACAAGCGGGTCTTGAGGCCTTCTACGACCGCACTCTGCGAGGGTTGCCGAGCGTCTACCGGGTCCTGCGTGACGGCAAGACGTCCCCCACGTTCCTCGATCTGCGCCTCGAGACCGAGGGCCGGCCTGGTCAGTCGCTGGTGCTAAGCCTCGACTGCAGGATCCAGCAAGTGGTTGAGCAGGAGCTCGCCCGAACGATTGCAGACACCGGGGCCAAGGGTGCGTCTGCGGTAGTCATGAACCCCAACGATGGTGAGCTCCTCGCTGTCGGATCGCTGCCTTCGTACGACCCCGGCCACCTGGGCCAGTCCTCGTCCGAGGACCGGCGCAACCGAGCCGCCGAGGACGCGCTCGAACCAGGGTCCACGTTCAAGCCGATCATCGTGGCCGCGGCGATGAGCTCTGGCGTGCTCGATGCCTCCGAGATGGTGGATTGTTCGGGGGGGGGCGTCCAGATCGCCAACGTGTTCATCCACGACCATGCAAGCTACGGGTTCCTCTCCGTCCGGGAGGTGCTGGCAAAGTCGTCGAACACCGGAGCGATCCGGATCGCCCTACGCCTCGGGACGAACCAACTCGACGAAACCATCCGCCGGATGGGGTTCGGCCAGCCGACGCGCGTGGAGCTTCCGGCGGAGACGCGTGGAATCTACCGCGGCCCGCAGTCCTGGTCCGCACTCTCGCGTGCAGGGCTGGCCATCGGCCAGGAGATCAGCACCACTCCATTGCAGCTTGCCCAGGCGTACGCGGCCATCGCCAACGGCGGGCTGATCGTTCATCCTCGCCTCGTCCTGGAGACCCACGACCGGTCGGGAAAGCCCGTCGCTCCATACAAGCCCCAGACGGGAACGCGCGTTCTCCCAGCCGATGTGGCCGTTCGGCTGGCGACGATGCTCGAGGCCGTCGTGGAGGAGGGGACCGGCAAGGCGGCCGACGTCGCCGGATATCGTGTCGCCGGCAAGACGGGCACGGCGCAGCGCGCGCACTCCGGCGGTTACAGCGCAGGGCGCCACGTGGCATGGTTCGCCGGCTTCCTGCCAATGCCCTCTCCCAGTGTAGTGATGGTCGTCTGTGTGGACGAGCCGGTCAGCAACTACTGGGCCGCCGACGTCGCGGCTCCTGCGTTCGGGCGCATTGCCGCTCGCATCATGACGCTGTTGGGCCTTCAACCGACGAACGGAACATCGGCATGACGCTCGCGACGCTCGCCGCAGCCTGCGGGGCCTCGCTGCGCGGCGCCGACGTCGATGTCGTCGGCATCACGCATGTGGCGCAGGCGGTCCGGCTCGGCTGGATCTTCGCGGCACTGCCGGGGCAGCACCGGCATGGAATCGAATTCGCTCCAGAGGCCCTGGCGCACGGCGCCGTTGCAGTGCTCTCGGACCGCGACCCGGGCCGCGGGATTCCGTGGCTGTCCGCTTTGCAGCCGCGACGTGCGACTGCCCTCGCCGCCTGGGCGCTCGCTGGACACCCCGAGCGCCGGTTGCGGATGGTCGGGGTGACAGGCACCAACGGCAAGACCACAGTGGTTGACCTGATCGGGCGAATCGCCGCGGAGGCGGGCGAACGTGTGGGGATCTTCGGCACGCTCGGCTACACCCTTCCCAACCGAAGCGAACGCGGGGTCCGCACCACACCAGAGGCTCCGGATCTCGCCCCACTGCTCGTGGAACTCGCCGACGGGGGTGGAGCCGTCGCAGCCATGGAGGTCTCGTCCCACGCTCTTGCGCTCGACCGTGTCGCGGGCCTGGAGTTCGACGTTGCCGTGTGGACCAATCTCACCCGGGATCACCTCGACTTCCACGCTGACCTCGAGGCTTACTACGCGACGAAGGCGAGCCTCGGAGAGCTTCTGAGGCGCGACCCGCCGGGCCGCCGGGTGATCGGCCTCGATGACCCCTTCATGGCGCGCCTTGCCGCCTCACCACGCGCCGGTGACCTGACATTCGGGTTCGGCTCGAGTTGCGCGATCACAGCCGTGCAGGCCATGCCCGACTTCGAGGGCACCACACTCCGAATGCGAACCCCGGGGCAGGAGACACAGCTCCGCCTGCCGCTGGTCGGCCGCCACAACGTGCGCAATGCCCTGGCCGCAGCCGCGACGGCCGTTGCGCTCGGCTGGCCGCAGGACGCGATCGTCCAAGGACTCGCAAGAGCCGAGCCGCTGCCGGGCCGTCTCGAGCCGGTCGTTGTCGGCACTCCGTTCCCGGTGTTTGTCGACTACGCACACACCCCGGACGGTCTGGAACAGGTTCTCCTCGCACTGCGTGAGGTTGGTGACCGTCGTCTCGTCGTCGTGTTCGGGTGCGGCGGCGACCGCGATCCCGGCAAGCGGGTTCCGATGGGAGAAACGGTGGGCCGTCTCGCCGACGTCCCCATCGTCACCACGGACAACCCTCGCAGCGAGGACCCGCAGGTCATCATCGGGCAGATCCTCGAAGGTGTGCGCGCGTCGGGGAATCCGCGCGCCCTCGCAATTCCGGACCGGCGCGAGGCGATCGCCGCGGCGCTCTCTCTCGCCGACGAGCGCTGCCTCGTTCTGATCGCAGGCAAGGGGCACGAAACCGAACAGATCCTGGCTGATCGGGTCGTGCCCTTCGACGACCGTGTCGTCGTCCGCGAGTTGGCCCAGCGGAGGCGCAGTTGATCCGCCGGACTGCCGCCTACCTCGCGAGGATCCTCGCCTCCCAGCTTCGAGGTGATGGCGCGGCGCTGGTGACCGGCGTTGCCATCGATTCCAGGGCCGTGCGTCCCGGCGACCTCTTCGTGGCTCTACGAGGGGCACGCGCGGACGGGCATGACTTTGCCCGCGCGGCTGCAGCCTCTGGCGCCTCCGCCGCCCTGGTCATGCGTCCCCTTGAAGTCGACGTGGTTCAGGTCGTGGTAGCCGATACCGCCACTGCGCTGCTGAGGATCGCCGCAAACGAGAGGGCCGAGGCGGCGTACCGCCTCGCCGCAATCGCGGGCTCGATCGGCAAGACCTCGACCAAGGAGATCCTCGCGTCGCTGCTCGGCACGACGTTCCGGACCGGCTTCACGAGCGGGAACCGCAACTCCGAGACGGGGTTCCCCGTCGAGGTTTGCAACCAGCCCGACGGCATCGAGTGGATGGTGGCCGAGCTTGCAATGAGCCACGCGGGCGAGCTTGACCGCCTCGGAGCCGTCGCGCAGCCGAACGCAGTGCTCTACACCGTGGTCGCGCCAGTTCACCTCGAGTTCTTCCGCGACATCGGTGCGATCGCCGAGGCCAAGGCCGAGCTCATCGACCACCTCTCGCCGGAGGGCGTCCTCGTTCTCAACGCCGCAGACCCGCGCGTTGCCTCGTTCGCCGCACGCTTCGACGGCAGCGTGCTGCGCTACGGCGTGCCCGACCGTTCGGATCTGTGGATTGGGAGCTACGAGGAACGGGGTCTGCTCGGCTCGCGTTTCGAGCTTACCGGGGCGCTCGGGAGGGTCGAGGTCGACTGTCCGCTGGCGGGCCGCCACCAGGCCGACAACGTTCTGGCCGCCGCGACGCTGGCGCTCGCCGTCGGGGTTCCCGACGATCGTATCGCCTCCGCGGTCACGAGGCTGAGGCCGGCCCACAGGCGCGGTGAGATCCATCGGATCGATGGCGAAGTCACGTTGGTCGACGATAGTTACAACTCGTCGCCGGAAGCGGCAAAGGCGCTCCTTGCGCTTCTCGCCGCCACCAAAGGCCGTCGGGTCGCGGTACTAGGGGAGATGCTCGAGCTCGGACCGACCTCCGCGGCTCTCCATCGAGAGGTGGGCAGGCGGGTCGCAACATCGGCCGACGTCGTGGTCGCCGTGGGCGGGCCTCCCGCTGCCGACCTCGCGTCGGCCGCCAACGGGATCGAGGCCCACCGGACCTCCACCGTCGAGGAAGCTCTCAACCTCGTGCGCAAGCTCCTGAGACCCGGTGATGTCGTGCTGGTGAAGGGCTCCCGCGGCATCGGGCTCGACAGGTTGGTGGACGGGCTGCTCGAGGGGGTGCGCTGATGCTGTACTGGCTGCTCTACCAGCTGCACTCCTCGTGGGGGGCCCTCAACGTCTTCCGATACATCACGTTTCGTGCCGCGCTCGCCATCCTCACCGCGCTCGTGATTGGCATTGCCCTCGGGCCGGCGCTCATCAGGACCCTGCGCAAGCACCAGATCGGGCAGACGATTCGCGACGAGGGCCCCGTCTCGCACCAGGTCAAGGCGGGAACGCCGACGATGGGTGGGATCCTCATCCTGGCCGCCGTCCTGGTTCCGATCGCGCTCTGGGGCGATCTCACCGAGCCGTGGGTGTGGGTGGTCACGTTCACAACGCTGCTCTACGGCGCTATCGGTTTTCTCGACGACGTGCTCAAGGTCCGGCGCGGGAGGAACCTCGGCCTGCGCGCCTGGCAGAAATTCGGTCTGCAGCTCGCGGCCGGTATTGCGGCAGCGACCGCAATTCGGTTCGTCGCCGGCAACTCACCGTACGCGGGCGAGGTCGTGGCACCGTTCTTCAAAAGCGCCCACGTTCAGCTCGGGCTCTTCTACATCCCATTCGTGGCAGTGGTGCTGGCCGGTTTTTCAAACGCGGTCAACCTCACGGACGGGCTCGACGGCCTCGCGGTCGGCTCTGTGCTGATCGCGTTCGGCACCTACACCGTCTTCACCTACCTCGCCGGCAACGCCAAGCTCGCGAAGTACCTGCTCATCCCCTCGGTGCCCGGCGCGGGTGAGGTGACGGTGTTCTGCGCCGCCATGGTCGGTGCGTCACTGGCGTTTCTCTGGTTCAACTGCCACCCGGCTCAGGTCTTCATGGGTGATGTCGGCTCCCTCGCACTGGGCGCCGCGATCGCCTGTACGGCCGTCATCGCAAAGCAGGAACTCCTGCTGGTCGTTGTCGGCGGGCTTTTCGTCGCCGAAGCGCTCTCGGTGATCCTCCAGGTGCTGAGCTTCCAGACCCGCGGCAGGCGGATCTTTCGCATGTCGCCTTTGCACCACCACTTCGAGCTCTCGGGGTGGGCCGAGACCCAGGTGGTGGTGCGCTTCTGGATCGTGGCCATCGTGTTCGCGCTCGTGGGCCTGGCCACGTTGAAGCTGAGATGAGCACGAACGACCGCCCCCGCGCGCTCGTGGTCGGCCTCGGAACCTCCGGGCTGGCGGCTGCTGCGCTGCTTGTTCGCCAGGGATGTCACGTCACCGCCAACGACCATAGGAGCGCCGCCGAGCTTGCCGACAACCTCGCCAAGCTCCCGGCCGGCGTCGCGACGGCGCTCGGCGGTCACCCCGTCGAGCTGTTGGAAGGGACGGACCTCGTCGTCGCATCACCGGGAGTCCCGTGGGACCTCGAGCTCCTCGCCGAAGCGCGACGCCGCGGGATCGAGACGATCGCCGAGGTAGAGCTTGCAGTACGTTCGATGCCTGCGGTGCCCATCGTTGGCGTGACAGGCTCCAACGGAAAGAGCACCGTCACATCACTGCTGGGCGAGGTCGCTCGTGCCGCCAGGTGGCGTGCGGGTGTGGGAGGCAACATCGGGACGGCCGCCAGCGAACTCGCACTCGCAGGCACGTGGGACGTTGCCGTCCTCGAGCTGTCGTCGTTCCAGCTCGAGGGGTGCACGACGCTGCGACCGAGGGTCGCACTGCTCCTCAACCTCTCCCCGGACCACCTCGACCGCCACCCGAGCATGGCCCACTATCTTGCCGCCAAGGCCCGGATCTTCGCCCACCAGGAACCTTCAGATTTTGCCGTACTGAACGCGGACGATTCGGCGCTGTCAACGCTGAGCCCCCCGTCCCGCCTCGCCCGCTTTTCGCTCTCTAACACAAGTGCTGAGGCTCACCTTGCCGCGGGCATGCTTGTCGTCGACGGTGAGCCTCTGATCCCCCGCTCCGAGCTTCCTCTGCTCGGTGACCATAACGCCGCCAATGCTCTCGCCGCTTCGCTCGCGGCAAGCCGCCTGGGTATCGCTCGGAACGCGATCGTGGCCGGTCTGCGAACGTTCCAGGGGCTCCCGCACCGTCATCGGGTCGTGGCAGAGGGGAATGGCGTGCGTTGGGTGGACGACTCCAAGGGTACGAACATCGGGGCCACCGCGGCGGGCCTGCCCGGGTACGCCGCCGGCACGGTCCATCTCATCCTGGGCGGGCTCGGAAAGGGACAGGACTTCAGGGACCTCCGCCCGACCGCCGAAGGACGGCTCGCACGCATCTATCTGATCGGTGAAGCGGCACCGGAGATCGCCAGGGCGCTGGAGGGGGTCGCACCCCTCGAATGGTGCGGCACGCTCGACGAGGCCGTGCGCCGCGCAGCCGCCCGGGCGCGCCCCGGCGACACTGTGCTGCTCTCGCCGGCGTGCGCATCGTTCGACCAGTTCAGAGACTATGCACACCGGGGCGAGGAGTACGCCCGCCTGGCGCGCGCTGTCGTGGGAGAGGCGTGATGCCGAAGACTCGCCAACTCGACCATGCGCTGCTGGCTCTCGCGGTGGGCACGGCCGCCATAGGCGTGGTCATGGTGGGCTCCGCTTCGGGGCCCCTGGCTCGGGAGCACTACCACGTCTGGGAGTACGAGTTCGCGGTCCGCCAGCTGGTGGCCATGGTGCTCGGTCTTCTGGGAATGCTGGCCGCAACCTTCGTGCCGCTCGACCGGCTGACCAGCTGGAAGGTGGCGTTTCCCCTGTTAGTGGCTACGTGGGCGGCGCTGGGTATTGCGTACGTCCAAGCCCCGATCGCGGGCACTCACCGTTGGCTACAGCTCCCCGTCAGCTCGGTCCAGCCCTCTGCGATCGCCAAGGTAACGTTGCCGTTGGCGATCGCCGCGCTGCTCGGACGTTCGTACCAGGAGCGTCGTGAGCGTGCGAGGGCGCAACGAGGGGCGATCGCAATGACGGGGCTCACCGTCGCTCTCGTGCTGGTCGAGCCAGACATGGGCTCTGCTCTGCTGCTCCTGACCGCGGCTACAAGTGTCCTGCTCCTCGCCGATCTCCCGTTGCGACCGCTGGCAACGATGGCGGTCTCTGCGGCCGTAGTGTTCGCCGTCTTCACCGTGCTCAGACCGTACCGCGTTGAGCGGCTGCGCACCTTCTTCGGCGATACGAGCTACCAGGTGCAGCAGTCCCTGATCGCGATCGGCGGAGGTGGGGTCGCGGGGCGCGGGCTCGGTGACGGCCTCCAGAAGCTGTTCTATCTGCCCCAGCCACACACGGACTTCATCTTCGCGGTTATCGGCGAGGAACTCGGCCTGCTCGGCACGCTGGGTACTCTGGCCCTGCTGGGAGTCATCGTCGGGCGCGCGTTGCACGCCACCCGCCACGCCAGCACCCGGTCCGCAGGCTTGCTGGCAGGTGGTCTCACGGTGACGCTGAGCGTCCAGGCCCTGCTCAACGTTTCGGTCTGCTTGAAGCTGCTGCCCGCGAAGGGGCTCCCCCTTCCTCTGCTGTCGGCAGGGGGTTCCGACGTCATGCTCACCCTCGTCGCCATCGGGCTTCTGCTCAACATCGGCAAGGAGGGGTCGTGAGCGAGCTGGTAATCGCCGGTGGCGGCACGGGGGGCCATCTCTTCCCGGGTCTGGCGGTTGCGGCGGAGCTCAGGAGGACCGGCGCCGACGTGTCATGGCTGGGCGCCCGGCGCGGCCTGGAGGCGACGCGCGTCCCCGATGCCGGAATCCCGATACGCCTGCTCGCCGTGACCGGCGCCGTGGCGCGCTCCCAGGCAGCGCAGGCGGCGGCGGCGCTACAGGTGGTGCCCGCCGTGGTACAAGCAGCGGCATTTCTCCTGAAAACGCGCGCGGCCGCAGTGCTCGCGGTCGGCGGATACGCGGCGATGCCGGGTGCCCTCGCGGCCGGGACGCTCGGAATACCCTTGATCCTGCAGGAGCAGAACGCGCAACCCGGCCTCACGAACCGCTTCCTCGCGCCGTGGGCGGTGGCCATCGCGTGCGGCTTCGAGGCGGCGCTCGCCGCTTTTCCCTCGCTTCCCGCGCGCTGGACCGGCAACCCTGTGAGACCCGAGTTCTTCGCGGTGCCCCCAGCTCCCATCGATCCGCTGACAGTGCTGGTCCTCGGCGGCAGCCAGGGCTCGGCGTTCCTCAACGCTGTCGTTCCCGACGCGTTTGCCGAGCTCGCCAGGAGTGTCCCACCGCCGCGGATCGTTCACCAAGCCGGCCCTCGCTGGTCGGATGAGGTACAGCAGCGCTACGCGTCCTTCGGGGTCCGGGCCGAGGTCGTGCCGTTCCTGGAGCGGCCGGCCGAGGCGATGGCCGCGGCCGCCCTGGTCATCGCCCGTGCAGGCGCTCTGACCGTAGCCGAACTGGCTGCGGCGCGCCGGGCGGCCCTGCTCGTGCCGTTCGCGGCTGCCGCTCATGGTCACCAGTCCGCTAACGCCGCCGCCCTTGCCTCGACAGGAGCAGCCGAGGTGCTGGAGGAGCAGGACGCGGCGCCGCGCAAACTCGCGACCATCCTCATGCGGTTGCTCGCGGCCCCCGCTCGTCTTGCCGCGCTCGGCGAAGCCGGGGCTCGCCTCGCGCGCCCCGAAGCGGCTCGCGCCGTCGCCCGGCTGGTGTTACAGGCAGCCGCTGGAGACGCCGGAGGTCACGCATGAACTTCGGCCACGTCCGCCATCTTCACTTCGTCGGCATCGGCGGCGTCGGCATGTGCGGCCTCGCGGAACTTCTGCACGGCGAGGGCTTCACCGTCTCCGGGTGCGACCTGGCCGCCAGCGAGACGACGGTGCGTCTCGAGAGCCTCGGCATCAGGGTTCACCTCGGCCACGCGGCCGGCCACCTCGAGGGCGTCCAGGTGCTCGTCATCTCGTCCGCGGTCAAGCCCGACAACGCCGAGGTCGAGGCCGCTCGCCGCCTGGGCATCCCCGTGATCCGCCGGGCGGAGATGCTCGGCGAAATCTCGCGGCTCAAGTGGGGGATCGCCGTGGCCGGCACGCACGGCAAGACCACCACGACGTCCCTCACTGGGTTTGTGCTTACGCGAGCCGGTCTCGACCCCACGGTTGTCGTGGGCGGGCGGATGCACTTCCTCGGGGCTCACGCTCGGCTCGGGCACTCGGAGTACCTCGTGTGCGAGGCCGACGAGTTCGACCGCTCGTTCCTCGCGTTGTTTCCCGTCTTGGCTGTGCTCACGACGGTCGAGGCCGAGCATCTGGACACCTACGGCTCGCTCGAGGCGATGGACGAGGCGTTCGTGATCTTCGCCAACCGCGTGCCGTTCTACGGCGCCACCATCGCCTGTCTCGACGACCCGGGAGTGCGGGGACTCCTGCCCCGCTTCGAGCGCCGCATCGTGACGTACGGCTTCTCGCCGGAGGCGGACGTCTGCGGTCGCGCGGTGCGCCTGACCACCGCCGGCTCCGACTGTCTGGTCGTCGTGCGTGGCCGCGAGGTCGGCCGGCTGACGCTGTCGCTGCCTGGCCGTCACACGCTTGCCAACGCTCTCGGCGCAACCGCGGCCGCGCTTGAGGTCGGTGTCCCGTTCGCGGCGATCGCGGCGGCTGTCGGCGCTTTTGCCGGCGTCGCCCGGCGCTTCGAGCGCAAGGGCACGCGCGGTCAGGTCACGCTGGTCGACGACTACGCTCACCACCCCACCGAGGTCGCTGCCACGCTGCAGGCCGCACGCCAGAGTTTCCCCGACGCGAGGCTGGTGGCGGCGTTCCAGCCCCACCTGTTCTCGCGCACGCAGATGTTCGCGCGGGAGTTCGGCGACGCGCTGCTCGGAGCCGACGTGGTCGTAGTTCTGCCGATCTACCCGGCGCGGGAGCAGCCGATCCCGGGCGTTACCCACGAGTTCGTGGTCGAGGCGGCTCGGCGCTCGGGCCATCCGAACGTACGAGCAGCGACGTCGTTCGGTCAAGCCCTCACCATGCTCGAGGAGTCGCTGAGGCCAGGCGACGTTCTGCTCACGCTCGGGGCGGGCAACGTTGTCCAGCTCGGCGAAACGTGGCTGGCAGGGGGCACTGCGTGAGCGCGCCTCGCCGTCACCGCCACCCGGTCCGCCGGTTCCTCCGCCGTGCGCTGCCTGCGCTTGTGACGCTCGCAGCCACCGCCACCCTGGCCGTGGCGCTCCAGGTGCGGGAGGTCCGGGTTGTGGGCGCCCGGCGCTTCGCCGCACGGGATGTTGAGAGCGTGCTCCGTTCCGCTCTCGGCAGCCCGACGGTCGCCACGCGTGCCAGCGCGCTGCGCGCCAAGGTCCGAGCGGTACCCTGGGTCGAGGATGCCACCGTCCGGGTGTCACTCGACGGTGTCGTGACATGCGCCGTCGTGGAACGCGTCCCCGTGGCCGTCGAGGTCGACGCGGGTGTGCGGCAGCTGGTCGACCGTGAGGGCCGTCTCCTCGCGACGATCGAGGCCGCCTCGTCGCTCCTTCGCCTCGAAGGGTTCGGACCGTTCCCCGAGGAGAGGGAGACACTTCTCGCAGTCGTGCCGACCCTCGAGGGCGCCTGGGGCGGAAAGCTCGAGCGCGTCGAGCGCGTCGGTCCTCACGATGTCGCGCTTCACTTTGCAGAGATCTCAGCACCTGTACTGGCCGACCCGGGGAGGCCGGAGGAGTTGGTCACGGCGCGACGCGTATTCACCGCATGGACCGCGAAGCGATCGGTTCCCCTCCGCCTGGACGCCCGGTTGGCCGGGCGTGTCGCGGTCCTGCCGGGGCAGGTCGCTCCCGAAGGGGAATCGTGATGGCGCAGGGCCCGAGGATCATCGCCGCCCTCGATATCGGGAACCATCGCGTGCTGGCACTCATCGCGGAGCTCTCGGAGCGCGACGAGATGGTGATCCGCGGCGTCGGGCTCGCGCCCTCGAACGGCATGCGCTCGGGACAAGTCGTTCAGATGAAACCCGTGGTGGCAGCCATCAAGGCCGCAGCCGAAGAGGCCGAGCTCATGGCGAAGCTTCCCGTGGAGAAGGTGATCGCGTCGGTTGCAGGTATCTTCGTGAGCGGGCGCCTGACACGGGCCGCGATTGCCATGGGGGCGCGCGAGCGCGAAGTGACGCTCACCGACCTGGAGGCCCTCCACGAGGCCGTACGACGCCAGCCGCTGCCAACGGGACACACGGTCCTCAACGTGGTCTCTCCCACCTACGCTCTCGACGACCAGGATGGCATCCTCGACCCACAGGCGATGGTGGGCCGGCAACTGGCAGCGGATGCATATGTCCTTGCGTGCCAGGAGAACCCGGTCCGGACGCTCGAGAAGGCAATCAACGAAGCCGGTCTCGAGGTCGAGGAGTTCCTCTTCGCGCCGGTGGCGGCGGCCAACGCGACGCTCACCTCGGACGAGCGCCGCCTTGGCTCGATTCTCATCGACGTCGGCTACGGCACCTCCAGCTACGCCGCCTTCTCTGGCGACAAACTGCTCGCGGCCGGCTGCTTCCCGATCGGCAGCAACAAGATCAACGACGACCTCGTGCACCGCTTCCAGACCACTGCTGCAGGCGCGGAGACCGCCAAGCGGGAGGCGGGCACCATGCTGCTGGGCGACGTCGGGGAGGAGGAGACGATCTCCGTCCCGACGATCGAGGGGCGCGGCAGTCACGTCATCTCCCGCCGCGAGCTGTGCAAGACGATCCGCCTGCGGATGCAGGAGACGTTCGAGTTGATCGCCGCCGAGGTGTGGCGTCAGATCCCCCAGGACGCGCCCTGTACGGGCGTCGTCCTCTCCGGCGGGGGCGCCCATCTCGAAGGGCTCGCCGCGCTGGCCGAGGAGGTCTTCGTCAAGCGCGCACGCCTCGGGGAGCTCGAGGGCGTCCCGGACGCCACACACCTGCTCGCGAGCTCCGAGCTTCCCGCGCGATCGCCGGCGGTCGCAGTGGGGCTGCTGGTGCACGGTCGAAATTTGCTTCTTCCCTCGGCGCTGCCGGTCGTTCGGGATCGACGGCGACGAGAGAGCATATGGTCTCGAATTTCACGCAAGTTCCTTGCGAAAAGGGGAGGTGGAGAATGATTACGTTCGACGACTCCAAGGGCGCCACGGTGCCGGCGATCACCATCGCCGACGACTCCTCGCCTGCGGTGATCAAGGTCTTGGGAGTCGGTGGGGGTGGCAGCAACGCGGTCAACCGAATGATCGCCGCCGGCATCAAGGGCGTCGAGTTCATCGCGGTCAACACCGACGGGCAGGCGCTCCGCGCGAGCCGGGCCGGTGTTCGGTTGCAGCTCGTCACCCCGAACTCTCGCGGCAAGGCGCTCGGTGCCGGCTGTGACCCGGACGCCGCGAACCGTGCGGCACTCGACAGGACCGACGATCTCATCGAGTGTCTCGAAGGCGCCGATATGGTCTTCATCGCCGCCGGGATGGGGGGCGGCACGGGGACCGGAGCGGCCCCGGTCATCGGTAACCTGGCCCGCGACGCGGGCGCCCTCACGGTTGCCGTCGTGACCAAGCCCTTCGCCTTCGAGGGAACGCGAAAGGCTCGGATCGCCGAGAAGGGGATCGAGGAACTGCGGAAATGCGTGGACACCCTCATCACGGTGCCAAACTCGCGCCTCCTGCAGATGGTCGGGCCGCAGGTCTCGGTCGAAGAGGCGTTCCAGCTCGCCGACGAGGCGCTCCGTCACGGCGTCGAAGGGATCTCGGACATCATCAACGAGACCGGGATCATCAACCGCGATTTCGCGGACGTCGAGACCGTGATGCGCGGCGGCGGCATGGCGCTCATGGGCATCGGCCACGGCCAGGGCGAGCACCGCGCCATCGAGGCGGCGCAGCAGGCGTTCTCCTCGCCACTCCTCGAAGAGGCCTCCCTCGAAGGGGCGCAGCGGGTGCTGGTGAACTTCGTCGGCGGGGTTGACACGACGATCTCGGAGATCAACGACGCCGCCGAGTACATCGCCAAGCGCTGCTCCCAGGACTGCCTGTTCCTGTTCGGATACGGGCAGCGGGAAGAGCTGGCCGGAAAGATCCAGGTCACGGTCGTCGCGACCGGCTTCGGCGCCACCGCGGAGGACCGGCCCGCGCGCCAGCCCGAGCGCTTGCTTCCGAAGGAGTCCGCGCGGGCAGAGAAGCAGGTCGACCCGGGCAGCCCGTACCTGCCGGCCAACCTTCCCTCCGACTACGGCGTCAACGTCGGAAACTTCTCGGAGCTCGACACGCCCACGTACCTGCGACGCCAGATGGACTAGGTCGGGGACAGCGGTCGGACCGCCGCCGGGGCACCACCCACCTCCCGGTGCCCCGGTCGGCGGGCCTCAGCAGCCGGCCGCTCTCCCGCGATGAGGCACGCGCGGCGCTCGCACGGGCGCACGTCACGAATGACCACCAGACAAAAGACTCTCGAATGGCCGTCCCCTCTCGCGCTGAGGGGTCCCTCGCTTCGCTCGGGATGAACTCGGCTCGCCCGGCGAGCCTGCTCAAGCCAACGTGGCGCGGGGGGATCCCTCGCTTCGCTCGGGATGAATTCGGCTCGCCTGGCGAGCCTGCTCAAGCCAACGTGGCGCGGGGGGATCCCTCGCTTCGCTCGGGATGAATTCGGCTCGCCTGGCGAGCCGAATTCACTTCTTCTTGAAGAGAGCGTCGAAGGCGGCGCGCGGGCTTGCGATCGATCCGCCGTCAGGGGTTGCGACTGCCGGCATGTCGGAGGCAAATTCCTGCACCGTGTTGGGTGTGAACAGCTCACAGGCGTTGCGCCTGGTTTTGTTCGTGATGCGCTGGACGACCGGCTTGCGACACTCGTTCGGACGCGAGGTGTCGAACTGGATGCAGTTCGAGCAGGTGTGCAGGTCGTTGCCACAGCTGACGCAAGTGCTTTCCGGGCCGACCGCTCCAGAGAGTTGCTGCCGCGTGCCGCACATCCGGCAGCGGAACACCGTCAGGGTCGGAGCGCCCAGTCCCCGACCCCGCGGACCCTCAGGACGTTCGCGCGGCGGCCCACTGTCGGGAGGCCGGCGCTCCTCGTGGCGCTCCTCGTCCTGATACCCGCGGTGCCTGTATTTTCGGTCCGGCATGACGCCGTTATAGCACAACCTTCCCTTCAGAGTGCCACGCCTCGCAGGCCGTGTTCGAAAAAGGGCCGACCGTCGTAGGGGGCCTTCAACTTTCGACGCCCCCGGTTCAGCAACTATGATTAGGCGCCGAGGAACCCTCACGAATCCGATGGTAGGTGGCCACATACCCAGAGCCGCGGCCGCTCAGGTCGGGATTTGATGCGTCGTCTCCGTTGAGCTCCACCCGCTGCCCACTTCGTCAGCTCCTCACAGCGAGTACCGTACACTTACGGAAATTGCGAAGGAGGCGGCGATGCTCTTCATCGTTGGGGCTTTGATCGCGGTGGTCGCTCTCGTGGCGTGGACTCGGCTGGGGAAGGCCGCGCGTGCCGGTGAGTTCGCCGGAGCGAGTCGGGCGGGGGCGGGTGCCGTCGTCGTGCTCGGCGTCCTGCTCGCGCTCGCGCAGATGTTCACGGTGATTCCCGCCGGTCACGTGGGGATCGTGGATTTCTTCGGCAGCGTCTCGCCGGACACCTTGAAGGCGGGGATCAACACCCGAAACCCGCTCGCAATGATCCGCAAGTTCTCGATCAAGACCGAGGAGATCAAGGAGACGATGGACGTGCCCTCCAAGGAGGGGCTCACCGTCCAGCTCGAGCTCTCGGCCCTGTACCACCTCGACCCCGACCGGGCCGCCGAAGTGTACAAGACGATCGGCCCGAACTACCTCGAGGTGATCCTGGAACCTCAGTTCCGGTCGGTGGCGCGCGGCGTGACCGCCGGGTACGAGGCGAAGGCGCTCTACACCTCGGAGCGCGAGATGCTCGCGGAGACGATCCTGAAGGACCTCCAGAAGCTCGTGGGGCCGCGGGGGATCATGGTCGAGGCGACGCCCCTGCGCCGGGTCGGGCTGCCCGCCGGGCTCACGCAGGCGATCGAGGAAAAGCTCCGCGCCGAGCAGGAGAGCCAGCGCATGCAGTTCGTGCTCCTGAAGGAGAAGCAGGAGGCCGAGCGGAAGCGCATCGAGGCGCAGGGGATCTCCGACTTCCAGAACATCGTCACGAAGGGGATCTCCGACCCGCTGCTGCGCTGGAAGGGGATCGAGGCCACCGAGAAGCTGGCGGCCTCGCAAAACGCCAAGGTCGTGATCATCGGCGCCGGCAAGGACGGCCTCCCGCTCATCCTTGACACGAAGTAACCGTGGCCGCCGAGGCGCGGCCCGACGCCACCCCGAGTCCGTGGGCAGGGCAGGGGAAGGCTCCCACCAGTGCCGTGGCCGGTGAGACGGCACCCCGGTCGATGACTACCACCGGTGAAACGCGGGGTGTCCTTCCTGCACCGCCACGAAGACCCCGCGGCAGGTGGCCGTGACCCTGCCCCCGGCCTCGAGTGTGCTCTCGACCACCGCGCGGTCGACGCCCGCCTCCACGACCCGGGCCCGCACGATGACGGGGCCGCCCGAAGGCGTCGGCCGCTTGAGCACGACGCGGTACTCCGCGGTCACGGTGCACGGCGGTTTGTCGGCGCCGCTCGCCTCCATCAGATGGTGCGCGGCCGTCCAGTTGCAGTGGCAATCGAACAGGGTGCCGATGATGCCGCCGTTGAGCACGCCGTCGAAGGCCTCGTGGCGTTTCGCCGGCACCCACTCGGCCACGACCTCGCCACCGCGCACGAAGCTCTTGATCCGAAGGCCTTCGGGGTTGGCCGGGCCGCACCCGAAGCAGCACGTCGAAGGGGCGTAGCGGTCCTGCAGGCTGAGCTCACGGTCCATTTCGTGAGTCTACGTCTCGCCGCCCGCGCGGGCAACAACTGCCAGGCAATGAGGGTCCAGAGGTTCACACATTCGAAGGTTCGAACGCTCCCCAGCTGCAGAGGAGCGGGGTGCTGGGGAGCCGAGGAGCGAGAAAAAACAGGGGAGGGCGACGGCATCGCCGCTCCGCTCCTCCGCTCCTCTGCCCCTCTGCTCCCCCGCCCGTCTTCCCTCTACCGTTTCCCGTTCTTCCTGCTTCCCGCCGCTAAGGCACCTTCACCTTCGTGGCGATGTTGTCGCGGATCCAGTGCTCGTCGAGCCACTCGAGCGGGTCGACTGACTTGCCTTGCACGAAGATCTCCAGATGCAGGTGGTCTCCTCCCGCGAGGCCGGTCGACCCGCTGTTTCCGATCTGCTGGCCCTTTGAGACGACGTCGCCGGCCTTCACCGAGAGCGAGGCCATGTGACCGTACAGGCTCATGAGGCCGTATCCGTGGTCGATAATCACCGCGTTCCCGTAGATCGCGAGCCAACCGGCAAAGACCACCCTGCCGGCATTGGCTGCCGGGACCGGGGCATGCTCGGTCGAGGCGAGATCGAGGCCGAGGTGCGTCTGGTGGTCCACCACCTTTCCCTGGTAGAGGTAGGTGCGGTTCTCCGCGAAGCCGGCCCGGCGCTGCGTGTTGGGCATCTGCGCGAACGCGTTGCGCCACAGGAACGTCGGTTGGGTGTCCGCAGAGAGCTCGGCGATCGTGGCGAGCGTTGCCCTGCGGACGTCGCCGTTGATCCTCAAGTACTGGTCGAGCAACGAGCCGCTCGCGTCGAACCCGGGCGTCTGGCTCGCGATCGCCGGCACCACCTTGGCCAGGAAGCTCTCGGAGAGCTCGAGGCGATCCGTCCGGGGGGGCGACGGCTTGAAGAGGTTCACGAACGGCATCTCGACACGGTTCCCGGCGTCGTCCTCGGCGAACAGCCGTACCTGGTCGCCGTCCGAAAGCTCCCAGGGGATCGCGAAGAGGACAAAGCGCTCTCCCGGCGCGCCTCCCGGCAGCACGAACGAAAGCGACTCCACCGCCCCGGCGCGCACGCCCGAGCGCACGGCGCTCTCGCCGATACGCAGAACTGCGACCCCTGAGCCTCCCTGGCGAACGTAGTGCTGCTTCGAGAGAAGCTCCAAGTGAGGCGGACGCAGGCGGACGGTCATGCGTTTCTCGACGACCACAGGGGCGCGCGAGCGGAGCGGCCCCGCCATCCGTTCAGCCGTCGCCCGGAGCACGACCTCGCCTTCCTTCAGCCAGTCCTGCGCCGATCGTCCGACCGTCGCGGCAAGTTCCGCGTTTGCGGTGAACCGGCCGCGGGTCGGGGAGAACGCGCCGGCGCGTTCGAACCGCTGCTCGGCGAGCCTCACCGTCCTCTCGCCCTGGCTGAGCTCGAGCGAGATCCGCCCGAGGCCTCCGACCGGCTCGGAGAAACGCGCCACGATCTTCGTCGCGGTTCCGACCGCCGGGCGGGCGCTCTCGATCACGATGCCCGGTGCAGGACCACGGCGCAGCGAACCCCACACGACGAGCCCGACAAGAACCAGCGGCAGAACAAGCAGGACCCAACGAAAGCGGCCCCGCGGAGCTTTCCCAAGTGTGTAACTCGGCACGGTGTGTCTCCCCCCACCACGTCACCGGCATGGCGGCACGCCGGGAGTGTAGCGCGCCCATACGGCGAGTCAGGGCTCAAATCGAGGATGCCGGGCATGCGAGCCGCACGGGCGTCCGGTGCGCCAGCCGGCTTGGCCGCCCCGCGCGCCTACGATGACCGCGCTGGCTGCTGCGTGAACCTCGCCAAGAGGTCCTTGACGGCGTCCCTGTGCACCAGGATGGTGAGCATCTTCAGCCGCACGTAATCGTCGCGGTAGAAGTAGTACCCCTCGAACTTCCCCCACCGTGACGAGCGCGCCGAGTCTTTGATCAGAAACCAGTCGCGTCCACCCACGCTGGTGATGCCCACCATGTGCAGCCCGTGGTCGTCCTCGGTCGCGTGGTTGTAGAAGCGGAACTCCCGCGCGTCCTGGTTGATGTTCCCCTGCGGGATGTCGAACGTCGGCACCACGGCCACGTTCTCGAAGCCGTTGTAGCCCGGCTCCGAAACGTCGCCGCCGATCGCCGCCGTGAACCCACGCCGGACGGCGCTCTTCGCCAGTCCGTACCAGTCCTCCAGCGGCACGTTGTAGTACGAGTCGTCGTGCCACCAGTTGTCGGGAACTTTGAACTCGCCGCGCGTGTAGAAGGGCACCGAGAGGGTCGACATGAACTCCACGTAGTCGTCGAGATTTAGCTTGAGTACCTGCGAGAGGAACTGCTGCGGCGCGTACTCGTTCCCACCGTACGTCACCCGCTGCGGGGGGACGCCCAACTCGCGATCCAGGATCGCGCGTGCCATTGCCAGCACCCGCTCTTCGTCCCACACGCCGTGAGCCCTGACCCATTCGGAGAGCTGTTTGAGCTGCGCGATGAGTCGGGAGTGGTCGTGCCTGCCGTCCTTGCTCAGCACGCCCGGGTACGCGTCCTCGGGCACCGCACCGTACTGCTTCCAGATCCGCGCCACCGCGCCGGATTCGGACCCTTCCTCGATCAAGGAGTCGCCACGCTCTCGTACGAAGCGGCGCATCTTCTCGACGTACTCCCAGTACACCGTCCAGATCTCGGAGAGTTTCACCTTCTGACCGGTGAGGCGGTATACCTCCGACTCGTAGAACGAGGTGGTGGAGAAGCTCCAACACGTCCCCGTGAGGTACTGGGCCACCGGCGGAAAGTGGAACGCCTGCCGGAAGGCCACAGGGCCTGAGGGCCTGGCGACACGCGAAAGATCGAAGCGGAGGACATTCTCGTCCTTCTTCGAGGTCTCGGCCCTCGCCTTCTGTGCATCGCGGACCTTGGCGGTCTGCTCGTCTGCGCTTGCGGTGGCCGCCTTGTCCGCATCCTCGATCTGCTTGAGCACGGGGTCCACGTGGCGCGGCTGATAGACCGCTGCGTCGCCCAAGGGTGTCGGGGTCGGCCTCACCGCCGGCGCCGCGGCGCCGACCGCTCCCGCCGTTAACACCGCGACAATGGCAACTCCGACCGCCAACGCCGCTCTGTGGTTCATCCTCTCCTCCAGAAGCGCGCGGCCCTGGTGCGGCCGCGCGACGAGGCATTGTACGTCGCGCCAGAAGGAAAGGGTTCGGCACGGGCCGAAGGGCCAGAACGGGTGCGATCCGTTTCCTCCCCGCAGTTGTGTGGCGCACCGACGCGGCGTACGCCGCGACGAGCCACCTAGCTGACTCGCGGCGTCAAGAACGCCGAGCGCCTCACCCCGAGACGGCCGCAGCCTGCTGCTCGCGGACCCGCGGCTTGATCAGCGGGAGCAGCAGCAGGCCGGGTACGGCGATCAGCACCGTGAACCCGAAGTAGACGGCGTAGCCGAGTCTCTCTACACCAAACCCCGTGAATGCCCCGGCGACGTCGCGCGTGAGCGCGAACAGCGCCGATAACAGCGCGTATTGCGTCGCAGCGTGTTCCTTGTCGCAGAGGTTCGTCAGGAAAGAGACGAAAGCGGCGGTTCCCAGTCCCTGGCCGAACGACTCGAGCAACGAGGCAACGTAGATGGCCTCCCGCGGAAGCGGCAGCGTCGCTACCGCCACGTACCCGAGGTTCACGGCCGACTGCGCGATGCCGAGCCAAAGCAGCGCCCGGAAGATCCCGTAGCGCTTCACGAACCATCCTCCGGCGAGGGCGCCGACAACCGTGAGAGCCACCCCGCCGGTCATCGAGACCAGCCCGATCTCTGCGTCCGTATACCCCCGGTCCACCCAGAACGGCTTGACCATGCGCCCCAGCGTGGAGTCGCCGAGCTTGAAGAGGGGCACGAAGAGGAGCACCGGAACCATCTCCCATCGCAGCGCCCATCGAAGCACCGGGCCGATAGGGTTGCGGCGCTTGGCCGCGTCGAGGACCACTCGGGGACTCGTGAACGCGACCGCAGCCAGCACGAAGAACGTGACGCCGAGCAACGCCCACAGTGGCTTCCAGCCCGTGAACTTCGAGAGCACCAGGGCGACGCCCCCTGCCAGGACGAAGGCGACGCGAGCAGCCGACACGCGCATGCCGTTGATCGGTCCCCTCGACTCCGGCGTGATGACGTCGACTGCGTACGCGTCGACCGCGATGTCCTGGGTCGCGGAGGCCGTGGTGAACAGCAGCAGCACGGACCACATCAGCCACGACGGGTGCGCGGCATCCAGAGGCATGACCGCGAGGGTCGTGCCACCGAGCACGAGAAGAGCTGCGCTGATCCAGTGCTGGCGGGCGCCGTACCGGTCCACCAGCGGCGCCCACAGCATCTTCAGGGTCCACGGCATGAAGAGGAGACTCATCAGGCCGATCTCCCTGAGCGAGACGCCGTGCCGTCGAAAGTAGACGGGCCACAGGTCGTAAGCAATCCCGAACGGGAGTCCTTCGGCAAAGTAGAGGATCGCGATCCAGGTCAGCGCTCGTCGCGGCTGCACCGCGACATTGTAACGGCGACGAGGCACAGCGCGACCGTTTGGGGCCGGCCTCTCCCGCGATAGGGCAGGATGAAGTACTGCCTAACAAGAGGATGGCTGAACCGCCGCACTTGCCGAACGAGACGCGTTCCCTGCTACGATTCGCCCGTGAGTACGGTGGCTGCGGCCGGCAGGCGACGGTGGCGTTCGCCATTCCTGCCCCCAGTCGGAAGGGATGGATGCGGCGCTTTGATGTGATCGTGATCGGGTGCGGACCAGGCGGCGAGCGGGCGGCGATTCAAGCCGCCCGGGCGGGGAAGCAGGTCGCGGTGATCGAGCGCCAGCACGTCATGGGCGGCACCCGCGTCAACTGGGGGACGATCCCGTCCAAGACGCTGCGGGAGAGCGCTCTGTTCGTGCACTCGCTCGTACGCGACAAGCTCGAGGGGATCCGCTGCGAGATCCCGAGCGAGATCACGGTCCATGACTTCATGCACCGCGAGCGAATGGTGGTGCAGCGGGAGCTCGAGCTGATCAACGAGTCCCTCGACCGCTACCGGATCGAGGTGTTCGTCGGACAGGCACGCTTCGTCGACGCCCACACGGTCGCGGTCTGCGGCCCCGATGGCGGTGTGCTGTTTTCGCTGACTGCCGACTTCATCGTGCTCGCGACGGGCTCGAACCCCAATCGCCCGGGTGATGTCCCGTTCGACGGTGAGTCCGTTTTCGACAGCAACTCGATCCTCTCCCTCCCGGCCATCCCGAAGAGCATGGTGACGCTCGGAGCGGGGGTGATCGGCGTGGAGTTCGCGAGTATCTTCGCGGCGCTCGGGGTTACCGTCACTCTGGTCGACACCCGCGATCGGTTGCTCCCGTACCTCGACCGGGAGATCGCGGCGATCCTCGAGCGCGAGCTAGGTCGGCTCGGCATCACGCTGCTTCACAATGACCGGCACGCGTCGATCGAGCGGCTGCCTGGCGACCCGGCGAGGGTGCGCTGCACTCTACGCCAAGGTGCCGTCCTGGAGGCCGATGCTCTCCTCTACTGCGTCGGTCGCGACGGCAACACGACAGGCATAGGGCTCGAGCTCGTGGGCCTCGAGCCCAACAGCTACGGGCTGCTCACCGTCAACGAGAACTACCAGACCTCGGTGCCGCACATCTACGCCGTGGGCGACGTGATCGGCTACCCCGCGCTGGCCAGCACTTCCATGGAGCAAGGGCGGCAGGCGATGCGGCACGCTTTCGGGATTCCCGGCGTGAACTCGAAGACCGAAAGCCTGCCCTTCGCGATCTACTCGATCCCGGAGGTGAGCTACATCGGCGAGACGGAGGAGACGCTCTCGGACAAGGGCGTGGACTACGTCACAGGCCGAGGTAACTACGACATGAACCCCCGAGGCCAGATCATCGGCGACACGGAGGGGTTGCTCAAGCTGCTCTTCGAGACCGGTTCCCTGCGACTCGTCGGCGCTCACATGATCGGCCACGGAGCCAGCGAGCTCATCCACATCGGCCAGGCATTCCTACGCGCCGGCGCAACAGCACCTCAGATCGCCGAGACGCTCTACAACTACCCCACACTCTCGGACCTCTACCGGCACGCCGCGATCAAAGCGATCCTCGCATTCCAGCAGCAGGGCGCCCCGGCGCCCGCCCGGCGCGGCTGACGCGTTCAAGGCAGGCTCCCTTCTTCCCCCAACGCCGCCGTCCCTGGAGCACGACCCGGCGGGCCCGCGTCCCGCTCGCCACGTGAGGTCGGCCGGAGCGGCGCCGGATGCACGAAGGCCGGCCGCGACCGCGTGGCCATGCGCCATTCCCGGCCGCGTTTGACACGGCTTCCTCGCGGCCGTATCGTTTTCGAACCGGATGTTGAGACCGCGACCGTTGAGAGAATCGCGGAACACGGACTCTCTTGGGCCCGAAAGGAGCGCGTCATGAAGAAAGCCGAGCTTCCCCCCCTGCCGTACGCCGCCGACGCCCTCGAACCCCACTACGATGCCCGCACGGTCGAGCTGCATCACGGCAAGCACCACCAGGCCTACGTCAACGGCCTGAACGCCGCCCTCGACAAGCTGACGGTAGCACGAGCGGCGGGCGACTTCGCACTCATCAAGCACCTCGAGCGGGAGGTCGCCTTTCACGGCGGAGGGCACGTCCTCCACTCGATCTTCTGGACCAACCTGAGCCCCGACGGCGGAAGCGAACCAGGCGGGGTGCTTGCCGATTCCCTTGCTCGCGATTTCGGCTCGTATACCGCCTTCGATGCCCACCTGCGCGCCGCCACCAACGCGGTGGAGGGTTCCGGCTGGGGTGTCCTGGCGGTCGATTCCTCGAGCGGCCGGCTCACAGTCCTCCAGGTGGAGAAGCACCAGAACCTGCTGCTCCCCGGGTGGGTGCCGATTCTGGTCATCGACGTGTGGGAGCACGCCTACTACCTCAAGTACCAGAACCGTCGCGGGGAGTGGGTCGAAGCGATGATGCAGCACCTGGTGAACTGGGCCGACGTCGCACGCAGGTACGGGGAGGCCATCCGAGCGTAGCGGTCGCGGAGAGGACGGCCTCTGTGTCCCGCAAGGAGCCCGGCCTAACGGGGCTCCAGCGATCCCTCCTCGACCCAGTGTGCGAGCGCCCTGCGCACCCGGAACGAGTCCACCGCGAGGTCCTTCTCGCACTCGATGGCCGAGGCGCCGGAGCATGCGCGCTGCCAGACCGTGCGGACCAGCGTCCCGTCGTACTCCTCGGGCGGGCGCGTCGGCTTTGTCGCCGTCGCGCGCAAGCAGGCGTAGTCCGGCACCAACATGCACGCCTGCTGGAACTCGTCGTATCGGCGCGTCCCCTCGAAGAAGAGAGGCACAAGATCTTTCAACGGTTCGCTTCCGGCGCCTTCGGCGGCCACGTTGAGCCTCACGAAACTGAATGAAGATGGGGTCGGCCGCTCGATCAGTTGGAACAGCGCGACCTCCCCCGTGAGCTGGCCGCCGTGGCAATCACGGAACTTTCCCTTCTCCAGAACGACGGTTGCAACCTCTTCCCCGATGGGGTCGGTGATGGTGAGGACCCCCGAGGCGGCTGACTGCGAGAGGTTCTGCAGGAGCGTCGGCAGCCCGAACAGCTCGAGATCGCCCGACAGGCTCGCGGTTTGTTGCGGCTCGGGTTGGGGTGGGGCCGGCGGCAGTTCGGCGCCCGCGAGGACCTTTGAGGCGGCCAGGCTGAACTCTTCGCCCGGGAAACGCTGGACCATTCCCTCGAGGGCATTCCGCACCGGTTGTGCCTTCGCGGACGAAGCCACCGCCTCGATGAGGTGGAGCAGGAAGCTCCAGTCCTTCTTGAGGAGAAAGCCAAAAATCTTGTGCGGCAGCTCGGCCTCGATCGCCTGGACCAGGCGGTTGACGGTCTCGGGGTCTCCAGACAGGTCCGTGCCGCCAAGCTGTGCGAGCCTGGCGGACGTGTCGCCAAAGTTCGGGTGGCGCTTGAGCCCGTGGTTCACGACTGCCCGGACGGCGGCAGGCGTGTCGAAACGCGCAAGTGCGAAGACGACACGGTCAAGAACCGGCACCAACTCGGCGTTCTCCACTCCGGTGCTTCCCGGCTTGAGCAGAGCCGCCTCGTACTCCCCGACGCGGTTGATGAGGGCGCGCTCCGCGCGCTCGTCCTTGACCTGACCGAGGTAGGCGACCGCTTCCTTGAGCAGGATCACCGGCCTTCCCACCGCCGACAATCTGATCGCCGTCTGAATCTCGGCATCCGGCACGATCCCTTCCGGACGCGGGATGCGCCGCAGCACGTACAGGAGGTTCCTCTGGTAGTGGGCGTCCCTGTCGCCGAAGGTGGCGATCGAAGCAGCGAGGCGCTCTGTGGCCAGCTCCCGTGCGGAAGCGCCGTGAACCTCAAGGAGCCCGAGCAAGAGGTGGCGCCGTTCGCGCTTCTCCTCACCCCTCACCGCGTCGAGGAGTCCGGCCGGCTCGAGGGCCGGAAAGAATGCCAGGATGCGCTGGAAGAGCGCATGCGAGGTGGCATCCTCGGCGAATTGTCGCAGCCGCTGTTCTTCCAGCTTCGCGTGTGCCTGCTCTTTGAACCCCTGCACGTAGGCCGGGTCAACCTTCTTCTCGGCAAGGAGGAGGCCTGCCAGGTCCAGCATCGTGACAGCGCGAGCCAGGGAACCCTCGTTGAACTGTTCGATCGCCGCGTATACGAGTTCCTGAAAACGGCGGGCCGCCTCGCGAGGGTCGTGCTCGAGCGTCACGATGCGTTCCATGGCCCGGGCCGTCGCGGTCATCGGCGCCGCTGCGCCCTCGCTCCCCGGTTGTTCCTGCACCACCCACCCCGGGAGCCGGCGGCCGAGCGAGCGAAAGACGTTCTCCATCGACGAGCCCATGCCGAACGCCCGCAGGCTCTCCTTGGCCTGTTCAAACTCCTCGCTCGTGCCGGAGTTTCGAGCCGCGACGGACACGAGCTGCGAGAACACGTCCTCGCGCGCGGCCGCTGGCGTCTCGCCCGGCCCGCCTGGAATCTGGAGGCGCGCCAGCCGCTCGACGAGTTGGGCGAACTGTTGGCTGGCGTGAACGGCCGTCTTCGCCGTCGCCGTCGGCTGGTGCACGACAGGAGCGGTTTCCTCCTCCTCTGCGCGATGGAGGGTCGCAATGGGAGCCGCGAGATCCGAGCGTACGTCGTCGAGGTGGTCGAGGTTCTCCCGCAAGAGATCCCTGTCCTCGGTCGGGCAGAATGCCACGAGGTAGCTCTCGAGCACCTCCAGGTAGGCAGCCATCGTTTCCTTTGATACGAGGGTGAACTCGCCCATCATGTAGAGCTTGCGGATCGCGTGGTAGAGGTAGTCGGAGATGGGAACGCTGGCGCCGAGGCGGCGGTGCTGGCTTGTGGTCCAACTGCGGATCTCGTCGGCCACGACCTCGGGAGGGACGGCGAGGAGGATGGCGATGGAATCGGCGACGACCAGCGGCGAGATGGCGTCGGAGAGATACTGCTGAAGCTCGCTCAACGCCTCGGCGATCTTGGGATCGTCCGCCACGCCGCCCACCGGCTATTCCTCCGCGTTCGTCGCATTGTAACAAGTTCGGCGCCGCTGAAGACAGTTTTGCTTCGAGCCTTGACGGGCGCGCGCTCTGCGTGCACGAGAGAATCGCCCACTCCAAGGGCAACCACATGGCGGGCGTTGCGACTCCGCGACTCTTGAGACGCGGCCTCAAGGTGGGGCCTCGGCTGTTGAAATGGGAATCCACGCTGTCTACCCTTGCGGCGCCGTTGGTCTTGGCCGGAGGGTGCCTATGTCTGAGATTACGATCCAAGGCCGCACGTTCGCCGTCGACGAGGAAGGCTTCCTCCAGAAGCCGGAGCTCTGGAACGACGAGGTTGCAAAGCTGCTCGCGACCACCGAGGGCGTCACGGAGATGTCTCCGGAGCACTGGGCGGTCGTGCGGATGATCCGCGAGTACTACCTCGAGCACGGCAACGCCCCCATGATCCGCCTCCTTTGCCAGCGGACCGGAATCAACCTGCGCACGATCTTCAAGCTGTTCCCGGCCGGACCCGCCAAGGGCGCGTGCAAGGTGGCGGGTCTCCCCAAGCCTGAGGGCTGCGTGTGAACGCGGTCCGGGCCGTCCACCCGGGAACCACCCGCTCCCGGCTCGCGAAACGTGGTCGGGACCTGATCTCCCGACGCCACGCCCGGAATCCGTCCACGGGAGACCGCTAGGTGCACGCTACGACGCTCATCCTCCTCGCTGCGATGGTCACCTCGGTCGCAGTGTTCACGGCGCTTCGGTTCCGTTTGGGCTCCGTTCCCGCACCCATCGCACCGGCTCGCGGCAGCGCCGCCGCGGGCATCCTGTACGCATTCACGTTCGCATTCGCCCCGTGGGCCAAGGAGAGCGCATCCCGCCACCTGCCTAGTTACCTCGCAGGCATCGCATATCACGTTGCGGTGTTCGCCGGATTGGTGCGGCTCGCTGTCAGCCTGGTGGGACCTTCGCTGCCGTCGCTCGCCAACGGGGTCATCGCCGTGCTCGCGGGGTGTGGCCTCGCGTGTGGCCTGGCTCTGCTCGTGAAGCGCTGCACCGATCGTCGCTTGCGGGCGGTCAGTGTGCCCGAGGACTACTTCGCGAACGCCCTCGTCAACCTGATGCTCGCGGCGACGCTCGCAGCTGCACTGCGTCCGAGCACGCTCCCGGTCTTCCAGATTGTGGGCGCCGTGTTGGTCCTGTACGCACCGCTCGGAAAGCTGAGGCACATGCTGTTCCTCCTCACCAGTCGGTGGGTTCTCGGGGCCACCTTCGGGCGTCGGGGCGTGCGGCCAACCGCGGTGCGTAGCCGGTCGGACCATGGCTGAGCCGTCGGCCGGCGCGGGAGCCGTGGAACGCGCCCTCGCGGTACTGCGCGGGCGACTCGACGCCCGCACGACCGCGTTCCTCAACTCGTGCGTGAGGTGCGGCCTGTGTGCCGACACCTGCCACGTGTTCCTGGCGGATTCCGAATCCGAGTCGATGCCGGCGCACAAGGTGGAGCGCGTCGCCCGCCTCTTTCGCCGGTACCACACGCTGCTCGGCCGCCTGACGCCTGGCTTCGTGGGCGCGCAGAACCTTGACCTGGAGGCGCTGGAGGGACTCGCGGCCGCCGCGTTCGGGCGCTGCACGCTCTGCGGCCGTTGCGCCCTCAACTGCAGTGTCGGTCTCGACCCATCAACGATCATTCGCTTCGCCCGCACGGTGCTGGGCGCCGCCGGCATGGTGCCCAAGGGGATCCGCGCGAACGCCGATCTCGCACTCGAGACCGGCAACAACATGGGGATCTCGCGCGAGAACGTCCTGGAGACGGTGGCCTGGCTGGAGCAGGACCTGCGGGACACCCTTGGCGATCCGGCGGCAGCGATGCCGATCGATCGTTACGGGGCGCGTGTCCTCTACGCGGTCAACCCCCGAGAGGTGAAGTTCTTCCCCCTGTCGCTTTCGGCCGCCGCGACGATCTTCCACGTCGCCGGCGAGGACTGGACGCTAACGTCAACCGATTTCGACATCACGAACTACGGGTACTTCGCGGCCGATGCCGCCGCCGCACGGGCGATCGCCGAACGTCTTATCGCGCGGGCCGAAGAGCTGGGAGTCGAGGAACTCGTCGTGGCCGAGTGCGGTCATGGGTACCGGGCGCTCAGGTGGGAAGCACCGGAGTGGCTCGGCCGGCCCCTCCCGTTCAAGGTCAGCAGCTTGGTCGAGGTAATGGCGGAGTACGTCGACCACGGGCTTCTCCGTCTCGACCCGACTAAGAACGCCGACCGAATCACGCTGCACGATCCCTGCAATCTCGTTCGCAACGGCGGCGTGATCGAGGAGCAGAGGGTTCTCTTGCGGGCTGGAGCGGCCGACTTCGTCGAGATGGTTCCCAACCGCGAGGACAACTACTGCTGTGGTGGCGGCGGCGGCATGTTGGCTGCGTCCGAGCACGCCGCCAAGCGGATCGAGGCAGGTCGCATCAAGGCCGAGCAGATCCGTGCGACGGGTGCCAAGGTGGTTGCGTCGCCCTGCCACAACTGCATCGACCAGCTCATGGAGTTGAACCGCTTCTACAAGCTCGGCGTCGAGGTGAGAACTCTCGCCGAGATCGTCGCGGATGCCCTCGTCCTCCCGGGCCAGCCCGCACCTTGACCCTCGCCCCTTTCCGGACCTCCCGGCTCAGCCACGGGGCGTCGTTTGCCACTGTGTGCCGGTACTTCTTCATTGCCCTGCGGGCACGGCTTTCTCTCTTGCCAGTGCGGTGGGGGCCACCCTCGGGCTTGGCAGCCCCGCAGGGGATGAGGAACAAGCCGAGCGTGGGTTGGCGGGAGGCGCGCCTCGCGGCCTACGAGACCCGTGCTTCGGTGGCGATCTCGGTCACCGCCGCGATCGCGGCCTCGATGTCACTCTCGGTGTTCAACGGGCCGACGGACAGCCGCACGGTGCCCCGGGCTTCGGTCCCCATCTGGCGATGGATGAGAGGGGCGCACTGCAGGCCCGTGCGCGCGGCGATGTTGTACTCGACGTCGAGGAGCGTGCCGACGTCGGCCGGGTCCCGCCCGGCCACCGTAAACGAGAGGACAGGCAGTCGGTCCTTGAGTCCGGTCGCCCCGTGCAGGGTCACGCCGTCGATCGCCGCCAGCCCGTCCTGGAGGCGGGAGAAGAGCGCCATCTCGTGCCGGTAGATCGCGTCGAGGCCGCGCTTCGCGATGTACGCCTGCCCGAAGTGCAGCCCCGCGATGCCGAGTACGTTGCCGGTGCCGGCCTCGAGGCGGTATGGGTACTCCTCGAGGTGGTACGGGGCCACGGAGTTGACGCCCGTTCCGCCGAACCGCGTGGGCCGGATGTCGACCGCGTCCCCGACACACAGGCCGCCGATCCCCGTCGGCGCCAAGAGCGACTTGTGCCCGGTGAACGCGACGACATCGATACACATGGTCTGCATGTCGATCGGCACCACGCCTGCCGTCTGGGCGGTGTCGACCGCGAACGTCACACCGCGGGCACGGCACAGCCTCCCGATCTCCCCCACCGGCTGGATCGTGCCGATCACGTTCGAGCCGTGGTTGACGACGACCAGCCGGGTGTTCGGCCGCAACCGCTTCGCGATCGCCCGTGGGTCCACCCGGCCACCCGCCTCAACCGGCACGAAGTCCACCTCGACCCCGCGGTCGCGCGCCATGTGGTTCAAGGGACGGATCACCGAGTTGTGCTCGATTGTGGTCGAGACCGCGTGGTCGCCTTCGCTCAGCACTCCCTGGATGAGGAGGTTGAGCGCGTCGGTCGCGTTGGAGGCGAACACCAGGCGGTTCGGGTCGGAGCCGCCGAAGAGCCGCGTCAGCGCCTTACGGGTGTCGGCGACGAGCTCGCCCGCCATCAGGCAGAGGTCGTAGCCGGAGCGGCCCGGGTTCACTCCGTACCGGCAGTAGACCTCGAGCATCTGATCCAGCACCTCTTTTGGTTTCGGAAAGGTGGTGGCGGCGTTGTCGAGGTAGATGACCGTGCCAGCGCCGATTGGCAGCTCCATGTCCGTTCCGCCCCTTCGCGCAAAAGGTGTGTGGCGCCGACGGGTCCGGCGCCGTGGGATCGTAACACGAGGATGCGCCGGCCCGTTGCAAACGCTTGACAAACCGATCCTGATATGTAGACTGCGTTTCAATGTCATAATCAGGAGGAAGAGCAGAGATGAGGTTGAGGACACCACTCGCAGGCCTCACAATGATGTGCGTCGCGGCCGCCGCGTGCCAGCAGCCGCGGTCGACCGTAGCCGCGCAGTCGCCGGCCGAGCACGGGAAGTACCTCGTCACGGTCGGGGGGTGTAACGACTGCCACACACCCTGGAAGCTCGGCGAGAAGGGCCCCGAACCCGACATGGCCCGAATGCTTTCCGGTCACCCGGAGGCCATGAAGTTCCCGCCGCCTCCTGCACTGCCGCCGGGGCCGTGGGGGGCGGTCGCGGCGCTGACCATGACGGCGTGGGCCGGGCCGTGGGGGATCAGCTACACGAGCAACCTCACGCCCGACTCCGAGACGGGGCTCGGCGCTCTCTCGGAGGAGAACTTCATCAAGGCGATGAGGACGGGCCAGCACTTCGGCGGCGGGCGGGAGATTCTCCCACCGATGCCGTGGAACTGGGTCGGGAAGATGACGGACGAGGACCTCAAGGCGATCTACGCCTACCTGAGAACGGTACCCCCAATCAAGAACCACGTCCCGGACCCAGTGCCTCCGGCTCCCGCCGCCAAGTAGGTGCGCCCGACTTCAGCAGACGAGACGGAACGGGAGAGGGTAGAGGGGACACGGTAGAGGGAAGGCAGAGACTGCCTTCCGCCCACCATCCTTCGTCTTCCCTCTTCCTTCTTCCCTCTTCAGCGCAGGCAGGGCCTCACAGCATGGCGGGCAGCCGCGCCGCCGCCGTTGGGCCTCTCGCAAGGCGCACGAGCCCGTCGCACCGGAGTGTAGCTGGAGGCACCATGAGGATGCGAACCGCCGAGCGCAACGCTCTGGGCGAGACGCGGCTCCGCCGCGGCTCACGGGGGCTCGGGGGGTCTAGAGCGGCTGGGCGGGTGGCGGGGCGGCCGCGGGACCGCCCGCACGGATAGATGGTCCGACGCCGGCGGCGCCTGCAGAGAGTCAGAGGCCGAACGGGGTCTTGAGCACGATGCCGCGTCCGGATCGGCCGTCGATGCGGACGTCCAGGGGCCGCTCAAGCCTGACGTGCCGCAGGAAGCGCGTCTGGGTGCTGGCTGACAGGCCATCCAGCCAGTCGAAATCAACGCGGCCTCTGCCGCCGCGTCGGTGCACGGTGAGGTAACCGATCCCGAACGAGGTGATGTTCTGGAAGAAGTGCGTGCCCTCGGAAGGCGTCACCGGCACGTCGTCGAGTTCGGTCTCAAGGATGACCCGAGCACCCGCGATCTGGTCCCATTCCACGGGAACCCCTAGCCACTGGTCCGATGTCCCCCACCGCCCGGGTCCGATCAGCAGGTAGGGACGTCCCTCCTCGGCGAGGGTTCGGTTGATCTCCTCCACCTCCACCGCGACCGCCGGCGTCTGGGAGCGGTCAAACGCCGAGGGTCTGACGTACACGACGTCCCGGATGCCCTGCACGCGCCCCTCCCCGAGCGCTTGTTCCGAGAGACAGAAGATGTCGTCGTGGGTGGTGACGCGCAGGATCGCGTCGAGGTCCTCGCTGCCCACCTCTACCACGAGCGGGCGCACCTGCAGCACCGCGAGCTCCCCCGGCTCCCCGCGCGACGGCAGGTTGACCGCAAACTCGACCTCAACCGGACAGCTCATCGCCCGCTCCCCGAGCGACAGCAGCCGCGTGAGGAGACGGGAGAGCGGAAACACGTCGGTCTTGAGGATGGGGGCGAACGTCACGACGCGAATCCCGGGTCGGGACACGCCGTCGTAGATCGCGTCGTTGTCGGGCGAGTAGACGGAACCGAGCGGGTGGAGCGTGCCGTGGTGCTCGGCCTCGGCGAGCCCGAGCACCACGAGCGCGTCGGTATGGTCGCTGCCCCCAACGGTACCGACACGCTCGAGGTCGAGCGCCACAAACTCGCGCTGGGCCGTCTCCAACACGGCGGCGGTCGAGGCGAACTGCGGTACGTTTCCAGGCGAGCCCGGGGAGAAGCGCACGGCTCGTCCGCCCTCGACCACCGTCTTCCCGAAGCCGAGCGCCACGGCGGCCAGACCCTCCTCCGCCTTGAGTCCGAGCACCGGGTAGTAGTTGCGCGAGCACGCCACACCGGCGAACGACGGGTAGAAGAACCTTCCGTGGCTGCGCCCGACGACCCGCTGCACCACCACCGCCATCTTTTCCTCCTCGGGGCGGTGCGGGGTGTTTGCGAGGTACGCCTTCGCGCTTCTCGAGAACGTCGAGGCGTACACCAGTTTCACCGCGGCCGAAAGCTCAGCGTGTCGCACGGCCGGGTCGGGGTCGCCGTTGGCGAGCATCAGGGTGCGGTAGATCCCGGCGAACGGCTGGTCGTAGGAGTCCTCCAGTAGGCTCGACGACCGCACGGCCAGCGGCACCGACGTGCGTTCGACGATCGCCCAGAGGTCGCGCTCGAGGGCCGGCGGCAGCGGCGCGGCGAGGAACGCGTCTTCGATCGCCCGATCGCTCGCGTCCGACAGCGCAAGCGCGAGGAGGCCTCTCATCCGAAGGAAGTCATCGAAGACATCGGTGCCGATGACAGCGGCGGGCGGAACCGCAGCGCGAACCCCGTCCTCGGTCACCTCCTCGCGCGACAACAACGAGTTGATGAACCCGAGGCCGCGCCCTTTGCCCCCCATTGAACCCGCGCCGATCCGCACGAAGCCAGCTAGTCCCTCGAACTCCCGTGGGGTGAAGTCGGCGACCACGCCGCGACGTGCTTCCGACTGGAGTTCGGCGAACGCATCGATGAGGTACGAACGCAACTCCTCCACATCCTTGAAGTCCGAGACCTTCCAGGGCCTGATTCGTGCTGCGAGGGCGAACTCGGTGCGAGCCATGCACCAGTTTGAGAAGTGGTTGCGGGAGGCGTGATAGCGAAGCGACTCCCCTGGCACCGCCCGGAGCGCTCGCGGCATCCCGCCGAGGTCGGAGACGCGAGCCACCTCCGCCCCCGTTACCGGGTCGAGGAAGACGAAGTCGCCGAACCCCAGATTGGAGCGCATGAAGCGCCGCAGCTCCTCGAGCAGTCGCGGCGAGTGCTTGTGCAGAAACGCGGCACCGAGAGCGTGGGCGCGCTCCTCGAGCGTCTCGTCCGTGGACTGGAGGAGCGCAGGCATATCCGGGTCCTCGGCCTTGACCCGGCGCACGAACTCGAGGCCGGCCTCGGGGTCGCTCTCGCCCCCCCTCGGAAAGCGGGCATCGGTGATGATTCCAAGCGTCGTCGCACGGAACTCGTCGAACAGTGCCCACCCTTCCTCGAACGTCTCGGCGAGCAGAATCTTGGCGCGCGCTTTCATCCGCCTAAGACGCTGGCGCGCGTTGACCCCATCCGCCATCAGCGCGTGCGTCTGGGCCGTGAGCTCCGTGTACAGCAGCGGGAGGTAGGCGGAGTAGAAGCGCACCGAGTTCTCGACCAGGATGATGGTGCGTACGCTGGCGAGGGAGGTGTCGCGCCGTACGTTGCGGCGGTCCTCGATGTACTTGATGATCGCGAGGAACAGTGCCACGTCGCCGCGCCACACGAACACCTGGTCGAGCATCCCTGGCTCATTGAGCTCCTTGACCCGGTGCGCCTCGAAGTGGTTGTCGGCGAGCATGACGACCGGAAGGTCGGGGTGGAGCCCCTTGACGGCGCGGGCGAACGCCTTGACATCCATCCCACCCAGTCGGGGCATCGTGATCACCAGGTCGAACGGCCGCCTCTGCAACGTCGCCAGCGCCTCCTGGGCCGTTGAGACCTGGGTGATGCGGGGCGCCGTCGAGAGGTTCAGCTGGTAGAACTCGGCATCGAGGCTCTCCGAGAGCTGGCCGTCCTCCTCGAGGATGTACGAGTCGTACAGCGAGGACACGAGCAGTACCTCGCGCACCCGATACCCCATCAGGTCGCGGAGCACCGTGTGCGTCGGGTCGTACTCCGAGAGTCCGTCCGGTCTGTCCCAAGCGGTCATGGTTTCGACCCCCAGATGATTATCGCCGCAGTCGGAGCGAGCTGCAGCCGCCCGCGCCCCGGACAAGAGGTCCCATCCGTCAGCGGCTCCTCGGAACCAGTTGTTCCCGTCACGGCGTTGACGGGCCGATCGGCGCAGTAGGTCTATAATCCGCTTGTGTCGCGCCGGCACAATCGGGGGTCGCATGCGCTGGTTCCTGCCCAAGAAGGTTGACTTCCTCGATCTCTTCGACCGTGCATCGGCCAACATCGTCCAGGGGGTCAAGCTCTTCCGTGAGCTCCTCGAGGATCCCACTGACTTCCCAGCCAAGGTCGAGAGGCTGAAGGAGCTCGAGCACGAGGGTGACCGCATCACTCACGAGGCCCTGGCGAAGCTGAACGCCACCTTCATCACCCCCTTCGACCGCGAGGACATCCATTCACTGGCGACCCGCCTCGATGACATCCTCGACTCGGCTGATGCTGCGGCGCAGCGCCTCGTTGTCTACCACATCACCCAGGTGCCGCGCCAGTTGAAATCCCTTGCCGATCTGCTGGTTACTTCTGCCGAGGAGGTCCACAAAGCCGTCGTTGTCCTCCACGACAGCAAGAAGCACAAGGAGGCGATGGTCGCTTGCGTCGAGATCAACCGCCTCGAAAACGAGGCCGACGTCCTGCACCGCGAGGCGCTCGGCGACCTCTTCGCCAACACGCCGAACGCGATCGATGTCCTCAAGCTCAAGGACCTGTACGCCTTCCTCGAGGATGCGACCGATCGCTGCGAGGACGTTGCGAACACCATCGAGACGATCATCCTCAAGAGTTCCTAGGGCCTCCTCGCCGATCCGCTTAGACACCCAAGGCTCAACGGTTCTGGGAGATGCGTGTCCCTCGGCCTGGGCTTCCTTAGGTACGCCGACCGCGCCTGTTTCAGCGGTCGAGCGCCATCAGACGTTCAGGAAGAGGCCGAGCGCCTTGAACGCGAGCGCCGCCATGAGGGCGGAGAGCGGAATGGTGAACAGCCACGCCCACACGATTCGCGTCGCCACGCCCCAGCGCACCGCCGACAGCCTCTGGGTTGCGCCGACCCCCATGATGGCGCCTGTGATCGTGTGGGTTGTCGAGACCGGGATCCCGAGGTACGAATTGGCAAACAGCGTGAGGGCGGCGGAGGTCTCCGCGCAGAATCCGCCGATCGGCTTCAGCTTGGTGATCTTGGACCCCATCGTCTTGACGATGCGCCACCCTCCCGACAGAGTGCCGAGGGCGATCGCTGCGTGGCAGGCAATGACCATCCAGAAGGCGACGTGAATGTCAGCCGGGTTCCGGCCGAGGGACTTCTCGTAGGAGAACGCGAGGATCGCGATGATGCCCATCGTCTTCTGGGCGTCGTTGCCGCCGTGGCCGAGGCTGTACAGCCCGGCCGACACGAGCTGGGCACGCCGGAAGAAGCGGTCCACCGGACCCGGGAGCGAGTTCCGGAAGAACCACGTCACGCCGACCATCAGCATGAGGCCCAGGAGCAGACCGACGACCGGCGAGACGAACATCGAGACGAGCGTCTTGATCCAACCCGAGTAGATGATCGCCGCGAAACCGACCTTTGCGATTGCAGCGCCGGCGTACCCCCCGATCAGGGCGTGGGACGAGCTTGTCGGCAGGCCGAAGTACCAGGTGATGAGATCCCATGCGATGGCACCAACCAGGCCAGCCAGGATTACGTAGACCGTGGCGGCGCTGGTGACAACCAGGCCCTTACCGATCGTGGAGGCGACCTTGAGTGGGAAGACGAACGCCGCGACGAAGTTGAAGAACGCGGCCCAGACCACCGCGAGCCCGGGCGAGAGCACCCGCGTCGAGACCACGGTTGCGATCGAGTTGGCCGCGTCGTGGAAGCCGTTGAGGAAATCGAACAGCAACGCGACGGCGACGATGGCCACGAAGAGGAAGAGGGGAAAAGTCACCAACTGCGGTTTGCCCTCCCGGCTACATCGGGCCAGCTACAACGCGATGCAACGCAAACAGCGACGTGGTGGCTGGCCGCAACATTGGGGTTGAGAGAAGACCCAGCGGCGAGCTCACGGCGCGCAGTCTAGCACGCGCATCGGGCAGTGCCGGAGGCGCAGGCAGGCGATGCGGGGACCCGCAAACGAGGCTGGCATGGACGTTCCATTTCTTCTGCCGGAGCGCAAAGCTTGCATCGCCGGCAGTTTAATTGTGAAATGGGGCGCGAGGTGCGGTGATGGCGACGGTACGACGATGGCCGGCGTGCCTTCTCGGAGCCCTGGCGCTTGCCGGAGTGGCGAGCATCGCCGCGGCGCAGGAGAGCTCCCCCACTGACCCCGGCACCCGCCTCGTGGTGTTCGAGGACTTCACCCGGTTCACCTGACCGATCTGCCAGGCCGCCGGTCCGGCGGTCGACGCGCTTGGCCTCCAGTACGGGGGGCGCGCCGTCTTCATCGAGCAGAACGTGGATGCGCCGATCGGCAACCGAATGAGCCGGTTCTGGGCCGCCTTCGGCGACTCGACGGCATACCTGCCCCTCGTGATCGTAGACTCCGGGAATCGGGTCCTCACCGGGGACCAGGGTGACTTCAAGACAGCCTTTCAGAGGCTCGTGGACCCCGAGTTGACCCGCCCGCCCCAAGCGGAGATCGAGGCGTACGCGCGCCAGGTCGGGACGCGGATGCGGGTGTACGCACGGTTCCACAACACCAGCGCCGCGACGCTCTCGGCCTCCGCGAACCAGGCGGCGCTCCACGCGCTGGTCTACGAGGACGCATACGTCGGCGTCACGGGTCGCATCATGAGGGCCGCTCCGTGGATCGACATCGTGTCGGCGCTCGCGCCGGGCGGCGTCTACACCGCCACGCTCACCACGAACACCCTCTCCGGTGTCACGTGGAACGCGCTCCACACGGTCGTGCTGACCGACTACGTCCCCGGACCGGGTACGGCGTACGACATGTTGCAGGCGGCGGTCGCGCGACCTGCCGGCCTGACGGTTACGCCGTCGACGGTCCCCGTCGGTGTGGACTCCGGTCACCCCGTCGACCGCACGATCCCCGTCACGCTCGTGGGCCCTTACACCCTCCACTGGACCGCGGTCTCCGATGTGCCATGGCTCGTCCTCACCCCGGACGAGGCGGGCATCGCGACGCAACCCGCCGTCACCGTGGCCGCGGCCGGGTTGGCTCGCGCCTCGCAGGAGGGACACGTCACGTTTTCCGCGACCAGCCAGGACGGGATGGCCTTCACCCAGTTCTTCACCGTGACGGCGGTTTTGGGGCCGCGCGTGGTGCGCGCCGTTGCTCCGTCCGTGAATCCCGGCTCTCAGATCGCCCTCCCGATCGTGATGTCGGCGTTGGGCGACGAGCACGAGGTGCGCTTCAGCCTCGCGTTCGATCCCACCATGCTGAGCGCCCCCGTCGTCACGTTGGGGAGTGGTGGAGTGGCGGCCACCTTGGTGGTCGACGACTCCGAGGCCGGAGACGGCCGCCTCGGGATCACCCTCACACTCCCTGCCGGCCAGGCGTTCCCTCAAGGTGACTACGAGTTGGTCGTCGTGACGTTCGAGACGCCATCGACGGCTCCAAGGCCGACCGCCATTGTGGTGCTATCCGATCAGCCCGTGGCGCGCGCGATCGGCGACGCTTCGGGAACCCCGCTCTCGGCAACGTTCGAGGACGCAACCCTGCTCTTCCCGGACGGGAGCGTGGCGGGGACGCTCAGACGCCATCTCCGGCGCGGGGGAACCTGACGCAGCAGGGGACCAGAGGGGCGACGTCCGGGTGTGCCGGAAGCGAACCGGCCCGCCCTGCACCACGCGAGCAGCCCGGCCTACGGGGCAAGGACCAGCAGCGGCAGGAGACCGATCGCGGCGAGCAGAAGGAGCGCCGCGAGACCCCGGACGCCCGTCGCACGGTCCGCGAAGGCGTACGCGTAGATCCCCTTGATCGCGTTGTTGCTGGCGGTGGCCACGACGACCGCAGCAGCGGCGGTGGCCAGAAGCGTCGCCGACACCGCCGTCTGCGTCAGGCCCATGATGAACGGGTCCACGTCGCTCACCCCCATGAGCGCGGCGAGCGCCACGATCCCGACGGTGCCGAAGCGCTCGACGGCAAGCCTCGTCACGACCATGATCGCCAGGAAGACGGCCGCGAAGAGGAACGCCGACCGAACCTCGAGCGGGTTCTTCGCCTCGTACTCGCGCTCAACCGGACCCTGCACCGGGTCCGGAACGCGCGACCAGAGATACCCGCCGAGCATCGTCCCAACACCCAGGGCCACGAACGGCAGCGCGACTCGTCCCGCGAGGGCGCCGTTGAAGATGGCGAGCAGGGCCAGCACTCTCAGGTACATCACACCCGAAGCCAGCACCATGCTGCCCGCGAACAGGTTGGGGCGGTGCTCGCGGCGCGCCCGACGCGCCAGAGCGACGGTCATGACGGTCGACGAGTAGGCCCCGCCGAGCAGGGCCGCCAGCACGACCCCGCCGCGCTTCCGCGTAACACGTTGCAGGACGTAGCTGCCGTATGAGATCCCGCTCACCGCGATGACGATGATCCATGTCCGGAACGGGTTGATCAGGAACGACCCGAACTCGCGGTTCGGCACGGCCGGCAGGATCACGACGGTGAGCAGAAGGAACTTGGTGAAGGTCACGACATCCTCGGACGGGATCCGCTCGGTGAGCCCCTCGAGGGCGGCCTTGAGCTCGAGCAGGAGCATCGCGAGGACGACGATGGTGACCGCGATCCAGTAGTAGCCGTAGCAGACAACGGCGCCAAGCAGGTAGGTGACGAGGCCGGACACCTCCGTGGTGACGCCAGCGTCCTCGGAGCTCGCGAGCTTGTGCAGGTAGGAGACCAGGAGGAACGCCCCGACGACCACGAACCCGAGCGCCACGGACAGGAGTTGCTGGCCGGCGACGAGCGCCATCGCGTACCCGACGAGACCGATCAGCGGGAAGGTGCGGACGCCGCCGAAGATGTAGTGCCCGGCGTGCGCCTTGCGGCCCTCGCGCTCGAGGCCAAGGAGGAACGAGAGGAACAGGACCAGCAGTATCTTGAGCGCTTCCGGGTGGGTCAGAGCCGCGAGCTGTTGCAGGAGCGTGGGTTCCATTGGCCCGACGTTACACCCGCCCGCTCTCGGCCTCAAGGTGGCAAAGAGAGGAAGGGAAGAGGGTAGAAGGTAGAGGAAAGACAACGGGTGACCTTGGCTTCCGTTTGCCCTTTAACGATTTCCCTCTTCCGTCTCCCGTCTACCCTCTTACCTTTGACCTTTTACCCGTGAGATTCCCCTGACTGGGCGATTGAGGGCGGCTACGGGACTCAGATCTCGAACCCCACAGCTTTTAGCAAACGTTCGTTCGCGGGCGTGCGTTCTCCTCGCTCCCTCGCGAGACGCGCCACGGCTCCGTTGCGGAACTCGAGCGCCTTGGGCGCGGCCGATCGCACCCAGCCGAGGGGCTTTGCGACCCGGAGGAACTCAGGCCACCAGTCGTTTGAGGGGGTGACCCCCAGGGCGCGCGCCGTCACTCCGGCCGCCTCGGAGAACACTGCCTCCGCCTCAGCTGCGTTTCGGTCCAGGTACTCTCCGAGGCTCAACGCATGCACGGCGAGTGGCAGCCCGACGACGCAGTTGAAGCCCATCTTCTCGGCCTCCGCGCCTGCAAACGCCTCGGTGCCTATCGCTGCGGCGGCGATCCCGCCGCGTTTCAAGGCGTCTGCGACCGCCGGCGCGGCTGGACCCGAGAAGACGCTTGCGCGCAGCACACGGAAGAACTCACCCTTGCTGGTGAACCAGATGAGGCCTCGAGAACACCCTTGTACGCCCCCGAGCAGCGGTCTGATCCAGCCGTTCTGCACGAACACGAGCCGCTCGGCAGCGACGTTGCGCAGGCGAGAAACCGTATCCGAGAGCGCCTCCTCGCGCACGCACACCAGCACGGGGGCCTCACGGTCGCCCGAGAGATGCTCCCAACCCCCCTGGCGGGTAACGGGAGCGACGTCGGTCCCCGACGCGGTGAGCGCCCCAGCGAGACGTCGGCCAACCTCGCCCAGCCCCACCACAAAGACCCGCCTAACGGATTCACTCATGCCTGCATGATCTCCGGCCCCCGTGGCTTCTGCAACTAGCTGAATCTCGTGAGCCGGAGGAGGATCGTGCGGCTGTTGTGGGGTGCCGTGGCCCACTGGATCAAGATCGGGTTCTGGTAGGTCCCGCGCACCACGCCGCCGCCGGAACCCGGACCGTCGGACACCGGCAAACTCACGCCACGCTTGAGGCGCAGGAAGCGCCGCGCAGGGACCGCCATCGCCCGAGCAAGCAGCCTCTCGACCGCCGACTCCGAAATCCGCAACGCGTCCATGAGCTCGTTGAGCACCTGGACCATGTCGTAGCGGGCGTACCCAAGGCTCTTGGTCGCGATCGCCCGCGGGTCACGCAGAATCCGCTTGCCCGTTCGAGCCGCGAACTTCAGAGGATCGGCGAGCACCTCCGCGAGGTCGTGTCGCATCAGGAGCGTCTCGTACTCGTTGACCGTCACCCCGGCATCGCGCTCGCTGGGGTCGAGGGTGATCTCGAGTCGTCCCTTCTCCACGCCGTGGCGCCGAATCAGTTCCTCGCCGTGGGCGAGGATTCCGGTTCGCTGGTCCGCGAGGTTGACCGAGTCGATGGGGTGCCGGGACACGGGGATCTCGCAACGTACCGTCGCGACGGTCTCCGCGCGGCTGTACGCCAGGACGCAGGTCCGCCGGGTCCGGAAATGCCCATCGTTGACACCGTCGAGATCCATGAAGAAAACCGGCTCGCCCGGCCGGTTGACGTACGTCACGCAGTTGCGCAACCCGGAGCCGATGTACGCGAGGTGCGAGTCCGCGTTCTTCGGCTCACAGCGCCGTTGAGCCTCGGAGAGCTCGGAGCGCTCGTGGAGTTGGTCGTGACGGTACCCCGCCCCCGGGGGGAACAGCGCTTGGAACGTCCGCATGAACGGATCCAGCCGGTCACGACGGTGATCGAGGCGCGCCGAGAGGCTCTGCTCAAGGTAGCCAGCTGTGGTGTGGAGCGAGCAGTACATCGCCCGCCGGAAGCCGGCGAGAGCATCGCCGAAATCCTGCCGTATCGCGGCCGCGACGTCGATGGCGTCGTAGCGCGACCTCGGGGTCAGCGTCAGCGCGAACTCTGTGGGCTTGGCCGCCATCGTCAGGTGCAGCCCCCTCGCGGACCCCACCGCACGCGGTCGTGGAATCCGTGTCAAACCCAAACGGCTTGGGGGCTAAGTCCATTCCCCACCGCACATCACCGGAACGCGGACGAGGTGTGATGAGGGGCGTGGCAGCGCCGCCTGCCGCGCTCACACGTGGTTCCTGAGCATCACCTCCTTCGGGTGAGGGTCCAGGTAGGTCTGGCCCGCGAGGTAGCGCACGCCGTGCAGCCGAACGTAGTGGCGGACCAGCGTGATCGGGACGACGAGGGGAACGAGGCCCAGGTGGTAGTCCTCGATCAGCGCGAGGAGCTCGGCGCGCGCGTCGTCGTCGACGAGCCTCTTGAAGTAGCCGAGGATGTGCTGGAGCACGTTGGTGTTGCGCCGAACGGTCGCGATCGTCTTGAGCCCCTGCATGAAGGCGTCCTCGTACCGGGTCTGGACCTCGTCGCGCGGCATTGCCTTCGCCCCGGCCACTAGCTTTCCGAGCGTCTCGTACGCCTTGGGGGCGTGCGCCATCAACTGGAGCTTGCGCGCGGTGTGAAACGCCACCAGCCCACCGAGCGTCCAGCGACCGTCGAAGAGCTGCCGGAGCCGATGGTAGGCAAACACCCGTTCGACGAAGTTGTCGCGCAGCCGCGGATCGCACAGGCGGCCCTCCTCCTCGACGGGCAGGTTGGGGAAACGCACGAGCAGCGCCCGAGCGAACACGCCGGTTCCCGACTTGGTCGGCATGCCGGTGCCGTAGACCTTGACACGCTCCATCCCGCAGGAGGGTGAGTCCTTCTTCAGCACGCAGCCGCAAAGACGCGTGGCGGCAAGCTCCTCGACACGCCGCACGGCGTACCTGTTCATGGCGTCGGTCCAGTCTTTCCCGCTCTTCGGAGCCACCATTCGGATCTCGTCCCCGTCGCGGAGGAGGCGGACCGACTCGCGCGGCGTGCCCATGCCGACCTCGACCTCAGGGCACACGGGAACCCATTCGACCCAGCGTCCGAAGGTGCCCACCAGGAAGTCGTCCTTCTTGTGCCCTCCGTCGAAGCGCACCTTGCACCCGAGCAAACAGGACGAGACACCGATCCGGATCGATCCGGGGTCCTCACTCATGGTGCACCTCGTCCGCCGAAGAGTCACCGTCCGGCCCTCGCTGCCGGCGTCGAACGTCCGCCGCAACCGCCGCGAGGAGCTTCGGCGCCAGTCGGGCGAACTCCCGATCCGCTACGCGAAGGAGCCGCTCCGCCCGAGGCGGTCGCCCCTCGGTTCGAAACCACTTGCGGACTGGTCGCGTGTTCTCTCCCGTCCACCGACCCAGCAATTCGCCGTCGCTCGCGTCCACGGCCCACACCCGCACGATCACAGGGTCGATCACGCGGGAGGCTACCAGCGCCCCTCCGACCCAGGTGATGGTCTCGAGCGCGAACTCCCCGACTCCTACCCACCAGCCGGTTGTTGGGTTCCCGGTCGCACGCGCAACCACGACGCCGTGACCTATGCCGGCCGCCAGGCCCTGGGCAGCCAGGAGCCACAGCCACGATCTTCGGATCTGCCCGTAGGCAATAAGCTCCGGCAGGACCACGACATCGACGCCGTCGGCACGACCGATTGCGGCGAGACGAGCCGGCTCGGGGCGTCTATCGTCCGTGATGGACGCGTCGCCGAGGCAGACCTCCGCGCCGCTCGCAGCGAGCGTGTTGGCCAGGTCGGCACTCAGGGCCCGCATGGTGGTGAGGCGACCGGCCTCGACCTCATCGCCCGTTCCGGCCGGCAACAGCGCATCGGCGGCCGTGATGGGCACCCGGTCGAGCGCCGATAGCACCTCGACCCGGAGGGTGCCGGGCAGGGAGGGCGGCGAGGTGGTGGCACACGCTGCCGTGAGCGTCAAGGCAAGAAAGGCAAAGGTGTCATGCCGCACAAAACCCAGGATACGCCGCGCCCACTCAGGACTGGATTCTGCTTCGGCCAGGCGGCGAGCGCCTCGGGTTGAATGGGTGTAGAATGCCGGGCTCAGCCCGAGAGGCTGCGCCTGGAGCAGGACCAGGCGGCGAGGATCGGACCATGAGCAACGAGAAGAACGCAACCTCGAACGACCAGAGCTTCGCGGAGGCCCTGGCTCAATCGTTCCAGCAAGATGAGCTCGAGATCGGGCAGCTGGTCACCGGCTCGGTGATGGCCGTCCACGGCGACATCGCCCTGATCGCCGTCGGGGGAAAATCCGAGGCGGTCATGGACCGTACGGAGCTCGGCGAGCTGCGCCCGGGGGACGGCCTCGACGCGGTCATCATCGCGCTCTCTCCCGAACTGCGCGTCTCGCACAAGCTCGCCATCGAACGGCGGGAGCGCGATGCCCTGAAGGGTGCTTTCGAGAACGGCGTCCCCGTCGATGGGAAGGTCACGGGACGCAACAAGGGCGGCTACGACATCTCGATCGCGGGGTTGCGGGCCTTCTGCCCAATGTCCCAGATCGACCTCGGCTTCCCTCGCAACGTGGACGCCTACCTCGGGAAGTCCTTCCTGTTCCGGATCACCGAGCTGTCGGACGATCTCGACTCGCTCGTCGTCTCCCGCGCCCAGGTCCTCAAGGACGAGCGCGAGGCAACCGCCGCCGCGGCGTGGGCGCGGATCGTACCGGGCCAGGAGCTCGACGGGACGGTGAAGAGCATCCGCGACTTCGGCGTCTTCGTGGACCTCGGCGGTATCGACGGAATGGTGCACATCTCCGAGCTGTCCCATAGGATGAACGCCCGCCCGTCGCAGCTCGTCAAGGTCGGTGACACGGTTCGCGTGAAGGTTCTCGAAGCCGACAAGGAGAAGGCCCGGATAGCGCTCTCGATGAAGGCGCTGGAGCCTGACCCGTGGGTCGAGGTCCCGGAGCGGTTTCCGTCCGGCGCCGTGTTCGAAGGGACCGTAGCTCGCAAGACGGATTTCGGCATCTTCGTCGAGCTGCTGCCCGGAGTCGACGGCCTGATCCACGTGTCCCAGCTCCCCCCCGGCATGAAGCTCGACGACGAGACGCTGGCGCCTGGAACTCCGGTGCGGGGGTGGGTGCGCGAGCTCGATATGGAGCGCCACCGTCTGTCGCTCACCCTCCGCGAGGTGGCAACGTCCGACCCGTGGCTCGACGCCACGCAGCGTTATCCGGCCGAGACCGCCGTCGAGGGAACCGTGGAGCGCACCGCCAACTTCGGCGTGTTCGTCCAGCTCGAACCCGGCCTGACCGGCCTGATCCCCGCCTCCGAGACCGACGTCCCGCGGGGCGGCGACCTCGCCAAGACGTTCGTCGCCGGCAGCCGCGTTTCAGCCACCGTGCTGACCGTCGACCCGGAGCGCAAGCGCCTCTCCCTGTCCGTCAAGAAGGCTCGCGAGGGCAAGGCGGTCAAGGAGTTCCGCAACTGGAAGGAAGAGAAGAAGGCGGAGCGCAAGCCCGAGGTGACGGCGTTCGGCAGCGCCCTCATGAAGGCGCTGGAGGGCGAGAAGAAGTAGACCGAGCTTTCGTCAGAAAATCGAAGGCTCCCCGATGCGGGGAGCCTTCGTGTTTCATAACGCAGGGTTCGAAGGTTCGACAAGAAGAGGTCAAGGGTCAAACGTCAAAGGTCAGACAGAAAACAGCCTCACAGAAGCCCGTGTGCTATTGATCTTCCCTTTCACGTCTTCCCTTTTCACCTCTGACTTCCTCCGTCTGACCATTTCAAGCCCAATGGTCAACCTCGGCCCGGGCGTCGTGACGGACCTAACCGGTGGCTTCGGCGGAGGCGGGGTCGAATGTGATGGCGTCACTCTCCGCGCCGGCGCGACGCAGCACCGTGCGCGGGCCGATACGGAACCGGTTGCCGCGCCAAGCTACCGTCGCACTGGCGATCGGAACGGCCCACACGGCACCGACAAGAATGTCCTTAACGAACGTGAGCGCTGGGTAAAGGACGAGTGGGCGCCGCACGCCGGCGCCTCGCTCGGCGGCTGCGTCCAGAGCGGACTTGACCGCGAGCACGGCAACAGCCAGGGCGAGGCTTGCCCGGCTTTGCAGCGCGAGCGCCGCGATTGTTGCGAGAAACACCGGGTTGAGCACCACCTCGCCAACGTAGCCGACGAGGTTCATCCGACGGCGGATGCGCGCCCAGCGCAGGTGGCGGGCCAGAAACGAATCCAGGGGCATGTAACCGAGCACGTTATCCACCGGACGGCTCGCAACGTCGACACGAAGGCCCAACCGTGCCACCTCCTCGCCGCTCACCTGATCCTCGGCAAGGAAGCGGGCGAGGAAGGGGAAGCCGCCGATGGCGTCGAGGGTCGAGCGGCGCAGGATCATGGATTTGCCCACCACGCACACGCCGCCGATCACGCGGTGCATGGCGGCCACGCCGCCCATCACGAACGTGTTGAGCTGGAGGCTCTCGCACGCCCCGCCGAGGCCGGTGGCTGCCACACCGCGGAACGGCGAGGAGACGAGGCCCACGCCAGGCTGCTCGAGACGGGCGACAAGATCCGAAAGGGTATCTGGCGCGACCCGCGTATTGCTGTCGGAAATCCAGAGCACCTCGTGGCGGGCATGGCGTGTGATGTTGGCGAGATTATTGACCTTCGGGTTGAAACCGACGGTGCGACGGTCAACGACCAACCGGCAAGGCACCTCGGGGTGCCGAGCGGCGACGGCGCGCGCCACCGCCAGTGCCGGGTCGGCGAGGTCATCCACGCCGAGCAGGACTTCGTACTCGGAATAGTCGAGCCGGAAGAAGCTGTCCAGGTTTTCCTCGAGGTTGGGATCGGCGCCCTTCATCGGCTTGAGGATGCTCACTCCAGGCAGCACCCCCGCCGGCCGAGAGGTAGCCTCGCGCAGCTGGCGCCTCTGTGCCAACGCCATCACAGCCAAGAGGGCGAGGCCGGGCAAAACGAGCGCGAGCAGTGCGGCCGGATTCATCGCATGCAGCGTGAACTGCGGCGGTGAAGGTCGTGCGAAGGCGGGGCGAAGCGCGTGTGCAGTGCTACGCTCCCGAGTCGCGGAGGCGAGATGGCGGACGGCGGGATCCCGGCGGGGCGCAAGGTGGCCCTGGTCGCGGTGGCTATGGGATACGGCCACCTGCGGGCGGCGCATGCGTTGGCGCCGGCCCTCGCGGCGCCGGTTCTCGAGATCGACCGGCCGCCGCTAGCATCCCCGGCGGAGCAGAAGCGGTGGGGACAGGTGCGTGCGCTTTACGAGATGCTGTCGCGCTCCTCGCAGCTCCCGGTCGTGGGCCGGCCGATGCGCCGGCTCCTCGAGGGGATCACGTTCATCCCGCAACTCTACGGCGCGCGAGACCAGTCACGGCCGACCCTCGGCGTGGCCATGCTCGAGGCACTTGCCCGGCGTGGGCTCGGCCGCGGCACCCTCGACTTCTTGCACCGGGAGGACGCAACGCTGGTGACGACGTTCTACGCGCCGGCGGTGATCGCGGATCTCCTCGGCTATCCCCGCACGGTCTGCGTGGTGACGGATTCCGACATCAACCGCGTCTGGGTCTCACGCTGGCCCGCTCACTCCACCGTGCACTACTGTGTGCCCTCCGAGCGCGCCCTGCGCCGCCTGCGAGCGTTCGGCGTCCGGCCCGAGTTCATCCACCTAACCGGGTTTCCGCTGCCGCCGGAGCTGGTGGGCGGCCCGAACCTCGCGGTGCTGCGTGCCAACCTCGGCGCGCGCCTCGTGCGGCTCGACCGTCGCGGCGTGTTCCGCGAGCAGCTCCGGGAGGAGATCGCTCACCTGCTCGGCGCGCTGCCTGCAGCTGAGGAGGGGCGCCCGCCCCTACTCACCTTTGCGGTTGGTGGCGCAGGGGCCCAGCTCGGGATCGCCCGCTCTTTCATTTCCTCGCTGCGCCGGCCGCTGGAACAGAGGCAGCTGCGGCTTGCCCTGGTCGCCGGGGTCCGCTGCGACGTGGCTGCGCGCCTGGAGCGCTGGGTGCGGGACGCCGGGCTCGGCGAGCTGCTCGGCGATGGGATCGAGGTCGTGTCCGCAACAACGTTTCCGGAGTACTTCGGGCGCTTCAACGCCCTGATGGTGCGCACTGACATCCTCTGGACCAAGCCCTCGGAGCTCTCGTTCTACGGCGCCCTCGGGATCCCCCTCGTGTTCTCGTGGCCCGTCGGCGTCCACGAGCGTATCAACCGGCGGTGGATCCTGCACCGGGGCGCGGGTTTCAAGCAGGACAGCCCGGGGACCACCTGGGAGTGGCTACGCGAGTGGCTCGACGACGGAACGCTCGCCGGAGCGGCGTGGTCAGGCTACCAACGCCTGCCCAAGTTCGGGACGGCTCGGATTACCGAGGTGGTGCAGCAGCTTACGGAGGGTTGAACACGTCTGCCGTGAGATCCACCGGGCAGGTCGACCAGCCCGCCTCCCGAATCGCGTTGGCGCCGAGCCTGCTCCGGGCTGGGTCGCGGCTTTGTCGTTCCTACGCCGCGTCGAGCAGCAGTGCTTCGTTGAGGTGGCCGAACGCCTTGAGGGTTGAGAGCGCGATTCGGGCCATATCGATCTGGTTCCGAAAGTGGCGTCGCACGACCCACGGCGAGAACGCGAAAGCGAGAACCCCCAGGCCGCGCATTCGGACGCGCTGAAGCGGCGACGTCATCCGCCGGCAGTTGAGGTCCACGACGTGGCGCCGGCCAGCGAGGTAGTTGTGGAGGAGGAAGTTCCTCCTCGTCGAGTGGTGTCCGACGATCCGGCTCGTTCGGGCAAGGATGCCGGCGAAGAACCCCGCGAGGTCCTCGCAGGGCACCGCCGTGTAAACCGAGCCGATGTTGCCCGTGTGGGTGTCACTGCCGCCCTGCATCGCCTTGCCCTCGCGGACCGCCAGTTCCTCGGCAAGCACATTGAGCACCTGCATCCGGCCGCCGTTGCGCACCTCGATCACAGGCACGTTGGCGACCAGCCGCATGAACTCCTCCTCCTCGATGGTGGAGAGGTTCTCGCGGTAGAAAGGGTGATTCCAGACGAAGAACAACCCTTTCGCCCCACAGTACTCCGCCACGGCGAACGCATCCCCACGCCGGCGCTGGAGCTCCTCGTGTTGTCTTCGGTCGTGCCCGTAGACGTTGATGTGGACGGTGAGCTTGCTGACAGGAAGCTCGGTCGAGACCTCCTCGCCCACGACGAAGTCTTCCACCTCGGGGTGGCGAGCCATGAAGTCCAGGCACCCATCAATGGTGTCGTGGTCCGTGATCGTCACGAAGTCCATGGCACGCGCCTTGGCGGACTCGTACAGCTCGTCAGGCGTCTCCTTCGGCGAGAACGTGACGTCCCGGAGACCCGGGATAGCCTCAACCGAGAAACAGGAGTGGACGTGCATGTCCATGTTCAGGTACTGCATCGCTCCTCCGCAGCGCGGCGGGGTCCAGGTGCTGTCCCATCGCACCACGTGAAGGATCGCCCGCCAATGTGAAGCGATCATGGCTTCAGCGTGAAGTGGGCGTGAACTCAATTTCAGTTGCCTCGGCCGGGTACTTCTTCCCGAGGTCGGCAAGCGAGGGGCTCCCAGCCGCAGGCGGCCATACTTCCAAAGTGGGTACAAGGGATGCGTTCTTTTCGCACCACCCGCTTTCCCCCTTACTTCCTCGCCCGCCGGCTCAGCAAGATCTCGGCAACGCACGGCTCAAGCAGGGCAACCTCATCCGGTGATCTCCCCCTCGGCAATCGGTCCAAGTCGAGAGTTGGAACCCGGGCTGATCGGATTGGGCTCAGACCCCCAGTCACTCCCCTGAAGGATTGGCATCGGGCGTGGGCGAGGAGCTACGAAGAAACCATCGGGTTCTGTCCTTCTTCCGCACGGTCCTCCGCTCCCCAGCAGCTCTGCCCCTCAGGGTTGGCCGATGTAGATGACCCTCGAGCCTGCTTGACGTGTCGGCTTCAACTCGTGGTCGGGAAGAGGAGCGTGATCGTCGTGCCCTGCCCGATGCGCGACGTAAGGTTGACCGTTCCGCCAAGGGCCTTTACGAGGTGCTTCACGATGGCTAGACCGAGCCCGCTCCCGCCTTCGGTCTCGGCCTGCCTTCGCACTCGGTAGAAGCGCTGGAAAACCAGCCCCACCTCCGAGGCGGGGATGCCGACGCCGGTGTCCTCGACGGCGATGCGAACGCCGTCCTCCGCCGCGTCGATTCGAACCGTGACCTGCCCGCCGGCCCGGTTGTACCGGATGCCGTTGTCCACGAGGTTCGTGAGCACCTCGGCGAGGCGCACCGGATCGGTCCTCATCTGCGGCGCACCCCCGACCACCGTCACGGTGACACCGCGCTCCTGGGCAACAGTCCGGAGGTCCCCGCTGACCTGCCTCGTCACTGATGCCGCATCGACGTCCTCGAGGTGCAGCTTCAGCTGACCGGACTCGATCCGAGCGAGCTCCTCGAGTTCCTCGGCAAATGTCCTCAACTTGTGGACCTGGCGCGCCATGGTGGCGGTAAGGTCCTCGTTGCCACGGACCTCCGTCAACTCCTCTGCGAGCCCGGAGAGAACGGTCAGAGGCGTCCGCAGCTCGTGGGCGAGATCGGCCACCAGCGCGCGCCGCGCCCGCTCGAGTTGGCGTTCCCCGCGAACGTCGGCGAGCACCACCGCGACCGCGAGCACAGGGTGTGGCACTGCGACCGCCCGGACCGCCAACTCCTGGCCCTCGGGGCCGCCGACCGCGGTGTGGTGCGTCCCGCCGCCCGAGAGAACCTCGTTCACGACGCCGAGAACCTCGGGCAGGCGTACCGCTTCCACCAGCGCGCGCCCGGGCGCGAGCGGGACCCGGAGGAGCGTCCCGGCGGCCGCGTTCGCGTAGCGCACGATCCCCTCGCGATCCAGCAGCACGACTCCTTCGGCGACTTGTTCCAAAGCAGCGCGCGTCGCCTCGAGCTCGCGGGTGAGGTCCTCCTTCGTCGTCCGGAACCGCCGGTCTACGTCGTCGGCGATGGCCTCAAGGTCCGCACTGGCCGGTAGATCCGTCCACGCAGCCAGATGGCGCACCGCGCTCTCGTGGTAGCGCCGGTCCCAGCGGTGCGCCAGAGTGCCGGCCACCAACGCCGTGACACCCATCAGGAGGATCGCCCCCCACGGCCAGCCACGAGGAGTCTCTTCCTGGGCCAGGCGCAGGAACCCGACCGGGTTGTCCGCCGGACCCACTATGCGCGCCACATACGTTGTGGGGTGATCGGTGGTGACTGAGCGCCGCCGATCGATGCCGACGTCCCCGGTGCGGGCGGCCACGACCTCCGGCCGCGAGCTGTGGTTCTCGAGTCTCGGTAGGAGGGCCGGAAGTGTCCAGGAGTCGGCATGGACTATTCCGTCCGCTCCGATCAGCGTCACCCTGAGTCCGCTGGCGGCCGCCCAACGCCTGATTTCGGCGTCGGCCTGGTCCGAGGAAAGTGCAAACAGATCGGTCGATCGCGGCGCGAGGGCATCCGCCGAGCCTCGCAGGCGCTCCGTCAGCTCCTTTCGGGCCTGGGAACGGTAGAGTCCTTCGGTCATCGTGAGACCGGCCAGCGCGACGGTCAGCGTCGTGAGACCGACCAGAAGGCCCGGTGAGCCGCGCCTCCTCATGGCCGACTCCGAAACCTGTAGCCCGAGCCGATCAGGGTCTCGATCACGTCCTCACCCAGCTTCCGGCGCAACGTCCTGATGTGAGCGTCTACGGTGCGGGCGTCCACGCTCGAGGCGAGGCCCCACACAGCGTCGAGGATCTGTTCGCGCGAAGCCACGCGCCCGCACAGTGAAATGAGGTGCCAGAGCACGGCGAATTCGCGGCGGGTGAGATGGACCTCGGCACCGTCTCGGACGACCTGGACCCGTGCCGGGTCGACCGTCAGACGCGAGTCGCGGTATATACCGCCCGGCGTCCCGCGCTCCCATTCGACCCTTCTCAGCAGCGCGGAGACGCGTGCCGCCAGCTCGCGCAGTGAGAACGGTTTGGTGAGGTAGTCGTCCGCGCCGAGGTCGAGGCCCGTGACGCGGTCGGCCTCGGCGGTCCGCGCCGTGAGCATCAGGATCGGCACGGTGCGTGTCGCCTCCCAGCTGCGAAGCTCTCTGCAAAGCACGAGGCCATCGGTGTCGGGAAGGTTGAGATCGAGGATGACGAGGTCGGGCGTCGCAAGCTCGCACGCCGAGAGGAACTCATCACCGCGAGCGAAGGTCGTGACCGAGCAATTTCCCGCACGCTCCAGCTGGCGCCGCACCATGGCTGCGATGTCGGCGTCGTCCTCGACCACGTAGACCCGTGTGCTCATCCGAACCGTCCCGACACGTACGCTTCTGTCTGCGAGTCACGCGGGCTGGCGAAGAGGTTCACGGTAGGAGCGTACTCCACGAGACGACCAAGCAGGAAGAACGCGGTGCGGTCGGCCACCCTGGAGGCTTGTTGGAGGTTGTGCGTCACGATCACCACGGTGAGCTTCGTCCCCAGCTCGAGAACGAGCTCCTCCACATGCTGGGTCGAGATTGGGTCGAGCGCCGACGCGGGTTCGTCGAAGAGGAGAACTTCCGGCTCCACCGCAAGCGCCCGGGCGATGCAGAGCCGCTGTTGTTGGCCGCCGGAGAGCATGCTCGCGGGGGTGTCCAAGCGGTCCTTGACCTCGTCCCAGAGACCGGCCGCGCGCAGGGCTTCCTCCGCCCTGACTTCGAGCTCCGCCCGCGACCGCTCGTGGTTCAACCGCATCCCGTAAGAAACGTTGTCGAAGATCGACGCCGGGAAGGGGTTGGAGCGTTGGAAGACCATCCCGACACGGCGGCGGACGGCCACCGGGTCGGTGGTCGGAGTGTAGATGTCCTCGCCGTCGAGTAGGACCTGGCCGGTCAGTGAGAACCCCGGAACCACGTCGTTCATACGGTTGAGGCAGCGCAGGATCGTCGATTTGCCGCACCCCGAAGGACCGATGAACGCCGTCACACCGTGGCTCGGGATGTCCATCGTGACGTCGCGCACGGCCACCGCCCCGCCGTAGCGGCAGGTCACACCAGCGAGCGAGAAACGCGTGCCGGCGCTCACCCGCTCGTCGCTCCCTCCCCGTGCCGGTGCCGGATGTCCTCCGCCTCCACCAGGTACACGACCTGCTCCGCGATGTTGGTCGCTTGGTCCGCAATCCGCTCCAGTGAGCGGGACGCCAACAGCAAAGCGAGGGCCCGGTGGATCGTCTTGGGATCCTCCATCATGTATGTGAGCAGCTCGCGGAAGATCTGCTCGTGCATGTCGTCCACTGTGTCGTCGCGGGCGATGACCTGACGCGCGAGCCGGGAGTCGCCCTGAACGAACGCGCCGATGGCGTCCCGGACCATCTCGGTGGCCTCGTCGGCCATGCGGGGGATGGTGATGAACGCCTTGAGCGGCGGCACCTTGTTCAACACGAGGGCCTGCCGGGCGATGTCCACGGCGTGGTCCGCCACGCGCTCGAGGTCCGGGGCGATCTTGACGGCGGTCATCGCCAGGCGGAGGTCGCGGGCCATCGGCCGTGCGCGGACGATCAGCTCGACGACCCGGTGATCCACTTCGACCTCACGCCGGTCGATCAACGCGTCCGCCGCGATCACCTCTTCCGCCAGGGTGCTGTCACGTTCGACCAGCGCGCGAATGGCGAGGCCGAGCTGACGCTCCACCTCTCCAGCCATGGTGAGGAGCAGCTTCTTGAGCTCCTCCAGATCGTGTTCCAAAGGTCTCTCAGGCATACGTCCCCCTACCCGAACCTACCGGTCACGTACTCCTCCGTCAGCCTTTCGCGCGGCGCCGAGAACAGCTTCGTGGTTTCCCCTTCTTCCACCAGGCGACCGAGGTAGAGAAACGCCGTGCGTTGTGCGACCCGGGCCGCCTGTTGCATGTTATGCGTCACGAGCAGGACCGCGATGTCCTGCGACAGCTCTGCGATCGTCTCCTCCAGCCGCGCCGTGGCGATTGGGTCGAGCGCGGAAGCGGGCTCGTCGAGCAGCAGGATGTCGGGCGACGACGCAAGCGCCCGGGCGATGCAGAGTCGTTGCTGCTGCCCACCCGAGAACTCGAGCGCCGAGGCGTCGAGTCGGTCCTTCGCCTCGTCCCACAGGTTCGCGCGCTGAAGCGAACGCGAGAGAATCGCATCCAGTGTCGCCGTCTCCGTGATGCCCGCCAGGCGCGGCCCGAAGAGCACGTTCTCCTTGATCGAGAGCGGAAACGGATTGGGCTTCTGGAACACCATCCCGACCTGGAAGCGCAACGCCTCGAGCGACCAGGTCGGGTCGTAGACGTCCCGCCCCGTCACGGAGATATCGCCGCGGTGCCAGAACCCTACGAGATGGTCGTTCATGCGGTTGAAGCAGCGAAGGACCGTCGACTTCCCGCACCCGGAGGGACCGATGAGCGCCGTCACGCCCCGCGAGGACACCGAAAGGTCGATCCCCTTCAGAACCTCGGTCTCGCCGAAACCGAGAACCAGGTCTCTGAGGCCGAGCGCCTCGGGGTGTGCGCTCATACCGCCGATCCTCTCAATTTGCGTCGCAGGCGGTTGCGCAACATGATCGCGGTCAAGTTCAGGGCGACGACGAGCACGATCAGCACGAGGACCGCGTTGTAGACCATCGGCTTGGCGGCTTCCACGTTGGGCGACTGAAACCCGACATCGTAGATGTGGAACCCGAGGTGCATGAACTTCCGGTCGAGGTGGAGGAACGGCGGTACGGAATCGAAAGGGAGGTTTGGTGCGAGCTTGACCACCCCGGTCAGCATGAGCGGGGCGACTTCGCCTGCCCCGCGGGCAACCGCCAGGATCGCACCGGTAAGGATCCCCGGCATCGCATACGGTAGGACGACCCGGCGCAGGGTCTGCCAGCGCGTGGCCCCGAGGGCCCGTGCCCCGTCCCGCACCGCTTGCGGCACCGCCTGCAGCCCTTCCTCGGTCGCCACCACTACCACCGGCAGGGTGAGCAGCGCCAGGGTCAGCGCCGCCCAGGTGATCCCACCGGTGCCGAAGGTCGGCGTCGGGAGCACATTCGAGAAGAAGAGCCTGTCGATGCCGCCCCCCAGCGTGTACACAAAGAAAGCCAGCCCAAATGCACCGAAGACGATCGAGGGTACGCCAGCGAGGTTTGCGAGCGCGATGCGGACCGCGGCGGTAAGCGCGCCCTCCCTGGCGTACTCGTTGAGGTAGACGGCGGTGACGACGCCGAGGGGCACGACGGCGACGGTCATGAGCACCACCATCAGCGCGGTGCCGAAGATCGCAGGGAAGATCCCGCCCTCCGTGTTGGACTCGCGCGGCTCGTCCGCGAGGAATTCCCACCATCGCTCGACGTAGAGACCGACCTTCTGGGCCGAGCCCAATCTGTTCACCGGTACGGCCCGGACGACCGCGGAGACCGGGACCTGCTTCTCGCGTCCGTCCGCCGTGCTCATCACGAGTCGGGCTTGGTTGAGACGCTGGCGAGCTGCCGCCAGCCGTTCCATGATCGGCCGCGTCGCCTCGTCTTCGCTTCGCTGGGCATTCGCCAGCCGCGCCTCGAGCGCGTGAGCATCTTCACCTCTCCGTTGGGCGGCTGCCACAAGCACCATCAGCTTGGCGACGGGCGCGTGCAGGCGATCCACTCGGCGAAGAAGCCCTCGCTCTTCCCTCACCAGATCGTGGGCGCCGTCCACCTCACGCGCTAGTGCGGTTCGGAAAAGCGGATCGGCCACGGCAACTGTGGCGGAGGGCAGTTCGAGACGGATCGGGAAACCGTAGAAGTTCCCGTACTCCCGGCGCTCGATGAGCCACGCGCCGGCAGGAAAGTCCCTCTTCCGGACGTCGCTTTCTCGGATCCACCGGAAATCCGCCCCGAAGAGATCGCGATTGCCGACCTTGACGCGGACCCGCTCCATCCCGGGTGAACCGGGGTCGGATTCCCGGTCCCACACCTCACCGAGGACGTTGCTGCCGTCGCCGAGTTGGAGTTCGACAAGCCTCTGAGGCCAGAAGAACCCACCGGCGACCTCGACCACGACACCGATGAGGCCGGCCACCATCCCCAGCGCCAGGAGCACGGCCGCGGCCGTCAGCCAGCGCTGGGCCGTGCCCTCCGCCAGCCACCTCCGGAGGCCGCTCATGCCGCAAGCCTCCCGAACCGCCGGCGGAGGCGATTCGAGATCATCACCGCGGCCGTGTTGATGACGAACGTCATCGCAAACAACAGGAGTGCGGTCAGGATCAGCACCCTGTAGAGCGTCCCACCGTAGGGCGCCTCCGGAAGCTCGACGGCGATGCACGCCGACATCGTCCGCATCCCGTTGAACGGCGAGAACGAGAGGATCGGCGTGTTGCCCGTCGCCATCAGCACGATCATCGTCTCACCGACAGCACGGCCGAGGCCCGTCATTACGGCCGCGAAGAGCCCGGGCGACGCGGCCGGGATCGCGACGGTCCTCGCGGCCTGCCAGCGCGATGCACCGAGAGCCAGCGATGCGGAGATCAGCGACGGGGGCACGTTGGAGAAAGCGTCTTCGGCAAGCGTGAAGATGATCGGGATGACCGCAAAGCCCAGGGCGAAACCGACCACCACGGCGTTGCGCTGGTCGTACGTGATGCCCGCAGCCGAAAGCAGCCACCCTTTGAGGTCGCCCGCGAACAGGACGCGCTCGATCCCCTTTTCCACCGCAAACACGCCGACGGAAACCGACGCCAGCAACGCAGAAACGAGAACAAGCTCTCTGGTGGGGGTCATTCGCCGCCGCCACATCACGGGAGCACCCTGCCACACGGCCGCTGCCGCCACCACGACGACCGGTAGGAACACCAGAAGGGCGAGCGTGCCGACGATGTGGCGCTGGAGCAGAGGGGCGAGAAACAGCGCCCCCAGGAAACCAACCACGACCGAGGGGACCGCCGCCATCATCTCGACGACCGGCTTGGCGACCTGGCGCAGGGCGGCCGGGGCGAACTGGCTGATGAAAAGCGCCGCGGCGAGCGCACACGGTGCCGAGAACAGGAGGGCGTACAGGGCACCCTTGAGTGTGCCGACGAGCAGAGGGATCAACGACAGCTTCGGCTCGAACGACTCGCTGCCTCCGGTCGACTGCCACGCGAGCTCGGGTGAGGTGAAGCCCTCATATCGGGTGGGCAGAAACAGGGTACTCGCGGTAGCTTCCGGATACGCCAGGTCGAGCCCCCAGCGATGGACAACCCCGGCGCGCGTCACGGCGAACAGACCGTCGCGGCGCGGTGAGATCCCGGCAACCGTCGAATCCGACGGAAACTCCGGCACCGACAGCAACGTGCGGCGGCTCGTCAGGTATGCGATCGATGTCCCGCGCGTGCGCTCGACAAGGAACGCCTTGTCGCGCTGTGAAGCCGCGAGCGCACGCACGGCTCCATTGCCGGCAAACGTGCCCGCGAGGTTGATTACCTTGCTTCCCGCCACCGCACCCGTCACGACCTGCCAGGCATTGACGCTCCCAGACTCGTCGCCCAGGAGCAGCGTGAAGTCGCCCACAACCATGGCAGCGGCGGTGGGCGGAGACGCGAGCGGTTCGGTTGCCTGCGACGCAAGGAGCGCTTCCTGTCCACCGGCCAGCGAGTACCAGGCGAGTTCTCGCCCGGAGGCGAGCCACGCTTGACTGGCGTCCGCGGCGAGCGCCCCGACCCGTGGTGGCGAGGGGAGCATGAGTTCGACCGATGCCGGGGCATCGTCTGTGCCCGTGAGCAGCATGGCCCCCTTCGAGCTCGCGACCAGGACAGCAGGGATGTCGAGGTCGCCGGCGACCGCGAGGATCGGCGCGCCCGCGTGGCCCGGCTTGGTGGCGATCTTCCGAAGGGAGGGCTCGATCACCCGCGTGTTGCCGTGCCACTTCACTTCCGCCGCGAACGCCCACACGCCGATCGCACCGGAAGCGTCCTCGAGCGCCAGGAGCGTCCCGGCAGCATCGGTTCGGCCCTGCCTGACAGGAGGCTGCACCCCGTCGAGGTGTGTCACCCGGGGCGTGCTGGAGCGCGGCACCACGTGCATGGCACCGTCCTCCCCAAGCAAAGTGACGGCACTTCGGTACTCGTCTTCGAGAGCAGCGACGGGCTTGGGTCCATCGGACGCCGGAGGCGTGCGCTTCAGGGAACCGGTGCCCAGCATGGGGAGGCACTGCGCCACAAGGAAGACCATCAGGAACGCAACAGCCAGAAGCACCGACGAGCCGCCGACGGTGATGAGCGCCGCGACCAAACGGTCGACGGCGCGGCTGCGGCGCAGACGGGAGGCGGCAAGCGGGCTCATCGCATTCCGGGATAGGTCGGGAGAAGGGTAACCCGGAACGGGGTCAACGGTTCCGGGTTCCCTGATACCCAGGCGCTAGTTCAGTTTGGCGAGCTCTTCATCGACGACCTTCGCCGGGAGCGGGAGGAAGCCGTCCTTCACGACGATCTCCTGGCCCTCGCGCGACAGGACGAACTTGAGGAATTCCTTCGTGAGGGGGTCCACCGGGCGGCGAGGGTCGCGCACCACGTAGATGAACAGGTATCGCGACAACGGGTACGCTTTGGAGAGCGCGTTGGCGTAGTTCGGCTCCACGGCTGGCACGCCGGCCTTCGGCGCGAGAGGCAGCGCGCGCACACCGGAGGTGCGATAGCCGATGCCCGAGTAACCGATCGCGTAGAGGTCCTCGCTCACCCCCTGGACGACGGACGCGGATCCGGGTTGCTCCTTGACAGTGTCCTTGTAGTCGCCCTTCGCGAGGGTGTGCTCCTTGAAGAACCCGTACGTGCCGGACGCGGAGTTACGGCCGAACACCGAGATCGGCTTGTTGGCCCACCCGCCCTTGAGACCGAGTTGGCCCCACGTCGTGATGTCGGTCGGGTATCCCCACTTGCGCGTCTTGGAGAAGATCGCGTCGACCTCCGGCACCGAGATCGATGCAATCGGGTTGTCCTTGTTGACGTACACACCGATCGTGTCGAGGGCGGTGCGGATCTGAGTCGGCTGGAAGCCGTACTTCTTCTCGATCGCGTCGACCTCCGCGGGCGTCATCGCCCGCGACATCGGACCGAACTGGGACGTCCCCGCGATGAGCGCCGGCGGAGCGGTCGAGGACCCCTTGCCTTCGACCTGGATACGGACCGTCGGGTACGTCTTCGCGAACGACTCGCCCCAGTAGGTCATGAGGTTGTTCATGGTGTCGGAGCCGACCGAGTTGAGGTTGCCCGAAACGGCGGGCCCGCGTTGATACTCCTTGACCGCCTGGTCCACCTGGACCGTCTGGGCTCCCGCGGTCGCTGCCGCCAGCATCACGATGCCGATCAGGGACCAAATCTGACTGCGTGTCATCTCGTCCTCCTCGGGGTGGCGACCCCAGCGGATTGTCGAGCCAGCCTGTGAAGAAGGCGTGAAGAGGTCGGGGACGGTCCTGTAGGCTCAACGGTTAACCGTGATTTTCGCTACACTTCCACCGTGCGATCCCAAGACCTCCTGTCTGCCGCCGCCTCGGTTCTCATCGTTGCCTGCGCCGCAACAGAAACGGCTCGGCCCCCTTCCCAGGCAGCGCAGGCTCGGCGCATCGTGCTCCTGTCGCTCGACGGCTTCGCCGCCCAGCGCCACGGTGAAAACCTCTGGAGAGGCGTCTACACGGATCCCGACGGCGTTGCGGCGTTCGGAGGCGGCTACGTCGTGGAGCGCGCCGTTCCTGTGAACCCGACCCTGACTGCGGTGAGCCACACATCGATCGCCAGCGGCGCGTTCCCGACAGTCACCGGTATCGTGTCGAACACGTTCCACCGGTCGGGCACGCCGATTCTCCAGGCAGCCTCCGGCTTCGACGCGCCAATGGGCGCGGAGGCGCTCTGGCAGGCGTTCCGCCGGCAGGGCAAGCGCGTCGGCGTGCTTACCTTCCCGGGGTGCGACAACACGTCGGCGGCTCGCGCGGCTGATTTCGGCATGACCTACGTCAACACGCCGTTCGCCCGTCCGCGCGTGCTTGAGTTTGATGCCGCGCGCTTCACACCCACGACGCTCCAATCGGATTGGACGAGTTACTCCCCTGCGCAACGGGCAACGTTGACCGTGGACCTCAGCGGGTCCGGCCTGCCCCAGAGCACGGCTTTCACGCTGACCGCGCTGGACTCAACGGATGACGGGAAGACCGACTACGACACCCTCGTCGTCGATGACGATTCTGACCCGTCGAACGAAACGCTCGCTCGGGCTCGGGTTGGAGAGTGGTTCCCGCTGTCGTTCCACGTGCCGCACCCGGACGGCGGCACCCGGACCGTTGGGGCGTGGTGCCTCCTCCAAGCGCTTGCTCCCGACCTTTCGCGCGTCACGATCTATCGCGGCGGGTTCTTCTCCACCGAGGCGTATCCGCGCGAGTTCCGCGAGGCGCTGGAGCAGAGGGCAGGGTTCTGGCCCGGCCCGCCCGACGAACGCGCAGTGGAGCGCCACGAGACGGGGGAGGGTGGGATCACGGCCGCCGACATGCTGACGCAGGTACGGCGCTTCTCCGAGTTCTTCAACGCGTGCGCACGGACGGCCATCTCGCGGGAGAGCTTTAGCCTCCTGATGCTTTACCAACCGATCCCGGACGAGGTCGAGCACGCGTTCCTGCTCACGGACGTCCGGCAGCACGCCTACTCGCCTACTCGGGCTCTGGCCGCACGGGAGGTCGTGACCGAGGCTTTCAGGATCTGTGACCGCGCGGTCGGCGAGGTGGCCCGCGCCGTCGACCTCTCCAACGACGCGCTGGTGGTGGTCTCCGATCACGGCATGGCCTCGGTCTGGGAGGACATCTACCTCAACCAACTCCTCCAGCACGCCGGGTTGGCCGCCGCGGAGAAGGTCGAGAACAGGTGGCGCGTAGCGCCGTCCTCGAAGATGGTGGCCTACGCGAACGGTGGCTGCGCCCACCTCTACGTGAACCTCAAGGGTCGCGAGCCTGGAGGCGTTGTCGAACCAGGCGCGAAGGACGCGGTCATTCAGGCTGCGGCGGTTGCGCTCGCACAGGCTCAGGTCGAAGGCGAGGACGTGGTGGAGGCGATGTTCCGTCACGGTGAGCTGGCGCCAGTTGGGCTCGAGTCGCCCGACGCAGGTGATCTCGTCGTCTTCCTGCGGCCGGGAATGGCCGGCACATCGTCCATCGCCGCACCCGGATTAAGTTGGCACGGGCCCGCCGAGATCTGCGGCCAGCATGGTTACCTCAACTCTCATCCCGAGGTGGCCGCGGTTTGGTTCGCCCGTGGCGCCGGCGTGCCGCACCGCCGCGTTCGCGAGGAGTCGCTCACCGAGGTGGCGTCGTTCGTCGCGACGCTCGCGGGCGTCCGGCCGCCCCTGCGGGCGCACGCCTGGCAGCCGTGACGCTCACAATGCCGGGGTCGTTTCGGGCGACCCCAAGGAGAAGGAGCCTCAGCTCCAGCTCACCCGGTATCGGCAGCACTCGTCGCCGCGGGCTCGGCATGCCTCCTCGACGATGACGGGGTTCTTCGCCCCGACCATGGCGAGGGCTTCCTTGTACCAACCGACGACCGTGGCGCAGTCCGCGGCCGAGTATGTATCGGCGTCGTGGGTGGTGATCACGCCCGAAGTCGGGCCCGTAGCCTCCCAGGTCCGACGACCGGTATCGTAGTAGAAGCGGTAGATCATCGGGGCCTTCTGCATGAAGGCCTGGGGATCGCCGGCATCGAGGAAGTTCCGGTGCACCGTGGTGAGGTTCTCGCGCGCCGACGCCCGTCCCATCTCTTCGAACACCGTCGTCTTGCCTCCGCCGAGGACCGCCACGATCGCGTCGTCCAGGTGCCGGCCGAGATCGAACGGGTACCATGCGACGTTCACGACACCGCTCAGCTGCTTCTGCTCCTCCGCAGAGAGCGTGCGCACGACTCGGTCCCACGCGGCCTCGCCGAAGCGTTCCTTCACGAAGGCGATTCGGGCTCTCAGAATGTTGCCCTTGACCTGCATGGCCTGTCCCTCCCGCGGAACACCGAGGACCCCGGAACCGCGGTGAGTCTAGGGAGTCCCAGGAATGTGGTCAAGACGGCAGCGATGTCTCAACACCTGCGGGCGAAGTACAGGCACAGTGCCCCGGTCTTCCGAACGGCGCCCCCGCTCCTTCGAGGAACGCCATTCGCCTCACCTGGACGGGGCCGCCGGCCTCCCGCCCGGCGCAACGCGCAGCGGGACGGTGAACGCCCAGTTGTAGTCGGCGACGGGTGTCACCTTCCCGTGACGAGCGATGTACTCGGTGATGAGGTCCACCATTGGCCGGGCGATCTCGATGACGCGGGGCGCCGTAGCGAGATGCGGAAACCCGCCGCCCCCGGCAGCGCGGTACGAGTTGATCGCGACCGTGAAAGTGTCATCGGGCCCCACCTGCGCACCGTTCACACGCAGCCCGCGGACGCGCTGCCCAACCGGAGCGGTCGGGTCCACGAGGTAGGTGCCGCCCTCGAGCGTGTCGTAGTTGTACGGTGGAAGGTCGGGGTCGCGCTGGAGCGTGCAGCCACCGGCGCACTCGACCCCGGTCCAGCCCCGAACAGCGTGCTCGAGGACATCCTTGAGTTGCCTCCCGGTGAGGCGCACTACGAGCAACGTGTTGGGGTACGGGTACAGTGCATAGGCGAGACGCGGTGTGAGCGGTCCCGCCGCGAACTCGACATGGCTGCCGAGAGGCGCGGCGAGGGAGAGTTGGGCTCCGCTCGCCTCGAGCTGCACCGCATGGATGAGGTCGACGCTGGGGTCGTCGCCGATCGGTATGCTGGTGACGTTGAGAGGTGCCGTGAGCTCGCCAAGCGGGCGGGCGAGCTCCGCCTTCGTCTTCGCTTCCTCACCGCTCACGGCCGCCACCACGTCCGGGTCCGCCGGCTCTCCTCTCGTAGGCACGTTCTCCCCTCTCCAACCGGTCACCTTCCATGAACTGCCCTCGCGCGCGAGCTCGAGGTCGACTCTCGTGACGAATTCCGCCCAGCGACCCGGTTGAGCCACGATCGTCCTGCCGAGAGCACGTGGCGGGATGGCGCGGTGTGTGTGACCGGTGAGCAGCAGGTCGATGCCCGGAAGCTGTGCCAGGCGGTACGCGAAGTTCTCACTGTCGGTGTCGTTCCGGGCGCCGGTTTCGAGATCCCGCTCGAAACCGCTATGGACGACCAGGATGACCACATCGGCTCGCGCGCGGAGGCTGGGAAGGTGCGCGAGGGCAACCGGGACCGGATCCTCAAACACGAGCCCGGCCCAGTGCGATGGTGGATCCCAGTGAGGCACATTGGGGTTTGTCAGCCCGAGAATGCCGACCTTGATCCCGCCGCGCTCAACCAGCAGCTCGTCGCGCGCCGACAGGTGCGCCTGGTCACAACCGGAAAGGTTCGCCCCCAACCACGGGAACCTCGACTGCGAGACCGAGCGGCGCAAAACGTCGAGGCCGAAGTTGAACTCGTGATTTCCGAGCACCGCCGCGTCGTAGCCCACGAGGTTCATCGCAGCAATGGTCGGATCGATCCCCGAGGCGCCCGCGGCGGCGATGGCGTAGTACCCCAGCGGCGTGCCTTCGATCGCATCGCCGCCGTCGAGGACAACGAGTCGCGAGCTCGCTCCGCGGAGCCGCGCGACGAGCGATGCGACCTGAGCAACCGAGCCGTCCGACGGACGATCACGGAGGTCGTCGAACGGCAACACGTGGCCGTGCATATCCGAGGTGAAGAGCACTGTGAGGGTGGTCCGCTCCTGGCCCCAGGCGAGGCCTGCCCCGAGCGCCAGCGCCGCCGCCATCAGCGTGATTCGGACCCCGGACCCCGGACCTCGGACCCCGGTCTTCACAGAGCCACCCGATCGCGGTGCTCGCCGAACACCCGTGCGAGGGTGCCTGCGATCTCGCCTAGCGTGGCGGAGACATCGACCGCATCCACGATGAGCGGCAACAGGTTGGTGGAGCCGCGTGCGGCCTCTTCGAGCGTTACGAGAGACCGTTCGACCCTTCCGGCGTCGCGGCGGTGGCGGACCCCGGCCACGCGCGCGATCTGCGCCTGCTGCACCGCGGGGTCCGTGCGAAACGTGGGGATCGGCTCGTCATGCTCGTGACGAAACGCGTTGACACCCACGACGACCTGCCTGCCCGATTCGATGCCCTGCTGGATGCGATACGCCGCTTCGTGGATCTCGCGCTGCTGGAAGCCGCGCTCGATAGCGGCAAGCGCCCCGCCCATCGCTTCGATCTTCTCGATGTAGCTGCGGGCTTCTGCTTCCATTCGGTCCGTCCACGCCTCGATCACGTACGCGCCGCCCAGGGGATCCGCCACGTCGGCGAGTCCGGACTCGTAGGCGATGACCTGTTGGGTGCGCAGAGCCAGGCGCGCCGAGCCTTCGGTCGGAAGGGCGAGTGCTTCATCCTTCGAGTTGGTGTGGAGCGACTGGGTGCCACCGGCGACGGCAGCCATCGCCTGAATGGCCACCCGCACGACGTTCGTCTCCGGTTGTTGCGCCGTGAGGGTGGAGCCCGCGGTCTGCGTGTGGAACCGCAGCAGCCACGACCGCGGGTCGGCTGCCCCGAACTCCTCGCGCATCATTCGCGCCCACATCCGGCGGGCCGCGCGGAACTTGGCAACCTCTTCGAGGAAATTGTTGTGAGCATTGAAGAAGAACGAGAGGCGCGGCGCGAAATCGTCGATTCTCAGACCGGCGGTGATCGCCGCCCGCACGTACTCGCGGGCGTTTGCAAGGGTGAACGCCACCTCCTGCACCGCTGTGGAGCCTGCCTCGCGGATGTGATAGCCGGAGATCGAGATGGTGTTCCATTTCGGAGCCTGCTCCGCGCAGAAGCCGAAGACGTCCGTGATCAGGCGCAAGGAAGGGCGCGGAGGGAAGCGATAGGTTCCGCGCGCGATGTACTCCTTGAGGATGTCGTTCTGGACCGTGCCAGAAAGGAGGTTCCAGGCAACCCCCTGGCGGCGCGCAACCGCCAGGACCATGGCGAGCAAAATGGAGGCCGTTGCGTTGATGGTCATCGAAACCGACACTTTGTCGAGGGGAATACCGTCCAGCAACGCCTGCATATCGGCCAGTGTGTCTATCGCGACTCCGACCTTGCCCACCTCTCCCAAGGCCATCGGGTCGTCAGAGTCGTAGCCGATCTGGGTCGGCAGGTCAAAGGCGATCGAGAGGCCTGTTTGACCTTGGTCCAACAAGTAGCGGTAGCGCCGGTTGGATTCCTCGGCTGTCGAGAAGCCGGCGTATTGCCGCATCGTCCAGAATCGACCCCGGTACATCGAGGGGTAGACCCCCCGAGTGAATGGGTACTCACCCGGCAATGGCTTGTCGTTGGCGGTTCCAGCGGTGTCCCACGGCCCGTAGACCGGTTCGACCGGAAACCCGGATGACGTGACGAACTCGCTGCGCTCGTGCCTCGTGGCGGGACGATAGACGTTTTCCTTCCAGGATTGATACGCCTTCGAATCCATGGCCGGCCCTCCGACCCCCAAGCCGGGCGAGTATACCGCCCAGTTCGCGACCCACCTAGGAGGTCGTGGGAGTTTGATGGCCCGGGGCGTCGCCCGGATCAAAACCGGCAGGCTCAAAGCTCAGGATCGAGCGAAGAGCCAAGAGTTGAGAGTGAAGAGTCGAAGACGAAGGGTCCCGTCGCCGTTGCTGCGTTGAATCTGGCCAGCGGTGCATGGTCTCCACATGTTTGCCTCTAACTCTTCACCCTTGACTCGTAACTGGGTGCCCTACCCTCGACTCGCTTCCTCCACCCCCAGTTCCCTGTGGGCTGCCTTTGGGTCATACTGAGAAACGATGCTGACCATCTCGGGGACCTTGGACCGACTGTACCTTGGCGATCTTCTCGAGTGGCTCCACCTCACTCACGCCACCGGACGCCTCTTGCTCACCACTGGTGACGTGACCCGAGAGTTTGACCTGTACTGCGGCAGGGTGGCGTTTGCCTCCTCGTCGTACGCCTCCGAACGCCTCGGTTCGTGGCTGTTGTACCGAGGGGTCGCATCGCGGGAGGCGCTGCTTCGGGCCCTGGTGCTGTCCCAGACCCGGGGGGAGCTCTTCACCGTGGTGCTCGAGCGCCAGGCGGGCATTGCCCACGAGACGCTGGTGGAAGCCGGCCGCGCTCTGGCTACCGCGCTCGTCAGCCGTGTGCTCCACCAGGATCAGGTCTTCTTCACTTTCGACCCCACGCGGTCCGTTGCCGACCGAAAGCACGTCGACCTCGAGATGGACTGCCGGAACCTGATCATGCAGGCTGCCTACCGGGCGGACACGCACCCACCCAGCGAAAGAAGCTCCGCCGCTCCCAACGCGACGCTGGATTCGAAGACGATCGAGGCGCTCTTCTGGCACATCGTCGGTGAGCTGCAAGGTGAGCTGGTAGACCCCGGCGCGCTCGCTGAAGCTCACCGCACGTTTCTCGCGGTCGGAGACCTCCTCAACCGATGGGTGGTCCAGGGGTCGCCCCTGCTGCCGATCGGACCAGACGACGCCGAGCGTGTGGAGCGCCGCCTCAAAAGCGGCAAGTCGGTGCGGCTCGAGGACTCTCCGACGCTGGCTTGGAACCTTCTCTCTCTGGTCAACGGCCTGAGCGTGCCCGGTGTCGCCAGTGCCGCCGGTGCCGATGAGGCATGGCAGCTCGCGGGCGCCGACGCCGCAGTCTGGGTCCGTCTGATCCTCGAGAACCCGCGGTGGCGGCGTGAGAGCCGTTCGGAAACCGACGCGGCCATCCGGCGGGCGACTCTCTCCCGAATTGCTGCGGCCCGAAGGCTCGCGTCGGTTGTAGACCTGTCGGACGATGTAGCTACAACGTCTGGGGCGTTGGCAATAGTCATTCTGGAGCTCGTCGCGACGGGCCTCGGCACGTCGGCAATGGCCGGCCCGGCGCTCCAGCGGTGCGCGATCCGTCACCTGCTGCCGCTGGTCGGTCAGGCCGCCGGCCTGGCAGCCGGCATGCCCGAGGTGCTTCTCGCTGCGCTGAGCTTGACCCCCGCCCACCACCAGGGTGCCCGCCTCTCTCGTCTCGTGGGCCTGGCGGCTGGAGAGCTGATCACCCCGGAAGAAACCGAGGAAGAACCCGCGCTCGCGGCAGATCCTGCGGTGAAGACGGCGCTCGCCTCTGCCCGGAGGGCGGCCGAACGCGCGGCTAGGCCCAGGCGGGAACAAAGGTAGAATTCTGCTATGCACGTGCTGGTCATCGGGGGCAGCCGGTTCATCGGCCTCTCAGTCGTTCAGCGCCTGCTCATGGATGGCCACCGCATCACGCTCCTGAACCGCGGCCATACCCCTGATCCGTTCGGCGCCCGTGTGAGCCGCGTCATCGGCGATCGTTCCGACCCTCAGGTGCTGCAGCGGGCGGTGGCGCGACGGGATTTCGATGTCGTCGTGGACGTCATCGCCTTCCGCGAGGAGGACACGCGGACGGCGATCGAGAAGCTCTCGGGTCGAATCGGGCACTTCATCCACGTTTCGACCGCATCGGTCTACCTCATCCGCGACCGCATCTTGGCGCCGTTCCGGGAGGAGGATTTCTCGGGACGTCTGGCTCCCAAAACTGAAGCGAGCGGCCCTTCGTGGACGTACGCGTACCACAAGCGCCGTTGCGAGTTGGTGCTCGCCCACGCCTGGGAGACGGAGCAGTTCCCCTTCACCACCCTGCGCCTCCCGATGGTCGTGGGGCCGAGCGACTACACCGGACGCGCCCAGACGTACCTGGAGCGCCTCGTGGACGGCGGGCCGCTCATCCTCCCCGACGGCGGATTGAACTCTTGGGGGTTTCTCTGGGTCGCGGACGTGGCCGAGATAGTTGCAGCCAACCTCATGAACTCCAATTCGTTCGGGCGAGCATACAATCTCGCTCAGCGCGAGATCGTGTCGTTGAAACAGTTTGTCGAAACCGCAGGCGCCAATCTGGGGTTACGGCCGACACTGGTTGCCGTCCCGTCGGAGTGGCTCGCTCGGCTCAACCTCGGCACCACGTTCTCGCCCTACACTCATGACCACGACATCGTGCTCGACGCCTCAGCGGCTCAGCGCGACCTCCTGTTCGAGCCCACGCCGTTCCTGACCTGGTGCGACCAGCTGGCAGCGGACTTTCGTGCTCACTGGGACGGGACCCCGTCGCTCCTGTATGCAACCCGACCTCTCGAGCTCAGGCTCGTGCAGGAGTTGGCCCAGCTCCGAATCCCTGGCCTCGGTCCCGCGGAGGTCACCGCCGCCCGTTAGGTACGGCCCATCCACCCACCCCGTTGACAGCCGACAGTCTTCCCCCGCCCCCCCAGAGAGGGAACACCGAGATCAGTCGCTCGTCTCGGAGGTTGCGGGGTTGCCGAGGGCTTCGAGGGCGTTGCGGGCGGCCTCTTGCTGGGCCGCCTTCTTCGACGACCCCTCGCCCCACCCAATCACGTGCCCATCGAGCTCGACCTCGAACACGAAGACCTGGCGGTGGGCCGGACCGCGAACTTCAACCTCGCGGTAGACCGGGAGAGGGTTGCCGTGCCTTTGCGCCAGTTCCTGGAGTGTGGACTTCGGTTCCTCGAGAGGGAGCTGCGCCGGGTCCAGGGAGGCCAGAAGGGGAGCGAACGACCTGGCGATCGCTGCCCGAAATGCTCGCCACCCTCCGTCCAGGAGCACGGCTCCCAGCACGGCCTCCAGCGCGTCGGCCAGCAACGCGGCCCCGGGGTTCTCGACGTCGAGGCCGCTACCGAGCTCGAGGGCTGCCGGCAGGCCGAGCCGCTCCGCGAGCGACGCGAGTGTTCCCTCCCGAACCAGCGCCGCGCGAGCGCGCGTCAGCTGACCCTCGGTCGCATCCGCCCAGCGCGCAAACAGGAGCGCAGCCACCGCATGGGACAGAGCCGCATCTCCGAGAAATTCCAGACGCTCGAAGGAGGGAACGCCCTGCTCGTGTGCGGCGGAGCGGTGCCGCAGGGCCTGTTCGAGGAGCTCCGTGTCGGCAAACCGATACCCGAGAGCCCGCTGGAGCCTCAGTAACGCGGTTTTCCGCCTCATGGTGCCGTCCCCTCGGCCGGTGGCCAGAGAACCTCCGGCCCACGTCGCACCCGAACGAACCGATGGTAGGGCAGGAAGGTCTCGCCGGCCACCGTCACCCCCTGCGGCAGTATTTCTACCACCGACTCGAATGCGACCACCGCCAGTCTCTCGGCACCGCGTTCCCGCGTACGCACCTCGATCACCACGCCCCGCGCCTGGGCGGCGGCGTCCCACCGTAACCGGTTGAGAAGCTCACGAACCGTCGTCACCGCTCGATTGTAGGGGCATCCCCTCCTCCCTTGGCCTCCTGACCGGGTCGTCTTGACGAAGCTCTCCAAGAGGCCGACACTCCCCGCGCGATGGAGAAGTTCCGAATTCGTGGCGGAAGGCGCCTGAGAGGGGAGGTCCGCATCTCGGGGGCTAAGAACGCAGCGCTTCCTTGCCTGGCAGCGACGCTTCTGACGTCAGAGCCGGTCGACCTGTACGGTCTCCCACGGGTGCGGGACATCATCACGATGGAGAAGGTGCTGGCGGCCCTGGGCGAATCGTGTGAGCAGCACGACGGTGTCACACGCGCGATCGCGGGACGAGGCGATGCGTTCCACGCGCCCTACGAGCTGGTGCGCACCATGCGCGCGTCGGTGCTGGTGCTCGGACCGCTGCTCGCCCGGCGGCGCCGCGCCCGCGTGGCGCTTCCGGGTGGCTGCGCGATCGGCGCACGCCCCGTGGACTTTCACCTCCAGGCGCTGGCACGTCTGGGCGCCGACCTGCGGGTGGAAAGCGGCGACGTGGTGGGCGAGGCCCCGCAGGGCCTGCGCGGCGCCGAGATCGATTTTCCGCGAGTCACCGTCACCGGGACCGAGAACCTCCTCATGGCGGCGGCCCTCGCACGGGGCCGCACGATCCTCAGGAACTGCGCTCTCGAACCGGAGGTGACGGACCTGGCTCAATTGCTGACCGCAATGGGTGCCCGGATCGTCGGAATCGCTACTTCCACGATTGAAGTCGAAGGCGTCGACGCGCTCCGCGGTGCCGCCCACACGATCGTCCCCGACCGCATCGAGGCTGGCACCTATGTGATCGCTGCCGTCCTGGCCGGTGCCGGCGTGAAGATCTCAGGGTGCCGGCCAGACCAGTTGGGTGCCTTGCTCGCGGTCCTTCGAGAAGTGGGCGTGAGCCTGTCAGTCCTGGCCGACACGATCGAGGTGCCCGAACAAGCGGTGCCGCCACGCGCCGCTTCCCTCGTCACCGCCGAGTACCCCGGTTTTGCCACGGATCTGCAGGCGCAGTTCCTCACCCTCGCAACGCAGGCTGAGGGCACGAGCGCTATCACCGAAGCGATCTTCGAGAACCGGTTCCAGCACGTTCTCGAGCTCAAACGCTTGGGGGCCTCGATCGAGGTCGAGGGTCGAACCGCCCAGGTTCACGGTCCCACGCCCCTCGATGGCGCAGCGGTCATGGCTTCCGATCTGCGGGCGTCGGCCAGCCTCGTTCTGGCCGGTCTCGTGGCCAAGGGCGACACCGTGGTCGACCGCATCTACCACCTCGACCGCGGCTACGAGGCGATGGAGATCAAGCTCAACGGGCTGGGCGCCGAGATCGAGCGTTTTAACCCCGGGCCTTACCTGTAGGAACCGACTGAGAGTCGCCGATTCAGGGTTCGGACCGGAAGGGTATCCGCCCGACGACCGGACCGGAGGGTTGGCCAACCGTCTTTCAACTCCTCACTCTTCACTGAAGCTCTCGCCTTGCTATTCTTCCCTGCATGAAGAGCTGTGTGTTCTGCCTGGTCGTCGAAGGAACCGCGCCAGCGCGCATTCTCTTCGCCGACGATGAGGTGATCGCATTCCACGACATCACTCCGCGCGCCCCGGTCCATGTGCTGGTCATCCCCCGCCGCCACGTTGTGTCGCTTGCCCACGCGGACGATGGCGACCGTGGCATCCTCGGCCACCTCTTTCTCGCCGCCGCGGAGGTGGCCAGGCGTACGGGAATCGCCACCACCGGCTATCGGGTCGTAACCAACATCGGCGCAGGGGCGGGCCAAAGCGTGCCTCACCTCCACCTTCACGTGCTCGGCGGTCGCCCGATGGGGTGGCCACCGGGATGACGCCTGCGGCGTCGCTTCCTCCGGCTCCGACCCTCGCGGAGGCCGTGCAGGGGCGCCGCTGGGCCGAGGTTCGCACGATGGCGGCTGCCTTCCCGCGCCCGCTGCCCCCGGAGGTTGCACTCGCGGCGGCTCGGGCGGCCCGTGGCATCGGCGAGCCGAAGCAGGCGCTGGAGATCCTCCGTGCCGCGATCCCACGCGCCGGTGAGTTGAGCGCCGCACTCCGACTCGAGGCAGCCGGGGTGGCAGCCGCACTTGGCCAGGACCCATGGCCGTTCGTTTCGCCGCTGATGGCGCGATCCGCTCCGCCCGCTCCGCGCCGGGCCGCATCCGCGTGCCTTCGGGCCGCCTGGGAAACCCTTCCCCTCCCGACAGTGCGCCGGGTGCCACGGGCCATGCTTCAAAGGCCGCTGCGACGCGACCTTGCGGCCCTCATCGCCGTGCGCGCAGGCGACCGAGCCGGCGCCCTTCGCATCCTTACCGAAAGCGTGGGCGACCAGGCTGCTCTGCGAGCGGCCCAGTGGCTTGTGGGAAGGGACGGCCTCCGTTCCAAGGACTCGCTTGCGGTTGCCGAGGCGCTCCTGGCTGGTGGAGCCTGGCGTGAGGCCGATGGATTGCTCGCCGCCATGGCCTGCCCGACCGAGCCTCGGCTGTCCTGGCGGTGGGCGTTCCTGCGCGGTCGCGCTGCGTACCGCCTCGGCGATCTTGCCCGTGCGGCAGCGGCGTACGACAAGGCACTGGAGGCGGCACGATCGGATGAGGAACGGTTCGAAACCGCAGTCCAGCGCGCCCGGACAGCCGAGCTTGCGGGAGACTTCGAGGGTGCGCTCGCTCTGTGGGACACGGCGCGCACGGCCGGTCCCCGCGAGGTCGAGGGATGGGACGGCGGCGCGCGGAGCCGGGTCGCGCTCGGACGAGGTGACGAGGCGCTCGCTTTGGTCGCGCGCTGTCCACCAACGGTCTTGCCGACGGCCGGGCCGCGGCTCGCTGCAAATCTCCTCGCCCACGGTGACGTCGGCGGCGCGCGCCGGGCGCTCGCGTATCTGCCCGATCGCCTTCCGGTCGTACGCGTCCTGAAGGTTGCCCTGTCGATGCGCCTCGGCGATGTGGAGGACGCACGGTCCCGGGCCGCCGCGATCGTGGCCGACCCCCGAGCCGGGGAATGGCGCGCCGCGGTGCTGGAACTGCTCCCCACGTCGCCACCTTCAAGAGACGCTGCGACGCCCACGCGTGACCTAGGACAGCTCGCGCGCCTCGCAGTGGCTCAGGGCGCGGGTTCCGCCCGCGCCGCGCTTGCCGCCGCGCTCGCCACCGACATCGAATGGGCACCTTTGCTGGCGGGCGAGCCGCTTGAACCGGCCGACTGGACCGGCCCGGCGCAGAGGCTGGCGGCGCTCGGAATGGGGCACGATGCCGCCACGCTCTTCCCGAGCACCTTCCCAGTCCGTTCTTTGGGCGAGATCGCCTCGAGTGCGGCAAGGCTCGCAGCCTGGGGAAACCGGCCCGCCGCATTGGCCGCCGGCGAGCACCTGTGGGAACGGCTCGGCTGGGTCCCGGTGACACTCCTTCCGGATCCGTTGCTGCGACGAATTCTGCCGATCCCTCTGACTGAAGGGTGCAGAACAGCGGCGCGCGATGCGGAGTCCCCGGCCGCGTGGCTGGTGGGAATCATCCGACAGGAGTCGCGGTTCGACACCGCAGCCTACTCGCAGGCCGGCGCCATCGGCATGGCGCAGTTTGTACCCGAGGCGGCTCGGCGGCTCGGTGCCTCACCGGCTGACCTCAAGGATGACGACCTTGCACTCCACCTTGCCGCGTGCGAGGTGAACCGACTCGCCGCTCGGTTCGGGCCCCGCCTCTCGGTCGTGGCCGCAGCGTACAACGCTGGTGAGGGCGTGGTGGCGAGTTGGCTCACACAGTTCGGAGGGGAGCCTAACGAGGTCCTGTTTGCGGCCGCCATTCCCTATCGCGAGACCGCAGAGTACGTTCTCGCAGTCCGCGAAGGAGCTGAGTTGGCCGGCTACCTTTCCGCGGAAGCCGAACAGAGCGAAGGCCCCTGAGAGCCTGCCCGAGCAAGCAGGCGCTTCCGGAACCGTCAGCCCCTGCGAAATGGACAGAGGCCGGGATTCAATTCCGAGGAGTTGCGGGGGGCGGGCTGCTCGCACGCGTCGCGGCCGCTGGCGGAACCGACGCGTCACCCCCTGTCGCGGGCGGATACCGGACGATCTCGGCCCGCTTGGCGAGGTCAGAGGTCCATCGCTCGATCTCCGCCGACAGCTTGCGCTCGCGAAGAAGTGCTTCAACCTCTCCCCGGACATCGTCAAGCGGAGGGACGTGTTTGCCCGCCTTTTCGAGCTGCGGCATGAGTTCCTGCCGCCAGGCAGTTTCGATCTCCTGCGGCGTCGGACGCACGAACGGCGCAAACCGTGATGCCACGTACGCCTGGACCACGGCCGCATGGCGCACTAACTCCCGCAGCTCACGCTCACCGAGGCCAATCTGCTCCAGCCGCCGACGCAAGGCCTCCTCGCCACCCGCCCTCTGGACGGTCGCCCGCCATGCCACGTCGAGATCCGTCTGAACCCGTGGTGCGATCCCGGCTGCGGTGAGGTCCTGCCAGCGCAACTCGAGATCCAGGAGAGCGCTCACTACCGTCTGTCGATAGCCGGCGTCGTCCTCGCCGGTCTGTCGCGGGACCAGCACCGCCGCCTCGGCGAGATCTACGTCTGAGACGAGGATGGGAACGCCGTTGACGACAGCCAGGACCCGTTCAACATCCATCGAAGCCGTGATCAGGAGCGGCAGAAGAACCATCAGCACATCATCATGTTACACTCACGCGGGAGGTTTCTTTGGGGAGAGGTGCGCCGCAGCCAGCCGAATTGGTCGTGGCCTTGGCGCAGATTGCAACCTGTCCGGGTCAGCTCCAACGAAATCTCGACCATCACCTAACTTTGGCGGCGGAGGCGCGTCGAGCGGGCGCTCAGATGGTGGTGTTTCCGGAACTTTCCCTGTCTGGCTACCTCCTCGCACACGGCGTTCTCGAACACGCGTTGAGGCTCGACGATTCTCGCCTCGAGCCGTTGCTGAAGGCGAGCCGAGAGACGGTGCTGCTGGTTGGCATGCCACTGCGCGAGCAACACGGAGGCATCTCGAACGCTGCGGTGCTGCTCGAGGGTGGCGAGATTCGCGGCGTCCACCGCAAGCTGTACCTTCCAACCTACGGGATGTTCGATGAGGGGAGGTACTTCATCCCCGGGCCGTGCCTCGAGCCGCTGACCTGTTCGCTCGGGCGGTTCGGGGTCCTTATCTGTGAGGACGCGTGGCACCTCTCGTCCAGCGTGATCCTGTCACGAGCCAACCTCGACGGATTCATGGTGATCTCCGGCGGCCCCACCGAGCTCGACCTCGGCGGCGAACCTGCCGGAGGGCGCAGGTGGCACTGGATCCTCGGTGCCATCGCCATCACCACCGTGACGCCGGTGTTCTTCACAAACCGCTGCGGTTGGGAAGAGGGAATCCTCTTCGGCGGCGCGTCGTGGGCGGTCGACCCTCGTGGGAGCACTCTGGCGGGCCCGGCACCGGCCCTAGAGGAGGCGCTCCTGGTAGCCCGGAGCTCACGCGCGGCAGCGGCCCGCGCGCGAACGCTCACACCCATCCCCTATGCCGAGCGCCTCGAGTTGTGGCCTGCGCCCCGGGAGCGTGGTGATGCTTGAGCTACCGCCGGTCAACGTGCAGCTTCTCGCCCAAGCCATCAAGGCGTTCCTCGCGGAGGAGCTGCGCGCCTCCGGTCTCGCCGGCTACCTGGTCGGTCTCTCCGGGGGCGTGGATTCCGCGGTCTCGGCGGCCCTCGCGGCCACGGCAGTGGGACCCGACCGGGTGTCTGCGCTCGCACTCCCCGGTCCCACGAGCTCGCCCGAGAGTCTGCGCGACGCCACGATGGTCGCGGATGCGTTCGGCCTCCAGCTCCAGGTGTTGGATCTGACCCGTCCCGGTGACATGCTCGCCGAGACGTTGGATGCCCGTGCCGACAGGGTGCGCTTCGGAAACTTGATGGCCCGCATGCGAATGGTTGCGCTGTTCGACCGCGCGCGCCCGGTCCCCGCGCTGGTGCTCGGCACCAGCAACAAATCGGAGATCCTGCTGGGCTATTCGACCCTGTTCGGGGACGCAGCCGCGTCCGTGCAGCCGCTTGGGGATGTCTGGAAGACGCACGTTTTCGCACTTGCCCGGGCGCTGGGAGTACCCGAGTCGGTGATCACCAAGGCACCGACGGCCGACCTCTGGCCGGGACAGACCGACGCCGGGGAGCTGGGGTTCGAGTACGCGACGGTGGATCCGGTCCTCTACTGGCACCATGAGGGAGGAATGGGGCGTGACGAGCTGGTGGCCTCCGGGTTTCCACCTCCGCTGGTGGACGGCGCTTTGGAAGCGTACCGGCGCAACCGGTTCAAGTGGCGCCCGACCGTGGTTGCGCGTGTGTCCGCCAGCTGCATCAACGTCGACCGCATCCTCCCCCGCAACCCAGAGCGATGAGGATCAGGGCGCGAGGCGCAGGGCGCGCGTTCTCCGAAACCCGCGAGGGTGAGCAGCAGCCGGGAGTCCGGACACCTCAGCCCGGAGCGCCACGCGGCCGGCTCTACGTTGTTTCGACTCCGATCGGCAACCTGGGAGACCTATCGCCCCGCGCCCGCGAGGTCCTCACGACTGTGAGGCTGCTCCTCGCGGAGGACACCCGCCACGTGCGAAAGCTCCTCAACCACTTCGCGATCTCCACGCCGACGCGCTCCCTTCACGAGCACAACGAGGCGCGCGAGGTACCGCGCCTGCTCGCAGAGCTCGACGCCGGCGCCGAGTTTGCTCTGGTCTCCGATGCGGGCACCCCGCTGCTGGCAGATCCAGGGTTCCGTCTCGTGCGAGGGTGCCGCGAGCGTGGCATCCCCGTCCTGGCAGTGCCGGGCCCGAGCGCGGTGAGCGCGGCAATCGCCGTTTCGGGGCTGCCGGCGATCCCCTTCACGTTCGCCGGTTTCTTGCCCCCCAGGGCAGTTCCCCGTGCGAGCGTCCTCCGCGGTCTGGCCGCCTTGCCACACACCTTGGTGGTGTTCATCTCTCCCCACCGCTTACGTGCCGAGCTGGAGGCATGCGCTGCGTGTCTCGGCGCCGGGCGGGAGGCTGCTCTGTTGGCCGAGCTCACCAAGGTGCACGAGCGCTGCACCCGCGGCACACTGGGCGAGGTAGCCTTGTGGGCGGCCAACAGCGAGGTCAAAGGGGAGTTCACGCTCGTCGTGGGACCGCCACCCGCAGCGGAAGTCGTGCGGCCGACCCCGGTGGCCGCCGGCCGAGCGCTGGACGAAGCGATGGCGCGCGGTCTCGTCCTCGCCGAAGCCCGCCGTGAGGTGGCACGAGCGCTAGGGATCTCCCGGAAGGAGCTGTACAACCTGCTCATCCGGCGTGCGGGCGGATGAGCCCGAGCACGACCGAACTGATCGCTGCCAGGACGGCCGGGCCGCGGGTCCGCTCAACGCGGGCCTCGCCAAGACGCGCGAGGGTCGCGACCAGCTCACCCTCGCTGTACACACTCGCCAGGCGAAACGCGCGGTGAAGCTGCCACGGTGTCATCCCCGCCAACGGCGAATCGGAGAGCTCTTCAACGTCCTTTGAGAATCGCGGAAAGATCCGTCGCTTGAACGCCCGCGGGTACCAGTCTTTGGCGGCGCACCGCTTGGGGTCGAGTTCATCGGTGAGGCCGGCCCGGGTGGCATGCCCTCGTGCCGCCAAAGCCTGCCTCAACAGGCGCCCGAGGGTCGATCCGAGGACTCGGCCGTAGCCGTCGGGGGCAATCGCTTCGCCACGCCAACCGGTAAGGACCGCACCGGCGTCGAGCGCCCCAGCAAGGCGGGCAAACCGGCCGGCATCGCGCTGCTGGAGCGCCTCCTCGAGTTCGCGCAGTTGGCACTCCCCTGGCCCCATCTGGGCCCGGACGGCTTCCGCGCTGACCTTTTCGCCTAGGACAAGGCGCTTCGCGGCCTGCGCCAGCTCCCGGGGCCGGAAACCGTAGACCTCGCAAAGCGCATCGATCACCTCGTCGTTGCCCGCCAGATCTGGGGTGATTGCTCCAATCAGCGTCGCCAGCATCTGACGCTGCGACGGTGAGACACGTCCTTCCTCCCAGGGCTTGGGAGCCTCAGGCAGCGCGACGAACCGAACCTCGCCGCGCTTACCCATGGCATCCGCGAGCGCACCGGTCGGAGAGGAAGGACACACGGCACTCAACACGAGCGTCACGTCGGCGAGCGGCAGCGACGTGAGACTGGCGGCCAAATCGTCGGCTTCGCGGCGACGTGCAGCCGTCAGGTAGGCCGACGCGTCGGCGACCACCAGCAGCCTATTGGAGGCAAACAGCGACGGGCTGGCGAGTTCCTGCACGAGCCTTGCAGCCGCGGGCGCCTCGTCGAACGACACGACATCGCCAAGCGGATTTGCCGCCTGCCATGTCTCCACGGTGGCCCGGCGCTCCAACTCGAGCAAGAAGTCGTCTGGCGAGGCAAGCAGGACGGTCCTGGGGAGCGCCATCCGCGTCCGACGTGGCCCTTTCTCAGCTGCCTTGAATCCCTACGCCTCGTTCGGTTTGATGGCAACCGGCGGGGTGGACCACCATCACATTTCGCCGCGATCCTGCAACTCCTGGCATGCGATGCAGTGCCGGGCCCAAGGCACGGCCTGCAGGCGCTGCCGCTCGATGGGTTGCTCGCAGTGGATGCACATGCCGAACTTCCCGTTGTCGAGACGCGCAATTGCTTCATCGATCAGGCGCAACATCTTGCCCTCATTCTCCGAGAGCGAGAAGGAAAACTCTCTCTGGAAAGCGCTGGTGGCACGATCGGCAATGTCAGGCGCCCCGGATTCGGTCTCGACCGAACCCATCTCGCGGGCACGCGATACACCCTCCAGAACCTCCTTGCGCTTCGCCAGGAGTTGTTTGCGCGTTACCTTCAAGTCTTTCGCGTGACTCAACCGCACCTCCCAAACCTTTATTATACCCGAATGTCTAACCCGACCGCCCACGGTGGTATTGCCCCCCGGCAAGGAGATCGCAGGCACGGTACAGCTGCTCCAGGAGCACCAGACGCGCCAGGTGATGGGGCAGCGTCAAGCGTGAGAGCGCGAGAAGATCGTCCGCCGCGTCCTTGATCTCCGCATCCAGGCCGAGATCGGAGCCGATCACGAAGGCAACGCGTCGCAGCCGGGTTTGCTCACGAAGAAACTGCGCCAGTTCCTCGGTCGTCCTTTCACGCCCACTCTCGTCGAGCGGCACAACGGTGTCGCCGGGCGCCAAGTGCCGCCGAATTGCCGCGGCTTCCTTGGTCAGCGCGCGACGCCGATCGGCAGCGCGTCCCTCTGCGGGCACGACGCGCAGCTCGGAGAGAGGCACGTAGTGGGTCAATCGCCGCGCATAGTCACGGCACAGGGTCTCGTACGGCTCCGGCGCGCGACGCCCGACCCATACCAGAAGGATGCCGTTCATTCTTGCTTCCGCCAGCGGATGAGCGTTCGCCGCGACACACCGAGAGTCCGAGCCGCCCGCGACACGTTGCCGCGCTCCAAGGTCAGCACCCAGAGGGCGTACAGGCGCTCGACTTCCGCCAGCGGCGTCGCGCGAACCGCGGCCAGTTTCGCAATCTCCGGCCAGGCACCGGATGGGAGGCCGAGGTCGGCCGGACCGATGACGTCGCCGTCTGCTTCCAGCAGCGCCCTGGTGAGCGCCGTCTCGAGCTCCCTGAAGTTGCCCGGCCAGGGATACGCCATGAGCACCTGTTCCGCCTCGCCGCTCACGCCGAAGTCCCGTTCCGCCGCACGTCCGTGTCGGCGCACGAAGGAACGGGCGAACGGGAGGACGTCCTCGCGGCGGTCCCGCAGAGCGGGAAGCATCGCATGATAGCCGGCCAGTCGATGGTAGAGGTCGGGTCGAAACGTCTCGCCCAGCACCCGTTCATGCAGCCCATTGCCGGCCAGGGCGACCACCCGGGCGCGAAACGGCCGCGGTGTGGCCGTTCCAACCGGAAAGAAGGTGCGCTCCTCGAGGACGCGGAGCAACGCGGTCTGCCCTTCGGGTGGGAGCGCGTCCACACGATCGAGGACGAGTGTGCCGTCGCGAGCCCGCTCGAGGAGGCCGACGTGCGGCCGTGTGGCATCGGTGAAGGCACCGGCTCGGTGACCGAAAAGAGCCGACGCCAGCAGCGTCGCGGGAACCGTTCCACAATCAACGACCACGAGCGGGCGCCCACCGCGGCTGGCGTGGTGACAGCGGGTGGCGACGAAGCTCTTTCCGACACCGGTTTCTCCCTCCAACAGGAGGGGCAGGTCGGTGGTGGCCAGGCGCAGCAAGGTGCGGGCGAGCTCCGCAGCGGCGCGGTTTCGCGTGGGGAAGAGGCCTCTCACGGTCCGGTAGCCTGCAACAACCGTGTGACCTCGGGGGCATCGCCCCAGAGGCGCTCGAGCGCGTAGTACTCGCGGCGCTCCTCGAGAAAGATGTGCAGGACGAGATCACCGAAGTCCATCAAGATCCAGGTTCCTTGCGAGTACCCCTCGACCGCAAGGGGCCTCGCCCCGTACGTGACCATCACACGATCCACCTCATCGGCGACCGCCTGGGCCTGCCGGCTTGAGCCCACCGAGCAGATGATAAACACCTCCGCGATCGAAGTGCGCTCCGAAACGTCAAGCGCCAGCAGGTGAAAGGCCTTCTTCTCCTCGAGTGCACACACGGCCAGCCGGAGGCGGGCCAGGAGATCAGCTTCCATAGACGCCTTCACCCCCCTGGCGGTACAGGCGGTGCTTGACGATGTACCTGTCGACCTCGGGAGGGACGAGTTCGTGGATCGTGAGGCCGAGCCGCAGCCGCTCCCGTAGGTCGGTTGCAGAGATCGGAAATGGCTCGTGTGCGAGAAGATAGATCAGGCGCTGCGCGCCCTCGGCGTCGGGCACGTCCCGGAGAACTTCCACCGTTCTCATGCGCGAGCGGAGGCCCCCCGGCACCTGTGCCGCCAACTCCTCGCCCCAGACCGTCTCACGGTGCAAGACAACGAGGTGGGCGAGGTCGAGGAGTTCCTCCCAGTGGTGCCACGTCCCAATCTCCGAAAACGAATCGCTCCCCATTAGGAAGAAGTGCTGCTCCGCCATGAATCTGTCCCGGAGTAGACGCAGGGTGTCGACGGTGTAGGTCGGTCCCGACCGCTCCGCCTCGATCGCAGACACGAGGAACTGGTCGTTCAGTTGGGTCGCAAGGGCGACCATGGCAAAGCGATGCGCGAACGGTGTCAGCGGCTCGCCCAGCTTGTGGGGTGGTTGCGCGGTCGGGACGAACACCAGCTTGTCGAAACGGAAGGTCTCCAACGCACGCACCGCCGGTGCCAAGTGCCCGAGGTGCACCGGATCGAACGTTCCCCCAAAAAAGCCGACCCTCTTCACCCACGCCCCGAAAGAGCAAAGACCATCTCAAGCATACCCTCAATGCCCTCGCCGCTCACTGCCGAGATCACGGTGCAGGGGACGCTCATCGCGGCTGCGACCGCCTCGAGTTCCCTCCGACGGGCGGGGTCACTGACGGCGTCGGCCTTGGTCCCCACCAAAATCGCGGTGCGTTCCGCGAGGGTCGCGTCATGCATCGCCAACTCCTGGCGCAGGACCTCCACCTGCCTTCGCACCGGCACATCGCTCGCCAGGTCCACCAACTGCAAGAGGATGCGGCAGCGTTCGATGTGCCGGAGGAAACGGTGGCCGAGCCCGGCGCCGACGTGCGCGCCTTCGATGAGCCCGGGGATGTCGGCGAAGACGAGGGAGCGCGCGCCGCCATCGCGGCTCACGACCCCCAAGTGAGGCTCCAGAGTCGTGAACGGATAGTCCGCGATCTTCGGCCGGGCCGCTGAGATCCTGGCGAGCAGCGTCGACTTTCCGGCGTTGGGCAGCCCGACCAAGCCGACGTCGGCCAGCAGCTTGAGCTCCAGCCTGATGTGGCGTTCCTCTCCGGGCGTGCCCGGCTCCGCGAAGCGAGGCGCCTGCCGTGTCGGCGTCGCGAAGTGCTGGTTACCCCGCCCGCCGTGCCCGCCGCGCGCGACGACTGCTGCCTCGCCGTCCGCGACCAAGTCGGCCAGCGGCTCACCGCTCTCGAAGTCCCGCACGACCGTCCCACAGGGCACCTCGACGACCGCGTCCTCGCCGGACGCTCCACTCTGGTTTGAGCCGCGCCCGTGCTCGGCGCGGCCGGCTTTGACGTGGTGGCGATTGTAGAGGTGCGCGAGCGTCGCCCAGTGCACACTCGCTCGAACGATGACGTTGCCGCCGTTCCCGCCGTCACCGCCGTTGGGGCCGCCCCGCGGCACGTACTTCTCTCGCCGGAAGCTGACACAACCGTTCCCCCCGTCGCCGGCCTTCACGAAGATGTGAACCTCGTCGAGGAACATCAGGCCTTGGGGGGGAGGGCGTCAGGCGGCCGGTTCGATCTGCACGTAACGGCCGAAGCGCCCACGATCGCGGAAACGGATACGCCCCTCGACCATGGCGAACAGAGTGTCGTCGCCGCCGCGGCCGACGTTCACGCCGGGCCTCCAGCGCGTCCCGCGCTGCCGCACGATGATCGTCCCGGCAGTGACCAACTCGCCGTCGCCGCGCTTGACACCCAACCGCTGGGCGTTCGAGTCACGCCCGTTGCGGCTCGATCCCTGGCCTTTCTTGTGCGCCATCTTCCCTCCCTACGCCTCGATGGCGTCGATGCGGATCTCGAGCAGGTCCTGCCGATGACCAGTCGACTTGCGGTACCCCTTGCGCTTCTTCTTCTTGAAGATAATCACCTTCTCGGCGCGCAGCTCGCGCAATAACGTGCCTTTGACCGAAGCGCCTCGGACCACGGGCTTGCCAACCTTGACCTGTGCGTCGTCCCGCACGAGAAGGACGCGCTCGAAGATGACCTCGCTCCCCGGTTGTGCTCCGGGCCATACGCGCTCCACCGCGACGCGCTGACCGACTTCCACGCGGTGCTGCTTTCCACCAGCCTCCACAATTGCGTACATGATGACTCCCCCCCGACCGATCGGGGAACGCGATTTTTACCACAGGGAGGCCAGGCTGTCAAACTCAGGGACCGCTTTGTGCTGGCAGGACAAAGACCTGCACTCCCTTCGCCTCGAGAGCAGGCGCGCCGAGCGAAGCAACGAAGGTGTTCCACCGCCGCCAGGTCGCAGGATCGCGCCAGGGTGCCACAGGGTAGCCGACCGTGAGGCGGCCGAGCTCTCCCCAATTGACCAGGAGGTGGGTCAACCCCTGCTGACGAAGTCGCCGGCACGCCTCGCCCGGCGAACCACTGGTCTCGAGAACGCGCCGGACTGGCGAAACGTCGTGCTGTGACGGGGCGACGAAGGGCCGCGGGAAGCCGAACCCTCGCGGCTCGCCGATGAAGAGCACCCGAGCGTCAGCGGGCAACGCCGATGCCGCTGCAAACGCCTGGCGTGGGTCGTTCGAAACCCATTGGGGCGCCACGGCCGCGGCCGAGCCGGAGAGGAGCGCGAGGCCACCGAGTTGCCTGATCTCCTGGACGCTGAAGACAAGACCGGCCAGAATCGTTACGCCAAGAGCAACGGAACTTGCCCACCTCCCGACTCGGGATCGCGCCCCCGACGCGGCGAGCGCGGCCAGGACCGCCACGCTGGTCGCGAGGAAACGCGGCAGACTTCCAGTCAGACCCCATGCGGCGAGGCCCGCGATCGCCAGAAGACCCGCGAGCCGCACCGGCCTCTTCCCGAGGGAGACCACGGCGAGCAACGCCGCCAACAGCAGGGGGGCAAGGTACCCCACGTGGGGCAGCAGTCCAGCCAGGAGTTCGTGGACGACGCCCCGGAATCCTGGTGCGTGCATCAAGCTGCCGGCGTCACGCCACAGTGTCGCCATCCCCTCCCGTTGCCAACCAACAGGGGCAAAGGGATCCCGGAGCAGCACCAGGTTCTTGGCCCACCAGGGCACGCTGCCCACCACCCATCCAACGAGGGCCTGCCAACCCACCCGCCACCTTCTGCGGCCACGTAGAACGACGATCCCGATGATCAGGAACGTCCACGTCACTCCCTGTAGCCTGGACGCAGAGGCGATGCCGACGAGCAACCCCGCCAGAAGGGCCGTGCCTGGTTTCGTCGTTGGAGCCAGGACCACCGCGGCCGCTGCGAGCGCGCCGGCGAGAGCCCACCCCTCCGCGGCGGGCAGCGCCGGAATCAGCGCGTGCCCGGGCAGCAGCGGCAGGGAGAACGCGGCCAGAAACGCGGCCCAGCGAGGTGCGCCCAACTCACGAGCAAGCGCTGCGGCGGCGGTTCCGGCGGCCACAAACGAGCACCAATGAACCAGTGCGGGAACCCGCACCAGGCCGACCGATAGCGGAACGGCAGCGACAAGCTGCGCGAGCGGAGGGAACGACGAAAAGACACTCTCAGGATGAGGAAACAGGCCTCCCTCGAGGAGCGCCTGCCACGGCAGCCCGAGGTGATAGACCAGGGCGTCGTAGAAGTATGGCGGCGGGAACGCAGCAGGCAGCGCAACCAGCGCGCCGAGCGCTGCTGGGCCGACGTGCGACCATTTCCAGCCGCATCGTCGCCAACGCCCGGCAGCCGCCAGAGCCGCGAGCGTCGCCAGGAGCATTCCCCGCGACCAGACGTGACCGAGCCCGAGCGCCAAGACGACAACGGCGAGACCCCAGCTCCCAAGCAGGAAATCGACCGGAAGCCGGAGGCCGGGCCGCACAGGGAACCGACACAACCGGCGCAGGCGGGACCCCGCCGAGCCCAGCGCCGCCGCGAGAGCCGAGGCAGCCAGCAAAGCGGACACCACGTGCATTGCAGCCACCAAGGCAGTCTAGCGGGTCCGATCGCCCGACGGACACGGGCTTCCGCTGCCCGCACGAGGGTCTACAGGGGTTCGTACAGGGTCCGGCGCTGGCGCGGAAGGAAACCCGCGTCAGAGATCACGCGCTCCATATCGTGGCGCGACATGCGGTGGTGAGCCCCGGCAGCGGCGACGACGTTCTCCTCGAGCATGATCGAACCCAGGTCGTCGGCACCGAAGAAGAGGGAGAGCTGCCCGATCTTGGGCCCTTGCGTCACCCAGGACCCCTGGACGTGCCGGACGTTGTCGAGGGCCAGGCGGGCGATCGCTAGCGTCCGAAGGTAGTCGAAACCGCCCGAAACCGGCACCTCGCCCTCCATGGCCGTGTTCTCTTCCTGGAACGTCCATGGAATGAACGCGGTGAACCCACCGGTTTCGTCCTGGAGCTCCCGCACCCGGAGCAGGTGCTCGACACGGGCGGCGTCGTCTTCGCCGACGCCGAACATCATCGTGGCCGTCGTGCGCATCCCCTGTCTGTGAGCCTCCCGGTGGACATCGAGCCACTGAGCCGTTGAAGCCTTGGCGCGCGACCAGATCCGCTTGCGCGTCTCGTCCTCGAGGACCTCGGCGCCCCCTCCCGGAATCGACTCCAAACCCGCTCCGCGCAGGCGAGCGATGACATCCGAGAGAGGCAACCTTTCGACCTTCGCGATGTACCAGATCTCCGGCGCGGAGAACGCGTGGAGGTGGACCGCCGGGAAGGCGACCTTGAGCTGCCGCAGCAGGCCCTCGTAGAAGTCGATCCGAAGCGCGGGATGGACCCCTCCCTGGAGCAGGATTCCGGTCCCCCCGGCCGCAACGGTCTCGTCCACCTTCCTGGCGATCGTCGCGAACGGAAGGACGTAGGCGTCGTGCTCCCCGGGCTTCCGGTAGAACGCGCAGAAGCGGCACCGGTAGATGCAGACGTTGGTGTAGTTGATGTTGCGGTCGATGATGTAGGTGACCTCATCCCCGGGGTTCATGCGGCGCCGAACCGCGTGGGCCGCCGCACCGAGCTGGTGAATGCTCGCCCCCTCGAAGAGGCTTTCGATCTGCAGTTTCGACAGCCGCTCCCCGGCGACGGCCTTTGCGAGAATGCCCACGACGTCCTGCCGACAGCCGTTCGCCCGGCGCCCTTCGAACGCGGCGTCAGACCGCATGCCACACCTCGTCGCGACGGGGCAGCAGCCCGGCACCGGCGGCCCGCCGCAGGAACTCCTCCATCCCGGCCCGCTCAGGGTCTCCGAGCCGGAACGTCAGCGTGTTCTCGAGGTACTCCCGGGCCTCGTCCAACCCGACCCCGTGCGCCTGCGCCCATATGGGAACGAGTTCGCTCCAGCGCCCCTCGCCGAAATCGAGAGAGCGCTCGAGCAGAGTTTCGATCCCCACCGGTGCCATCGGCCCAACCCCCCATATGGCAAAGACGAAAGGGAGCCCCGACCATTCCGCCCACGCGCCAGCCAGGTCAACCTCAAGAAAGTCGGTCCGGCCGTGGACCGCGAGCGCTGGGTCGCCGATCATCACCACTGCATCGACTCCTTCCAACATCGCCTCCAGGGGCGGCTGGCGGGAGATCACCCGCGGGTGCGAGCCCCACCGTTCGGCCAGGAGGAGTCTGGCGAGGACGATCGACGTCCTGGAAGCCGCATGCGCGGCGATGCTCCGCACACGTTCGAGCGGTACCCTCGAGATCAGCAGGACCGAGCGAACCTCGTGACGCGCGGCCACGCCGAGGGATGGAACGGCGCGTACTTCGGGCATCAAGGGCAGAGCCGCCACCGGGACAAGCCCTGCGCCGGCCTCGAGGCCCGCCAGCCGGTCGGCGCACACCGAGGGCTCCGCAGTCTCGAAACTGTACGGGAAAGGGGCCGGGATGCCAGCCTCGAGGCCTGCGAGGAGAGGCCGCGCGTTGAGGAACCGCACCCCCACGATCTTCACGGCAGGCGTGGCCGCACCGGTGTTCATTCGGGAGCGCACGTTGAAAGGACGTGATCCGTTGTCAGTTGTCCGTGGTCAGAAAGCCACGGCCCGTGGGTCGGTGTCGGCCGGATTCGAACCACGGTCCACGGTCCACGGTCGACGGTCTTCATCCCTGGCTCATCGACTCGAGGAACTCCTTGTTGCTCCGCGTCTTCTCGAGCTGACCCAGGAGCAGCTCCATGGATTCGACCGTGGAGAGCGGGTTCAGCACCTTCCGCAATACCCACACGCGCTTGAGCTCCCACTGGTCGAGCAGGAGCTCTTCCTTCCGGGTCCCCGACTTGTTGATGTCGATCGAGGGGAACACCCGCTTCTCCGTGAGCTTCCGGTCGAGGTGGACCTCCATGTTGCCGGTGCCCTTGAACTCCTCGAAGATGACGTCGTCCATCCGCGATCCGGTGTCGATGAGCGCGGTCCCCATCACGGTGAGGGAGCCGCCCTCTTCGATGTTGCGCGCCGCCCCGAAGAAGCGCTTGGGCTTTTGCAACGCGTTGGAGTCGACGCCTCCCGAGAGCACCTTGCCCGAAGGCGGCACGACCGTGTTGTAGGCACGCGCCAGGCGAGTGATCGAGTCGAGCAGGATCACGACGTCGCGGCGGTGCTCCACGAGACGCTTGGCCTTTTCAAGGACCATCTCCGCGACCTGCACATGGCGGTACGCCGGCTCATCGAACGTCGAGGAGATGACCTCGCCCTTCACCGAGCGCTGCATGTCCGTGACCTCTTCGGGTCGTTCGTCGATGAGCAGGACGATCAGGATGATCTCGGGGTGATTGGCGGTGACGGAGTTGGCGATCGCCTGCAGCATCATGGTCTTACCGGTGCGCGGCGGCGCGACGATCAAGCCGCGCTGCCCCTTGCCGATGGGCGTGAGCAGGTTCATCACGCGCGAGGTCATGTTTCCCTCGACCTCCAGGTTGATTCGTTCCATCGGGTAGAGCGGCGTCAGGTTGTCGAAGAGGATCTTCTCAGCTGTCTGATCGGGGGGCTCGAAGTTGACAGCTTCCACCTTGATCAGCGCAAAGTAGCGCTCCCCCTCGCGCGGAGGCCGAATCTGACCCGACACCGTATCCCCCGTGCGCAGGTTGAAGCGCCGGATCTGCGAGGGCGAGACGTAGATGTCATCTGGTCCGGGGAGGTAGTTGTACTCAGGGGCGCGCAGGAAGCCGTACCCGTCCGGCAGGATCTCCAGCACCCCCTCCCCGAAGATCAGCCCCTCCCGTTCGGTCTGCACCTGCAAGATCTTGAAGATGAGGTCCTGCTTGCGCATGCCGGCCGGGTTCTCGACCTCGAGGTCGCGAGCAACGTGCGTCAACTCCGAGATTGACATGTCCTTGAGGGTCCGAATGTCGAGGCGTTGTTTGCCTTCGGTCTCGGCCGCCTCAGCTTCCATCGCCTCCTCTTCGAGCACAACAGGCAGACCCTCGGAGTTGGCGTCGGCGGTGCGGCGGGCACCTCGGCCACGACCACGCTGTGTCTTGTTCTCTGGCATGACAGGACTCCTTCTTCGGATCCTCGTTTCAAGCCGCCAGCGCCACTGCGATGGCAGCGAGGATTTCCTTCCTTCCGGCCCCGGTGTGGGCGGAGAACGGGAGAGGCTCGGACGGCGTCCCAAGCTCGCGCCCCAGCCGGGCCGAGGCCTGGGTAAGCGTGCCGCGACCGATCCGGTCGGTCTTGGTCATGACGAGCAGCAACGGTTTCCGAGCCTGCCGCACGAACCCGACCAGGTCCACGTCGAGCGGCGAGGTCGGGATCCGCGGGTCGACCAGACCGACCACCAGCCGGAGCTTGTCCTCCTCCAGGAGGTACGCGGTCACGTTCTGTCCCCACACATCTCGTTGACTTCGTCCGGTGTGCGCATACCCGTAGCCGGGGAGATCGACAAAGTAGCAGCGGTTGTTCACCAGATAGTAGTTCAGCGTCCTCGTCTTGCCCGGCGTCTTGGAGACCCCGGCGAGCTGTCTTCCAAAAAGTCCATTCAACAGGCTGGACTTCCCGACGTTGGAACGGCCGGCGAACGCCACCTGTGGGAGCGGATCCTTGGGGCCCTCCCGGTGGTTTGCCACGGTGGCGCACAATTTGACCGTCTCAACTCGCATGTCGCCTACTGGTGGGGTGCGGCTTCCGGCGCCGAGACCTTGCTCCTGGTGGGCTCCTCGGGAGCCACAGCGGGAAGCGCACCGTCGAGCGCCACGGGGATGACCTCATCCATATCCTTGACCAGGTGAAACTGGATCGCGGACCGGACGTCCTCAGGGATGTCCTCCAAATCCTTCTCGTTCTCCACCGGCAGGATCACTTCGCGAATCCCAGCGCGAAAGGCGGCGAGCACCTTGTCCTTGATCCCGCCGACCGGCAGCACCTTGCCGCGCAACGTGATCTCACCGGTCATCGCCAGATCCTGCCGCACCGGAACACCAGCCACTGCGGACAGGAGTGCCATCGCCATCGTGATCCCGGCCGAGGGTCCGTCCTTCGGAATCGCGCCCTCCGGCACGTGGACATGAATGTCACGCTGGTCAAAGAACTCCGATGGAAGTGGCAGCTGCACCGCCCGGGCGCGGACGTACGAGAGCGCGGCGCGCGCCGATTCCTGCATGACGTCGCCGAGTTGGCCCGTGAGGGTCAGAGCACCTTTCCCCCTCATCAGGCTCACCTCGGTCGGGAGGATCTCCCCGCCTACCTCGGTCCAGGCTAAGCCGGTGGCAACGCCAATCTCGCTGCGCTCGCCCGCCCGCGTGATGCGGAACCGCGGTTTGCCGAGCAGCTCACCGACACGCTCCGGTGTGACCATGAGCTCAGTCCCCTGAGCCGTCTTCTTCTTGAGCACCTCGCGCGCCAGCTTGCGGCACACGGAAGCGATCTCGCGCTCCAGGTTACGCACCCCGGCTTCACGCGTATAGCGCTCGATGAGGAGAGCGACCGCGTCGTCGCTGAATCCAACACCGAACTTCGACATGCCCTGTTGCTCGACCTGCTTCTTCACGAGGAACCGCTGAGCGATTTGAAGCTTCTCAACGTGCGTGTACCCCGACAGGTGGATCGTCTCCATGCGGTCCTGGAGCGCCGGGGGAACGGTGTGGGTGACGTTGGCGGTGGCGATGAAGAAGACCCGCGAGAGGTCGTACTCGACGTCGAGGTAGTGGTCCACAAAGGCATGGTTCTGTTCCGGGTCGAGCACCTCGAGGAGTGCCGCCGCGGGGTCGCCGCGAAAGTCCGCCCCCAACTTGTCCACCTCGTCGAGGAGAAAGACAGGGTTGATGGTACCGGCCTTCTTCATCATCTGGATGATCTGGCCGGGAAACGCGCCGATGTACGTGCGGCGGTGTCCGCGCATCTCCGCCTCGTCGCGCACGCCACCGAGAGAGAGCCGGACGAACTTGCGGCCGGTGGCGCGTGCGATGGATTTCGCGAGCGACGTCTTGCCGACACCGGGAGGGCCAACGAAGCACAGGATCGTCCCCTTGGGCTTGACGACCAACTGGCGCACGGCGAGGAACTCCAGGATGCGTTCCTTCACCTTCTCGAGGCCATAGTGGTCCTCGTTGAGGACCTGTTCGGCGCGTTTGATGTCCCTGATCTCCCTCGTCGTCTTCTTCCAGGGGACCGCAAGGAGCCAGTCGACGTAGTTGCGGGAAACGGTGGCCTCCGCCGACATCGGCGCCATCCCCTCAAGGCGCTTCAACTCAGAGAGGGCCTTCTCCTTGACGTCCTTCGGCATGCCGGCGGCTTCGATCTTCTTGGCGAGTTCCTCAAACTCCTCCTTGGTGTCGGCGCGCCCGAGTTCTTCATTGATCGCTTTGATCTTCTCGGACAGGTAGTACTCGCGCTGTGCCTTCTCCATCTGCTTCTTGACCTTGGCGTTGAGGCGCCGATCGATGTTGAGCTTCTCGACCTCCATGTCGAGGAGATCGTTGAGTCGCTGGAGACGCTCCAAGGAATTGACGATCTCGAGCAATTTCTGCTTCTCGACGGTCGGCAGGGGGAGCGCGGCGGCCAGCGTATCGGCGAAGAGGTCCGGGTCGTCGGTCCGTAGTTCGGCGAGCACGCCCTCCACCCCAATCTGCTGAGAAAGACGGGCGTACTGTTGAAACAGGTTGGTGAGGTTGGCTAGATAGCGGTTGACCTTGGCGTCCGCGACGGGCTGGGGAAGCAGCAGCTCGACTTCAGCCTCGTAACCTCCTCCAGGTCGCTGGCTTAGCGCAGTCAGGCGACCGCGTACCACGCCCTCGACCCCGACCTTGATGGTGCCGTTCGGGAAGGTCACATGCTGGAGGATGGTGGCAACCACGCCGACCGAGAAGATGTCCGACTCGCCCGGTTCGTCCAACTGCGGGTCACGCTGGGCGACCAGGAAGATCCGTTTTCCGGTCTCCTCCAAGGCGCGTTGGAGTGCCGCGACCGAGGCCGGACGTCCGACGACGAAAGCGGACTTCATCCGCGGGAACACGACCATGTCGCGCAACGGCACGACTGGAAGCGCTTGAATGTGTGATTCGCTCATAACGACCTCTCAAGAACCTTGGGAACGAAACCGGAAACTGGCGCGGAGCGCGCTGCCCGAGGCGGCCTCAGCCCGCCTTGCGCATTGAGGCGAGCGGCGCGACCCGCCGTTCGACAACTTCGCGCGTGACGACGATCTCGGTGACATCAGAGCGGGACGGAACCTGGTACATGATATCGAGCATCAGCTCTTCGAGGATGATCTTGAGGCCGCGCGCGCCCACCTTGCGCGAGATCGCATCGTCCGCAATGGCCGTGAGTGCATCGCTCGTGAAGCGCAGCTCGACTCCCTCGAAGGAGAGCATCGTTTCATACTGCTTCACCAGCGAGTTCTTCGGCTCCGTGAGGATGCGAACGAGTGCGTCACGGTCGAGCTCATGGAGGTTGGCGACCACGGGGACCCGTCCCACGAACTCGGGGATCATCCCGAACTTGATCAGGTCCTCCGGGTGAGTCTGGGCGAGGAGCTCGCTCGCCGATCGCTCCTCGGAGGTGAGGATGTGGGCCTGGAAGCCCATCGACTTCTGGTTCAACCGTCGGGCCACGATGTCTTCGAGCCCGACGAAGGCGCCACCACAGATGAACAGGATATTGGTGGTGTCGATCTGGAGAAACTCTTGGTGCGGGTGCTTCCGGCCCCCCTGGGGTGGCACGTTGGCCACGGTGCCCTCGAGGATCTTCAGCAGCGCTTGCTGGACCCCCTCGCCCGAGACGTCGCGAGTGATCGAGGGGGAGTCCTGCTTGCGGGCGATCTTGTCGATCTCGTCGATGTAGACGATGCCGCGCTCGGTCCGCTCGCGGTCTCCCTCCGCGGCCTGGTAGAGGCGCAAGAGGATGTTTTCCACGTCCTCGCCGACGTAGCCGGCCTCGGTGAGGGTGGTCGCGTCCACGATCGTGAACGGGACCTCCAGCATGCGGGCGAGCGTCTGCGCCAGGAGCGTCTTGCCGGTGCCCGTGGGGCCGATCAGCAGGATGTTGGACTTGGATAGCTCGACGTCCGGACGGGCCGAGTGCGACAGGTAGTCGATCCTGCGATAGTGGTTGTAGACCGCCACCGCAAGTTTCTTCTTCGCCGGTTCCTGCCCGATCACGTACGAGTCGAGGAACTTCCTGATCTCCTCAGGCTTCGGCAGATTATGGCGGGACTCGCGCGCTTCGCGGGCGCGATCCTCGGCAATGATGTCGAGGCAGATGTCGACGCACTCATCGCAGATGTAGACGTTGGGGCCGGCGATCAGCTTGCGCACCTCACGCTGCGACTTGTTGCAGAAGCTGCATCGCAGCAGTTCGGACGAGGTTTCGCGGGTCACCATGACGCTGGCTCCAACCTCATTCTACACCCGGCCGTCGTAACACCCTTCACGGAAGCCTATTCCCTATGCTCGATTACCTTGTCGATGAGTCCGTAGTTGAGCGCGTCTGGCGATTCGAGGATGAAGTCGCGTTCGGTGTCCGTGAAGATCCGCTCGATGGGCTGCCCCGTGTGACGCTGCAGGATCTCGTTCAGGCGCTGCCGTAGTCGGATGATGTCCTTGGCGTGGATGTCGATGTCGGTTGCCTGCCCACCGAGGCCGAAGAGCAGGGGTTGGTGGAGCAGCACACGCGCGTGCGGAAGCGCAAAACGCTTGCCCTTGGATCCGCCGGCCAGCAAGACGGCCGCCATCGAGGCCGCCTGGCCCATGCAGATCGTCGCAACGTCTGGCTTCACGTACTGCATGGTGTCGTAGATCGCCAGTCCGGCGCTTACCGATCCGCCCGGAGAGTTGATGTACAGGTAGATGTCCTTCTCCGGGCTCTCCGCCTCGAGGAACAGCATCTGAGCGATCACCACCGATGCAAGGTGGTCGTCGATCGAATCGCCCAGGAAGATCACGTTGTCCTTGAGGAGGCGCGAGAAGATGTCGTACGCGCGCTCCCCCCGGCTGGTCTGCTCGACGACGATGGGTATCAGCATTTCTCGCTCCCCCCGGCGGCCAGGTTCGCTCCCACCATGCGGATGCCGTGGCCGCTCATTTCCCGCTCTCGGTGAATCTCTTGAGGGCTTCGTCGACCGCCCGCTCACGGCGCAGGACGGCGCCCACACGATCGAGGCCTCCCCCTTTCGCGAGGTTACCGCGCAGCTCCGCGAAAGGCACGCCGATTCGCTTCGCTTGGTGCTCGACCTCACGGTTGACCTCGGCGCCCGAGACCTTGATCTCGAGTGAGTCGGCCAGGGCGTCAAGGACGAGTTCGGCGCGGAGACGCTTTTCCACCCGCCCCTTCATCTCCTGCTCGAGCTTCTCCCACTCGAGCTTCGCCTCGTCCGGGTTGATCCCGCGCTGTGCGAGCGCCTGGGCGAACTCCAGTACTTCCTTGCGGGTGTCGTCGCGAACGACCCCTTCGGGCAGGTCAATCGTCTTGCCGTCGGCCAAATAGGTGACCAGGGCCTCGCGCCACGCGTCGCGCCGGCGCTCCGCCTTGCTCGCAAGGACGCGCTCGCGGACGCGTTCGCGCAGCGCGTCGACCCCGCCATCGACGCCGAGAGAGGTCGCAAACGCCTCGTCCAGCTCAGGGAGCCGCTTGCGGCGCAGGCTCTTGATCCGCACCCGGTAGGCGACCCGCTTCCCCTTGCGCTCCTCGCCGCCCTCTTCTCCGATGGTGCGTTCGGCAGCGACCTCACCGCCGACCGAATGGCCACGGACAGCCGCGTCGATCTCGGGGTACACTTCGTCCTTCCCGAGCTGGAAAAGGGAACGTTCCTCGTGGAACGATTCGCCGTCGCCATCCGGGAAATCCCCGTGGACCTCCGCCTCGACGAGCATTCCTTCCGTCGCAGGCTCACCCTCGACCGGCTCCCATGCCGCCTGCCGCTCCCGGAGTTGGTCGAGGGCACCGGCCAGCTCCTCGTCGGAGGGCGCAAGCTCGAACACCGGCGGCTTGAACGAGTCCAATGCCGGCAGCTCGACCCTGGGATAGATCTCGAACTCGGCTTCGAGATGGAACTCACCGGATTCCAGCCATTTCGATTCGCGGATGCCGAGCGGTGAGGCGGGTCGAAGCCGCTCCTCGCCCCGTACCTTGTCCCACACCGTGCGCGTGAGGTGTTCTTCGAGGTCCTCCCGGATCGAGTCGGCGAAGCGCCGTTCGACCAGCGGACGCGGGGCCTTGCCCTTGCGAAAGCCGTCGATCCGAGCGGCACGCACCCAGTCGGCGAGAACGTGCTCGCGTTCGGTACGCACCTCCTCCGGGCCGATTGCGGCCTTCAGGACGACCCGGCAGGGAGTGGCGTGTTCGATCTCGTAACTCATGCTTGCTCCTGATGGTGCGAAAAGGGGGACTCGAACCCCCATGGGCGGCGCCCACGAGATCCTAGTCTATTGAAGGCTCTCCGCGGATGCTTTGTGGCCGTGACCCCTGCCGAGGCGCGCAGTGCCCGCCGAGGTGGACCGGCGGTGCCGGAGGTGTGGGATGTCTTTCGTACGCATGGCAAACTGCCCTCTTTGGGGCATGAGAGCATAGACCAAAGATGAGTCGCGATACAAGCTTCACTCCGCGAGGGCATCGCGTCCAGCACGCAGCCGAGCGGAAGTGGTCGCCCTGCTGGTCCACTGCGTTCCCACGGGCCAGAGATCGAACAGCAGCCGGGAACGAGTGAGATAGATAGGTTCGTCGATCTCTTGTCTTCCCTTGGCACAGGAGCCATATTTGAGAAAAGCCATAGCGGCGCAACAGGAATTGTGTGGCGCGGAGGGGCGGGTGACCCGGCACGTTCTGGCCTTGCTCGTCATAGTGATCGTCCTCGTGCCGGCTTCGCCGGCCCTCGCGCAGGGGCTGCCGAGCGGGTCGATCGCTGGCTCGGTCACGAGCGCCAGCGACGGCCAGCCGCTCCCCGGCGTCACCGTCACGTTGCGATCGCCGGCGCTCCAGGGGGTGCGGCAGACCGTGTCAGCGGTCAACGGCGATTTTCTGGTCGCCAACCTGGCCCCGGGCGAGTACACGGTCGGGTTGAAAATGAAGGGGTTCCAGACGGTGTTGTGGGCAGGGGTCCTCGTCGGCACGTCGCAGCTCCAGGAGCTCACCGTCGCGCTGAGCCTGGAGGCGGTGACCGAGAGCGTGACGGTGACCGCGCCGAGCGAGCAGGTCTCGATGACAGGGCATTCGGCGACGACGCTCACCGCGGCGGTCGTCAATACGCTGCCCGTCTCGCGGACGATCGAGTCGGTCGTCCTCCTGACCCCAGGAGTGAACGCCAACGGCGCGGCCCGGGCGATCACGATCTCCGGCGGGGAGTCCTACGAGAACAGCTACAACCTCGACGGGATCCAGGCTCAGGACGCCCAGCGGGGCACGCTCGATCCGCTCTACGTCGAGGATGCCGTCGCTGAGACGACGACGCTGACCTCGGGCGTGTCGGCCGAGTACGGGCGGTTCTCCGGCGGGCTGGTGAGCGTTCTGACGAAGACAGGCGGGAACGTCCTCAGCGGCTCGTTCCGCACGACGCTCATCAACGACGCCTGGTCCGCCCAAACACCCGCCGGGGAGCACCGCACGCAGGACGTCACCCCGATCTACGAAGCGACGCTCGGGGGCCCGGTCTGGAAGGACAGGCTCTGGGTCTTCGCGGCGGGCCGGTTGGTCGACCAGACGACGACCGGCAGGACGGCGCCACCGACCAACATCGACTTCCAGACGGACCGGAGCGAGAAGCGCTACGAGCTCAAGCTGACGGCCTCCCCGTTCCAGAGCAACACGCTCACCGCGAGCGTCCTCCGGCTCGACCGCGATGAGCACAGGGTCGATCCCGGGATGGTTCCGATTCTCGACCTCGCCAGCTTGTGGGACCGGACAACCCGTCAAGACCTGCTCCTCCTAAACTACACGGGCACGTTTTCAAACTGGCTCTTCGGCGAGGTGAGCTGGGGTCGTCGGCGCCTCACGATCTCCGGCTTCGGCTCCCCCTACACCGACCTGGTGAGGGGCACTCCTGTCTTCGAAGGAGTGACCTACCGCGAGTTCAACTCGGCTTGGGAGTGTCAGGCCTGCCCGAACGCCGCCGACCGGCGCAGCAGCGACCACGGCGTGGTCAAGGCCACGGCGCTGCTGTCGACGACGTCGATGGGCTCGCACACGGTCGTGGCCGGGCTCGAGTTCTTCAAAGCCTCGTGGGTCTGGAACGAGTACCTGACCGGCAGTGGCTACGAATTGGTGGGGACGGACGTCCTGTTCGAGGGCGGCGAACTGTACCCGGTGCTCGGCCCCGGAACCTACCTCCTATACAGTGCGGTGCTGGTCCCTGCCGCACCGGACGATGCGAGGACCAAGGCCGCCTACGTCAACGACACCTGGCGCATGGGCAATCGCCTGACGTTCAGCCTGGGGCTGAGGTTGGACAAGAACGCGGTGCGTGACTTCGCGGGCGCCTTCCAGTCGACCGAGGGAACCCTGAGCCCACGCCTCGGCGTGGCGTGGGACCCGTCCGGTCAAGGGCACTTCCGCGTCACCGCGGGCTGGGGACGGTACGTTTCGACGGTCAGCGAGTGGCAGTTGGGTTGGGCCAGCCAGCCGGGCATACCGGCGTACTTCGACTACTACTACGGCGGCCCACCGATCAACGTCGATCCGGCCGTGCCGCGCGTCAACACCGCCGACGCGCTGCGCCAGGTGTTCCAGTGGTTCGGGATCACGGCGCCGGGACAGTTTCCGCGGGCAGGCATCGATCCGTTCAACGTGTTCTACCCGGGCGTGAGCTACCGGATGCGCGGGGATCTCAAGCCCCAGAGGGCTGACGAGGTCACGCTCGGGGTCAGCGGGTCGCTGAGGTCCCAGGCGAGCTTCCGGGTGGAGGCGGTCTCTCGCACGTTCTCGGACTTCTACGCCTACCGGCTCGATCAGTCCACCGGGAAGGTCGCTGACCGCCTTGGCAACCTCTACGACCTCAGGTATCTCACCTCGGTCAACCGTCCCCTCGAGCGCAGGTATCTGGCGCTCAAGACGGGCCTCGAGGCCCGCCTGGCACCCTCGCTCGTGGTCTCCGGCTCGTGGACATGGTCGCGCACCTGGGGCAACCAGACCAGCGATACGACGAACACCGGTGGTTTGCCTCAGGACGTCCTGACGTACCCCGAGTACCGGGACCTGGCGTGGAACGCGCCGGTGGGCGACCTGCCACAGGACGTCCGTCACCGGGTGCGCCTCTGGGCGACGTGGGACATGACGTTCGTCCCTGCCCGTCTCGGTCATCTCGCGCTGACGCCGCTCTTCTCCCTCGACACAGGCCAGCCCTATGGCGCCAGCGGGCCCGTCCTCGTGGGTCCCTACGTCAACAACCCGGGTTACGTTACCCCGCCGCCCACCGTCGACTACTGGTTCACGCGGCGGGACGCCTACCGGACGCCGACGGTGACCCAACTGGATCTCGCGCTGAACTGGAGCCTCTCGGTGGGTGGCGTGGAGTTCTTCGTCCAGCCGCAGGTGATGAACGTGCTCGGAGGGCGGGCCATCGTGACCAGCGACCGCTTCTACATCGACCTCGGGGTGCGCACGGCGGCGACGTCTGAAGATCTCCAAACGTTCAACCCGTTCACGGAGAAGCCCGTCAAGGGCGTCCACTACGCGCTCAGCCCGACCTTCGGCAAGGCGCTCGGGCCGAGTGCCTACCAGCAGCCCAGGACGTTCCGGATCTCGATGGGCGTGCGGTTCTGATCAAAAGCCGGGCTCTCTCAGCAGCCGCCGGAGCCCATCGAGCGGCTGACGGAGGTACTCTGGCAGCCCAGTGCGGGCCCGCCTGACCTCCCCCATCCCGCCCGCGCCGATCGGGCCGACGATCTCGTCCGGGTCGAGGTGAGTGCCGGGTTTCAGCGCCGTGGGTGCCCCTTGCCGATCAGTTCGTGCCTTCGTTGTCTTTCAGCAGCTTCACCAGTTGGTCGAGCGGCTGGTTGAGGTAGGACGGCAGCTCGCCGCGGGCGCGGGCCTGTCCGAAAACCCTGGCGGTCATTGCGGCACTGTCTCGGGTGCCCGCGAGCACCTTGGCGAAACGGGGATCGTTCCTCAGCAACTGGATGTCGGGGTCCACGAGCAGCCAGTCGTAGGGGGGTGGGTAGCCGACCTCGACGCTCTTCTCGAGGATCCGGATCGCGTCGTCGGTCCTTCCCATATGTGCCAGTGCCGGCGCCGCACTGCACGCGGTAATGTCAACGAGGTTGGCGCTGGCACGGCTGTCGAGGACTGACGCGATGATCTGCTGGGCGAGCGCCTCGGAAAGGGCGGTGTCCCGCTGCGCGACCGCAAGCGCAAACCTCTTGACTCGCCACCCCTCGCGAGGCAATTGTTCTGCATTGGCTGCTGCCTCGCAGCGTCGGAGCGTGCTCTCGGCCTCCTCCAGCCGTCCGAGCGTTGTCAGTGCGGAGCTGCGCGTTAACAACCCAAAAACCCAATCGGGTTGCACGCGCAGCACCCGGTCGAGGAGGGTGAGCGCATCCCCCGGGCGCCCGAGAAGGCACAGGTTGAAAGCGGCACTGCGGTCTGCATTGAAAAGGAAAGGGTTGAGCTCAGCGGAGTGCAGGCTCGCGGCGAGGCCCAGCGACCCCGTGGGCATCCAGCCTGCGAGGATCAGATGCGCCGAGGCGTCCCGCGGCGCGAAGGTAACCGCCTTGACCGCGTGGTCGGTGGCTCGTTCGGGGTCGGCGTGGGTCGCACCTGCTTCGACCAGGCTCAGGGCTGACCAGGCCTCGCCGCAGCGCGGGTCGATGCCGAGGGCGCGACGTGCGCACGACTCGACCTGGTCCCGAAGATCGTGCACATCGCCCTCAACGAGGAGCCGGGCCGCGAACAGCCCCGCGATCTTTCCCGCGGCGATCGCGAACGACGAGTCGAGAGCGAGGGCGCGCGTGAATGCGGCCACGGCGCTTTCGAAGTCAACCGGGCGGTAGAAGGTGTGGTACCGATCGAAGTAGAACGTTCCCTCGCGGAATGCCAGCTCGGCCTCGGACGACACCCTGGGGGCCGGGACCGGGGGTGCAGCCGGGTTGACCGCCTGGCGAATCCCATCCGCCGCGTCCCGCGCGAGGTCGTTGTACCCCCCGCGGGGGCCTTCGTACTGCCTGCCCCACCGGACCTTCCTTGTCGCCGCATCGACGAGCTGGACGTTGAGTGCGAAGCGTCCGGTGGAGGTGTCGATCGACGTGACGATGAAGGACGAGACGTCGTAGAGCTCGGCGAGCCGAGCGAGATCGCCTTTGACCTTCTCCACCTCGAGGCTAGTCGGCGGCACCTTGGTGTCGAGCCCTTCGACCTGAGCGAGGAGCGTGGAGATGGTGCCGGGGACAGCATCCGTGAGGAACGCGACGTCCGGCGCGCCGTACACCTTGCAGGGCAGTGCCAGGACGCTCGGGACACGTTCGGGCACCTGTCCGACGGGCTTCGGCACGGGATACCACGGCCGCCAGATTGTGAGGGCGGCCCCAAGGGCAGCGACAATGAGAAGACCCCCGGCCAACAGGAGGCGACGCCCGCGAACCCGCCCCGTGAATCCCC
>JAIQFQ010000048.1 GCA_020073245.1 Terriglobia bacterium | reverse complement strand
TGTCCCGCGAGCCGAAGTTGGCGTAGGCCATCCCGCCCACCAGGGCGAGAGCCAACGCGAGAATCAGGGTCCTCTTCATGGTCTTCCTCCTCCTCTGTCTTTCACCAAAAGCCAAACACCGAAACGTTCGGTCACCGTAGCTCAACGCCAACGACCTCCGGGCTCCTGCACCCAATGGCATCACCTCCCGTAAGGTGGTCTTACAAGCAAATCACACCTGATTTCGACCCCCCCCAACCACGGCCGACTGCTCGGGATGACCCTCAAATATTACCACGTGAGCGCTGCGAGTAGTACCTTGAATGCACAACAATCCCGAGCGTTGATCCTTCCGGGTTCTGCCGGAGTGAAGCCCGGATCTCCACTCCTACCGCTCGGTGGGCCGCCCGCTCCGCGAGGCGGAAGTGATCCCCTGTTCGCACAGCACGGCCGCCATCTCGCGCTCGAGCAAGGCAAATGGGAACGGCTTCTGCAGGAACCGGATGCTCCCGCGACCCACCGCCTGTCGGAGAAGTCTGGCCTCCGCATAGCCGGACATCACGATGATCGCCAACTCCTGCCATCGTTGCAGGAGTGCCTGCGCGAGCCGAACGCCACACCGGCCAACTGCATCAATTCGACACCCTCCACGTCTGGGCCGCGTCGTGCCGGGTCTCACAAGAAGACGCTTTGGCATTGCCGGCTGCGGTCCAGCCTTTGAGACCGCCAATCGCGTGCGCTCCCCGCAACGGTCGTTGAACCGACGATTCATCCCGGAAGGTTGGACCCGTGCTCCGCCACGGAGGTCGTGACGCAAACCTACCCTTGTTTTGTGCCCTCGCCAGTAGGGTCGTATAGTGCCCGAGGAGCTCAGGGGTGACCGCATGGTCCTCGTGATCCGTTGGACGGCCCGAGCGCTGGGAGCGCTCGTGCTGCTCGTCTTCCTCGCCATACTCGTCGGTCAAGGTCCCCCGAAGCTTTCGGCCCTGACAACGAGGGAGGCGATCGGTTTGCTCGCCGGAGGGATCGGCTTGGCAGGCCTGATCGCAGCATGGTGGTGGGAGGGAATCGGGGGTGCCCTCGCGCTCGCCGGCTTTCTCCTCCGCTCCATCGTGACCCGGAAAGTCTTCTCACCGTGGGTGCTGTGGGTCTTCCCGGTCACCGGCGCTCTCTTCCTCCTCCTCTGGTGGATCCGTCGGAAAGGCGCGGATACCGGACCGAAGGCACTGGCTCGCCGGCACCCGCTCACCGGGCGCCTGGCCGGCCGACTCGCATTGAGTGTCGCAGCGCTCGTTGTCGCCCTGCTCGCCGCCGAGGCCGCCCTCCCGAGGCCGCTGATGACATCGCGAGCCGCGACGATCCCGGCCGTGGCGGGTCGGTGGGAGGGAAGGGCCAAAGTCGTCAACGAGTGGGGCCCGCCCGGGGAGGTCGGGTTCGTGCTGGTCGTGAACGGGGACGGGACTGCGGACGGCACGGTCGGGGCGGCGGCGTTCCGCAACGCACAGCTCGTACCGAACAGGAGTTGGCTCGGCAGCGTGTTCCATATTCGAAGCGACTACCGTCTGCAGGGCAGGCTGTCCGGCGAGATCACCCCGAGGTACGCCATTCAGTGCACGGCCTTCACGCTACCCATCAGCTTCGGGGCGGGAACTCTCGACGGCAGGCTGACCGCGCCCGACTGCACGCGCGCAGGGAAGAAGCAAGGCACGCTGCGCACCGCCCTCATCAAGTTCCGGCAGCCGAGCCAACGAAAGCGGTGACGATCGCGTCGAGCGGGTCACCTCCGGTCACGGCGCCAGGAACCGCCCGGAGGTCATCTCAGCACGCCGGCTCGACGTACGGTTGACCACACAGAAACGGCGGCATACCCTGAGACGGCGTCGGTGGCGTCGAGTTGCAATGGAGGCGCGCGATGACGGCTCTCCTTCCCGCTGCACCGACCGGCACGAAGCGATGGTTCATGATCGCTCTCTTTCTGGGATCGCTCGGGTTGTCTGCTCGTGCCCAGGACTACAACGCCTGGCAGGATTACTCGATCAACCCGATCTACGACCCCGGCAGCCGCGCCGGCTACCCGACCGTGCTCATGGACACGGGCGGTTTCGGCGTTCCCGGCGGGCCGAACTACACGATGTGGTACGGCACCGGAGGCAGCGGCCTATACGTGACAACGTCCGCCGACGGGCTGAGCTGGGTGACGCCTCCGACGCTCGCGACCGGGCTCTACTCCCCCGACCACGCGAAGGTCCTGTACGACCCGCAGGCCTTTGGCGTCATCGGCGGACCCCGGTACAAGATCTGGTACTGGGACGCCACCCAGACCACGCTGTACTCGATCCAGGCGATCCGCTACGCCGAGTCGCCGAACGGCGTCGCGTGGGTCGACGACCAGACGCTCACGCAGGATGCAACGCACCCGCTCATCACTGGGGCCGGGTCCGGCTGGAACCGCGGCTCCTACGGCCCCGTGTTCCTCTTCTACCAACCCGGCGCGGCAAACAGCGGCACGAACCCATGGGCGTACAAGTACGTCATGTACTTCGACGGCACAACGGGCGGGCAGGAAAGCATCGGGCTCGGCTACTCGGCCGACGGAAAGTACTGGGTCGCCGCCTCGCCAAACCCCGCGCTCGACCACTCCTCGAGTTCCGCCGACTGGGACTCGAACTTCGCCACGTTCGGAACCGTCCTGCGCGACGCTGCCGGCTTCCACCTGTGGTACTCGGGCGGGCAGAACGGCACGAACGAGGGGATCGGCTACGCCACCTCGCCGGACGGCGTGGTCTGGACCAAGTCGCCGGCTAACCCGATCTACCACGTCAGTCCTGCCGCGCCGGCGTACCGCATGGGGGGGGTGTACACGCCCGACGTGATCCGTGCCGGGGACGGGCTCCTGCGGATGTACTACTCGGGTTCGCCGTCCGGCGGGAGCGAGCTTCGAATCTGTCTCGCAGCGAACGCGTCCGTGCCGGTCACGAACATCCCTGCTGCGGGAACCGCAGGCTGGCTCGCGCTCGTTGCCCTCCTCGCCGTGCTGGGCGCCTGGTTCGTCGCCCACCGGCGCGCGTTATGAAAGGGTTGATCGTGACCCGCGAGTCTGTGAGACTGTCGCTGTGATGCCACACCTCCGGACAGAGGCCACCTGATCGACGGATCCTCGAGTCGAGCGACCGGTCGTGAGACCGGGACTACTGGAGAACCCGTGAGGAGCCCAGCCATGCGAGACCGTTATCTAGCCGGCCACCTCTCGCTGCTCGCGTTCGCGCTGACGGGCGCCGCGTGGGCCGCGGCGATTTGCGGTTGTGCCTCCGCCGGCAGCAGTCGGGCGCCGGCGGACGAGCCGCTCGAGGTGATCGACGCCCACGTCCACACGAACTTCGACAACAAGTTCTACAACGTCGGCAAAGTCATGCACTCCAAGGAGGAGCTCGTCGCCGAGATGAAGCGGAACCACGTCGTCGGCGCGGTCTCGATGAACCACGCGGGCGACGCGTACGCCGATCTCTCCGACCTCAACATCATCAACTGTGCCGGCCTCGCAGCCACCGTCGATGTCGCCGGGCTGGAGGACGGCCTCGCCTCGCGGAGGTACCGCTGCATCAAGATCTACCTCGGCTACGTCCACCAGTACGCGTTCGACCGGAACTACGAACCCGCCTATGAACTCGCCGAGAAGTACCACGTGCCGGTCGTGTTCCACACCGGCGACACCGACTCACGACAGGCCATGCTCAAGTACGCCGATCCGCTCACTGTTGACGAGGTGGCTGTGAGCCACCCCAAGGTCACCTTCGTGCTCGCGCACGCGGGCAACCCGTGGATCGAGTCGGCCGCCGAGGTCGCCTACAAGAATCCCAACGTCTTCCTTGACGGCTCGGCGTTCGTGATCGGCGACCTGAAGCAAACCCCGCCCGAGCAGATCGAGACGTACCTCGTGAAGCCGGTCCGCTGGATCTTCGACTACGTCGGCGATCCGACCAAGCTCATGTTCGGGACGGACTGGCCGTTGACCGACATCGGGCCGTACCTCGAGGCGTTCAGGCGAGCCATCCCCCGCGAGCACTGGAAGGCCGTCTTCCACGACAACGCCGCGCGCGTCTACGGCCTCGACAAGCCAACTCGGGGTCAGGGAGCTCCGAGATGACCCTCGCGACCGTGCGCCTCGTTCCGGCTGTCCTCCTCCTGTGCTGTGCGTCGGCAGTGGCACAGGCCATCACGGCCGCGTTCCCCGCCGATCGCCGCCAGCTCACGAGCACGATCTCGTACGCCGAGATGGAAGCGTTCCTCAGGGAAGTGGACGGCAAGGGTCCGATCCAGGTCTCCGTCGAGGGGACGACCGCGCAGGGCCGGTCGGTGTTCCTGGTGCACGCGAGCCGCGGCGGCACGCCGTCCTTCAGGATCCTGTTCTACGCGCAACAGCACGGCGACGAGGTCGCGGGCAAGGTCGCACTCCTCTACATGATCCGCGACATCGCGGCGAAGACGGAGCTGCTGCCTACGGACGCGGACCTCTGGGTCATGCCGATGATGAACCCGGATGGTGGCGAGGCCGGCACGCGGAGAAACGCGGCCAAGGCGGACCTCAACCGCGACCACATCGTGCTCGAACAGCCCGAGACGCAGGCGCTCTACCGGGTCGTACGGCGCGTCCGCCCGCACCTCGCCGTGGACTGCCACGAGTTCGGTCGAGACTCGGAGGAGCGCCGACGGCGCGGGTGGATCGCGTACCCCGACATCACGATGGACGGCCTCAACAACCCTCTGTTCGACCCAGCGGTAATCGCGGCGGCGCAGCGCTGGGTGGACGAGGCCGAGGCCCCCGAGGCCGCCGCCGGGCACCCGTTCCTGCGCTACACGGTCGGAGGGATGCCGCCCGACGAGGAGCAGCGCCACTCCGCGCCCGACATCGACGGGGGGCTCAACGCGGTGGGGATGTACGGCGGCCTCTCGTTCATCATCGAGTCGGCTGTGATGCGCGGCGCCTCCGCGCCCGCGGGCGACCTCGCGCGGCGGGTGGACGCGTACCTCGTGCTGTTCTGGCGGTTCGTCAACGGCGACGGCCACCGCCAGGAGGACCTTGCGGCGGTCGAGCACGCTCGGCGCCGGCCGCTGCCGGCGTTCATCCCGACCAACTACCTCTGGGTCAACCCGGGGATGGCAATCACGGAGTTCCCGGTGGTCGACGCCGCGACCGGGCGAATGCTCAAGGTCCCGACCGCGAACATGATGACGGTGATGGCGGTGAAGACCGCGGTCCCGACGCCGCTCGCCTACGCTGTCGAGGCGAAGGCCGCCCCCGACTTCAAGCCGCTCCTCGAGCGCCACGGCATCCCGTTCGAGGAGCTGACCGCGGCCCGGACGGTTCGGGCCGAGGTGTGCACGCTGCTGCGGATCGAGGACGAGTTTGACGACCTCTACTCGCGCTACGAGGGGCGCCAGATTGTGCGGCGCGAGGAGCCCGCCGCGCGCGAGCTGCCCGCGGGCTCGCTGTGGGTGCCGTTGGAGGGCGAGGCCGCCGTGCGCACCGCGCTCGTGCTCGAGCCTGCCGCGATGTACGGCCCGTTCCAGTACCCGCGCTTCCGCAAGCTGGTCGCGCCCAACTCGCCCCTCCCCGTGCTGCGGATCCTGCGGTAGCCTCCAGCTCGGGCGTTCCCGTCCGCAGAAGCGCTCAATCCGAGCGCTGCGCGGCGAGACCCCTGTTGATGCTCAGCCGCGCGCCGAAGCCCAGCAGGAACGCTCCGAGCACACCGACCGAGACACCGCCGCCGATCAGCACGGACAGCCCGTCCGCGGGCAGCTCGAGCGACGGGAGTACCAGCAGGAACCGTTCGCCGAGAAGGCCGACAAGGATGGCCGAAGCAACCACCGCAAGTGCGGGGCGGCTGCGCTTGGTGCGCTCCGGCAGCAGGAAGAAGAACGGGAAGCCGAGCACCGCGAAGAGCACCCCGCCCGTGACGAGCTTCCACCCCCCCGCCCAGCGGGCGAGGAGCTGACCCGTCTCGTCCGGAAGCCCGCCGTACCACACCGGCAAGTACGCCGCCCACACCAGGTAGCCCCAGAAGATGACCAGCGCGAAGAGCAGCTTCCCCAGGTCGGCGCGAACGCGCGTCCCGGACACGGGGTCGCCCGTCACCGTCAGGGCGCCGAGGGCGATCGCCCCGAGGAGCGCCCCGATGAACACGAACGGGGGGATGACGGTCGACGGCGCCCACTCGTGCAGGTCCATGACCAGGTCCATCGCCCACATCGACAACACCAACACATAGAGCAGCAGGTAGGCGACCGCGGCGGCGGTGGGCGCCGGCGTCGCGGCGCGGGCGCGGCGGAGGTACCGGGCACCCGCCGCGAAGAGCACGGCGGTGGCGCCCAGCTCGCGGACACACCGCCACGCCCACGAGCTCAAGCCCGCCTCGGCCGCGCCGGGGATCCAGAGGCGCGCTCCCAGCACCAGCACCGCCAGCAGCACCAGTGCGGGCACGAAGAACCCCGCGCCGGCCTCGAGTGCCGGGAGCGCCTCCTGCGCCCAAAGTCCCTTCGAGCAGCGCACCGCAGCCGAGAACGCCACCCCGCCCGCGGCGATGCCGGCGACGAACAACCACGTCGCGGCGAGCACGCCGAGCGCCACCGGGGCGAGGCTGAGCACGAGTCCGCCGACCAGGGCAACCGACCCGATCGCGACTGCGACCGTCGCCAGCCCGGCGACACGCGGGCCGAGCGCCGCAGCGCAACGTTCCGTCGCGCCGGTGATCACTTCCCGCCTCCAGCGGTCCTCGATTGGACGTCCCGGACGAAGTCGACCAGGTCCCAACGATCCCGGGGCGTGAGCCCCTCGGCCTGCGCGGGCATTGCGCGCCCGCCGAACGTGATCGTCCCATAGATGAACCCGTCGCTGCGGGCGCGGATCGTGCTGTACGCGAGGTCAGGCGCCGGCGGGAAGAACTTCGACACTGGCCCGCCGCCGTGGCCTTCCGGTCCGTGGCAGGCGGCGCATCGCTCGGCGAACAACGCCATGCCGTGCGCCACCGAGGCCGCGGTCGCGGGCGACGGCCTGGCAAGGGTGTCGGCGTCGTCCCTGTCGGCCAGCAGGCGCCCGGCCCACAGGGGCACCGAGTGCTCCGGCGCGGGCCGCGGCGCGTCCTCGGGACGGACCGACGGCTGGTACCACATGTCCGTGCGCCAGTCGTTGCTGCAACCTCCGGCCAGCGCAACGACGAGAGCGAGGAGAGCCAGCCTATGCGACATGTCTCACCTCCTCCGCGCCGCCGGCCCGCAGCGTGCGCTCCGCCGCGCCCAGGTCGCCGCCCACGACGAACACCCCGATCCGGTCCGCGGAGAACCTGGGGTCGTACGGCACCGCCCTCCGCCGCCGCCCTCGCCCGGCACTGAATGCGAGCGCGGCGAGGTTCACGCAGGCGCCGACGAGCACGGAGAGCTCGAAGGCGATGATCACGAACGGAGGGATCGAGACGATCGGCTTCCCGCCCGTCATCAGGGGCCACGCGAGGGCGGTCCCGATGCACAGCGCGAACCCGCCGGCGACCCCGAGCGCGGCGCCCGACAGCGTCACCGAGTCCAGCCGGCTGCGGGGCCGCCCGAGTGCCTCCACCAGTTCCGGATACGGCGCGGGCGCCGCGAACCTGATCTCCGCATGCCCTCCCTTGCGCAGCGTCCGCACCGCGCCCGCCGCGGCGGCCACCTCCGCAAAGACGCCCAGCACGCCGCGCTCAGGCTGCATGGCCCACCTCGTGCAAGACCTCCTCCTTCATCTCCGAGATCGACACCGCCGGCAGCAGCTTCACGAAGATCAGGAACCAGAAGAAGAACCAGCCGAACGACCCGAGGGTGATCCCCGCCTCCACCATCGTGGGCCTGTAGATGCCCCACCAGTCGTACGGGATCCGGTCGTGCGAGAGCGACGTGACGATGATGATGAAGCGCTCGAGCCACATCCCGACGTTGACCAGGATGCAGATGCCGAGCAGAGCCGCCGGGCTCCTCCGGACCTTGGACGCGATCAGGAACAGGGGGAAGACGCAGTTGCACGCCACCATCGTCCAGTACAGCGGCGCGAACGGGCCCGTGGCGCGGTAGGCCGCGATCGAGAGTTCCGGGCCGGGCCCCGCCCGGAGCGCCATCACCGCCTCGATCGCGTACGAGTACGTCACGATGAGCGAGGTCAGGAGGATCATCCGGGAGGTCATGTCGAGGTGCCACGGCGTGATGAGCTCCTCAAGGTGCAGGACCTTACGCAGCGGCACCAGGAGCGTGACGACCATCGCGATCCCGGAGAAGATCGCCCCGGCGACGAAGTACGGCGGAAAGATCGTCGAGTGCCAACCCGGGAGGATCGAGACCGCGAAGTCCCACGACACGACGCTGTGCACGGAGAACACCAGCGGAGTCGCGAACGCCGCGAAGTAGAGGTAGGCGCGCGCGTAATGGCGCCACTCCTCGTCGGTGCCGCGCCACCCGGCGGCGAACACGCCGTAGAACCGGCGCCGCCATCCAGCGCTCGCGTCGCGCAGCGCCGCGGCGTCGGGGACGATCCCGACCACCAGGAAGATCGCGCTCACGATGAAGTAGGTGGAGACCGCGAACACGTCCCACATCAGCGGCGAGCGGAAGTTGACCCAGAGGTGCCGCTGGTTGGGGTACGGGAACAGCCAGTAGGCGAACCACGGCCGCCCCAGGTGCACCACCGGAAACAACCCCGCCGTCATCACCCCGAACACCGTCATCGCCTCCGCGACGCGATAGATGGCCGTGCGGAACCTCGCCCGCAGCAGGAAGAGAACCGCGCTGATGAGGGTGCCCGAGTGCGCGATCCCGACCCAGAAGACGAAGTCCGTGATGTAGACCGCCCACCCCACGGGTCGGTTGAGCCCTGATACCTTGAGCCCCTGCTGGATCTGCACGATTTCGGCCCACGCGCCGAGCGCCGCGGCGATCCCCGCGAGCGCGATCAGGAGCAGGTGTCCGCCGCGGGGACGCCCCTGGGTGGCGAGCACCGTCGCCTGGACGCGCTGGGCCGGCGCGAGGACGGCGCTCATCGGTCCTCGTCCCGCACCCGCGCGAGGTAGGTGATCGCGGGCAGCGTGTTGAGCTCCCCGAGCACGTTGTACCCGCGCCCGTCGCGCTGCAGGGCGGAGACGGCCGAGCGCGGGTCGTCCGCGTCGCCGAACACGATCGCCCGCGCCGGACACGTCTGCGCGCAGGCGGGGACGACCTCGCCGTCGCGCACCGGGCGGCGCTCGTCGCGCGCCGTGTTCTCCGCGGCGCGGATGCGCTGCACGCAGAACGTGCACTTCTCCATCACGCCCTTGGAGCGCACGGTGACGTCCGGGTTGAGCTGCATGTTGAGCGGCTCGGGGAACGACGGCTCGGCCCAGTTGAACACCCGCACCTTGTACGGGCAGTTGTTCGAGCAGTAGCGCGTGCCGACGCATCGGTTGTAGACCTGGGCGTTCAACCCCTCCTCGTTGGTGTAGGTGGCGTACACGGGGCACACCGGCTCGCACGGCGCGTTGCCGCACTGCTGGCACATCATCGGCAGGAGGTCCACGCGCGTCGTGCCGTTCTTCTCCTCCATGAAGGGCTCAATGCGGAGCCACCCCATATTCCGGCCCCGGATCATCGCTTCGGGGCCCATCACCGGGACGTTGTTCTCGGCGTAGCACGCCACCACGCACGCCTGGCAACCGGTGCACCGATCCATGTCGATGGCCATCGCCCAGCGGTGTTCCGGGAACGTGGGCAGGGGGACCATCTTGCCCGGCTCGGCCGGCTTCGGCACAGCCGGCGCCGCGGCCGACACCGTGCGCACGATCGTCCGTCCCTGCTGGTTCGGCGTCCCTTGGAAGCGCGGCAGCTCCGCGCGGCGCCCGGTCCGCGTCAGGGTCGCGCGCCCGGATTGCCAGGCCAGGGCGCCGGAACGACTGTCCGCGGCGGCCGCAAGCAGCACGAGCGGTTCTCTCCCGCCCATTGGGACGGCAACCGCACCCTCGTGCAGGCCGGGGTACGTGCAGACCGAGAGCTCCACGGCACCCGCCTGGGTGGTGAGGGCCACGAGGTCTCCGTCGCTGATCCCGAGGCGGGCTGCAGTGGCCGGGGCAAGCTCGGCCCAGGGGCTCCACGAGACGGAGCTGAGGACGTCCGGCACCTCTCGCAGCCACGGGACGCCTTCCCCGCTCGGATCGTTGCGAAGCGCGGTCGGGAAGACCACTAGGTCGAGGGCCGCCGCGTCTCGCTGCCGAGCGACCGGCGGAACGAGCAGCGTGGGATCGGGAGTCCGGAGCGAGACCCGCTCCACCTTGACTTCGCCGAAGACGCCACCCCGCTGCTGGGCGACCCGCTGCGCCTCGGCGAGCTGGTCACCCGAGACGCCGGGGAACAGCGTGGCGCTCCGCTGCTGGAAATGAGCGTACGCGTCGTCGTACGGCAGAGGGCCTGCGGGCGCCGGCAGCTTTGCCGCCACGTCGATCAGAACCTGGCACGCGCTGCGGTTGTCCGCCACCGGCGTCATCACCGGTTGGGAGAGGGCGACGACGCCGCGTCGCGCGGAGATTGCGTCGAAGGATTCGAGCGGGTGTGTGTCAGGGAGGATGAGGCGGGCGAGCTGCGTCGTCGCATCAGGCCGGTCCGAGAAGCTCACCACTAACGGCACACGCCCGATCGCCTCGGCGGCCTTGAGCGCCAAAGGGAGCGCACCCGCCGGATCGGCGTGGTGGACGAGCAGCACCTCCACCCGCCCCGCGCTCATGTCGTCCAGGAGAGCGTCCACCGCCGGCACCGGCGACGGCGGGTCAGCGACCGGGTCGAGCCCGTAGAGCACGGTGCTGCCCACGTTGCCGAGCACCCAGTTGATGAGCTGGATCGCCACGGCCAGCTCCGTCGCGTGCCGGCCGGTGCTGAGCACGCCGGGACCCAGCACCGCGGACGGCCGCCGGCGAGCGAGCTCGCCAGCGAGTTTCGCGATTGCCGTCGGCGCGACGCCGCTCTCAATGGCCGCAGCGCCGAGGTCCAACCCGGTCAGCAGGCGGGACAGGGAACCGGCTTCCGCGGCGAGACCCGGGACGTAGTTCGCCGGGTCGCAGAGCCAACGCAGCAGGGCGAGCGCGACCCACAGTTCGCCGCCGGACCGAACCGACAGCCACTCGTCGGCGCTCACGCCGGTCAGGCACAGGCGCGGGCCGATCCACACCAGACGGGTCCGCTCCTCCCCGATCCTGCCGCGGCCGCCGGCAAAGTCGCGGGCCAGCTCCACCGGCGAGAGCCAGGTCTCGACGAAGTCGGCGCCGAACGAGACGACCGTGCGCGCCCGGCTCAGGTCGAACACGGGCAGCTCGGGTCGGTCGAACACGATCGCGCCCGCCGCGCGCAGCGGCGCGAGGTCGAACGGATCGAGCACCACCCGCTGACGGGGCGTGGCGCCCAGCTTGGCCATGAACTCGCGCTGGAGCGCGCCCGTCGCGCCCGGCTCGGGCCGGGTCAGCATCCGTACGCCGGCGGCCGACGGCTTGGCGATCGCCGGCCCGAGCGCGGCGGCGAGAGCGGCGGTCGCGTCGTCCCAGGAGACGCTCGCGAGCGCTCCGTCCGCGCCGCGCCGCATCGGCCCCTTGAAACGGTCGGGTGCGTAGAGGCCCTGCAGCGCCGCCTGCCCGCGCGCGCACAGCGCGCCCCGCCCGATCGGGTCGTCCGGGTTCCCCTCGAGCTTGACGACCCGTCCCTCGCGGGTGCGAGCGGTGACGCCGCAACCTGCCGGGCACTCCCGGCATACCGTGCGATAGAGGAGGGGCACGCCGGGAATGATCTCCTCCGGAGGCACCAGGTACGGAAGCAGCTTCTGCGGCCCGGCAGGCGGCGAGCAACTCGCCAGGAGGCCGGCGGCACCGGCGACCTTCAGGAAGGTGCGGCGGCTGAGGGCGTCACGCGGCTCGTCGGACATTCACTCTCACTTGTGGCATATCAGGCAGTCGGTCGGTGCATGACGCTGGCGATGACAGTCCACGCACCAGCCCATCGTCAGGGGACTCGCCTGGCGCACAACGTCCATCTGTTGGACCTCACCGTGGCACGTCTGGCACCGAAGGCCGGCAGCGATGTGGCGCTCGTGGGTGAAAAAGACATGGTCGGGGACGCGGTAGACGCGGTTCCAGGCTAGGACCTTCCCCTCCTGGAACGTCTGCACCACCCTTTGGACGTCCGGTTTGTCCCGCGCCACGAACTTGTGGCAACCGAAGCAGCGGGCCATCGAGGGGATCCCGGCCACCGTGCTGTGCTCGACGTAGGCGTGGCACATCCGGCAGCCGATGCCGTTCGTCCCGGCGTGGATGCGGTGTGAAAAGGGAACCGGCTGTGCTGGCGGAGGAGGCTCCGCACAGGAGAGCAGCAACGCACCGAGGACTGCCGCGGCCGTCAGAGCGGGTCGCTGCATTCGCTCAGCGATGCAGCGAAAAGCTCACTTCGGCGGTCTGGCCACCGACCACCGCGACCTTTTTGTCCGCGGTCTTGAGGTGCGAGTTCCACACTGCGACCGTGTAGCTTCCCGCCGGAACGTCCTTGATCGTGAAGTGCCCCTCCTTGTCCACGACTGCCGAGTAGGGGTTCTGCCCCACGAAGACGAACGCCAGCATCTCGGGGTGCAAGCTGCAGAGCTGGGTATACACACCCGCCGTCTTGTAGGTGTACGTCCGCGCCTCCTCCGGCTTGAAGTTCCCGAGGTTGTAGGTCTCGTTGTCGGGGGAATAGACGTTGTGGGCGATCGTGTCGTGGTTGAGGAACGTCACCGTATCGCCGGCGGTGACGGCAAGCACGTGCGGCAGAAACGTCTTTGCCTTCTGGTCGAGGCCGATCGTCTTGGGGGCGTAGGTCCCGGGAACCTCCTTGAGGTAGACGACCGTCTCCTCCAGGAACTTGGCAGGCGTAGCGTCGACCTTGCCGGTGACGGTGCCGCCCGCGGCCAGCGCGAGGCCGGAGCAGACGAGCAAGGTGAGGACGGCGAGCACAGCGGCGCGGACGGCCACGATGGCCGGCGCCTGGCGCCAAACAGCGGCATTTCTCATCGAGTGCCTCCATTCATGATCAGGTATCGCCTAGAAAGCGTACGCCATTCCGACCGTAACCGCCTCGACCTCGCGCCCCACCGAGGCCGTGGGCGTCGGCGGGATCGCGAACCCGCCGGCCGGACCCCAGCCTCCGGGCGGCGCCCCGCTGGCCGACTCGATCCAACCGGTTACCGTGAACTTGAGGTTGGCTCTAGCCAGGATCGCGGCTCCGAGAATGAGACGGCTGTTGGTGACCGGCGTTCCCACATCGGGGCGCAGGCGGATGTACTCGTACCGCACCGCGGGAACCAGCCACGGGTAGGCTACCCACGACAGCTCGTTGAACTGCGCCAGGGCATCCACGCCGACCGCCCCCGGAGCGGCCGCGTCGTGCTGCTCCTTGTAGGCGCCCGTGTTGAACTCCCACGAGCCCCACTGCGCACGTAGCGCCCCACCGTACGTGCGGACGTTGTCGTTGAGATCGGTGGTATCGGCGGCGGTGAAGTGCGACTCCGCGTGGTAGTAGAACGCGTCCATCGTCAGGGCCTTCTCGGCCCAGGGCTTCATCGGATCGGGCGGCGCGCTCGAGGCCTCGGCGTCGAGCGGCATCCCGCCGATCTTGTAGCCGATGTGGGCGTAGACGTTGTTCGGGTTCTGCACGTCGACGTTCGCGCCCACGTTTGCGCCGAGCGAGTAATCGAACCGCCCCGCAATCGTCCCGTTCGCCTCGACACCGTTGTAGGCGTCAGAGACATTCCACGAATCGCTCGTGGCGCCGTAGAGCGCGGTCGTCGAGAGCGGGAACATCGCCATGTCGGCCACGTACGAGGAGTGCGAGCCGAAGCTGGATAGCGTGGCCACGTTCTTGCCCACCACGACGTTGAACGCGTGCTTGCCGAATAGCAGGTCGTTGAAGTGAACCGTGGCGTGCTCGATTGACGTCCCCGTGTCGTCGGTAGTCAGCTCCCCGAAGAACGTGATCTGGTCGTCGAACGAACCGCCCGCCCAGACGTGGGCCTCGCCGATCAGATCGTTGAGGTTGGCCTTGGCGCCGTTGTCGGCCTGCGCGCCCCCCGCACTGCTCTTCGGGTGAAACACGGCCTGCCCGTTGAACCCCAGCGCGATCGGCACCGACACGGGCAGCACGCCGGGCCAAACCGAGTTCGGGAACTGCTTCTTGGCGGCGTCCTGCCCAAGTGCGATCGTTTCGTGCTTGACGGCGTCGCTGTCGACGCCGGGGAAACGGTACCCGTTGCGCCGGAACGCTTCGCCGAACGCGTTCAGTTTGGGGTAGATGGTGTGGCACGTCAGGCAACTCGTGCCGTACTTCCGCGCGAACGCCGGTATCCCGCGGGCAGGCTGCGCAGTAAGCGCGAAGATGAGCGCGAGCGAAGGCACGCATAGAGGCAGCAAACGGTGAACGAACCGCCGCGACGACCAAGGCACCATGTTGTCCTCCCCCAGGGGATTTCCTTTGTAGCTTCAATCTCATTTTACCACGGGCCCATCCGTCTCCGCCCTAGCGCAAGGTGGCGGAGTCCGGGTTTGGGCACGCCACACCGGCCGCGCGCCGACGAGCCCATTTGACGCCCTCCGGGGAATGACCCGGAAGCTTCCGGCCGCGCCCGTGGTGCGCTAGGCTCGCCTCATGGCCCACCTCCTGCGCACCGCCGCCGTCCTCCTGTGCATGGTCGCCTGCTTGCCGGCAACCGGCACCGGGCAGACCCCAAACCCCTCCCCTTCTGTCGCAAACGATTTCATGACCGCGGAGCCGGCCGAACAGCTGCCCGAGCCGGCCGCAGCCGGGCTTGCAGGGCTCAAGGCCTCGGCGCTCGCCGCGCACATCAGGCTGCTCGCCTCTCCCGCCCTGGAGGGGCGCGGACTCGCGAGCCGCGGCCTCGATGCGGCCGCGGAGTACGTCGCTGCCGCGCTCGCGCTCGCTGGGGTCGCGCCGCTCGGATCGAGCGGAGCGGCGCCGGAAGGATCCAGCTACTTCCAGGAGCTGCCGCTCCGCGAGATCTCCGGGATGACCGGTCAGCTGACCGTGGAGCGCCGGGCCGGCGACGAGAGCCGGACCCGCTCGTACCTGTCCGGTGTGGACTGTCTCCTTGCAGACCAGGCGCCGCACAGTCTCACGGCGCCGGTGGTGTTTGCCGGCTACGGGATCCGCGAGAAGGGGCTCGGCCGCGACGACTACCGCGGCCTCGACGTGCGGGGCAGGATCGTGCTCGTTCTGGCGGGGGTGCCCGGCGGTGCGCCGTGGCAGGGGCCGGAGCTTCTCACCCGCTACGCCTCGCCCAACGCGCGCGAGCGTTGGGACGCGAAGCTGGAAGCGGCGCGCGCCCTGGGCGCTGCGGCGCTGCTCGGTGTCGAGGGGGACGAGTTCGCCATCCGCGACCTCGCGAAGGAGCGGCCGGAGGCACGGTTCTTCGTGGCGCACGACGCCCCGGCACCGGACCGTCCGATGCCGCTCGTCCGCGTGTCGACGGCGGCAGCCGATGCTCTGCTCGCTGCGGCCGACCTGGACCATGTGTCTGCCCGCACCGCCCGGCCTCGCACGCTGCCAGGTGCGACCGCGACCCTCCTCGTCAATGGCACCGAGAGGCTGATCGTGAGCCGCAACGTGATCGGCGTGATCGCCGGGTCCGACCCGAAGCTCCGCGACGAGGCAGTCGTCATCGGCGCCCACATGGACCACCTCGGACGCGTAGGCGACGCGGTCTATCCGGGCGCGGACGACAACGCGTCGGGCGTCTCGGCGCTGATCGAGATCGCGAAGGCGCTGGCGGCGCTGCCGGCGAAGCCGAAGCGCACGGTCGTGATCGCGTTCTGGACGGGCGAAGAGGAAGGCAAGTTCGGCTCGGGGTTCTACGTCCGGCACCCGAGCTGGCCGCTTGACCGCACCGTCACGTACCTCAACCTCGACATGATCGGCCACCCGTGGTCATTGGACGAAATCAAGAAGCTGGTCGCCGACACCGGACTGCCCGCCGGCGATGCGTTCCTCGCGAAGGTCAGGCCGGCCGACTTCGCGGAGCCCGGCCTGCCGTCGGGTGCGGCACAGTTGGAGGCCGCACTGAGGCACGCTGGACACGCGACCGGCCTCGCACTCCATTTCGACCGCACCGACGGGACGCACGGCGGGAGCGACTACCGCGATTTCGCGCGTGCCCACGTCCCGTTCATCCGTTTCTTCGGCAACTTCTTTCCGGCCTACCACGAACCGGGCGACACCGCCGACGCCCTCGAGGCAGCGCAAGTTCTGCGCATGGCGCGGCTTGCCCTCGTTACCGCCTGGCTCCTCGCCGAGCGGTAGGCTTGCGCCGCGCGGTCGCACGCCAGGTACGGGTCCGGGACCGCTTGCGGGCGTTTCACCGTGCCGGGGGTCGGTCCGCCGATGCAGGCGTGGGCGCCAGGGCCGGCGAAGCGCCGACCGGCGGTGACCCCGCAGGCGCCGCCGGCGCGGACCCGTCCGCGCCACCCGGAGCGCCTGGGGTAACGGTGATCGTGACGGTGCTCTGGCTGTGTTGGCCCAGTCCCGAGGATCGCTCCTCGCGCTCCTCCCGAGTTGTCACGAGGCGGTCGCCAAGCCGGACGTACTCGCGCCGGGCGCGCTCGTGCCCCTCCGCCCTCAGGAGGAAGATCCGAACCTTCGCGTCCGTCACGATCTCCGACCCGAGCGGACAGCCACCACCATCGAGCCAGATCCGGGCCTCGGTGGTCATCTCCTTGACGTGCTTTCGATCTTCTTCGCTGAGATGGGGATCGAGGCGCAGCACGACAAGGTGCGCCGACTGGCCGCCGAAGGCGTCGGTGGACTCGCGCAGAAGGGTGGCGCCGGAGATCTCGCTCCCGAGTGCGCGTCCGGCGTCCAGCAGGGCGTCGAGCGCTTCGAGGCCAGCCTCGCCGAGCGGCACCTCGAGCGAGCGCACCCGGTGCTTGCTACCTTGGGGCGCACCCTTCGCCTCACGCAGGGCCGCGAGCAGCGAGGGCGAGGCGATGAGAGCCAACCCGGCCGGACCGGCGGACGCTTCGACCGTGACCGTTTCGGTGTCGGTTTGCGGCGCCGCCTTGGCGTCCTTCTCCCCCGATACGGTACGAACTTCGATCCTCACCGCGGCCCTCACGGGTTCACTGGCGGCAAGGCTCGCGAGGAACGTCCGCAAATCGCCAAGGGCATCGGCACGAGCCGCCTGCGTCGCAAGCGCGGTCGCAAGCACAGCCATTGTGAACCGTCTCATCGAGCACCGCGCCATTGCCGAATTTTACCACGCGGCAGCCGGGGGCGCGCACTCTCCGATGTGGCCGAAGCTACTCGGCAATCCCGCGCAACTGCAGCATGAATGCGTACTTCAGGGCCGTGAGCCGGTACCTCTCCAGGCGGCCCGAGGCGCCGCTGTGGCCCGAGGCCATGTTCGTGACGAGCAGGAGCGGGTTCGGGTCGGTCTTCATTGCGCGGAGCTTCGCCACCCATTTGGCGGGGTTCCAGTACTCGACCTGGGTGTCGTTGAACGCGCCGGTGACGAGCATGGCGGGGTACGCCTGCGCCTTGACGTTGTCGTACGGCGAGTACGAGCGCAGGTACTCGTAGTCGTCCCTGCGATTCGGGTCCCCCCACTCCTCGTACTCGACCGTAACCAGCGGCAGGTTCGGGTCGAGGCTGTCCGTGACGACGTCGGTCCAAGGGACCTCGGCCAAGATCCCCCTGAAGAGGTCGGGGCGCCAGTTGGCAACCACCGCCATCAGCATCCCGCCGGCCGAGAGGCCGTTCGCGAACAGCCGGTCTGGGCTCGTGTAGCGCTGTGCGACGAGGTACTCGGCGCAGGCGATGAAATCGGAGAAGGTGTTCTTCTTGCGTAGGAGCTTGCCGTCGTCGTACCAGGCGCGCCCGAGCTCCTGGCCGCCGCGAACGTGGGCGATCGCCACCACGAAGCCGCGATCGAGCAGGCTGAAACGCTCGGGGAGGAAGTTCGGCTTGTACACGCTATGGCCGTATGCGCCGTACCCACACAGGAGAAGCGGGTGCGCGCCGTCGAGCCGGAGACCCCTGCGAAGGACGAGCGAGATCGGAACCCGCTTGCCGTCGGCGGTGGGCGCCTCGAGGCGGCGCACCTCGTAGCGCGATGGCTCGAAGCCGCCGCCGACCTCGTCACGCTTGAGCAGGGTCTTCACTCCCGTCGCCAGGTCCACGTCGTAGATCGAGGTGGGGACCGTCGGCGAAGAGTACCGGAGGCGGAGGGCATGGCGACCGTACTCGGGGTTCTCGTCGAGGTCGGCCTCGTACGCCGCGTCGCCGAACGTCACGGTGCGCTCGCTGCGGTCGCCGAGGGCGACGATCCGGACTCGCGGCAGCCCCCTGACCCGCTCGGCGAGTACGAGGTAGCCGCGGAAGGCATCGAACTCCTCCAGCAGCGCGCCCTCGCGGGTTGGCACGGCTTCGGTCCAGGCTTCCTTGGCGGTCTTCCCGGCCGTCGCCTCCATGAGCCGGAAGCTCGGCGCACCCAGGTTCGTCCGGATCCAGAACCGGCCTCCGGCGTGCTCGAGCTCGTACAGCAGCCCCGGCGTGCGCGCCTGGAACACCTCGAGTGCCCCGCTCGGGTGGGTCGCATCCAGGACGCGCCACTCGGACGAGGTCTCGCTCGCGGTCTTGACGAGCACCACAGAGCGCGATTTCGAAAGGCGTAGCGAGACCTCGAAGGTGGGGTCGTTCTCCTGGTAGATCAGCGCGTCGGACGCCGGCGGCGAGCCGAGGACGTGGCGCATGACGCGGTACGTCCGGATCGAGGCGTCGGCCGTTGTGTAGAAGAACGTCCGGCTGTCGGCCGCCCACGCGATCTCGGCTGCGGTGCCGGGGATGGCGTCGGGGAGCAGCGTGCCCGAGCCGAGGTCGCGGACGCGGATCGTGTGGAGCCGGTCGCCTCGCGTGTCCACGCCGAAGGCGACGAGGCGGTTGTCCGGGCCCACCGCCATGCCGGCAACCTTGCAAAGTCTCTCCCCGACCGCCAAGGCGTTGACGTCGAGCACGGTCTCGTCGGGGGCCCCGACCGATGCCTTCCTGCGGCAGTGGATCGGGTACTCCTTCCCTCGCTCGAACCGTGTCCAGTAGAGGTAGCCGTTGTCCTCGACGGGGGGCGCGGCATCGTCGGGCTTTACGCGGCCGACCATCTCGCCGAGGAGTTTGGCCTGGAGCTTCTCGGTCGACTTCATCACGGCCTCGGCGTACGCGTTCTCGGCCTCAAGGTACGCCTTCACTCTCGGGTCGTCGCGCACCCGCATCCAGTCGTAGTCGTCGACCCGCTTGTCCCCGTGCACCTCGAGGAGCTTCGGAACCCTCGCGGCGACCGGCGGTGTGGGAGCCTGCTGAGGAGGCTCACCGGTACAGGCCCATAGACCCAGCCAGAGTCCTGACAGAGCGAATGGGATCAGCAGCGTGCCGCGAATGCGGGCCTTGCATGCCACGTCCAACTCCAATCACGACCCAGCACGACTCAGCTAGAACTTCACCTCCGCGTACCATCCCTTGTTCACGATCGTGGTCCCGTACGGCTTCGACAGCCTCTCCACCCGCCCGATCATCTCCTTGCATCGCGCGGCGCTCGCGAAGCGCGGCACCCCGTACAGGGGGCCTTCGTCGTCGATCGAAATGGGGATGAACTCGATCCTCTTGAGCTTCTCCGCGTTGAGGGTCATCCGCACCAGGATCCCCTCCATCGTCTGCGGCGTGTCGCGGCGGTCCCACACCGAGACGTTGGTGGGCCGCGCGATCTCGGTGTCGCGCTGGTGGATGAGGTCAACCGGGATTTTGTCCGGGGTGCGGTACTGGTAGATGAAGTCGGCGAGTGAGTAGAAGATCGGCTTGCCCTTGTAGATCTCGATCCCGCGCAGGACGTGCGGCCCGCTGCCGATCACCATGTCCGCCCCCGCGTCGATCGCCCTGCGGTACATGATCTCCTCGGTGGGTGGGATGTTCTCCTGGATCCCGTAGACCCGGTGGTGGCTCACGTCGTGGTTGTGAAGCGACACGATGAGGACGTCGTTGTGCCGGTTGGCGAGAACGATGTCGTCCTCCATCGCCTCGACGTCGCTCGCGAGCGGCCCCTCGACCTCCTCGACCTTGCCTTCGCGGGCGATGAGGATCTCGGCCGGGTTGATCGTGGCGAGGCACGGCCCGTCCGGGTCCTTGCAGCGGTACTTCTGGGTCCAGTAGCGCATGTACGACAGCAGCGCGAACTTCGTCTTCTGACTCTGGACGCTTATCGTCCCCGGCTCGTGCGCCTCAGCCAGCGTCGCGCCGGCGCCCGCGTGGGTGATCTGCGTCAAATCAAGGGCACGTAGGCACTCCTTGAGTCCCTCCGGGCCGAAGTCGAGCGCGTGGTTGTTCGCCAGGCTCACGAGGTTGATCCCGATCGCCGCGACCTCCCACCTGAACTCCCGCGGCGCGCGGAAGTTGTAGAACGGCCGCTGGAGCTCGGGCCGGTCGTTGAGCGAGAACTCGAGGTTCCCGTACGCGATGTCGGCCTCTTGCATGATCCGGAAGAGCTGTTGGTGGTATGGCTCCGCGAGGTTCGAGATCTGCTTGTTGAAAATCATGTCGCCGACGGCCGTGATGACGACATCGCCGGGCTCTTCCTTCAGGAGCGCGGTGACGCGTGCCTCCCAGTTCACGTTCTCGGCCGGCTCCCGCGGATGCACGCGCCGGTTGTACACCGACCTGCTCTGGTCCCAGGTCATCGGGGCCGGCGTCGGTGCCTGGGCAAGCGCCGCCGCGCTCAGCCCCACCACGCCCGCCGCCGCGACCCACACCGCCGCGATGCGCTCCAGCCAACTCCAGTTCCCGGTCTTCATGACTCTGTCCCCCCTTGAAAGGCGGGGCGGCCTCGCGGCCGCCCCGATCTCAAGCTCACGACTCGACTCAGAAGGTGAAACGCACGCCCGCCCGGAGCTGCCTGGGTTGCTCGATCGCGTCCGGCTGAGCGTAGCTGGACCTCGGCCCAGTCCACGATCCGTCCGAGGGGTAGTAGTCGCCATATCGCTCGGAAGCGTGGCTGAGCACGGTCGCGCTGTTCGTGCAGTTGAAGCACTCGGCCTGCACGGTCAGGTTCATGTCGCTCCCGATCTTCGTGCTCCACGAGAGCCTCAGGTCGACCAGGTTGCGCGCAGGAAACTTCTCCGATCCCAGCGGAACCAGGTAGACGTAGGTCCCGGTGCTCGCGTTGTAGTCGAGCTCCCTGATCCGGATGTACGGCGTCCAGTACTGGCCGGAGAGGTAGGTGTAGAACGCACTGGCCTGGAGGTGGAGCGGGAGGTCCACCGAGGCGGAGAGCTTCGCCTCCCACTCGTTGGTCGAGAACGTCATCCTGCCGGGGAGGTTGATCAAACCGTTCTTGTCCGTCCAGTCGGAATCGTAGCTGTAGTCGTTCTCGACGTTCCCCTTGTTGTCCGACCACACGATCGAGGCCCTCATCTGCCACCCGTCGGAGTAGTGCTTGTCGAAGCGCAGCGTCACGGACTTGAAGTCGCGGAACGTCGGGTTGCCCTCGCTGAGCACGAACACCGGGGCCGACAGCAGGTCGTAGAACGTGAGGTCGCCGCCGGTTATCGGGTTGCCGTGCGCGACCAGCGTCGCGTAGTCGTTGTTCACGTTCGTCATCACCATGAAGTTGCGGAAGTTCCGCTGCGCGAGATCCAGCCCGATCGCTGTGGACTTGCTGAGCGCCTGCTCGAGCGTCAGCAGTGTCTCGTCGACGTACGGGTGGTTCATCTTGCCCATCGTGGCGGTGGAGGCGCTCACCGGCTGGTCGCAATCGGTGTACGACTGGGTCTCCGAAACCCAGTAGCAGTCCTGGTCGGGTACCGCGATGTTCCCCGAGGCCTCGCGGTCCCAGTACCAGCTGACCATCCCCCCGTGGTAGCGACCCCAGTGCCCCTTCACGACCGTTCGCGCTTCGCCGGTGAGGTCCCACACGAACCCGATCCGCGGATCCAGGTACGTCACCTTGTAGACGTCCGAGTTGCCGTGGCCAGCCACGAACCCGCCGTTGTAGCCGCCGTAGCGCAACCCGACGTTGAGCGTGAAGTTGTCGAGGCGCATCGAATCCTGGGCGTAGATCGCATAGCCGTTCCACTTCAGCCACTCGTTGTATTCGCCGTAGCCCCGCTCGATGTAGTCGGCGCCGCACTCGGGGTGCGCGTAATAGTAGTTGAGATCTATACTCTGGCCGCCGTCGGTGCTGCAAAGGTAAAGCTCGTTGTCTTGGGCGTCAGTGTACGTCGCCGCGGAGTCGTCGTAGTAGGTGAAGCCACCGGAGCGCTTGAGCTGTTCGGTAACCCATCCAGTCTCGTACTTCGCCCCGAACTTGAACGAGTGCGAGTCGTTGCCGCCAAACAGGGCGTCAGCGAAGAGGCTCCAGGAGCCGTCGATGCTCTCCAAGCGACGGAAGTCGAGGCCATTGATTGGCACATTGGCCCAGTAGTTGCCGGTGTTGCCGTCGTCAATGTGGCCGGGGGTGTTTCCACGGTACGGCACGCTGTCGTCCCGCCCGTCCATGTACGTCGCCCTGAGGTTGAGGAGGTTGTTGGTGTTGACCATCGAATCCCACCCCAGGCTGGCTGTGAAGTTGGGCGCCACCTGCTTGTACGATGCCTCCGGAAACGTGTACGCGTCGATGCCGCGGTTGTTGTTGACCACCTTGTCGTCCTCGGCCATGAGCATGAATCGGTTTCCTTCGCTGGCCTGGTAGGTGAGCTTTCCCATGCCGCGGCCGATGTTGCGGACGGAGGACGCCGGGGCGTCCACCGGAGTCGTCGTGTTCTGCCAGGACTCGCCGGAGACGAAGTACCAGATCTTGTCCTGCATGATCTTGCCGCCCAGGCTTACCGACGCATCCGAGAATTTGAACGGCTCCTGCGCGCCCGACGGGTTGTTGTTGGAGACCCAGCTTTCCGGTTGATAGTAGTACTCGATAGCACCGTGGAAGACGTTGCCTCCCGACTTGGTCACACCGTTGATGACGCCTCCCGTGTAGCCTCCGTACTCGGCGTCCGCACCGAGCCCGCCGACCCTGACCTCCTCCATCCACTGGATGCTGGGGAGGACCCAGTACGAGCCGCCTCCCGGGTCGGACACGTTGACTCCGTCGAGCGTGTAGGCGTTCTGGCGCGCGGAGTTGCCGCCGTAGGCCAGCACATTGCTCGTAAGTACTGAAGTGGGTTCGGAGTTCACGCCGGGGGCGGCGTTGAGGATGAAGTAGAAGTTTCTCGGCAGGGGCTGGCGGTCTATCCAGCCCTTGTCGAAGTAGCTGGACACCTGGTTGGCCACCGTGCTGACCAGCGGGGCCTCCGCGCTGACGGAAACCGCCTCCGCCACGTTGGCCTGGGGGAGCGTGATATCGATCCCCAGCTCACGCCCGATGCTGATCCGGACGTCCTCCTGCCGCACCTTCACGAATCCCGAGAGCTCGGCTTCGAGGGCGTAGTCCCCGATCGGCAGCGCGGGCAAGCGGTACACGCCACGCTCGTCGGTGTGCGTCGTCATCTTCCCCGCGACGAGAGCCGTCGAGTAGGCAGTCACCGCGACGCCCGGCAGCACGGCCCCCTTCGTGTCCTTGACCGTGCCCCGGATTCCGCCCGAGGTGCTGCTCTGCGCGGCCACCGGCACCGCCAAGACAAGCAGCAGCAGAGCAAGAACCGTTCCTTTCAGCAACACTCGCATGGTCTCTCCTCCCCGGGCGCCGCGCCTCTCCGGTAACGGCACCTCGATCCTGGACCGGAGGCCCCATCGGGGCGGCCGCTCCGGTCTGCCAAAGGTCAGGCGCGCACGCCACCACGGCGGTGGTGTGTCGTGCCAATGCGAACTCATGACTGCGCCCTCAT
>JAIQFQ010000077.1 GCA_020073245.1 Terriglobia bacterium | reverse complement strand
TGGAAACTGCGCGAAAGCACCGACGAGATCGCTGAGGCGGCGCGAAGTCTCCCCCTTGCGCCACAGGTCGTACGGGCCGCCCGGCAGCAAGGCATCGGCGCTCACCGCCGACTCCTGAATCCGGGCCCGGCTATCCGCCTTGATCGTCGTGAACAACGGCTCGTCGCTTCCCGCAATCTTGAACGCCTGGGGCTCGTTCCTTTCCGAGACCGTTACGACGACACAGTAAGCCTGACGCGCCGCTTCTGGGATCGCTTTGCGAGCGCCATCCAGCTTGGTCGCCAGAGTTGCCTCGCGAATCGGATCGATCTCCTGCCCCTTGAGCTGGCTGCGCACTTCTTCCCACGCGAGGTAATCCCTGACTCGATCGCGGGCCACCTCCAGACCGTCGCGCGACGGTACGGCAAGGACAACTGCGTTCCGGTTCACCCGCGGCCTGTTGGGTCCGGTGGTCTCTTCGAGGTAGCGCCGTGCCTCTGGACTCGGCTTGCCAGACTCGGAGCTTGATCTCGGGCCTAGCACCGCGTAATGGAAGTTCCCATCGTCCGCAATATCGTGCGGCTTCTCGGGCAGGGTATGAACGCGCACTTCGGCGGCGCTGGCACCCGTGGTGAGCGCTTTCGCCCGGCCGATCTCGTCCAGCAACCTCGCCTCTACCAACTCGGCGCCGACGCGAGTCTGAGCATCGTCGTGCATCTGGCGGAGGTTCGGCTTCGATCCGAGCCGCCACGCTTGCGGGAGCGCCCTTGGCTCGCCGGGCGCTGCTTTGCTGTCCCCCATCGCGGCTTCGTCGAGGAACCACGAGGCGTCTGCCCAGCGACGGAGTGCCTTCTCGAGCTCGATCTTGTCGGGTTTCGTTGCACCGATAAGCGTCAGCAGTTCCCGTGTGAGGGCGCCGTGAGCTGTCGGCGGCTGTGAGTGGAGGAACGTCGCGATCACGGCCTGCTCGATTTCGCGGTGGTGCAGCGCCGGGAAGTCGTAATGCAGCTGCCATACCTTCTGGAGTTCACTCCCCAGGATCTCTGTCCAGCCCTGTTTCTTGCCTTTCCATTCCTCGGATTCGGCCACCGTGGTCAGTTCCCGCGCGGCCTCGGAGATTCCTTTGGGCTCGCCCGGCGCCGTCAAGAACACGTTCACGCTCACCAACGGCGACTGGTCCCACTTCTCCGCCTCGCGCAGCGCGAGCGCGAACGTCCGCAGCACCCCGCGGGTCCGCTGGAAACCCTCGAGCTGAGTCCACTTCGTGTAGAAGACCTCAGTGAGGTCCGGGTGGAACGGGTAGCTGTCGAGGTACCGATCCTCGGCGTTCTTGCCGTCCCGCCGGGTTTGCTCGTCGAGATCGGCGATCCCCTTGAGCGCGGCCACCACGTGCGGCCGGAACGCCTGCAGGTCCTCGACCGACTTAGGTGCAAAGAACCGGCGCCGGAGTAGCTCGGCAACATCGCCCTTTTCCACCGGCAGGACGCCCTCTTCGCGCTCTCGCCGGAAGATCGCGTATAGCTCCTGGACGATCTGCTTTCCCAAATCGTCGCTCTTGCCGGGATCGGTGGCAAGGAGCGAAGCTACGAGTGCGCAGCTGTCGACCTTGGTCGCGGCCTGGGTGAGGCTCTGGAAGAAGTCCTGAATCCGATGGCGCCACACTGGCTCCGCCCCGACCTTGGTGCGCGCCCACATCAGCACCTCGTCGATCAGGACGAGCGTTGCCAAGCCATCACGCGCGGGTAGCCGCAAGAGGTCTTCAACCACGTTGGTGAAAGGCGGTTCGTCGCGCTCGTCTTTGCCCTTCATCCCGAGGATCTTCAGGCCATCGTCGCCGCCCAGCTGAAACGCAAGCACAGTCCACGGGTAGCGGAAGCGCCTAACTTTGCCGTCAGGCGCCTTGACCTCCATCCCCGTGACGGGGTCGAGCCGATCGAACGTGAGGGCGGCGATCCGCGCCCTCGGTGGGGCCATCCCAAACTCGCTCTTGAACTCGCGCACCGCGGGCAGGTCTGGGAGGCGGTCCGGGTCGTTGACCAGGTGAAACAGGGTGATCAGGGAGTGCGTCTTGCCCCCGCCGTAGGTCAGCTCCAGTTGCCGGACGGCCTTGTCGTTCTTCGCCGCGAGGCGCAGCACCACGTCCTTCGCGAGCTGGCGGAGGTTGTAGGTCGGGTACGTGAGGGCGAAGAACTCCACGGGCTTCTCGTAGGTCGGGCGCCGCCCCCGTTGCATGGCCACGTCGTCGAGATCTGCGGCAAACATGGACAGCGAAAGCTCGCCCGATTTCAGGTCCTCGCGCAGCGTCACGACCTTGTGCCACGGGGTCCACTGGAGCTTGCTCATGGCCTCGCTCCGATGTTATTACCACCTTTATTACCACTAGTCATGGGTTATTACCACCTTTCAGCCAAACCGCTGCCACCCCTGCACCTTCGGACCGGACTTTCCCTTCGAGCTTCAGTTTACGGAGTACGACCCGGATCATGTCGCGGGTGACGTTGGGGCAGAGGCGCTCGATATCGACCATCCGGAAGCGTGACGGGAGGCGGTTGATCGCATCGAGGACGAGCTGCGTCTTTGCTCCGCGGGCGGCGGTCAGGTCACCCACCCGATCCTCGAATTCCTTGTAGGCGGCGTTGAGAACCCCGAGGAAATAATCAAGCCACGGCATTAGCGAGTGCTGCCCCTCGTGCCATCCCTGCGACGACGTGTGGAGCGTTTCGTAGTAGCTCTCCTTGCTCCGCTCGATGATCTTTTCCAGGCTCACGTAGCGGCCCACTTCGAACCCAGCTTGATACAGAAGCAGCAAGGTGAGCAGGCGAGCCATCCGGCCGTTGCCATCGCTGAACGGGTGGACACACAGGAAATCCAAGGCGTACGCGCCGATCAGGACCAGCGGCTCGATGCGACCCTCCTGCCACTCGTGTCTGAACAGCTCCTGGAGGCGCGCCATCGCGGCAGGTGTCTGGGCGGCTGCCACCGGGCGGAACCGAACGCTCCGCGAGCCATCCGGATGGAGAGCCGCCACCACGTTGTCCTTGTCCTTCCAGTGCCCACCGGTTCCCCCGGCGTACTGAAAGAGCGTCGCGTGCAGTCCCAGGACCAGGCCGGTGTCCAGGTTCAACGCTGCATGGTCCGCATGGATCCGGCTGAGGGCATCCCGATATCCGACAATCTCCTGCTCGGAGCGGTTGCGCGGTGTGGTCTTCTCCTTGACCAGCGCCTCGATCCGCCGCAGCGGAGCTGTGATCCCTTCGATGCGGTTGGACGATTCCGTGCTTTGGATGATGGCAACCTGGCGGAGCGTGTCGAGCACCTGGGGAAATTGTTGCGTGTACAGCCCCTCGCGGCCACGACACTCACCGAGGAACCGGACGTTCCGCAGCACGCTCTGGCTGATCGGCATACGATCGAGGTAGCCCGGCTCGAACGATCTCATGGCTCGAACATCTCCTTCTGCCCGCTCTCGAACTGTACACCCCGTTCCTTGAGGTGGTTGCTGATCGTCTCGAGGAGCGAGCGCTCCTCGCTTGCGGTCTCGGACAGCTCGATCAGGGCCTGTAGGAGCTGCCCGAACAGCCGGCTGCGCCGCAGGCCGCGCAGCTCTACGTACTCGTCCACTTTGACCACATCCCCGGCGCGCCACAGGTGCATCAGGCGGTGCGCCTGGTCGATCAGCGGCACCTGGCGCGAAGCCACGGGAGCCTTCTCGCCCTCAGGGAACAGCGACGGCTGCTGGGCGGCCGCGCGGGCAGAGGCGCTGTCGACCGCGGGGTCGTAGCCCATCGACGGGCGCCGGCGGGCCTTCCAGTCCTTCAGGCGCACCGTGCTGCCGGTTCCTTCTTCGGGCTGCGCCTCGTCGCCGGCGCCCTCGGCACCCTCATCTTCATCGTCATCATCGTCGGCGACCTGGCCGCCGGTGCGCAGGAGGATGTCGAGGTGGTCGGCGAGCACGTGATCGGACAGCCCGCACGACACCGCGTACAAGATGCACGGGCCGACCGGCGCGTCCTTCAGACCGAAGTCGTAGCGGTGGAGC
>JAIQFQ010000047.1 GCA_020073245.1 Terriglobia bacterium | reverse complement strand
GTCGCCCTTGATGGCGAAGAACGCCTCGCCTGGCGCGATCGACCGGCTGTCGATCGAGATGCCGCCAACCGTCTCCGGCAGCGCGCCGGCGCGCTCCGCCCGCATCGCGGCCGCCATGGCGTCGACCGTCCACAGGGGCGCGCTCATGCGGCAGTCTCCTCGAGCGCGGCCGCGACCGCCGCGTGATCGCTGAACTGCAGCGTCTGTTTCCTCGCCGCCGCTTCCTGGGCCCGGATGACCGGAATCTGGCACACGCTCCAGTCTCGCGCTCTTCTCGTCGGGAGTTTTCCCGACACCCTCGCCGAGCTCACCCGTGAGCAGTTTGCCCGACCACCCCAGACCGTCGACCCCTGGGGCCATCCCTACCGCTACGTTCTCCGCGAGCAGTCGGTGCTCTTGACCGGGAACAATGCGGCCGGGGCGCCAGATTCAAACCTCATGCTTTCCCAACATTTAGGCATGGAGAATGAGGACGTCAACCCGGGTCCCGGAGCGGTGATCGAAACACCTTGACACGAACTGACTCAGGTCTTATGATTACTAAGTGCTGTTGACCTGAGGAGGGCTCCATCAATGTCAAGGATCATCGGAATCGACCTCGGCACCACGAACTCGGTGGTTGCCGTCATGGAGGGCGGAAAGCCCGTCGTCATTGCCAACCAGGAGGGCAGCCGAACCACGCCTTCGGTCGTGGCGTTCGGCAAGAACGGCGAGCGGCCCGTCGGACAGGTGGCCAAGCGCCAAGCCATCACGAACCCCGACAAAACGATCTTCTCCATCAAGCGGTTCATGGGCCGGCGCTACGACGAGGTGACCCAGGAGATCAAGATGTTCCCCTTCCACGTCGTGCGCGGTGAGAACGACACGGCACGCGTCGACGTGGACGCCAAGGCGTACTCGCCGCCGGAGATCTCGGCGATGGTCCTCCAGAAGCTGAAGTCCGCCGCCGAGGACTACCTCGGCGAGAAGGTCGAGAAGGCCGTCATCACGGTGCCGGCCTACTTCAACGACGCGCAACGGCAGGCCACCAAGGATGCCGGCCAGATCGCGGGGCTCGAGGTCGTCCGCCTCGTCAACGAGCCGACCGCGGCGGCGCTTGCGTACGGGCTGGACAAGAAGAAGGACGAGACGATCGCAGTTTACGACTTCGGCGGCGGCACGTTCGACATCTCGATCCTCGAGGTTGGCGAGGGAGTCGTCGAGGTCAAATCAACCAACGGCGACACGCACCTGGGCGGCGACGACCTCGATCAGCGCCTGATCGAGTGGCTGGTGGAGGAGTTCCGCCGTGACCAGGGCATCGACCTGTCCAAGGACCGAATGGCCCTGCAGCGGCTCAAGGAAGCCGCTGAGAAGGCAAAGTGCGAGCTTTCGACCACTCAGGAGTCCGACATCAACCTACCGTTCATCACGGCCGACGCTTCCGGGCCCAAGCACCTCAACATCCGCCTGACGCGCTCCAAGTTCGAGCAGCTCGTTGAGGACATCGTCCAGAGAACCGTAGGCCCTTGCCGGCAGGCACTCAAGGATGCGGGGTTCGAGCCCAAGGACATCGACGAGGTCGTCCTTGTCGGCGGTTCCACGAGGATCCCTCGCGTCCAGGCGTTGGTCCAGGGGCTCTTCGGCAAGGAGCCGCACAAGGGCGTCAACCCGGACGAAGTTGTCGCCGTCGGCGCGGCGATCCAGGCCGGCGTGCTGGCCGGTGAAGTCCACGACCTCCTCCTGCTCGACGTCACTCCCCTCTCTCTCGGCGTCGAGACCCTGGGAGCCGTCACGGATGTCGTGATCCCGCGCAACACCACGATCCCAACCCGCAAGTCCAAGGTCTACTCGACGGCCGACGACAACCAGACCCAGGTCGAGATCCACGTATTGCAGGGCGAGCGCCCGATGGCACCTGACAACCGCACGCTGGGGCGCTTCCACCTCATCGGGATCCCCCCGGCGCCGCGCGGCATCCCCCAGGTCGAGGTGACGTTCGACATCGACGCCAACGGCATCCTGCACGTCTCCGCCAAGGACTTGGGCACCGGCAAGGAGCAGAAGATCCAGATCACGGCGTCCTCGGGCCTGAAGGAGGACGAGGTCCAGGGAATGGTGCGCGAGGCCGAGCAGCACGCCGACGAGGACCGCAGGCGGCGCGAGGAGATCGAGTCCCGCAACCGCCTGGACTCGCTGATCTACTCGACCGAGAAACTGATCAAGGAGAACCAGGAAAAGGTGCCGGACGCTCAGAAGAAAGAGATTGAGGCCGCTATTGCGGACGCCAAGAAGGCTCTCGAAGCCGGCAAGAAGGACCCCATGGACGCGGCATACGAGAAGCTGACCAAAGCCTCGCACCATTTGGCGGAGGAGATCTATCGCACCGCGACGGCAGCGGGGGCCCACGGCGATTCGGGCGCCTCGGCGGGCGGTCCGAGCCAACCGCAGGCGGGCACGCCGCCCGGGGACGGGGACGTGGTTGATGCGGAGTATGTGGACGTCGAACCCAAGCCTACGAACTGAGCCTGTCTGCGGCACGGCAAGGAGGGTCGGATGAGCGACCTCGACTGGCGTTCGGTGCGCGAGTTGATGGCGCTGGCGGAGCGGCTGCGCGAGGCCACCGAGCGGGCGCTTCTGCCCGCGTCACCTGTTGCGCTGGGGCAGGCGGCGGCGTTCGAGCCCCCCGTTGACGTGTGGGAGAGCGATACCGAGGTGATCGTCGAAGCGGAGCTCCCCGGCGTGAAGGTGGACGACATCGATCTCCGCCTCGACGGCGGGGCGCTGATTCTCTCCGGCGAGCTGCCAGAAAGTACCGACGGCTGCGGCGCATACCTGCGCATCGAACGGCCGCGGGGGAGGTTTCACCGAATGGTCCGCCTCCCCACTGACGTTTCGGACGAGCCTCGCGCGACGCTGCGCGGCGGCGTGCTCAAGGTCCGCATCCCCAAGGCCGGTCGGTCGCGCCGCCGCGTCGCCGTTGAAGGGGTGGGAGCATGACCGAGCCTAGTAGGCGCTACCACATGATCAGCTGGGTTGCCGAGCGCTATGAGATCCACCCACAGACGCTGCGCCTGTACGAGCGCGAGGGCCTCATCCGTCCGACCCGCAGCGTGGGCAACACTCGTCTTTTTGACGACGAAACCTGCAGGCGCCTCGAGTTCGTGCTCACCCTCACCAGGGACCTCGGAGTAAACTTGGCCGGCGTGGAAGTTGTCCTCAACATGAAGGACCAGATTGACGCCCTCCAGGCGGAGGTCGAGCGCCTCGCGACGCTGGTCGAGCGAGAAGCAGCTCGGCGCGGCTCGGTGCCACGCGAGCACGCGCTCGCCCTGCGACCGCGAGGAGGATTGGTCCCTAACGAGGGCGAATGAACCACGACCAGCACCAGAACGATCCGGAGGCCGGGCTGCTGCGCCGGTACCTTTACGAGATCGGGCGCTTCAAGCAGCTTACCCCCGAAGAGGAGCGGAACCTCGGACACCGGATCCAAGAGGAAAGCGACGGCGAGGCCCTGCGGCAGCTGGTCGAGGCGAACCTAAGGTTCGTGGTCGCGTATGCCAAACGGTTCCGGCACTCGCGGGTCTCGCTTCTTGACCTTATCAACGAGGGAAACATCGGCCTCATACAGGCCGCCAAGAAGTTCGACCCCGATAAGAACGTCAAGTTCATCACCTACGCGGTCTGGTGGATCCGTCAGGCGATCCTGCATGCCCTCTCAGAGCATGGCGCCACGTTCCGGTTGCCGCAGAAGCAAGCCAACGTTCTCTACCGGCTGGAGCGCTCCCGTCAGGCGCTCGGCCGGGAACTCGAGCGGCCACCATCCGAACAAGAGCTGGCAGAGGAGCTCGGGATGAACCCCGATGAGGTGCGCCTCCTTCTCTCCTCCAACCAGAACATACTCTCCCTCAACGAACCCGTCGACCAGGAGGGGGAGGCCGAGTTCGGCGACCTGCTCGAGCAGTATGTAGTCCCGGACACCGATGAGGGGATTCTCCGCCAGTCGTTCGAACAGACCCTCCGCGAGGCTCTCGCCAAACTCTCCGAGAAGGAGCAGCAGATCCTCGCGATGCGGTTCGGCCTCGCGGATGACAGCCCCCGCACTCTTCGCGAGATTGGCGACGCGCTCGGGATCTCGCGCGAGAGAGTGCGACAGATCGAGAACCAGGCCCTCACCAAGCTGCGCCGCGGTGCACAGTCACGCGCGCTCGCGGGGTATCTGAACTGACAGGGCATAGGGCATAGGGCATAGGGCATAGGGCACAGCTGGGACAGGCTCTCGCCCCATCACTGAATTCCCGATCTTGTCTTTGTACTTCCTGTGCCCGGAGCCCTATCTCTGCTTGAGGTTCCCGGGGAGCTCCTCGACGGCGAGGCGCAGCGCGCGCGCCATTTCCTCCGCTCCCTGGACCTTGAGAAGGCTTGCGACGGTCGTACGATTGCGGCAGATCCATGACAGCCGCGCAAGCCATCGCAGGTGGGCCATGTCCTTGCGCAGGGCCAGCAGGAAGAACAGGTGAGTCGGGCGCTCGTCCGGCGAGCCGAAGGCGACCCCCTTGCTGGAGCGCGCCAGGAACAGGAACTGCTTCGGGAACTTCTCGGCGGCGCGGTGGCGGGCATGTAGGAACGCAACCCCGTTGGGCATCGCCGTGGGGACCATCCGCTCGCGCTCGGTGAGCGCGGTTTCGAGCCAACGGGCATCACTCACCAGCCCACGTTGCGCTACCGCCTTCACAATCTCTGAGATAACTCCCTCTCGTGTCGCGGCCTTGAGTTCCGGAATGACGTGCGTTGGCTCGAACAGCTCGACCAGCGCAGGGTCCGCAGCCTCAACGAGGGCCGGGCTCTCCCGTTCTTCCACGGCAACCCCCTTGCCCGCCGATGCAGGCACGAGCATTGTAGTCCACTATGCGAAAGACCGTGCAAGTACGGGCGCGCCCCGAGGACGCGATTGCGGGGATCGGTCGCCGCTCCTCAGGCCTTCGTCGCCTTTGTGCCGAACAGGGGTGCAAGCTGTTCTTCGCTCGGCGGCCGCGTGAGCAGGCTCACCACCACCAGTGATCCGATCGAGATCAGCGCCGCGGGATAGATGCTCGGGATCCCCCACGGGTCGCCCCCAAACACCTGAGCTCCGGCCTTGCCCTGTGCCGCCTGCATGATCGACGGTGCCACCCGCGGCAACACCAGCTCGAGGAAGACGGTCGCGACGGCGCCGCTCACGATCGAGGCCAGGCCTCCCTGTCGGGTCGCCCGCTTCCACGTCAGCGCCGCAAACAACGCCGGGGTGACGGCCACGCCGTACATGGTGTAGGCGAAGTAGGCGTACTGGAGCACAGAGATCTGCAGTTTCAGAGCCGTCGGGATGAAGATCATGCCGAAGGCGCAGAGTCCCAGCGCCACAACGAATATTTTCTGCAACGCCACCATCTTGGTCGGGTCCGCGTCCGGCCGCACCATGCGCTGGTAGATGTCCCTGATCACGTTCGAGCTCGACGAGAGCAGGTAGTTCATTCCGGTGGACAGGACGACGGCACAGGCGGCGCCAAGGAGGAGCACGCCGACGGGCGCAGGCACCATGTGACGCGCCGCGTTGAGGACGAGCGACCGCGGGTCCCAGTGGGTCTGGTGCTCGGCGTTGTACGCCGCCGCGAAGACCGCGATCGCGATCACGATGGTCTCCACGACGATCGTGCCGACGATCCAGATCGCGACCGCGGTTCTCGCCTCCTTCGGGGAGCGCGCCGCGTAGAACTTCTGATACATGGACTGCACACCCATGAGCAGCAGCAGGGTGGAGAGGAAGTACGAGAGGCCCTTGAGGGCGGGGTACTTGCCGAAGTCCGGCGAGAACAGCTCGAAATGGCCCGGGGGCAGCACCTGACTTGCGTGCGACCAGCCCCCCGCCGCCAGGACCGCGAACGGCACGGCAAGGCAGCACGCGAGGACGATGATGATGCCGTTCGGCAGATCGGTGTGCGCCACCGCAACCATCCCGCCGATCGTGACGAAGAGGATCACGAACGCCGCGGCGATGGTCTGGCCCACCTCGAGCGACACCCTGCCGTCAGTGACGATGTTCAAGATGTAGCCGCCGGCCCGGAACTGATAGGCGACGATCGTCGTGAAGGCAACGATCAGGGCCAGGGCGCCGAACAGACGGGCGAATTTGCCGTACCGTACTTCGAGAATGTCCCCGACCGTGTACTGGCCGAACGTGCGGATCTTCCCGGCGATGAAGTAGATGATCGCGATTCCCAGGAAGGCTCCGGCGGGCTGCCAAATCGCGCTCCAGCCGGCGTAGTACGCATACTCGGCGCCGGCGATGAACGTACCGGAGCCTATCCAGGTGCAGACCAGCGTGAACACCATGGTCGTCAGGGAGAGCTTCCGCCCGGCCACCATGAAATCGTCCTGCGTCTTGACCTGGCGCGACCGGTAGACGTTGAACCCAGTCAAGACCAATAGGTAGCCGAGAATCACCCACAGGTACCAGTTCATTTCGCCTCCGCCCGTCACTCGGGGTCAGGGGACCGGGGGTCCGCCTTCCCTCCCCACCACGAATCTCGCAGCGACAGCGGGAACCTGTCCCGCCCCTACCCTTCGGGCTTGTCGTCTCCGGTGATCTCCAGCTGATGCAGGTCGCCGGCGGCAAGCAACTCGCGCGCCGCTGTCTCGTGCTCCGCGGGAACCAATATCGCGACCTCGCCGAGTCCGTCCAGCGTCAGCCCATACACCGAGCCCAGGGCTTCTCCCCGGCTGCGCGCGGGGATCCCGTTTGCCCTAAGAGCGGCCAGAACCGGCTCGGCGTTGATCCAGCCCTGGACACGCAGGATCTCGACCTCGGCGCCAACGTCGCTCATCGGCCCTCAGGGTACGTCGATCAGGATCAGGTGCTTCTGCATCTCACCGGCGACGTCCACCTTGCCGTCTGGCGTGATGAAGACGTTGATCTCCGAGCGCGCCGCCATCTCTCCCGAGAGGTAAATTCCGGGTTCGATGGAGAAGCACACGCCCGGAACCAGTTGCCGATCGTCACGGGTTTCGAGGTTGTCGATGTTGACGCCGCTCCAGTGCACGTCCTCGCCGATCGAGTGGCCGGTCCGGTGTACGAAGTACCGGCCGTAGCCCGCTTTCTCGACCACCGCTCGACACGCGTCGTCCACCTCCCACCCGTAGAGGGGCTTGCCCGCCGCGTACCGAGCCTGGATGAACTCCAGCGCAGCGTTTCGGGCGTCGCGGACGACGTTGAAGATCTCCACGTACTTTGCCGGCGGGTTCTTGCCGACGAACCCGCACCACGTGATGTCGTAGAACACCGCGCCGGGATTGTTGTCGAGCCTCGCCCATAGGTCGATCAGCAGCGTGTCACCCTTCCGGATCGGCCGCGCGTTCTCCGGAGTCGGCTCGAAGTGGGGGTCGGCCGGCTGCTCGTTGGTGCCGACGATCGGGAACTCGTTGCCGCAGGTGACGCCCTCCTCGCCGAACCTCTTGACGATGAACTGTTGCACGTCGTACTGCGTCAGCGTCCGCCCGGCGCGCAGCTCGGTGCCGACCAGCGCGAACGCGTCCCCGCGCACGCGCTGCACCCGTTCGGCCGCGTCCAGGTGGGTCCGGTACGCCTCCTTGTCCAACAGCGCCTGGAAGGTCTGGACGAGCGCCGCGGAGGTCACGATCTCGTACCCGAACGACCGGATCAGCTCGATCGTGCCGGCGTCCACGATCGAGACGTAGGGCACGTTCGCCTCGGGGGAGTACTGCATCGCGACCCTCTTCGCGGGGCCGAGGGCGGCCTTCAGGGTCGCGTGCAGCTCGCGCCACGACAGGTACACCTTCTTCTCGCCCGGCAGCGAGTCGAGCTTCCCGGCCTCAACGGCCGAGACGATCCGGACCGGCGTGCCCCGCGCGGGGATCCAGTAGAACCACCGACGCGTGGTGAACCCGCCGAAGTTCATGCCGAGGATGCCGTATGCGATCGGGTCCCGGTTCCGGAAGTCGTACATCAGCCAACCGTCGATGCCTCCGGCCTGGAGCTCCCTCTGGATGCGTGCGATGTCGGGCATCGGACCCTCCTTCACGTGCCCGCACGGTGGCACACCGAAACGTCACCCGTCAACTGTCGTGTCCGTCGCCAGGAAGGCCTGTCCTCGCTAGTACACGTACCGAGGCTCGACGTTCACGACCACCTTGGCTACATCAGGAAATCGGTGTGCGACCGCCTCCCGGAGCCGGTCCGCTATGGCAGGGGCGTGGTGGCTGTCGGCCTTGAGGTCGAAGATGACGTAGCAGGGGTCAGCGCTCCCGACGATGCGCAGGTCGTGGAACCCCTCGGCGTAGGGGATGACCGGCAAGGACTCCTCCAGGAACGATTGCACCTCGGCGTAGAGCGGGTGCTTCCGGTTGACGGGGTCCAGGTGAACCACGGCCCACCCGTTGAACCGCTCGTTGAGGGCGCTCTCCACCGCTTCGGCCACGTCGTGTGCTCTCGTGATGTCCAGGGAGTCGGAGATCTCGATGTGGAGCGACGTCACCATCACGCCCCCGTAAAAGTGCACGATGACGTCGTGCACCTGGTCAACCTCGGGCACGCAAAGCGCGGTCTCCTTGATCGCCGCCAGCAGCTGTGGGGATGGGGCCTCACCGATCAGAGGGTTGATCGCCTTCCGGGTCAGCTCGTAGGCCGCGTAGGCGATGAAGCCTGCAATCACCAGGCCGGCCACCCCGTCCACCCAATCCCAGCCGAACCGGGCCGCGAACAGGGCTACGATCACCACGGCGGTCGCGAACACGTCGCTGCGGTGGTGCCAGAAGTCCCCCTCCAGCACGCTGGAGTCGATCCTCCGTCCCAGGTCACGGGCGAATCGCGAGAGCCACTCCTTGAGCACCAGCGTGACGGCGAGGAGTGCGAGGAGGACGTTCGACGCGGCGACCGGCTTCGGGTTCAGCAGGCGGATCACCGAGTTCTGGCCGAACTCCCAGGCAGCGACGAAGAGCAGGATGCCGATCACCAGCGTGGCCACGCTCTCGACACGGCCATGGCCGAACGGGTGCTCGCGATCCGACGGGCGGGCGGCGACCTTGAAACCCCAGATCACGACGATCGCCGAGAGCACGTCGCCCAGCGAGTGGAAGGCATCCGCGACGAGGGAGATGCTGCCGATCATGACCCCGGGGACCAGCTTGACTGCGAATACCACGACGTTGACGACGATGCTCGCAAACCCCTCGAGGACGCCGTACGCCTCCCGTGTTCGGGCCTCGCCGACCCGCTCCGGATTTGAGACAAACCTTCTCACCAACCAGCGGTCGATCACCTCTTGAGGCTAACACGAGACACGGCCAATTAGTGTATCCTTTCGCGATCCTGGCGCGGGCCATTTGCGTCAGGCGGTCCTGGAGCCCACGTGAGCACGACCAGCGTCCTCGACACGATCGGCAACACGCCAATGATTCCGCTCCGTCGCGTGACGGAACCCGGGATGGCGACGGTCCTCATGAAGATGGAAGCCTGGAACCCCTCCGGCTCTCTCAAGGACCGGATCGTGAAGTACATCATCGAGGAGGCCGAGAATTCGGGCACCCTCCAAGCGCACCAGATCATCATCGACGCCTCGTCCGGCAACACCGGGATCGCGATCGCGATGGTCGCCACTCTCAAGGGTTACCGCTCCCGAATCTACATGCCGGAGACCAAGTCCGTCGAGCGCCGGAAGATCATGCGGACCTGGGGCACCGAGCTCGTGCTCACCTCGGGTGCCGATCAGAACTCCCACATCTGGGCGGTCCAAGAGGCCGCGAAGGACACCGGGACCTTCTTCTACCTGAACCAGAACGGCAACCCCGGGAACGTCCTCGCGCACTACCACGGCACCGGCGCCGAGATCTATGACCAGACCCAGGGCCGGATCGACTGCTTCGTCGCGGGAGTGGGGACCGGTGGCACGTTGATGGGCGTTGCGCGCTACCTCAAGGACAAGGGCTGCCGGGCGAGCATCGTCGCCATCGAACCCGACGACTCGCACTCGAAGATCGAAGGGCTGCTGCACTTCGACGGCAGCTTCGTGCCGCCGATCTGGGACCGGTCATCGATCTCGGAGCAGATCCGCGTCACGGACGAGGTGGCGTTTGAGGCCGCTCGCCGGCTCGCGAGGGAGGAAGGGATCTTCTGCGGCCCGTCAACAGGCGCGATTCTCTCCGTCGCCCTCGCGAAGGCGAGGGAGCTGGGAAGTGGCCGCACTGTCGTTGCGGTCGCCTGCGATCGCGGTGAGCGGTACCTCTCGACCAAGCTCGTCCCGGAGTAGCGGGGGTCCGGGGTCCGGGGTCAGCGGTTGCCCACGACAGGCCTCGCCTCGAGCAATTCATCCCCTCACCTCGCAAGCACCGCAGGCTTCCCGACGAGCTTTGCGCTGACCCCTGGTCGCTGAACCCTGACCCCTGTCCCCTGGTCTCCTCAGCTCTTGAGCTTGAGCGAACAGCCGATGGCCTTGCTCTGCGCCACCGCCGGCCGCGACCTGGACACAACGGCATCGACCGCGTCCCGAAGGTAGCTCCGGGTCACCTTGCTCGGGTCCTCGACGTTGTCGTCGATGGCCCCGTGGTACACGAGCACACCCCTGGGGTCGAACAGAAAAGCCTCCGGCGTGTGCGTGGCGCCGAACGCGCGGGCCATTTGCGACGCACCGGCGTCGACGACGTAAGGAAAGGCGTAGCCGCGAGCCTTGGCACGCTCCTTCATCTGATCGAACCCGTCCTCGGGGATCGCCGACGGGTCGTTCGGGTTGATCGCAATCACTCCGACGCCGAGCTTGCCCGCGTCGTTGCCGAGCGCCACGAGCCGGGTCTCCCACGCCTTGACGTATGGGCAGTGGTTGCACGAGAAGATGACCAGAGTCCCCTTGGGGCCCGCCACGTCTTTCACGGCGAGGTCGCGCCCATCGACGTTCTTCATCTTCAACTCGGCAGCGGGTATCGTGTCGCCGATCTGAAGCCCCGAACTCGCCCCCACACCTGCCCCGATCAGCACCGCAGCAGCAACGACAGGACCGATGTGCCTCATGCTGGCTCCTTTCTCGATCACTTTGCTTCCAGGATTGGCCTGACCTTGGCCAGGAGTTGGGCGTACGACGAGCCCCCCTCCCAGAACGCGACCCTCCTCCCGTGTCGGTCGAACAGAATGCTGGCCGGCAGAGCGCCCGACCAGCGCCCGTCCAGCACCTCGATGAAGTCCTGGTCCGCCTGAGCTTTCACGAACGTCGGGAACGCCACCCCCTGACGCCCCAGAAACGACTCGACTTCGGGACGTTGGCTCGCGAAGTCCGCCGACACGAGGATCAGGCGCAGCCCCTGGCCGGCGAACGCATTTCGCATCCGGAGGAGATCGGGGAACTCTTCGCGGCAAGGGATGCACCACGTCGCCCAGACGTTGACAAGGACGACGAAGCCACGGTCGGCCTCGACCTCGCGCAACACCTCTGCCGCGGTCGCGGGCATGACCGTCACCGAGAGCGTTGCCGGAGGCGGGGTTCCCCGGCCGCCGGCCACCTCAGTGGCCCGCGCCGGCATCGCGAACGCGACCGCGAGAACACAACTGACACAGGCGAGAGCGTTCGGAAGGACCCGCGGGCGGCTCCCCTGTCGGCGAGAAGCTGGCCCTGCGCTCGCCGTCGCCGCCTCCCTCGAACTCACCACTGGCCTCGTACCCCTGACGGCCAACGACCACGCGAGAACGGGGATTCCCTCCCGGCGCGCGGCGTGCTGCACCCAGGGGTTGACGAGGCGAAGGCCCGGGTCCCGAGCCCTCCCGCACGCCCCCTACGTCTCCTCCGGTTCGTCGGGTCAATCCGGCGGTATCCTTGCCCCATGCGAGCGCCATGGTTCCCGCTCGGTTCGATCCTGATCGCCGTTGCCGTGACCGCCGGCGCTCTTGGCGCGCACCTGCTCCGCGCCCGACTCGAAGCCCCGTCTCTCTCCCTCTGGGAGACCGGGGTGCGCTACCTGATCGTGGCGGGCGTGGGCCTGCTCGCCCTCGGCTTGGCTTCCGAAAATCGAACTCATGTCGGCTGGACTGTGGCAGGAATCTTTCTGGTGGCCGGCGCCGCTCTCTTCAGCGGTACCGTGGCCGTGCTGGCGCTTGGTGGTCCGCGTTGGCTCGGCGCCGTCACGCCGTTCGGCGGCGTGCTCCTCATCCTCGGGTTCGTCGTGACGGCCGTCGTGGCCTTCCGGCACTGAGGCCGAGGGTGCGCTCGAGGTGGCGTCCCGGTTCCTCCGGAAAATGCGACAGAGATTAATTATTGACAGACTCCCTGCCAGGGAGTAGATTCCCCGCGTTCGCTCCCCCCTCGGACACGGTCTCAAAGACCGGCACTGGTTCAAGCATCCAGATTTGAACGATCGGGGAACGCCGAGTGAGCTGGCTGGCCGACACCTACCGCACGACGTTGGGGAAGAAGCTCGTGATGGCCGTGACCGGGACGGTCCTCCTCTCTGGCACCCGGCCGCCCAGCCCGGCGATCTCGAGGCCGCTCGTCTCCTAGCCGAGGTCGAAGTTGCTGCGGGCGAGCCCGGCGATCGCCTCGCCAATGCTGATCGAAGCGGTGGCCGCGGGAGAGGGCGCGTTGAGGACATGCACCTGGCGCTCCGCCTCCACGATCCTGAAGTCGTCGAGCAGCTTTCCGCTGCGGTCGAGCGCCTGGGCGCGGACACCGGCCCCTCCCACCTTGAGGTCGTCAGCGGCGATCTCCGGCAAAAGTGCCTGCAGTGCCCTGACGAAAGCGCGCTTGTTGAACGAGCGCCAGCACTCCGCGAGGCCCATCCGCCAATAGCTCCCGGCCATCCGCCAGAAACCCGGAAACGCGAACGTCGAGAGAGTGTCCCGCGCCGAGAAGCTCCACCTGGAGTAACCCTCCCGTTTGAACGCCAGCACCGCGTTGGGGCCCGCCTCGGCGCCGCTGCCGATCTTCCGCGTGAAGTGCACGCCGAGGAAAGGAAACTCGGGGTTCGGAACGGGGTAGATCAGGTTCTTGACCAGGTGCTGTCGCTGTTCGATGAGCTCGTAGTACTCGCCGCGGAACGGGACGATGCGCACGCCGGGGTCCACACCGGCGAGGCGCGCCATCCGGTCGCTGTGGAGACCCGCGCAGTTGATCAGAAAACGGCAACGGACCGCGCCCCTCCCGGTCTCCAACACCATTCCGGGACCGTCCCGGACGATCCTGCGGACCGGCGCGGACAGCATGACCTCCCCGCCAGAGCGACGGACCTCGTCGGCGTACGCCTCCGTGACCCGAACGTAGTCGACGATCCCAGTCTGCGGCACGAAAAGCCCCGCGACGCCCGCAGCATTCGGCTCGATCTCGCGGATCTCCTGAGGGCCGAGCCGCCGAATGCCGGTCAGGCCGTTCGCCTCTCCGCGCCGCTGCAGCTCTTCGAGCGCGGGAGCCTGCGCCGCACTCGTTGCGACGACGACCTTGCCGCAGCGTTCGGCCGGGATCCCGTGCTCCTCGCAGAACCGGAGCAACGCCTCGCGCCCCGTGGTGCAGTTGCGCGCCTTGAGCGAACCCGGCTTGTAGTAGAGGCCCGAATGGATCACGCCGCTGTTGTTGCCGGTCTGATGGGCCGCCAGGCGAGGCTCTTTCTCGATCACCGCGAGGGAGAGCCGGCGACGCTTGAGGATCGCCATCGCCGTCGCGGTCCCCACGATCCCTCCGCCCACCACGGCGACATCGAACATCCTCTCAGGCAAGCCCGACACGTCGCCTCCGGACCGCGGTGCCCACGGGGGATAGCCGGACGAACTGGCCGGGGCCGCGCCTCGGCGGAGTGTATCAGGGGCGGGCGGGCATCACCTGCCAGCCAGCCGGTGTCGGTGGCGGGCGACCACGCGATAAAGCACGGGCCCTGCCCACCGTATGGGAGGCAACTCGAGGATGTCGGCGAACAGGCGCCACCGTGGCAGGGCGCGGAGCACTGCCACCCACCCGGCGAAGCCGCTCACGAGCCCGCCCTCCGGCAAGCGAACCCACATCGCCTCTCTGAGCCTCTCGGGGGGCGCGGGAAGCGAGGCCGCAGCTGAATCGCACAGGTCCCTGAACACGAGGCGGCGCGCTGGGTCCCGGCGCTCCGCCCATGCGCGCGAGGCCGTGCACAGGCGGCATTCCCCGTCGTAGAAGACCTCGATCGCGTCCCGGCGCTCCATGGGGACACCCCCGCATCGAACAACCGCGGAGCGCACCGACACGTTCCGCATCGGGCTACGTGCCGGCTGAAGCAGGGATCAGCCCGGCCTCTCGCAGGATCGCCTCGGCGATGCTCTTGTAGCTGCCGCCGAAGTGGTGCGCTCCCTTGAGCACGAGGTCGGTGGCGACGCCGGCGCCCAGAGACGGGCAGAGCGAGTCGCTCTCCTCGTCGCCGTGCACGCAAAGGACCTTGACGCCGGAGAGCTTCTCGACCTCGGGTTTCACCGGCAACTGGTCCTTCCCGCCGGAGCCGCCGAGCCAGTCACCGACGTGGAACTCGAACTCGACCTCCGGCGTCGGTCCGAGCATGGCGAGCAGCATCACCTTGGAGCGCAGCTCCGGCGGGAGGCGGCTCGCCATGAACGGGAGGGCTTCCGCCCCGCGTGAGTAGCCGACGAGCAGCACCCGGGTTTTTCGCCACGTCGTGAGGTAGTGCCGCACGATCCGTTCCAGGTCCGCGCCAGCTCCGTCGGGGGTCTTCCTCTTCCAGAAGTACTGCAGCGAGTTGAGCCCAACGACCGCGACGCCGCGATCGGCCATCGCTTCGCCCAGCTCGCGGTCGATCCCCGCCCACCCGCCGTCACCGGAGACGATGACGGCGAGCACGTCGCTCACGGCTCCCCGTGGCCGTACCTCGACGAGAGGGAGGTCGCCGACGCTCACGAGGGGGCCGGCCGTCGCGGCCGCCTCGTCACCGGTAACGGTCGCAGCCGTCGCCTCCGCGGGAGGGGCCGGCGGCGGCCCCGCGTGAGTGATCCTGGCGAACGCCTCCTTGAACTGGGCCAACCAGTTCCGCGGCACCGAGAAGCCGTGGCCGACCTTGGGGAGGATGACGATCTCCCCGCCGGGCACCTGTTTGACGAACGCCTCCGTGCCGGCCGGGTCGCACACCTGGTCGACGGTCCCCTGCAGGGCGATCCATGGCGCCGACAGGTGCGTCGAGGGGAGGAAGTTGACGCCCTTCCCCTTCGGCCCAGCTTCCCACGACAGGCCGCTCCCCTTGCAGAACGGCCGCGTGGTGGGGAAGTCCGGGCAGAAACCCAGGCTCACCGCGCCGGAGAACGTGTTGGGGGGAGCCTGCGAAATCGTGGCGTACACGAGCGTCGCGCCCGAGGAGTACCCGACCAGCACCGGCACGATGTAGCGCGGGAATTCGAGCTTCTTCTGCACGAACTGGCTGAGCGCCTCGAAATCCGACGCCGGATACAGGCAGCCGTCTCCTGGCCCGTTCAGCTCCTTGAGATAGTGGACGATGTCGACCCCGACGACCAGCGCCCCGGTGGTCGCGAGCTCCCGTGCCATGTCCACGACCCCCTTGTTCCACCCGCCGTCGCCGGACACGAACAGCGCCACCTCCCGGGGCTGCGCGGAACCGCGGTAGATCGCGACCGTCCCGAATCGCCCGAAGCGAAGCTCCTCCTCGCTCGCGGTCGCCGACGGGGCGACCAGCGCGAGCAGGATGGTGGCCAGACGCCACCTCGCGCTCATTTCCTCACCACGCCCTTCACACCGCCGGAGATCAGGGCCGCCACGTTGGTGACGATACGAGGCAACGCGAGCCCTCCCGGGGAGGCCATGTACTTCGCCTCCCATTGGGGGTTGAACTTCCCCTTGTACTGGCGCAGCCCCTGGAAGTTGTAGAAGTGCTCCCCGTGGCGATAGACGAGCGCTCCGAGCCGCATCCACAGCGGCGTGAGCGCCCGCTCAGGCATCCCCGACAGCGGCGCCATCCCCAGGTTGAACCACCGGTACCCCCGCTCGCTTCCCCAGAGCATGAGCCTGATGAAGACGTACTCCATGACGCCGTTGGGCGCGTCCTCGAGGTGGCGCATGAGGTCCACCGAGAGTTCCTCGCCCTCCGCGCCGAGCCAGACGTTGGCGAACGCCACGATCCGGCCGCCTTGCCGCACCAGCGCAACTGGGAACTGCGCGAGGTACGCCGGGGAGAACGACCCGAGCGAGAACCCCTTCTCGCGCGTGTTCTTGCCGGCCAGCCAGGCGTCGGAGACCGCCTTCATCTCCGTCATGTACCGCGGCGTGTCCTCGCGCGGCACGACCTCGAACGTGCACCCCTCTTCGGTGAGCCTGCGGTTGACGTGCCGCAGCCACTTCCTCTCGTGACCGTCGAGAGAGAAGCCGGGGAGGTGCACGCGCGCCTCCTCTCCCAGCCGCATCACGGATAGCCCCAGATCGAGGTAGAGGTGGAGGTGATCCCGGCCCACCTCGTAGAAGACGGGCCAATCGTCGTGACGGTTGCAAAGCTCGCCGAAGCGCCACACCAGCTCGGGCATCTCATCGGGCGGTCCCACAGGATCCCCGAGCGCCACCCAGCTCCGGCCCTTCACCCCGTACATGATGAAGGCGTTGCCGCGGTCGCTGAACAGGAAACGCTTGTCGCCGAGGAACGCGAGGTTGGCGTAGGTCCTCGGAGAGCCGGCCGCGATCGTACGCACCCTCTCGAGGTCCGCCGCCGTCGCCGTGGCGAGCTCGGGAGACGCGGGCCGGAGCAGGCGCGCGACCGCGAAGACCATGGCCACGCCAAGCGCCCCCACCGTCGCGCGCAGGAAGCGCGGGGCATCACCGCCGTGGAACGCGAAGTGCCACCAGAGCTGGTCGGAGTACTCGACGTGCTTGTAGGAAAAGATGCCGAGCCAGACGGACGCGAGCAGGACGAGCGCGATCGCCATGATCCAGGTCGGGCTCAGCCAATCTCGCGTCAGCGAGGCCTTGCGGTAGAAATGGCTCCGGCATGGCAACAGTGCGGCCAGCATGACCGCGAGGGCCGCCGCCTCCTCCCAGTCGAGGCCCTTCAGCAGCGACACGACGATCCCGGTAGAGAGGAGGGAGACCGTCACCAGGTACGCCCCGTCCAGGCGCCGCTGCAGCCCCTGCGCGATGACGATCAGGGCGGCGCCCGCGACGCTGCCGAGGAAGTGCGACAGCTCGACTACCGGGAGCGGGATGAAGTCCCGCATCCAGAGGAGTCTTCCGTGGGCCGTGGGGGTGGCCCCGGAGAAAAGCAGGATCGCCCCGCCCACGAAGCTGGTGATGGCAAGCGCCTGCGGGACCACGCTCGGCGCCCACTTCCCGAAGATCCGTGCGACGCGCCGGACACCCTCGCGGCGCTGCACCAGCTCGTGCGCTCCGAGGACGAGGGCGGCAGCAGCCAGAGGCACCACGTAGTACACGATCCTGAAGGCCAGCAGCGAGCCCAGCACCGCCGCCGCCGGGATGTACGGCGCGAGCATCACGAGCATCACGGTCTCGAAGACGCCGAGACCGCCGGGCACCTGGCTCACGACGCCGAGGACTTGCGCCAAGAGGAAGATCCCGAGGAACGCCGCATACGACAGCGCGCCACCGGCCGGCAGGAGGAGGTACAGGATCGCCCCTACCACGGCCCAGTCGAGGCACGACACAACGAACTGGCCTAGGAGGAGGCGAGGCGTCGGCAACGGAAACTCGAACCCGCGGATCCTGAACGGTTGCTTGCGCACCAGGCTCACGGTCGCGAGACCCGCGACCGCCAGGAGAAAGAGGACGCCCAGGGGACGCGCGCTGGTGAGCGGCAGATGCAGCGCGGCGGGGACCACGATGGGCTCGACCGTGAAGACGACCCCGGCGAGTGTGAGGAACCCGAGCCAGAACGTCGCGCCGCAGAAGGCGATCACCTTGGCGATCGCCGGGGCGGAGAGCCCCCACCCGGAGTAGAGGCGCAGGCGCACGGAGCCCCCGCTGATCAGCGAGTAGCCTACGGTGTTGGAGAACGCGTACCCGACGAACGAGGCCAGGGCGGTCCTCCGGTACGCCAGCCTGAACCGCGCGTACCAGAGGCCGAGCGTGTCGTATCCGGTGAGCAAGAGGTAGCTGATGAAGGTCAGCGCCAGGGCGAGCGCGACTCGGTGGGCCGGTAGGGACCTGAACTCCTCGAGCACCTGACGATAGCTGTAGTTTCGCAGCTCGCCGTGCAGCACCCAGAGAGCGGCAGCGAACACGACCAGCCCGACAACGGGTCCGAGGCGGTAGAGTGCCCTCTTCTTCATGGCCGCGACGTCTCTAGTCTAGCGCAGCCCTCGACGGCGTGGTCTCAACCAGGCGCCGAGCATCTCGCTCGGGCGTCGCGGCCTCCGAACGAGGGGATCGCCGCCCCGTCCTTGCCGAGGAGCCCCGGACGCCAATTCCGTGTCCAATCTCGATTCCGGCGCCGCCGCTCTCAACGGCGCGTGGCCGTGAGCCGCCGCACCAAGAGGGCGACAATTACGCACGCAACCACGACGCCGGAGGCGATCAGCAGGTTTTCGTGGATCTGCCCGGAGATCCGGACCCACTGCTTTCCGGCGAGCGCCCCGAGCGACACGAATGTGAGCGACCAAAGCAGCGCACCCGTGTATGCGAAAACCGCGAAGTCGATGTACCGCAGACGCGTCGCCCCCGCGACCACAGCGGTCAGGTGGCGGATCCCCGGCAGAAAGTAGCCCCACAGAAGGCCCCAGTGACCGACGCGCTCGAACCAGGCTTCGACCCGGTCCATCTGCTCAGGCGTGACCCGCACGAACCTTCCGAACCTCCTCGTGACGACCCGGCCGACACCCCGGCCCAGCCCATAGCTCACCGTGATGCCGCACGAGCTCCCCAGGAACGCAGCCAGCAACGTCGGGCCGAGCTGAAGGTGACCGCGGTAGACCAGCACGCCCGCAAACGTCAAGAGCGTCTCCTCGGGCACGGGCACGCCGATGATGCCGAACATCAGGAGCCCGAACAGCCCGAAGTAACCGTACTCGCTCAGGAGGTGGGTAAAGGTCTCCATTGCACCACCGGCCGCATCTCGAGCGGCTACGCAGGCTCGCTGGGGACCCCGGCCAGGACCGCAGCGACGGAGCCCCCGGCGAGATCGACGCACAACCACCGGCCCTGACAGCGGACGTCCTTCACACGCACCTCGAGCCCTTCCGGGAGGAAGCGTCGAAGGTCGACCAGGAGAATGCGGTCATCGGGATCGAAGCTCAACAGGCCCTGGCCGAAACGGCGGATCATCGCGCTCAGCAGGGCGCCCGGGAGCGGCACACCCATCGGTCCGCGCAGCCCTTCGATCCGGCATCCGAAGAAGCGCCTATGAAGCCGCAGCTCCCGGAGCTTGGCCGACACCTGGGCAGGGAAGCCCTTCCAGGCCGCCTCGACACGGAGGTCGAGGACGTCACCCTCGCCGCTCACCTCCAGGCGCCGGATGGCATCGACGCGCCGAGCGAGCTCCCGGTTGGCGACGACCTCCACCATGTCCAGATCGATGCGAAGCGTGAAGCCGTCCCACCGGACGAGAGGGCGCATGGCAAGACTGGATGACATGCCTGCAGTATAGCCGGGCGAACCGCACGTTCGAAGGTTCGAAGGTTCGAAGGTTGGACAACAAGAGGTCAAAGGTCAAACGTAAAATGTCAAACGAACGACTCAGAGCGCATGACTCTCGCGGCTCAGGTTTCTTGTCGTCCCTTTGACCTTTCCCGTTTTCCTTTTGACCTTCTCCGCCTCCGTGGGGGCGTGCGCGCTCCTGAATGGTCTTCCCAACGAGAGGATGGCGGACGCACCTAGCCGCGCAACGTGGCGCGCCAGTAGTTCAGCGTGTCCTGGAGCGTTCGCTCGAACGGGATCTCGGGTTGCCAGCCGGTGGCTGTGCGGAACTTCGTCGAATCGCCTACGAGTACCTGGAGTTCTGAGGGGCGGAGCCGCGCAGGATCGAACACCACCTCGACGACCGCGTCCGAGAGCGAGAGCAGGTGGTCCAGAACGTCACGGATGGCGCGGGCCTGGCCGCTGGCCACGTTGTACACCTCCCCCGGCGCGCCCCGTTCCCCTGCCAGCCAGTACGCCCGCACGGCGTCTCTGACATCCACGAAGTCTCTGCGGACGTCGAGGTTCCCCACCTGGATCTGGGGCGACCGCCGTCCCAGCTCGATCTCGGCGACCTGCCTCGCCAACGACGAGATCACGAAGCGGGCGGACTGTCTCGGCCCACAGTGGTTGAAGAACCGCATCCGCACCGTGCGCAGGCGGAAAGTCTGGAAGTACTGGAATCCGAGGAGGTCCGCCGCCGCCTTGCTGACGGCGTACGGCGACACAGGTCGGAACGGCTGTTCCTCCCGAATCGGGAGCTCGTCCTCGCCGACGAGACCGTACGATTCGGCCGAGCACGCCAGCACGACGGGTGCATCGAGGTCCATCTGCCTCACTGCCTCGAGGAGGTGAAGCGTCCCGAGGACGTTGACCTGGAGCATCTCGGCCGGCGTGTCCCACGAGCTTGCGACCGACGACGACGCCGCCAAGTGGAAGATCACATCCGGTCTGGTCGCGCGCAGCACGCGAAGGAGCGAGGGCGCGTCGAGGAGATCTCCCTCTACGATGCCGACGGCGGATCCGAGGGCAGCTGCGGTGGGTGGGTTCGAACGCCACCGCCGAAGACCGAACAGCTCGACCTCCGGGTGAGCGGCGAGCAGGAACTCAGAAAGGTGCAAGCCGACAAAGCCCGAGATCCCCGTGACCAGGACACGCATCGGCTCATGGTAGCCGATCCCACGCCGCGCGGGATCGCGAATTGGTCCGGATCGGCGTCCGCGGGGAGGACGAGCGCGTCCGGGATCGGCTCGAGCCAGTGCGTGCGCTCCCGCTCGACGAGCGGGTCCTCGATCAGTCCTTCCGGGCCATCCTCCAAAGGGCGCATCCGGCGAGACCTGTCGGCGAGGGCGTCGAAGCAGACGTTGGTCGCGATACGGTAGAGCCAGGTTCGCAGCGACGCTCTCCCCTGGAACCGCTCAAGGCTGCGCCACGCCCGCAGCATCGTTTCCTGGACCGCGTCCTCGGCGTCCGCCGCTGAGCCCAGCATGCGGTAGCAGTGCCCCGTCAGCGCAGGCCGGTGCTCCTCGAGATTCAAGGCTGTGGTCATTACGAAACTCCTCAACCAGCCGTGGAACCCGTCCGATTCCCGACCCGGCCTCGAGGACCTTGACGCCGGTGAGGACCGTCACCGGGCCCGCGCAATGAGGCCTGGCGGGCGCGGGCTGGGGGCCGGGCACGGAACTCGGGGCGCGGCAGCCGGGGCTATCGTCTCACCGCCTCACCGGTTTGACGACGCGGTACTTGAGGTGTGCGACGCCAGGCCCCGCGATCGTCCGGATCGGCTCGAGCCTGAGGCCGGCGCCGCCGAGTCCGTCGAGGAGCCGTTCGCCGCCGCCGAGGAGGAGAGGCACAAGGTGGATCTCAAGCTCGTCGACCAGCCCCGCAGCGAGATACTGCTGGGCGGCGTTGGCGCCGCCGCCAAGCGCCACGTCCTTGCCACCGGCCGACCGCATCGCCTGATCGAGCGCGGCCTCGATCCCGCCGGTGACGAAGTGGAAGGTGGTGCCCCCCTTCATCACCAGCGGGTCGCGGGCATGATGGGTCAGCACGAAGACCGGCGTGTGGAACGGCGGGTTCTCGCCCCACCAACCGGTCCACGGGTCCTTGCTCCACGGCCCCGGACCGCCACCAAACATGCTGCGGCCCATGATCGTCGCGCCGATGTTCTCGAACGCCTCCCTGAGGACGTCGTTGTTCGTCCCCGTCTCCCCGCGACCGGTGTCGCCGTGCATTTCGCGGAAGCCCTTCAGCTTGCGGGCCCAGTCGTGGATCCGCATGCCGCCCTCGCCGAGCGGGTTCTCGACGCTCTGGTTGGGCCCGGCCACGTAGCCGTCCAGCGTCATCGTGATCTGCAACCGCAGCTTGCTCATCGTCGTTTCCCCTTTCGCCCACCGGCGGCGCAGCCTGCCTCCACGGCGGGTCACCGCGATAACCGTCCCGGCCCGGCTCGACATTCTTGCCGCTCCGGCAGACCTGCCGTTCAGAGCCGACAGCCGACGGCGCGGGAGCCGGCGACCGGCATTAGGATATGGGCCGAGGACTGTTCCCTCGGGAGGGGCGGCGATGGCGGCTGAGAAGAAAGACACGACTCGAGGCGGCAAGACGCGGACGCGGCGGAAGAAGACCGGTGCCGCGCCGGCCTCGCGCGGGCTGACGGCGGCGCAGGTCGCGGCTGGCAGCCCGCCGACCAAGGTTGACGCGCTCCGTGGCGCCATCGAGGAGGACGGCGGCTCGTTCCTCGGCGCCTACCGGGACCCGGTCGGCGGGCACTGGCACGTCCTCGCGGCGCTGCCGATCGCGAAGGTCGCCCCGACCCCGTTCCAGCGCGATCTCTCCGAGGCGCACGTCGAGCGACTCGCCGGCGTCATCGACAAGCTCGACCGTTTCGTGGACCCGATCGTCGCTGTGCGCGGTACCGAGGGCGGCTGGTGGACACCGAACGGGAATCACCGGCTCGCTGCCGTGCGCGGGCTCGGCGGCCGTTCGATCATCGCCCTGGTCCTTCCCGACCCGGAGGTCGCCTTCAAGATCCTCGCACTCAACACCGAGAAGGCCCACAACATCCGCGAGAAAGCGCTGGAGGTGATCCGGATGGCGCGCGCACTGGCCGCGGCGCACGGGGCCAGGCCCGAGTCGGACTTCGCGCTCGAGTTCGAGGAGCCCGCCCTGCTGACGCTCGGCTGCTGCTACGAGAGGAACGGCCGCTTCGCCGGGGGTGCCTACAACCCGGTGCTCAGGCGCGTCGAACACTTCCTCGGCGCCAAGCTGCCGCTCGCCCTCGCCGAGCGCGCGGCGCGCGCGGAGAAGCTGCTCGTTCTCGACGAGGCGGTCGCCGAGGCAGTGAAGGAGCTCAAAGGCCGCGGCTTCGAGAGCCCCTACCTCAAGGCGTTCGTGGTGGCGCGGATCAACCCGCTCCGCTTCCAGCGCGGCGGCTCCCCCGAGTTCGACCCGACGATCGAGAAGATGATCGCGGCCGCGCGGCGCTTCGACGCGACGAAGGTGAAGGCCGACCAGGTCGCCGCGGCGGCCGGCGCGCCGACCGACTAGCCTCCGCTGCGAGATAACCCCTGCGTGCAGTGCCGCGCACCCACCAGGCTCGGGTTGGCTCGCGCACGCGAGGTGAGATGGTGATCCTTGGTATCGATCGTCTCTCAACGACCAGCGACGACCCCCCGGCGGCGCGCGGGTCCCACATCGGCCGTGCAGGGTTTGGCTTCGTTGTCTCCATGGGCGGCGCGTCCTGCGGCGGGCTACGGGAGGTCGTAGAATCGCGCGGAGGGGGCGACCGATGCTCACCCGACGGCAGTTCACAGTGACGCTCGCGGCGGCGGGAGGCCTTGCCGTTGTCCGGCCCCGCGCTCTGTTCGCGGAGGCGGGTCCGAAAGGCACGTCCACGATCCCGGAGCTCTACCGCCGTGCCGTCGTCATCGACGGGCTGTCGGAGGCCTTCTCCACCGGCCCGGACGGCTTCCCGGTCGAGCCCAAGGCGATCGCGGCGGCCGCCGCGTCGGGTGTCACCGCGATCAACTTCACAGTGGTCGGCCCGGGCGCCGGGTTCGAGGAGACGGTCGCTGCGATCGCCATGGTCCAGAGGGTGGCCGAGGCGAAACCGGACCGATACCTCCTCGTCCGCCGCCACTCCGACATCCTGCGCGCCAAGAACAGGGGCACGCTGGGGCTCATCCTCGGCTTCCAGACCACCGAGATGCTCGGCGAGGACCTGTCCCGCCTCGCCGTCTTCCGCGGCCTCGGCGTGCGGATAATGCAGCTCACCTACAACGGGCGCAGCCTGTACGGCGACGGCTGCCTCGAGCCGGCCAACGCCGGCCTGTCGAACCTGGGCCGCGAGGCGGTGCAGCGCATGAACGCGCTCGGCATCGCGGTGGACGTCAGCCACTCCGGGCAGCGCACCACCGCCGAGGCGATCGAGGTCTCCGCGAAGCCGATCCTGATCTCGCACACCGGGTGCCGGGCTCTCTTCGACAACCCCCGCAACAAGGACGACGCGGCGCTGCGGGCGCTCGCGGACAAGGGCGGCGTGGTCGGCATCTACCTCATGCCGTACCTGTCCCCTGGACCGGGCCCGATCACCGTGGATGATCTGATGCGCCACATGGACCACGCCGTCGGCGTCTGCGGCGAGGACCATGTCGGCATCGGCAGCGACCAGGGCATCGTCCCGATCGACGACAACGCCGAGTACCGCCGCAAGCTCCGCGAGGAGATCGAGGCGCGCAAGAAGGCGGGCGTGAGCGCGCCGGGCGAGAGCG
>JAIQFQ010000076.1 GCA_020073245.1 Terriglobia bacterium | reverse complement strand
AATTGCGGGGTGCCGTCCTTCTGAGGCTTGCTCCGGACCTGGATCTCCACGCTCCCGCGTTGGTTGTGGGCGCCGTACTCGCTAATTTCCTTGCTGCACGGGCACAACGTGGTGACGGGCACGGTGACGCCGAGGATGAAATCCAGTCCCTTCCCGTTGGCTTCGCCGACAAAGAGGCACTCGTAGTCCATGAGCGCCTTGGCCTTCGAGACCGGTGCCGAGCGCTGGAGGAAGTAGGGGAAGCGGATCTCAATGCGGGCGCTCTCGGCGGCGAGGCGCTGGCGGAGCTCGGCGAGGATCTTCGGCAGCGTCCGCATTGTCACCTCGCCGTGATGCTTGTTCAGCACCTCAACGAACCGACTCATGTGGGTGCCCTTGAAGTGATGGGGCAGGTTCACCGACATCGTGATCCGGGCGATGGTCTCCTGCTTACCTTCGTGCTGGTCGAGGACCACGATCGGGTATCGGAGGTCGCTGACGCCGACCTGGTCGATCGGGATGCCACGGTCATCATGGTGGCTCTGAACGTCCTTCATGGTTGATCCTCGCCGGAGTAAGTACAGCCTGCGGTGCACGTCTCATGCACCACCACCCTCGACAACTGCGGGAGGGTCGGCTTGAGACGGTCCCAGATCCATCGCGCCACGTTCTCGCTGGTTGGGTTCTCCAGGCCATCGACGTCGTTGAGGTTGTAGTGGTCAAGACGGTCGTAGAGCGGTTGGAAGGCCTTCTTGAGGTCGGCAAAGTCCATGACCCAGCCGCTTGAAGGTCCCACCGGGCCTCGCACGTGGATCTCGGCCTTCCAGGAGTGCCCGTGCAGGCGCCCGCACTTGTGACCGTCTGGGACGTGCGGCAGCCTGTGCGCGGCCTCGAATTGAAAGATCTTGAAGATCTCCATCGTGTCTCCTCAGCGCAGGCCCAGAAGCTTGTGGGTCTGGAGGCTCAATCGCCATTGTGGGTGGGCGAGGCAGTACTGGGTCGCGAGACTCGTGTTCCGTGCCAGATCCGGTCCATCCATCGGCTGAAGGAAGAAGTGATCGAACTCGAGATCTTGGTAGAGCTCCGGTTCGCCCCCGTCCTGCGGATAGACGAGCTTGATCTCACTGCCTGAGGTCAGCACGAGCTCAGCGCCGACCTTAGGGCTGACGCAGATCCAGTCGATGCCCGCAGGCGGTGTCCTGGTCCCGTTGGTTTCGATCGCGACCTCAAGACCTCGAACGTGGCAGGCCTCGATGAGAGCCTCGTCCATCTGAAGGAGGGGTTCACCACCTGTGAAGACCACCAGGGGGCGGGCGTGTTGGGGAAGCTCCGTCGGCCAGGTGTTGACGATGCTCAGCGCAAGGGCGATGGCATCCGGGAACCGACCCCCGCCTGGGCCGTCTACACCCACGAAGTCTGTGTCGCAGAACTTGCAGACCGCCGAGGCACGGTCCTTTTCGAGGCCGGACCAGAGGTTGCAGCCGGCAAACCGCACGAAGACCGCCGCGCGGCCGGTGTTGGCGCCTTCACCCTGGAGGGTGTAGTACATCTCCTTGACGGCGTAGCTCATGCCTGCACCTTGTACGGAACCGGATCCTCAAGGCCCGCCTCCGCAAATCCCTTGAGCCTAAGCAGGCAGGAGTCGCACTCACCGCAGGCCTCACCGGCGGGCGACGGGTCATAGCACGTGACGGTGAGCGAGTAGTCGACACCGAGGTCGAGTCCGCACCGCACGATGTCCGCCTTGCTGAGTCGGATCAGGGGAGTGTGGACTTTGAGGTTGCGCCCCTCGACCCCGGCCCTGGTGGCCAAGCGAGCGAGGTTCTCGAACGCGCTGATGAACTCGGGTCGGCAATCGGGATACCCACTGTAGTCGATGGCGTTCACACCGATGAAGATGTCCGCCGCACCCAGTACCTCAGCCCAACCCAGCGCGTAGGACAGCAAGATCGTGTTTCGGGCCGGCACATAGGTGACCGGGATGCCATGCGCCATGTCCTCAGTCGCCCGTCCCTTGGGAACGTCGATGTCAGCGGTGAGAGCTGACCCACCGAAGGCCCGGAGGTCGATGTCCATCACGAGGTGTTTGGCGACGCCAAAGTGCTTGGCAATCTTCTTTGCCGCGTCGATCTCGATCGAGTGCCGCTGACCGTAGCGGAACGTCAGAGCGTAGGCTTCGAAGCCCTCGCTGAGCGCGATGCCAAGGGTCGTCGTTGAATCGAGCCCGCCGCTGAGGAGCACAACTGCTTTGGCCTTGGGGGTCGTCATGGGCTTTCTAACCTCTCCGCTCGAAGAGACCGAGTTGCCGGGGCGCAGCCGTGTTGGCCGGTTGAAGACGAAACGCATATCGCCGGATGGTCTCCGCCTCTTCTGCTGTGAAGAAGATCTGCCGGTCGCGGAAGCGGTATCCCGTTGGCACATGCCCCTCCTGGCGCCATCGCCACAGCGTTTGGCGGGAGATCCCCAGTTCGTCCACCAACTCCCCGGCAGAGAGGTATGACACTCCTTCAATTTGGGTGGGCATCGGCACCTCGGTTGTTGCACATCGTAACACACGTCACATCAGGTTGCATTCCTCACGGAGTGACTCGGAGAGAAAGCCCAGGTGCGATTCACCCGGAACCGATTGGCGTTGTGTAAGAAACTGCAAAGAATATGTTTACGCCGGCACCGCAATGAACTCAGACCTTGGAACGGTGGATTTGAGTCCTCTCGTCAGGTGGGGGACGTAGCATCCGACAGGCCGGCCCGGATGCGCCTATGGCGGCGCCGCCAACTCTGGAGGGGGGAGCTTGGATCGGGAGCTCTAGGACGTTTGAGAGTGCTCCCTGCACCGCGCTAGGAATTGCTCAATCTCCTTCCGCAGCGCTAGAAGGCTCTGTCGCAGCCTCGTCAACTCTTCGCGTTCGGCAACACCGAGCCGTTCCTCAGCGTCTCGCGGGGAGTAAGCGTACCGTGCCGTGTATTCGTGGAGTCGGATGATACGCTGGTCCAGGTCGGGGATACGGCGCGATTTTGGCGAGTGTTGCGCGTCCGACCGCATCCATTCCTCGAAGGGCACATCGCGCTTCGAGTCATCACATCGCGAGCACGCCGGGACCATGTTCCCAAGGACTGTGTCGCCACCGCAGTTCACCGCCACCAAGTGATCCCAACGGGCCACATGCTCATCTCCACAGTAGGCGCATTGAGGGCGCGCAGTGCCGAAATGCTCGATCACCGCCGCCATCTCCTTTGGGCCGAACTTTCGATCGGCCAGGCCTTCCTGAATCGCACGGTCCACAAAGGAGAACGCGAAGCCAGTTGTAGTTCGCTGAGGCGCTCGAGGGAGTTCCATGGGGCCTCCTTCCCGGATGCTCATCTCGGTTTCGGATGCTGCTCCTGATATGAAGCGTTCGTCAACGGCCAAGGGCCGCGAACCAAACCCCTGGCAGGCCCAGTTGGTGCGCCCCCCACTCAACTCAGGTCGCGGAGTCTGCCCAGCAGTCTCACCATGCTCATGGTGTCGAGGGCGCAGTAGCGGAGGAGGGCGTTGCGAAGGTGCTGCTTCTCGCGTGCGGTCAAGGTGTCCGCGTGGAACAGCAGGTGCTCGAGCTCGACGCTCGCGGTGGCGCCTTCGGCGATTTCGAGGGCGTCGTACGGTGAAGCGGGATGGGGCGGCCTCGCCGGGTTGGATGCGGGATTCGGGGGACCTTGCGATGGCCACGAGATTGCCGCGTCGCCGGGCTTCGCCGGGCTCCTCGCAATGACAGGTGACTTGAGGGCGGGGGCAAGCCCCGCCCCTACATCAAGAGAAGACGAGCACGCGCGGAGCGCGCGCTCCACAGAGACAACGTCAGAGGCAGGAGGTTCGGGAGCGGGAGTTGGGACGAGGGCGGGGAGGACGGACTTCAGGCTGAAGCTGCCGTGGAAGTCGGGGTGGTAGACGTGCTCGCGGACGATGGGCAGGGGGTCGGCGAGGCGCTCGGCGATGTCGAGGAGGTCGTCCGCCAACTCGGGCACGGCGTCGGCGAGCATCTCGATGCACCTGCGCTCGAACTGCGCGTTGTAGGCGACGACGGTGCGGGCGCCGAGGCACGCCGCAACGAGCGCGCGCGCCAGCTCGGGGCGCGGGTCGCCGGGGCCGTCCGCGAGCCACTCGTGGTGGGCGATGG
>JAIQFQ010000046.1 GCA_020073245.1 Terriglobia bacterium | reverse complement strand
TCACGGGACCCATGCGGGTCAGCGAGCCTCTGGCGTTGGCCACCGCCCGCCCGTCCTCGTCCGTCACGCGCCCGGCCAGGGAAGCGCCCATGACGAGCGGGATGTCGAGCTTCTTCGTCTCGCCGGCCCGCAGGGAAACGTTGGCCTGCGTCCAGGGCACGAAACGCGGCTCGTCCGCGCGCAGCCGCCACGACCCGGGCGGCAGGCCGCGCAGCGCGTAGCTCCCATCCGGCAATGAGCGGGTCGTGCGGGCCCTTCCGGCGGCGCGGACCTCGATGGTGGCCCTCGGCACCGGACGACCGCTCATGGCGTCGAGCGCGCGGCCCACCAGTGCCGAGGGCGGCTTGAGAACGAGTGCGAGTGATGTGCCTTGAGTCAGCGGAAGCCTGACGCCGGCCCGCTCGACGTACCCCGTCTCGCCGCCATCGGCCACGGCCGTGAAGGCCCCGGCCGGCGCGTTGGGGATGGTGAACGAGCCGTCCGCACCAGTCTCGACCCAGCGGGTCGCCACGCGCCCCTCGAGCCGGACCAGCGTTCCCGCCATCGGCCGGCCATCGCTCGTGCGAACGGTTCCCGATACGGGGGCACCCCTCGAGAGGACGATCGGAGCCCCAAGCGAGCCCGCCCTCACGCCTGTCTGCTGCGCGATGAGCCGTCCCGCCTTCTCCACCGTCACCGTGTTGCCCACCGCGCTCGCGACATCGAAGTGGAACGAACCGTCCGCACCCGTTCGCACGAAGCGCGGAGCAGCCTCGATCTCGGGGTCACCGGCGGGATCGGCCTGCGGCAGAAGCACGACTCCAGCGTCCGCGACGGGGGTTCCCGCCGCGTCGGTCGCCCTGCCGGCCAGCTTGCCCCCAGGGGAGAGGGCGTGGTCGCCGAGGTCCGCCGTCTCGGCGGCATCCCAGATCCCCGCCACGGAGGCAGCCGCGGTGCCGCCGCCCTCGGTCTGCACGGTGAAGAGCTTCTCCTTGCCGGGTTCAACCGGCACGGCCAGCGCGAACCACCCCTCCGGGTCCGTCGTGACGACGGCGATGGGCTGTGGCGGAGGCAGCCGACGGGCCTCGCGCCGCGCCTCGTCGAGAGGTGCCTCGTAGGGAACGGCCAACACAGACACCCCCGGCGCCGGGTCAGAGCCGAGGAAGAGACGCCCACGCAGCTCCCCACCACCGACCGGACCAACGACACTCGTGAGAACGACCGCCAATACGACGAGGCGCAGCGTAGACCGTGTCACCAGCACTCCTTCCCTGCCTCATGGGCAGGAATCACGCCTCCCGGCTTTCCGTAGGCGGCCGGAGTTTCGCGCACGCATACCGCACCCCTCCGACCGCTACCTCGAGAGACGCTGAGTCTATCAGCGAGGTTACATTGGGAGGGGCGTCGTCGGGGCGCAGACGACTTGGTTCTTGCCGGTACGTTTCCGCTCGTAAAGAACCTTGTCGACGCCCCGATCGTCACGACGACGCCGTGCGAGGGTATGATGAGACATTGCAATCGCGGCGCAGCGGACCCCGCCGCCGGATGAACAGAGCGAGGACGTGATTCAGGTGCGACCTTGAGACAGCTCGTCGCGGCGCTGTGCATGTTCACGACAAGTGTGGCCTTGGGCCAGCTCTACGATGCGCAGGAATGCGGTAGCGCTCCGGTCAACTGGGCCAAGGCGCAGATCTCGGCGCTCGATCCTGCCGACTCTCAAGTGGCTGACAAATTCGAACGGCTCCTCGATCTCTACTGGACCGACCCGGGCGACCGGTGGTGCTCCCCCACGGGCCAAGCGAACACCGGGTGGGGCCACGACAAAGGGCTGATGTACTTCGCCCTCTACGACGCGGGCCGGGTCTTCCGGGAGCTCGAGTGGTCTGGGGTCCAGTTCAACGATAGCCAGGTCGTCAAGCTCCGGAGTGTCCTGCTGGATGCGGTCGAGGCCGCGACGAAAGGAACGTACTACTACTTCGGCAAGTGCAACCTCTACGCTGGCAAGGTCAATATCGACAACTCCTGCGGCGAGGACGACGGTTCGATCTCGAAGTTCCTCGCCCTGGTTCACAACCTCTTCCCCGACGTTGCCGAGGTGTCGGGCGGCGGGGCGGCCGTCGCCTCGCTGGAGCGGACGTTCTTCGAGAAGGCGTTCTCGACCGACTACGAGCACGGCGGCGGGCTGCTCATCGTTGGCGGCGAGGTGACGTTCCAAAACCACGGCGGCACGAACTGGCCCTATGCGGCGGTAAACCTCACAGGCGCGAACAACGCCCGCGACACATACCTCCTCGCCGGGAACCCGCTCCCCGATTGGTATCAGAACCCGAACGCACTGGCTCTCTTCAGCGGCCTTCAGGCACACGCGTTGCCGGACGGCAGTACCTTCAGCGGCACATGCGTCCTGAACAACGGCACCGTGGTGCCGTGCAACGACCCCGGGATCATGAACGGCGTGCCCGGGATGCTCCCCGCCGGGAGGTTCATCCGGGCGATCTTCGGCGACACGGCTTTCATACCAGGCCTCTACACCTTTGAGAGGTGCGATCTCTCGACGATCGCCGACCTCGACCGGGCGAACCAGTACTGCAGCTGGAACCCGGGCACGCTCCCGCTGGGCATCGTCACCGCCGCCAGTTCCCCCTCGTGGATGGACCTCCGTTGGCTCGGGACCGAGGGCGCGGAGGGGTACGACGTGTGGTGGCTCGGGTCACGCGTTGCCGCAGGGGTCGCAGGCACCGACTACACCGCCCAGGACGTTCCGTGCGGAACGCCGTTGCCGTACGCCGTCTTCGCGAGGGGCGCGCGTGGACGGACCCTGGGCGGAGCGTGGGGGACGACCGAGGTCGAGTGCTCTCCGAGCCCCGTGCGCAGGCGCCTGCAGAGGTAGCGGCAAGGACCCCCGCCCAACGGCCGCGCATTCGCGACCGCGATCGGGGCCGTCGCGGCCCGCGGCCAGGAGCGTGCTGCCGTGGCGCTCGGCCTCCCGGGAGAGGTCACCGCTTCGGGAGCTTCGCGAGGAGAACTTCCACCGCCTTCTCGAGCTGCTGGTCGCGCCCGACGGCGAGCTGGGCGGGATCGTTGGCCACCATGTAGTTCGGGGCGAGGTGCTTGTTCTCCATGACGTCGCCCTGCATGTCCACGAGCGCGACCTCCGGGATCCCGAACACGAGGTTGCGGTCCTGCAGGCGCTCCCACCAGACCGAGGTGCACGTCCCCGGAACCGGCATGCCCACGGTCTCGCCGAGCCCGAGTTGCGTGTAGGCCATCGGGAAACAGTGGGCGTCAGAGTAGTTTCCCTCGCCCATGATGACGATGGACGGCTTGTTCCACCGCTGGTACGGCTCCACGCCGACCTGCTGGCCGCGCGGCACGTCCTTCGCGTACACCTTGCCGCTCAGGAACACGGTGAGCGCTTCGACGAGGTTGCCGCCGCCGTTCCAGCGCGTGTCGAGGATGATTGCGTCCTTGTCCACCGCGCGACCGAAGATCTCCTCGAAGATCTCCCGGTAGGCACCGTCGTCCATTCCACGGATGTGCGCGTAGCCGAGACGGCCGCCCGACAGCCGCTCCACCTCGGTGCGACGTGACCGGACCCAGCGTTGATACAGGAGTTGCGACTGCGCTCTCCACGAGATCGGCTTGACGCTTTCCTCCCACCGCGTTCCGGTCGCCGGATCCAGGAGAGCCAGCCGCACCGGCGTGTCCGCCTTGTGGTTGAGCAGTGGGTACCAGTTCGCCCCGGCAGCGATCTTGGTTCCGTCGATCGCCTCGATGACGACGCCCGCCTTGATCTTGGTCCCCTCCTTTTGTTGGAGCGGCCCGGCCTCGATCACCTCGAGGATCGCGACGCCGGCGCCGGTGTGCTTCGGATCGGGGAAGAAACCGAGCGCGGCGGTTGCGTCACCCTGCGGCTTCAGCGGCCGGTAGCGCCCGCCCGTGTGCGACGCGTTCAGCTCGCCCTGCATCTCGGAAACCAGCTCCGCCCAATCTCGGTCGTTGTCGATGTACGGAACGAACCGGGCATACTCCGCCCTGACCGCCTTCCAGTCCACGCCGTGCATCTTCACATCGAGGAACTTTCTTGACGTCTGACGCCAGGCGTGCTCGAAGAGGTACGCCCGCTCGGCCGCCGGATTGAGGTCCATGTTTGCCGACGCTTCGACCGGCGACGTCTTGCCGCTCTCGGTTTCCACGGTCATCAGGTGGTTGTCCGCCAGAACGAACGCCTTCTTTCCGTCGGCGTTGAGCTTGAAGCCGGCCTCCTTCGCCTCGAGCTTGGCCACCAGCTTGACCTCTTTCTTGCGTGGCACGTACTTCCAGAGATCGAAACCCTTCTCGAGCTTCGCCAGGTAGTAGAGCGTCTCCCCGTCCGGCGAGAGGGCGGCGCCGCCGAGGTCCGCCGCAGCGAGGGAGAGGCGAGCGATCCGGTCATCGAGGCCGGCGAACTCGATGGTGACCGGCTCGGGGAGCTTTGGCGCCTTCGCCTCCTCGGAACCCTTCTCCTTGCCCTTGCTCTGCTCCTTGTCCTTCGCCTTGTCCTTCTCCTTCTCCTTTGCCTTCAGCTGGTCGAACGCCGCCTCGTCCAGACGGTAGCGATCCCACACCTTCCGGGTCAGGAACGCGGCGTATACGTCCTGCTCTCGCCCTTCGCCGGCCTGGCTCCGCAGCCCCTGGCGGTCCGTGAGCCAGAACAACACCTCGCCCTTCCTCGCCCACTGCGGCACGACGTCCTCGTACCCGCTCTTCGTCACGTTGACCAACTGGCCCTCGCCGGACGACGGAATCAGCCCGACCTCGTTGGACCATCGCGTGTGGCTGAGGAATTGCACGGCGAACCAGCGGCCGTCCGGTGACCACTGGTACCACTGGTCCCCGTCCTCGTAGGAGTAGTTCATGTCACCCGGGAGGATCGTTCGGCTCTTGCCGGTCTCCAGGTTCAGCACTTTGAGCGTGACCCGCTCCTCGAGGTAGGCGACCTCCTTTCCGTCGGGGGAGAAGTGCGGCTGGAACGTTTCGAGGTCGCTCTCCAGAACCGGCGTTTCCTTGATCGCCGTGGCGTTGAAGAAGTTGGGCTCGTCCTTGTCGGTGAGGTCGGTCCGGTACAGTTTCCAGCTCCCACTCCGCTCGGAGGCGTACAGCAACGACCGGCCGTCCGGCGAGAAGCTCACCGAGCGCTCCTGCTCGGGCGTGTTCGTGATCCTGCGCGTGGTGCCATGCTCGGCGGACGCGACGAATACCTCGCCGCGGGCGACGAACGCGATCTCGCTGCCGTCCGGGGAGACGTCGAACTCGGTTACCTGGTCGGTGACGTCGATCGGCTTGACCTCGAGGTCCCGCTGGTCTGCGGCGACGGTCACCTCGAGCCTCCGGCTCTCGGAGCCCCCGGCCGGGCGAACCCAGATCTCGCCGTCGAATGCGTAGCACAGGTCGCCGTTGCGGGATGAGCTCAGGAACCGAACGGGCGAGCCCTTGTGTGCCGTTACCTGCACCGGGTGCCGCGGATCGGCGAGGTCGAGACGCCACACGTTGAACGAGCCGCTCCGCTCGGAGAGGAAGAACAGCGCATCGTCGCCCGGCGCCCACACCGGCTGCCGGTTGTCCGTGCCGGGTTTCGTGAGCTGCGTATGCACGCCGCTCGCCGCGTCGTACAGCCAGACCTCGCGGGTGAACGAGGAGTTGTCATGCTTGCGCCACTCGTGCTCGTACCCCTTGACGGCGGCGTAAACGATGCGCTTCCCGGCGCGGTCGTAGACGGCGTACAGGGCCGGCGTCGCGAGCACCTGGTCCGGCATGGCCCCGTCAAGGCCGACCCTGTAAAGCTCGGGTTGGGCCAAGGTCGGGAACTGGACGTTGGCCGCGGAGTCGAGTATCGCCGCGCTGAACAGGACGTTCTTGCCGTCGGGTGTGAAGCTGGTGGGGGTCTCGTCGGCCGAGTGGAACGTCAGCCGCTTTGCCTCGCCCCCCTCGGCAGGCATCACGAACACGTCGAAGTTCCCGTAGCGGTCCGACGCGAAGGCGATTCTGGTCCCGTCGGGTGACCACACCGCCATCGTGTTGTGCGCGCCGCTGACCGTCAGCGGCTCGGCCGCTCCGCCGATCGCCCGGACCTTCCAGAGGTTGCCGTGGTAGCTGAAGACCACGGTCTGGCCGTCCGGCGAGATCGCGGGGCAGCGCAGCCAGAGCGCACGCTGCGCAGCAGGCGCAGGCACCGGAGCCGCGAGGCACACCGCCAGGAAGACGCCGCACATCGTTGTTCTGAGGCCACGTCCCGTCTCGATCATCGTCCCTCCTCGGGCAAAGGCCGGCCGCCAGGCATCTGAGGCCCAGGAAGTCTACGCAATTCCGATCGTGGGGTTCTGCCGAGCGAACCACCGGCCGCGGGCGGCAGGTGCCTACGCGGCGGTGAGGCGGAATACCTCAACGAGCATCTTCACCGCTTTCTCCATGTCGGAGACGGCGACGCACTCTTCGGTCGAGTGCTCGTTCTGCGCGCCGATCCCGACGACCGCCATCTCGATCTCGTGATTGTTGTAGATCGAGGCGTCGGTGAAACCGGTGATGAATACAGTCCCCGCCTCGATCCCGACGGTCTTCAGCGCCTGCTTGGCGATCCGAACGCTCCAGGCGTCCTCCGGAATCCGAACCGCGCGGCACTTTTCGTCCGCGACGATCTCGGCCTTCGCCCCGGCGGCTTCGACCTCCGAACGGATCGTGCGGGTCATCTGCTCCGCGAGAGCGGTCGCCTTGGCGTGGTCCCCGGACCGGCACTCGGCGAGGAAGGTGCACTCAGCAGGCACGCCGTTGCGGATCAGACCCCCGTTGATCACTCCGACGTTCGCCGTCGTCTCGTGGTCGATGCGTCCGAGCGGCAGGGCTGCGATCGCCCTGGCTGCGGCGCGGATGGCGTTTATCCCCTTCTCCGGCTCCATCCCCGCGTGCGACGCGCGCCCAGTCACCTTGACGTCGAGCGCGACGTACGTGGGCCCGCCGATCACGATCGTGTCGAGGGTGTCGTTGTCCATCAGGAACCCTCGCCGCGCCGTGATGCGTGAGAAGTCCATCGCCCTCACACCCAGTAGGCCAACCTCCTCCTGCCGGCTGACGGCGAACTCCACCGGCGGGCGGACCGGCGCGACGCGTAGCGCCTCGAGCACCTCCGCGATGCCGGCCTTGTCGTCGGCGCCGAGGATGGTGTCTCCCTTCGAGCGGATCACGCCGTCCTCCCCGACGACCGGTTCGATGCCGACGCCCGGCTTGACCGTGTCGCCGTGGCACGAGAGCAGGATCGCCTCGGTGGCGCTGCTCCCCTTCGGCGGGAACGATGCGATCACGTTGCCGTAGGCGTCGAGTGTCGCCTTCCCGCCGAGCGCGACGGCCTCCTTCAGGACGTACTCCATGAATCGGGCCTCGTTCCCCGACTCCGAGTCGATCCGGACCATCTCCATGAACTGGCGCACCATCCGCTCCGACACTCGGCACCTCCCTCGCAGACCACGGTTCGGCGAAGGGTAGGGGTTTCCTCGTCTCAGGGCAACCCGGCGCGTCGGCGGCGCGAAGGCTACTTGGCGGAAGCCGCCTTCCACTCCTCGGCGACCTTCTTGAGCATGTCGGTGTACTCCTTGGGCGCCTTACCAACGGAGTCGGCGATGGCCTTGTCCACCAGAGGGAGCGCCTCGGAGGTGCGCCCCTCGCGCTGCAGCAGTCGGGCCTTGAGCTCCAACGTCCAGAACATCGGCTTGCCAGCGAGCGCCTTCTCCGCCCAACCCAATGCCTCGTCGCGGTGGCCACCCTGGTCCAGGCTGTACTTCGCGGCCTGGAAGAAGTCCTCCGGGGAGGCGTCCGGGTTGGCGATCTGTCTCGTGATCGTCCCCCACACGAGGCCGGGAACGTCCACTTCCACCGGGAAGGCCACGCGGAGTTTCTCCCACGTCATCACGACCTCGGCGGTCTGGGGCCCGGTCGGCTCGACCGAGAGTGCCATCCACTCCTTGAAAGGGGCCGCGGTCGGTGTGACCTGGAAACGGACCAGGTCCTGGTCCTGCTTGTAGGAAAACGCGCCCCATTGCTTGGCCTGCTTGTTGAGGACGATCGTCCATGTGTCCCTGCCAGGGACCGCGAACAGCGCATACGTCCCTGCCGGCACATCGTGCCCGGCCACCTTGACGGGGTCGGAGACCTCGAACGTCGTCGCCTCGTTCGCGCCGAGGCGCCATACCTGCTCGTACGGGACCAGGCCGCCCCAGATCGCGCGCCCCTTGACCGCGGGGCGGTGGTACTCGATCGTCACGTTGGTGGTGCCGACCTTCAAGCTCGCGGCTGCCGCTGGACTTGCCTGCGGGAGCTCGATCCCCGCGAACGCCGAGGCAGAGGCCACGAGAAACACTCCCAGCAATGCCTTTCGCATCGGTTCCCCCTGTTGAGAGCCACCACCGTCCAGAATGGGCGGCGTGCGGCCCCGAATTTCCCAGCCTGCAGGTGCCACCCGGGTACGACGTGGGCATCACGGCGTCTCCTGGCCGAGCGGCACATATGGAATTGGAGAGAAACAAGTCCCGGGACGGGGCTCCCGCCCGCCTTTCCGCGCGGCTGGAGGCGGACACGGACGCCGCCCGCAAGGACGACGATCGATTCGGTGCCGCCGGCCGGGCGCCCGGAGGTCCCGGCCCTGAGGGTGGATCAGAAGCGGTTGCGCCCGCCGCCGAACCCGCCCCCACGCCCCCCACCGGAGCCGCTGCGGCCGCCGCCGTACCCGCCCCGGCCTCCGCCACCGGAACCGCCACGCTCGGTCTTCGGCCTCGCCTCGTTGACAACGATGGCGCGGCCGCCGACCTCCTTGCCGTTCAGGCTCGCGATCGCGGCCCTGGCTTCGCCCTCGTCGTTGAACTCGACGAACCCGAAGCCCTTCGACCGGCCGCTGTCGCCGTCCGTGAGGATGCGGACCGATTCCGGCGTGCCGCACGTCGAGAACAGTTCCTTCAGCTCGTCTTCGGTCGTGTTGTATGACAGGTTGCCGACGTACAGCTTCATATTTGAACCCCTTTCGCGGCCTCGCACCCGGACTCTTTCCAGGCCGTAACAGACCACCATCGCCCGCCCGCTTGACGACGTGCCGGTGAGTATAGCCCGGTTGAGTCGCGCGCAACAGCGGGGACCGCGGCGGCGGTCGAAGGACATCCCGCGCGGGACGCGGCGCACGCCTGCGGCTACATCGAGGCGTCCTGCACGATGCGCCAGGTCTCCCCCCGGCGGTGCAAGACCAGGAGTGTAAGGCCAGTGCGCAACGTGCCGTCCGACGTTCGGAGCGTCCAGCGAGCGACGAGGCTCAGCCCTTCCGGCTTATCGGGGCCCAGGCCGCCCGCCGGATCGACCCCGATTCCGCCGGCGTCGCGGAATTCGATCGGCTCGAGGGTGAGGGCGCCCATCGCCTCGGTGGTCGGATACCGGGTCCTGTAGCGCTCGAGCACCGCCTGGCGGCCTCGGGCGAGGCCCGAAGGTGTGAGGAACACCGCGTCCTCGTCGTAAACCGCACAGAACGCGTCGAGGTCGCCGCGGTTCCAGGCCGCAGCCTGTTCCTGCAGGAGCGCCGTGACGTGCGCTCGGGCCGCGTCGCTTCCGCGCGCGCTCGCGACGCGCTCCCACACCGTGCCGCCTGCGCCTGCCACGAAACGGGGCGGCGAGGCGAGCGCCGAGTCGGCCATCACCTCGTCCACGCCTGCGAATCGATAGCCTCGCCGCGAAAGCCAGGTGAAGGCTGCATCCCACTGCGCCGCCCCGATCGCGTTGGCATGCAGCAGCAGCACTTGGGGTACCGGCCGTCCGAAAAGGGAGTCCCCGAGCCTGGTCTGGGTGAGCGCCGCAACCCGTAGCGCCGCCTGGTAGTCCTCCCCGATCCTCTGCATTGCGGCGTGATCGCCGGCCCGCTTCGCCGCCCCCCACCGCTCCTCATACGACCAGTCCCAACCGTCGATCGTCACCGGGACGTTGCGCTGGCCGGAACGTTCCAGATACGAGCGAACCGCGTCGACCTCGGCCTGAGTGCCGCCCTCTTCGAGGTACGGGAATCGGAAGAACCGCACCTCGCGGCCGTGCGCTTCCATCAGGCCAGCAAGTCCGGCGCGCCCCGCCTCCACGTCCGCGATGTACGCTTCGGCACCGGTGTTGGAGTAGTCGGGGTGGCTCTTCGAATGGTTGCCGAGTTCGTGGCCGGCCGCGAGCCACCGTCCGAGCAGGGCCACGTCGGCGGGACCGGAGACGTTCCCCCAGATCACGAACGCCACGGCCCGGACGTGGTGCCTGGCGAGGACGGCGAGCAGGTCCTTCGTGATCATCTCCCGCTCTGCCGGCTCGCTGTGAAGGCGGCCCATCGCGACCGGCAGGTCGTCCACCGTCACGAGGAGCGGTCTCGACGGTGCGGGGGCCTGGGCCACGGCCGACACCGCAGCCGTCACGACCCCGATCGCAATCGCCACACGGAGACGATTCATCATGACCTCCCAGTGCGCAGCCCGGCGTCGGGCCGGTGGGAACGGTAGCACGGGAGCCGCATGCGGCCGAGAGAACGCGAGGCGGCAGTGGCGCGAATCGACGGCCGGCCCCCACCACTTGCAAGGCGCGCCGAACTGTGCGACACTCCCTTCACCGCAGCTTCGACACTCTCTGTTGTGGCCTGCCGAGGCGGCTCGAATTTGTGTACGGCCCTCCCGGGCCCGGACGGCAGCCTCGCCGGCAAGTCTCCCGTTCCCCAACCAGCCGGAACCGAACCCGACGGTGCGTCGCGCGCTTGATGTGCGCTCGCCCGCAGAAGGAACAAGTGTGCAGATGAGCTTCAACGATTTCAGTCTCGACCCCGCGCTGTTGCGCGGAATCTCCGATCTCGGCTTCACGGACCCGACCCCGATCCAGGTGGCTGCCCTGCCGGAGGCCCTGGCCGGCCGCGACGTTCTGGCGGCGGCGATGACCGGCAGCGGCAAGACCGCCGCCTTCGTGCTGCCGATCCTGCAGCGTCTCAAGGGCCACGGGAGCGGCGTCACCCGCGCCCTCGTGCTCACCCCCACGCGCGAGCTCACCGCCCAGGTGCGGGAGCACGTCGCGATGTTGGGACGCCACACCAACGTGCGATCCGTCGCCGTCTTCGGGGGCGTCAAGCAGGGCCCCCAGGAGCGCGCTCTCCGTTCCGGGGTCGACGTGGTCATCGCCACCCCCGGCCGCCTTCTCGACCTCATCGGCCAGGGGGCGGCGCGCTTCGATCGCCTCGAAATCCTCGTCCTCGACGAGGCAGACCGCATGCTCGACATGGGCTTCCTGCCCGACGTCCGGAGGATCCTCGCCAAGCTGCCGGTGCGGCGCCAGACGATGCTGTTCTCCGCCACGCTGCCGCAGCCGATCGTGCAGCTCTCGCGCGACATGCTGACCAACCCCGCCCGCATCAACGTCGAGCGCCGCGCCGCGCCGGCCACGGGCGTCACGCACGCCGTGCTGCCAGTGCCGGAAAGACTCAAGGCCACTCTGCTGGTCGAGCTGTTCCGCCGGGACGAGGTCCGGACCGCGCTCGTCTTCACCCGCACCAAGCACCGCGCGAACCGCCTCGCACTCCACCTGGGCAAGGCCGGCATCCCCTGCGACCGGATTCACGGCAACCGAAGCCAGCCGCAGCGCGAGGCCGCGCTCGCGGCTTTCAAGCGCGGACATCTGCGTGTCCTGGTCGCCACCGACCTCGCGTCGCGAGGAATCGATCTGGCCGACCTGCCGCACGTGATCAATTTCGACGTCCCGGCCCAGGTCGACGACTACATCCACCGCGTCGGCCGCACCGCCAGGGCCGAGGCCACCGGAAATGCGATGACCCTTGCCACGCCAGGTGACGAGCAGGCGATCGCGGCAATCGAGCACGTCGTCGGTCGTCGCATCCCCCGCCGCACGCTGGAAGGCTTCAACTACGTCGACATGCCGGCCGGGAACCTCGAGGTCCCGGTCGCCGAGAGGATCGCCGCGATCCGCGCCCAGAAGGCCGGGGAGCGCACTCGAGCCCGGGCCAACGCCGAGCGGCGTTCCCGGACAGGCACACCGTCACGCGGCGGAGGCGGCGGGGCCAGCAGCCGACCCGCCACCGCAGCAGGCCATGGTGCAGGCGCTCATCGTCGTTCCAACACCCAGCACCGGAGAGGCGGTCGGTAGATCGGTGTGCCAGAGGTTCGGCCCGAAGAACAGTACCTTCAACGTTTGTCGGAATCGCGGCGGGTTCCCCTGCATCCTGGGGGGCGCCCGCAGGAGCAAAGGAGACCTGAAATGAAACTCTACATTGGGAACATCCCGTTCGAGGCGAGGGAGGAGGAGCTGCGCGAGCTCTTCACCCCATTCGGCGCCATAGGTACCGCAACCGTGATCGTAGACCCGAGGAAGGGCCGCTCCCGCGGGTTCGGGTTCGTCGAGTTCCTCGACCCCCTGCACGGGAAGGCCGCGATCACGGGCATGAACGGCCAGGAGGTCGGGGGCCGCAAGCTCGTCGTCAACGAGGCGAGATCGAGGGATAGCGGTTCCTCGGGCTATCGTGGAAACCGTGGCGCCTCTGGCGGCGATCGCGACCGCGAAGGCGGCCGCCCGAGGTACTGAGCCCACCGCCCCGCACTCGACGGGGCGAACCTGGAGACAGAAAGGAGACACCCGGCACCTCCGGTTCCGGGCGGTGTCGGCCCCGCAGGCGCTGGTCGGATCCTGCGGCTCGGTTCACCGCGAACCGAGGCGCGGGGCACGCCCCTCGGTAGCGACGTCCGCGATGCGGTCGAGGAGTTCGGACGAGAAGCTGTCCACCTCGACCTCGAACTGCTCGACCTTCTGCACCAGGTGGTTGTGCAGGCAAACCGCGGGCAGCGCGACGAGCAGGCCGAGCGCCGTGGTCACGAACGCCCCCGCGATCTCCGAGGCGACGGTCCCGAGGCCTGCCGTCTGGATCGTAGCGATCTGCGCGAACGCGTTGATGATCCCGATGACGGTCCCGAACAGCCCCACGAAGGGCGCCGTGGCGGCCCACCCGGCGCCCGCGGCCGTGACCGAGCGCGGCGTCCCGGCTTCCCTGCTCTTTGGACAGGGCGCCCTGCCAGCCCGAAACCCGGCCAAGCGGTCAGCCGGCGCCTCTCTCGGGAATACCAACAAGTGAGGCTCGTTACCGACTACGACTTGCCCTGGAACGGACCTCCCCGCGCCGCCTGCGGCCAAGCGCCCGATGCGGCACGAGCGGTCGACGAGCGTCGAGAGGAGCGGCATGGCCGCGACGCGTGAGACCGCCGCCACCGAGCTCCGCGATCACCGGCGCCTGGCCCGCCGCCAAGCGGCGCTGCTTCGCCTCTCGGCCGAGATCGCCGCGGCGCACGACGAGGCCGCGGTTTGCGAAAGTGTCGTCGGAGGCCTGCACGACGACGATCTCGGTTACGAATTTGTTGCCCTCTTCATGGTGGACGAGCCCACCGGGGATCGCGTCCTCCGCGCCAGCGTGGGCTGGCCCGAAGCGCCCGAGGCGTGGCGCGTGCCGCGGGGCGAGGGCCTGAGCGAGAGGGCGCTCCTCGACGCCACGCTGCACTACTCCCCGGACGTCTCAGGCGAGATCGGTTATGTCGAGACCCTCCCCGCAGGGTCCGAGGTCGACGTCCCGCTCGTCATCGACGGCCAGCCCACGGGGGTGCTGGTGGTGCAGAGCGGCCGGGTCGGCGCCTTCCGCCGCGAGGACTTCGAGAGCCTTTCGGCCGCCGCGCAGCAGGCCAGCATCGCGATCGGCCGCGTCCGCCTCCTGGCCGCCGAGCGGCGCCGCGCCGACGAGCAGGAGGCGCTCCTCGCGAGCCTCGCCGACCTGTCCGCGGAGCTCGAGCTGTCCCGCCTGTTGCAGGCGGTTCTGGGGCGCGCCGTCGGGCTGCTCGGGGCCTCCGGGGGCGAGCTGGCGATCTTCGACGAGGGTCGCCGGGAGCTCGAGATCGTCGCGAACCACAACATCGGCAAGGAATCCACCGGAACGCGGATGGCCCTCGGCGAAGGCGCCATGGGGCGGGTAGCCCAGACCCACGAACCCCTGATCATCGCCGACTACCAGCGGTGGCTCGCCCGCTCCCCGCAGTACGGGACAGTCACCGCGCACGCGGTGATGGTGGCGCCGCTCCTGATCGGGTCGCGCCTCGTGGGCACGATCGCCACGGTTCACACCGACCCGTCGCGCCACTTCACGCCGTACGACCTGCGCCTGCTGAACATGTTCGCTCCGCAGGCGGCGATCGCCATCGAGAACGCACGCCTGTACACCTCGGCTCAGCGCGAGAAGCAGTACTTCGAGCAGCTCCTGCTCAACTCGCCGGTCGCGATCATCGTCCTCGACCTCAACCAGAACATCGCCTCCTGCAACCCGGAGTTCGAGAAGCTCTTCGGCTACACGGCGCAGGAGGCGCTCGGCCGCAACCTCGACGAGCTGATCAACAGCGCCGAGACGCTGGCCGAGGCCGTGGTCATCACCGACGAGGCCTTGAACAATCCGGTCCACGGGATCGGCCGTCGGCGCCGCAAGGACGGGTCATACGTCGACGTCGAGCTCGCCGGTGTACCGGTGTTCGTCGAGGGCCAGCGGGTCGGGGTGATGGCGCTCTACCACGACATGACGGAGCAGCTCGCCGCCCGCCAGGAGGCGGAAGCCGCGAACCTCGCCAAGTCCCAGTTCCTCGCGAACATGAGCCACGAGCTGCGCACGCCTCTCAACGCCATCATAGGTTACAGCGAGATGCTCCAGGAGGAGGCGGAGGATCTCGGCCACCAGGAGATGCTCCCCGACCTCAGGAAGATCCAGCAGGCCGGCAAGCATCTCCTTTCGCTCATCAACGACGTCCTCGACCTCTCCAAGATCGAGGCCGGCAAGATGGAGCTGCACCCCGAGACGTTCGACATCCGGACACTCGTCGAGGACGTCCGCACGACCGTAGCCCCGATGGTCGAGCGCAACGGCAACCGACTCGACATCGTCTGCCCCGAGGACATCGGGGTCATGAGGTCTGATCCGGTGAAGGTGCGCCAGGTGCTGCTGAACCTGCTCTCGAACGCCTCGAAGTTCACGGAGCGCGGGGTCATCACGCTGGCGGGCGAGCGCGCCGAGCTTGATGGCCAGCCCGCCATCGTCTTCCGTGTCCGCGACACCGGCGTCGGGATGACCCCCGAACAGATGGAGAGGATCTTCGAGGCGTTCGCCCAAGCGGATGCGACCGTAAGCCGGAAGTACGGTGGCACCGGACTCGGCCTCACCATCACGCGCCGGTTCTGCCAGATGCTGGGAGGCGACGTGAAGGCCCAGAGCGAACCCGGCAAGGGCAGCACCTTTACAGTCTGGATGCGGGCCAGCGCAGACCGTCCGGCCCCGCCGGCCGTCGTGCACACGCGCGGGGAGACATCGGTCCAGCCGCGGGCGGATCTGGCGGTGCTCCCCATCGTCCTCGCCATCGACGACGACCCGGTGGCGCTCGATCTCATTCGCCGCGCTCTCGAGAAAGAGAGGGTGCGAGTCGTCACCGCCATCAGCGGGGAGGACGGTCTGCGGCTCGCCGCGGAGCTTCACCCGGCGGTGATCACCCTCGACCTGCTGATGGCGGGGATGGACGGCTGGACCGTCCTCAACAGGCTCAAGTCGGACCCTGCTCTGGCGGACATCCCGGTCGTTGTCCTCACCATCCTTGACGCGCAGAAGAAGGCGTTCGCCCTCGGAGCGACCGACTTTCTCTCCAAGCCGGTCGATCGGACGCGGCTGGCTTCGGTGCTCGCCAGGCATCGCGGCGCGAGCGCGCGCCTTTCCTTGCTGCTGGTGGACGACGACGCGGCGACGCGGGCGGTTTTGGCCCGGACGCTCACCCGTGACGGGTGGGAGGTCCGCGAAGCGGAGAACGGCAGGGTCGCGCTGGAGCGTTTCGAGGAGTGCAGGCCGACCCTCGTCCTGCTCGACCTCATGATGCCGGAGATGGACGGGTTCGAGTTCGTCGAGGCGCTCCGAGCCCGGCCCGAGGGGCAGGAGATCCCCGTCGTGGTCCTCACGGCGAAGGACCTCACCGCGGACGACCGCGAACGCCTCACCGGCTCCGTGACACGGATCGTGCAGAAGGGCGCCCACGACACCCAGGACTCACTGCGCCAGGTGTGCAGTCTCGTGCTGGCGGCGACGCGGCAGCGCGGGGCGGCCGAATAGAGAGGCGATGATGGCGAAGCTCCTTCTCGTCGAGGACAACGAGATGAACCGAGACATGCTCTCCCGCCGGCTTACCCGGCGCGGCTTCGAGGTCGTGGTGGCGGTGGACGGCCGGGAGGGTGTGACCGCGGCGGAACGCGAGTCGCCGGACCTCATCCTGATGGACATGAGCCTCCCCGTCACCGACGGCTGGGAGGCCACGCGCTTGATCCGTGCCGGCGCCGCCACTTCCGACATCCCAGTCATCGCCTTGACCGCTCACGCCATGGCGGGCGACCGCGACAAGGCGCTCGAGGCCGGGTGCAACGACTACGACACGAAGCCGGTGGACATCGAGAGGCTGCTCGAGAAGATCACCCGCCTCCTGAACGGGCGGGCCACCCGGTGACCGGGGCACGCGGCCTGCTGCTTGTCGTAGACGACAACCCCGAGAACCGGGACATGCTCACCCGCCGCCTGCAGCGCCGTGGGTACGAAGTGGCCGAGGCGGAGAATGGCGTGCAGGCGCTCGACCTCACCGCCCGCAGGGAGTTCGACGTCGTGCTGCTCGACGTCATGATGCCGGTCATGGACGGGCTGGAGACTCTGCGACGCCTCCGCGCAGGCCACTCCGTCGCCGAGCTACCGGTGATCATGACCACAGCCAAGGGCGAGAGCGACGACGTGGTCCAGGCGCTCACGCTTGGCGCGAACGACTACGTGACAAAGCCGATCAATCTGCCCGTCGCGCTCGCCCGCATCGAGACGCAGCTTTCTCTGCGCCGCGCCGTGCAGGAGATCCGCCGCCTCGAGGCCGACCTTGCCGCTCGCAACCTCGATCTCGAGGCGGCAAACGACCGGCTCTCGGTATCCAATACCCGCATGAAGCGCGACCTCGAGGCGGCCGCCCGGATCCAGCAGGCGTTCCTGCCCGGCGCCGCGCCTGCCGCCGGCGGCGCACGGTTCGCGTGGCGCTACCGGCCGTGCGACGAGCTCGCCGGGGACACGCTCAACGTCGTGCCGCTCGACGACCGACACGTCGGGGTCTTCGTGGTCGACGTGAGCGGCCACGGCGTACCCGCCGCTCTGCTCTCGGTGACGGTGAGCAGGCTCCTCTCGCGGATGACGGACGGCTGCCCGCTCGTGAGGCGTGGCTCGAACGGCTCGTCCGCGCTCGAGATCGTGCCACCGGCGGAGGTCGCGTCCGAACTCACCAACCGGTTCCCGTTCGATCCCGAGACGAGGCAGTACTTCACGTGCGTATACGGGGTCCTCGACTCCTCGACCGGCGAGTTCCGCTACGTGTGCGCGGGTCACCCCGGGCCCGTGCACCTGCCCAAAAGCCGGGCCCCGGTCCGGCTCCAGCACGCGGGACGGCCGATCGGGATCGTTCCGGCCTCGCTCGCAGCGGGCGGCTACACCGACCACGCGGTAAGGCTGGCACCTGGCGACCGGATCTACCTCTACACCGACGGCATCCCCGAAGCCGCCAACGCCGCCGACGAGCAGTTCGGGTTCGAGCGCCTGGAGGAGATTCTCTTCGCCACCCGCGGCGAGCCGCTGCAGTCCAGCGTGGACGCCCTGGTCGGACGCGTCGAGGCGTGGTGCGGCCAGGCCGGCGTGGCGGACGACGTCTCCGTCCTCGCCATCGAGCTCTGACCCTGAGAAGACCGTGGTTTGTGGTTCGTGACACGTGGTTCTTGGCCCGTGGCCCGTGGCCCGAGAACGCTAACACCCAGAGTTCGACAGGCAGAGGCTCGCAGCGCGGCGTGCAGCCGCGGCGAGCGGGGGGCACGGGGAGTCGGGAGCGGCCGCGTGGGTGGGGGAGCGGCCGCGGGACCCCCGCCCGGATTGTGGTCCGCTATCGGCGGCGCCAGCGCTCAGTAGGCGAGGAGATCCTTCATGGCGGCCAGAATCCGATCGACCTGCGGCAGAATCATCTCTTCGAGCGACGGGGCATAGGCGACGAAGCTATCCTTGGCGGCCACGCGCCGGACCGGAGCGTCGAGGTACGCGAAGAGCTCATCAGCGATTCGCGCTGCGATTTCGGCCCCGTAGCCGAACGAGAGGCAATCCTCGTAGACCACCAGTGCCCGTCCGGTCTCCTTGACCGAGGTTTCGATGGCACCCCAGTCGTAGGGGGCGAGGCTCCTCAGGTCGATGACCTCGACCTCGCCTCCTCCCGTGTCCGCCAACCGCTTGGCGGCTTGCGCCGAGCGGACCACGGTCGCCCCGTAAGTGATCACGGTGAGGTCGGTCCCCTCGCGGACCAACGAGGCCTTGCCAAACGGCACGGTGTAGTCGGGGCCCGGGTATGGTGCCTTGTTGTGGGTTTGGCGGTAGAGATGTTTGTGTTCGAGGAAGATGACCGGGTCATCGCACCGGATGGCCGTGCGCAGAAGTCCGTTGGCATCGAGCGCATTTGAAGGCATCACCACGCGCAGGCCGGGAATGTGGGTGAACATCACCTCGCCCGACTGCGAGTGGTACGGCCCGCCACCCTTCAGGTAGCCACCCGTCGGCACCCGCACGACCACCGGTGCCGACCACGCCCCGCCCGAGCGCCAGCGGATGTTCGCCAGTTCATCGCGAATCTGCATGAACGCCGGCCAGATGTAGTCGAGAAACTGAATCTCCACGACCGGCTTGAGGCCGCGCAGCGCCATGCCGACCGCCCGCCCCACGATGTTCGCTTCGGCGAGCGGCGAGTTGAATACGCGCCGCGAACCGAACCGGCGCTGCAGGCCGTGGGTCACCTTGAAGACACCCCCTTTGCCGGTTACCTCGGAGAGTGCGGCCTCGTGCGAGGCGTCCGCGACGTCCTCTCCGAAAACGACGACCCGCTCGTCACGCGCCATTTCGTCCCGCAACGCGGAGTTCAAGAGGTCCACCATCGTCCTGGGAGATGGGTCGCCCTGCCTCGGCGAGCTCGCGAAGCGCTCCGAGGTCGGGTCCATCTCGCTCGAGTAGATGAACTCCGCCCACGAGGCGGGATCGGGCTGCGGCGCGGCGATCGCTCGCTCCGCGGCCGCGTTGATCTCGGCTTGCACCTCGGCCTCAATCCGATCCAGATCCTCCTGGTTCACTCCGTAGTGCTCGCGCAGCAGACGTCCGACACTCCGCACCGGGTCGCGCTCCGCTTCGCGTTCGCGTTCCGCCGTAGGCTTGTAGAGACGCTCGTCGTCCGAGAGCGAGTGGGAGTATGGCCGGACAACGTGCGCGTGAACCAGAGCAGGGCCCTCGCCCGAGCGCACGCGCGCCGTCGCCTCGCCCATCACCCGGTAGGACTCGACGAAGTCGCATCCGTCCACCTCGTAGATCGCAAGATTGGGGAATCCGGTCAATAGCTTGGAGATCGAGCCCCCGGCGGTCTGCACGTCAACCGGCACCGAGATTGCGTACCCGTTGTCCTCGATCACGTACATGACCGGGAGACGCTTGTTGCAGGCGGTGTTCAGAGACTCCCAGAATTCGCCCTCCGAGGTCGTTCCGTCTCCGAGGGAGACCCACACCACTTCGTCGGCGGCCACGTCGGAACGCTCGACTGCCTTTTCCATTGCCCGGAGGTAATGGCCCGCCTCAGCGAAGCCGACTGCCTGCAGGCACTGCGTTCCCGTCGGCGAAGAGGAGGGCGTGAGGTGCAACCTACGTTGGCCGAAGTGGTTGGGCATCTGGCGCCCGCGCGAGTCGAGCCCCGCCTCGGCCCCCACGGCCCCAAGGAACATCTCGTAGGGAGTCATGCCGAGCGCGATGGCGAGCGCCCGGTCGCGGTAGTAGGTGAAGAACCAGTCCTTCTCGGGTGAGAGATGCCGCGACGACGCCGCGAGGATGCCCTCGTGGCCCACTCCGTTGATCTGGAAGAACGTCAGGTTCTGCTGCTTGAGTTGGATCTCCTTGTCGTCCATCTTGCGCGACGTGACCATCACGCGGTAGGCGTCCAATAACTCTCCAAGCGGCAGCACCGCGGCTTCCTTCCTCGCGACCGTCGCCATCTCGACCCTCCCCACCTGTCCCGTTGCGCCCTCTCCGAGGGGTCGAACACCGCCGGGGATTCCGGGGGTCCATTCTAAGCTCAAGTCCCGTCGTGGCCCCAGCATTCCCAGCCTCTTGCCTGCTCTGGCCTCGAGCGTTACCTTGGGTTCCAGGAGATACACCATGATCAAACACATTGCTGTTGCTCTCGACGGCTCCGCACATGCCTGCGCGGCGGAGCAGCTTGCAATCGCGCTGGCCGACCTCGTGCACGGCATGGTCCACGGTATTCACGTCGTCGATGCCACGTTCCTCGAAGGGGCGTTCATCACCGATATCTCCGGCGCGATGGGCTTCGAGCCGTTCCTGAACCTGCAGTCACAGATGCGGGTCACGCTGGACGAGGTCGCCGATGTGATCCGCCGTGACTTCACGGAGCACTGCGCGGCCTCAGGGGTAGAGGGCCGATTTCACCTCGAGCGCGCCGGCGTCGCCCACGGCATCCTCGCGGCTTCCAAACTCGCGGACCTCCTGGTCGTCGGCCAGCGCGGCGTCAACGCTCGCTTCCACGAAGATCTCCTTGGCGCCACGACCGAAACCCTCTTGCGCCGGTCCCAGATACCGGTCCTGATCGTGCCGCGGCAAGGTGCGATGCCGAAACGTCCGCTCGTGGCGTACGACGGAAGCCCCAAGGCGGTCCGTGCCCTCCAGCAGGCGGCCCAACTCGCACGTGCCCTCGACCTCTCGCTGACGGTCGTGACCGTGGACCCAACCGAAGAGCACGCTCGCGCTCGCCTCGCCGAAGCGGCAAGCTACCTCGAACCGTACGATGCGCGCGTCGAGTATCAGGCCGAGTCCGGCGAGGCGATCGAGGAAAGGCTCCTTGCCTTGCTGGGTGAAGGCCGGCACGACCTTGTGTTCCTCGGAGCGCACGGCCATGGACGCATCGTCGAGCTTGTGCTCGGGTCCACGAGCCAATTCCTTGCCCGGCGTTCCTCGGTGCCGGTCTGGTGCGTGACCCGGGTGTAGCGGCTAGAAGAGACAGCTCACAGCTGACAGCTCACCACCGCCCACCCGTCCAGTTGACCGCCTTCCCCCACCCTCCCACTCAGGCGACAGTTCCCCCGCCCACTCAAGAGGCGCGCAGTAGCTTTGAGCTGTCACCTGTTAACTCTGAGCTGTTTACCGTTTCGATCCTGGCGCCTCGCGAGCTTGTGCGGCGAGGGCTGCGATCAGGGCTGCATCCGCCGGCGGAGTCGACAGGAGCACCAGCTCTTTCGGGGCGAACCACCCGATCTCCTGCCCCAGCAACCCGCGCGGCTCCCCTTCGGTGATGCGGGCGGCGTAGAAAAGAAGGACGACGTCACGCTCCGTATCCCGGTGGAAGGCGAAGGTAACCGGCTCCCCCACTGCGACGCCGACCCCAAGCTCCTCCCGGAGCTCGCGACGGAGAGCCTCGTCCGGGGTCTCTCCGTCCTCAAGGGACCCGCCGGGGAACTCCCAAAGCCCGCCCAGGTGGGACTGCGGAAGGCGACGAGCCAGAAGAAAGCGGCCGTCGTCCCGCCGGACGACGGCCGCCACTACGGTTCTGCGAATCCGCTCAGGGCTTCTTGGAGGCATCTGGCGTCGGATTGGTGGTTGGCGCGGCGACGCCCTTCGTCGCCGGCTTGCCGGTCTCGGCCTTCAGCTGCGCCTGGAAGCTCTCTAGGGCGGCATTCAAAGTCGGGTCGAGCGCCTTGATGTTGGCTTTCTTGCTGCGCTCGCGCACCAAGACCTCAATCGCAGCCCCCAGCTTCTCGTTCTTGATGGTTTCAGTCAATCTCGCCTTGACCTCGTCGAATGAGATCCTTCCGGGCACTCGGTGGTCCTCCACCTTGAAAATGTGATACCCATACTTGCTCTTGAGGACCTCGGAAAGCTGGCCCGGTTTCAGCGCCCACACCGCTGGCTCCAGTTCCGGCAACAGCATCCCCTTCCGAACCCAACCGACGTCGCCACCCCGTGCCTTGCTGGGATCGTCGGAGACCTCGCTCGCCACCTTGGCCATGTCCTCTCCCAAAGTCACGCGCCTCCGGGTCACCTCGGCACGTTCCTTGGCAGCCGCCGCCTGTTTCTCGTCGGCGTTCGGCTCGGCCTTGAGCAAGATCGTCCGGATCTTCAGTTCCTCGGGGTGCTCGAACTTGGCGGCGTTCGAGTCGTAGAACGTCTTGGCGTCCGTCTCGGTGACGTTGATCTTGCCGGCCAGAACGGTCTCCGCGAACTTCCGGATCACCATCTGCTCCTCGATCCTGCTGGTGAACTCCTGCTCCGTCAACCCGGCGTCCGTCAGGTATTTTTGGAAGGCTTCGGCACCGCGACGGGTGCGCTGCTGGTCGAGCGTCGCTGCCACCTGAACGGGATCCGCGGTGATCTTGGCTTCGTGCGCCGCCTGAAGGAGAACGGTCCGCCCGATGAGCTGATCGAGGGCGTGCCGGGTAACGATCTCCTGGTTCGGCTGCGCCCCCTGCGCCTGGCTCTGCATCTGCATTGTTACCACCCGCTCTGCCAGCTTGAGATCGACGTCGGTGAGTTGGGTGTCGTTGACCTGCAGCACGGGTTTTGCGGCAAACGCCGAAGACGCCACAAGGGTGGCGACGAGAGGCATGAGACGAAATGAGCGCATCTGTTGTCTCCCCAGCTCCAGAAGGAGCAAAAACTGCCGCACCTTAGGCGCCGAGGGCGGAAAAGTCAAATCAATCCGACGGGTGGCGCTCACGGGATTTCGCGGCTTCCCACAGGGCGTCCAGCTCGTCCAGCTTCAGGGAGTCGAGGCTCACGCCTCGGCCGTGGGCCTGCTCTTCCATCATCCCGAACCGCCGGATGAACTTCTCGTTGGCGCCCTGGAGCGCCGCCTCGGGATCCACACCGAGCTGGCGGGCAAGGTTGGCCATCACGAACAACACGTCCCCCAACTCCTCCCGAACGCCTTCGAGAGCACTCGAGGTGGGGTCGCCGCCGAGGGCGGCCTTGAGCTCGCGCACCTCCTCCTCGAGCTTGGCGATGACATCGTTGGCGCGCTGCCAGTCAAAGCCCAGGGCGGCCGCCTTCTCCGTGACTCTCAGGGCCTTGAGCAACGCTGGCAGCTGCCGCGGCACGCCGGCGAGCGCGCCCCGCTTCCGCCCTTCTCGGGCCTTGATGGCCTCCCAATTGCGCACGACATCCGACGCGTCCGATACCTCCACCGAGCCGAAGACGTGAGGGTGACGATGCACCATCTTGGCGTGGATGCCCCGGCACACGTCGTTGGCGTCGAACCACCCTTTCTCGGTCGCGATCTGTGCAACGAAGATGATCTGGAAGAGCAGGTCTCCGAGTTCCCCCGCGAGCATTCGAGGATCTTCATCTGAGATTGCGTCCACGACCTCGTACGCCTCCTCGATGATGTAGGTCTTGAGGCTTTCCAGGGTCTGCTCGCGATCCCATGGGCAGCCACCCGGGCCACGGAGACGTGCCGATAGCTCACAGAGTGCGTCGAAGAGTCGGACCTCGCTCATGGGCGTGCAGTATACAGCGGAGCCTGACCGGGCAAAGCTCACCTCACGCTTGTTCCCCCGACGCGAAATGCGTAAGATGGCGTCAGGGCCACGACAAGGAGGGGTTGGTGGCGGACGATTCGAACACGAAAGTGAAGGTCGTCGATCGACGGTGGTTCACGGCCGACGGAGACATCAAGGAGGTGCGCGCACCCGAGTCGCCATCCGTGCCGCCACCTGTCCCCGAGAATGGCTCCCTCAACGTCGAGCCGAACGACCGGGACGACCACGACGCCGGGACCGGAAAAGGACCGTCCGCGGTGGGCTTTCTGGACCTGGTGGATTTTCTGGCGCAGCAAGCCGCTGCGCTGCTCTCCGGACAGATCCCGGGGCGAGGTCGCGATCCTGAGATGGCTCGGTTTTTCATCGATCTGCTCGGTGTCGTGAAGGACAAGTCGGCGGGGCAGGTATCTAACGAGGAGGCCAGCTACATTGAGGACGTCCTTTATCAGCTGCGCTCGCTCTTCGTGGCTGCGACGCGCTAGCGCACTCGCCCTTGCTCTGGCCCCTCTTGCGGCAGCAGAGGCCGTACCCGCAGAGAGGGCTCGCGGCGGCGACATCGAGCAAGCGTGGTTCCGACTCGCCCAGGGCCTGGGCCAGTTCAGCCCTGAGTTCGTCAAGGAGCGTACGGACGAGCTGCTGTTTGCCGCTGGGAAGGCGGATCTCAAGCGCCTGACGCCGTTGGCGCTCGCGCTGGTGGCGCAGGCACGGACGCTCAGCCCGCCACAGGCCGAGGTTCTGCTCGTGCAGGCAACGCGCCTCGATCCGGGGGGCGCCGAGGCCTGGTTGGCCCTGGCGGAGAACGACCTGCGGCGAGGCAGAATCTTGTCCGGCTTGTCGGCTCTCGGGCAAGGAGTTCACGCGCTCCTGACCGACCAGCGCTGTCGGTCCTTTGTCAAGTCGAGCGCCTTGCTGGCTGGGCTGGCTTGCCTGCTGGCCGCGTTGGCGGTGTGGGCCGCCGTGGCGATCAGAAAGGTGCTGCCTCGCCTTTGGCACGACCTTTATGAAGTCGGCGCTCACTGGAGGCTGGGGAGCAACAGCGTCATGCTGGGTGTGCTCATCATCGCCCTCCCGATGTTTGCGGGCGGTGATCCAGTCTGGCTCGTGCTCTGGGTGTTCGTCCTGGCGTGGGCGTATCTCCCGGCAGGACAGCGAGTCGTTGGGGTGTTCGGCCTTGCGCTGGTTGCAGCGTCCCCGACCCTGGTGGAGCTCAGCTTCCGCACCGTGAGCCATCCGCCCAACGCCGTGATTCAGGCCACCGAGGTGCTGAGAGATCAGCGTTACGAGCCGCAGATCATCGAGGAGCTCGGTGCGCTCACCGACGTGTTCGGCGACGATGCGGACTTCCGCCGTCTCGTCGGGGACTGCTACCGTCAGTTCGGGCTGCTCGACCAGGCCGCGCTCTCGTATCGGGAGGGCCTCCGCACCGCGCCGCGTAACCCGGAGCTCTCTCTTGCGCTGGGGACCGTGCATTACCTCGAAGGCGACTACAACGCAGCCCTGCAGGCATTTCAGACCGCGAGAGACACCGGCTACGACCCGGTAGTTGCGAACTATGACCTGTCGCTGACCTACGCACAGACCTATCACTTCAGAGAGAGTGACGAGGCCATGGCGGTGGCGACCCACTCGGGTGAGCGGCGCCTTCAGGTGGCCGGTCGCGGCCGCGATCACGACATCATCACGCCGAGGTTCCAGCATGAGGAAGCCCTCAGGATGATCGGACGCAAGGACACGATGTTGCTTCTGAACCGTGGTCTCGTCCCGCCCCCGATCGCCCGTGAGCGCACCGTCATGCATCCCCTCGCGATTGGCGGCCTGCTCGCTCTGTTCCTCGCGGTGATCCATCTCCTCGTCCGGCAGAACGCGGGTGGGCTCGCCGCCTCGTGCCTCAAGTGCGGACGCCCGTTCTGCCGCCGCTGCAAACTCTCCCAGGAGAGCCAGAGCTACTGCACGCAATGCATAAACATCTTTTTGAAGAAGGACATGGTCGGCCTCGAGGCGCAGTTCGCGAAGCGCCAACAGCTCGCTCGTCGCCAGCGCTGGCTCGGATTTGAACGCCGCCTGGTGGACCTGGTGCTTCCGGGGCTCGGAGTCGTATGGGCCGGCAGGCCAGTGCTCGGCTTCGCTCTCGCGGCCGTGGCGTTCGCCGCCGCCGCGTCGGCACTCGTCTGGTTGCCGATCTTTGCAGGACCAGCGCTCATGATGGTCCCAATGTGGCCGCTCGAGGCGATCTGCGGATTGGTTTGGGCCTCGGTCGCCTTGGTCGCCCAGCTCCTTCCCGGGGAATGGAGGTAGCCGTGGCTCTGGAAGGAACGCTTCGGGATTTCTCGCTATCCGACATCTTTCAGCTCATCGGGCTGCAGAGGAAGACCGGAGTGTTGACGCTTCGCTCTCCGGAGGACGTGGTCACCGTCTCTTTCCTTGACGGCAAGGTCGTCGGGGCCGACTCCTTGAACAAGCGTCTCGAGGACCGGCTGGGGCAGGTGCTGCTGAAGACCGGGACCTTGACCAAGGAAGAGCTCGACATCGCGCTGAAGAAACAGATGGAGACCCTGGAACGCCTGGGTCACATCCTCCTCCAGAGCACGGTCCTCTCGCGCGAGGAGCTCAGAAAGGCCTTCGAGCAGCAGATCCTCCAGATCATCTTTCGCGTATTCCGCTGGCAGGACGGTGATTACCATTTTTCCCAGGAGACTAGCGTCGACTACGACGCCGAACTGGTGACTCCCCTCGGTTCCGAGAGCATCCTCATGGAAGGCGCGCGGATGCTCGACGAGTGGCCGATCATCGAGAAACGCATCCCGTACCGAGGAGTCGTCTTCGTTGCAACACCTGCCTCGCGACTGGCCGAGGTCAACGCCGAGCAACAGGCCGAGGATCTCGAGACCTTCGACGTCAACCTCGAGCCTGCGTTCCCCGAGTCTGAAACGCCCGGCCGGGTACGGATCTCTCCAATCGAGCAAGACATCCTTGCCCTCGTGGACGGGACCAACGCGGTGGATGACATCGTCCGCAGGAGCCCTCACGGCGAGTTCGACACCTGCAAGGCGCTCTACACCCTCCTCACCCGCTCGCTCATCCGGCAGGCGTCTCGCGAGGAGATCAGCCGAGCCGCGCACCGCGCCGAGGCGGAGATCCCGACCGCTCACAAATGGCACGCGAACTTCCCGTGGCTCGTTCTATTCCTCGCGCCCCTGCTCGGCCTCACCCTGTACATCTCACCGCGAAACCCGGCCAACCCGCTCCTCGGACCGGGCCCCAAGCTTCAGCCGCGCCTCCTCGCCGCCGCTTCCTGGGCCCG
>JAIQFQ010000045.1 GCA_020073245.1 Terriglobia bacterium | reverse complement strand
AAGGAAAAAACAAAAAATGTGACAGATTTTGAAGAATTCAAGTCAGAGATGGAAAAGGGTGCATTTCTTTATTCTCCATGGTGTGGACAGACAAAATGTGAGGAGGTCATCAAAGAATCAACAGGTGCAGATATCAGAGTAATTCCATTTGATGCAAAAACACAAGACTCCAAATGCATCGTGTGCAAGAATCAAACCAAGATACATGCAATTTTTGCAAGAAGTTATTAGCAATGATAAGACACATCATGATAATCAGGCATTGCACCATACCAAGCGGATTGTGATGTAATTGTCAGGATCAAGTCCATACCGTGACAGAATTTACATAATTAAAGACATCATTCTCACATTGGTCCAGTATGGAGAGCTTAACCAGACAGCCCTTGTGAGCTTTTGCGGGCTGAATTTAAAAAAACACAAACCAATACTTGGGGAACTAGAATCCAATGGTTTGATTCAAAGCGAGGAGAGAAATCTAGGAAAGCGCGTCATTACAATCTACAAGCCAACCCCAAAAGGGATTGAATTCTGTAGAACGATTTTGGATCCTTATGAAACATTGTTCCCAAGAAAGAAAAAAAATCCCGATAAAGAAGAGACCTAGTCTTGGTCTAGGCCATACTGTGATGCAATCTTTTTGTCAATCTCGTCTTTCTGTTGCATATATTCTTGGTATTTTTTATTCCAAGATTTTAGTGTCTTGTATTGCCTGATTCCTATTATCATCCAGCCAGCAGATATTGCAATAACCAGACCTAGCAGTATGCTCAGTGCTATGCCAAATTCATATTCACGCTCAAGAACAATGAAAAAGTGACTATGTGTTAGCAAGAAGATGGAAAGCCCTATTGCAAAAGGTGCCAGGATAAAACCAGATATTGAGACTCCAAGAAGAATTTTTCTTATTTCAAGAATTTTTTGTATGAAACTATCCATTAAATCAAGTACGTCAAAGCGAGAAGTCGGTGTCTTATTTTCACTCATTTGTGGGTAGCCTTTTCCTGTTTCAGGTGGAAAGATTTTCTAAAAAACATTTTGACTGCCAAATTTACGGATCCACAGTTATTGTGCCCTTCATTTCTGGATGTATTGTTGAATAGTATGGATATGAGCCAGTCTTGTCAGCTAGAAAGTTTATTGTCTGAGCTTCAAAGTATTTCAGATGTTTTGTATGTACATTAAAGGCATCAATGTTCAGATCTTGGTCTGAGCTGGTATCCTTGTCTTCATTTATCACATGTAATGCAACAAGTGTTCCTTGTGGAATGTGAATGGCAGGGTCAACGTTTGTACTAGAAATGCTCTTCTTTCCAGTTTTAGTCGATTGCTCATCATAGTAATACCCTTGTTCATTATGAGTTGCCAATATGTAGACATTGGAAGCTGTTGCAAATACAGGATGGTCTACATTTACTGGAACTGCTGAGATCCAGATATAGTATACACCGCCTGCAATAACAGCTGCAAGAACTGCAACTGTAATTATCATACCCTTAGAAACTGGACTAGATTTAGCCTTGTTCTTTTGCTTCTTTACCACGATGAAATCAGTGACTTGTGTGTATATTTATGTAATGATTACCAAAGTTTAGCAAAATATAATACCAAAAAACTAGATGGGTTAATTTGACTGCCATCATGGAACAATGTATAGTAAAATATAATATTTTGATGGCCAATATTTTGGCAGAGATTTCAGCATGAGAAAACTTGAGGCTATACTTATTGGGATAACTATTGTTCTTGCCGCTACTGTGGCGTTGCAATTTAGTAACGGAAGAACATTAGAGGACATATCACAGGCAACGGTGCAAGGACCACCAGGACCACAGGGTCCGCCTGGACCACAAGGACCACAGGGTCCTCCAGGATCTGCAGAATCAGGCATTGCAGCAACAGATGCTACTCTTACGCATATTTTCAAGAATGCGGAAAACTCAGTAGTACAGATAACAAGCAAGGTATCAACTGTAGACAATAATTTTATAGTCAATGGCCAGCCGCTTGAAAGCCAATCCACAAGACTTGGATCAGGCTTTGTCTATGACAATGAAGGAAGAATAATCACCAACAATCACGTGGTGGAAGGATCAAAGACAGTAAACGTGTCCTTTATTGACGGTAATACATACACTGCAAAAGTTGTAGGAACTGATCCCGGAAACGACATTGCAGTCATACAGATAATTGATAACTTTTCAGACGAGCAGCTCATTCCACTAACACTTGGAAATTCGTCAAATCTTGATGTAGGCCAACAAGTCATTGCAATAGGCAATCAATTTGGACTAAGTGATACAATGACAACAGGAATCATAAGCCAGATTGGAAGGCTACTTCCAAACGATAATTCTGCAGGATTTTCAATCCCTGATGTCATTCAAGTAGATGCAGCAATCAACCCAGGAAATTCCGGAGGGCCACTGTTGGATCTGAAAGGCCAAGTAGTTGGAATGAATACTGCAATCAGCACAAATACAGGTGACTTTGCAGGAGTTGGATTTGCCGTACCAGCAAATGCCATAAGCAGAATAGCTCCAGTCTTGATCAAAAATGGGACATATTCTCACCCATACCTTGGCATATCAGGCGGAAGTTTGAATCCAGACATTTCACTTGCAAACGGTCTTGCAAGAAATTTCAAGGGGGTAATAATTGAAGGCACAGTCAAGGGAGGACCTGCAGACAAGGCAGGCATAACCCCAGCCACAGCAGATCAAAATAACATTCCACATGGAGGAGACATCATAACAGCAATTGACGGGCATCCAACCAAGACAATCTATGATGTAATAGCATATCTTGACGAGCAGAAAAATGTTGGAGACAAGGTGATACTGACAGTATACAGACAAGGAAAATCAATCGATGTAACTGCCACACTTGGTGCAAGACCAACCCCATCGTCCTAGTTTTTGTCAAAAACGTTTTTTGTTATCTTAAAATTCCACATCTTGTCATTTGCTTTTTTTATTCCAACTCTTGGCCCTTCAAAAATCTCTGATTTTTTTATTTCCAGTCCATCCATGACAAACAGGTTAGATCTCTTGGTAAGATCTTCCCCGTATTCCTTTTTGGCACGGACTTGCCGCGGTTACGATCCTGCACGAGTTCGGAATCAGGGCCGGTGCTGGGGTCGGGTGGGCGGTGCTGTCGCGCTCGCGCGGCGACCGGATCCCCGACGAACCACGGCAACCGTGTGGCCGGCACTCGTCGGACGATCGTGTCATCCTGGCCTGGCCTCGGGAATCATCCCGCCGTTGGTTCACTTCGCGTTTGGTGAGGGCAACGTGTTCGCACCAAGGCCAGCCCGGAGATCCGATGATCCGACCAGGTACCTACGCCGCCAGGGGCAAAGGGGGGCAGCGTGCGCCCGGAACCGGGGGCGATCGCCGGCGGCAGCTTCTCGACAAACGTGAAGGACGCGCGGGGCTTCGAAATCGGACTCGTCAGCCCGCGCGCGTGAGAGGAGACGCGGTGATGACGAAAGACAAGCTGGTCACCTGCCTGTGGTTCGACCACGGCGAGGCCCGCAAGGCGGCCGAGTTCTACGCCGCGACCTTCCCAAACAGCCATGTCGGCGCACGGCATGCCGCCGCCTCCGACTATCCCGGCGGCAGCACCGGCGATGAGCTCACCGTCGAGTTCACCGTTCTCGGCCGACCGTTCCTCGGCCTCAATGGCGGGCCGAACTTCACGGCCAACGAGTCGGTCAGCTTCGTGGTCCTGACCGACGATCAGGCCGAGACCGACCGCTACTGGGATGCGATCGTCGGGAACGGCGGGCAGGAAAGCGCCTGCGGCTGGTGCAGGGACCGCTGGGGCTTCTCCTGGCAGATCACGCCGCGCGTTCTTCTGGAGGCGACGACCGACCCCGACAGGGCCGCCGCCAAGCGCGCGATGGAGGCGATGATGACGATGCGGAAGATCGACATCGCCACGATCGAGCGCGCCCGGGCCGGCGAGCCGGTGAAATGAGCGGTCAGGGCCCAGCTATCACCATGACACCTTACTCGGAGGGATCGCCTGCCTCGGTTGGTGCGTGGAGTTCGGGCCAGGCACGTACTTAGCTGAGTCCCGCTACGGCGTACCTGGCATAGCTCCTGCACCGCCGCGCGCCGGCCAGCGGGGCCGGAGCCGATGTCGATAAGTTCCAAGTGCTGCGCCATGGGCGGTCATGCTCGAACCGCACCGCTCGCCAAGACGTCAATGTGGGAACATGTCGGGTCGAAAGCAGGCCGTTCGTCCTAGGCTCAAACGAGGAGAGTGACCCATGCGAAAGATCGTCGTCGGCGCCCAGGTTTCCATCGATGGAGTCATGCAAGCGGGCGGCGCGCCGACGGAGGACCCGACCAAGGGTTTCGCGTTCGGCGGCTGGGTGATGCCCTACCGCTGTCGAGAAGGCGCCGAAGAGCTCGACCGCGTCTTCGAGCAGAAGTTCGACCTCCTGCTCGGCCGCAAGACCTACGAGATCTTCGCCGCGTACTGGCCCTACTACGACGACGACGCTTCCCGTGGCCGCATCGCCAGGTTGTTCAAGAACATCAGGAAGTACGTGGTTTCGCGCTCAGGCGAGGTCGATACGAGCTGGGCGGGCTCCGTGCTCCTGCGTGACATTGCTGACGTGAAGCGTCTGAAGCAGGAAGACGGCCCAAACCTCGTCACCCAGGGCAGTACCGAACTCGTTCACGCGCTGCTCGCCCATGATCTGGTCGACGCGATGAGCCTCTTCACGGTACCGGTGGTGCTCGGCGGTGGCAAGAAGCTGTTCGCCGACGGCTCGGCGCCGCGCTCGTTCAAGCTGACGGCGTCGCGCGTCGCTCCCAATGGCCTGATCGTCGCCCACTACGAGCGAGAGGGAGAGATCAAGAGGGGCGGCGCTCCGCTCGATTCCCCCAGTGAACGCGAGATGGCCCGCCAGGAGCGCATGGAGCGCGAAGGCTGAAGGTCCGCCGACGCCCTTGGGTGTCAGGCACGGGCTTGCCCGAGGACGTGGCCCGCTGGTTCACGGCGCTGTGCCATCCGGCTACCTACTGGATGACCGGTAACACATTACACGTCGATGGCGGCGAGAGCGTCGTAGGATGAGGGCATGACGGACACTGGACTGCCTTGCCTCGACCTGTTGGAAGCCACTCCCGGCATTCTTCGCGGCCTGATGTCGGAATTGACGGACGACGATGCGCGCTGGAAGCCGGCGCCGGATCGCTTTTCGGTGGCCGAGGTCCTGGCGCACCTGTCACACTCGGAGGGCCACTGTTACCGGATGCGGCTCGACCGGTTCCTGGCGGTGAATCGTCCGACGTTCGAACCGGACGATGCGCAGATGTACCTGGACCTGTACAGGGATGCCGATCCCGAGGACGCCTTCGATCACTTCGAAGAGCAGCGCAAAACCAACATCGAGTACCTACGCGACCTGCCTTCCGACGCGGGCAGCCGGGCGGCGCTGCATCGGGAGGCTGGGGAGATCACGTTGAACCAGATGCTCCACGAGTGGGCCCTGCACGATCTGGGTCATATCCGGCAGATTGCCGAGCTGGTGCGCGCCCGAAAGTACCTGAAAGGCGCTGGGCCACTGGGGAGCAGCTACCAGCTCAAACCCTAAGCGGCCCGGATAGGTGCCTGGCACGCGGTTGCCGCGGTTGGATTACAAGTGCCAAGTACGCAACTAGCGGACTTGGGGACCTTCCCCGCTACGGTGCCTGCCGGCGTGAGAGGAAACGCGTAAACCGGTCTGCGGCCTTTGACGTACCTGGTTCGAGAAGGAGCGTGCATGAACGAACCGGCTAGGATCCCGGCGCTCGTCGTTTCCATTCTCTTGTCCTTGGCTCCACTCGCAACCTGGGCCCAGGACGAGGCCATTTCCCAAGGCCAGAAGGGGGAACTGGTCACGAAGCTCTGTGAACGCATAGAGAAGATCTATGTCTTCACCGAGAAAACGGAAAAGCTCTGCGGCCTGCTAAGAACGAACCTCGAGGGCGAGCGTTACCGAAAGGCGACCACGGGCCGGGAGTTCGCCACCCTCTTGAACCAGGACATCGAGGCCGCGACCCATGACCAGCATTTCGGCATCGCCTACGACCCAAAGCAGGCCAAGGAGATGGCGGCCGAGGCGGGCAAGGGCACCTCCTTCTACACTCCCCAGCTTGTCGAGGAGTATCGCCGGATGAACTACGGGTTCAAGGAGGTGAAGATCCTGGAGGGCAACGTCGGCTACCTCGACCTTCGCGACTTCTTCCCCCTGCAATGGTCGGCCGAGCCGGCCGTGGCCGCCATGAGCTTCCTGGCGAATTGCGACGCGGTCATCGTCGACCTCCGCTACAACGGCGGCGGCGAGGACACGACCGTCACTTTCCTCCTGAGCTACTTCATCGACTCCCGCGAGTCGACCACGACCTTCAGCACGCGCTATTCGCGGTTCAATGACTCGTATTACCAGTCGGCCACCTGGCCGTACGTGCCGGGGAAAGGCCTCTACACGAAGCCCATCTATGTCCTGATCTCCAGGTCGTCCTTTTCGGGGGCCGAGGCATTTTCCTTCCACCTCCAGACGCTGAAGCGGGCGACCCTGATCGGAGAACAGACCCGGGGCGGGGCCAATCCGGTCGAGATCCAAGAGATCGACGGCAAGTACGTGGTCTACATTCCTTCGGAGAAGCTCATAAGCTCTCTGGCCCGCTCGGATTGGGAAGGGGTCGGAGTGAAGCCCGACATCCAGGCGGACGCCGCTGCGGCCCTGGCCGTCGCCCACGAGGAGGCGCTCAAGGTCCTCGCCGCCAAGGCCGGCGAGGAAGGACAGCGGTCATATTTCCAGTGGGTCCTCGAGGCCGTCCGCGCCAAGAACCACCCGGCCATCGTCGCGTCGGAGCTTCTCCGGTCCTATTCGGGGAAATACGGCGACTGGACGATATTCTTCGAAAAGGGCGAGCTCCTCTTCCAGAGGGGGGCCCGGGCCAAGCTGCGGATGGTTCCCGTGGCCGAGAACCTGTTTCTTGTCGAAACCATGGATCAGCTGAGGCTGCGCTTCGTGCGTGAAGCCGGCGGCTCCTTCCGCCTGGACGCCCTCTATGAGGATGGGAGGGTGGTCCCGCATCCCAAGACAGCGCCTCTGGATCCCAGGCCCAACCACTAAACCGCCAACCCAAGAAATCAGTGCCAGGTAGGGATTGGTGCCAGGAACGCAAGCAGCTGAATTGCGAACCTCGTCCCCGCAGGTACCGCGCGCCACCAGGTAGGTGCCCGGCACGCGGTTGCCGCGGTTGGGCGAACCAGATACAAGTGCCAAGTACGCAACTAGCAGAGTTGCGGACCTTCCCCGGTTCGCAGCCTGCAGGGCGCGGCGCCGAGGGCGTCGGCGGTTTCAGCGCCGGGTTGGCCTGCCGCGTCCGCGAGTCGTGTGGAGCGCGCCGGACCCTACGTCCGCATGCTGTCCGGAGGGCCTCGACCGCGGGGTGGCGCGCAGCCTGGAACGGTGGTCGGCCAAGCTCCTGCTCCGGCTACTCGCGCGTCGGGCGCGCCGGGCGCGCGCTACTTCGGCGGCGCCTTCTTCGCGGCCTGGAGCATGGAGTACTGCCAGGCGATCAGCTCGGGGGTGCTCGTCGTGCTGAAGTGCTCGTGCAGCATCCGCCAGCCGCCGGCCTCGCGCCGCAGCACGTGCGTCATCACGCCGGCCATCTCGGGGAGCGAGGCGTCGGCCGGATTCACCTTCTTGGAGTGGACCTGCGCGACGACGAGGGCGAGGTCGTCGGCAAGCGGGGCGATCTCGAGGCCGTCGACCGTGTTCTTCACGAGCTTGGAGATCGGCACGTACGCCTCCGCCTGCGACTTGATGGCCTCCCAGCCGCGCCAGATCTTCCCGTCGAGGATCGAGTAAACGCCGGGGTCGCGGCTGACCAGCTCGAGCTGCGCGTTGACGTCGCCGTCGTCGACCGTCTTCAGGTAGCGCGCCTCGAACGCGCGGATCTCCTCGATCCGAGGCTGGCTCCGATCGTCCGCGGGCGCAGCGCCACAAGGCCCGCCTGCGACGACGAAGCCGAGAACCGCGATAGCGAGGTGGACCGATCTCATGTCGCCTCCCCTCGGGCCGCACGTCCAGCGGCCCGACCTTCTCCTGATACGTGTCCGGCCCGGTTCCGGATCTCGTCTTCTGACGGGATCGGTGCCAGGTACCACCATCCCACCATCTTGGCTAGGGCAGGCGAAATGAGAATGGTGAGATGGTGATCCCCGGTACCCTTACGAACGCCGAGGGCCGCAGCTCACCGGGCCATCCTACTGCCGGCGGCGTTCCGCCTGCACGACGCCTTCGGCCCCGCTGCCGCTGCCGCCTGGCGGAGCCCTGCCCGGCCGGTTCGCCGCGCAGCGCTCCGCCTTCTGCTCCCCTTCCTGAGGCTCCGACCTCACCCAGCGCCTTGCCCCCCATGCCACAGCCGCGGCTCCATCCCGTTCCCTCGGGCTTGACTAATCCTCCGGCGCTGCTACGCTGTTTTGAGACTCTAGGGAGACTGCCATCACTCGGAGGAGGACAGCCATGTTCCGATCCATCCGTCCCGTCATCGTCATGGTGTTGACCCTGGTTGTCACCGGGATCGCGACCAACGCCGCGGCGCAAAACCAGTACAGGCGCTGGCTCGACGACGGCAAGACCTTCACGTGCTCCGCCGTTCCCGGTCCTGCCGTCGAGATCCTCCTCAGCAATCAGGACATCGAGTTCAACAACCTGCCGGCGGACGCGCAATGGATCGCCCGCTATTACGACAGGGGCATCCAGGTGCACGTCGGCGGCCCGTTCACCGTGGAGCAGACGAGCGGCACCCACAACTACGCGAGCTTCCTCGAAACCATCCCCGGCGGCTTTCCCGCCCGCTTCGACTTCCGCATGGAGACGCTCATCAACGGCCACGTCGTCTACCTGAGCACCCTCACCGCGGACTGCACGGGAACGACCACGGCTCCCCTGCCGGTCACCATCACCAACCTCGACACGGCGGGCATCGGGATCCCGTCGGCATCCTCCACCGGGCTCGGCCTGCTGGCCTTCGCGGTCGTCGTGCTCGGGTACGTGCTGCTTCGCCGCGCGGTCGCGTAGCGTTCGACGGATAGGTACCAGGTCCGGCATAGTTGACACGTACGGCGCTGGACCGCTGATTCGTCACCGTCGCCCGAGATCCTCATCGACGGTATCGACCTGACGCGCGAAGCTGTTCTCCGCGACGCGCCTGGCCGCTCAGGCACGCGCGAGAGACGTCGTCTCGAGTCGGGTCCGAAACCCGCTTCAGTTCTCTGCGTATGTCAGTCATGGACTCGGAGGAACTCGTGCAATCCCCCTGCAATCGTCGCCTCGGCGGCGCCGCTGTGGCAGTCGCTATCGTGGCTCTCAGCGCGCTCCAGGCCGGCGGCGCTCCGCCGCCGGTGCCGGAAGTCACTGCGAAGGACCGCGCGGCGATCATCGAGAGCATCGTCGGAGACCTCAACGACACCTATGTCTTCGCCGACGTTGCGGAGAAGATGGCGAACCTGTTGCGCAAGGAGCTCGCCGCAGGCACCTACGACGGTGTCACAACGCTGCCGGCGTTCTGCGAGCTGCTGACGGTCGAGCTGCAGTGCGTCAGCCACGACCGCCATCTGATCGTGCGCTGGGAGCCGCCGCCGCCCGACGTCGGAGGCAAGCCGCCGAGCGCCGCGGAGGAGCGGGCTCGCGAGCTCGCCGAGCTGCGCCGCGGCAACTACTGCTTCGAGAGAATCGAGCATCTGCCCGGCAACGTCGGCTACCTGAAGCTCGACTGTCTCGCCGACGCCGGCGTGGGCGGCGCGACAGCGGTGGCCGCGATGAACTTCCTGGCCGGGAGCGACGCGCTCATCTTCGACCTGCGCGACAACGGAGGTGGCGAGCCCTCCATGATCCAGCTCATCAACAGCTATCTGTTCGAGGCGCCGACTCACCTCAACAGCTTCTACATCCGCAAGGGCGACCAGACCGAGCAGTTCTGGACCCAGGCCCACGTCGAGGGTTCGCGCCTGACCGACGTGCCGGTCTTCGTGCTGACGAGCGGATACACCTTCTCGGGCGGCGAGGAGTTCGCCTACAACCTCAAGAGCACGAAGCGGGGCACCATCGTCGGCGAGACGACCGGCGGCGGTGCGCACCCGGTCCGGCGGTTCCCGGTCGCGGGCTACCCCGTGACCGTGAACGTGCCCTTCGGGCGGGCGATCAACCCGATCACCGGGACCAATTGGGAAGGGACCGGTGTGGCGCCGGACGTCCCGACGACGGCGACTGCCGCACTCGACACCGCCTACGTGAAGGCGCTGGAGACGGTCGAGGCGAAGACGAAGGACGAAGTGGTCAAGCGAGAGGTTGCCTGGATGCGCGAAGGCGCGACGGCCAGGCTCCAGCCGTTTGCGGTGGCGGAGAGCTCGCTGCGCGGCTACGCCGGCACGTACGGCCTGCGGACCGTTACCTCCGAGGGCGGTGCCCTTAACTACCAGCGCCGAGGTCGCGGCAAGTTCGCGCTCGTGCCAATGGCGCGCGACCTCTTCGTCATCCCCGAACTGGACTACTTCCGCGTCGCATTCGAGCGCGACGCCGGTGGCCAGGTCGTGCGCCTGGTCGGTCTTTACGCAAACGGCCGCAGCGAGCCGAGCGATCGCACGGCCCGATAGGCGGGCAGGCGAACCGCGAGAGGTGCCAGGTACGCAAGTAGCGGAAGTGTGCGGCGTGGCGCCGCTGCGGGATCGACGACGACGCCCCAACGGAGGGCTCGGCTCAGGTCCCGTCGCCGGAGAACCCGGACGAGAATGAGCGCGCCTCGCGGCGCGCTCGTCGATGGTCGCTCGTTGCCCCGAGGCTCAGCGCCTGATCGCGATCCAGCCCGCCACGGCGAGGAGCAGGCCGAGCAGGAGCAGGCCGAGCCCGCCCAGCGCCGGGATGGCCGCCGCCGGGCCCACGAACGCGAGGCCGCGGATGTCGCCGAAGGTGCCCACGGCGCCCGCGCTGACCGGCGTCGCCACGCGGGTCGAGACGTTCACGGTCATGAGGCGGTCGGTGCCGGTGTCGATGGCATAGAGGACGTCGCTGTCGTCGAACGCAATCGCCGTGAGACCGGCGGACGTGCCGGTGAGCGCCCCGAGCAGCGTCGCCGCGCCGGTCGTGGTGTTGACCGAGTACAGGTTCGCGGCCGTGCCCACGGCGTAGACGGTGCCGGCGCTGTCCGTCGCCAGATCGACGATGTCGTTCGGCGCCACGCCCAGCGCGCCGACGGACGTCGCGGCCCCGGTCGCCGGGTTCACCGAATAGAGGATGCCGTCGTAGCCGATCGAGTACAGCACGGTGTGGGCGGCGTTGAACGTCAGCCCGGTGATGCCGCCGGCCACGCCGTGCGCGCCCACGAGCGTCGCCGCGCCGGTGGTCAGGTTGACCGTGTAGAGGTTATCCTCGTCGGTGCCGTACAACGTGTTGGTGCCGGGGTCGTAGGCGAGACCCGGGAACGGGTTCGGTCCCGGCGCCCCGAGCGTCACGTAGGTGCCGTCCGCCGGATTGATCCGGTAGATCGCACCGCCGCCGTACTCGGTGCCGTAGAGCGACTGGGCGCCGGCCGCCATCGGGGCGAGCACCAACAGAGCCACGATCACCAATAACGCACCAGATCTCCGCATCGTCGTCCTCCCGTCGCAGGCTTTCCTGATCCTCGGATCATAATGGCAAGCGGACCGGGAAGCAATCGGGGGAGCCTGTCGATGGCGCCCGTCTCCGCCAAGTCGCTCCGGCGGCATAGAACGTCCGTCCGAGAGGCAGGTAGAACGAGTCCTTGCCGCCGGTGGTGACGCCGGGGGCGAGGTAGACGGGACCGGACGGGTGCCTGGCACGCGGTTGCCGCGGTTGCAATAATGGTGGTGCCTTGCACCGATCCGATCGGTCTTCGCTACTGGTCCCGGCGCGACCCCTCCGATCAGGCCGCCGGCACGCGTCTCAACGGGATCCTCCGTGGAAGCTGAAGTCACGCCACTCCCCGTAGCCCACGTTACCCTCGCACGTACACCCGGGCAACGGCTGTGTCGCGATGTACGTGAGCTCGTTCGTGTAGGACGAGGAGCCTCTTTGACGACTACAGAGCCGGAGGAGACACCCTTCCTTTCTGAGCTGGAAGATGAAGGTGTAGTCGGTCCCGGACGGTGAAGAAACGGTGAACGGCCTGTAGCGCCCCTCCGTGGGGACGATGGCCCGGACGGCGTCGGCGGCGAGCCAGTCCGCGACCTCGGGCAGCTCATGCTGTCCGACGAGGATCGTCGAGATCGCGGTGGTCAGCGTGCTCCGACACGAGGCGTCGTCGAGGTTGGTGACGCGCGACATCGTCAGGCACGCCGCCGAGGCGGCTGACGCCGCCAGGCAGACCAGGCGCCCAAACCGAACTGCGAGACGCATCGTCGTTTCCTGCAGCGTACCACGAGCGCCGCAAACCGAACGAGGTGCGCCAGGCATCGCATGCCGCCGGCGGGCGATGCGCCGCAGCGGTGAGCGCCATTGACGCCGTCGCCCTCGCGTCGGAGCCTGGCCGAGGCCCGGCCCCCTGCGCTTGCGCCCGCTTGCGTGTCCTCGTGGAGCGAGGCGCTGCCAGGCAGGGCGTCAGCCGCGCTTGCCGCTGTCGCCGAAGAAGAACAGCGCCCCGCCTATCCAGGCTGCCACGGCGAGCAGGACGAGGAAGAACTTCCGCACAGCCGACAGCTGCGTGTAGGACATGCGCGCGGACAGCAATCCTGCCCCCAGGGCGGCGGCGGTGATGACGGTGTTGATCGCCGCGTTGAGCAGCGTCAGCGCCTTGCCGCGCAGCCGCACGGCGACGAACTCATCGGGATCTGATTGTATGAGTTGGTCGATCTCCCGGTCTCCGGGGTAGCGTAGGGCTCGCCAGTTAAACCGTACGGGCTCGAAGCCCAAGGACGAAGGGAGACCGACCGTGGAGAATTGTGGCATCGACCTACATCTGAAGTCGGGCGAGGTCTGTGTGGTGGACGAGTCCGGGGAGCCCAACGAGCGCGCCAAGATCCCAACCACCGAGAAGTCGTTCGTGCGGTGGTTCGGGGGCCGGTCATGGGTGTCACGTATGTATATAACCCAGTGACGCGTTGTCCGCCCCCGCGTTTCTCGCAGGGCCCTATCCGGTCTTCCTCTTCGGCTGCTTCTCCTGCTTGACCTTGGCCTCGTGCTGCTTTTGGTCGGTCTTCTGCTTTTGTTCCTTCTGCTTGTCCTTCTTGCCGCCCTTGTCTCCCATCGTCTCCCCTTCCACAATTCTTGGCCGCAGAGTGCGAGAGATCCGGGTGCCAGCGTAGCAGAAAGGATCTCGTGGATCATCGGTACCTGATTGTATGAGTAGGACGGTCTCCCGGCTTGCGGCTTAGCGTGGAGCTCGCCAGATGAACCGTGCGGACTCGAAGCCCAACGACGAAGGGAGAACGACCGTGGACAATTGTGGCATTGACCTGCACCTGAAGTCGAGCGAGATCTGCGTGGTGGATGGGCCTGCATCGGTACCCGATCACCATTTCACCTTCTTGTCCTTCCCTTGGTGGTGGGGCTGACCTGGGCGATCGCTGACAGGGGCTCCCTCCTCCCCTACTCGGAGCCCTGGGTTTCCGACATCCTCATCCGCGTTCTCGTCCTCTGATTTGGAACAAAAGGAAGGCGACTGCGTGTCAGCCTCGGTTGGCTCCGGTGGCGAAGGGAGCCACGATGCGTCCCTCCGCGACGCTCCTCGTCCTGCGGGTCACGGGGCCCAAGGCCGAACGCAGCGGAACCCCCCGCTGTCGACCCCGCCCGATGGCCCGATCCAGCCGCGGACCGAGATGCGCAGGGACCCCGGACCGAACTCCCACGAGCCCCCGCGCAACACGCGTGAGCTTCCCGACGAGGGACCTTGCGGGTCGGTCGCAGGCGAGTTCGCGTAGTACTTGTCTCCCCACAGGTCCGCGCACCACTCCCAGACGTTTCCGACCATGTCGAACAGGCCGAACCCGTTCGCCTCGAACGAGCCGACGGGCGAGGTGTACCCCCACCGGTCGCGGCCACCGGTCCCTTTGAAGTTCGCGTTGTCGTGGCTGATCGAATCACCCCAGGGGTACTTCAGCCCCTCCCTGCTGCCGCGCGCCGCGTACTCCCACTCCGCCTCCGTCGGCAGGCGGCCGCCCGCCCACCCGCAGTACGCCACGGCATCGGTCCAGGTGACGTTTTCGATCGGGTGATCGTCGCCCTGCTCGAACGGCGGCGACGAGCGCATCTGGCGCCCCGTCGCCTTGGCGAACCGGCGGTACTGCGCGATCGTGACCGGCATGATCATCATCAGGAACGGCGTGCTCATCGTGACCGCGTGGCGCGGCTTCTCGTCGTCGGAGCACTCGGTGTCTCCGGTTACGCACCCCATCTCGAACGTCCCGGCCGGGATCTTCACCCAGTCGAGCCTGGTGAGTCTTTCCTTGAGGCCCGGGTTTTCGGCGTCGATGGAGGCTACCCGGTCCCACGCCGCCCGCGCGCCACGCGTGTCGCCTCGCGCCAGGGCGGCGTCGCCCTCACCGAGCCAGCCGTTCACCTGCGCCGTGCGCGCCTGTCGACGCAACGCCTCGAACGCGGGCGACGCCGAGACCGCGAGCGCCGCATCGCACGACGTGATCGAGTCGTCGTAGCGCCCGTCGGCCAGCGCCTGCTCGGCCTCGTGGCGCTTGTCCCCCATCACCGAGGCCAGGTAGGCGTCGTCCGGGTCCGCCGCCCGGATCTTCTTCAGCCACTCGACGGCGACATTCCAGCCGGCGCCGTCGAGAAGGGCCTTCGCCTTCTCGCGGTAGAGCGGGATGTTGGCGCGCTCCCGCGCCAGCGCGTTCTGCCGAGCGACTTCCTCGGCCGCGCGCCGGGCCCTCGCTTCCGCATCCCGTGCGGCTTCCACCTTCTCGCGCGCCGCCGCCGCGCGTTGGACCGCCACCGGATAGTCCGGCAGGACCTGCAGCAGCGCCTCGTACAGCGTCGCGGCCTTCTCCCAGTCCTGCCGTTCCCATGCCGCGTTCCCCTGACTCAGGAGCTCAACCGGATCGTCCGGCAGGACCGACGCGGGCGTCGGGCGCGGTGTCGCCTGGGCCGAAGGGGACGCCGCCTCCGGCTTCTTCAGCGGTTCGTCGAATGCGACCCGCAGCCCTACCATCGGCTCGCCTTCGAACCCGACCTCGATCTTCTCCAACCGCGCCTGGCTCGCTTGCTCGCCAACCTCGGTGACGACAAACGAGGCGATGACCGACGGCTGCGCCGTGGCGCCCGTTCCGACCGTCTTGACGACATCGCCGCGCATTCCGGCCTTGACGCCGTCTCGCACACCGACGGACAGGGTCAGCACGTCGGCATTTCGCGCCGTGATCCGTGCCTGCCCGAGCGCCGCTCCGGCGCACAGGGTGGCGGCAGCCACCATCGTCGCGATGCGCGCCGAGAGAGAGACGTCGCACATACTTTCATTCTTGCACACCGCCGATGCGTGGAGCTCCCGCCCTGAAGGATCGGTACCAGGGACCGCCAAGTCACCTTCCCGCTGAATCGTCGGCTCCGGGGCTGACCAGGGAGACTGGCGTCAGGGACTACGTCTACCCGGTCCCGGAGTTCTCGGCACCAGGCGCGCTCATCCGCTCCCCCTTCTCGTCTCCTGGAACCGAACGGCGGCGGCTGCGTATCTCACTCTGGTTGGCTTCGGCGACGAAAGGAGCCCCCCAATGCGTCGCACCACCAGGCTTCTCGTCCTGGCACTCATCGCGGCGGTCGCGGTCGCGGGTCTCGTGTTCGTGCTCCACTACGTGCCGTTCTACGTCCCGAGCTTCGCTGCGTGGACCGGCATCGCGGCGGCGCTGGCCGGGCTGGTGTCGCTCGCCCGCCCGCCGCGCTTCCTCGGCGTCCGCACGCGCGTCCACGCGCTCACGCTGGCGCTCTGCGGCGTCGGCCTCGCCGTGACGGCCGTGATGTGGCCGGCGGGCGTCACGCGATCGGCGCGGCAGGACCAGCGACTCGACCGGTTCCTGCCGGAGTACCAGTTCAGCGAGACCCACGAGGCGCGCGTTCGCGCCCCGATGAAGGCGGTCGTCAAGGCGATCCGGGAGGTGAGCCTGGCCGACATGCCGGCGGCGGTGGTGCTGCTGCGAATCCGGGCGGCGGCGGGCGGTCGTTTCCACTCCTCGCCGCCGGACCCCCGCCCGCTCCTCGACACGATGCTCCAGCCCGGCTCGGGGTTCCTCGCCCTCGACACGGCCGACCCCGGGGAGCTCGTGTACGGGATGGTGGGGTTCGTCCACAAGCCGAAGCCGGCGCTGACGACCCCGGAGCAGTTCGCGGCGTTCACCGAGCCCGGCGGGATCCGCGTGGCGTTCAACCTCCGCGCGGTCCCGGAGGGCGACGGCGTAGTCCGCCTCTCGACGGAGACTCGCTGCCTCGCGAACGGCGACGAGGCTCGCCGCACGTTCGCCCGCTACTGGCGGATCATCTACCCCGGCAGCGCGATCATCCGGCGCGTCTGGCTCGACGCGATCGTCGCCCGTGCGGAGCGGAGCGCAGCGACCGGGTGATGGCGTCCGGGTCGGCAGGTGCGAAAGGGGCTGGTACGTGTGCTGATTCCCACCGGCACCACGCACCGCATCACGCCTCGACCACGCCCCGGCCGTGCGTCCCAGGTCCCACGGCGGGAACGGGAAGTCCCATCCCTCAACCCTCGACCCGCGCTGCCCCGAAGCATCCTGGTCCGCGGCGAGCCGGTGTGGCGCCAGCGGTCACGGACCTTTCCCGACGTCTCGCGTGAGCACTGCGATCAAGGGACGTTCCGTGGAGCGAGTGAGCTCGACGACCATGGGGACGAGGTGACGGAAACGTGAACATGCTCGCCGTCGTCGGAGGTCCGCGCAGGCGTGGGAACACCGACCTGCTCATGGACGAGGTGATCCGCGGCGCAAGGGAGGCGGGAGCCTCGGTCGAAAGGGTCTTTCTGGCCGATCTCGCGATCGAGCCCGGTGACGGGTGCGACGCCTGCCGCAAGACTTCACGGCGCGTGCGCCGGCACGACATGGTTGGGCTCTATGACAAGCTGTTCGAGAGCGACGTCTGGATCCTGGGCACGCCGGTCTACTGGTGGGGGCCGTGCGCCCAGCTCAAGGCGTTCATCGACCGTTGGTGCCTCTTCGGGGAGGACGGACGCGACCGCGCGCAGGGAAAGAGAGCGGCGCTCGTGGCGACCTTCGCGGGCAAGAACCCGGACACCGCACGCCATGCCGTCGGAATGCTCCAGGACTCCTTCGACTACCTCCGGATCGGATTCACGGAGCAGTTGCTCGTCGCTGCGGACGATCGCGGCGAGGTGGCCCGCGACCGGCTCGCGTTGGGGCGCGCTCACGCACTCGGGACGAGGCTCGTGCTCGGTCGCTGACGATTCCGGCGCCGTCTTCTCCTGGTTGTCCCGCCAATTTTCGAGCGGCGACCGGCGACACCTACCTCGGCGTCGCCTGTCCTTCCGACCTTTGTGGTGCGGCCCGCAGTCGTCGTATCTTCTCCGCCAATCCAGCGTTCTCGGCGTTGAGCTGCAGCGCCCTCTCGTAGCTGGCGGCTGCCTGTGCGGAATCGCCGGCCTTCAGCCAGGCGTTCCCCAGGAGCTCCCAGTTGTCGGCCGAGTCGGGGAAGACCCGGCAGGTGAATCGGAGCACGTCGAGCGCTTCCTTCGACTTGTTCTGTGCCAGCAGATCGTTGCCCAGCTGCTGGAAGAGAGGATCGTAGAAGGCGTATCGGGGAAGGTCGCGGTGCTCGTCCTTGACGCTCTCGTACCACTTGACGGCCGCGTCGACCCCCCCCTCGGCCAGCTTGTCCTGGATCTCCCGCACCCCCAGCCTCGGAGCGTTGCTTTCGTGCGCGACGGCGGCAAAAGGCTTGACCGCGAAGAGGGCCGGGATGTCGTATTCGCGCGGGCCCTTCTCCAGCTCCGGGCGGAGGTTGAACACGAACTCCTCCTCGAAATTGTGGAAGCTGTAGAGGTGGACGGTGAGGTCCTTCAGGTCGCAGATGTAGGAGTAGATCGTCGGGTAGGACCACTCCTTGTGGGTGGCGGCAAGGACGGCGCGCGCGGTCGAGAGCGATACGTCGTTGCGGCGGAGGATGACGTTCTCGGCGATGTTGTAGCGATCGTCGTTGACCTTTCCCGGAACGATGTTCCACTGCGGGATGTTGGTCGAGATCTGGTAGTAGCCGGTACGGCGGCTGATCCGGTCGGAGCCTTCGGCCCACTCGACGACGATGGACTCGCCGCGGGCGTCCGCGATCACGAACTTGCCGCCGCCGAGGAATACGCTGTAGGTCTTGAAGAAGTCGATCGCGTCCGCCACGGTCGCAGCGTGCGCGAGGATGTAGTCGCCGATCTGCCTCTCGAACGAGTCCACGAAGGCCGGCTTGTGCGGGTCCGGCTTCCAGCCCGTGGGATCCAGGGCGTTGGCGTCGAGGAAGAGGCCGTGTTCGTTGATCCCACCCTGGATGAAGCGGTTCTCGAACCCGAACAGCACGCGGCCGTATTCGCCCGGCGAAGCGGGCACGATCCACATCTTGGTCCTCGGGTCGGTCCAGTCCTCGTTGTTCCCGATCCACACCTTCCCGTCCCGCGCCATCGTGACGATGGTGCAGGCGGATGCGGCGGTCCAGGCCGAGCCCAGCAGGGTCAGCGAGATCACGGCCACACGGCTTGCGTATCTCATTCACGTGCTCCGATCCGGGCAGCTCACCCAATGAGTACTACGTCGCGCCAGGGGTCGGGGTTCGCGATGGGCACCGGGTGTCAACCGCTCACCGTCCACGGGCGGCGCGGTCCGCCTCTCGACCGGGACGCGCTGCCTCGCGAACGGCGGCGAGGCGCGCCGGACGTTCGCCCGCTACCGGCGGATCCTCTATCCCGGCAGCGCGATCATCCGGCGCGTCTGGCTCGACGCGATCATCGCCCGTGTCGTGCGGGGCGCAGAAGCGAGCTGACGCCGAACCGACGCCGGCGATCGTGCCCCGGCTTCCCCGGCATGGGCGTGCGGCACCGGGAGGTCATCCTCCCACCGCTCGGACCAGCCGGCGGCCCGCAGCCCGAGGCGTCTCCGCCCTCGGCGCCGACAGCTGCTGCCGCGGCGCTCTCGCCGAGGTCGATCGTGTCGACGCCGTCCGGGGATGCCGGCGCCACTCGGGAGCCTCGCGCCGCACCGTCAACGCCCCTGCGGTGCCTTCAACGGGCCTCGAGCGGCGTCGCCACGGACCAGGTCGGAGAGGAGATCCCTCTCCGAGAGGGATGTCCGCAGCCGCGAACTCGCGGTAGACTCCCCGCACGCAGCCCAAAGGGAGACCACCCCGATGCTCGCCGAAAACCCCCTCCTCGAGACGCTCTGTTGTCCGGTGAACAAGAGCCCGCTCCGACTGATGGACACTGACGGGCTGCGGCAGCTCAACGACGCGATCGGACGGAGCCAGGTCATGTACGCCGACGGCGCACGGGTGACCGAGCCGCTCACAGGCGGACTCGCCACGGCGGACGGAGCCTCGTTCTACCGGATCCAGGGCCGCATCCCGTACCTGCTCCCCGATCTCCGGATCGTGCGCGCCGGAGAGAAGCCGCAGTCCTTCGCGCCTCCCCAGTCCCCGGAGGACGCGATGCTATGGAGCACCCGCTGGGGGCAGGTTTCGCAGTTCTGGGACCACATCCAGCCACCGATCCGCCCGGTGTCGCAAGACATCCGCGTGCTCGAACCGCTCGCGGCAGAGGCGGCGATCCGTGCGGGCGGCACCGCGCCGCGCGCGCTCCTGCTCGGCGTCACCCCGGAGATCGCCGCCATGCGTTGGCCTGCCGGGACCCAACTGCTCGCCGCGGACTCGTGCCTTGCCATGATCCACAACGTGTGGCCGACAAACGCGGTCGCCGGGGCCGTCGTGACGCTCGCCGACTGGTTCGCGCTGCCGGTCTGCGATGCCGCGTTCGACCTGGTCCTCGGCGACGGCTCCATCAACATGCTCAGGTACCCCGACGGTTTTGCGGCCCTCGGGCGGGAGACACGGCGGGTCCTGAAGGACAGCGGCGTGCTCGCGATCCGCGCCTTCTGCAGGCCGGCGCAGGCCGAGTCGGTCGACGCGATCTTCAAGGATCTCTTCGAACGGCGAATCGGCAACATCGACATCTTCAACTGGCGGCTCGCCATGGCGCTGCACCGGGGCCTGCACGCGGGCACGCGGTTCGGTGACCTGTGGGAGGCTTGGCACCCGCGGGTCCCCGACTCCGCCGGACTCATGAGGTCGCTGGGGTGGCCGCTGGAGGCGCCGGGCGAGTTCATCGAGGCGATGCGCGGCTTCGATGGCCGCATGGTGTTCCCGACGGTCACGGAGCTCTCGGAATCCCTGGCTGGGGAGTTCCGACAGACGGCCTGCCACTTCCCCGAATACGAGACCGGCGACAGATACCCGACGTTTGTCTTCGAACCGAACTCGCGTGCCGGCGGTAGCGGCCGATAGCGGCGCGCGGCGTGCACGACCGCGCGCCGGAGGCCTGCGAGGCGCCGGCGACGGGCCAGCCGACAACGGGTCGGATAGACTTGAGGGCAGGTTGCCGCCAGCGATGTCGGCGAGCTCGATTCCGGCCGCGCATTCCATGCCGAAGGCTCACCAAGGCGGCCGGGCGCCCGCGGGACGGCGCGGGGCCGTGAGGGAACGGACATGAGATCGAACCGCAACGCGCGAGGACGACCGCTGAGCTACTGCAAGGCGTGCGAGATGGAGGACTTCGCGCACAGCGACCTGGTGCCCGTGCTACGCGAGATCTACGCCGGCACGGACCGGCGCTTCCCCCACGACTACCCGCGCGGCAACGAGGACCGCAAGCACTGGGAGACCGCGATGACCGTCCGGGCGCTGCGGGACCACGGGGTACTCCGCCCGGACGCCGAGCTCCTCGGGGTCGGCGCCGGGCGCGAGGACGCGATGTTCCACCTCACCGGGCTCGTCCGGCGCGTGTTCGCCACCGACCTCTACCTGTCACCCGGGGAGTGGTCGTACTTCGCGTCCCCGCTCATGCTCGTCGCCCCGGAACGGCTCGCACGGTTGCCGTTCCAGCGCGAGAGGCTGGTGGTGCAGCACATGGACGGCCGCTGGCTCCGCTACCCCGACGCGACCTTCGACGCCGTCTTCTCGGCGAGCTCGATCGAGCACTTCGGGCCGCTTGCGGAGATCGCGGCCGCGGCGTACGAGATGGGCCGCGTCCTCAAGCCGGGCGGGGTCCTGTCGCTGTCGACCGAGCTCAGGGTCGACGGCCCGGCGGGAGGCTCCGGCTGGCCCGGCGTCGTCCTCCTCGAGGATGCCTCGATCCGACGCTTCATCGTCGAGGCCAGCGGGCTCGAGCTCGTCGACGATCTCGATCTGACCATGTCGAAGGCGACCCTCTCCACCCGGTGCGCCATCGCCGACCTGGTCGCCACGGCGGGCACGGACGAGGAACCATACCCCCAGATCCTGCTGACGAACGAGGGGTACGTCTTCGACTCGGTGCACCTGACGCTGCGCAAGAGCTCCCGGTATCCGGCCTCTGACAACTCCTGGGCGTGCCCGGGCGAGGCGCTCAAGCGCCGCGTGCACGCCGGGGAGGTGGAGGCGGTCGAGCGGTTCACCCGCGCCGCGGCCTCGGCGCCAGAGAAACGCGGGTAGGCGCCAGACGCGCGGGTGCCGCGGCTGTGGGCGCGCGGCGGATACGGGGGTTGCTCGCCGCGCCGCAGCCTCGAGGCGGCCCGGGAAAAGCGGTCCACGGAAGTGTCGGGGGGCGGGGCTTGACCAGTCCCGACCCGTAACACCGTTCTTCGACAATCGGTGCCAGGGATCACTATCTCACCTTTCTCGATCGGAACAGGTGCCAGGTGCTTATCTTGGTGAACCAGGGCGCCTCTCCCCGTTCCCGCGAGTTGTCTTCACCAGTCATCGTTCCGGTCGCAGTGCCTCGGCGACGCCACGGCCTCCCGGAGTAGGTTCCCGCGGCAGCACCACGTGTCACGCCGGCTGCGGTTGCGGCAGCCGCAGCGAGACGACGAGTGCCCAGCCGGCAAGGAGGGCCAGCAGCCCCGCCGCGACGAGCAGCCGTCGCGAGTCGGCCACGGTCCACCCCGAATAGACACTTCCCGCAACCAAGTGTGTGACGGTCAGCGCCAGCAGCCCCATGGTGCCCATGACTGCGTCGGATCGCCAGCATGGGGCGCGCGGCACCAGTTGCCGGGTCGGAGCCGTCGTCCCCCGCAGCACCGCGACCACAACGGCCAGCATCGCGACGCCCACCACTTCGCCGGCCAGCTCGCGCGGCCACTCCCTGGGCCAGGCGGCGCCGAAGATCGTGTTGGTCAGTACGAGGCGGATGGCGCACGCTCCGGCACCGCCGGCCAGCGCCACCACCGGCACCGCGGCCCACCTTCCGAGGCGACGCCACGCCACGGCGACCGAGGTCAGGACGACGGCCGTCGCCACGATCTCCTGCAGCGGCGGGACGATCAGCAGGTACCCCTCGAGGCCGTTGGGCACCCAGGCGAACGTCACGGCCCACGCCACCCCGCCCGCTACGGCGGCAGTGACCAGCGCCCACCCCGTCCGCCAGCGCCCCGCCAGCCCGACCACAACGACGGCGACAACGGCGCTCTGGACCAGCGACGGGAGGACCCAGTCGGGGTGCGTCGGCAGTAGCCGGATGCGCCCCAGCAGCGGAAGCGAACTCGCGCCTCCCGCCGCTACCCAGACCCCGAGCAGAAGCCACGCGCTCCTGATCTGGAGCGCCAGGCTCAGGAGCGCGACATGGCCCCACCGCGCGCCTCTGGCGCCGGTGTGCAGCGCCTGCATCATGCCGTCGCCTGATCTCATCGCGTTGTTCCCTTCGACTCCGGCGAGTATAGCCGCCCAGTGATGGCGCCCACGTGCCGGCCAGCAACCAGCGGCATCGGTACTTCGGGCTTCGAGCCGCGCGCGCGACCTGATCGTGCAACACAACGGGAAAAAGGACGTATGCTGGAACGGCGATCGAGACGGAGGGACGATGAATCTCTACTACGTGGCCCCGCTCCGGCGTGCCTGGGCGCGGATGAAGGGCATCCTCTTCAGCCCGTTCGATCTCGGGAAGTGGTTGGTGATCGGTTTCTCGGCCTGGCTGGCGCGGCTCGCCGGAGGTGGCGGCGGAGGCGGGACCCGCCTCAACCTGAGTCGCGACCACACGGTGTCGCTCCACGTCCGGCAGGCCCTGCGCGGCGCCTGGGAGCACCTGCGAGCGCACCCGCACTGGCTCGCGCTGATCATCGTCGGCGCGGTCGTGGTCATGGTGATCGGTCTCTTGCTCCTGTGGATCTCGTCGCGTGGCAGGTTCATCTTCCTCGACAACGTGGTCCACGATCGCGCGAGGATCACAGAGCCGTGGCGCCGCTTCGCGGAGCGCGGCGACTCCCTCTTCCTCTGGCGGCTCGGTTTCCTGCTCGCCTGCATGCTTGCCTTTGCGGTGCTGGGAACGGTCGCCGTGCTTGCCGCGGGCGGATTCTCCGGATTCGGTTTCGGCAGCGTTCGAGCCACCACGATCACGGTGTTGGCTGGCCTCGCCGCGGTTGCGTTGGGCATCGCGTGCGCCTACGTCTCGCTGTTCCTCGACAGCTTTATCGTGCCGGTCATGTACAAGGACGGAATCGGCGCCGTCGAGGCATGGCGCCGCTTCGTCCCGTGGATCGAGCTCCACTTCGGGGGCTCTCTCCTCTACGGCCTCTTCGTGCTCGGGCTGGCCATCGCGGTCGGGGTCGGAGTCCTCGTCGTCGGTTTGCTGACCTGCTGCGTCGGCCTGCTCCTGGTCGTGCTCCCCTACGTCGGGACGGTGATCCTGCTGCCGTTCCTCGTAACCTATCGCGCCTTCTCCTTGGAGTTTCTGGCACAACTCGACGCCCGCTTCGCGATCTTCCCGGAGCAGGCGGCACCGCCGTCACCGACCTCGGCGTAGCCCCTCGTCATCCGAATCGGCATCAGGTATCACCATCTCACCGTCCTGGCATTGGATTAGGTCCCAGGTGCGCATGTTCCCCAATTGACATGGGTTGGACGCACTCCTCTGCCAGTTGCGTGCCTCCAACCTATCGTGCCTTGCCGGCCGGGCCGGCCGGAGCGCCAATTCGCGGGTCTCACCGCTAGGAGGCGTTTGACGAACGGCCACCGGGGGGTTTCATTTCTGGCGGCCGGGGCCACCAGAGGGCCGGGCTCCCCGGGCTTGACAGGAGGAATCGAGCCGCTACGATCAATTAGAGGCTCTCACGGAGAAAGAACGGCACGGTTTCGCACCCGGAGGAGTAGATGGTGGCCCCTGAGCTCAGGCGTGAACGATCCCAAGCTCGATCCGCAGGGTCAGTTCGCACGCTACGGTGGCCCCTCCGGACCGCGGGAAACCGAGCCGTTCGTGCATCGAACGCTCCATGCCGAACACGAGGAGAGGACTACCTATGACCCGTCAACGCTTCATCGCTAGCGCCGCAGCCGTTGTCATCCTGCTCTTCCCGGTCGCGGCGGCCCACGCCAGCAGCTACACCGGCACGCTCACGATCGACTGCACCGGCTTCAGCGACGTCGCCCCGAACACGGTCACCTTCGACCGCGACAACACCGGGACGGGCAGCGAGGCCTACGAATACCTGGCCACCGACGGCGCGGGGACCACGCTCTTCACTTTCAATGGCACGCTGCCTCTGGGGTCCTACACCCTCGGCACGGCGACCTACACGACTCCCCCAGCTTACAACCCGATCACGGTAACGCTCACCAGCCTCGCGGGGAACGGTCTTCCGGCGCAGACGATCTTCACCATCCAAGGAACCTGCGCGGGGCTTCCGACCGGGGGGATTCCGGCTCTGTCCACCTGGGGTCTGATCGCGCTCGCCAGCCTGCTGGGGGTGGTGGCGATGGTCGTTCTCCGTCGTCGGTTCCTGTAGGCGATTCGGTCCGACGGCCGTCCGAACTTGAAGTCGCCCTCCGGCTTCCGTCTCGACCGGCGACACCCGCCGGCCGAGGATCCTCGCGCAGCCGAGCCGCCCCCCAGTGCACGAGGGCGCTGCAGCAGCCCACGCTTTTAACCGAAGAGCCCTTCGCTCGAACGGCCGACCTGGCGCGATCCTGCAATGGGGTCCCCGCCCTCCCTACTCAGCGCGCACCGCCTCGACGGGATCGCGGGAGGCGGCGCGTTGGGCGGGGAGGACGCCGGAGGCGAGGTCGGCCGCAAGCGCCACGACGAGCGCCGCGACCGCGACGACGAGCGCCGCGACCGCGACGACGAGCGGAGTGTGCACCGGCAGCCCCTTGACCGCGAGCCGAAGGAGCGCGCAGAGGAACATGCCCCCCGCGAGCCCGGCGGCGCCGCCGTCACCGACCCCGGCCTAGCCGCTCGTCATCCTGGAGCGACGGTCGGTCCGGCTTCGCGATGGGGACCAACCCACGACGTTGCCGGACCAATCGGAACCAGGTACTACCTTCTCACGGCCTTTTCTTGGGTAAGCTGATTCCTACCGCCACCAGGTGAGGTGGCCGCTGCGCAGATCGGATCGGTACCAGGTATTCCGATCTCACCATTTGAGGGAAAGACCCGGTCTCGAAGGCCCAGTGTCAGACGCGTAGGGCTCTCCGCAGCGCCGGTCCGCTGTGCCACCCGAACCCGCCGAGCGTGAGGCAGCAGGCCTGACACCAGGCCGCGCCCGCCTCGTCGGCCGGCAACCGCGGCGGTCCCGCTCGACGAGGGTCTTGACCAAGCCCTGGCCACGCGTACCATGCGTCAAGATCAGAAGAGGAGTCTCCGTTCTTCACGGTCGCGGGAGTGTTCGGCTTCAGGCCTGACAGCGGTCGAAGGAGGAGATGAAGCACTCGGGTCGGTACACGATGACGAAAGGAGTGCCGGATGTGGGACAAGATGCTGGGGCATTGGGATGACTGGGGACATCCGCTCCGACCCAACGCAGAGGACATCGCCAACTACCAAAAGTTCATCCTGCACGGAGAGTCACGGTTGCTGCTCGGCACGACACCCGAGTTGCTCCCGTTTGCGACACAGCAAGCCGACAAGGTGACGGGAATCGATTGGTTCAACATGCCGTTCCCGAAGGGCTCGTTGGATGTCATCTTCGGCGACAACTCGATGGGCGCATCCCATCCCGATCTGCTGAAGGCGGTGCTGCCGTACCTGAAGCCGGGTGGGATGTTCGTCACGCGGCAGTTCCTGCAGAACAACGATCCACGGAAGAGCGACAACTTCCTCATCACGAAGTTCCAGGGATGGGGGAAGACGTTCCTGCCCGTGCAGGAGATCTACGACAAGTACGGGGACACGCCGACGACACGCGACTATGACGGATCGCCGGAGGTCTACTACTTCCCGACGCCGCAGGAGCTGTGGCAGTTGCGACCCTGGGATGCCATCGTCTTCCCTTCGTACGAATTCGGGGAGTACTTCCCCGTCGTGATGTGGAAAGGGTAGAGCGAACCAAGATGAGGCGCCAGATACGCATCTAGCCGAACTAGCGCGCCCCTCCCCGTCCCCGGCTGCTTTGCGTCAGCAGCCCATCGTCGCGCACGCAGCACCTCGGCGACACCGCCACCAGGCCGCAGGGGACCACGTCCAGGAAGGCGACGAGGTGAGGTGGAGTGATGGTGGTACTGGGTACCTTTTCACCAACCCACTCCTGAACGTGCCTCGTCGCGGCCTTGATATGACTCTGAGCAGCCCTACACTCAAACTCGGCGGCAGGAGTTCCCTACCCCTGACTGGACGCCGATCATGGTGGGGGAGATCAACCGGAGGGATTTCCTGGTCGCGACCGTTGCGGCCGGCACGGCGCTCATCGCGGGCGACGCCATGGCAGGGGAGCACGACGCGCCTGTGCCCTTGAAGATTCCAGAAATGGACAGGATCGTTGTCACCATCATCACGGACAACTACTACGATGCCCTGAGGCCGGACGCCGCCGCGACGAAGAGGTACCGGATCGTGCCCGGGACCTCGATGCACGCCGAACACGGCCTGTCATACTTCCTAGAGACCCTGTCAAACGGCAAGACGAGCGGGTTCGTGTTCGACTACGGTCTGGACGGCCGGGCCGTCAAGGCGAACATGGATCTCCTCGGACTCGATGTGGGAAAGGCCGTCGCATTCGGCTTGAGCCACGGCCATTTCGACCACTGGTCCGGACTGCTGGATATCGTCAGGCTCAACCAGGAGAAGATCCCCAAGGGGACTCCTCTCTTCGTGGGAGGGGAGGCCTTCGATAGGAGGTTCGCCATCGTCCCGGGCACCAAGAAGATGCTGGACATAGGCCGGTTGAACCGCGCCGAGGTCGAGGCGCTCGGCCTCCTCCAGGTGACGGAGGTGAAGAGCCCGACCGAGGTGATGCCGAGTGGTTTCTTTACCGGCAACATCGATCGGGTGACGGAGTACGAGAAGGCGAACAAGGCCTTCCTCGTACAGAGGGGAGATGCCGTGGTCATCGACGCGTTCCCCGGCGAACAGGCGATGGTCGTCCACTTGAAGAACAGGGGGTTGGTGGTCCTGTCGTCGTGCGCCCACTCGGGGATCGTCAATACATTCATGCACGCCCAGAAGATCACGGGCCTCGAGAAGGTGTACGCCGTCGTCGGAGGGTTCCACCTGATCAACGCGAAACCCGAGGTCATCGAGAGGACCGTCGCCGACATCAAGGCCCTGAAGCCGGAGGTGGTCGTGCCGGCTCACTGCACCGGCTTCGAGGCGACCACGCTCTTCGCGAGGGAGATGCCGCGCCAGTTCATCCTCAACACGGCGGGAACGAGGTACACCTTTTCGGCGTAGTGCCTGCCCGACGTACAGGCCAAGACTCCGATCGCCTCGCCAAGATCAGCAACGGCTGCCACGCACGCATGGTGCTGAGTTGTAGCGGCGGGGGCGTACTGCCCTACT
>JAIQFQ010000044.1 GCA_020073245.1 Terriglobia bacterium | reverse complement strand
CGGCACACGCCGTTTTTCAAGGGGTATCGGCCGCAGTTTTACTTCCGGACGACGGACGTGACGGGGTCGGTGTTCCTGCCGGCAGGGGTGGAGATGGTGATGCCGGGGGACAACATTGCGGTGGAGGTGGAGCTGATCACGCCGATCGCGATGGAGAAGGGGTTGCGGTTCGCGATTCGTGAGGGCGGTCGCACCGTCGGCGCCGGCACCATCAGCGAAGTCATCGAGTAGGAGTGGCCATGGTCAAGGACAAGATCCGGATCCGGCTCAAGGCATACGACTTCCGTCTCCTGGACCAGTCCACGGCGGAGATCGTCGACACGGCGAAGCGCACGGGGGCAGACGTCTCAGGACCCATCCCATTGCCCACGCAGATTCAGCGCTTCACCGTCTTGCGGTCCCCGCACGTCGACAAGAAGTCGCGTGAACAGTTCGAGATCCGCACGCACAAGAGGCTTCTCGACATCCTCGATCCCACCCAGCAGACGGTGGATGCGCTCATGAAGCTCGAGCTCCCCGCCGGCGTGGACGTCGAGATCAAGGCCTACGGCGGGAAGAAGTGAGGCCGGCTATGGTGCAAGGAATTCTCGCCAAGAAGGTCGGAATGACCCAGGTCTTCGACGACAGCGGAGAGCTGATCGCCGTCACCGTCGTGCAGGCGGGCCCGTGCGTCGTCGTGCTGCGGCGGACCTCCGAGACCGACGGCCACGATGCGGCTCAGCTCGGCCTCGTGGCGGGCAAGCCGCCCCGCCGTGTAAGCAAGGCCGTGCAGGGCTCGTTCGCCAAGGCCGGCGTGCCTCCCACCCGGATTCTGGGGGAGGTTCCGGTGGCCGAGGGGTCGGAGGTGAAGCCCGGCGATACCGTTCTGTGCGACATCTTCGCGGCCGGAGAAGTCATCCGAGTTGTGGGCACCTCCAAGGGTAAGGGCTTCCAGGGTGCCGTGAAGCGCCACCATTTCCGCGGTGGCGCGGCGAGCCACGGCTCGATGTTCCATCGCGCCCCGGGCGGCATCGGTCCGTCGGCGTACCCGTCGCGGGTCTTCCCGGGGACGAGGATGGCCGGGCGCATGGGCGTCGACAAGACCACGTTGAAGCACGTGAAGGTGGTCAAGGTTGACCTGGATCGCAACCTGTTGTTCCTCCAGGGGGCCGTTCCTGGCGGCCGCAACGCCTTGCTGCGGCTGGTGAAGGGTTAGGGGGCGGGCCATGAAGCTTGACGTGTGCAACTGGGACAACGAGGTGGTGGGCGAGATCGAGCTCCCGCAGGAGGTCTTCTCGTACCCGTCCCGCCCTCATCTGGTGTACGAGGTGGTCAAGGCGTACCTGGCCGGCCTGAGAAGCGGCACCCACGCGACCAAGACCCGCAGCATGGTTTCCGGCGGCGGAAAGAAGCCGTGGAAGCAGAAGGGGACGGGACGCTCGCGGCACGGCTCGATCCGCTCTCCGCTGTGGCGGCACGGCGCGACGACGTTCGGCCCGCAGCCCCGGTCGTACGAGGCGAAGGTCAACATCAAGGCGAAGAAGAACGCACTCAAGTCGGTGCTCTCCGAGCGCCTCGCAGGCGGACAACTCCGCGTCCTGGAGTCCCTGGATGTGGAGTCCAACCGCACCAAGGAGTTCGTCGCGCGGATCGCCAAGCTCGGTCTGGCCGGCGAGAAGGTCCTGCTGGTCGACAGCTACGAGAACCTCAACCTGCTGCTCGCAACCCGCAACCGACCCGAGCTGAACACCGCCGATGCCCTGCACGTCCATGTCTATCAGGTGATGGGGGCCAAGCAGATCGTGTTCTCGCGTCGGGCGTTGGTTCAGCTTTCGGAGGTGCTGTCGTCATGAAGGACCCACGCCAGATCGTTCTGCGTCCGATCGTGACCGAGAAAACGGCCGACCTGAAGGAGAGCACCAACACGGTGTGCTTCCAGGTCGCTCGCGATGCCAACAAGATCGAGGTTCGCCGCGCGGTCGAGGCCCTGTTCGGGGTCAAGGTCGTCGAGGTGCGGGTCGTCAACGTTCGCGGCAAGCAGCGGCGCTTCGGCCGCCACACCGGCCAGCGCCCCGACTGGCGCAAGGCGTACGTGCGGCTGGTCGCCGGCGAAAAGACGATCGAGTTCTTTGATCAGGTGTAGGGGGAAGACCCATGGCACTCAAATCATTCAAACCGACATCCCCGGGCGTTCGCTTCATGACACGCCTGGACTTCGGTGAGATCACGAAGGAACGGCCGGAAAAGTCCCTCACCCGCGGAATCAGCAAGAGCGGAGGGCGGAACAACGAGGGGCACGAGACGTTGCGCTTCCGTGGGGGCGGCCACAAGCGGCGCTACCGGACGATCGACTTCCGACGCGACAAGCTTGGTGTGCCGGCGCGGGTCGCCAGCATCGAGTACGATCCCAACCGTTCGGCGCGCATCGCTCTGCTGGTCTACGCAGACGGTGAGAAGCGCTACATCCTCGCACCCGACGGCATCGGGGTGGGCGCCACGCTGGTGGCCGCGGAAAAGGCAGAGATCGTCCCCGGTAACTCTCTGCCTCTCAAGAGCATCCCACTCGGCGCGATGGTTCACAACGTGGAGCTCAAACCGGGTAAGGGCGGGCAGCTTGTCCGCTCGGCCGGCGGCAGCGCGCAGGTGATGGCGAAGGAGGGGAAGTACGTCACCCTTCGCCTGCCCTCTGGCGAGATGCGCCTCGTGCTGGCCACGTGCTGGGCCACGGTCGGGCAGGTCGGCAACGTCGACCACTCGAACGTTTCCGTCGGCAAGGCCGGGCGCACCCGCTGGAGCGGACGTCGTCCCCACGTGCGCGGCACGGCGATGAACCCGATCGATCACCCGCACGGTGGCGGCGAGGGCAAGACCAAGGGCGGCCGGCACCCCGTGAGCCCCTGGGGACAACCTACCAAGGGTTACAAGACGCGGCGCTCCAAGAGGACTACCCGTTTCATCGTGAAGCGGCGGAAGTAGGGGAGGTTGGGATGGCTCGTTCAATCCATAAGGGACCGTTCGTCGATGGCCATCTGGCCAAGAAGGTCGAGCAACTCAACGACACGCGCGAGCGTCGCGTGATCAAGACCTGGTCGCGCCGGTCGACGATCATCCCCGAGATGGTCGGCCACACCATCGCGGTCCATAACGGTCAGAAGTTCGTCCCGGTGTTCGTCACCGAGAACATGGTGGGCCACAAGCTGGGCGAGTTCGCACTCACGCGCACGTTCCGCGGCCACTCCGGAACGCGCAAGGAAAAAGGCGCCGCTCACGTCAGCTAGGGGGAAGGTATGCAAGCCGAGGCTCGACTGCGTTACTACAAGGGTTCTCCCCAGAAGGTTCGCCTTGTGGCCGACATCGTGCGCGGCCACGGTGTGTCCAGGGCGCTGGCCATCTTGAAGCTCACGCATAAGAGGTGCGCCCGCGACCTGGAGAAGCTCGTGCGTTCGGCCGTCGCGAACCTCGAGCAGAAGTCACCCGGCGTGGACGCCGGCAAGCTTGTGCTGACGAGCATCCAGGTGAACCAGGCTGCGAGCCTGAAGCGATTCCGTGCGGCGTCGATGGGGCGTGTCTACCCCCGGCTGCACAGGTTCTGCCACGTGACCGTGCAGGTCGCGGAGCGCGAGGGGTAGGAGGCGATCGTGGGTCAAAAGACACACCCGTATGGGTTTAGGCTGGGCTACAACAAGACGTGGCGCTCTCGCTGGTTCGCCGATGCCGACTACGCGAAGCTCCTCCATGAGGACCTGCGCCTTCGCAAGGCGCTGAAGACACGGCTGTCGCACGCCGGCGTGGCCGAGATCGACATCGAGCGCACGGCCAACAAGATCCGGGTCAACATCTTCTCGGCCCGGCCCGGCATCATCATCGGCCGCAAGGGCGCGGAGGTCGACAAGCTCGGCGCCGAGTTGCGTTCGGTCTACGGCCAGGATATCCACATCAACATCCAGGAGATCCAACGCCCGGAGATCGAGGCCCAGCTGATCGCGGAATCGATCGCCAGCCAGCTCGTCCGGCGCATCACGTTCCGTCGCGCGATGCGGCGCTCGATGGAGAACGCCTTGCGTTTCGGCGCCCAAGGCGTCAAAATCCGCTGCTCGGGTCGCCTCAACGGAGCCGAGATCGCTCGTTCCGAGTGGTACCAGGAAGGACGTCTCCCCCTCCACACCCTCAAGGCCGATATCGAGTACGGCTTCGCCGAAGCCTTCACCACGTATGGGGCCATCGGCGTCAAGGTGTGGATCTACAAGGGCGAGCTGCACCGGAGCAAGGTCCACCGGCGCGCGCTGTGAGGGATGAGGTGCTGCCATGTTGATGCCTAAGAAGGTCAAGTTTCGCAAGCAGCAGCGGGGACGCCGCCGAGGCCTGGCGACCCGCGGTGGAGAGCTGTCGTTCGGCGACTATGGCCTCCAGGCGATGGAGCCGGGCTGGGTGACGGCGCGTCAGATCGAGGCGGCGCGTATCGCGATGACCCGCCACGTGAAGCGCGGCGGCAAGATCTGGATTCGGGTCTTTCCGGACAAACCGATCACGAAGAAGCCGGCCGAGACGCGAATGGGCAAAGGCAAGGGAGCGCCGGAGGAGTGGGTGTGTGTGATCAAGCCGGCGCGGATCCTTTATGAGATGGAAGGGGTGACGGAGGAAGTGGCCCGTGAGGCGATGCGGCTTGCGGCCCACAAGCTTCCGCTCAAGACCCGGTTCGTGGCGCGAGGGCAAGTGCGATGAAAGCGAAGGAACTGCGGGAGAAATCGATCGAGGAGCTGCGCACCTCCGAAACCGACCTCAAGGAGCAGCTCTTCAAGTTGCGCTTCCAGAAGGCCACAGGTCAGATCTCGAACCCGGCCAAGATCCGTCTCGTTCGCAAGGACATCGCTCGTGTCGAGACGATCCTCGCCGAGCGCCTCAAGGAAGCGGAGTAAGCCATGGATAACACGAGCAAGGTGAGGAAGATCACGAAGGTCGGGACGGTGGTTTCCGACGCTATGGACAAGACGGTCGTGGTGCAGGTCGAGAGCGTCGTAATGCACAAGCTCTACCACCGTTTCGTGCAGCGCTCGAGGAAGTTCATGGCCCACGATGAGGCCAACACGTGCAAGGTGGGCGACAAGGTGCAGATCACGGAGTGCCGCCCGCTCTCCCGGAGCAAGAAGTTCCGGGTTGTGCGCGTGATCGAGCGGGCTTCATGAGGAGGCGGCCATGATCCAGATGCGGACGATGCTGACGGTGGCCGACAATTCCGGGGCCAAGAAGCTGCAAGCGATACGGCAGCTCGGCGGTTCCAACGCCGGCCGCTACGCCCGGATCGGAGACGTGATCGTCTGCGCCGTCAAGGAGGCGGTCCCCGACTCCCAGGTCAAGAAGGGGACGGTGGTGCGGGCGGTGATCGTGCGGACCCGCAGCAGCCACCGGCGCAAGGACGGCTCGTACATCCGTTTTGACGACAACGCGGCGGTGCTTATCAACGCCCAGAAAGAGCCCATCGGCACCCGCGTCTTCGGACCGGTGGCGCGCGAGCTACGCGAGCGGCGCTTCATGAAGATCGTGTCGCTCGCCCCGGAAGTACTGTAGGAGGCGGTGATGAAGAGCAGCTTCAAGGTCAAGAAGGGCGACCAGGTCCAGGTCATCGCCGGCAAGGACAAGGGCAAGAAGGGTAAGGTCCTGCGGGTGGACCGGGCGTCGCGTCGGGTGGTCGTCGAGCACGTCAACATGCTCAAGCGTCACACCAAGGCGAACCCCGGCAAAGGGGCCACCGGAGGCATCGTCGAGCGGGAGGCCCCCATCGCGGTCTCGAACGTGATGGTGATCTCGGGTGACACGGGCCGGCCGACGCGGATCGCGTACAGGATCCTCGAGGACGGCAAGAAGGTGCGATCGGCGAAGGTCGATGGCGCGATTCTCGACCAATAAGGAAGAGAGGGTACGATGGCGCGCTTGAAAGCAACGTACGAGAAGGAAGTCATCCCGAAGCTGAAGAAGGAGTTCGGGATCTCGAACCCGATGGCGGTTCCGCGGATCGCCCGGGTCGTGTGCAACATGGGACTCGGAGAGGCACCGCGCAATTCGAAGCTCATGGATCAGGCGGTGGAGGAACTCATGGCAATCACCGGCCAGAGGCCCACCATCCGCAAGGCACGGAGGTCCATCGCGCAGTTCAAGTTGCGTGCCGGTATGCAGATCGGGTGTGCGGTCACGCTGCGGCGGGACCGGATGTACGAGTTCCTCGATCGGCTGGTCAACATCGCGCTCCCGCGGGTGCGTGACTTCCGGGGCTTGTCCCCGAAGGGCTTCGACGGGCGGGGCAACTTCACCATGGGGCTGCGCGACCACTCCATCTTTCCCGAGATCGACTACACCAAGGTTGAGGTTCCCAAGGGGATGAACGTCACCGTTGTCACGACGGCAAAAACCGACGACCAGGCCAGGTTCCTGCTCCAGGAACTCGGCTTCCCGTTCGCGAAAGGTTAGGAGGGCGCTGTGGCTCGTACCTGTCTCGTTGCCAAGACGCTGCGGACGCCGAAGTTCCGCGTGCGCCACCGCAATCGTTGCAAGATCTGCGGCCGTCCGCGGGCCTATATGCGCAAGTTCGAGCTCTGCCGACTTTGTTTCCGCAAGCTCGCCCTGGAGGGCTATCTCCCGGGCGTGACTAAGGCGAGCTGGTAGGGGGTGTGCGATGACGATGACCGATCCCATCGCTGACTTCCTCACCCGTATCCGCAACGCGGTGCAGGTCGGCAAGGACCGTTGCGACGTGCCCGCCTCGAAGATCAAGCTGGAACTGTCCAAGATCTTCCAGGAGGAGGGGTTCATCCGCACCTTCAAGGTGTTGGAGGAAGGCCCCCAGGGCACCCTGCGTCTGTATCTTCGCTACTCCCAGGAAGGCGAGCCCGCCATCCATGGCCTGGAACGCGTCTCCCGTCCGGGACTGCGCGTGTACCGCGACGTGGAGGGGCTTCCCCAGGTGCGGGGCGGCATCGGCGTCGCGGTGATCTCGACCTCCAAGGGGCTCATGACCGACGCCAGGGCGCGGGAATCGCGCCTCGGCGGCGAAGTCATGTGCCGCGTGTGGTAGGGAGGCTGCCATGTCTCGCATCGGAAGAAACCCCATCCCGATCCCGAAGGCGGTCCAGGTGACCGTTACGGACGGGGTTGTGCAGGTAAAGGGGCCAAAGGGCGCGCTGCATACCCCTGTTCCGGCCGGCATCTCGGTCGCCGTCGACGGCCAGCAGGTCGTGGTGACCCGTGACGGCGATCTACCCCCGGTGAGGGCGCTCCACGGCCTAATTCGCGCGCTCCTTGCAAACGCCATCAGCGGGGTGACCGCAGGTTTCAAGCGCGAGCTCGACATCGTCGGCGTAGGCTACAAGGCGGAGCTCAAGAACCCGCGTGAGGTCGTGCTCTCGCTCGGCTTCTCGCACCAAGTGACGTACAAAGTTCCCGAGGGTGTCGCGGTCAGCTACGACGCCAAGGCGAACCGCCTCACGATCGAGGGCATCGACAAGCAGAGGGTCGGACAGGTGGCGGCCGAGATCCGCAGCGTTCGCCCGCCCGACGTTTACAAGGGGAAGGGCGTGAAGTACGCAGATGAGGTCTTGAAGCTCAAGGCCGGGAAGACGGGAGCGTAGGGCCATGGCGCAGATACAAGATAGGAAGCAACGGCGTCATCGCATTCACATGCGCATCCGGAAGGCGGTCACCGGCACCGCGGAGCGTCCGAGGCTGGTGGTATTCCGGTCGCTCGCCAACGTATACGCGCAGCTCATCGACGATATCAAGGGGACGACCCTTGTAGCGGCCTCCACGGTGGAGAAGGATCTCCGTAAGGGGCTCCCTCAGTGTGGTAACAAGGCTGCGGGGCGGGTTGTGGGCAAGGCAATCGCGGAACGGGCCAAGGACAAAGGGATTACCTCGGTGGTGTTCGACCGGGCCGGCTTCCGGTACCACGGTGTGGTCAAGGAGCTGGCGGATGCGGCCCGCCAAGCGGGTCTGAAGTTCTAGGGGTAAAAGCGATGAGCGAGCGGGAAAGCCAATTCATCGATCACGTGGTGAGCATCAACCGCGTCACCAAGGTGGTTAAGGGCGGTAAGAACTTCTCGTTTTCGGCCCTCGTTGTGGTCGGCGACGGGAATGGCAAGGTGGGGTTCGGCACCGGGAAGGCACGCGAGGTGCCCCAGGCGATCCGGAAGGCCACCGAGGCAGCACGGCGCGTGATGATCAGCGTGCACCGCAAGGGGACCACGATCCCGCACGAGGTGATCGGCCATTTCGGCGCGGGCCGTGTGCTGCTCCGCCCGGCCTCGCCGGGAACCGGTGTGATCGCCGGCGGTGCTGTCCGCGCCATCGCGGAGGCCGTCGGGATCGCCGATGTCCTGACGAAGTCGCTGGGAACCACCAACCCGCACAACCTCGTGCGGGCCACCTTTGAGGCTCTCGAGCAGCTCACCACGAAGGAAGAGGTTGCACTGCTGAGACGCAGCGGTGGCGAGGCCGACCTGGTCGAGGAGGCCGAGCCCGCGACTGGCCCGCTCCCGGAGGTCGAGGTATGACGACTCGCCGCAAGACCAGCGTGCCGAGGCTCAGGATCACCCAGGTGCACAGCATCATCGGAAATCAGGAGCGCGTGAAGAGGGTGGTCACCGACGGCCTCGGTCTTGGCCGGATCGGATCTTCGGTCGTGCTGGTGGACAACTCTTACACCCGAGGGATGATCGCCAAGGCCTTCCACATCGTGAGGTTCGAGGAGGTGGCCGCCGAGGTGCATGCCCACGAGGCAGAGCCGTCGCACCCTGCTGTGCCCGAAGCCGTCGAAAAGCTCGTGGAGGCCGCTGTCGCGCCGATCGAGAAGGCACCGCATCGAGCGAAGCCTGTGGAGGTCGCCGTCGCGCCGATCGAGAAGGCACCACTTCGAGAGAAGCCTGTGGAGGCGGCTGCCGCGCCGATCGAGAAGGCACCGCATCGAGAGAAGCCTGTGGAGGCGGCTGCCGCGCCGACTGAGAGGGCACCGCGTCGCGAGAAGCCTGAGGCGGCGACCGTCTCGCCGATCGAGAAGGAGCCGCGTCGAAAGAAGGTCGTTGCCGACACCAAAGCAAAGGCCAAGCCGGCGAGCGCTCCTGCCAAGACGACCCGGAAGCGCACCGCCGCGAAGAGCAAGGAGTAGGCCATGGAGCTTCACAACCTTTCACCCAAGGCAGGATCGCGGAAGAACCGGAAGCGCGTCGGCCGCGGGCCCGGCTCCGGGAACGGAAAGACCGCCGGCAAGGGCCACAAGGGCCAGCTCTCCCGTTCCGGCCACGTTCACCGGCGCAACTTCGAGGGTGGCCAGATGCCGCTCGTTCGCCGTATGCCCAAGCGCGGGTTCACCAACATCTTCCGCAAGGAATACGTGATCGTGAACGTGGGCCAACTCGAGCGGTTCCCCACCGGGTCGGATGTCACGCCCGACGTGCTGCTGGCGGAGGGCGTGATCTCGCAGCTGCGTGACGGCGTAAAGGTGCTCGGCGACGGGTCACTCTCCCGCAAGCTCACCGTTCGCGCCCACAAGTTCTCCAAGAAGGCCCAAGAGCTCATCCAAGCCGCGGGCGGCAGCTGCGAGGTGATCGGGCAATGATCGAAAGCCTGCGGAACATCTTCTCAATCCCCGACCTGCGCAAGCGGGTCATCTTCACCTTCCTGCTGCTGGCGGTGTACCGGCTCGGGGCGTACATACCGACACCGGGCGTCGACCCGATCGCCATCGCCGAATTCACCAATCAGGCGAAGGGCACGATCCTCGGCTTCCTGAACCTCTTCTCGGGAGGCGCACTGGGGCGCATGACGATCTTCGCCCTCGGGATCATGCCGTACATCTCGGCCTCGATCATCCTGCAGCTGCTTACGGTCGTGTGGCCATACCTTGAGAAGCTGTCCAAGGAGGGCGACCTCGGAAGGAAGAAGATCACGCAGTGGACACGGTACGGCACGGTCGTGATCTCGATCGTCCAGTCCCTGGGCATCTCGTTCTTCCTCGAGAAGACCTCGGCCCCGGGTGGTCTGGCGCTGGTACCGCATCCGGGCTGGGGATTCCGCTTCCTGGCCGTGCTGACACTGACGACGGGCACAGCGTTCGTGATGTGGCTCGGCGAGCAGATCACCGAACGGGGCGTCGGCAACGGGATCTCGCTGATCATCTTCGCCGGCATCGTGGTCGGTCTGCCGCGTGCTCTCGTGAACACCTTCCAGGACCTTCGCACGGGCAGCATGTCAATCATCACAGCGCTTCTGTTCATCGTATTCGCCGTGATTGTCGTCGGGGCGATCGTGCTGATGGAGCGTGCCCAGCGGCGTATCCCGGTGCAGTATGCCAAGCGCGTCGTAGGGCGGCGGATGTACGGCGGCCAAAGCACCTACCTGCCGTTGCGCCTCAACACCGGCGGCGTGATCCCGGTGATCTTTGCGGCTTCGATCCTCTCGTTCCCGCAGACGATCGGGCAGATGTTCGAAAACCCGATGATCAAGGCGGTCACGCGGGCTCTGCAGTGGGGCGAGCCGCTCTACAACCTGGTGTACTTCGTCTCGATCATCTTCTTCTGTTACTTCTACACCTCGATCATCTTCAACCCCCAGGACACCGCGGAGAACATGCGCAAGTACGGTGGGTTCATCCCGGGCATCCGTCCGGGGCAGCGCACTGCCGATTTCATCGACATGACCCTGACGCGGATCACCCTGGTCGGTGCGATCTACCTTGCGCTCGTGGCGATCCTGCCCGAGGTCCTGATCACCGGGTTCAAGGTCGCGACCATCCCGTTCATCGGCGGGTGGCTCGACTCCTTGATTCCGCGTTTCATAACCGAGGGCCTCGGAGTCAAGTTCTATTTCGGCGGCACGTCGTTGCTGATCGTGGTAGGCGTTGCGATGGACACGGTCCAGCAGATCGAGGCGCAGATGGTGATGCGCCACTACGACGGCTTCGTCAAGGGCCGCCGCATCCGCGGCCGCAGGTGATGAGCGAATGGTGACTCGCGCCCTCGACGTGATTCTCCTCGGCCCTCCGGGCGCCGGGAAGGGAACGCAGGCCAAGCGGATCGCCGCCGCGTTCGAGCTCCTTCACATCTCGACGGGGGACCTCCTCCGCGACGAAGTCGCCAAGGGCACGAACCTCGGTCAGGAGGCGAAGGGGAGGATGAACCGTGGCGAGCTCGTGCCGGACGAACTGGTCGGCAAGATGCTCGCCAAGCGCCTGCACAGTCAGCAGGCCGCACTCGGCTGCGCGTACGACGGCTACCCCCGGACCACCGCCCAAGCTGTCCTGCTGGACGGGCTGCTGTCAGAGCTCAACCGGCGAGTCGACGTGGTGCTGTTCCTCAACGTCCCCGATGGTGAGCTGCTTGCCCGTCTTACGGGGCGGCGTTCCTGCCCGTCGTGCGGGGCGGTGTTCCACCTGACGACCCAGCCGCCGAAGGCCGAGGGTGTCTGCGACGCGTGTGGAGCAGCTCTCGTTCAACGCGACGACGATCGAGAGGACGTCGTCCGCGAACGTCTCCGCGTCTACCGCGAGCACACGGCCCCCCTGTTGGAGTTCTACCGCGGCCGACGAATCCTCCGCGAGGTCGCCGGCGGGGCTGTGCCGGACGTGGTCTTCCAGCGCATGCGGGACGCCATGGGGAGCGTCAAGGCATGATGGTGCTCAAGACTTCCGAAGAGCTGGCGGTCATGAACCGCGCCAACGCGGTGGTTCATGAGACGTTGCGCCTGGTGGCCGAGGCCGCCAAGCCCGGGGTGTCGACCAAGGAGCTTGACGACCTGGCCGAGGACCACATCCGTGCCGCCGGCGGAAAGCCGGCATTCAAGGGCTACCGGGGCTATCCGGCGACGCTGTGCACCTCCGTCAACGACGTGATCGTGCACGGCATACCCTTGCCCACGCACCACTTGCGTGATGGTGACATCCTGGGAGTGGACTGCGGCGTGGTGCTCGATGGCTTCGTCGGCGACGCCGCAGTGACCGTTCCCATCGGTGCGGTCTCCGAGCAGGCCGCCCGCTTGCTGGAGGTCACCAAGGAGTGCCTCGATCTGGCGGTCGATGTCGTGCGGCCGGGCCGACGCCTGACCGACATCGGGGCGGTCATCCAGTCCCACGCCGAGGCGGCCGGGTACTCCGTCGTGCGTGAGCTCGTCGGGCATGGGATCGGGCGCGCCATGCACGAGGACCCGCAGGTTTACAACTTCGGACCCGGAGGCAGAGGACCTGAACTGCGGCCGGGTCTCGTTCTTGCCATCGAGCCGATGATCAACGCCGGCATCGCCGGCGTGAGCTTCGACGATGACGGCTGGACAGCGCGCACCGAAGACGGTAAGCTTTCTGCCCATTTCGAGTACTCGGTGGCCGTGACCGAGAACGGCCCGTGGGTACTGGGTGTGGACGGAAGGTAGGGAGAAGGTATGGCGAAAGAGGAGGCCATCGAAGTGATGGCCACCGTGGTGGAGGCCCTACCAAACGCGGTGTTTCGTGTCGAGTTGGAGAACGGGCACGAGGTGCTCGCGCACATCTCGGGAAAGATGCGGAAGCACTTCATCCGCATCCTTCCTGGCGACAAGGTCATGGTCGAGCTGTCGCCGTACGACCTGACGCGCGGGCGAATCGTGTACCGGTACAAATGACCCGGCGCTGCACGCCGGGTCATCCCGAACCCGAGCACAGCGAGGGTGAGGGATCTCGGAGAGTATCCGGGGCTGCGGTAAGAGGCTTTGGAAGGGGTTGACGGGTATGAAGGTTCGCTCTTCTGTTCGAAAGATATGCAGCAAGTGCAAGATCGTGGTGCGCAAGGGGGTTGTCCGGGTGATCTGCGAGAACCCCAAGCACAAGCAGCGCCAGGGTTGATGAGGAGGTAAGCTGTGGCACGCATCGTGGGCGTCGATCTTCCCCAGAACAAGCACGTGGAAATCGGTCTGACGTACATCTACGGCATTGGCCGCTCGCTTTCACAGACGATCCTGACCAAGGCCAAGGTCGATCCGATGGTCCGCGTCAAAGACCTGTCCGAGGACGAAGTGCGCCGAATCTCCAGGGTCATCCAGGATGACGTCAAGGTGGAAGGAGATCTGCGCAAGGAAGTCGCAATGAGCATCAAGCGGTTGATGGAGATCGGCTGCTATCGCGGCGTCCGGCACAGGCGTGGCCTCCCGGTTCGCGGACAGCGCACCCACACCAACTCGCGTACCCGCAAGGGCCCGCGGCGTGGCACCGTGGCCAAGAAGAAGAAGGCCGGGAAGAAGTAAGGCGAGGCAGGACGATGGCGAAGGCAACCAAGGCTGCGAAGAAGAGCACCCGGCGGCGCGAGCGCAAAAGCGTGCCGCACGGTGTCGCCCACATCCAAGCGACGTTCAACAACACGATCGTCACGATCACCGATCCGACCGGAGGGGCGATCTGCTGGAGCTCCGCCGGCCGAATCGGGTACAAGGGCTCCCGCAAGGGCACGCCGTACGCGGCGCAACTTGCTGCGCGCAACGCCGCCGAGCAGGCCCAAGAGCACGGCGTCCGGACCGTGGACGTCGAACTCAAGGGACCGGGGGCTGGCCGGGAATCGGCGATCAGGGCCTTGGCGGCGTCGGGCCTCGAGATCAAGAGCATCAGAGACGTGACACCCATCCCGCACAACGGCTGCCGGCCGCCCAAGCGGCGTCGGGTGTAAGGGCACTAAGGAGGTAGCAGTGGCACGATATCACGAGCCGGTATGTCGGCTGTGCCGTCGCGAAGGCATGAAACTCTTCCTGAAGGGTGAGCGGTGCTTCAAGGAAAAGTGCGCGGTCGAGCGGCGCTCGTATGCGCCAGGCCAGCACGGGAAGCGCCGCAACAAGATGCAGCCGTACGGGCTCCAGCTGCGCGAAAAGCAGAAGGTTCGCCGCGTGTACGGCGTGTTGGAGGCCCAGTTCCGGCGCTACTTCGCCGAGGCCGCCCGCCAGAAGGGCGTCACCGGCGACAACCTGTTGCGGTTGCTTGAGATGCGCCTGGACAACGTCGTCTACACGCTGGGCTTCGCATCGTCTCGCTCGCAGGCCCGCCAGCTGATCCGGCACGGGCACGTCCTCGTGAACGGGCGTAGGAGCGATGTTCCGTCGTTCCAGGTGAAGCCCGGCATGGAGATCGCCCTCAAGGAGAAGCTCCGCGCCAACGCATTCGTCAACGAGGCGCTGGATACGGCACAGGGCCGCGGCGTCCCGCCGTGGCTCGAGCTCGACGGCGAGAACTACAAGGGTAAGGTCCTGGCGCTACCCACGCGCGAGGACATCCGGTTGCCGATCCAAGAGCAGTTGATCGTCGAGCTCTACTCGCGGTGAGGAGGTTGTAATGAGAGGATTGGAACTGCACCGGCCGCAGGCGGTGGTACTGGACGCTGAGCGGAGCACGGCCACCTACGGGTTGTTCACAGCGCAACCTTTCGAACGAGGGTGGGGCGTGACCCTGGGCAACGCCCTCCGCCGCATCCTTCTCTCGTCGATCGAGGGGAGCGCCATCACTGCGGTGCGCTTTGCCGGGGTGGACCACGAGTACGACTCGATCCCGGGTGTGATGGAAGACGTCACGGATCTGATTCTGAACTTGAAGCGGGTTCCGCTGCGGCTCAGGGGACCCGAGACGATCACTGCGACGCTTCAGGTGGACGAACCGGGGACACTGAAGGCGGGCTCCATCAAAGGCAGTTCGGAGCTGGAGATCGTAGATCCCGAGGTCTACCTCGCCACCCTCGCGGAAGAGGGCGCGGTGGAGGCCGAACTCGTCATTCGGCGTGGCCGCGGGTACGCCCCTGCGGACGAACAGGATTTGGGCAGCCTGGGTGTGGGATTTATCTACCTCGATTCGGCATATTCTCCGGTCCGCAAGGCCAACTACCGAATCGAGCCGGCGCGCGTCGGCCAGGCGACCGACTACGAAAAGCTGGTCCTCGAGGTGTGGACGAACGGCGCAGTGACGCCGGCTGCGGCGGTGATCGAAGCGGCCGGCCTGTTAGCGGATCACCTGCCGATCTTCCAGAACCTCGAGCAGGGTGCCGCGCCGAAGCGCGCCAGCAAGGCCGAAGGCGTGCTCGACGAGCCGATCGATCGCCTCGAACTCGGCGGCCGCATCAACAACATGTTGCGGAACGCGGGGATCGAGACCGTGCGCGATCTGGTGGGCACCGACGAGGATGGACTGACCAAGATCCAGGGGTTCGGCAAGAAAGCCCTGACCGAGGTTCGGGAGAAGCTCGAGACGCTGGGCTTGAGCCTCGGCGTGCGCTTCGACCTGCCGCAGTCGTAACGGAGGAAGGTGATGCGACACAACATGTCGAACCGCAAGCTGGGGAGGGTGTCGGAGCATCGGCGCGCTCTCTTTCGGAACCAGCTCAAGTCCTTGATAGCCCACGAGAGGATCATCACGACGCTGCCCAAGGCCAAGGAACTGCGCCCGATCGCTGAGAAGGTGGTCACCCTCGGCCGTCGTGCCGACTCCGTCCATGCGCGGCGTCTCGCTGGCGAGTGGCTCACCGACCGTGACCTCGTGCACCGGCTGTTCGCCGAGATCGGGCCGCGCTTCGTCAACCGGCCCGGCGGCTACACGCGCATCGTCAAATTGGGCCCCCGCCGGGGCGACGGCGCCGAACTCGCGGTCCTCGAGTTCGTCGACTTCAGACTCCCCGAATCCAAGGGGAAGGCTAGCGCCGAGAGCAAGAAGGAGCGCAAGAAGAAGGCACCGGCGGCCGCCAGGCAGGAAGCGGCGAGCCCTGCGAAGTAACGTACCGTCGGAGTGGTTCTCAAGCGCCCGGCTCGTCCGGGCGCCTTTTGTCTTCCCTGGAAGAACCTGCCGCCCAGCGAGTTCCGACATCTATCACAGGGGTACTTGCCCTGATATCGTTGTGTGGTTATAATGGAAACAAGGGGGGCCTGTGCGAGCGGCTTCGGAACAGCTCCTGGAGAAGATCGCGGATCGGCTGAAGGCTATGGCCGACCCGATGAGGCTGCACATCCTCCACGCGCTTCAGGGGGGCGAGCTCTGCGTCGGCGACATCCTCGCCGAGGTGGGTGGCAGCCAGGCCAACGTCTCCAAGCATCTCTCCGTACTCCGTCGTGTAGGCCTCGTGGACTGCCGGCGCGAGGGGGTGAACGTCTACTACCGCATCGACGACCCGACCGTTTTCACGATCTGCTCGACCGTGTGCGATTCCCTGGAGCGCCAGGTCGAGACCGAAAAGCGGGAGATCGCGCAGGGCCGGGCCGCCATGCTTGGAGACCATAGGTGAGCGATTGGGGCAACGCCCTGGTTCTGCTGGGCGTGCTGGCAGCCTGGTTGCTGCTGCAATGGGTCGTGCTTCCGAAGCTCGGCGTGCCCACCTGAGCAGTCCCTGACCCGGCCGGCGGTCGGGGAAGCGAGCGGAGCCGGGGCGGCGCCTGCGCGACCCTGGGCCGCGCCGATCGGAGCGAGGAAGCCGGCGACCCGGAGCACCACCCAGAGAGGGCAACGTGACGCAACCGGCAATGGAGAACGTGGAGGAGCAGGCCACCGTCGCGCCCTGCCCGACGTGTGGGAAGCGACTGCAGCCGGTGCCCACGTGAGGCTCCCTGCTCTGGCGGTGCCGGAGCTGCGGAGCGATCCATACCACGGATGAGGTCTTTCCTCAGGGGATCCCGACCAACGTTTGGGATCTCCTCTGGACAGGTTGCGGAGGACGATGATGCCACTGTATGAGTACACGTGCCGCGGCTGCGGGCGCCGTTTCGAGGTGCTCCAGCGTGTCGGTGCCGATGCCCGGGACGTCGTCTGTCCGGGGTGTGGGGGGCACGAGGTCGCGAAGCAGCACTCGACATTCGCGAGCGCGGTCGCGGGCTCAAGCGGTTCCGGCCCGATGCCGTGCGGTGCCCCGAGCGCCTCGTCCTGCAGCAGCGGCGGCTTTTCCTGAGCATCATGACCCCCGGCGCCCGGCGGGCGCCGTTCGCAGCGTGAGAAGCCGAAGGCAAGAGCGGGAAGCGAGGAGGTCTGGCGCTTTTGACCCGACCAGTGCGTTGGGCGCTCTTCCGGGTCGTTTTCGGAGGCCAAGTATGAGAGAGACCAGCGTTGCATTCGAAGCGCCATCCCCGCTCTCCTTCGAGGACGCGGTGGCCCGTGCACGCACGGCCCTCGCTGCCGAAGGCTTCGGGGTGCTGACCGAGATCGACGTGCGGGCCACCCTGAAAGCCAAGTTGGGGGTGGAGGGTGAGGCCTACCTCATCCTCGGGGCGTGTCACCCGCCGTCTGCGCACCAGGCGTTGACCCTGGCGCCCGAAGTCGGCGTCCTGCTTCCATGCAACGTGACGATCTCGGTCGAAGGCGGGACGACCGTGGTCCGCGCGATGGACCCCGAAGCCGTGCTCGGCGTCATCGGCAGACCCGACCTAGCCGACGTGGGCATGCGCGTCGGGGCGGCGTTACGTCGCGTCGTGGCATCGTGCGAGAAACCCTAGAGGTGGGGGTCAGGGATCAGGGGCCAGGGGTCAGCGAGGCTCCGCGGCGCACGATCCGGTGCCCGGACCCCTGATCCCTGACCCCGGGCTCTCAGCCGCGGTCGGTTCGCTCCGGGATGGGGGTGTTGTAGAAGAAGGTGATGGTCACGCCCTCGTGAAAGACGCCGCCCAGGTCGTCCGGCAGCGGCGGCAGCGGTGAGGCGTTCAGGATCGCGTCCCGAGCCGCGAAGTCCATCGGCGGGCGCCCCGATTCCCTTTGGATCTCGAGGCCTGTCACCCTACCGTCCCGCTCGATGAAGAAATGGATGCGCACGACCCCGGGAACCCCCATCTGTGCGACCTCCGGGATGTCCCAGTGGTATCGAATGCGCCGCAGCATCTCCGCGGCGTACGGGCCCCAGTCGTACCATTCGGTGTCGAACGCGAGAGGGCCGAGGTCGACCTGGCCACCCTTGCGTTCGGGGATGGCTCCTCCTGCGGAACCGAGCGTCCCGAAGCCTCCGAGGCCTTTAAGGCCCGGGGCTCTCTGCTGGGCGCCGCCCCCTTCCTTCGGCAGGATCAGCACGGCACTAGCACCCTTGTCGGTCATCTTGATCCCCGGGTCCGCTCCCTGTCCGCTCTGGCTGCCGCCCTGACCAGGTTCACGGGCGGCGACGCGCTCCCCCCCACCGGGCTCGCTCGGCTTCGGCATGCGCTGGGTTGCCGGGGGCTCTAGCCGCAACTCCGGTGTGTTTCCGTGGGAGCCAGGTGTGAGCGCCGGGATGCCCACCCCGCCGTGTGCTCGACGGTCGAGGTCGGAGGCCGGGACTCGTGGCCGCGACGGCTTCTCCGCGCGCTGCTTCGGTAGTTCGACGAACTCGTAAAAGGGTGTGTTGTCCTGGGCTGCCTTCCTGGCCAGGACCTGCTGCCTCTGTGCGGCGAGGATGGTCTGGAGCACACTGTCGGCCCGCAACTGGGAGAAGATCGCCAAATGGAGGAGGAAGGAAGCCAAGAGCGCGATGAGCACGGACCGGTCGCGCAGCCGGAACGGGCGTGGGGAGATCCGCTCGTCGAGGAGGAAGATGACCTTTCGGTCCCCACCGAGGGGCCATGGCAGCTCTTCTGGCTCATCGTCAAGGAGTTTGAACAGACGCCGTCGCGCCGGCCCCTCCAGGTCCAGGTCCCGAGGGAGATCAGTATCGGGCAAGCCGAACATATCAAAAGGGATCATACAAGACGCGTGCCAAAATTGCGTTCGCTTGGCAGATCTCCATCTCGCTCGCACGTCTCTCGGTAGTGTCAAGATGTCCGCTTCCAGCGTCCGGCGCCTGCCACCATTGACCACAGGCGGCGGCGCCACGATAATCCACCGGTGAACTGGCTCCGACGTTTCCTCGCGACCCCCGCGGGCCGCTTCGTGGGCCGATACGTGGTCGTCCTCAGCGTGGGGTTCCTCGTTCTCGCGCTGCGCCCGGTCAACGACCACGTCGTCAACCCCTACACGACCTTCGTCGCCCATGAAGCGAAGGTCGTGCTCAACGTATTCGGAGAGGACGCCAGGGTCATGGGGCAGGTTCTCACCTCTCGCCGGTTCTCGGTCACGATCTTCAACGGCTGCAACGGCCTGGAGGCAATCCTGATCTTCGTGTCGGGGGTCGTGGCCTTTCCCGCGCCGTGGCGCCGGAAGCTCCTCGGTGTGGTGCTGGGTTTCGTGGCCATCCAGGTTTTCAATGTCGTCCGGGTCGTTTCCCTCTTCTACGTCGGCATCCTGCGGCCGGCATGGTTCAACGTCTCGCACGTCTTCGTCTGGCAGTCCCTCGTCATCGTCTTCGGTGTGGTGCTGTGGCTGGTCTGGGTGCGTCGATATGCCTTCGCGAACACCCAACGTTGACCTGCGCAGGTTCTTGAGGCGGCTCCCCTTGGCCCTGGTGGCCGCAGTGGTGATTTGGGCCGTGGCGAGGCCTGTCTACAACCCGGCGCTGTGCGCCTGCGCCCAGGCAATCGCACGCTTCGGCGAATGGCCTGCGGCCTCGACGATCGAGCTGCGCGACAACGACGCGCTCCTGGGCAGGTCCGACCTGCGCTCTGACTCCCCCAAGCTCAAGATCCCGATGATGCAGATCCACTTCAACCTGATCCCATTCCTGGCACTCGTGCTGGCGCTGCCTCGACCTTTCGCCGGGGGCCTCTGGCGCAGGCTCCTCGTGGCGCTCGGCCTGCTCGCGCTCTCGCACGCGCTGTACCTCGTCTGGGAGATGAAGGCCCTCGAGGCGCTGCAGATGGGACCGTGGAGCCGAGCGAACTACTCCGACCTCGCCCGAGACGTGTACAGCACCCTGCAGTACTTCTTCAACATCCCGGTGACCTTTGCGTTGCCCCTGGTGCTGTGGGTCGGTGCCTACTCGGACCGGGTCTTCTCGCTGGTCGGCCTTCCCGCCGAGGCGGGAGGCTAGGAGCCGTTCCGAGCAATGGGGCGAGTCGCGCGCAGGGAGTCGCGCAACTCGTCGGGCAGAACGGTGGGTCGCCCGGTCGCTCTGTCCACGACGACGTGGCGTGTTCTGCCCTCAACGAGGATGCTGCCGTCCGGCCCCTGAACCCGGTACTCGAACACGACCCGTCGGCTCGCGATCTCGCCCACGCGGACCCAGACGGTGACCTCGTCGTCGTAGTGCGCCGGCCGCCGATACCGGCAGGTGAGCTCGCCAACCATGAGCAGGATGCCTCTACGCTCCCACTCTGTGTAGGGAACGCCGACGGCGTGCGACAGCGCCGTGCGGGCGACCTCGAACCAGACAGGGTAAACGCTGTGGTGCACGACGCCCATCTGGTCGGTCTCGGCGTAGCGGACGGTCAGGCGGACCGGGAAGAACGCTTCAGACACGAGCGCATTGTACTGGCGCCGGGGAGCGTTTGACCCACTGGTTGGGCGTGTTACGCTCCGAGAAGCGAAGATGACGTTCCCTGACCCACTGCCCCCTTCGTGAGCACGACCTGGGGCTTGTCACCAATCTATGCCGAGCCGCCATGCTCGCCGATTCCAGGGAGCACCGGCCTGGCGTGAGAGGCTCGTTCGATCTAACCCTCATGGAGCTGCCTCCGCAGCGCGGTTTCCTGGTCGCCGTGAATGGAACCAACACGCGGGTTTGCAGTGTGACGATGCGCTCTGCAGGGAAGCTCCCCGAGTCGGGAACGGGACATGTGTGGCGCCGCCGGTCTCCGGATGGCACTATGGTCGGGGATATGGTCACGACGGCCACCGACCCTCGGCGGCGAGGGTCACGGGTACGGGTGTTGGAACCCCGCCTTGCCGGCGGTCGCCTGCGCCGCGCCCTCTCAGCGCGTCGTCGAGACCGCGGACAGGCGTCGGGAATGTTTGCAAGGCTGCCGGCGGCGATCCGTGCGCCCCACGCCGGGTTGTCGTATCCGGTGCGGCTGGGATCGGGTCTGCGTGCCTCGAGGAGAAACGATGGTCGAACTGATCCTGCTCGACGGTAGCGGTCGACGTTTCCCTTTGAATGAGGGAGAAGAACTGATGGTCGGCGTCGCCGCCCGGTGCTCCGTGCGGCTCTCCGCGCTGGACGTGTCGCGGGCCCACGCCCTTCTGACGAGCCGGAACGGCAAGACGATCGTCCTCGATCTGGGGAGCACCAACGGGACGTTCGTCAACGGGAAGAGGGTCAAGGAAGCCGAGCTGGCGCCGGGGGACTCCCTGCGCTTCTCCTCGGTCATGGCGCAGGTGCTTCCGGCAACCAGCGATCAGAGCGGCAACGGCAATCTGCGAGAAACCGGGGTGCGTGTGGCCGGACCCGAAGCCGGAGAGCTGGGTGCCAAATCGCCGTCCAGCGACCAAATGCCTGTCGTGGTCCACGAAAGCCTCGAGTGGTTGCTCTCGCACTGGAGCAACGGGGGCCGCTCCGCCCAGGAAGAGTTCGTGGAATGGCTCGTCGGCCAACGAGGGCTCCGGGGGGCTGCGATCCTCCAGGACGTCGATGGGGAGATCGTCGTGGCGGCGGCACAGGGAGAGATCGGCGCTGTGCTCGAGGATCCCGCCTGCCTCGAGCTCGTGCGCGGCAGCGGAGAAGGAGCTGGATCCACCGGGGGGATCAGCGTGACCATCGCCCATCAGGCTGTGCTGGCGATGAAGGCTCCCGAGCTGCCCTGGCTGGTGCTGGTGCCACGCCTCGCGATGCCGGACTTCGCCGAGCTATCGCTCGTGGTGCGCTTACTCGGGGTCGCGCGGCGCCTCGACCGCGGACGTTGACTGCTCGGGATCTGACAGATGTTGCAGACGGCAGTTGACAGTTAACAACCAGCAGCCAACAGCTGCGTTTTCCCAGGGCGCTGTTCCGTGCGGGTGGGGGAACCGTCAGTTGTCAACTGGGAGGCAGGGTAGGCGGATTCTGTCGGCTGTCTTTGTCGGCGGGGGGGCCGTCAGCTGGTGACGGTCAACTTCGACGCTTCCAAGGGAGATGGGCGCTCACGGGATGGGCTACTGCTCCTCCTCATCTTCCTCGTCTTCATAGTCGTCGAGGTATTCAGCTTCCTCGTCTTCATCTTCATCCTCGTCCTCTTTGGTGTCCTCGTCCTCGTCGACCATGCCCTGCTCGTAGTCCTCAGGCAGGGAGAAGGCATCAGTGTCGGTGTTGCCGCACACCTCACACGTGACTCGACGAATCTCGCCGTCCCGCCAGGTGAAGTCCTCCACCTCCGACTCGCATTCAAGGCAGATGAGGTAGTCTGGTCGAGCCATTCAACCCTCCCTCGTTGGCTTTTCCATCTGGCCAGCCGGCCCTCTGCAGAATCTAGCTGCGAACACGCTTGCTTGCAAGAACATCAGACCTCCATCCGCCGCACGGCCACGCCGACGGCCCCGGGGCCGACGTGGGAGGCCAGGACTGCGGTCAAGTTGACGATCGGGATGTCGGGCACCCCGAAGCGGGAACACAACCGCTCGGTGACGTATTCTGCTGCACCGACCGCGCTGGCGTGAGCGACCATGAGGCGTACGGGCCGGCCGTCGGCGTAGCGCGCCGCTCGTTTGACGATCCCCCTCAGCGAGGCGGCGAACCCGAGATACACGCCTGCCTTCTCAGCCTTTCCGCTCTCGCCGATGGTCAGCAAGGGGTTCAGCCCGAAGAGGGTCGCCAAACGAGCCTGCCCGGCCGAGACGCGCCCGCCGCGCACCGCCAGGTCAAGCGAGGCCAGCGAGGCGAAGAGCTGGGTCTCGCGGCTCACCTGCTCGGCGATGGCTACGGCCCCGTCGAGGTCTTTGCCGGCCGCTATCGCTTCGCCGACGGCCTCGGCCACCAGGCCGAGCGCCACGGAAACCTGACCGGTGTCCACGACCCTGATGCGGCTGGGGTCGACCTGCCTGGCGGCGGACAACGCTGCCTGGTAGGTGCCGGAAAGCCCTGCCGACAGGTGAAGTGAGATGACGCCTTCATGGTTTTCAAGCAATCGCTGGAACGTCGAACGGAAGTCACCGACTGCGGGCTGGGAGGTCTTGGGCGCGACGAGCGTGCCGGCCAGGCGTTGGTAGAACTGGGGCGGCGTGATGTCCACGCCGTCGAGAAACGTTTCTTCGCCGAAAGAGATGGAGAGCGGCACCCGGACCAGCCCAACAGCGTGAGCCTTCGCCTCCGGCATGTCACAGGACGAGTCTGTGACCAGAGCCAGCGCCGCCCCGCGCGCCGCGAGCTGCTGGAGCACCATGTCATCGATCTTGGTGCGCTCCACCGTGCCGGATTCGGCGAGCCTGGAAAAGAACCGCTGAGGCTCGTTGGTGTGGAGGTGCACCCGCAACCGCGATCCGCCCCCGGCGACCACCAGGGATCCACCCAACGGTGCGACCTCCCTGCCGATTGCCTTTCGGTCGAGTCGGTCGCCGGTGAGCAGCGCCTCCGCACAGTAACGGTAGGTGAGGTCCAGATCGGCGTGCGCAGCGGCGAAGGGCGTCGCCTGCGCCAGCGACATGCCGGCGCGGCGCCAGTTGGCGGCCATCCGGTCGCGGAAGAAGGTCGAGATACCTTCGAGGAAGTACACGAAGCCCTGCGCCCCCGCGTCAACCACGCCGTGCTTGGCAAGAACCGCGAGCTGCCTGGGAGTGTTGGCGAGGGCCTCACGAGCCCGGTCCAGGCTTCTTCCGAGGAGCTCGCCGAAGTCGTGGATCCGACTCGTCTGCTCCTCGAGGCCTATCGCCCATTCCCGCAGTACCGAGAGGATCGTGCCCTCGACCGGCTGTGCGAGCGCTTGCTGTGCCGCGTCGGCGCCCCGCCGCACGGCAGCGGCAAACTCGTGCGTCGTGACGCTCACGTTGGTCCCGATGGACTCCGCCATGCCGTGCAGGAACTGCGCGAAGATCGCGCCGGAGTTCCCGCGCGCCCCGTCCAGCGCAGCGTCCGCTGCGGCGCGCGCGGTCTGTCCAACCGTGAGGTCCTTTGGCGTGGTGAGCGCTGCTGCCGCAGCCCGCAGCGTCGAGGCGAGGTTGGCTCCGGTGTCGGCGTCGGGGACGGGGAAGACGTTGATGCGATTCAGCGTCTCCTGCTCTCGCGCCACCGCGAGCGCGCCTGCTCGTAGTGCACGGGCAAGGCGAGGGCCTGTAAGGAACTGGACCATTAAGCGCTCCCCCGCGCGAGTATACGTCGGACTAATTCGCTGCACGGCGGCCAGCTACTCCTCGTCCTCTTCCTCGGCCGCCACCAATTCCTCGAGGTCTTCCTCGGAGATGAAGGAGGCCGGGTCGTCGTTGCCGCACATCGGGCAGAGGGCTTCCAGGACCTTGCCGTCGGCCCACTCGAACACGTAGGTCGGCGTCTCGCACTCCATACAGATCAGGTACTCGGGCAGCGCCATGAGGCCATCGTATACCAGTTGGGGCTCCTCAACGCGGCTGCGGACGAGGCCAGGTCGACGTGCGAACGGGCCGTGACTGCTACCATCATGTCGTGAACGTTTTCGAGAGGTTGTACGACCTCACCTGGAGGCGAGTTCGCCACCTCGGGGGGGTGGCCTTGCTAGGCCGCGCGGTGACGGCTCGTCTGGTCACGCCCCCGTGGAACGTGCGCGAGATCGTGAGGCAGCTCGAGGCAATGGGCGTGCGCTCGACGAACCTCGCCTCGGTGATCGCACTCTTCACAGGAATGGTGCTGGCACTTCAGACGGCGTACACCCTTGCCGCATTCGGCGCCAAGCTCTACATCGGCGAGGTGGTCGGACTCTCGCTGATACGGGAGCTGGGGCCCGTGCTTACGGCGCTCATGGTCGGTGGTCGGGTCGGGTCCGGCATCACAGCCGAGCTCGGCAGCATGACGGTGAGCGAGCAAGTCGAAGCCATGCGTTCGCTCGGAGCCGATCCGCTGCGGAAGCTCGTGGCGCCGCGAATGTGGGCGCTGCTGGTCGGTCTTCCTCTTCTCGTGGTCCTTGCGGACACCACGGGCATTATCGGCGGCGCCCTGATCTCGACCTGGGAGCTTGGACTCACGCCCGGGTTCTACTTCAGCCACGTGCTGCGTCTCCTGAAATTCGGGGACTTCCTGTCGGGGATCGGCAAGTCGATCTTCTTCGCCTTTGCCATAGGACTGATCGCGTCCTACAACGGGCTGTCCGCCCGCGGGGGGGCCGATGGGGTCGGCAAGGCCACGACGGATACGGTCGTTGCCGTGGCGATTACTGTCCTGGTGCTGGACTTCTTTCTCACCAAGCTCTTCCTGGCCCTATGAGCGCGACGCGACCTGCCGTCCTGCTGGTGCACGACCTTCGCAAATCGTTCGGCGCCCATCTGGTGCTCGACGGGGTGAGCCTCGAGATGCGCCACGGTGAAACGGTCGTCGTGTTGGGTGGATCCGGAGAGGGCAAGTCGGTCTTCCTCAAACATGTGAACGGCCTGCTGCGGCCTGACGACGGCGAAGTGACGGTGCTCGGGCGCTCGGTCTCCCGGCTGCCGGAAGAGGAACTGGTGGAGCTGAGACGGCGTGTGAGCTACATATTTCAGCAGGGAGCGCTGTTCGATTCGCTTACCGTCGGGGAAAACGTCGCTTTTCCGCTCCGAGAACACACGCAGGTCGCCGAGGCTGAGATCGCGGAGCGGGTTGGGGCGCTGCTGGAGCGGGTCGGGCTCGGGGGAACGGAGTCGCTCGCACCCTCGGAGCTTTCGGGTGGGATGCGGAAGAGAGTGGCCCTGGCCCGCGGCCTCGCGCTCGAGCCCGAGGTGATTCTCTACGACGAACCGACCGCGGGTCTCGACCCGCTGACGGGGCTGGCGATCACGGCACTCATCGAGGAGGTCACCCGGACCACCGGGGCCACTTCGCTGGTGGTGACCCATGACATTGCGGTCGCCACCAGACTCGCCGACCGCGTCGCGTTCCTGAGCAAGGGCCGGTTCGGCTTCACGGGAACCGTGGCGGAGGCGGCAAAGCAGGAGGGACCCGTGGGCCAGTTTGTTCGCGCTGGAGGTGTTCATGCTTGAGGCGGATCGGCAACGTCGACTGAGGGTCGGCCTGTTCACGGGGTGCCTGCTGCTGGTCTTCGGTCTCATCGTCCTTCTGATCGGCAAGAAGCAGGGGTTGTTCCAGCGTCACGAGCGGTACGAAGCACTCTTCGAGCACGTTGGAGGGCTGGTCCCAGGAGCCTCGGTCTGGCTCAACGGCGTGGTTGTCGGCGCCGTCGAGGAGGTGGAGTTGCCCACCGACCCGGCTCAGCGTCAGATCACGGTGACGTTCCGGATCAACGCACGCCTCGCAGAACGCGTCCGCGCCGACTCTCGGGTCCGCATCCGGACCCTGGGGCTTCTCGGCGACCGTTACCTCGAGGTGTCCTCAGGGAGCACACCGCAGCCGCCCCTGGCGCCGGGAAGCGTGATACCCAGCGAGGAGCCCACCGATGTCGCCGCGGTGCTCTCCCGGGGCGGGGACGCGATGACGAACGTGCAGGCGATCTCGACGTCCCTGCGCAGGATTCTCGACAGGGTGGAGCGGGGCGAGGGGATCCTCGGGGAGCTGACCGTCAACCCCGAGTCAGGGCACCAAGTGATCGCCCGGCTCAACTCGGTACTCGAGGAGACCGACGGGCTCCTGAAGGGTTTGCGCGCCGGCAGGGGCGCTCTCGGCAAGCTCATCGCCGATCCCAAGCTCGAGTCGCAGCTCGTCGAGGATCTCGCCGGCATGGCCCACGCCGGCCGGGAGGTCGGCGAGGCGTTGGCGAGGGATCTGGCGCGGGACGACTCGGTGGTGGCCGGCCTGCTTCGGGACCCCGAGGGTCGCGAACGCCTGCAACTGGCCCTGGAAGGTGTCGGGCAAGCCGCAGCCGCTGCCACGGCGGCGGCGAAGGAGCTCACCGAAGGGGAAGGGACACTGCCGCGCCTGATGAACGACAAGGAGTACGCACGACGTTTCCTCGATGACCTTGCGGTGCTGACGTACTCGTTGCGTCAGGTCGCGCTCAAGCTCGATCACGGTCCGGGGAGCGCCGCACAGCTGATCAATGATCCGGGGCTTGTGCGCGACCTCGAGAACGTGGTTCGAGGCGTGAAGGACTCGAAGCTCGCGACGTGGTACGTGCGGAACCGCAGAGCGAGGGGAGAGCAGGTGGCGCCGACTCCGACCGTTGCCGCTCCCACCACACCCGCCCCTGCTCCAAAGGAGTAAGCGATGGGAACGATCCTCGTAACCGGTGGGGCCGGCTTCATCGGCTGCCATGTCTCTGGCGAGCTGCTCGACCGCGGCGCCGATGTCGTCTGCCTCGACGATTTCAACGACTACTACGATCCGGCGTTCAAGAGGGCGAACGTCGAACCCTTCCGGACGAAGCCACGCTGGCACCTCGTGGAGGGGGACATCCGCGACGCGAGTCTCGTGGACGACACGTACCGTCGCTTCGGCGTGACCGCAACAGTCCATCTCGCGGCCCGCGCCGGCGTGCGCCCTTCCATCCGAGACCCTCGCCTGTACCAGGAGGTCAACGGCCTGGGGACGCTCAACCTTCTGGAGGCGGCCCGAAAGGCCAATGCGCGGACCTTCATCTTCGGCTCGACCTCGTCGGTCTACGGGATCAACTCCAAGGTCCCATTCTCGGAGGAGGATCCGATCACTCGTCCGGTCTCTCCGTACGCTGCGACCAAACGCGGCAACGAACTGATGGCGTTTACCTTTCACCACCTGTACGGTCTCTCCGTGACGTGCTTGCGCTTCTTTACCGTCTACGGCCCTCGCCAACGCCCCGAGATGGCGATCTACCTCTTCGCGGACCGGCTTGCCCGGGGCCTCGCCGTGCCTCGCTTCGGCGACGGTTCGAGCGCGCGCGACTACACCTACGTCGACGACATCACGGCGGGGGTCCTCGCGGCCCTCGATGCGGCGCCGGCGTTTGAGATCGTGAATCTCGGCGGATCGCGGACGACCACGCTGGCGCGGCTCATCGAGCTGATCGCGGAAGCACTGGGGGTCGAGCCGCGGGTCGAGGAACTGCCCCCTCAACCGGGCGACGTTCCGATCACGTTTGCCGACGTGACCAAGGCCAAGCGGTTGTGGGGGTGGGAGCCCAAGGTCCCCATCGAGGAAGGAATCCGGCGCTTCGTTGAGTGGTTCTTGGCGCATCGGCTGCAATGAGCCTCCTGCACCAGGCCCCGGGCGGGAATCGTCTTCTCAGGGTTGCAGCGATTCTCCTCGTGGTTGCGGCACTCGCCAGTGGTGTCTCGATGGTGCAGTGGCTTCCGGGCGCGCCGGATCTCTACGTGCACCTCCTG
>JAIQFQ010000043.1 GCA_020073245.1 Terriglobia bacterium | reverse complement strand
CCGGGACACGAAGGTAAGGATCTCCTTCTCCCGCTCGCCGTAGCGGACTCCCTCGGTGTAGGTTTGCACCACGAAGACGCCCAGCGTCCGGTCGCCGACGACAAGGGGCACGCCGAGCCAGTCGATCGACGGCGTACCGACCTCTTCCACCTCCCCCAGTCGGCGGAGCTCTTCGAAGACCTCGGGGGTCGCCAGCAGAGGCTTGCCGGTTCGCAGCACGTACGCGGTCAGGCCGCGGCCCGGTGGCTCGGGCCCGGGCGGGTCGTCCCTCTCATCGACGAAGTAGGGGTAGCTGATCAGGTCCGCGCCAGGGTGGTACAGGGCAACGTAGAGGTTCCTGGCCTCCATCAGGCGGCCGACGATTCGATGGATGGCGACGAACAGCTCCTCAAGCGTCGTTGCCTGCTGTGCCGCTTCGGAGATCGCGTAGATCGCGGCCTGCGATCGCTCGGCAAGGTTTCGCTCGCTGATGTCGGTGATCGTCCCGACGTAACCGGCGAACTGTCCCGCCGCGTCCAACACAGCGACGGCCTGGCCGACAACCCAGGCGACCGTACCGTCCGGGCGCAGGAACCGGTAGTCCGCCCTGGACTCGTGTTGCGCCGCGGCCGCGTCGTGCCAGCCGGTGGCCAGACCGTCGCGATCGTCCGGGTGCACCGCCTGCAGCCATCCGTCGCCGAGCGCCCGTCGGGCGGTCAATCCGGAGATCTCAGTCCAGCGTTGGTTGACGTACGTAGTGGCGCCATTCTTGTCGGTCCGGAAGATGCCAACTGGCGCGACCTCGGCCAGCAGCTGAAAACGGGCCTCGCTCTCCCGCAGCGCCTCCTCGGCACGCTTGCGGGCGATCGCCAGCGCGACCTGCCGGGACACGAAGGTAAGGATCTCCTTCTCCCGCTCGTCGTAGCGGACTCCCTCGGTGTAGGTCTGTACCACAATGACGCCCAGGGTCTGGTCGCCGACAACCAGGGGCACGCCGAGCCAGTCGATCGACGGCGCGCCGATCGACTCCACCTCACCGCAACGGCAGAGCTCTTCGAACAGCTCGGGGGTTGCCAGCAATGGCTCGCCGGTCCGCAGGACATACGCAGTCAATCCCCGGCCTGGTGGTTCGGGCTCAGGCGGCTCGTCCTTTTCGTCCGCGTAGTAGGGGTATGTGATGAGATCCGCGGCCGAATCGTAGAGGGCGACGTAAAGGTTCCTCGCGTTCATCAAACGGCCGATGATGCCGTGGATCGCGACAAAGAACTCCTCCAGCGTGGGCTCCTGCTGGGCCACCTCCGAGATCTCGTAGATGGCCGCCTGCAGGCTTTCGGCGAGCTTCCGCTCGGTGATGTCGCGGACCACGGCGAGCACCCGGCCCTGGCCGCCGATCAGCGAGCTCCGAAGCGCCACCTCGGTCCAGAACTCTTCCCCGTTCTTCCGCCGCGCCAGCCACTCGAAGACCTGCGGCGCCTCGTCCCTCGCCCGGCGGATCCGCGTCTCGATCTCCTGCTGGACATGCTCCGGGTGCCGCGGCGACAGGTCGGCCATGGTGAGCCGCAGCGCCTCGTCACGGGTGAACCCGAAGAGGTCGAGCATCGTCGCGTTGACATCGAGGATTGCCCCTGTGGCTGCGTCGTGGACGAAGATCGCATCGCCGGTCGCGTCGAACACCTCGCGGTAGTTGCGCTCGCTCTGCTGGAGCGCCTCGTCGATCCTGGCGACCCTGACCAGTTGCTTCAAGAGCGAGTCCGCCATCAGGATGACGATACCCATGAACGCGTACTCGATGAGGTAGATGGAGCGAGCAAACCCCAACCCGAGAGCGGCGTCGTTGAGCGCGGCGATGAAGAGGACGCCGGTCGCCGCGATGAGGAGTCTGGCGCGGTGGCGCTCCCCGGCCCGGTACAGAGCCGCGCCTGCCGTGAAGACGAACACGAAGACGGAGAGGCTGACCAGATCGTGGGCCGTGGTGAGCGGGCCGGCCTCTACCTCGTTGTAGGTCACGCTGAGGCCGAACGGCAGGCCCAGGTGCTTGACGAGCGGGACCCTGCTGAAGAACAGGTCGAATCCCCCGATGAGTCCTGCGGCGAGGATCAGACCATAGCCGACGCACAGGCCGGTGAGGAACCTGCCGGGCCGGCGGTTGGTGTAGTGCGCGACGAAGATCAGAAGACCTACCGTGCCGAAAGTGAGGACGCCGGTCTGCAGGAGCTGCCAGATTCGCCCGGCCCCGGGCGAGGTTGCGCTGTAGAGGAACGCACAACAGACGTCGTACAGGCAGATCGCGAAGGCGAGGTGGGCGAAGCTCAGGATCTCCCGCGCCATGCGCGTGCGGATGTGGATCACAACAAAGTGCACCGCCAGGTAGGCGTTGATGCTCGCCATCAGCAGCGGGGGGATCGACCAGCCGTTAACCATCGCGCTCAGGCTCTAACGTCCTGATCAGGATACTCCCGAGAGCCGTCGGTGCGTCCGTGTGTACGTTGCGGAGGCCTCTCATCCAGCCGCACCCGGAGGTTGGCCCGAGCGTTCTGTTGCGGGCGCCGCGCAGATGCCGCGTGCCTCGGAGCGGAGCCGGCACGACCCGGGCCAAGCGCTTCGTTCAACCCGGGTTCCCGCCGATATGCCGGACGAGCAGGTCACCTGTCAGCTTCGTTCGGGCAAGCGGGGTTTGCCTCGGGTCCGAGGGCGAGATCCTATGCGGCCAGAAGGTGCCATCGGCCAGAATCGGGAGTTTGGGAACCGTCCCTTTGGGAGTGGGCCAACAATACCCAACTCAGCTCCGAGCCCCCGCCGGGCCGTCGGAACCGACTTTCGGTTTGACTGTCCCCCACGTTCCTCGCTAGGGTCACTGGAGTGAACAACCTGCGAACCGCCAGCCGGTGGGCGCCGCCTCGGGCCTGGGTTGGGCAAAGCCTCCTCGCCGTCGTTGCCGCGGTGATGGCCGGGACGGCAACCTGCACGATCCCCGACGGCCTCTCGCGTCTGGGTGCGGGAGCCGCCGGGCGGCTCGAGGGCAGGGACGGTACGACCGACCTTGCCGCACGCCAGTTGGAGGTCCAGCATTGGTTCGCCGGGGCGCCGGTTTGGAGCGACTCCACCAGGGCGGCCTACCCCGCGGGCTCGCCGGCCAGCAACGTTGTGCTCTGGCCGGTGCTGGGTTGGATGCCGCTGGGGCCGGCGCTTGGGATCTGGACGGCAACGAGCGTTGCGGCGCTGGCGTGGATCTGCGTGCTGCTCGTCCGGCAGACCCGCCCCGGAAACCCTCTCCTTTGCCTGCTGGCGGCGCTCCTGCCGCTTTCGCTCTACTCGACGGGGACGTGTCTGGCTAACGGTCAGCTCGCCCTTCCCGTCCTCCCCATGCTCATCGCCGGCCTGCTCCTCCTCGACGGCGAGGACCACGGCTGGCGCCGCGACCTTGCCGGCAGCGCGCTGATCCTCGTCGCACTCGTGGAGCCGAGCGTTGCCGTGCCGTTCCTCCTCGTCGTGCTCCTGCGGTTGCGCCGACTGCGACCGGTCTCGCTCATTGGTGGGGGGTACTTCGCCCTGACGGCGGCCGCGGTTCTCCTCCGTCCCGGCTCCCCGGGGGAGTCCCTCGGCGGTTGGCTGGCTCACGCCGCCAGCTTGCTCACATCCCCGCGGGGCTATGCGAGCCTTCCGGCCTGGCTGCTGGGTGCGGGCCTCGGCGCCTGGGTTGCTCCGGCGTCTCTGCTGGTTCTGGGCACCCTGGCTGTCTGGTTCTACCATCACCGAGATGCCGACCTCTGGACGGTACTGGGCTTCACCGGCATCGTCGCCCGGATCTGGACGTACCACGGGAGCTCCGACGATCTTCTGATCCTACTGCCGATGGTCACCCTGGCACGGCTCGCCACGGACCGGGAGGCGCCCCGGACACGTCGTGTTCCTGCCACCGTGTTCCTGTTTCTGACGTGGTTGACGATGGTCGACCTGCAGTGGTATCGGGGTTTGGAACACATTCCCTACTGGCCTGACGCCAAGGGAATCCTCTGGCTTGCGGTGCTCGTCTTCCTGGCGCGACAACCGGCGCGCCAAGCAGGCCCGAGCGCTCCCCGACCCGAGATCGCGCATTCGCCGAGCCCCCTGACGCACCATACCGCGCCCACTCCAGGCCTGGTGTCGATCGTCGTGCCCACCTACAACGAAGCCGAGGGCCTCCCACTCTTGGTAGGGCGGGTGTGCTCGAGCCTGCGGGCTCACTCGATCGAGGCGGAGCTGATCATCGTCGATGACAGCTCGCCGGACGGCACCGGAGACCTCGCTGATCGCCTCGCCCAACGCTATCCGGTAAGGGTGCTGCGCCGGCCGAAGAAGCTGGGCCTGGCCTCGGCTGTTCTTGACGGCTGGGCCCTGGCCCGGGGCGACATCATCGGCGTGATGGACGCCGACCTGAGCCACGAAGCCGAGGCCATCCCGCTGCTGGTGGCAGCGGTCCGGGACCGAGGAGTGGAGCTTGCGGTCGGGAGTCGCCATGTTCCCGGGAGCGGCACCCATGGCTGGCCAGCGACGCGCAAGTTCGCCTCATGGGCGGCGAACAAGCTGGCAAGGCCCTTCACGCCCGTACGCGATGCGACCTCCGGCTTCATCTTCATGCGCCGGAGCGTGCTGGACGGCGTCGCCCTGGATGCGAGGGGCTTCAAGATCGGGCTGGAGATCATGGCCAAGGGCCGCTACACCCGCTGGGAGGAAGTGCCCTACGTCTTTACCGACCGCAGGATCGGCGCCAGCAAGCTCGGTACGCGGGAGGTCGTCGACTACCTCCACCAGTTGGCCGGCTTCGCCATGACTCGCCTGCGGAAGCGGTGGCACCCTCGAGACGAGGACGGCGCTGCCGGCAGCGCTCGTGCCCATGCCGCAGGCCGACCCGCTCAGCCCACACCGCGGCTCCCGGGGGCACGAGCGGTCTCTGGCGGGTGGATAGGGTCTTTGAGCACCTCCCTCGGGTCCGCATCGCGACGACTGCAGCACAGCTTCCCCGGAGTGGCGGCCAACCTGGGCTCCAACCCCTGGCTCTGGCCCATCCTTGCCACTTTCGCTGCCATACAGATCGGTATCGTCTTCCTGGCCGCCAACGGAGCCTTCTTCGATGAGGGAATCTACGCCGTCGCCGGTCTCCGAGTCCTGGAGGGCAGGGGTGTGTCGGACGGCTACCTCGGCTGGTTCAACGGCAGCCCGTTTGTCTGGCCGCCCTGTGCCGCGGTTGGACACCAGCTCGGCGGGCTCGCGGGGGCCAGACTCGTCGCGGTCCTCTTCGCGGTCGTTGGCCTGACAGCTTTCGCCAAGTCGGTCGAAGCCCTCTTCGGGAAATCGGCGGCCCGTTGGGGAACCCTGGCCCTTGGCTGCAACGGTTTCTTTCTCGCGCTCGCCCACTTCGCTGTGTACGACGTCGTCGCCCTGGCGGGTCTCGCGGTGTCGGTGTGGCTCATTGCCCGCGGCTCGGACGACGCTCGGCAGCGGTGGTCGGTGTTCGCGGCGCTCGCATTCGCGGTGGCTGTGATCGCCAAGTACGGCTACGCGTTCATGGGAGTTCCCCTGTCCGCGCTGATCGTCTCGCTGCGGCCGCGCCGGAGGGTCTTCCGGGAGCTTCTGCTCTTCGCAGGCATCGCCGGCCTGGTGGTGGCCGGCTACTTCCTGCTCGCGTTCGGCGTGCCGTGGCCGAAATCGGCGAGCTCCTACCTGAACCAGACCTTCCGAACAACCCCACAGGGCACCGCGCGCATGCACCTGGTCTACGCCGCCGTCCCGTTGCTGCTGGCAGTGTGCGGTGGGATTGGGGCCTGGAAGAAGCACTCGCGGTTGCTGGTCCTGACCTGCCTCGGATCGCTTCTTGTGTGGCCTGCCTTCCACCTGTGGTCCCTGAACTTCGTGGGCGCCTCGAAGCATGTCGTGGCGGGGTTCTTCTTTTCGTATCTGTTGGCGGGAGTCGGGCTGGACCGACTCTGGAACTCGCGCGCCAGATGGGGCGTGCCCGCGGTCGTGGCGGTCATGCTCACATGGGGCGGTCTGCAGTGGTACTGGCAGGAGCACTCCTGGCGAGACCACCGCCCGGCTGAGAGCTACCTGCTGAGCAACATGAAACCCGGCGAGAAGCTCGTGGCAGAAGCATCCTGGACCTTCGTGCTGGACCTGTATTCGCATCGGGTCATAGCATCACCGTTCGAAGTGATCGGCCCGAATCGCCGACCGGGCAGCAACATCCTCGACACGTGTACGGCGGAATGGCTGGTCGACGACGGTGACAGGGGCGGCCGAGTCGCTGTCGCCGCGGCCCGATGTGGCTACCGACTCGTGGTCTCTTCAACGAGCCCGGTCTTCGATCCGTCACGCTTCTGGCCCGCACGCCGCGACCAACCCGTCAAGCTGTACCGGCTCGCGACGCGCTGACAGCAGGAGGGCCGGTCTCGGTCGTGTCGTCGGCGGACGACAGAACCCACGCTCCGGCACCCAGAAGTACGAAGAGCGGCACCATGCTCCAGCCGCCGCGCAGGCCCGCCAGCTGGCCCAGGTTCATCGCCATGTCCCCTGCGAGAAACCGCTGTGGATAAAACATGGTGAGTACCCGCGGCTCGCCTTGTGGCGGCATGGCGCCCAGGAGCGTGGCCAGCGAGAGGAGCATTACGGAGACGACACCGAGCCCGGTGGCGGCCTTCGGCCGAGCGGCGAGACCGAGGCCGGCGGCGATGGCGAGGAACGGGACCGCCGCCGAGATGAGGCGTGGGCCCAGGGCCCAGCCTCCATCCCAGGAGTTGTAGCCGGAGACGTACGCGACCATTACAGTCGGGACGACGGTCGACAGCCAGAAGAGGCGAGGGGATTCCCGCCGGAGAGACCGAAAACCGAGCACGCAGAAGAGCAGCACGGGCGACCAGAGGAACAGGCCGCGGTACTCGCTGAAGAGAAGCTGGAAAGCCACCGAAAGCTTCGGATACGTGAATCCCCAGAGACCCTCCTTCATGGCCGGGAATGCAAAGGCAAGGGAATACGGGATTGTGAAGGGGGAGCCCGAGACGAGCCAGTTGTAGGCCGGCACCAGGAGGGCAGGGGGGAAGGCAGCTGCGGCGAAACGAACGGCGTGGCGCCAGCCGAGGGTGAGCATGGCGACAAACACGGCGCCGGCAGCGAGAGCGGCAGGGTACTCGCTGGCGGCGGCCAGACCACAGCAGAACCCAATCAGGTAGTCGTGGCCAGGCCTCGCCCCCCGCTCGGCTCGGTCGAACGACCACAGCGCAATGAACAACAGAGACATCACCGCCCCGTGCGCGAAGAGCATCGTGGCGTACGGAAGCGGCATTGCGCCGAGGAACACCCCCAGCGTCGCGAGCGCAGCGGCGGGCCTCGTCATGCGGGCCGCGAGGAAGGAGAAGAAGCTGACGCCGGCGATCGCGGTCAAGAGGCCAACGGAACCACTCGTCGTAATCCACTGCGAGGTCTTCCAGCCGGACGGCGAGTCGAGATCGACTCGAGCCACCTTGAGAATCCCGGCAGCGAGGGCAAAGGCGGGGAGAGCGATGACCACTCCGCCGGGCGCCTTGTCGCAGAAGTAGTGATCGCCGATCCGTGCCTTGTCCAGGGTGTTGGCGTCATAGCCATCGATTGCGACCGTGCCCTTCGTGAAGAGGGCGTGAAGGAGATCGAAGCGTGTGTTCTGGTTCCAGCCGGGGCGCTGATCGATGTAGCAGTAGCACAAGAATAGCGTGGCGAACAGTCGGATCGGGGTTCTCTTTCCCACGGTACTTCGCAATCATAGCCCGCGGCAGGCGCCGCAGCGGTGCGCCGTGGCAGCTCGCCCGACTGCGAAGCCGAGCGCGCAGAAGAGCTGATGCCGGCGGCTGCAACCACCGGCTTCGATCCCAACACACGCCCGAGTCAGTCGGAGCCGAAAACCTTCGCCAGCGTAGGACGGGTTCCGTCAGTCATTGGGGGCTTGAAGTAGGTAGACTCCACCTTTTGAACCTCCTTCGCGGAAGGGCGGTCGAGGACGCTGCTGCATCCCGCTCCGACGTACCTGTCCCAGTCGAGGCTGGAGTTCTGGCCGTCCGCGAACAACACCTTGACCTTACGGACTCGGAGGACGTTCTGCGTCACCTCGAGCTTGAGCTTGCTGACCGACCCTGCACCGGCGCTGGCTTCGATGCTCACCGACGCGGTGCTGAGTTCGAGGGTACTTTCCCCAGGGGTTTCCAATCAGCCGCGCGGGCTGAAACACTCGACAGCGGCAGGGCAACAGCGACCAGGAAGAGTACACGCGACGCAAGCTTCATGGTGACCCCTTTCGTTGCCGGTCATCACCGGCGGTTGAGGTTTGGTTCCGGCTCTCCCTAGGGGGTTCGGGCGGCCTTATCCGGGCGCGGCCACTTCCGCGCTCTCTTCATATACAAGATCACCGCTACGGAGGTTCTGCACTGCCAAACCCCGTGATCTGCAGCGTGTGATGTAGGGACGGCTCATTGGTGCCGTGGACGAACCGGACGCTCCCAGGCCTACCGGAGATGGTCGAACCGAGACGGAACGAGCACCATGTTCCGAGCTTCGGCTCATGAACTTCCGCTGCGGGAAGCGGGGGGGTACGCGGCAGGCAGTATGGTGCCCCCGTGTTACCCCGCGCCCGTTCGCCCCACCACCGTTTCTCGTAACCTATTGCCGGAGGAGGGATTCGAACCCTCACGCCCTTTCGGGCCGAAGATTTTGAGTCCTGCCGGTCCGCAGCGCCTCAGTTGCTGACCTTCGCCGCCCGCTCGCAACGGTCGCATACCAGCGTGAGCCAGTCTCGGGAAGGGACGTGGAGGCGGGTTAGCTCTGCGGAGTCTTCGGCAACGCACGGCGGAACCCTGACAAGCTCGTTTGAGCGGCGATGGGGCGGTGTTCTGGCGCTGCTATGATCGCGACAAGCGAGGGTTTCCATGACCGTGCGGGAGAGTCAGGTTCGCACCCTTCTTGCTGAGCTGGCAAACCTGGTCAGGCGCTGTGAGCGCCGGACGAAGCTGGAGCGGATGGAGCTTTTCATCAAAAGGGTTCAATCAACCAGACCGGAGGTGGGGCTCGAGGTGGAGCTGCGCCCCTGTCCCGCTGACGGGGATATTGCGCAGCAGATCATTGCCGAGATCGAGGAGAAGGTTGCTCGATGGGAAGACGACTCTGGGCAATGGGTCGAGCGGATCTCGCTGGTGTGGAGGGGTGACCCGCCTGCTCGCATTCCCGAGGATCTGCACTTTCGCCAGGCGTAGTGGAAACCGGAGGGGGGCTTCGGTCCGCCCTTGTCCTTGACCCCTCGCTACGAGGCCCCGGGACGGGAGATCTTCTCGCGGGAGGGGTAGGATACGCGCCAGGGACGATTCCACGGCCTGGTATTCACCGATCGCCGGGCCGCCCTTCTGTTTGACCTCTCGCTGGCAGGCCCCACGGGCCGCGATCTCCCGCCGGGGAGCAGGGTACGGGCTGGGGGGACTTTGCACAGCCGGGGCGGCAGCGGTGAGTGGGGCGCCTCCGCTGTTTTGTTTCGCGGGCAAGCGCGGGGCCCGGAATCGGCGTAGGATGCTTCACGGTTCCCCGGGAGGCCGGTTGATTGCGACGCTCGAGCTAGAAGAAGTGGCCGAAGAGCACGCCGTCGGTGCCCTCCGCAAGCTGCACTTCTCGATCATGCGGCGGTGGACGCCCGTGGCAGCAGGATCGGCAATCCTTGAGGCTTGGACAGGCTCACAGCACATCTTCGTGCGCGTCAACGCAGCAGTCGCTCCCGCCGAACCTGCTAGCCTGTCGCCAGACGAAAAGCAGGAGCTTCGGCAGCGAGCGGCCCGCACTGACGGCGAGGCGTGGGAGGCGAGAGTGGTCGTGGGGCCGGACGGGGAGCTGGTGCAATTGGAATGGTGGCCGCTCGAGCGGAGTGGAGCGGGTGAGTAAGGAGCTCGGCGGTAGTCGGGAAAATGGAGGGAGATCGTAATGGCAACGGATCAGGAAGTCGGTCGGGCGGGCGAGGCTCATGTTGTCGAACAGCTGCAGGGCAGGCGCTTCAAGATCCAAGCCTGGGACTCCACGTCACCCAGTGCCGCCAACATCGAGGCTTTGGGGGGCAAGCGGCACGTTCTCGTTCAAGTGAAGACCAGCATGTCACCCAACGATCCCCAGTTTCTGAGCGGCGAAGAAGCCACCGCGATGAAGGTGCGAGCCCTTCTACTCGGAGCTGAAGCCTGGCAAGCCCGGGTGACGATGAACGACGACCTGACACTAAAGGGCAAGATCGCGTGGCGCAGGGTCAGGTAGCACGTACCGTCGGTGCGGCTCCGGCGATGCGATAGGCCGGCGCATCGCTGGGTTCGGCAGGGCGTCGGCGTTCCGGTCTGTCACTCACAGGACCAGCGGAACTTGAGCGGTACCCGTGTCGCCGCTTTCGTACCCCCTTGCTACGAGACCGCAGGAGTCGCGATCTCTCGTCAGGGAGGCATAGAGCTACACCCCCGGGACCTCCGCGCGGGCGGGGTGGCGGCGGTGCGCAGGGTACGCGCTCGTTGCCGTCCCGTGGCAGCAGTTTCTCCCTCTTTGACATATGCGCATATCATCACTATACTATGCGCAGATAGGACAACTACGAATGGCGGTGTCCTGTCAGAAGGGGGTTCCAGCATGGCACCAACGCGGAACGTCTACGTCAAGGAGGGCGATAGGGACATTTGGGATCGCGCGCAGCAGATCGCCGGCGGCAACCTCTCATCGCTGATTACGAGGCTTCTGGCCGACTACGTCGAGGTAGCAAGGCAGGACGAAGAAAAGCTCCAGAAGGTCATCCAACGCCTGAAGAAGAAGGGAATCAAGGAGTCCAAGGTTCGGGAGATCGCCCAGCGGTTCGATCCTCACTACGGCATTCGGAACTACGCCCTGGAAGACGCAGAGAGGGCGATCGAGACTGTTGCTCGTGGCAAAGGGTCGCCGGTGGTTGAGGCAGCCGTCCTGGACGTGATGAGTGACAAGAAGCTCGCGCCTGCGTCAGTCCAGCGGGCCTTGCAGGCGCTGCCGAAGCTCACGGAGTTGCACCGGCAGGTACTTGTCAGCATCTACATCGAGGGGCGTTCCGCCACCGAGGTGGCGAAGGCTTTCGGCCGCTCACCCGCCTGGGTCAAGAGCACGATAGATAGGGCCCTCCGCGCACTGAGAGGGAAGATGACGGAGCAGGTCGAAATCCGCGCAGTGGCGGGCCCCGGCGCAAAGAAGAGCTTCTGAAGGCGGGAGAGCGTTTGGCGGAGTGAGGGGGCACCATGAAAAGGCAAGCAGAGATGGTCGAGTTGGTCAACGAGATGAAGCGGAGCTGCCTGCGAATGCAGGAGCTCGCGCGGCAACTCGAAGCCATGTTTCAAAGGCCCACGGTGGCGATTGCCAGGGACGGGACAGAGTACACAGCGTCGGGGCCAGCAGAGGACATCAGCGCGGCAGTCCGCAGCCTCGACGGTGCCCTTGACGGGTTCCTTGAGGGCCTAATCCGCGAGCCTGAGAGCTAGCGGTACAGACAGCGCGGACCGCGATGAGCTCGCCGAGATCATCGAGACCCACATTAGAAAGAGGTAAGTCCTCGCCGTAGCCCGTCTGGAGCTGGAGGCGGTGCCGGGCCATGCTCCGGGTATGGACCGCTCTGCTGTCGTGCGCCCGAATCCGGGCTTCAACTGTCCGCACAACGGTGGCCTGGCGTACAATTCTAACTGTCCGGGAAGAATGGAAATCGCGGACAAAGGGGGGTGCGAAATGGCGGATCGGATTAGGGTTGCACCCAGTACAGTGGCGTATGCTGACCGGGAGAGCCTCAAGCTGGTAGTGGAGTTCGCCATCCCAGGAGCGCCAGCGGATACCGTCGATGTGAAGATCCTGGAAGACAGCGTCCACCTGACAGCGCCAGCAAGGGATGTCGAGTATGTTTCAGCACTGGCTTTAGGTTGGCCGGTGAAGCCTGACAAAGCCGAAGCGACCTACGAAAACGGCCTGCTCCGAATCGAGGTGCCCTTCAAAGATCCGATGGAAGATGCTGTGAAGGTCGTCATCAAAGCAGGTGGCGCGGAAACCAAGACCAAGGCAATCAAAGGTCAGGCTGCCTTGCCGAAGTTGAAGGCCCCTACGGGCTGATGTGGATCGGTGTCAGTCCCAACCGCCCAGCCACCTCGGCGCGCGCCGGGCGGCATCATTGCGCGGGGCGGGGGAGGGAACCGGAGCCGCGGTTCAGTTGCGGAGCTTCGCAGCCCGCTCGCAGCGGTCGCATGTCAGTGTTGACCAGGCGCGCGAGGGGACGTGAAGGCCGGCGAGCGTTACCGCGTCACGCTCACGCCTCCGGTGCTTGCAACCGGCTCAGCGCGAGTTCATATTCGGGCCGTGAGCAGTGAGCGGAACGCCCGCCTCACTCTGCCGCTAGGCTTGCTTGCCGCGATGCGGGCGGCGGTTGTGGCGCTGATGCTGGCGGCGATCCTCGCGCCCGGCATCACGCTCGCCGGCAAGACGACGAGCAGCGGATCGCACAAGGGCAGCTCGAAGACGATTGCGCCGCACAAGACCATCACCAAGCCGAAGACCAAGCGCAGCCTGAATGCGAAACACGATTTCAAGCACCCTCACCCCTCCCCGTCTACAGGCAAGAGCAGCCGGGCGTGCCCCGGCTACGTCATCGGCCACATCAAGCCGCTGTGTGCCGGCGGGGCAGACTCGCCGTCAAATATGCAGTGGCAGACGCTCACCGCGTCGAAGGCAAATGACAAGCTCGAGCGGCAGGAGTGCAGCGCGTTCCCGAGAAGATAGCGCGTGTTGTGTTCCAAATCGGAGGCCAGGGAACCCGGCCATGAGTCCTCAAAGAAGCGTTAGGAGTCTCTTCGTCTGGAGCACGATCTTCCAGAACTGCCAGGGGGTCTGAGCAATGCGAGACATCGAGGACTGCGGGCAGGGTTGGTATCACCATCACTTTCCCAGACCAACCCCCGCCATCAGAGTGCGCGACCTTACGGTCGCTGACTTATGAACCGTCGCCAAGGGCATCCCAACCTGGTTTGTCGCAACCTGCTTGATGGTCGGAGTCCCTGTTGGCATCGTTGCACTCATCGCTTGGCTTTCCCCAGGCGGGCCGCGATCCGGAGAAGATGGCGGCTTCATCAGTGGCATTTGGCACATCCTTCCCATCCCCCTAAGAGTCCTTCTCTGTGTCGCACCACCGCTCCTGCTTACCAAGGCCGCAATCGCGGTCCTGAGATGGGTGTGTATGCTTATCGAGGAGATGACATGGGTCTTGAGCGGGGCCTCATTGGCCGTCCGGGTAACGCTCCTGGTCTACCTCTTTGTGGTCATAACCCTCTTCTTCTATTGGTGGCCAGCGGCTGCCGCCCTCTTTGTCGTGGCATCAAGTGTGGTTGGTTCTCTCGGACATTGCATATCTGAAAAGGAACGGATGTTGGAGAAGAGGGCGTGAGCCGAGTGACCTGAGGGGGTCAGTTGGAGGGGGTCTTCGTAGCCCGCTCGCAGCGGGCGCACACCAGCACCGGCCAGCCGCGAGAGGGGACGTGGAGCAGGGCAAGCTCTACGGCGTCGCGCTCCCGCATGGGTCCACCGCATCCCCCCGCGACAAACACGTACCCCAGTCGCGCTCCAAACGCGCATACTGGTGCGTACGTAATTGCGGTGATCTGGCGCGAAAAGGGGGTGGAAAATGGCACGGCAGGTAGGTGCGTTCTTTGGGATGCTGCTTCTTGCGCAGGCGGCCGCGGCGCAGTTCACACAGCAGGGGAGCAAGCTGGTCGGCACGGGCGCCGTCGGGGAAACGCAACAGGGCGGCTCGGTGGCGCTTTCGGCCGACGGCACAACCGCCATCGTCGGCGGGCAATACGACTCCTCGAACACCGGCGCTGCGTGGGTGTACGTGCGCAGCAACGGGGCGTGGACGCAGCAGGGTGACAAGCTGGTCGGCACGGGCGCCGTCGGGGCTGCCCAGCAGGGCTGCTCCGTGGTGATTTCCGGGGACGGCAACACCGCCGTCGTCGGCGGACTCAAAGACAACCAGGGTGTCGGCGCTGCGTGGGTGTACACGCGCTCGGGTGGCGTGTGGTCGCAGCAGGGAAGCAAGTTGGTCGGCACGGGCGCCATCGGGGCCGCGTACGAGGGCACGTCGGTAGCGATCTCGGGCGAGGGCGAAACCGTCATCATCGGCGCGCCTGGCGACTCCATTCCCGGCACTGGCGCGGCGTGGGTCTTCACGCGCAGCGGTGGGGTGTGGACGCAGCAGGGAAGCAAGTTGGTCGGCACGGGCGCCGCAGGGGCGTCCTGGCAGGGACAGTCGGTGGCACTCTCGGCGGACGGGAGCACCGCTATCGTCGGTGGCTACGGCGACAATTCGTACGTCGGCGCGGCGTGGGTCTACACGCGAGCCGGGGGAGCGTGGACGCAGCAGGGCAGCAAGCTGGTCGGCTCGGACGTCCCCGGAGAGGCCTGGCAAGGCCGGTCGGTGGCGATCTCGGCAGACGGCAACACGGCCCTCGTCGGGGGTTTCCGCGATAACTCATATGCCGGCGCCACCTGGGTGTACACCCGCACCGGCGGGGTGTGGTCGCAGCAAGGCGGCAAGCTGGTCGGCACGGGCGCCGTGGGGACGGATGTCTACCAGGGCGTCTCGGTGGCGATCTCGGGAGATGGCAACCTCGCCGTCGCCGGCGGGCACGGCGACAACTCCGAGACCGGTGCGACGTGGGTATTCACGCGCAGCGGCGGGGTGTGGTCGCAGCTGGGGAGCAAGCTGGTCGGCACGGGCGCCGTCGGGGCTGCCTCTCAGGGCAGTGCGGTGGCGCTCTCGGCGGACGGCGCCACGGCGATGGTCGGCGGGCCGCAAGACAACTCCGATGTCGGCGCCGTGTGGGTCTTTTCGGCCACGTCTTCCTTCGTTGTCTGGGTGCCGGTGGCGAGCCACAACCCCGGCAAGAACCAGAGCCAGTGGCGGAGCGACCTCGGCCTGCTCAACACCGGCGCGGTGACGGCTAGCGTGCAGATCAAGTTCTACGGCAGCGGTGGCGTCGTGAGCAACACGACCTCCGTAGCGCCAAAGACCCAGTCGATTCTCGTGGACGTCGTCAACCAGATTCCGGCGATCAACTCGGGTGCGCTGGAGATTCTCTCGGACCAACCGCTCAAGGTCACGGCGCGGAGCTACAACCTGGTCTCGTCCGGAGCGGACTGTTACCCCGGCGCCACCCAGGGGCAGGACTACCCGGCGGTGGTCAGCAGCGACGGTCTGTCGGTAGGGCAGAGCGCGTACCTCGGGGGTTTGAGCGAGAACCCGACGTACCGGTGCAATATCGGGGTGGTGAACACGGGGACAGGAAGCGCGTCGGTGCTGGTGGAGCTGTTCAACGGGGCGGGGACGAAGCTCACGGACTACCCGGTGACGCTGAAGCCGGGGGAGTGGAAGCAGGAGACGCAGCCGTTCCTCAACAAGGCGGGGCAGACGGCGATGGACCGAGGGTACGCGAAGATCACGGTTCAGTTGGGAGCGGGGGTATTCGCGTTCGCATCGGTGGTGGACGCGATCACCAACGACCCGACGACGGTTTCGATGCAGCGGTAGCGGCGGACTCCACTGCGCCGCCGTCTCGGCACGCGCCAGGGCGGCGGGGGTGAGCGGAAAGGGAGAGGGAGCGAGCGCCGCGCCTCAGTTGCGCACCTTCGTCGTCCGGTCGCAGCGGTCGCACGTCAGTGTTGACCAGTCGCGCGAGGGGACGTGAAGGCTGGGAGGCCTGACATAGAAACTGGTACCGCAACGGGGGCAGGCCAGGGGGAACATTGCCGAAAACCTCCGGTGTGCTCAAGCCGACTAGCGACCCCTTGATCTGTAGCTGCTCGAAGCTACCCTCAGGAAGCAAATCGACCAAGCGACTTAGCAAATGGACGGTAATTACCTTGGTTAGATCCTCGGGGGTTCCCGGCATGGTCAAACCCTCCCGGCTGCGTTGCGTAGGCTCACCACTTGTCGGTCTTTCCTGTTTCACTTGGAGCACCTACCATTGCTGCCTGAAGCCTGGCAGCGAGGGCCAGAAGATCTTTCCGGAATCTCTCGAAAACGGCCTTGCGACCGAAGACGCCTACACCTTCGTTGGTTAGTTCCCTCTCAATAGGCTCACTTCCTGGGGTGTTGCCCACGTACTCCAACTGATCAAGGGTCCAGCGATAGCGCCCGTCCTTGGCCTCTACCGTGAGGGTGAAATTGAACCAGACCTTATCGGTCATCCCATAGGTTTCTTGCAGGGAACCCTTTAGCACGAGTCGGCCCAGCGCAGGATCGTCAAGCTGAATGACGTTCTTCGCGCTCACGAATTCCTTCGCGGCCCAGAACTTGGCCCGGTTGTACAAGTCGGTGGTGCTGACGCCCTCGACTTGGACCACCTCCTGAAAGCGAGCGTGACCAGCCGCGTCCCTTGGGAACGGCTGGGCTTCGTCCTTAGCGAGGGCCACTGCCGCTAGAGTGCACATCACCAAAAACAGGGGCTGCCATCTCATTCCAACCTCCCGCTCAGTCCTGGATCGCGGTAAGGGTGCCGTTCTCGAAGTAGAGGGCTGGGCTACAAGATTCGCCGTAGCACCACTGCTCGGACTGTCCGAGCGCCGTTGTAGTCCGGTTGATCTTGGCCGGGTAGCCGCGTTGAGCGATGCACTGCTGCTCTGTCATCCCGATCCTGATGTAGCCGGTCTTCTCCGTGCCGGGAGCATCGGGCTTGCTGTGCTCAGCGACGTACTTCTTGAGTTGCTCCGCTGTCTTGGTCGGGAATGGAGTCGGCCCCGGTCTGGCGTTCTCCGCCTGGGCCTGCTTGATCTGCTGATAGATCACAAAGCCCAGGAAGGCCAAGCCCAGAACGACGAACACTGTAACCAGGCCAACAAAGATCTTGGTTACCATTTGCCTGACCTCCTATCCGATCATGCTACCCTTTGCTGACACGAGCGACGCCTTCTGCCTGGCCTTAGGATCGACGATCGGCCCCTTATGCCGCACTCTGCACCTTGGCGTTCAAAAGGGGTGGCAGGGGGGAGCGGGGCGGGGCGCGCCAGCTGCCGCATCTTACCCCGATGTTACCCCGTTCCCATCTCCCGATTCGCCGCGTCTCGTAACTCAATGCCGGAGGAGGGATTCGAACCCTCACGCCCTTTCGGGCCGGGGATTTTAAGTCCCCTGCGTCTGCCGTTTCGCCACTCCGGCGTGCTCGCTGGATGAAGTGTACGGCAGCCGGCGCGCGACCGCCGCAGGGGTGGGAGGGTGCACACGCGGGGGGTCGACGACGCAGCCGCCCCCACCTGCCTCATATATAGCGTCGTGCCAGAGTGAGCGGGCGTCGAACGCCCTGGCGCCGCGGCGCGGCCGGATCAGCTGTGCATTAAGGCGGCGACCTCGGCCACCGACCGGAGCGCCTCCGCCGCGGGGCCGTCCACCATCTCGACGTGGCCGCCACGCTCCAGCACGGCGCGTGCCATCCGGTCCACCATATGCGGCTCGGCGTCCACCTTCTCGCCGCAGACGGCGCAACGCTCGTCGGCCGGGTCGAAGAGCATGTTGCAGTGGTCGCACACGCCGCCGTCCAGCGCGAGGCCCTGGAGGTAGACGAGCTTCCACACCCGCCCCTCGTTGATGGCCTCGAGCGTGGCCGACAGGCCGGCCACGGCTCGCCCCCCCTTGCGCACCTCCTTGAGCAGCTCGCGCACAACCTCCAACTCCTCGGCGCGCTCCAGCCGCGTCTGGACCTCGCTGGCGCGGGCTCGGATGTCGTCAGTGCTCGCCGCGAGGGGGATCGGCAGCACCTCGATGAGTCGGCCGCGGAGGCGCTTGGGGAGCGCGCGGGCCAACTCGGAGGCGACCCCCACGTTGCCGCCTATGATCAGGCGGTCCACCTCGAGGTGCTCCATCAACCGGGAGATCTCGCCGGCCACGAGGCGGACGTGCGTGGAGACGCTCTCGTCGTGGTGGCGCTCCATCCGGGACTGCGAGCGCAGCTTGTCGGCCGTCGGCGCATCGGGGCGGGGCGGGATCTGCGAGATGAGGTCCTTGTGCTCCTCGATGTCCCCAAGGAAGACGGTGAAGAGCCGCGCACGCTTCTGGTCCACGAGGACGATTCCGAAGCGCTCGTGCTCGTCGAGCGCCTCGAGGAGCGGGCGGAGGAACGCCCCGTTGCTCCAGTAGGCGAACGACGGCAAGCCGATGCGGATGACCTTGCGGAACGTGACTCCGAGCTTGCGATGCCTGGCGAGCACCAGCGTCCGGCCGGTCGGTTCGATGCGTTTCGTGATCTCCTCGACCTCGCCGCAGGCCTGGGCCAGCTCCTCGTCGTCGGGGTGTGAGGCGCGCAGCTGTTTGAGCAGGTCCTTGAGGTGCGTCTCGAACTGGCGCTTGCGGTTGGCCGGGTTCGTCTGGTCCACGTCCAGGTAGACGGTCAGCGTCTTGCCGGGCGCCTGCGAGAGCTGCTGGAGCTGCTCGACATCACGATGTCGGATCATCGCGGCCTCCCCATTTGACCTTGCGATTCAAGTATAGGTGACGCGGCAACCCCCGCCAGGGAAGCCAGGATCACGCCGGCGCTGACCGCCACGTTGAGCGACTCGACGCCGCCCCCCAAGGGGATCGTCACCTGCCGTCGGCATCCGCCTGCCACCTCGTCGGAGAGCCCCTGGCCTTCGTTTCCGAGGGCCAGCAACAGGGGGATCCGCGGGCGCCAGCGGCCAAGGGGAACGCCGCCGTGGCCGATGGTCCCGGCCACCTCGCCGCCCGCCCGGCGGACCGCTTCCGCGGGAGGCGCGAAGCTCGCCTCGGCCTCGACGGGCATGATGAGCGCCTGGCCTGCGGAGGCGCGCAAGGCCCGCGGAGAGAAAGGGTCCGCACATCCCGGCGAGCACATCACGCCGGCGGCTCCGAAAGCGGCGGCGCAGCGGATGACGCCTCCCACGTTGCCGGGGTCCTGCACGCGGTCCATGTAGATCACGATGCCCTCAGGACGGATATGTGCCGCCGGCACCGGCACGACCGCGAAGACGCCCTGAGGCTGCCGGGTCGGCCCCAGCTGGGCGGCCGTGGCGGGGTCCAGCAGGTACGCTCGCCCTGCGTCGCATACTCGGCTCAGAGCGGGGGTCGAGCGCAGGGCCTCGAGCCGTTCCGGAACGGCGAACAACTCGACGATCGGCACGCCGGCCGCGGCCAGGTCCAGGGCCAGCTTGAGACCGTCGGCCACCGTGAGATCCCGCTCCTGGCGCTGGACGATGCGGCGCAGACGTTGGACGCGGGAGTTGTGGCGCCCGAGCAGGGGCAACGGGCTGCTCTCAGCCATGGCGGGTCCGATATCCGATTCGGGTGGACACCACACTAGTTTAGACGCGAGGTGACGTCCGGCCCCAACCTCACCGGCCCGCCGAGGGAGGAGGGCCCGGGAGGATCGACGTTGACGGCGGTGGAGTAAGCTCCTTTCGGGTCATGTTGCTCGTTGTGCCCTTGCATGCAGCCAGGTCGGGCACACCCTGGGGGGGAGCGATGTTCGGATCCCGCGTTCTCATGACATTCGTGTTACTTGCCGGCGTGGCGACGGCGTTCTGCCTCGGGGGGCCGGATCCCCGAACGGCATCCGGCCAGCTCGCCGCGTGCGGGGGGGCCGCCAGCTGGAAGGGCGTGGGGTATCTGGAGTTCGAGGTCAGGGTCAAGACCACGGCCGATCTTGGGAGCACGAGCAGCTACCGCTGGGACCGTACCCACGGCTATCTCAGGGCGGCGATGCCGAGCGCGACCGGAACCAAGCTCGACGCAGCCATCGACGTCGGCTCGAAGTCGGGCGGCGCCTGGGAGGACGGTGCGCAGCTCTCGGGCAAGAAACTCGGCAAGGCGGTCAACTGGGCGCTGCAGAGATTCACCGAGGACCTGATGTGGCTCGTCTTCCCGCTCGATTGGGGCGCGTTGGGCGTGACGGTGAAGCCGCTCCCGGACGTGGCGGGCGAGGGCGGCGTCGCGTCGCCCGCCGTCGAGGTGCGGTCCGGGGCCGGAACCTGGAGGGTCACCCTGGATCCGGCCACCGGCCGGATCCGGCGCACCGTCCTCACTCGAGACGGTACCGCCATGACGGTGACCTGGGATGACTGGCGGGCCCACGGCGGTGTCTTCTTCGCCCATAAGCGCACCGTTGCAGAGACCGGTGAGACAGTTGAAGTTGAGGTGATACAAGCACTTCCGGAAGCCCCTGCGAACGTGTTCTGACAAACGGCGAAGGCGCGAACTCTCGCGCCGGAGACTTGCGGCCGGGGCTTTCCGCGTCTAGCATCCGGTGAGTCATGGAAGCTCCCGCGCTTCGCCCCGAGCTTGTCGCCGACGAAGCCGGAGTTCGCCGGGTGTGCGCTCTTGCCGCCTCCTCGCGGTCCGTTGCGCTCGACACGGAGTCCGACTCTCTCCACTCCTACTACCACAAGCTCTGCCTGATTCAACTCTCATTCGACGACCGGCACGTCGTGATCGATCCGCTCGCACTCCGTCGCGAGTCGCTCCGACCCCTTGCCGAGGTCCTTGAAGACCCCGGCACCGAGAAGATCATGCACGGCGCCGACTACGATCTGCGCGTCCTGAACCGGGACCTCGGCGTCCGAGTCGCGAAGGTGGTGGACACTCAGATCGCCGCGCAGCTGCTGGGCGAGGAGCAGACGGGCCTCGCGGCCCTGGTCGAGCGCGAGGCAGACGTAGTGCTCGACAAGAAGTTCCAGCGGGCGGACTGGGGCGCCAGGCCGCTCACTCCCGAGCTGCTTGCCTACGCGGCCGGAGACACTGCGTACCTCGGGCGGCTACGGGCCACCCTCGCCCAGAGGCTGGCGACCGTCGACCGCCTCACGTGGTGGCAGGAGGAATGCCGCGCCCTCGAGGATGTCCGTTGGGAGGCCCCCGAGCCGGACCCGCTGGCGTTCGACAGGGTCAAAGGCTCGGCAAGGCTCAAGGGCGAGGCCCGGGACCGTCTCGCCGCCTTGTACGAATGGCGCGAGGCGATCGCCGCCGGCCAGGACGTTCCGCCGTTCAAGGTCCTCCACGCGGAGACCCTGCTGGCTCTCGCCCAGGAACCGCCGGCCGACCTCGAGGCGCTCTCGGGGGTCCGCGGAGTCGGGCGAGGTAACGTGCGCCGATTCGGGCCCGCCATCCTGCACGCGCTGGCAAGTCCCCCGGCGGTGCCACCTCGACCCCAGCGCCGGCGTTTTGCCGTCGACCGCGATCGCGAGGCGCGCGTCAAGCAGCTTCGCGATGCGCGCGACCGCCGGGCCAAGGAGCTTGGGCTCAGCCCGGGGCTGCTCGCATCGCGCGCGGCCCTCGAAGAGGTGGTGGACCGCAGGCCTTTCGACCAGGTTGGACTTCGTGACTGCCTCGCCAGAGACTGGCGGAGCGAGGTGCTCGCCCCCGTGCTCATCCCGCTGGTTGCCGCCTGGCGGAGCCCAGCGGCGCGCTCCGATGCCCAGTCGGCGTGACGAGGCGTTCGTTCTCGTCCGCTACCCGTTTCGGGAGCGGGATTTCGTCGTTGTCTTGCTCACGCGCGCGTCCGGCCAGGTACGGGTGGTGGCGCGACGCGCCCGCTCCCTGCGCTCGTCGCGCGCCTCGGCTACCGAGCCTCTCGCACACGTGAGGGTGAGCTATTTCGAGCGCCCGGGGTCCGAGCTCGGGACCCTCGACGAGGCTGAGGTCATCCGCTCCGCGTTTCCGCTGGCCGCCGACCCGCCGGCCTGGGCGGCGGGTCAGGTCGTGGCTGAGCTGGCGCTCATCTACTGCCCGCCCGGGCAGAAGGCGGAGCCCTCATTTCGGCTCGTTGACCGCTGCCTAGCGTGCCTGCTCGACGGCCACGACGCCGCAACCGTGGCCTGGTATGCCGAGCTCTGGTTCCTGCGCCTGGCCGGCGTGTTCCCGGAGCTCGATCGGTGCGGCGTGTGCGGCGTCTCGTTGGCTGAAGGGGAAACGACCTTCGACCCGGTGGAGAAGCGCTTCGTCTGCAGCGATCACCGGCCGGCGCGATCGGTTGAGCGGATCTCGGCGGCGGGCGCGCGCTGGCTCCAAGCAGCCTCGAGGCTGCCGCTCGAACGCGTCACGGAGCCCGCGCCGGCGGACGCCGGCGGGTGGCTCGTCGCGCTTCGCGAAGGGTTCACCGAGCGCGAGGTGCGGAGTTGGAAGTACCTCAGGCATCTCCTGGCCGGTGGGTGAGGCAGAGGAGCAGGGAACCGTTCAATGGTTCAAAGGTTCGAAGGTTCGAAGACAAGAGGGGGAAGGTCAAACGGGAAAGGTCAAACGAAAGAAGAGCAGCGTTCCCGGCCAGCTGCCTTCCCTTTCACGTTTGCCCTTTTCCCTTTGACTCGGTGCTTTCGAACGTTCGAACCTGCGAACCTCCGAACGTGCGAACGGCGTGATGCCCGGGTGTCCCCCCTCTACGCGGGGATGGCCTTGTGGCCGTAGGCGATGACGCCCGCCTCGCCGTCCCCCTGGATGCGGCGGAACTCGAGGCGCACCCGCATCCCGAACTCGACCTTGGCGGGATCGACGTCGGCGAGCTGACACGTGAGCCTCACCCCACCTGCCAGCTCCACCACCGCGAGGGCGTACGGCACGTCGTGCTTGTGGCTGGATGGGCCGATGTGGATCACCGTCCAGGTAAGCACCTTTCCCTCGGGCTCCAGCACGAGCGTCGTGAACTTCCGCCCCCGGCAGGAAGGGCAGACCAGCCGCGCCGGGAACGAGACCGCGCCGCACGCCTCGCAGCGTGCCGCCTCGAGGCGGTAGCGCACCGGGAACTCGCGTGCCACGCGGGCCGGGTTGAGCGTGCTCATGACGCCACCTCCAGGATGTGGACGACGGTGGAGGCGCCGGTGCCGCCCATGTTCTGGGTCAGGCCGGTCCGAGCGCCCTTGACCTGCCGCTTGCCCGCATCGCCCCGAAGCTGAGTGACGATCTCCACGGCCTGAGCGACGCCGGTGGCACCGACCGGGTGCCCCTTCGACTTGAGGCCGCCGGAGGGGTTGACCGGCTGCTCGCCGCCGAGGGCCGTGCGGCCGGAGGAGGCCTGACACCCTCCCTGGCCCGGTTTGCAGAGGCCGAGCGCCTCGACCACCACGATCTCGGCGATCGTGAAGCAGTCATGGACCTCGGCGACCTGAACGTCCTTCGGGGTCTTGCCGGCCATCTTGAACGCGCGCTCGGCGGCCAGCGTCGTGGCGGGCAGCGTCGTCATGTCCGTGCGGGACTGGAGCGCGATACGGTCGGTCGCGTGGCCGATCCCGGTGATCCGGATCAACGGGCGGCCCCGAGCCAGCTTCTTGGCGGTGCCCATATCGGCGATGACGACGGCGGCGGCGCCGTCGGTGATCGGCGAGCAATCCAGGATGTTGAGAGGCTCCGCGACCCTCGCCGACTCGAGGACGTCCCTGACCGTGATCTCGTGCCGGAACTGGGCGTGCGGGTTGAGGGCGCCGTGCCGGTGGTTCTTCACCGCCACCATCGCGAGCTGCTCCCGCGTGGTGCCCCAGCGGCCCGTCCGTATGAACTCCCTCAGGTCTTGGAAGATCTGGTCCGTGTAGGACGGGTGTGGGTCTTCCGCGGGGCCCGCTTCCCGGAACTGACGGCCTAAATAGGAGAATTCCACTTTCATCGTTGTCCTCTGCAATCTCTCATGGAGTGAACCAATGGTAATCGCCCGTGTACCCCGCCTCCGTGAACAGCGTCTCCCAGTCATCGACGTGCAGAATCGTTTCTGCCGTCAGGTTCCACTTGAGCATTCTCTCCTTTTCCTGTTCGTTGCTGTACGCATCGACCACGATGAACTTGTGTCTGCGTCCCACGCGCTCGATCTCACGGATCGCCTGCCAGCATTCATCCCTCTTCAGGTTGTGCACCGTATTGATCGAGACGACCAGGTCGAAGGAATGATCGGCATACGGCAGCCGCCGGCAATTGCCGACGAGCAGGAACGGCTTGACATCCTCCATCGCATGTTCGACGGCATAGGCGGAGATGTCCAGGCCGGCGACGGTGCACGACGGCATCGCGAGCTTGAAGTCGTGAAGCATGAACCCCTTGCCGCACCCGACATCCAGTATGCTGGCGTTGGGCGCCAGTCTGTAATGGTCCCTCATCCTCGCCACGACCGGGACCCAACGGCCGTCGTACTTGTATCCGCCGTAACCCTGGTCCCGGGTGCCATCGAAAAACTCCCGGCTGAACATCTTGGCGATTCGGCGGTTCTCCTCGCTCACCGTCGCCCGGTGCTCAAGGTCCCGCTTGGCTTTCGGATAGAGGTCCATCAAGTTGACTTCCGACATGGGCACGTACTCCTTTCCTCTAATGCAGTGTCCTTACTGTCCAACGACTGTGCTTTTCCCGACTCAAGCCATGTGGACGTACTCCAAAGGCTCCTCGCGAATGCGGTCGAAACTCTCCGTCACCCAGCAGATCACCTCGTTCAAACCTTCCGGGAGGGGAATCGTGGGCGCCCAGTCCAGCTCCCGGCGGGCCTTGGACGAGTCAATGATGTAGCGGGCGTCCTGGCCGGGACGTTCCTCGATGGTCTCCGTGGTCTGATCGAAGTCATATCCCATCAGAACGCAAATCTTCTCGACCAGGTCTCGAATGGAAATGGATGTCTCCGGCGAGAAATGATAGAGGGCGCCCGCCCCGCCGCGCCTCGTGGCCGCGAGAATGCCGTGGCAGACATCGCGAATGTGGATGTACGACTTGACCGCCTTGCCCCCGCCGTGCAAGCGGATCTTCCTGCCGGACAGCAGGGAGATGATCGTGCGGGGAATGATCCGGTAGAGTTGTTGATGCTTTCCATACACGTTCGTGGATCGAATCATCACCAGGGGAAAGCCATATTGCTTGACCAGGGTGAACAGGAACAGATCGGCGGCGGCCTTGGAGGCGGCATAGGGCGTGCTCGGATCCAGAGGCGCCGATTCCGTGGCGTTCCGGCAGGAGCCGTAGACCTCCGGCGTCGAGATATGAACATAGCGATTCAAATACGTTCTGTCCTTCAGGAAGTGGCACAGCTTCACGGTTCCCACGGCATTCGTCTCGTACCATTGCTCCGGAAAGAGCCAACTGGTCGCCACCTCTCCCTGGGCCGCGAAGTTGATGACGTACGCGGGCTCAAGCCGGTCCAGGAGGCTGAACATCCGTTGAGTGTCCCGGTTGATGTCCACCCGATGAAACTCAAAGCGATCCAACCGCCTCGACTTGTAAGGAAGGAACAGGTCATCCTTTTCCGGCGAGCGGCTCATTCCTGCCACGTAGTTGGCGGGATCGTCCGCCAGCAAGGAATCGACCATCCATCCTCCTGAAAACGAATTGCTGCCGATTACGACGTAGGTCCGGTCGGACATAGTTCCGCTCCACATATCATTTCTTGAGCCCACTGTGCGATCTGGACATGGGTGGGGTAGTAACGGTCTTCCCATTCGAAGGCTGTGGGGGTGGGGGTAAAAGGTATAGTCAGGCGCCGCACCGGCGACTGAAGCTCGCCGAACAGCTTCTCGTGGACCACGGCGCTGATTTCCGCGCTGATTCCACAGTAGCTCCAGGAAGTATCCACCACCAACAGGCGACCGGTCTTCTGCACGGACGTGACGATCGTATCTATGTCCAGGGGATTGACGGACACCAGATCAATCACCTCAGCAGATAGTCCTGCGCGGCTGAGATCGTCGGCCGCGATTATCGCTTCCGGGACCACGAAGGACACCGCAATGATGGTGATGTCCGTCCCCTCACGAATGCCTCGCGCCTGACCGAAGGGGACTGTATAGGGCTCCTCGGGAATGACCTGGGCCGTCCCATAGAGAGGTCTTCCCTCAAGGATAATCACCGGGTCATTAGCGAAAACGGCGTTCAGGAGTAGCCCCTTGGCCGTGTGTGGGTCGGCGGGAGCGACCACGCGCAGGCCGGGAAAGTGAGCGAACATGCTGTGCAAGCTTTGGGAATGCTGCGGCCCCTGGCCCCATCCCTTGCCAACGATCAGGCGAACCACCAGGGGGACGCTCGTCTGGCCTCCGAACATGTAATGGAACTTCGAGGCGTGATTGATGAGCTGGTCCAGGGCCAGAAATGAGAAGTCGGCCCGCTGGAGGACCAGGATCGGCCGCAGCCCGCTCAGGGCGGCACCGACGCATATTCCCGCGACCGCGTTCTCGGAGATGGGCATCTCAACGACCCGCTGCGGCCCGAATCTCGCCAGCAGTCCTTCGACGCTGCCGAAGATGTGGCCTCGGTCGCGAGTACCCTGGCCGACCACGAAAACGGACTCGTCCATTTCCATCGCCTGACAGCTCGCCTCGGCAATTGCCTGTGCGTATGTTCGCGAATGATCCACAGTGACAATGTCCTTTTCAAAACGCGTTCACTAGTTTCGACGCCTCTGCATGGCGGAACTCGATGCCGCGAACCGGCCCCCGGCTAGGCAACTCGCAGGCCAAGCCGGATGCATAGACAAAGGCGGCAGGGTCCTGGCCGATAGGCCCTGCGGTACTCTCCGCTTGCCGGTACGCTTCTTCGATCTCCTGCTGCACCTGCTGCCTGAGACTGCGGATGTACTCAAGGCGGATCGCGCCCCCGGCAATCAATTCATCCCTCAGGACGCAGATCGGGCAGCCATGTCCTCCGCCGGACGCCGCCGGCGGCTGCCACCAGAGGTCTACCGGCCCTTCGAACGCCGGTCCCACGTGGGCGCACCAACGTGAGACCCGGTACTCGATGAACGTGGGCCCCAGACCGGTCCGGGCACGAGCATAGCTCACACGGATCGCCTCGATGAGCTGCGAGATGTCGTTCTCCGCGACGTAGAAGCTGTTCATCCCCATCGTCTGAAATCGGTCGTGCAGGATCGTGGAACACTGCCGCAGCTCGATGGGCGTCGTGATAGCCAGGGCGTTGTTCTCGCAGACAAACACGAGCGGCAGCTTATGGAGCAGGGCGAAATTCACGGTCTCGTAAACGACGCCTTCTTCGACCGCCGCATCACCAAGGAACACCACCACAATCTGGGGAGCATTTTCATACCGCAGGCGAAACGCCGCCCCCGCCGCAATCGGTATGCCTCCGCCCACGATGGCGGACGTGCCCCAGAAATTCACCCCCAGGTCGATGAGGTGCATGGAGCCGCCAAGACCTTTGGAGCAGCCCTTGCCACTGCCCAGCAGCTCGGCAAAGAGCGCCGTCAGGTTCCCGCCCTTTGCCAGGTAGTGGCCGTGAGACCGGCACGTGCCGACAAATATGTCATCTCCGCCGGCAAAGTATCCACACACCGCCGGCGCGGCTTCCTGGCCAAGGCACAGGTGGGTTGGACAACGCATCTTCTGCTCCGGGTACCGCCTGGCGATGTACAGCTCCACCATGCGGATCCGCACCATCCTCTTCAGGATTTCGACTTTGTTCACGCTCAAAGGACACCCTCCAGTTTCGCGGCTTGCAGACGCTTCACGTTGTAGTATCGCGTGTCGGTCATGGGGTCCGGGATTTTGCCTGCCTTGAAAGCATCTCGCAGACCCATGATGGCCTCCTCGACCGTGTGCCGAGGTTCAAACCCAAGCTCTTCCCTGATCTTTCGAGAGGACACATGGTATGAGCGAATGTCATCGGTTGCGGTCGTCTCAATTGGGATTTCAGGGCCGACCACATTCTGCACCGCCTTGGCGATCTCCCGGACCGTGCAGTTTTGACAGCCGGCGTTGAAGACCTTGCCCTGGATTTTTTCCTTAGGCAAGTCGAGCAGCAGAACGTACAAATCGGTCATGTCCGCGACGTGGAGGTTCGGCCGCTTCTGGTCGCCCCCAAGCACGGTGATTTTGCCCTTGTTGACCGCATGATTCGTCAAGAGGTTCACGGTCAGATCGAGTCTCATCCGGGGTGAGTACCCACAGATTGTCGCCGGCCGGATCACGATGACCTCGAAATCATCGCTCGCCTCTTGCAGAAGAATCTCCTCGCACTTGGCCTTGTACAGGGCATAATCGGTCAGCGGCTCCAGGGAAAGGTCTTCCGTGACCTCGGGCTCGTCCTTGACACCGTACACGCTCGAACTGGAAGCGTAGATGAATCTCCTGACCTTGCTTCGTTTCGCGATGGCCACCAGCGGTCCGAATGCGTCGAAATTGATGGACCGGCCGAGGTCCGGGTCCAGCTCGTAGCTCGGGTCGTTGGAGATGCACGCCAGATGGATGATCGCGTCCGTGCCGGGGATCTCCCTTTCAAGGAGGTCCGTGTCGCGAATATCCCCTTTGATCTCGGTCAGACGAGGGCAAGCCTTCACCGAGCTCAGGACATCGTCGCCATACATGTACAGGTCGATCACCTTCACGGTGTGTCCCTTGCTCAACAGCTTCGGCGCCAGAACCGCTCCGACATATCCCGCTCCTCCCGTAACCAGCACATTCATTCGTCCACTCCTTTCGTATTCCTTCCAGGATCGGCTTACCGAGGACTTCCGGCGGTCACGACCCGGCTTCTTCGTCCGGCCGGACGCGAGAGAAGGGCCGGTTTGCCGGGCGCTTGGGGCAGACCCGCCC
>JAIQFQ010000075.1 GCA_020073245.1 Terriglobia bacterium | reverse complement strand
GCCGTCGCCGATGTGATCCTGTTCCTGGCCTCCGACGCAGCCCGGGGCGTCCATGGCGCGACGCTGCCGGTCCTCGGTTTGAGCTGAAAGCTGTGGGAACGCCGTTCGCTTGCAGGCGGACCTGAAGTATCATCACGGCACGCCACGCAATCCGTCAGGCGCCGCGGTTTGTGCGAAAGGCGACGCGATGGTCTGGATTCGTTGGCACAATTTCGGAGCGGCCTGCGCCGCAGAGGTTGCCTTGTCTTTTTTCGGTGGCGTTTCCCTTTGTACCCGCGGGAAAAAATGGATGGCGGCGCGACTGGGCCGCTGTTCCATGGCATCGCGTTGGGCGCGCCTATCCCCTGTGGTCGTGAAGTCTCCATCTCGAGACAGCCGACAAATTCGAATTCCCATGATTCTTGGCGACCGGAAGTGCCGTGGAGCATTGGTATTAGCCGTGGAGGCAATTTGATGGGGCAGCTGGATGAGGTGGGGGCGCTGCTGCGGAAGTTGCAGACGCGGTTGGTCGGGTACAGCCCCGTCACCGCAATGCGAGCGGATGTCCCCGATCGGCTTGCCGGCGCGGTGATGTCGGCGATCTGGGCGGAGCCGGCTGGACGGCCGAGTGCGGCGAACATTGAAGAGTGGCTCTGTGCAGCAGTGACATCTAAATGACAGCCTTCGCCTGGTGCCTCCCAGAGCAGTCAACCCGGATCAGTCCAGACCGGCGTCGGGGAGAGCAGGACGGAGGTGCTGAAGGAGGAGTTTTCGAAATCCATCAAGGAGCCGGATCGGGTCGAGGTACGGGAGGTCCTTCCGGAGTTGATCAGTCTGCTCGGACCTGCGGCCCGTCAGGACGAACTCGTCAAGATCGCGGACGGTTGGATTGCTCGATGGGCGCAGGAGGACAGCCAACTGGCGACCGAGCAGCGTTTCAGGGGCAAGCAAAGCACAGATCAACACTAGAAATCTGCCGGCTCGCTGACCCGTATCTGCTCACACTTGGCGGTTGATATTGGTGTCCTGCTCGGTGCCGTTATGGCACGGGCTCAGTCTCCCAAGGGTTTTGCCCTCATACCAATGGCGGGCAGGCTCGTTCGTCTCGTCGTCGGGGCTTTGAACTTCGTTTTCGTACAGCTTCTTGGGACCGCAATCGGCCGCCCGTGGGACAGAAGGGCGGCGGTTCTGTACGTCGTGGCACTCTGCTTCTGTGCTCCAGTGTCATCGGGATACGAGACATTGGAGCTGTAATGTAAAGGCGCAGCGTGACTCGATAGGCGACACGCGCCTACCAGGTGAGCAACTTGCTGCGCTGATGCCGTCTGTGCCTTGATGGGTGGGTGTTTCACCTTGTGCCGAGTTCTGGCAGGTATTCCCTCATCGGCGCATTCTCGGGGCGCGCGAGTTCGTAGCGCGCCTGCTGCAGCCAGGCGGGGAAGCTGCGTCGGTCGAGCAAGGAGCGAGCGGCCTCGAAGTCGGCGACAGTGACGCCGCGCTCTGGATCCAGTGGGCTCGCGAGGTTGTCGGCGACCGCTCGCTGCGCGGCGGCCTCGAGGAACGCGCCGATCTCCGCGGCCGTGTTCCCCTTGCACCAGTCGGCGAGCGAGTTGATGTCGAGCCGCTCGTCGAGGCGCATCGACTCCACCCGCATGTCGATCATCTCGCGGCGTGCCTCCTCGTCGGGTGCCGGGACCTGGCGGACGATCCCCAGCCGGCCGGGGCGCAGCAGCGGGAGCTCGATCTGCCAGGGCCAGTTGGTCGTGGCGACATGGACGACGAACCGATCCGAACGAACCGAGCCCTCGAAGCGCTGCTTGAACTGCGCGGCCTTCTCGGCGTCGTACTTGCGCCGGGTCTTCTGCGCGTCCGAAGCGTAGGCGTCGAACTCGTCCCAGATCACGACGCAGGGCGCCAGCTCCTCGGCAAGCGAGAAGATCTCGCCGATCCGCGCGATCTGCTTGGACCAGTGCAGGCCCTTGACCGCCTCCATCCCGGCGTGGACGATTCGCAGCCCGTAGACCTGCGCGAACTCGCCCGCAGTCGCAACGGCGAAGAACGTCTTGCCGCAGCCGGGTGCGCCGTAGAGGAGGATTCCGGCGCCCTTTGGCCGCTCCCCGGTGATGCGCTCCACCATGTCGGCGTGAACGAGGCTGCCGCGGATGATCGTCGACAAGTCCCGCTTGAGCTCGTCCATGCCGGCGACGAAGTCGTAGTCGATGGGCGCTGCGTCGTACACGAGGTCGCGCACGTTGGCCACGCTGTTGCGCATCCGCTCGGACTCCTTCGCCCAGCGCGCGTCCATCTGGCGCGCGCGCTCGACGGCTGCCGCCGCCGCAGCGCGCACGCGCGACGGCGTGACGATCGCTCCGCTCTCCGTCAGGAGACGGCGAGCCTTGCGGGCGGCGGCCCGGCGCAATCGCAACGGCAAGTCGACGCAGGAGGCGAGGGCCGAGTCGATCAACCTGGGGATCTCGTCCTCGTCGGCTGGCGGTTCGGACGGCTCCGCGACCGAGATCGCCGCGCGGTTGGGCTGGGCCTGTGCACGAGAGGTGCTCTGGGTGGGCGGCCGGGTGACACCAGAGACGGGCATTGATGCTGCAGTGTTGGACGCATCTGGGATCGCGTCAGGAGCCCTACGGGCCTGCTCCCGCCGCTGGTTGGCTGGTTCGATGAGCGTGCCGGCGGGAGTGAACATCGAAGGGGCCGCTGTCCGCAGCGTCGGAGCCGGTTTCGGTTCAGCGAGTGGAGTCTCGGGAGGTCGTCCGAAACCGGAGTAACGGCGCCAGATCCGCGTTGCGAGGTCCTTCATCCGAACGGCGAGCCGGCCAACGATCGCCGGCGCGTGCGCGGCGACTGCTTCGTTGGCGTGACCCACGGCAGACGCCGCGCCGTGGCCGGCCCGCGCCAGCGCCGGCCCGAGCCGCAGCACCCACACGAGCAACGCGAGCGCCAAGAACCCGGCGATCACTCTTCCGGCCCACGGCGACCCCGTGAGATCCTCGAGGATCGCCACTGCACGAGTGCCGACAGCGCCGCTGGCCCGTGAGAAACCACCGATCGCGAGGATCGTGGCGACGCTCAGCCACCCACCCACACATCGTCCGATGGCCAAAGGGTTGGCGCGCTGTCGCAGGAGCACGATGCCCGCTAGGGGAACGACCAGGGCGAACCCCCCGAAGGGCTGAAAGGCGAGACCCGAGACGCGCGCGGCGAGCGCTCGTAGCACCAGGCCGACGCGCAGCAACGATCCCGGCATCAAACGCACGCGCTCCGGGAACGGGAACAACCAGGCACAGAGCTGGATCACGACCAGTGCGAGATCGAGCCATCCCTCGACCTCGGATTGAGCACCCGTTGCTCGACACACCAGCGACCGGCGCCTTCGAACGAGCGGCTCTACCATAGGAACACCCCCGCGATCATGCGCCAACCGGCGAGGTACAAGCCGGGAACTGTTCTCACAGCCCCCGTGGATACGACCGTCAGCGTAATCACCGCCAGAGCGGACCAGAGCCAGGCCGCCGCCGCGAGGGGCGGCACCACGGCGTAGCGCCGCAAGTCGGGCTGGGCCAGTGAAATCTGCGATACCGGCACCGCGAGGCCGATGCCGAGCGCGCACGCGGTCAATCCGAGCCAGAGACCGCCGCGGCCCGGCATGACCAGCGCCGCGGCCACCGGTACGAGCACGACAGGCGAAAACCAGTACGGTGCGACCGTCACCAGGAAGGACCGCGTCGCGACCAGCGGACCGCGCAACTCAACGCGCGTCGAGCCGATCCCGCGGTACGCCGCGAGCGAGACCGGTCTGCCACCCAAGAGAAGCGCAGCCACTGCGTGGGCGATCTCGTGCTGCAGCGTTTCGAGGAACCGCACGGTGGCATTGCGGCGGAGCAGCGCGAAGGCCGCCACCCCGCAGGCCAGGCCCGCGGCGAGCCAGCAGCCCCGCCCGACACCGTTAAGGACCTGCAGCCCGAGCCGGTCCAGCACGCGGGGGAGCAGCAACGCCGGCAGTCCGGCGAGTGCGATCACGAGAACTGCGACGACGTGTTGCATGGTTGCCTCCGCCTGCTCCGAGGCGTTGACGGTCCGAACGTTACCCGTTCCAGCTGGTTGCCCCGCAGGAGTCGTAGGTGTGCTTTGTGGTAACGAGGTGATGGTCTGTGCCTCGATCCTCTCATGGGCGGGTGTCATAATCAGCCAATGAAGGCCGAGGGAGAGCCGTAACTGTGGAACGTCTTGAGCGGGTTCTCGAGGCTCTCTCTGAGCTTGCTCTTCGGCTGGCGCGCGGCGAGCTGGACGAGGCGGCCCACGATCGACTGGTGGAACGGGTGTGCGCCGGGCTGTCGGCCGAAGAGCGGGTGCGGCTTGGCCTGACCCCGACCCCCGCTCCGGTCGTCTCTCCGCGTCCGAGCAGTGGTGTGCGGCTGGGTCCCTCCGGCCCTCCGACCCGTGTCGTTAGCCTCGCCGAGCTGGAGCTCGGCCCCGGCACCGTCCTGTTCGAGCAGTGGCGCCTGGAGCGGGAGCTGGGCCGGGGCGGGTTCGGAGTCGTTTTCGAAGCCACCGAGCTGCACCTGAAGCGGGTCCAAGCGGTCAAGATCCTGGACCCCACGATGGTGAGGAGAGAGGAGCTCTTGGAGCGGTTCCGCCGGGAAGTGGCGGTGATGAGGGACCTCGTGCACAGGCGGATTGTGCGGGTGTACGACTATCGGGAGGACCCGAATCAGGGCCTTGCCCTGATTTCCATGGAGTTCGTGCGGGGATGCGCGTTGCGGGACGTGGTCGTTGCGGCGAAGGATCGGAAAAAGGAGATCACGGTCTTCTTCGCCTTG
>JAIQFQ010000074.1 GCA_020073245.1 Terriglobia bacterium | reverse complement strand
CCGCTGGCTCGCATTCGCTCGCCGCGGCTGCTCACCGCGAGCGTTGGGCATGCGGAGAACCCATTTTATGTCTAGCTAGCCTGGATTTCCACGGAGCGGAATTCGCCTAAGATTTTGGCCGATCGTCGCCAGCGTCTCACGTCGTCAAGCGAAGCGGCAGGCCGTTCCACCACGGGACCTTGACGGGCGTATTGAGGCGGCCCGAGGCGAGCACGATGGGCAGATGGGCGCGGCGATGGAACTGCACGATGACCTCGGTCGAGGTGACCTCCACCGTGGCGGGCATGTCGATCAGGTCGCGGAAGATCTGGCGCGCCTGGGCATCCGCGTACCCCCGCATGGTGCGGGCGAGGAGACGGTACAGGCCACTGGCGATCACGAGCAGGGCCATGTCGAAGTCTACCTTGAGGCCCACGGCGGACGACAGGGCGTCCAGGTGGAAGAAACGCACGGCGTCGGACAGCGCGTTTTCGATGAGCATGCGCTGCGCGTAGCGCGTGATCACGGCGGCGGCCCCGCGGCGGTCGTTCGTCAGGAGGATCGTCGCGTCGTCGTGGCCCAAGTCCTCAATGAACATCTGGCGGAAGGTATGGCCCTTCACGAGCGCAACGGGCCGCTCAAAGACGCGGGGGAACCGGTACTTCCGGGTCGGGACCTCCAGTTCCACGGTGCGCCACGCCGACCGGGGGACGAGCGCGATCTCCTTGCGGAGTCGGGGGGACCGGCGGCGCAGCGTGATGAACGTGATGCCCAGGGCATCTAACCGCCCCAAGTTGCCGTAGGTCGTCAGGCGGGAGTCGAAGACCAGGTGCCGGGGCCGATCCCCGTGGGTCCGCTGCCAGAAATCAATGAAGCGGAAAATCTCCTCGGCCTCCTCGCCCTTGCGGAGATCGGCATTGGCGTAACAGAAGGCGTGCCCCTCGGCATCCTGGGCCAAGAAGGTCAGCACACTCTTTTGCCGGCGGCTGCGCATCGACACGTAGTGGCGCTCGAGCACGGGATGCGCCCCGTAATAGGGGACGGAATGGAAATCGAGATTGAACGAGCGCCCGGCCCAGAGGGCGTCGGCCGCGCCGGGCCGTTGCCACGCCGCCAGGAGCTTGGTGGTCATGGCGTGATCGATCCGCGACGAGTACTCCGCGAGGTAGCTTCGCTTGGGGATGGCGTTGAGCCCGGCGAACAGCGCCAACCCCTCATCGGCCACGAGCGCCATGATGTGACTCTTGCGCTCGATCGACCAAAGCTTCAGGGCCAAGGCCGTCCGCAGCGCATGGGGGGCCGGAATCATCGTCGAGCCGGGCAGCCGCGCGGTCTGGGCCATCTCGCTGAGGTGGAGGCGAATGAGCTCCGGGACGAAGAGAAACAAGCCCCCGCAGCGGGTCTGGAACCGCCGGGGGGCCAGGGAGAACGCGCGCGCATTGGCCACGGGCTCGACGGTCGGATGGGGTCGGGCCGGACGTTCCTCGTCTAAGCGGCGCGGCAGGGCCGCGAACCCCTCGGCTTTGAGCACTTCCCGCACCGCCGTCGGGCTGAGCGGGAGCTGGCGCTCCTTGAGCGCCTCGCTGATCTCGTAGATCGAGTAGTTCCGCTTGCGCAAGGCGATGATGGAGTCTCGCGCGGCGGATTTCTTGGGCTGGGTCCGGGGCCCGGGCCGCGGGGAGACAAAGAACACGGGCGCGGCCTGGCGCCGGAAGTGATGACACATCACATGGAACGCGCCGGGGGAGTATCCGAAGGCCCGGGCCGCCTCGGCCGCGGGCCGCTCGTCGACGTAGTACGCGCGCAGGGCCTCGTACTGGCGCTGCTTCGGCGACGTGGGGTGCAGGAAGAAGCGCTTGCAGGAGCTTAGACTCTTCGGTGCACCTATCGGCATACTCCATGAGTACTACATACCACCCCTGGGGCCAAGAAGATAAATCGGCCCCAATCGGTCGGTGCCTGAAATACGAGGAGAAAGAGAGCGAGAGCTCACGGCCGAGGCGCCACGGAAGGCCGTGGCCATCAGGTCATCAACGACCACAGAAATAGCCGGGTCAGTGCACACTCTGGCTAAGCCCCTGTTCGAGCCGGACCAGCTCCGTTGCCCCGACCTGGGAGTCAGAACGCGTCGCCAGACCACCGGTGACGCCGAGTTTGACCCCCGTTCGCTTAGGGGGTTAGCCTTCCGTGGAAATCCAGGCTAGCCTCTGCGGACGGTCGTCCAGCGACTCGGCTACATGACGCCAGACCGAGCGTTCCGTGCCGCCCAACCCCGCAGTGCACCGGACCGGGACTCGCGTTGCCCGCTCCGGCCGATGACCGCGAACGTTAGCCCCCAACCATAGGGTGGCCGAAAGACGTGCCGTGCGATAGCCTGACGGGGAGGTGGGAAGATGGAACCTGCGACGATTCCCGAGCCCGCTGGATTCAGCAACCTGTCAAAGGTGGAGCAGATCCGCTATCTGCAAGCACTCTGGGACCGCATCGCCGAGCGGCCGGGCGAGATCCCGGTTCCCGAGTCGCACCTCGCGCTTGCCGAGGAGCGGCTTATCGAGTACCGCCGAGATCCAAACCGAGCACAACCAGCCCGCGATGTGCTGAACCGGCTCGCGAACAAGGAACGGTGACCGCATATCGACTGGTTGCCGAGCCGCGTGCCGACGTCGATGTCGCGGCGACCTTCGACTGGTACGAGAACGAGGAAGCCGGTCTGGGCCAGGATTTCCTCGACGAGCTCCGTGCCGCCTACGACCGGATTGCCGATGGTCCGCTTGCGTACCAGGCTCTCCGCTCCGGCATCCACCGAGGGTTGCTGCGGCGCTTCCCGTACGCCATATACTTCGCCGTCGAAGGCGACGTGGTGGTCGTGCTCGCCGTGCTTCACGTAGCCCGGGATCCGGCGGAATGGCAGCGACGAAGCGGCTAACCACGGCATCAGGCGACGGCCTGCGGCCGCGCCTGATGCCCCGCGTTATGTGGCACATCCACGCAGGCACATCCCAAGCTGTCCCGGCGGCCGTCCGACTACTCGTTACTGGAGTGCCGATCGAGGCCAGGCCATAATGGCCGCCGATGCCCTTCGAGATCATCGGAGAGGTCGAGATGATCGCGGTAGGCAGCAGGATCCGTGACCTGCCCAGGCTTCGACGGCTGTACGGAAGGGGCCGTTGGCGGAAACTGAAAGGAGTCGCCGTCGTCAGGCTTCGCACCGGCCGAATACGCAAAGTGGAGCTGCACGGGCATGAAGCGCACGGCATCGGGAGGAAGAAGATCGAGCGGAAACAGTATGTCGACCAGGAAGCGTAGCACCCGTCGACGCCCGGCGCCGCGATTCGTTGTCTGCATCGAGAACGTCGGGTACCCAGCGTCGCTGGAGCTTCACAAGATCTATCGGATCGTAGCCGATGCCGACGCGGCTCGGGACGGCGACGTCCGGATCGTTGACGAGAGCGGTGAAGACTACCTCTACCCGGCTGAGTGGTTTGCGGCGGTCGAACTGCCAAGACGTGTCAGGAGATCACTTCTCCGTCGGTCGGCGCAGCTTCAGTCCGCATAACTTCGCAGTCGAGCCGGCGCCCTTCGCGCTCCGCTCACCGCGGCGTTGAGCGACAATGCTCATCTGTCGACGATTGGAAGTGCTCGCCGAAGATCCGAAACCCCTGGCGGTCGTGGCCAGAGCGCCAGAGCCACCCTGTCCCCCACCCCCCCGCCGCCGCGTCCGTCCCGCGCACACCTGTGGCATTCATGACTGATCCGCGGTAGTCCTCGAAACCTCGGGAGCGACCGGCGGCTCAGCGGCGTGAATCGGGACGGGGCTCGGGCTCGGCGACTCGCGCGGACCCGGGGAACGGGTGGTGGGCAATCCAATGCCGCGCGATGTCGATACGCCGGCAGATCCACACGTCCTTCCGGCGCTGCACGTGATCGAGAAACCGCGCGAGCGCTGCCGCGCGCCCGGGGCGCCCAATCAGCCGCATGTGCAGCCCGACCGACATCATCTTCGGACGCTCGGCTCCCTCGGCGCAGAGCAGATCGAACGCGTCCCGCACGTAGCTGAGCCACTCCTCGCCCGTGGCGAAGCCCGCGATCGACGAGAACTTCATGTCGTTGTTGTCCAGCGTGTACGGGATCACGAGGTGCGGCCGGTCGGCCACGACCTCCCAGTACGGCAGGTCGTCGTTGTACGCGTCGGCGTCGTAGAGGAATCCGCCCTCCTCGACGACGAGACGGCGCGTGCTCGGGCTCAGGCGGCCGGTGTACCAGCCGAGCGGTCGTTGCCCGGTCGTGCGCGTGAGGCTCTCCACCGCGAGGCGGATGTGCTCGCGCTCGACGTCCGGCGGCACGTGCTGGTAGTCGATCCAGCGCCAGCCGTGGCTCACCACCTCGTGGCCGGCCTCGACGATGGCGCGGGCCGCTTCGGGATGGCGCTCGAGGGCCATGGCGATGGCGAACACGCTGATCTTGATGTCGCGCTCGGCGAACATGCGCATGAGCCGCCAGAAGCCCACGCGGCTCCCGTACTCGTACATCGACTCCACCTGCATGTTCCGCACGCCGTGGAGTGGCGTGACGCTCGGCACCTCCTGGAGGAACGCCTCGGACTCGGTGTCGCCGTGCAGGATCGAGCGCTCGCCGCCTTCCTCGTAGTTCATGACGATCTGGAGCGCGAGCCGCGCGCCGCCCGGCCACTTCGGGTCGGGCGGATGGGCGCCATAGCCGATCAGGTCTCTGTCCATTCGACCAGACTGCCACCGAACGGCATGAGCTGGCCACTGGTTGACTGGCCACGGGTACACGCCGAAAAGCCGCGCCATGTCGGCTGCCGCGACATCCTGGATTCTCAGTGAGGGCTATGCCGGGCTGCAGGCGCA
>JAIQFQ010000042.1 GCA_020073245.1 Terriglobia bacterium | reverse complement strand
GCCTGCCGGGGCTGAACTGACTGAAGCAGCGGAATCCGGAGCTGTTGGCCCCGCTGTGGTGAACGATGTCACCTGCCTCGCTGCTGTTCACCGACCAGCCGAGGCTCCGGTAGACGGCCACGCCACGCGCGCCTCCCGGCCGTTCGACTGGATCCCGCGAGGTGACCTCCACCTGATGGCCGAGCATGGCCTCGACGGACCGACTGGAAAGCGAGTGGCTCCCGGACCGGTCCGGCTTCACGATCTCGATGAGGAACCTCGCGTAGTCCTCAGCCGTGGTGTAGAGGGAGTAGGCGGCGTTCGCGTGGGTGTATTTCGTCTTCCGCAGGAACTTGCCCTCCGCGGTGTGCCCGCTCGCGAGCTTGCCATCGAGTTCTTGGGTCCAGACATAGCTCGTCTGCCCCAGGCCCACCGGCTCGAACAGCGTCCGCTGTGCGTACACCTCGAGCGGCTCGCCCGTGATGTGCTCGACGACCCGTTGCAGGTAGAAGACACCTTCGCCCGAGTAGCCGTACCTCGAGCCGGGCTTGAACCTCACCGGCAGAGGACCTCCCCTCTCCTCGTACCCCTTCCGCCAATCCGGAAACCCAGTGGTGTGCGTGAGGACCATGCGCGCAGTGATGAGCTCCTTGTCGGCCTGCGCCGGCGGGACCGCCTCCTTAAGGTACTCCGTGAGCGGCCGATCGAGATCCAGCTTGCCCTCCTCGACGAGCTTCATCACGAGGTACGCGAACACCGGCTTGGACATCGAGCAGGCCTCGAAACGCGTTTCGCGCGTCACCGGTTCGCCCGTCCTGACGTCGGCGACGCCGTAGCTCCTGGACCAGACCACCCGGAGGTCGGCGACGAGGGCGATGGAGACGCCCGGGACATGAAGCTCCTTCATCAGCTCGGGCGTCAGCCGGTCGATCGTCGCCACGGTCGCGGGCCACTCCGGCGGCTTGCGAACCGTGTCGCGCCGGACCTCGTCCAGGGCCAGGTTCGCGGCCCAGCGCACGTCCTCGTCCATGTCGTGGAGGGACTCCACCAGCGCCGGAACCGCGTCCTTGGCCTGCGGCCCCAGGACACCGAGCGCAACGGCCGCGCACCATCGCACGTTCTCGTCTTTGTCCGCGAGGGACCGCGCGAGCGCCGGCGCCGCGTCCCGGGCCTCAGCTCCCATCCTGCCGAGGGCGATGGCGGCACACCAGCGGACGTTCTGGCTCCCGCCGCTCAACGCCTGCACGAGGGCCGGGACGGCTCCCGCTCCGACCCTGCCCAGTGCCTCGGCGGCTCTCCCGTTCACGTAGGGATCTTCATCCGACAGGGCTCGCACGAGCGCCGGCACGGCCGGTCGGGCGTCCGGCCCCAAGGCGCCCAGGGCCTCCGCCGCCCTTTCTCGGATGGTCGCGTCCCGATCGATCAATGCATCGACAAGAGGCCAGAGGGCGGCTTTCGCTCGAGGACCGATCCGCGCCAGAGCCAGCGCAGCGCCGCCACGCGTTGTGCCATCCCCCTTCCGGAGCGCCCCGATGAGCGGCGCGACCGCCTCCGGTCCAATCGAGCCCAGGGCCACGGCCGAGTGCCACCGCACGGCCGGGTCCAGGTCCCTCAAGGCATTGATGAGGTCCGGGATCGCCTGCGCGGCCTTCGGTCCGGGTTCGGCCAGAGCCTCGGCGGCGCCACGCCGCACATCGCGATCCACCTCCCGAAGAGCGCTGGAGCAGCGCGCGACATCGGTCGGCGGAACCTGAGGAAGCACTCTGCCGGCCCACAGCACGCCGGCGAGGCTCAGCGTGATTCCAAGCTGCAGTCTGTGATCAGGCATTGTGCTCGTGTCTCCTGGGTACTGCGGACCGCTCCGGTTCGGCGTCGGGTGAATTCCAGCCAGGCCCCAGCGTAACCGGTCAGTGCTCCTTCGCCTCTCTGATCTGACGGAGCGCAACCCTCGCATTCTCGTTGTCGGGATTGAGCTTCAGGGATTTCTCGTAGTACTGGACGGCGAGTCGGAGGTCTCCGCCCGCAGCGTACGCCTCGGCAAGGCTGTCGTACACGTTCCAGGCCTTGGGGTAGAGCCTGGCGTTGTACTCGAAGACCGCGATCCCCGCCGCGACCTGCTTCTTCTCCAACAGCTCGTAGCCGATCCGATTGAGGAGCTTCTCGGTGAACGCCACCCTGGGGTAGGTCTTCTCCAGCTCGTCGAGGGTCCGGAGCACGCTGCGATCGCCGTTCGCCACGCCCGCCCGAACGATCCGCTCGCGGATCGTGCGCGCCGGTGAGTCGTACCGGTCGACGTCGAGCCACCCGAACACGGGGTGCGACCCCCCGATCACCGCGCCGACGATCGGCTCCGCAATCGAGAGCCCGTTCTCGGCGTTGGTCAGGAGCACGAGGCCATCCCCCGTCTCGCGGCACCCGATCGCGAAGCCCCGGAAGGCCCCGTTGTCCCCCCAATGCCAGAAGTACGACCGGCCGGACGCCCGTTCCAGCCCCCACCCAAGCCCCCAGGAAAGGTCCTTCTCCAACTCGACCTGCGCTTTCAGCATCTGCTCGACCGTGACCGACTTGAGCAGCCTCGGGTGGAACATCTCGGCCAGGAAGCGTGCGTAGTCACCAACCGTTGTGTGTAGCGTCGCGGCCACGTTGGGCTTGGTCGGCTTCGCCTTCCGGGTCGGTTGCTGCAGGTAGTCGTGCCCGACGGCTGCGCTGGCCTCGTAGGCATCGCGCCAGCCGTAGCTCGAGGCTGCCATCCCGAGAGGTTGGAAGACCTCGCGGCCGACGAAGTCGTCGACGCTCATGCCCGTGACGGCCTCGATCACCTTTTGCAGGTAAACGTAACCTTCGCCGGAGTACGAGAACCTGTCGCCGGGGTCGAAGTCGATGGTGAGCTGCCCGCCGCGCCGCCAGTTCGGGAAGCCGGTCGTGTGGCAGAGAACCCGCCGCGCCGTGATCTTCCTGATTCGCGGGTCGTTCCTCACGTCGGCGTAAGGGAGGTACACCGGCAGCGGCCGGTCGAGATCGAAGTCGCCTCTCTCGGCCAAACGCACCACGGCGTATGCAAACACCGGCTTGCCGAGCGAGGCCGCCTCAAACACCGTCTCGGGTGTCACCGGTGAGCCGCTGCCCACGTCGGTGACGCCGAACGGCCGACTCCAGGCGACCGCGCCATCTTTCATCACCGCAATCGCGAGGCCGGGCACCCCCCCCTTGGCCATGAGATCAGGGATAAGGCCTTCGAGCTGGCCGAACTCGCCGGCGCCGACCGCGGCGGCCGCCGGAGTCGGCTGGCCGGCCGGCGGCGACGCCGGCACGGTGGGGGACTGGGCTCGCACCCACGGAGCAGACGAGAGGGCTGCGAGAAGGACGATTGCCGTGCGCCTTGCAGGTTTCGCCACGCGGAACCTCCCCGCCAAGAGCATACAGCGGGATCCGCTCCAGATTTCAGGGATACGCGCGAGGAACTGGAGAGCAGGTGCTCAGTGTACGGGAACCGCGAGGCAGTGGAGGCATCCCCAGCGCCACCGATAAGCCCGCCCTGCCAGGCGCAGGCCGTTACGACTACCGCGGCTTTAGCCGTCCGGTGCGGGTCGCGACGGCTACGGCGGCGGTGCGGTCCCTGACATGCAGTTTGAGAAGGATGACGTGAATATAGTTCTTGACGGTCCCGACCGAGAGATCGAGCGCACGAGCAATGGCGTCGTTGGCATGGCCGTCGGCCATAAGTTCCAGGATTCGCTGTTCACGGGCAGTGAGCCGCTCCAGATCGCCTTCTCCCACCAAGGCCCTCGCCGCAGCTTGGGAAACAAAGGCTCCGCCAGCCGCCACCTTGCGGACAGCTCCCACGACCTCTTCATCAGCGGCGTCTTTGACCACGTACCCCGCCGCTCCCGCATCCAAGGCCGAGCGGACGTCCCCGGGGCGTCCGTAGCTCGAAAGCACGAGGATGCGCGAATCGGGCCGCGCCGCGAGAACCGCGGCGATCCCCTCCGTTCCCGAGGCATCGGGAAGGCGCAGATCGAGAACGACCACGTCCGCCGGCTCGTGCGCGAGGAGTGCCACTGCCTCGGCGGCGCTGGCTGCTTCCCCAACCACGATCATGTCTGACTGTCCGCCCAACACCGCCCCGAGTCCCCTCCGCACCACGGGGTGATCTTCCACGATGACAATGCGGATCGCCGTCGCGCGGCTCATGTCTCCTCCCTCAGGTCCCTGGGCAGACGTGCGCGGAAACGTGACCAAGAACGTCCGGCAAACCAGCCGAGACGCGCCTCGGCGCACACCTTCGTGCCCATATCGGGACGGCTCTCGACTGCTACCCGCAAGCGCCGCCGCTTATTCCGCTGGTAGAGTCCTATGAGGCCGAACGAGCCCGAAGAGTTGGCCGTGGGAGGTACGGCAATGCCGACGCCGTCGTCCGCGACGCACAGACGGACAAGTCGGGGTTCGTAGGCGATGGAGAGGCGCAGGTGGCGGCCATGACTGTGGCGCGCCGCGTTGGTGACCGCTTCCTGGGTGATGTGCCACAGCTCATGCTCGACCGCCTCAGAAAGAGGGTGCGGGTGTCCTGTAACTTCGAAAGTAACCTCCATCCCCGCCGGGCCTGCGAGCGTCTCGGCCAAGTCGTGCAGCGCGTCTGAAAAGGGGATGGCGGCCATTGCATGGGGGCGCAGCGCGGCGATGGCGCTGCGGGTATCCTCGGTGCAGGTGCGCGTGAGCTCTCGCGCAATGGCGAGGTGGGAGCGGGCCTCAACGGCGTCGCCCGGAAGCACGTCTTCAGCCCTCACCAAGTGAAGGCGAATCCCTGTAAGCACCTGCGCCAGGGTGTCGTGAATCTCGGCAGCGATCCGGGCGCGCTCCTTGAGGATGGCGTTGCGGGTCAGGACGTGCCGAAGCTGAAAGCGGTGCACACCCGCAGAGAGGGCACCAACCGCCAGCGTGCAGAGGAGGTAGAAGAGCGTTGTCTGATAGAAGAAGGGCTTGATTTCAAACGCCCTGCTCGCGCCTTCGCTGTTCCACACACCATCGTTGTTGCATGCAATGACGCTGAACTGGTACTTCCCGGGTCCGAGGTTGGTATAGGCCACGTCGCGCCGCGTTCCGGTGTCCCCCCACTCCTTGTCGAAGCCCTTCAGGATGAACCGGAAGCGGACCTTCTCGGGCGCCACCAGACTCAGGGCGCTGTAGCGGAATTCCACCCGATGGCGGCCTGGGGGGAATGGGGCCGGCGGGCCGGGGCCCAGAGACCTGCCGTCCACCAGAACTGCCTCGATCACCACAGGGGGTGGGTGGGGGTTCAGGAGGATCGAGGCAGGATCGATGGCCGCCACTCCCTTCGGGGTGGCGAAGTAGAGCAGGCCGTTCTGCCCCCGCCAGGCGCAGGGTTGCGTGCCTCCGCTGCACTGGCTTGCACCCATGCCGTCAAATCGGTCGTAGCATTCGCAGAGGATTGGGTCGGCTCGGCCGGCGGCGCGCGCGTTCAAGAGCCCCTTGTCCACCCGGAAGACGCCCTTTTCACAGCCCATCCAGAGACGACCCGTGGCGTCCTCCAGGATGGAGTAGATGGTGTCGTCGGAGAGGCCGTCCTTGGTCGTGAAGCTGGTGAACTTCCCATCCCTGAGGCGGCTGACGCCGCCGGACGTCCCGACCCAGAGCGTGCCAGAGGCATCCCTGTAGAGGGCGTTCACGATGTTGTCCGCCAGCCCGTCGCGGACGGTGTATGCCGTGAAGTGCCCGTCGCTGTAATGACTCAATCCGCTGCCGTCCGTGCCCAGCCAGAGGCCGCCAGCGCCGTCCGAGGCAATAGCTGACACCGTAGGTCCCGGGAGGCCGTCCTTCGTCGTGAAGAACCTCACGTCCGAGCCGCGCACTCGGAAGAGCCCCATGCTGGCGCCCGCCCACAGGGTCCCCTGGCCGTCGTCGAACATGCAGAGAATCTCGGAATCAGTGATCTGTTTGTTTCTCGCAAGCGGCAGCGTCACGCGGCCGTCAATCCAGCGCGCCGGGCCGCCCACCTCCGTGGCGAGCCAGACCGTTCCGTCCGGCTCGGCGAGCATGGAGTTCACCGATTTGCCGGGAAGGCCCTGCGCCGGGCCGACCCGGTCGGTCCGTCTCCCCGTGATTCTCGCGGCGCCCCCGTTCTCCATGCCCACCCAGAGGGCGCCGTCGGCTGCCTGGGAGATGCACTGGATGTATTGGGAAGGCAGCCCCTGAGGGGTTCCGATAGTGAGGAACTTCGTGTCCCTGAGGCGGTTCAGGCCGCTCATGGTGCCAATCCAGAGGCTGCCCTCGCCGTCGCCCTTGAGCGCCACCACCTGGTCGTTCGAGAGCCCGTCGAGTGTGGTGTAGGGTGCCATGCGGCCGCCCTTGAGCCGGTTGAGACCGCCGTAGGTGCCGGCCCAGAGACAATCGGTGGAGGCCTCATAGTAGACGCTCTGGACATTGTCATCGCAGAGGCCGTCTTTGACCGTGTACCGCGTTACGTGGCCCTCGTGCCACCGATAGAGGCCCTTCAGGGAGCCCACCCACATGTCTCCCCCGGCGCCCATCGCGAAGGCGTAGTAGAAGTTCTGCCCTTCGCTCGGGAGGTCCACGGGCTCGAAGCGGTCCTTCGACTGACGCACCAACCCCCGGCCCGTGGCCACCCAGATGCGTCCATCCCGGTCCTGCCCCAAAGCGTAGATCGCTTTGCCGGGAACGCCGTCGTTGGGGCCGTAGCGCGTGATCCTTCCATTTCGGTAGCGGCAGATTCCCGCATCCGCCGTGCCGAGCCAGAGACCGGCATGAGCGTCCTCGAAGAGGCATGTGACGCGCTCCGCGGGAAGGCCCTCGTGGACAGTCAAGGCGGTGAACCGGCCGTCCTTGAGCCGGAGCGCGCCGCCGCTCTCCATTCCCAACCAGAGTCCGCCCTCGCGGTCTTCGCAGAGGGCCAGCACGCTGTTGCTGCGCATGAGCGGGACCGTGTGCCGGTCAAAGACAGTGAAGCGCAAGCCGTCGAAGCGCATCAGCCCCTGCTGGGTGCCCAGCCAGATGTATCCATCACGGCTTTGGACGATGGCCTGGATCACGCTCTCGCCCCACACGTCATGGCCATACTCGCCGAGCGTCCTACGGCTGTCCAAGGCGAAAAGGGGCGAACAAGGGGCGGCCCCGAGAATGCCGGCCAGGGCCAGAACCAGCCAATGCAGGCCTCTGCGGACGGATAGGCACCGGTGGGACCGAGGTCCCTTGACGCTTCGCGCTCCGCGTGTGCAGGCTTGCACGATTCGTAATAGTAGAGGCGGGGAAAGCGCGGGGGCAAGTGCAGATTGGCTGCACCAAAGAGGAGACCCTCCAGATCCTCTTGCTTGGCCGCAACTTCAAACCCCACGCCCACGAGCTGACCCAATACCGGAAGACTTGTCCAGGGGGAGACTTGAGTCCGAAGCCTTGCGATCGTCTCCTGGCGTTGCGCGGGAAGGGACGAGAGGCCGAGTCGAGGACTTTCCCACCCATGCCCCTCGTGGGCGCAAGAAAACTCGGCCCGGGCCGATTGGCCCGGGCCGGATTCACAGCGAACAGCACCGAGCGGAGCGCCGCCTACTGGGCGGTCACCGTCGCGTCGTCGAGGTACATGTTGTTGCCGTAGGCGCTCGTGGCGAGGAACGCCAGGTACATGGTCTGTCCCTTGTACGAAGAGAGGTCGATCGTGACCTGCGACCATCCCGTCGAGCCGGTGTACCGGTTGACGGCAGAGCCTACGTTGGTCCAGGTGGTCCCGTTGGTGGAGACCTGCGCCTGCACCTTGTCGGCGTAGGTCGAGTAGCCGGTGTCGTGGTACATCCAGAACGTCAGGGTCACGGTGGTGTACGAGCTCGCAACCGCGAAGCCGGAGGTGCGGTAGTAGCGCGTCGCGGAGCCGCTGGCCGCGGTGTAGCTGTTGAACTTCGCCATGTAGGAGCCGGAGCGCACCGAGCACGTGGGGTAGGTCCCGGACGTGACAAGCGACCAGGTCCCGGCCGTCCCGGATGTGTCGACCTGAGACCAGCCGGTGCTGCTCTCAAAGCCGTTGCTGAAGAGCGTCGTGGGGCCGCTGCTCGACGTCACCGAGAAGCTCACCGTCGTGGTGTGGGTCGTGCCGCCGCCGGTGCCGGTGATCGTCACCGTGTAGGTGCCGACCGTGGTCGAGGCACCCGCCGTCAGCGTCAGCGTGGAGGTGCCGGAACCCGGCGCCGCGATGGAGGTCGGGTTGAACGTGGCGGTTGCTCCTGTCGGTAGCCCGGAAGCAGACAGCGAGATCGCGTTGCTGAAGCCGCCCGACACGGTGGTCGTGACCGTGGTCGTGCCGGAGGCCCCCTGCTTGGCGCTCACCGAGGTCGGTGAAGCCGAGATTGCGAAGTCCGGCGATGCCGCGCCGGAGCCGGTGACGAGCACGTCGTCTAGGTACTCGTCGTTGCCGTATGCCGAGACGCCGAGGAAGCCGAGGTACACCGTCTGCCCGGCGTACGCGCTCAGATTCACCGTGGCCTGCGCCCAGCCGGTCGACCCGGTGTAGCGGTTGACTGCGGAGCCCACGTTCGTCCAGGTGGTCCCGTTCGTCGAAACCTGCGCCTGCACCTTGTCGGCGTAGGTGGAGTAACCGGTGTCGTGGTACATCCAGAACGTCAGCGTGACGGTCCCGTAGCTCCCGACCGCGAAGCCCGAGGACCGGTAAAGGCGGGTCTGGCTGCCGCTGGCGGAGGTGTATGAGTTGAAGTCGGCCCACCTGGTGCCGCCGTGGGCGGAGATGCTGGGGTGGGAGCTGGAGCTGACGAGGGTCCACGCACCGGCGGTGCCCGACACCTGCGCCGTGGACCAGCCGCTGCTCTCGAAGCCGTCGCTGAAGAGCGTCGTCGGACCCGAATTCTGCGTGGAGGTGAAGTTGATCCCGGTCTGGTTCGCGTTGCTGACGGTCACGGCGGTGCTGTTGGGGTTGAAGCTGTAGCCGGAGAGGCTCGGCGTCACGGTGTAGCTGCCGTTCGCCAACCCGCTGAACGTGTAGGTACCACCCGTGCCCGTCGTGGTGCCTGCCGTCTTCGCACCCGTGAGGTTGATGGTCACGCCGGACGTGACGGCACCGCTGACCGTGCCCGAGATGCTGTAGGTCGGCACAGCCGTCGCCGTGAAGTTGATGCCGGTCTGGTTCGCGCTACTGATGGTCACCGCGGTGCTGGTGGGGCTGAAGGTGTAGCCGGTGAGGCTCGGCGTCACCGTGTAGCTGCCGTTCGCCAGCCCGCTGAACGTGTACGTGCCGCCCGTCCCTGTCGTGGTGCTCGCCGTCTTCGCACCCGTGAGGTTGATGGTCACACCGGAGGTGACGTCGCCGCTCACCGTGCCCGAGAGGCTGTAGGTGGGCACGGCCGTCGCCGTGAAGTTGATGCCGGTCTGATTCGCGCCGCTGATGGTCACGGCGGTGCTGGTGGGGCTGAACGTGTAGCCGGAGAGGCTCGGCGTCACGGTGTATGAGCCGTTCGCCAGCCCGCTGAACGTGTACGTGCCGCCCGTCCCTGTCGTGGTGCTCGCCGTGGACGCACCGGTGAGGTTGACGGTCACACCGGAGGTGACGTCGCCGCTTACCGTGCCCGAGATGCTGTAGGTCGTGCCCGCGACCCAGTTGTTGGCCAGCGCGTAGACGTCCACCGAGCCGACGCCCGTCACCTCGTCGTAGCCTGTGGTGCAACTGAAGCCGGTCAGCCCGGGGACGCTGTTGTTGCCGGAGGTGGTGTCGTGGAAGATCACAGCGCCTCCCGAGGCGTACTGCGCGTTCGCGAGCTGGTAGATGCGGGTGTTGGCGTTGCCCTGCCGCGACCCGGTCTTCTGGCAGATGATCGCCATCACGCCCGCGGACGCCGGCGAGGACGCCGACGTTCCGCCGATCAGGTATAGGGCGCCCTGCGTCTCGACCAGGTAGCCGTCATGGCTGGCCGCGGTGAACGACCAGTCGGGGATGTAGCGGTGGTTGGCGGTGGGTACGCCCGTGCAAACCTGCCAGGAGGGCTTGGTGTAGATCGAGGACGCGCCGCCGCTGGACGACCACAGACCGGAGCAAGTGTCGCCCGAGGGGCACGTAGTGGCCGAGCCGCTCTCGTTCCAGGCGATCTCCGGGATGTAGCTCTTGGCAGACACGTCTCCGGTCGAGTTGGAGGTGTTCCAGTACGTCGAGGCGGTCGGATCGCTGAACTCGGTGCCGCCCACGGCGACGTTGTACGGCGTGGAGGCGAGCCCCGAGACCGCCAGGCCGCCGGAGCCGCTGGAGTCGCTGCCGCCGTTGCAGCCCGCCGCGCCGCTGTCGCCCGTGGATACGAACGAGGTGATGCCCTCGGACGCCGCTTGCGACCAGAGGTTGTTGTAGAAGGTGTTCTCGCTCGACCCCATCGAGGATTCGCACTGGCCGAAGCTGGTGCTCATCACGTCGGTCAGGTTGTTGTTGACGATGTACTGCGCCGAGAGGTCGACACCGTCCGTGCTCGAGGTCGATTTCGAAACCACGAACTTGACGGACGCGCCCTTGGCCACACCGCCGGACCACTCGCAGTCGAGGTCGGCCTCGCCGTCCTCGTTCGCCCCGATGTCACCCGGATCTGTGCCATTCACAATGACCGTCGCGATTGTGCTGGAAAGGCCCATGGTGCTCCGGAACGTGGTCCAGTTCGAGGTCGCCGGGTGGGTGCGGGCTACGATTCCGATGGTCCGCCCGGTGCCGTCGAACCCCGCGCTGTAGAGGCTGTTGACGTTGTAGATGATCGCGAAGTCGCCGGGCGAGATGGCGTGCGTGCCACTTGAACCCGTGTAGGCGGGCTGGATGCCGGTGTTCATCGGCTTGCGGGGGAAGTTGTGAAGGCTCACCACGCCCGCAACGAGGTCCGACAGGCCACGAGGTATTGCAGGGGCCCACGCGTTGGCTTGCCGCACCTCGCCGTCAATGAAGTAGCGGTGGATCTGGGTGTGGAACGCGCGCTCGACGTCGGCAACCGTTCCGCTGAAGTTGATCCATGTGCGCCCCTTCGCCACGTCCTCGATCACGAATCCGTGCGACTCCAGCCAGTCGGTGACGGTGGAGAGCTCCTCGGGCGTCGGACCGAACCGCTCCCCGAACTCCTCCGGAGTCAGCCACCGATGGAAGTTGGGCGAGGCCGGATCCTGCTGCTCGACGAGCAATCGGTCGAGCTGGGCCTGCTTGTCGGGGCGAAGCCTGAGTGCCAGGATCATGCGCTCCATCGGCAGCGAGAGCTCGACGGCGCCGGCGTCGAATTCAGGCCGGACGAGCGGGTGGACATTGCCGTTCAGGACGACCGTGTCGCGGTCATCCACGACCCGGGCCAGCCCACCCGCAAAACTGGGCAGCGCGGCGAGCAGCGCCACCCCAACCACGATGGCCGCTCCGAACATCGTTCGCTTTACCACGTCCTTCCTCCCTTTCGTAGTTCTCCGTTGGGCGTGAGCGCGAAGCCCGCCGCTCCGCACCACGCCAATTTCTGAGATGAATCGGTTCGTGCGGTCGTTTGGCACGAACCGCATTGGACCTCGTTAGCCCCTCCGGGGGCACACGTCCGTCGTTGGGTCGAAACCCTTACGCTGCTCTTCCCAAGGCGGCTTCCTTGTTCCACTGGCGATTCCGTCGTGACTTGCCGTGCAGTTTGATGAGCGGGACTGAACGGAACAAGTAGCCGGAGATATGTATCTCGAGATACGTATCTCGAGGTCCGCGCTGCGAGATGGGAGGGAATGTGTTCAAGGTGCATGAACGGCCATGTCGGGTACCCGACAAGAACAACCGGATGCGCGCGTGTCGCTCGATTCTGTCCCGCGAACCACTCAGGAGTTCCATCGCCCGCATCCCGGGAAAACCTCTCACGACGCGCGTCACGGTGCCGGGCGGCAGGCCGTGCCATCGCGCAGATGCCCGGGTCGTCGTCCGGTTGAGTTGGCCGACAGAAGCCGAGGCCCCCAACACGAACGACCAACTTTCGCTCCCGGCGCCGGTTGGAATCAGACATTGAGATGGTGTCGCATTCTATTGACTCGCGCACCACGTGTCAAGAAATGCCAAGAGCGAGGCTCCGGCGCGGATCATTGCCGGTCGTTGGTCGCACGACGTCTTGACCTGATCCGGGGACAAGGACTGGAACTCGATCTGCGAATTCGAGGCGCAACAGAGTCTTAGTGTTTCACACCAGTGACTTCCGGCGCATCGGTTCCGGCCGGATCGGCCGCTCGAGCCGGCACCTTGTCGGGCTCGTAGCGCTCAAGCACGCCTCGGATCACCTCACCATGGTCCAGACGGCAAAAGTCGTATCGAAACGCGAAATGATCACCACGCCTTTCGAGCCGCTTCCCGACGGCCCTGAAGAACTCCCGCCGGTACTCGATGACCTGATTCCCGGCCCACGGTTTCTCACGGCTCGCAAAAACGACAAGCGCCACAGCCGACCCTGGTCCGCCGTCGGCCACCTCATCGGGGCGCTCCGGCCCGAGCTTGGCGAGCAGGGTTCGGCGCGCCTGCGCCCGCTCGATCGCGCCGGCCGCACGCCACGGGAGAACGACGAGCGCCATGCCGAGCATCCGGGAGGAGAGCGCCGCATCGAGGGCCCTCACGATCCCTTCCCCGAAGCACCAGACCGTGATCCACGCGAACGGCGTGAGCAGGTAGCTCAGGTAGCCGATGATGCCGACGCCAAAGAAGTCGCCGTACGTCAGGCTCGGCTTGTGGCTCACATACGTCCAACCCGCGCCATGGTTGAAGCGCTCGCCGAAGCGGAGGAAGCCCATGATGAACAGGGTCGCCGACAGGAGCGTCTCGATCCACCCCGACACGATGTGCGCTGCGACGGACGCGTAGAAGGACGGCCACCCCGTGCGCTTCGCGCGCTCGGGGAACGTGCTCACGGCGAGCGCCGCCGTTGCGAACCGCACCCACTCCAGGATCACCCGCACGAGGCGCACGCCGCGCTTATAGACCCGCCACGCGCACCGGTCAACTTCCGAAGAGCGGATGAGAGAAGTGGCGGGCGGCTCCGCGCCGCCCGCCAGATGCTCTCACGGCCGGGCCGGACGTCCGCTAGTGGCCCGAGCGGTTCTCGTAGGCAGGCCGATGAGGTGCCACCGGCGGCCTCTCCTTCAGGAGTCGCATGACTTCCTCGATGCCCCGGTCGAGTTGCGGGTCGCCGCCGCTCCACATCTTCGCCGGGTCGTCCGTCACGTCGATGTCGGGATCCACGCCGTGACCCTCGACGATCCACTTCCCGTCCGTGGAGTAGATTCCGAACGTCGGAACCGTCACGTTGCCGCCATCCACGAGCTTCGGCGTGCCGGAGATCCCGATCAGGCCGCCCCACGTGCGGCGGCCGATCAGCGGGCCGAGACCGGCCTGGCGGAAGTAGAGCGGGAAGCAATCGCCGCCCGATCCGCTCCAACCGTTGATCAGCATGACCTTGGGCCCCGGGATCGACGCCGGCGGCCACTGCCAGTCCCTGCCGTCGCGCACGGCCCAGTAGTTCGTGACCGGGCGGTTCAGCAGCTCGATGAAACGGTCGGGGATCTGGCCGCCGGAGTTGAAGCGCTCGTCGACGATGAGGCCGTCCTTCCCGATCTGACCCCCAAACTGCCTGTACAGCTCGGCCTGCCCGTCCTTGGCGGTGTCCGGCACATAGATGTAGCCGACACGGCCACCAGTCGCCTTGTCGACCTTGAGGCGGTTGGCGTTGATCCACGCGAGGTTTCGCAGGCGCGCCTCGCTCTCGAGCGTCTTGACGAGAACTTGGCGGGCACCGGCCATGGTGGGCATGTCGTTGACGGTGAGCATGACGTCCTTGCCCGCGAGGCCGTCGAACGACGCCCACGGGTCCAGAGCCGTGTCCACCTTCGAGCCGTCGACCGCGAGGAGGTAGTCCCCTTCCTTGACCTTGACGCCGGGCTCGAGGAGGGGCGAGCGCACCTCGGCGTCCCACGGCGCGCCTTCGTAGATCTTCTTGATGCGGTACGCGGCGTTCTCCAGCGCATAGTCGGCGCCCAGCAGGCCCACGCCGCGCTTTTCGCCCTTCTCCAGGTCACCGCCGCCACGGTACGTGTGGGACGAGTTGAGCTCTGCGATGAGCTCGCCGAGCACGAAGTTGACGTCGTAGCGGGTGACGCAGGCGGCGAGCAGCGCCCCGTACCGCGTGCGCATTTCGTTCCAGTTCACCCCGTGCATGTTCGGGTCGTAGAAGAAGTCCCGCTCGAAGCGCCAGGCGTCGTTGAAGATCTGGCGCCACTCGGCGGCCGGGTCAACGGACACCTCGAGCTCCGAGGTGGCGAGCTTCTTGTCCATCTTCTGGTCCGGCTTGGGGTCGATGAGCGCGTAGTCGTTCTTCTTGAACACCAGGACCTTGTCGCCGCCGGCCGCGATCTCGTAGCCGTCCGCATCGCCGATGACGGTCTTCTCCTCGCGTTCCTTGAGGTCATAGAAGACGACCGGGCTCTTCTCCTCGTCGGACCCGGTGCGTGGCAGACGCCGGTAGAAGAGCTTGCCGGCGAGCGCCTGGAGATCAGCGAAGCGCCCAGCCTTGGGCGGGAGGATCACCACCCGTTCTTCGAACCCGGCGAAGTCGATCTTGACCGGCTCGGGCTTTGCGGGCTTCTCCGATTTCTTCTCACCCTTGTCCGCGTTTGCCGTGTCCCCCTTTGCGCCGGCGCCTGTCTTCTGCGCCTCCTCCTTCTTGCCGTCTTCCTTCTTGGCCTCGTCCTTCTTGCCCTCTTCGACGTCGTTGCGGGGGGTGAGCGGCGAGGTCACATCCACTCTCAACGGCACAGCCACGAGGTTGCCGGTGTTCGCGTAGATCCAGGTAGCGTCGGTGCCGTACGATGGCTCGAACGTACGGCCCGAAACGTAGTAGAGGTACTTGCCCTCAGGGTCGAACACCGGGCCTGCGTCGTTGTAGAACCCTGAAGTCACCTGGTTGAGCTTCTTCTCCTGGGTGTCGTAGAGGAAGACCGCGCCGCTCGTATTGGCCAGGGCGCGGGCGAACGCCACCCAACGGGAGTCCGCCGACCAGCTCGCCGCGAAGCCCTCCAGGTCCTCCTCGAACATGTACAGCCCCTTGTCCATCCTCGTGACCGCACCGGTCGCGAGGTCGCACAGGTTGATGTCCATTGCCTGATCGGCAAAGACGAGCCTGGTCGAGTCGGGCGACCAGAACAGGTGGTAGCGGAAGCCGGGACCCAGCTTGGTGACGGTGCGCTCCTCTCCCGATCCGTCCGCGTTGCGGACCGTGAGCTCGTACTCACCCGTGCGGTCGCTCCAGTAGGCAATCAACTTGCCGTCGGGAGACCATGCCGGGAAGCGCTCGGCGACGCCGGGGGTCCGGGTGAGGTCGAACGTCGGCCCGTGCTCCGCCGGCACGGTGAGAACCTCGCCGCGAGCCTCGAACGCCACGCGCTTGGCCGACGGCGACACCGTGGCGGTCGCGATCTGCTCGCCAACCTTCTCAAGGCGGGGCTTGAGCGTCGCGCGGTCGGTCACGACCTCGATCTTGACCTCGTGCGGTTTGGCGGTCGCGAGGTCCAGCAGGTAGAGCCGGCCCGCGTTTTCGAACACGATGTCGGAAGGCCCGATCGACGGGAAGTGGACGTCGTACTCATCGAAGAACGTCACCTGGCGCATGGGACCCGAAGGTGTGTCGAGTGCCCAGATGTTGTTGCGCTTGTTCTTGTCGCGGTCCGAAAGGAAGTAGAGCGTCTTCCCGTGCCACATCGGCTGGCTGTAGCTCGCGCCGGCGTCACCCACCTGGTTCGAGGCATGCGTGGCGAGGTCAAACAGCCACAGGCGCGAGACGTCGCCGCCGCGGTAGCGCTTCCAGGTGCGGAGATCCTCGCTGTTGGGGACGAGCGCGAGCGTCTTGCCGTCAGGGGAGATCGCCCCGAACTCGCCGTATGGGACCGGCAGCTTCTCAGGAAGGCCGCCGTTGACCGAGAGTCGGTAGAGTTGGTTGAACCTCAACCGGCCGCTTGCCATCGAAGAGGCGAAGAGGATGGAGGCGCCGTCGGGGTACCAGTTCAGCATCCGGTCCGGCATCGGATGATGGGTGAGCCGCGTGGGCAGGCCCCCACCCGAGGGCATCACGTAGATGTCCTCGTTGCCGTCGTAGTTGCCGGTGAACGCGATCAGCGAGCCGTCCGGCGAGAAGCGAGGGAACGACTCCTCACCCCTCGGCGTCGAGAGCCGCTCGGCAAGGCCGCCCCCCTTGGGCGCGACCCACACGTCACCCGCGTAGACGAACGCGATCTGCGTTGCCGACACGGCGGGCTGCCGCATCAACCGGGCGTCGATGGCCGCGAGGGCCGGGACGGCGGTGCACGCCAGCACGGCCAACATTAATGCATTCAGCAGCTTACCCATGGTTCAGCCTCCCGTGGCAGGGTTCCTGAGGACCCCGCTGCTTCTGTGTCCCGACACGTTTCTAGAAAGGCCGTGGGGTCACTCCCCCAACGGACCGTGGAACAGCGGCACGTCACAGGTTCCTTCCATGAATTCGGGGCGACGCGATACGGCGCGGCGGCGCCGGGGACCGGAGCGCAGGTCAGCGGGTCGCAAAGCTCGGAAGCACCAGCGCCAGGGGGCGGCGCTCCAAGAGCGCGCCGACGACCGCGCCGATCCCCACGACGTTGACGAGGAGCCACACTGCCGTGCCGATGACGGGCACGAGCGCGAGCAGAAGCAGGACGAAGAGCGAGACTCCCGTTCTCGCCAGCTCACCCCGCAGGCGCACCGGGAGGACGCGAGCCATCGCCCCGCCGACGGCCCAGGCCACCGCCACCACGCCGGCCAGCTTGGCCGCCAGAAGCACTGCAACGGCGAGCAGCAGGCATGCCACTCCAAGAGGCGAATTGGTGACCGCCACGGCCAGGATGACCACGGCCAGCCAGACCAACAACGCCAGGACTCCCATCACCCCGGACCGAATTCGTTCTGACGCGAGCCGAAGGCCGAGCGCGCGCACCTGGCGGGGTACCGCCAGGATCATGAGCGACCCCAGGGTGAGCCACACGCCCGCGCGCAAGAGGCCGAGACCCAGCGCCGACAGCGAGCCGCCTGACGCCTCGCTTCCCCCCGAGCCGAGCAGTCCCAGACCGCCGGCCGACGCCACCCGCCCGGTCACCTTCCCCGGACCGGTCACGCGGCCGCCCAGGGCCACTACATCGCCATGAACCGAGGCATCGGGCGCCAGCTCGACGTCCCCCCCAAGCGCGATCACGTCGCCGACGACGTCGGACGAAACGTGCACGTCCGCCAGAAGCGCAACGACCGGCCCCACCGTCGGCCGTTCCACGACAACGGCCGTGCCCAGCCGCGGAACAGGGGCGGCAAGCAGGGCGCCCGCCAGAAGGAGGGCGGTCACTGCCGCACCCCCCTACGGGGGCGCGCACCCAGCGAAACCATGGCCCAGCTTCCGCCGAGCGCAGCCAGCGCCAGCCATACGATCAGCCACAGACCTCCCGCCGCGACCAGCACCCTCGCGGCGTCGGACCCTCCGCGCGCTGCGACCAGTGTGTCGAGCGCGGACGATCCGATCCAGCCCAGCACGCCTCCGGCCGCCGCCGGTAATTGCGCGACCGTGCCCGAGGCGGGGATGCCGCCCAGCAGGAGCAGCCCGGCAAACATGAAAGCCAGGCCGGCGGCGAGAGGCAGCCATGCGGCGAGGCGCCTCCTCTGCCAAGGGGCCGGCGGTAGGGCCGTCATGACCCGGCGGACAGTCACAGCATCCGCTTCTCCGGGCTCGAGTTCCACGAGCAGCGCCAGGAGGGTGGCGTGGGCGCGGCAGGCCGGGCAGGCATCCAGATGAGCCTGGATTCCAGAGCGCTCGGTCATCCCGCCCGACTCCAAGCGGCGGCGCACGTCAGCGCAGAACTCGTTCACCCCCGTCCCCCCAACTGCCCCAGGTACGACTCCAGGGCCTCCCGTAATACGCTGTGGGCACGGAAAAGTTTGTTCTTCACCGTGCCAAGCGGTAGCCCTTTCAGGTCAGCAATTTCGTTGTAGGACAACCCGATGAGGTGGCGCAGGGTGACGAGCTCGCGGTACGAGTCGGGGAGCCTCTCGATCTCGCGCGCCATCGCCGTCGCCAGCTCACGGTTGGCCAGCTCGCCGAGCGGTCCTCGACCCGGATCGGGTGGGTCGAGGCGAATCTCATCCCCCTCGCTATCCTCGCCGATTTCAAGTGAGACTGTGGGCTGTCGCCTTCGCCGCAGGTGGTCGATCGCCACGTTGTGGGCGATCCGGAAGAGCCACGTCGAGAAACGGAATCGGGCGTCGTACTGGTCGAGGTGGCGCCACGCCCGGATGAACGCCTCCTGCACGAGGTCGCGCGCCTCCTCCTCGACCGCCACGATCCCGCTGATGTAGACCCTCAGCTTGGGCTCGTAACGGCGAACCAGGGCGGCAAAGGCATCCTCGTCGCCCGCCAGCACGCGGGCAAGGACCACGGCATCGTCGTCTGACACCGCCCGTAGTGTACCCGGATCGCCCCCGCCCTGCGAGGCAGGCGTGCACGTGGCGGCCAGTTCGTCCAAGCAGGGACCATCTTGTGAAACCTTGCCACAAAGTCGAGCACGGTGTAGAATGCGGCCGTCGCGCGGGGGGCAGCCGACGGTCCAGCCGGGTTTGATGCCCATACGTCGCGCTCCGCGTCCCGCCCGCAGGCGGGAGACCTTCAAGGAGAGAGACCCATGTCCAGTATCAACCCTTTCGAGATGGCGCAGCGTCAGTTCGATGAGGTTGCGGAGCAGCTCGGGCTCGACGCGGGGGTGCGTGCGATCCTGCGCCGGCCCCTGCGGGAGTTCCACTTCCGCATTCCCGTTCGGATGGACGACGGCGCCCTTCGGGTGTTCGACGGCTTCCGGGTCCAGCACAACGACGCGCGGGGTCCGAGCAAGGGCGGCATCCGGTGGGCCGCCAACGAGACCATCGACACCGTGCGCGCCCTGGCCACCTGGATGACCTGGAAGTGCGCGGTGGCCGACGTTCCGCTCGGCGGCGGCAAGGGCGGCATCGTGGTGGATCCCGCCACCCTTTCCGTCACCGAAAAGGAGCGCCTGTGCCGCGGGTGGGTGGACCAGATGTGGAAGAACATCGGCCCGCGGATGGACGTCCCGGCGCCCGACGTCGGCACCACGCCCCAGATGATGGGCTGGATGATGGACGAGTACTCCAAGCTGCACGGCGAGTACACCCCCGGCGTGATCACCGGCAAGCCCCTCGGGGGCGGCGGCTCCCTGGGCCGCACCGAGGCCACCGGATTCGGCGCGATCTACACCGCGCGCGAGGCGTTCAAGCACCTGGGGATCGACCCCAAGGGCAAGAAGGCCTCGATCCACGGTTTCGGCAACGTGGCGCAGTACGCCTCGATCGGCTTCATCGAGATGCTGGGAGGGATCGTGGTGTGCGTCGGCTGCTACGACCGCCACGACAAGAAGGCGTACACCTACTCGAAGAGCACCGGGATTGACCCGCACTTCCTGATGTCGATCACCGACCAGTACGGCACGATCGACAAAGAGAAAGCCAAGCAGGCCGGGTATTCGATCGAGGACGCCAACGCGTGGATCGCCAAGGAGGTGGACATCCTCATGCCGTGTGCGATCGAGGGCGTGCTGACCGCCGAGACCGTCGGCACGATCAAGCCAAGCGTCAAGATCATCGCCGAAGGCGCGAACGGCCCGACCACGCCGGAGGCCGACGCGGAGATCAAGAAGCGTGGCATCTTCCTGATCCCCGACTTCCTCTGCAACGCCGGGGGCGTCACCTGCTCGTACTTCGAAAGCGTGCAGAACGACATGAACTTCTACTGGTCCAAGGACGAGGTGCTCGGGAAGCTCGACGAGAAGATGTCCGTCGCCTTCAAGGGAGTCGTCGCCATGGCTCAGACGAAAAGAACCTACATGCGCAACGCGGCGTACATGGTCGCCATCGACCGCGTCGCCACTGCGATGAGGCTGCGCGGCTGGGTATAACGGCAGGGCACCGGGCTACGCGCGTCCGAAGGTTCGAAGGTTCTGCAAAGAGAGGTCAAAGGGCAAACGGAAAAGGTCAAAGGGAAGACGCAAAGCGCCAAGCCGAGCAGCGCTGCACGATCTTGTACTCCTGGCCCTTGACGTCTCCCCTCTTCCTTCTCAAAGGAACCTGCGAACACTCGAACGTGTGAACCTGCGAACGGTCCTGTGTGCTACACGCCCTGTGCCCTGCTACGATCGTCTCAATGACGATCGGGACCACGGTCGTGTTGCTCCTCGTCGGGATCGCCTTCTCGGCGCTGTTCTCCGGTGCCGAGACCGCGCTCACCGCCCTGCCGTTCGCCCGAGTAGCAGCCCTCGCGAAGCGCGGCGGGCGGGCGCGACGGTGGGCGTGGCAGCGCTGGACCACGAGGCCCCAGCGCGTCCTGACCGCAATCCTGGCCGGGAACACGCTGGTCAACATAGGCGTCTCGGCCATCGTCACGAACGCAGCCGTCAACGTCTTCGGCAACAAAGGGATCGGTTTGGCGATCGGGGCGACGACGCTGGCCGTGCTGATGTTCGGCGAGGTCACTCCGAAGGCCCTGGCTCGAACGGAGCCTGAGGCCCTCGCCCGGCGCGTGATCGTCCCCGTGGCAACTCTGGAGTGGCTGCTGACGCCGGTCACGGTGCCGCTCCTCGGTCTCTCGCACGTCGTCGCGCGAATCCGGAGGATCTCGCTCGAGCACACCCACACCGCCTCCCGGCCGGAGGACGTCCGCTTCCTGCTTTCGATCGCCAAACAGGAGGGGCATGTATCGGAGCTCGAACACGCCATGCTCGAGGGGGTCCTCAGGTTCGAAGGCGCCCACGTGCGCGACGTGCAAAAGCCCCGCACCGACGTCGTGTTCCTCCCCGACACGCTGACCTTCGACGAGGTCAAGGCGAAGGTGGTCTCCCACGGCTACTCGCGCTATCCCGTGTACCACGGCCGGGACGACCACGTGGTAGGCATCCTCCTCGCCAAGGACCTGCTCCGACCGCAGGAGCCAGGGGCGGGGTGGAGCTCCCTGCTGCAGCCGGGCCTGTTCGTCCCCGAGAGCAAACGCGCGGTGGATCTCCTGCGCGAGATGCGCGAGCGCCGCACGCACATCGCCCTTTCCGTGGACGAACACGGCAACCTCGCCGGGTTGGTGACGCTCGAGGACCTGCTCGAGATGATCGTCGGGGACATCCAGGACGAGTTCGACACGGCGAAGCCGCTCGCCCAGCGCGACGGGATCGGCCGGTGGCTCGTGCGGGGCGCGCTGCCGCTCGACCGGCTGGCCCGCATCACCGGCCGGCAGATCCCGAGCGAGCCCGACTACACGTCCGTGGCGGGGCTGCTCCTCGCCCAGGCGGGGCGCGTTCCGGCGGTCGGGAGCAGGTTCGAGATCGGTGACCTGCTCCTCGAGGTCGTCGAGGCCTCGCCGCGCCGGATCGAGCTGGTGCGCGTCACGATCGCGGAACCAACGGCTTGACCACGGGCGTGAGAGGGGGCTTTCCCCCCAGCACGGCAAGGACGTTGTCCACGGCGAGATTGGCCATTGCGGCGCGGGCCTCACCCGTGGCCGAGCCCAGGTGCGGGAGCAGCACGACGTCGTGGCGTCCCAAGAGACCCGGGTGGACCGCCGGCTCGCGCTCGTAGACGTCGAGCCCGACGCCGCCGAGATGCCCGCTCGCGAGGGCGCGCGCGAGCGCCTCCTCGTCCACGACCTCGCCTCGGCTGGTGTTGACGACGATCGCGCCGCGCGGGAGCAGGCGCAGGCGCCGTTCGTCCAGCAGGTGCCGCGTCTTGGCGGTCAGAGGGCAGTGGAGCGAGAGCACGTGCGACCGCGCCAGCAGAGCGTCGAGGCTGGGCACGCACTCCGCCTCCGCCCCTTCGAGCGACCGCACGTCCCGGTGCGAGTGGTAGCACACCCACATGCCGAACCCTGAGGCCCGACGCGCTACGGCCCGCCCGATCCTCCCCATCCCGACGATCCCCAGCGTCTTCCCCTGAAGCCCGACTCCCAGCAGGAGATCGGGTTTCCAGCCGGCGAAGCCGCCGCTCCGCACCAGGCGATCCCCCTCCACCACTCGCCGCGCTACAGCCAGGATCAGCGACCACGTGAGATCCGCGGTCGCGTCGGTCAGAACGTCCGGCGTGTTGGTCACCCAAACGCCGGAGGTACGCGCGGCCTCGAGGTCGATGTTGTTGACGCCCACCGCGTAGTTCGCCACCACCGCCAGGCGCGGACACATGGTGAAGACCTCGGCCGCCACGCGGTCGGCCAGCAAGCAGATGAGGGCGTCGGCCCGGCCCGTGAACACGGCCAGATCCCGCCCGGAGAGCGCGGGGCCTTTCGGGCGCACACGCAGGGTGTGACGCTCCGCCAGCCGCTCGAGCGCCCGACCAGGGAGGGGGGAGGTGACGGCGACCTCACTCATCGGGCAACTGCCAACCCTCCACCGATGAAAGGATGCGGACGAGGTCTTCCTCGACGCTCCCCGACTTGGGGGTCTCCACGACTCGTCCCACCTCCGACCCGCCGGCGGTCACGACGATCGTGGGCACCAGCTCCACCGGCCCATAGGGAAACGCCTTTGCGTCGGCGCTCTTGCTCCGATCGACCCCGAGGAGGCGGGGCGCTTCGAACGGCGACCGCTCCCCGAGCGCCGACAGGACGGCCTGGAGGCGGGGGATCTGCTCGCGCGAGTCGCCGCACCATGTGCCCATCACCACCACGAGCTGGTACCGCAGCTTCGCCGTGCGGAGGAGATCCAGCCACTTCGACTCCGGCTTGTAGCTCTCGCGCTCCCCACGCCAGCCTACGATGTCGCGGTCCAGACGTGCCGGATCGAGCGAGCCATACCAGACCGGGTAGTACTGCGGCAGCGGACCCTCGCCAACATGCGTCCGCAGGATGCGATCGCCCGCCCGCAACCGCTGAGCGACCTCGAAGCCGCCCGTGACCGTTCCCACGAGGGGGTAGCGCCCGAGCAGGTGAGGCCGGGGCGTGAGCGTGACGAAGATCTGGGAACCCCCGGTGTCCGGTCCGGAGAGGGCCATCCCCACCGAGCCGGCCTGGAACGGCGCCGACGACAGCTCGTCCCTGAGCGCGAAACCCGGGCCGCCCGAGCCGTCCCCTCGCGGGTCGCCGCCCTGCACCACGAAGTTCGGTTCCACACGGTGGAACGTCAGCCCGTCGAAGAACTTCTTCTCGGCCAGCTCGGAGATGCGGAAGCACGTGAGCGGCGCGTCGGAGGTGTCGAGGGTGACCTGCAGCGTCCCGCGGACCGTCACGACCTCGATCCAACGCGGCGTCCTGGCCCATTCCACCACCTTGCGATAGAAGGAGGCATCCTCACCGGTCTTCACCCCGGGGAGCGGACGTACAACGCCATGCGCCGTCAGAGCCTGCCACGCGGCCCGCGCGATCGTCGCGTAGGCCGAACCCGCGAGGCCCTCCAACACCGTCCTCGCGCCGTCGGGGAGGGCCTTCTGCGCGCCCAGGGCTTCCACCGTCGCGACGGCCGCGTCCGCCGTGGCGGCCCCGCGCTCGCGCGCCAACAGCCTCAGCAGATCCTCCGCGGGCGGCAGCGCCTTGCGGTCGGCGAGGGCTTGCACGGCGGCGGCGCGCACCACCGGATCCTGGTCCGCGAGTCGCTGGGAGATCGCCGCCGTGGCCGCGCGGCTCCCGTCATCGCCCAGAGCCTCGAGAACCGCGAGACGGACTGCGGCCTGCGGATCGCCGAGTGCGGCGACGAGCTCCTGCTGCCCGCCGTTCAAGTGCCTGAAAGCCCGCACAGCCGCGAGCCGGGGCGGCAGCTCCTGGGAGGCAAACCACTCCCTTACGGCGCGGTCGATGTCGGGCTCTCCCGTCTCGGTGAGAGCGATCAGGGCCTCCCCGGCCACCCAGGGCTCCCTTGCGGCGAGCGCGGCCCTGAGCTGACCCTGAGCGCAGCGCCCAACGCCCGCGAGACGGATCGCCACGACCCTCTCCTGGACTCGGTCGGGGTCGGCGCCCGCGGCGGCGAGCTGGAGACGCTCGACAACCGCGGGCGGGAGAGAACGGCCCGGCTCTCGCCGCAGCGCCGCCTCGAGCCCCTGCAGAGCAGCGACTCGCACTCGGGCGTCGGCATCCCCGGCCCCGGCGAGCAGCTCGCGCCAGAGCGCTCCGGCCGGCCCGCGGCGCGCGCCTTCGAGAGCCACCATGCGCACCAGCGGCTCCGAGTCCCGGCTCGCGCGCTTGAGTCCCGCCACCGCTTCCTGTCGGCCCGAGCGCGCCAACGACCACGCTGCCGCCAGGCGCGTCCGCACGTCGGGGCTCGCCACGAAGGTCGTGGCGCGTTTGATCCAGAGGGTTCCCGGGAAGCGCCAGAGCTCCCGGAGAATCGCCGCCTCGACCTCGGGGTCCTTCTCCCGACCCAGCCTCTGCAGCACCCACAGGTCAAAGCCGGGGCGCTGTGCCGCGCCAGCCGCCCACGCTGCGGCCGACCTCACGGCGGGCACCGGGTCCAGCAGGAGTCGGTGGATCTCGACACCGAGAGCGTCCGAGGCGTGCACGCCGGCGGGAATCATGGAGGCGAGACTCCCGGCGCCCGCTGCCGCCGCCGCGCGCACTCCGGGGTCCGGATCATGCGCGAGTTCGCCCACGAGCGCGGCCGCCTCCGGGCTCGCGAGCTCCCCGAGCACGCGTGCGGCAGCCGCCCGGACTCCCGCGTCGCGGTTCGCCACCAGCGTTGCGAACGCCCCGCCGTCGAAGCGCCGCGCATCCGCCAGACCGAGAAGCTGCGCCCGCGCCTCATCAACCGCGCTCGCCGTGCTACTCGGGGCCCCACCCGTCGCCTGCGTCCACGCCGGCACCACCCCAAGAATCGCGAAGAAACCGGTCAGAAGCGTGCGAACTCCGAGGCGGGTCAGGCATCCGCTCGTTCGGGTTCCTCGTGGAGCCATTATCGTCATCGGGGGCGCTCCTGATCGCGCCGCTCGGCGGCGGCCGTGTTGAAGCACACGTAACAGATGGGCCCGGCATCGGTGTCCATTTTCTTCCACTCGAGCAGGGGCCCCAGGTCCCGTCCGCACTTGAAGCAGTGGCGCTCGTCCCGCGTCGCGGTATCCATTCCTGAAAGACCTCACGTTCAGCGCCATTCTCGCCGATTCTCGGCCCGTCGGGAAGACCGGGCACCGGGCTCAGGGCTCAGAGGTCCGACAAGGACGAAACCACTCCCCAACTCGGTGTCATCGCACGGAGGCCGAGAGGAGCGAGGCCGACGAAGCGATCCCGACGGTTCCGGCGGGATTGCCACGGTTCCTTCGCTGCGCTCCGGAACCTCGCAATGACGGGTCGGGCCGAATGCACGGGGTCGGGGTGAGGCGTGCAGCCGCGCCATCGAGAGTGGGCCAGATGCAAGGCGCACGAGGCGGGAGCAGCGGAGCGTACCCGCAGGCTACGTGAGCCTGCGAGGCGCGAGCCTGACGCGACGGGCGAGACGCGGCTCCGCCGCGGCTCGCGGGGGGCTCGGGGGGCAAGAGCGGCCGGGTGGGCGGCCGGAGCGGCCGCGGGCCCCCGCCCGTATCGATGGTCCGCTATCGGCGGCGCCAGGATCAGGCGCCGTGGAGGAGGCGGTCTGCCAGTACCGTCGGCAACCCCGCGGCGATGATCCTGCGGCGGGCCGCCTCCACGTTGTAGGGGACCCGGTACAGGGTGAAACGCCGGGCGTCCGAGTCGTACATCCCGTACGCCGCCCGTGGGTCGCGGTCGCGCGGCTGGCCGACCGAGCCCGGGTTGATGAGGTACCGCCGGGAAGGGTCGAGATCGATCACCAGCCGGCTGCCCCTCAGGAGCATGCCGACTAGGCTCTCCTGCTCATCAACGACCCCGCGCTCGAACATGCACGGAACGTGCGAGTGCCCGAAGAACGTCACGCTCTCCTCGACCTTGGCGAACGCGGCCTGCGCTTCCATCTCGCTGAAGAGGTACTCGTCCTCGTCGGTCGGGGAGCCGTGGCAGATGAGGAGGTCCTTCTCGACCTTCCGCGGGCCGGCCTCGAGCGAGTCGAGGTAGCGGCGGTTGGCCGGCGTCAGGACCTCGGCGCTCCACAACGCGGCGCGGCGGGCATGAGGGTTGAAGAAGACGGCGCCCTCACCGGGATCGAGCACCACCCGGTCGTGGTTCCCGCGCACCGCAACCACGCTGGAGCCCATCTGACGGAGGCGTTCGATCACCTGGTTGGGCGCCGCGCCGTAGCCGACCGCATCGCCGAGAAAGAGCACCGCGTCGCGCCGTTTGCGGGCAGCGTGGGCGAGCACGGCCCGGAACGCCTCCAGGTTGCCGTGGATGTCGGAGATGATCAGGTACTTCACGAGAACCCCTCGAGCACGTGGACCAGCCGGCCGGCGAGCGCCTCGGGGTCTTCGCCGGCCTCGGGACGCACCGTGAGATCCGCGGACCGGTAGTGGGGAAGCCGCTGCGCGTACAGCTCAAACGCCTTCTCGGGTGTGCCGAACAGCGGCCGCTCGCCCTGCTTGCCGGGCAGGCGACGCACCACCTCGCCCCATGGCACGTCCAGGAAAACGGAGACGCCCAGCCGCCGGATCAGCTCCCGGTTGCCGGGCACCGTGAACGTCCCGCCCCCCGTCGCGACGACCAGCGACCCGAAGCGGGCGCAGGCCGCGAGCTGCCGCGCCTCTTCGGCGCGGAAGAAGCTCTCCCCTCTCTGGCGAAACACCTGCGCGACGTTCATCCGCAAGCTTGCCTCCACCCGCCCGTCGAGGTCCACGAAGAGCGATCCGAGCCGGCGCGCCAACGCCCTTCCCGTCGTCGTCTTCCCGGCGCCCATGAAGCCGATAAGGAAGACCCGCATGCGATCCGCAACCGCGCTTCGCGCTACTCACGAGTCGCGAAGCGTTCCATGAAGCCGGTCGAAAGCCTGCCCTCGACGAAGTCCGGTTCTTCGAGGATCCTCAGGTGCAGCGGGATCGACGTGCGCACCCCACCGATCACGAACATCCCGAGCGCCCGCTTCGCCCGGCGGATCGCCTCCCTGCGGCTCGCCCCGTGGACGATGAGCTTCGCCACCAGCGAGTCGTAGTTGGGCGGGATCGTGTACCCCCTGTAGATGTGCGTGTCGACGCGCACCCCCGGCCCGCCGGGAAGCGCGAGCTCCGTGATCTCCCCGGGAGAAGGAGCGAAGGTGACGGGGTCCTCGGCGTTGATGCGGAACTCGATCGCGTGCCCGTTCAGACGAGGCCGCCGCCGCACGGACATCGGCTGCCCGCCCGCGATTCGGAGCTGCTCCAGCACGAGGTCCACGCCGGTCACGGCCTCGGTCACCGGATGCTCGACCTGGATTCGGGTGTTCATCTCCATGAAATAGAACTGGCCGTCGTCGTACAGGAACTCGACCGTGCCGGCGCTGACGTACCCGACCGCCGCGGCCGCCTCGGCTGCGGCATCGCACATCTTCTGGCGGAGCTCGGCGTCCACCGCCGGCGACGGCGCCTCTTCGATCAGCTTCTGGTGGCGCCGCTGGATCGAGCACTCGCGCTCGCCGAGCGCGACCACCTTGCCCTGGGAATCGGCCAGCACCTGGATCTCGATGTGCCGGGGCGCGGTGAGGTACTTCTCGAGGTAGACGTCGCCGTTGCCGAACGCCTTCTCCGCTTCGTGCCTCGCGGTGTCGAACACCTGCTTCAGCTCGCGCGAGTCGCGCGCCACCCGCATCCCCTTGCCGCCGCCGCCCGCGGTGGCCTTGAGGATCACCGGGTACCCGATGGTCTCGGCCACGGCCGCGGCGTCCTCGCGCGAGGTCAGCGGCTCGGTCGAGCCGGGGAGGACCGGCACCCCGCGGGCGGTGACCGTGCGGCGGGCGTTCGCCTTGTCCCCCATCGCCCGGATCGCGTCCGGCGGCGGCCCGATCCATGTCATGCCGCACTCCTGCACGATCTCGGCGAAGTGGGCGTTCTCGGCCATGAAGCCATAGCCGGGGTGGATGGCGTCCGCGCCGGTGATCTCCGCGGCCGCGATGACCGCCGTGATGTTCAGGTACGAGGCGTTGGCGGCGGCCGGCCCGATGCACACCGATTCGTCGGCCAGGCGGACGTGGAGCGAGTCGCGGTCGACCTCGGAGTGGATGGAGACCGTCGCGAGCCCCGCCTCGCGACACGCGGCGATGATTCGCAGGGCGATCTCCCCGCGGTTCGCGATCAGAACCTTCGAGATCATGGCCGACTCAGGAGGGCCGGACGGCGAAGAGACGCTCCCCGAACTCGACCGCCTGCGCGTTCTCGGGGAAGATCCTCACGAGCACGCCGGAGACGTCGGACTCGATCTCGTTCATGAGCTTCATCGCCTCGACGATGCAGAGCACCTGGCCCTTCTGCACGAAGTCGCCGGCCTTGACGTACGGCTGGGCCTCCGGGCTGGGGGCAGCGTAGAACGTGCCGACAATCGGGGAGGTGACGAACGAGAGCCCGTCGTCCTCGCCGGGCCCGGGACCGGCCCCGGTCCCCTGCCGCGCGGGGTCTCCGGGCGCCAGGGCAGCGCCGCCGGCGAACTGACCCAAGGCCGCGAGGTGCGGCGGAAGCAGCGGCGCCCCGAGGCGGGGGTCCGGCTGCGGCGGGCACGGCACCCCGTCGATGTGGACTCTCATACCGTCCTTCTCGACCTCGACGCCGCCGACCCGGGTGTCGGACACGAGACGGATCAGCTCGCACAGCTCGGCAAAGGTGAACATCGCCCTCCCCTCAGAGGAACTCTCCGCGCAGACGGAACGCCGCCGTCCGGCACGCGAAGCGCGCCTTCCCGGGGTTCCCGTCGCGCCTCACCACGGCCATGAGGAAGTAGCCTCCCGTGATGCTCGTGATGAGCACGACCTTGTGCTCCGCCGCCACCATGATCTGGTCCAGCTCTCCAAGCTGGAGCTCCCGGTTCGCCGAGGTGACCTCCCGCAGGAACGTCGAGTACTCGGCGATCAGCTCCTCGACATCCTCGGGCCGCTCGCCCCAACTCGTGACCGGGATCCCGTCGCGGTCGGCGATCGCTGTCAGCGACACGCCAGCGCAACGCCTGATGTCGGCCAGGGCGCTTTCGAACGTCATCGGGCTGCTCGTTCCGACCCAAGTGTAAGGGACGCAAGCCAGCGCTGCAACGCCGCGATCTTCCGCTCGCGAAGGGAGAGCGGAGGCGGCGCGGCGGGCAGCGGCATCATCATGTCGTGGACGAGCGCCAGCAGGTCGCGCGCCTCGACGTTGGCGGGCTGCCGCTCCAGGAGCTGCTCGAGCACCCGCACCGCATCGTCCGGGGCCTGCTGCTGCAGGTACAGCCGGGCGAGGGTGAGCGATGCCGGCGGCTCGGCCGGCACCCCGGGCACCGGCTCCGGGGCCGCTTCCGACAGGGCATGCAGGAGCGCGGGCGCCTCTTCGGTCGCCGGCGCCGCGAAGATGTCCTCGCCGGCAGGCGCGGCCTGCACCGGCGCGGGCTCCGGGGGCGGCGCGGCCTCGGGGCCCGCGGGAAGCTCCGGCGGAAGCTCCGCCGGGCCGCCGAACGGCAGCGGAGCCTCTTCCTCGCGCTGGAGGAGCGGCGGGGCCTCGGGCATCGGGGGCAGCTCGAGAGGCACCGTCACGGCCGGTGGTGCTTCCGCGGCGACCTGCACCGGCGGCGGTGCTTCCGCGGCGGCCTGCTCGAGCGGCGGAACGCTCTCGGCCGGAGCGGGGGGAAGCTCCGGCACCAGCTCGAACTCGGTGGACGGCAGGGCGGCAGCTCCCTCCACCTCGAAAGGCCCGGCTTCCGCGCCTCCGGGCCCGGCGCCGCCGAACGGCTCCTCGCCGGCCGGCGCCGCGCCGAAGACGTCCATGGGCTCCGCGGGAGGCGCCGTCTCGGCCGCCGAGCCGAGGAGGGGCGCGGCCGCACCGTCACCGGGCCGGGAGGGCTGTTGGAGGAACGCGTCCGGCGCCGGAGGACCGGCCCCCGGGAGCTCCAACTCGAACGCCGGCTCGGTCACTGGGGGCTCCGGCGCGGGCTCGGCGGGCGCGCCGGCCGCCTCCGGCATCGGGGCGTACTCGACCGG
>JAIQFQ010000073.1 GCA_020073245.1 Terriglobia bacterium | reverse complement strand
GTCGCCGAGGGAATGTTCAGCAGCATCATCGTCGACCAGACACAGACCTGAACTTGGTTTCCACTGTATGGAGGCTTTCTTCTTGCCCCGAGGTCGGGCCCCTCGCTGTTCGCAAACGACTGCGAGAGCGACCCCCCACCGCGGGTCGCCCGCTCGGTGCCCGCACGCTCCGTCGCAAAGTCTCCTCGGCCCGCTGGGCGGATTGGCCCCGCCCTCCCGGTGTGCGGAAGCCCTGCTCATGCGCGTCACCCTGATCCTCCGAGTCGACCATCAGGGTGTGCCGCGTCAGTGTGGACGGTCCCCGGTTCTTCCGGCTCCGGCGAGGATCTCGTCCGGCAGCCGCCCCTTCAGCAGCTCGCGCACCCCGCCTTCGACTACCAGGGCCGATGAGGTCGCCATCGCGACGCGCTTTCCCTCGGCATTGTCCACGTTGCAGGAGCTGACGCGCAAGAGCCTGCCGCGGTGGTTTACCGAGGCCGCCAAGGTGAGGTCTCCCGAGTTGACGAGGGCCGGCCGCGTGAATCGGATATGCATGTCCAAGGTGGCGAACACGTCACCGGGAGAAAGCGTGGAATACACGGCGGCACCCATCGTGAACTCGGCGGCCCACGCCAGCAGCCCGCCGTAGATCGAAGGACCACCGTTCGAGAACCACGGGGAGGACGGCAGGACGGCTGTCAAGAGGCCGTCGTCGACGGCGGTCGGGCGGTAGCCTGTGAGGCGCCATACGGGGAAGATCTTCTCCCCAGCAACCGTTCGCCGCTGCAGCTCGATGGGGGCTCCATTCATGACCTGGTCAAGACTGAAGTAGCCGTCCTCGGGCGCCGGCCGCAGGTAGGGATCGGGCGGGTCAGTCGGTCCGAGTTCGGGGGGCGCGTACTCCGCGTCCGCGTCGACGGCAACATTGGAGATCAGGCACCGGGTGCTCCCAAACGCCAACAGGCGGCCGTCCTGATCGGTGATTTGGATCATCGACAGGCCCACCTGGTTTCCCGAATGGATGCTCTCGGCTCGGCCGATCATGTTGGCGGTATTCCTGCTCATGGGTCTGACGAACGACATGCTGAGCTCGGACGTCGCAACGGCCTTCCCGGCTGGGAGGGTCGTCCAGATGGCCCACGCCAGGGGAGCGTCGGCAAACAGCGCGTACACGCCTCCCCAATACAGCCCGAAGCCGTCCTCCAACCACCGCGTGACCGGCATGGTGAACGTGGCCTTGCCGAGCCCCGCCTCGGTTGGCCGCAGTCCGGCAAGCCTCGAAATTGGAGGCGCAGGCAGCTCTCCTCGGATATAGCGCCTGAACGTCTCCAACCCGGGTTTCTGGAACGCCCGCAGGTCTCCGATCGACCCCCTGAAATGCTCATCGTCGATGTGGTTCATCGCACGCTCCGATCATTTCCATTACGAAACCAGCGACCCCCGACGCCGCATTTCAGCCGCGGGCGTCCGGCGCCTGCGCGGCGAGGGGTCGCCGGGCTACGTGGCGTCCGGCTTCGGGTTCTCGACGGAGGCGAAGTCGGAAGGGCTCGTCGGGCGGATCGCGTCGGAGACGACGAAGCGGGTAGGATCGAGCGTCGTTTCGCCGAGGTGAGCGAGCAGCGCCGGAACCGCCGCCGCCTCCACGATGATCTTGGCCGAGCCGGCCCAGTGCCGGTTGGTCCCGCGTTTCTTGACTCCGGAAACCCAGTACGCATCGCCCGTCTGCACGTCCACGTAGTTGCCCGGAGCCAAACCCTTTGCCCGTCGGAGCGCTTTCCCGCCGAAGTACACCGTTCGCCCCGACTTCGAGACGCTGACCCGGGCGATCCACGCGGGACCGTCGTCGCTGAAACCCGTCTTCAGCTCGATGTACTTCAACGCCGGCGCGTCCGCCCCTCGCGTCGGTTGCTCCATCATGTCAAGTTACCTTCCGGATGAGGCGAGAAGCGGTCCACTCGTACTTCGCGTCCGCGGTGGGGGAGCACACCATGGGCGTTCCGATCGAGCACTCCTCGAGCGCGACCTCCGCGCCGGCATCGCGCAGCACCTGGGAGATGTGTGCAGCCACGGCGGGCTCGATGCCCGCGACGACGACGGAGTGGCGAAACCGGTCCAGGTGAGCGGCGACGTCGGTGGCCTGCTTCAACCCCATCTGCCCGATGAGCCGCAACGCCCTGATGAAGCCCACCCGATCGCTCGGCACCTGGTCGATGCGGATCTGTTGTTTGGACACCGGTTCCCCCTTCTCGACGGCCATCCAACCGCGTGGCGTGCAGCGGAGAGGGTACCGCATCCGCCGGAGCGAGTGGTCCGGCGGCGACGGCTCGCCAGGGCTAACGGAGCTCCACGCGGCCCCTGGGGCTGTCGAGGACCGCGACGAGGGCCGGCTCCGACGCTCGCAGAACGGGGAGATCTGCGCCGAGAGCAGCGAGGCTGCGCGCCACGCCGGCAGGCTCCGGGTGCTCGGCCCGCAAACCGACAAGCGATAGACCGGAAGCCGCCGAACCGGCGGGATGAGGCGAGGACCCCCAGTCGATGAAGAACGGGATGAGGCCGGCCTCGATCGAGGTCGGCGGGCTTGTCAGCTCCCACGCCAGGACGACGCCGTCCGACCGGATGCGGCTTCCCGAGAGCAGCTCGCCGAGGCGCACGCCGTTTCCTGCTGCGGCCCTGACGAGGCGCTCCAGGTGATCGCCCCGAACGCCCCACGACGCGAGGCGGGAGCCGGGCAGGCCGTCGAGGCCGAAGGGTCGCGGAGCCGCCGGCTCCGGCTGCGCGGGGTCCGGCGCGATGATCTCGAGATAGGTTTCGGCGCCGAGGGCGGCGAGGCAGTTGTGGGTGCCCCATGCAGGGTGTCGACCGCCGGGAGAGGCACAGACGCCGGTGAGGGCTTCGATCTCCGAGACGCCGCGCTCCAGGTCCGGCGTCGCGAAGACGAGGTGGTCGATCATGAGCATCTTAAGGCCGAGACGTCGGTTCGTCGCTCGACGAGGAACGTCAGGCGGCGTTTCGCCCATTCTGCGGTTCTGTGGACCCGCGCAAGCCCTTCGCGATCAGCCAGAGAGCCAGAGCCAGATGGCACAGACCCAGGGGCATGAGCAACGGGAACACGACGTCATGCCCGAACAGCGGCATCGCGACCGCGGTGATCTGCAGCAACACCGCCGCCAGACCGAACCCGGCAAGGACGCGCGGGACCATGGCGAACCGGAACAGCGCGCCGTAAAGCACGAAGAGCTCGCCGCCGGCGACGATCAGGCCCGTGTAGTGCGCCCAGTTCCGCGCCGAGGCGACGACGACGCGCAGGGCTTGGAACAGATCGCCTTGGGCGGCGCTCGCCTTGGCGTACGCCTCGCTCAACGACAGCAGCGACATCAGGCTGATGTTCTCGACCGCGGTGACGGAGAAGCCGACCACGGCGAGCGCGGCGAACCAGAGCGCCATCGCCTGGCTGCGCTGACGAAAGACCGGGAACGCCGCGATCGCGATGCCGACCGAAAGCACGCCCGCAGCGAGCCCGATGAGCACGGCCACGCCGAACCGCAACGAGTGCCCGGCGGCGTTCACCAGGAAGCCTGGCGCAGCGAACACCGGCGCCATCAAGACGAAATTCACCAGAAAGCTCAAGACCATCTGCGCCAGCACCAGCACGCCGATGACCCGTCCAGCGCTTCTCGCAGTTCCCATGACTGCCCTCCCTGTTTGACAGCAAACGACGAGATCCTACAACGATGCCCAGCGCTGGAGCCAGGCCGCCGACCAACCGCAGCGAAGCGGAGGCTGGGCTGTTGGCTTGAGCGACCCGTCGGGCGCCACTTTGGTGTTAGCGATGACGGCGCTCCCTCTCTGCGACGGAGCCGACGATGAGTTGCTCCAGGACTTTGAGATCAACGTCGCTGAGCGTGCGTACGTAGAGGCATCCCTTGCCCCTCTTGTGCTTCCCGAGCTTCGAGAGAAGCTCCTCTTGCCCAAGGACGCTCGCCGTGAGGTAGACACTGATTTCGCCCTTTCGAGAGGAGAAACCCGTCAGGCATGGGTCGCCTTCCCGGCCGCTCTCGTAGGTGTAGTGATAGCTGCCGAACCCGACGATGCTCGTTCCCCACATTTTCGGCTGCTGCTTCGTCGCCTTGGTCATCAGCTTGGCCAACGCTTCACAGTCTTTGCGCCTGGCCTCGTCCTCGATGGTAGAGAGGTAGCTCTCCACGCTCGCTTCCGTGGCCTTCGTTTTGTTCTCCGCCATTGCTGCTCCTTTCGGACCCATGGGTGCGGCGCCTAACGACCGGCGGTTCAGCCGCTGGCTAGGTGGCCAGCACACGGGCCATCCCCCAGCAGAGAAGCTCGGGACCATTCCCGCTCGGACCGCCGCTCTCCGACCGTGCCGCCACAAACACTGAGACCGGGACCCTTGAGAGTCCCGCATCAAGCCACCGGGGTCGGATGAGGAACTCGCGATACGTCCTCAGCACGTAGCGCTGTTGCCCCGCGATCTGTTGCTGTAGTTCCGCTGGGTCGTCGAGGCTCACGACATACCACCTGTCGGCAGAGCTCGGGGCCACGAACTCGGAGGTAATTGTCCCCTCCCTGGGGAACAGGGCGCTCATCCCCTCGTTCTGGTCGAAGTACTCGAGCTCGACCCGTGATCCGATCACAGCCAGTTGCAGTTGTCGTCTGGCCACCTAACGCGGATTAGATGGACTAATGGAAAACGGCAAACCGAGCCTCCGAGTCTCGGTTTGCTCGATGGTGACAGAGTCATGAAGACCTCCGAAGTTCATGCAGGATATCACTGTGCGGGTCGCTGGCTCCACGCATCGCCACCGGGGAGGCTGGAAGAATCCTCCGCATAATCCGTCCACAGCCCAAGCGCACTGATCGTCCCTTGGCACTCGACCCTGGTCCACCGCATG
>JAIQFQ010000041.1 GCA_020073245.1 Terriglobia bacterium | reverse complement strand
GATCATGCCCTATCGCCACGTGCATCGCGGAGACATTGTGGTCTTCCATTATCCAGTTCATCCCAGCCAACATTTCGTCAAGCGGGTCGTGGGCGTGCCTGGAGATCGCGCCATACTGCGCCAGGGCAAGGTCCTGCGCGTAGAGGAGGTCCACGGTGACCGCGGCGTCCGTCGGGTTCCCGACGGTGACGTGCCAGAACCACGCGGGGGTTCCCGCGGCGAGCACCAGCGTCAGGGTAATGGGGAGCCCGAGCCACTCGCCGGTCGCCCGCAGCCCGGCCGCGTCGAGCCGCGGCGTGAGGGGACTGCATGGCCCGAGCAGTGGCGTCCACGCGACGTGGGCACCGAGCCGCCGCAGATAGACGTTGGCCGGCCCGCCCTCCATCTCCGTTCCCGGGAACAGGTTGAGCACGATGTCGCCGTGCTCCATCCGGCGGAGCGACCCGTTGGCATTCACGTGCACGACGAGACCGGCCGGGCTCTCGTAGCGGCGGGGCCGGGTGGGCTTGGTTGCCGGCATCGGGTCTCCTCCTTCATCGGGGTCTAGGTCCACGTGCCGTCGGCGCCGATGTCGACAACCGCGTCGACGAGCGCGCGAGCGAGCGCGCGGTCACCCAGGACGACGTAGCCGACACCGCGCTCGGCCGGTGCAGCGAGGACGCGCGTCGCCTGCCCGACACCGAGACTCGGAGCAAGGGGTCCGCGGCTGGCGAAACGCGGCGCCGCAGGGAGCAGACGAGCAACCCCAATCAGCTGCTGCTCCTCTGCGGACAGGACGGCGCGCCAGTCGCGCACACGGTTGACGTCGATGATTCGTGACGACGCCGTCGAAATCTTGGGCCGAAAACGGGAGCTTGTGCCGGAACCGCCTCGATCGCCGGTCGTTTATCCACTGAAATGAATTAATCTGAGACACTCCCCTCAAGCCAGCCGCCCTGAAATCCGGCTCGTTTCAATCCGTTTACTATGTACGGTGAGCGGCGCATGATGTTCCAAATGAGCCCGGTGCGGTAATTTTCAATCATCAGGGCTACCGGCCCCTGGTCGACTCCGAAATGATACGGCGAGACCCACCAGCCGGTCGGACTATCGGATACTTCCCAAGTTTGATTGAAAGACGGCTTGAATCCGTAGCGAGAGTTCGCGCCGATGTCGAGATGCGCCATGTGGTTGATCGTCGGGATGACGATCTCTGGGGCAAAGGGAAGTGAGGCGAGCACGACCCAGGGGGCAAGCGTTCCGTCGTCGGGGCCGTCCGGGGCTCCCCGGGCGACATAGTCGTAAAAGTCGCGCTCAACGCCATTCACCATCCGCTTTGCCCACCCCGGGCCGTCGGTGGCAGTGATGCCCCAGCAGTGCTCACCGTATCCGGCGAAACCGCGGGGATTGTCAATTGCGTAAGCTTGGTGGACATACGTTGCCTGCCGGCTGTTTTCGAAATAATCCGTATTGTGCTCGAGCATGAACCTGTCGTGGATACCGCGAAAATCGATCCAAAGGTGGGAAAGCTGATGCGTAAACAGTGGGCCGGAGTAGAGGACTTCGCGCCCGTAAAGTTTTCGCCACTGATAGGTTGAACAGTACGCCGCGTAACTTTCTGATGGAAGCGGGAAGCTTGGCGAGCCGAGGCCGAGAAAGTAAACCAGAGGCGCTTCGTCGTAGCCCTTCCAGTAGTGCGGAATAAATCCGCTCTCAGGTCTCCAGCCGTGCGAAAGCGCCGGGCCGCCGTTTAACGCCCACTGCCAATCGGCCCGAGCGTAAACCTCTGCGGCGAGCCGGCGAACTTCTCCTTCTTCCGCCGTATCGGCGTCGAAATACGCCGCGCAGGTGAGCATACCAGCAAAGAGAAAGGCCGAGTCAATCGTCGAAAGCTCGCAGTTCCAGGCGCGGCGGCCGCTCTTCATGTCGAGAAAGTGATAGTAAAGCCCCTTGTAGCCCGTGGCGTCCGGTTCCGGCCCGTGCGGGCTGTCGCGAAAGAAGCGCAGCGTTATCAGGGCAACTTGCGGCGCGAACTCCCGTGCGACAACACCGCGTTCGACGAGGATCGGCAGCGCGGCAAGAGCCAGTCCGACGGCGGCGATACTTGCGGGTGCGGACTTTTCGGTTTTATCGCGGATGAGCCCGTTGGCGGGGTTCAACTCATGCAGATAATACTCGAGGGTGGTTAACTGCAGCCGGTCGAGGTCCTGCGCCGTGAGCATTTGATCCGGATCGTTTGTGCTCATGGAAGAACCGTCTTACCGAAGGATGTGTGCACTGTCACCACCGCCCATACCGGAATTTCCGGAGCAATCACGCAGGTTCGGATGGGGACGCATATCCGCATAACGCTCAAGAGCAGAGGTCCCTAGTTTCTCGGCGCATAGGAGCGATTGACGCCACCTCCGCGGGGGGCCGGCGTCGAGGCAGTCCGGCCTCCCCCGTGAGCCCCGGCGGTGGGCCCGGAACGGCGCGGTCGAGGAGGCGAAGGCGAGGGTCGGCGTCAAGCACGCCCGCTGGCCCCCAGTGATCCTGCGCCGCCACGGGCTCGCGGTCAAGGCGCTGGTGCAGGGGGGCAAGAGTAAGGCTTTGAGGGCCTGATCGAGCGAGGAGTCTACCCGATTGCGGCCGAGGCGGCGGGGCAGGGCCAGGCGGCTCGGTGCCCCAGAGCGGCGAAGGTGGGCGAGGATGGCCTGGACGAGGAGGGGGTCCTGGACGGTGGCGATAACGCGCAGCCGGCCGCCACAGCGGGGACAAGCGTGGACATCGAGGGCGAACACGCGGTGCATCAACGCCGGCCAGGTCCAAGCGTGCGTGGGGACGGCAGCGCGGGGGCTGGCCTCGAGGGCGTTGCCGTCCGGGTCCGGGCGGCCGTAGCGGACGACCTGCGAGGCCAGCGCGCACGCGGGGCGAGGAGCCGTGATACAGGAGCAAGCTCACCGCGCGCCGGGGAATGAGGGCCGCCCGCAGCGCCCTTTGGGGCGGCTCTGATCGCCTGATGGGCAAGATCATTGAAGTACCGGTCCGGCGAGGCCGTTCCGCCGAGCGCGACGCACCGGGTCTGCGGCAGCAGCCCGAGGGTAGCGCGGAGCGTTCCCTCTATGTCGGAGCGCGTTGCCGACGTTGCCGCATCCCGGCGATCAATTCGCAGCGGCGGACTCATGTCGTTCGGCCCGAGCGTTCCGGCGTGATTCACCGCGCCGGAACCTACGTCGCGCGGATCCTCGGCGGCGCCAGGCCGGCCGATCTCCCGGTCGAGCAGCCGACCGCGTTCGAGCTGGTCATCAACCTCAGAACGGCGAGAGCGCTCGGGCTGACCGTTCCGCCGTCCCTGCTGGTCCGGGCGGACCATGTCATCGAATAGCGCCCTGGCATCGGCCCTAACCGCCGGGCTCGGCCCGCCGGTCCACCGGCAGCGCGATCTCGGGGGTGACCCGGCAGGGTGGATGGCCCCACGAGAGTGTAGCAACACATTAGCCCCCTCCCGCGGCGATCGCCCCCGCCCATGGCCCACGTCCCCGATCCGCGGCCAGCGTCCCGGACCTCGCGCCCCTGGCCTATGTCACCATCATTTCTGCCCGGGGAAGTAGCTACAGTCTAGAGGACGCCGAAACGTAACACTCCCGTAGCCAATGGTTCCCGGGGTGCGTGGTATGCTCCGCGCCGCCATGCTGACCGGCCCGGAGATTCGCGCTCGCGTCCAAGAAGGACTGGAGAACGGGCGCCTCTGGCGACTGACGCACGATCGCGCGAGGCTCCTGGGCACGACGGAGGGTGGCCCGCGGTGCCACGTGTGCTCAGAGCAAATCTCCCGGGGACAGGCGTTCGGTCTCACCCGATCCTCCGCGGTCGTGCTCGTCCACCTGGAGTGCTACATGTTCTGGCTCCACGCGTCCGGGCTCCTCGAGCGCGAGCCGATCACGTGTGCAGGCTGCCGGCGGCTGATTCCGCCCCACGCGGAAACCATGGCGGTTCGGGGGGCGGTCTACCACGGGCGCTGCCGGGATCGCATGGCGGTACGCGCGGAGCCGATGTCGCCGATCGCCTGAGGCATCATGCGGGTTCTCCTCTTCGTGGACGGAAGCGCCGGTGCCCACGCGGCGACGGCCTGGCTCCAGCGGTTCACGCCGACCGAGCCGTCGGCGCTGCGTATCGTGAGAATCGCCCAGACGCTCCGGGCCCCCGCCAAGCCGTCGTCCGCCCGGCGGACTCTGCGGACGATGATCCTGGAACGGTCGCGGCGCGTGTGCGAGGAGGCTCGTGGCCAGCTCGCGGAGCGCTGGCTGGACCTGGGCGCCGACGTCATCGAAGGGGATCCTCACGAGCATCTGCTCCGCGCCGCCGAGCAGTGGAAGCCGGACCTGGTCGTCCTCGGGCGCAGCGGCGACGCCGAGCCATCCGGCGTGCTGGGCAGCGTGGCCCGGCTGGGCGGATACAACCTGGAATGCTCCGTGCTCCTGGTATACCGGGCACCGGAATCGGTGCGCCAGATCGTGCTCGGCATGGACGGTTCGCCGAGCGTCCGCGAAGCGATCCGATTGCTGTCGCGGCTCGGCTTCGCTCCACCGCCCCGGGTCCTCGCCCTGGGAATCGTGGACACGTCCTGGCGCTGCGGTTTGGATCTCAAGGAGGTCCCGCCCGCGGTCCAGGTCGCGCTGGACGAGCAGCAGGCGCAGGAGGCGGCGGACGCGCGCGCTCACCTGACCCGGGCGTCCGCCGCCCTCGCGGATCGGGCCATCGTGGAGAGCGAGGTGGTGATCGGGAGACCCGCCGAGATCCTGCTCGACGCAGCCCGCGCACGCGCCGCGGACTTGCTCGCGGTGGGGCATCAGGGGCTCGAGCCCGTGCGGCGCCTCACGCTGGGATCCGTCGCCGCGCAGCTCCTGGCCGCCGCGCCGTGCTCACTGCTCATCGGCCGGAAGTGATCGGCCTCAGTCCCTGACGCGCTCGTAGTAACGGCGGCGGGCCGGCACGGACACCCAGTCGAGGCGGGGCCACCAGAGCCCGGTGAGCTCGCCGCCGTAGACGCAGCCCGTGTCCAGGCCCTTGCACAGCTCGAGGTCCACCCGGCCGCGCTGGGCCCAGTGGCCGAAGATGACCGTCTCCGGGCCGCACCAGAAATCGAACCAGGGCTGGCCGTCGACGGTGCGCAGTTCGGTGAGCTCCTCGCGCGTGCACTGCTCCGGGCGCTTGCCCGGCGCGATGCCGGCGTGCACCAGGATGTAGCCGTCGCCCTGGACGAAGGTGGGCCAGGACTCGATCCACGCGAGCCATTCGTCGAGCGCGGGGCCGAGCTGCCTCCGGACCGCGTCGAGGGTCGCGGTGCGGCGGCCCTCGAGCAGCGCCACCTCGTGATTGCCGATGACGGTGAGGGCGTCCAGGCCACGCGCCAGCTGGAGGACCCCAACGCTGTCGGGCCCGCGGTTGACGAGGTCGCCGCAGAGCGCGAGGCGGTGCCGGCGGCGATCGAAGCCCGCGAGTAGGAGCAGATCGTGCAGCTCCGCGGCGCAGCCTTGGACGTCCCCGACGAACAGAATGTCCCCCATGACGCCTGTGTAGCACGCGCGGCGCGCTTACTCCTTGAGCCCGGCGGTCACGAAGCTCTCGAGGACGTAGCGCTGTGCGACGACGTAGGCGAGGAGCGCGGGGACCACCGCCATCGACGCGGCGGCCATGAGCGGTCCCCAGTTGGTCCCTCCCTCGAGGCTCACGAACTCCTGCATCCCGACCGGCAGGGTCTTCATCAGCTTGTCGGTCGACACCAGGAGGGGCCAGAGGTACTGGTTCCAGGTGTTGATGAAGAACAGCACCGAGAGCGCGGCCAGCGCGGTCCGGGTCGCGGGGACGACGATCCGCCAGAGGACCTGCCAGGAGTTGGCGCCGTCGAGGATGCCGGCCTCGACGAGGCTGCCGGGCAGGTTCTTGAAGGTCTGGCGGAGCATGAAGATGCCGTAGCCCGTCACCACCTGGGGGACGATCAGGCCGGTGTAGGTATTGAGGAGATCGAGCCGGGCGATTAGGAGGTAGTTCGGGATCATCGTCACCTGGAACGGCACCATCATGGTGGCGACGAAGAGGGCGAACCACACGTGCCGGCCCGGCGGCCGGAGGATCGCGCAGGCGTAGGCGGCGAGGGTGCTGGAGAGGGCCTGCGCGGCCGTGACCCCGAGGGCCACCACGAGGCTGTTGGCGAAGAGCCGCAGCATCGGCACCTGGGTCATGGCGGTGGAGAAGTTCCGGGCCGTCGGCTGCGCCGGCCAGAGCCGGAAGGTGCCCGCGAAGATCTCGTGCGGGGACTTGAGCGCGGTCGAGATCATCCAGAGCATCGGGAAGACCACGACCAGGCACGCGGTGGCCAGCAGCAGGTGTGCCCCGCGTGGCCTAGCCGCCATAGTGGATGCGCCGCTCGGCGAGAAGGAACTGGATGGCGGTGAGGACGAGGAAGACGAGGAAGATCAGCGTGGCCGCGGCGGAGGCATAGCCGACGCGGAAGTACTCGAAGCCGAGCTGGTACACCAGGTACGCCACGTTGTTGCTGGCCTCGTTGGGCCCCCCCTGGGTCAGGATCTGCGTCGGGATGAACAGATTCTGCGGACCCAGGATGAACGTGGTCAGGAGCACGAACAGCGTCGTCGGCGCGAGCAGGGGCAGAGTGATGTGGCGGAACAGCTGGGCGTCGGAGGCGCCGTCGACCCGGGCGGCCTGATAGAGCTCGGCCGGGATCGCGAGCAGGCCGGCGGTGTAGATGACGAAGTTGAAGCCGAAGGTCTTCCAGACCGTGACCAGGACGATGCTCCAGATCGCCCAGTCGCTCGAGGAGAGCCAGGCCGGGGCCGGCAAGCCCGCCAGGCCCAGCGCGGCGTTTAGCACGCCGTAGAGCGGGTGGAACATCCAGAGCCAGATCGCGCAGGCGATGGCCATGGAGATCACGGTCGGGGAGAAGAGGACGACGCGGTAGACGTTGCGCCAGCGCGGCGTCACCTGGAGGACCAGTACCGCCAGGATGAGCGGGGCCAGCACGGTCAGGACCGTGAGGGCGACGGCGGCCTGGCCGGTGTTGACAAGCGAGAGCCGGAACGCACGGCTCTGAACGAGGTCGCGGTAGTTCTGCCAGCCCACCGCCACCCGGTCCGGCGAGACCAGGTTCCAGTCGTAGAAGCTGAGGGCGGCGCTCGCGACGAGCGGCCAGTAAACGAAGACGGCCGTCAGGGCGGCGGCGGGGGCCAGGTACAGGTAGGCGACGGCATTGGCGCGCCAGCGCCGCCGGAGACGCACGCGCTCGCGCGCGCCCCCGACGGCGAGAGCGACCGATCCCGAGCCCGCGGGGGCGGCCAGACTCACGTGGGAGCGGGGCTATCGGGACAGCAGCGTGTTGGCCTGCGCCGCCGCTTCCTTCAGGATGGCCTCGGCCGGGCGCTTGCCCTCGAGCACCTCCTCACGCGCCTTGATGAGCGTCTTCGTGATCTCGAGCCCGCGCGACCCCGGGAAGGACACCCACGGCTTGGCGTATGGGAAGGTGTCCAGCGCCGCCTTCATGAGGGGGGCCTGGTCGAAGAACGGCTTCAGGTAGCGGGGGTCGTTGGCCAGCGCCGCGCGGGGCGGCAGGTAGCCGGTGCCGCGGGTCCAGATGGTCGCGCCGTCGGGGGAGAGGAGGAACCGGATCCACTCCCAGGCGGCCTTTTCCTGGGCCGGATCGCTCGCGAAGATCATCAGGACGTTGCCGCCGGTGGCGGTGGCCAGGGGCTTGCTCCCGAAGCGCGGCACGGGAGCGCTTCGCACGTCGAAGCCGTTCGCGTTCTTGCGCATGTGCTCCTGGCGGCCGATCGTCGTGAGACACATCGCGACGTGGCCGCTCAGGAATGCCTGGATGCCCTCCTCCCAGGTGAGGTTCGCCGCGATCTTGCTCTTCTGGACCATGTCCTGCCACATCTGCATGGCTTCGACCGCGGGGGCCGAATCCCAGCCTACGCGCTTGCCGTCCTCGGAGAGCGGCCGCCCGCCGTTGCCCCAGATCAGCGTCTGGTCGATCCATTCGTCGTTGGGCTGCTGCAGGTACACCGCGAGCTTGCCGGTCTTCTGCTTGATGATCTGCCCCTGGCGCTGGACCTCGTCCCACGTCTGCGGCGGCTGATCCGGGTCGAGGCCGGCAGCCTTGAAGAGCTCGGGGTTGTAGTACATCACCGGCGTGCTCACGCCGAAGGGGATCCCGTGGAGCTTCCCGCCGAAGAGCCCGAGGGCCATGATGTTGTCGGGGATGCCCTTGAAGAAGTCGGGGTCGCTCTGGCGGTACTTGTCGAGGACGACGTGGGGGAACTGGGTCGCAGCGTAGGCGGTCAGGTTGAAGCCGATCTGGGCCACCGCGGGCGGGCGCCTGGCCGCGAGCGAGACCTGCAGCTGCTGCATCAGGCCGGTATAGACCCCCGGCTGGAACTTCTCGACGATCTTGATGTCGGGATGCCGGGACTCGAAGAGCGTGACCAGCTCGGTGACGGCGGGACCGCCGAACGTGGGCGAGTTGATGTGCCAGTACTCGATCGTCACCGGCTCCGCGGCCGAGGCCGGCAAAAGCAGCCTGCCCAGGGCCAGGAGCAGGGCCAGGGCTGCGTAGAACAGTGGTTTCCTCAGTTGGGCCATCGTACCGTCCTCCTGGGTGTGGGGCTCACTGGGTTCGGCGGAAGGGGCATCAGCGGAAGGCGACGGCCAGGGGGAGCTGGCCTCGGACCCTGACCTCGACCGCCCCCGCGTCGGTCAGCGCGATCTCGGCGAAGCAGCCCGACGGGCCGCCGGTCATCTTCGAATCCACCAGCGACATGACCGTGATGTAGGGGACGCCGTCGATCACCTCCACCGTGTTCAGGTGCATGTGCCCGTTGAACACCGCGCGAACGCGCCCGCTCGCGGCCAGGATGCGGCGGGCCCGCTCGCGGTTCCTGGCCAGGGCGTGGTCGGGATGGTCTGCGAAGTACCAGTGGCGCCCGGGGTCCTGCTCGTCGAGGGGATGGTGGCAGAAGACGATCGCGGGGCGCGAGGTCGCGCGCAGATCCTGCTCGAGCCAGTCGAGCTGGGCGGAGGAGAGCGTCCCGCCGATCCCTTCGACGGTCGGGTCCTGGCTGTTGAGGACGACGAGGTGGTAGCCGTTGGCGTCGAACGACTCGTGGTCGGCCTGCTTACCCAGGATGGCACGGGCGTCGGCAGGCGCCACGTTCGTGAGATCGTGGTTGCCCCACGCGTAGACGACGGGCGGGCCCGCGGTCTCGAGCATGTCGCGCACCTCGCGCAGCCGGACTCGGTCGGTCTCGGGATCGACGTCGTTGATCCGGTCGCCTAGGTCGACGATCAGGTCTGGGCGGAACCGATCACGCATGCACGCGGTGAACGCGGCGAGAAGCGAGCGGGCCGCGCTGCCGGTCCGGACGTCGACGTCCGGACCATGGTGGATATCGGTCACCAAGCCGATCCGGAGTGCCATCACCTCGAGACTTTCGGCCATCGGCGTTACAGGCCGATGACGGAGGTGCAAATCTTGGGTGAAGGGGGTGCCGCTACCGCGCGGCGAGCCGAGCGCCCGCCAGCTCCGGATACACGGGATGGTCGAGCGCGCTGTTCCGAGCGACCCCATCGGGACAGACTAGTGGAAGCGAAGCCCGTCTCGCGTGAGGTCGAGGACGCTCAGGCCCGTGACTTTTTCGCTCAGGCGATCTTGCAGCCCGTCCGGCAGGTAAAACGCCGTCGAGGGCAACCAGATGTGGCGGACTGCGTCGACCGTCTGGTCCCGATACTGGTGGGTGTGCCCACCCAGGACGGCGCCGGACATGAGCCCGAGGAGGCGGCGCCGGGACGCCGGCGGCAGGTACCGATGGTGCGGCTTCTCGTCGAGCGGGGAGTCCTGGAAGAGCGGCTTGTGGAGCAGGAGCACTACCGGCGTGTGCTGACTAGTTCGGTCTACCCACCCGCGCCGCTATCTCTTAGGGCTCGGTTCTTGAAAAGTCGCTGAGAATGGACGTGGGAATATAGGAACAGGATCCCCGGGGGCACGGAGCTCCCCCGGCATCGGCTGATCGGCCAAGTGCAGCGCGGCGACTTCAGTTCTCCGCCGTGGGCCCCGAGGCCTCTCAAGAAGCTCCTCAGGATGTGCTGCCGATCCGCGCGCGACTCGGCCGGGCCCCCATCCGTTGCGTGCGCGAGGGGCGCCGCGCGAGCGGTCTCCGCTGAGCCAGCGTCTCGCCTTCGGTCCGCCCGCCCACCGTCCGACGGACCTTCTGGAGAGGCTTGACCGCGGCAGGGCGTCGCGACGCGGGCGTCTGCATGATCTCTCGGACGCCCTCGATCGTGCCATTCACGAGGTTTCCGACGGTTTTCCCTGCCGCGGAGGCGATTCGATCTGCCGCCTCTATGGTACCTTCTGCGACTCCGGCCGCGAGCCGGCCAACATCTGTACCGATTTCGCCAGCCGCCTGCACCGACCCGCGGACCGCGGTAACAGCGATCGCCCCTACTTCGGTTCCAACGTCCCGAGCTCCGGAGAGCGCCGTGACCGCCGTCCTCGTCAGCAGGCGGACGACGCCGCTGGCGAGTTCCGTCGTCCTGCTCGAGGGTTCGAGTATCGGTTTTGACCTCACGGGCTTTCCCGTCCTCGACGTTCCGCGAGCCTTCGCCATTGGGTCCTCCTGGTTAGCATCGAGCGTCCCGACGAACAGGCGGCGAGCGTAACTGAACCGCCCAACCCAGTCAAGGCGCCAAGTGCCTAAGCAACATAAATGGTAATGGGCGGGTCGCCCACCCGCGGGATGACGTAACAGTAACGTAATATCCGCGACCCTGCCCGTGCGACTACCATCGCTGGCAGCAATCCTGATCTCCCTGGAGGGTTCGAATGCGCTTTTCACCGGTCTCGTTTGTTCTGGGGCTCGCCGCGGCCAGCATGCTGCCGCTCGTCTCGCGGGCCTTTCGGCCACTCGCCGTCGAAGCAACCGCTGTTGGCATGGGCGTGGCCGAAGAGCTCCGGCGCATCGCCGCCGAACAGATGGAGAACCTCGAGGATGTTGTCGCGGAGGCACGGGTGCGGCGCGAGGAGTTGGCCGCCGCCGCCGAGCTCGGTGACGAAGGCGAAGCCGAGCATCCAGAGAAGGGAGCTGAGGAGGCGCCCGCAGAGCCAGCCGTCGGGCGCGCCCGACGGCGCGGCGCGGGCCGGGTCCGCTCCCACGTGCCTTGACGGGGTCGGCCGGGATGGATCCACACCGCGACCCGATCAACGAGCGTTCCACGCTGCGTATCGTTCACGCGCTCCCAGGTCGCCTGCGCTTCCGAGGGCCCGCGCGGGCCGGGAGCGAGGAGGTGGCCGAAGCGCTCCGAGGTCTCGCGGGTGTTCGGAGCTGCAGCTGGTCACCGCGTACACGAAGCATCTTGGTCCTGTTCGAGCCAGAGAAGATCCCGGCGGAGGCGATCACCCTGGCGGTCGCCCGACACGTGGGGATCGACGAGAGCCTCGTGGCTGACCTCGCTCACGATCGACCAACCGGGGCGCAGCACGGCCGGGCGACCTTCGCGGCGGGCGTTGCCGAGACTTTCGGGGAACTCGATCGCAGGGTCCACCGTACCACCCGAGGACTGGTTGGACTCGGTGCGCTCGTGCCGCTGGTCCTGATGGTCTGGGCGGCTCGGGAGATCGCCGTCGGGCGCACCGCGCCGCTGGCGTGGTCGACGGCGCTCTGGTACGCGCACGGTCTCTTCCGCGACTACAACAGCCCCCCGGCGAGCTGAGCTCGCATGCGGTATCTCGTCGCGCACTCCGTTCGGGGTAGGCTCCGGGTCCGCTATCCCGTACGCTGGCTGAAAAGCCGACGCGACGCGCTCGAGGCCCGCCTCCGCGCCGTTCCGGGGGTGCGAACCGTCGCCGGGAGCGCGAGGACGGGAAGCGTGCGGATCGAGTACGATCCCTTCCAGATCGCCGAACAGGGGCTGATCGACGAGCTCGAGGCCATGGCGCCTGGCCTGGCCAGTGCCCCAGCGCGCCGTGCTGGCGCCGGGGAGACCGAGGCAAAACTGGATGTTCAGCGAGCGCCCCTTCTCCGCCTCATCGGCTCCACCGCGGTGCTCGCCGCGGCGTGCCTTCCCGTCCCGGGATCGGTGCTGGCCGGACTGATACTCGCCTCGGACCTTCCTGCCTTGCTCCGCGCCACCGTCGCGCTCGGGCGGCGGCGACTCGACGGCGATGTCCTCGAGGCCTCGACGCTCGTGCTGCTGGTCACCCGTGGCAACTACGTGGCCTCGGCCCTCCTGACCTGGCTACGATCGGTCGGCGAATACATCGTGGCGAAGACCGTCGTCACCACGCGGCGGTCCCTCTACGATCTCGTCGCCGACCCCGATCAAACCGTGCTACGGATCAGAGGTCGAAGCCGCCAGCTCGTGCGCGTGGCGGCGCTGGACATCGGTGACATCATCGCGATCGATGCCGGCTGCCAGCTGCCCGTGGACGGCATGGTGGTGGGCGGTGAGGCGCTTGTCAATCAGCAGACGGTGACGGGCGAGGCCTTGCCGGTAGAGCGCCGTTCCGATGACCGGGTGTTCGCGGCCACCGTCGTCGAGCACGGACATCTCCAGGTGCGCGTCGATCGCGTCGGCCTCGACACGGCGGTGGGGCAAATCGTCCGGACCATCGAGACGGCCGCCGCGGAGAAGTCCGACATCCAGCGGCTCGCTGAGCGACTCGCCGACCGCGAGGTCGCGCGCACGCTGATCCTCGCGGCGCTCGGCGCCGGCTTCTCGCGTAGCCTCGACGCAGGCACCGCGATTCTCGTCGCCGACTACGGCCTGGCGGCCAGGGTCGGAATCCCGACCGCCATCGTCACCTCGATCCAGCGCGCTTCCGCAGTGGGTATCTTGATCAAGGGACCGCGGGCGCTCGAGAACCTTGCGCGCGTCAATACCGTCGTCTTTGACAAGACCGGAACCCTGACGTCGGGCACGCCGCGAGTGACCCGGGTCGTGTCCTACGTTCGTACGTTGACCGAGCACGATCTCGTGCGGCTCGCGGCCGCGGCCGAGTCGGAATTCCGACACCCCGTAGCCCGGGCGATCCTGCGTCTCGCGGCAGAGCAGCGCGCCCGGATTCCGACGCCGTCGAGCACCACGGAGAGCGTCGGGCTGGGCGTCGAGGTGGACGTCGAGGCCATGCGGTTGCTCCTCGGGAGCCATCGCTTCATGGAGTCCCGGGGCGTAGACCTCGATGCGGCGAGGGCCGAGGAGGCGGCCGCGCACGCGGTTGGCGCATCGCCCACGTTCGTCGCCGTCGACGGGCGACTCGCCGGGATCTTCGTCCTCGAGGACGAACTGCGGGCCGAAGCACGGTCGGCGGTGCGCGCTCTCCGTGCGCGGCGGATGCAAAACGTCATCATGCTGTCCGGCGACCATGCCGAGCCGAGTCGAGTCATCGCCGAGTCGCTCGGCCTGCGGCACCACTACGCCGACCTCCTGCCCGAGGACAAGGCCCGGCTCATCGAGGAGCTGAAGGGGGAGGGACGGGTCGTGGCCATGGTGGGCGATGGCGTGAACGACGCGCTGGCGCTGGAGACGGCCGACGTCGGCATCGCCGTGCCCGGGGGGGCTCCGGTCGCGACCGAGGTCGCCGACGTGGTGCTCCTGCACGGGGGCCTCGATCGCGTGGTGGTCGCGCTCGACTTGGCGCGCGCGGCGATCGCCGGGGTCCGTCGAACGCTCCAGATCGCCTCCCAGGCGAACCTGGCGGTGGTCGGCCTCGCCTCGTTCGGATTGGCGAGCCCCGTGACAAGCATCCTGCTGAGTCACGGGAGCACGGTTGCCGCGGCGATCGCCATGGCCGCGCGCCCGGGCGGAGGGCGCGTCGAGACGCGGAAGACCAAGAAAAGGCGCAACAAAAATGTTCGCTGAGCGTCATCGCGGTGTCACACTGTTCCGGTACGCTTGGGGTCAGCAGTGGGGTACTCCACCCGGAAAGGAACGGGACCTCGGTGATGGCTCAGCTCGTGCTTGGGCTCCTCGCGGATGTCGTGTTCGAATCCGTTGCGGCCATGCGACGCTCCCTCCCCGCGGAGGTGAACCGGTACTTGGAGGGACGCGGTCTGGCGCAGGACCGCGCGGCCCGGCGGGCGCCCGCGCGCTAGTCGTTCTCTCCAGTTGGTCCTCGAGGACCGGGGGTGTATCTTGAGGTCCCCGGTTCAGGCGCGAAAGCCTTCTCCCCGTCCCGTTGTTCCGCTCTCCGTCGCCGTTCCCGGACGCGCTCGGCTCCGTGTCGAAGGGTTGCGAGGTCGGCCGGCTCTGAAGTTCCACCTCGAGGACCGGCTTGCCGGACATCCAGCCGTGCGGCAGGTGAAGGCCAGCCTCCTCACCGGCAACCTCCTTGTCCTGTTCGACTTCCGCAGCGTCACCCTACGGGACCTCATGGCGTCGATCGCCCAGTACCGCCAGGGCGCGCCGCGTGCCGGGGGCGGGCAGACCGACGGAACTCGGATCCACCTGGCCCCGTCGCTGGATCACCCCGCCTGGCATACCCTGACCGACGACCTTGTGAGTGCCCAGCTCGAGACGTCGCGCCAGGCTGGCCTGTCGAGCGACGAAGCCGCCGCTCGGCTCGCGGTGGACGGCCCCAACCGCCTTCCCATCCCGGAACCGAGGGCCGCGCTCGCGATCCTGCGCGATCAGGTCGCCACCCTGCCGGTCGCGCTCCTGGGCGCGGCCGCCGTCGTGTCGCTACTGAGCGGCGGGTTGTTGGACGCCGCCGTTATCCTGGGCGTCGTCGCCATCAATGCCGCTGTCGGTTACGTCACCGAGAGCAAGGTGGAGCGCATCATCAGCTCGCTACACGATCTGACCATCCCGATGGCGTTCGTGCGGCGCGACGGCAAGGACACCGTGGTGCCGGCTGCGAGCCTCGTGCCGGGCGACGTTGTCGTCCTCAAGCCCGGCTACGACGTACCCGCGGACGGCCGGATCCTCGAGGCCAAGGGATTGGCGGTGAACGAGTCTGCGTTGACGGGCGAGAGCAGCCCGGTGACCAAACTGGCCGAGGCGGTTCACGGAGGTGACAGTCCGATCGCCGACCGCACGAATATGGTCTACGCGGGAACCGTGGTCAGCGAGGGGTCCGGCCTCGTGGTCATCACCGAGACCGGCCGGAAGACCGAGCTCGGCCGGGTGCGGGCGCTCATCGCCGAAGTCGTCGCCCCGCCCACGCCCCTGGAACGGCAACTCGATACGCTGGGCCGCCAGCTCGTCACCGTCTCACTGGCGCTCTGCGGAGTGGCGTTCGGGCTCGGGCTCCTCCGCGGCGTGCCGTTGCTTGAAATGTTCCGGACCGCCATTTCGCTGGCGGTCGCCGCCGTCCCGGAGGGACTTCCTGCCGTCGCGACCACCACCCTCGCCCTCGGGATGCGCCGGATGTTCGAGCGGCAGATGATCGTCCGCCGGCTGGCTGCAGTCGAGAGCCTGGGGGCCATCACCGTCATCTGCATCGACAAGACGGGGACGATCACCGAGAACCGAATGACCGTGGGCGGGTGGCATGCCGGCGGCCGGGACTGGATTCCGCCCACGCAGGTCCAAAGCTCCGAAAGTGGTCGAGCGTCAATCCCGGATGCGGAGCTTGATCCCACGCTCGAGCGCGCTTTGGCCGTCACCGTCCTGTGTAACGAGGCCGAGCTCGAGTGGCTTGACGGCCAGGTAGTTGGATCCATCGGGAGCCCCACCGAGAGCGCGCTCCTGCTTGCGGCCCTCGAGGCCGGGATGGACTATCGCGTGCTCCGGCGGCAGTTCCCGCTCGTGGGGATCCGCTCGCGTGACGGCGGCGAGAACTGGATGGCGACGATCCACCACGCCGGCGGCGACCGGCGGGTCGTCATGGTCAAGGGAGCGCCGGAGGAAGTGCTCCGTCGCTCGACGAGGTGGCTGGCCGGCCTGACCATCGAACCCCTGACGGCCGACATCGGACCCGAGATACTGAGCGCGAACGCGAGGATGGCCGATCGCGGCATGCGGGTGCTCGGGCTGGCGTTCGGAGAAGTCGAATCGGGCGGCGAGGCGGCCTATGAGGGCCTGGTCTGGGTGGGCCTCGTCGCGCTGATCGATCCGATCCGGGCGGGCGTCAGCGAAGCGATCGCAGCGTGTCGGCGCGCGGGAATCCGGATCGTCATCATCACCGGGGACCAGAGCCGGACGGCCGTGGCCGTCGGCCGCGAGCTTGACCTCGTGCGGGACGGGCAGGTCCGCGTGCTTGAGGCCTCCCAGCTCGTCCAGATCAGCCCGGACGCCCTGAGGGGTTTGGCCCACGAGGTGGATGTCTTCGCGCGGGTATCCCCGACGCACAAGTACCAGATCGTTCAGGCGCTGCAGGCGGGCGGCGAGGTCGTTGCGATGACCGGCGATGGCGTCAACGATGCCCCGGCGCTCAAGGCGGCCGACATCGGGGTGGCGATGGGCGCGCGAGGCACCGAGCTGGCGCGTGACCTGGCCGACGTCGTGCTCCTCGACGACAACTTCGGGTCCATCGTGGACGCGGTGGAGCAGGGCCGGACGATTTACGCGAACATCCGCAAGGCGCTCAAGTTCCTGCTGGCGACGAACTTCAGCGAGATCCTGGTCACGGTCGGCGCCATGGCGCTCGGCGTGGCCCGGCCGATGTCCGCAATGCAGTTCCTGTGGATCAACCTCTTGACCGATGTCTTCCCGGCTCTGGCCCTGTCGTTCGAGCCGGCCGAACCGCAGGTGATGCGGCAACCGCCGCGGAATCCAGCCGACCCGATTCTCTCGAGGCAGGACCTCGCGTGGATGGCCGGCGACGCGGGGCTGATCTCCGCGGTTGCGCTTGGCGCTTACGGCGGGGCCATGGCCCGGTATGGTGTGGGCGCGGCGGCGTCAACCGTCGCCTTTGCCACCCTCACATCGGCCCAGCTGTGCTACGCGATCACCTGTCGCTCAGAGCACCGCTCGGGATTCTCGGGCCTGGGACGCAACCCCCTGTTGGTCGCGGCGCTGGGGGGAACCCTCGCCCTCCAGGGGGCCGCGATCGGGGCGCCGCCGCTCCGGAGGCTCCTCGGCACGACGCCGCTCCGCCCAGCCGACTGGGGCATCGTGGCGGCAGGCGCGGTGGCGCCTCTCCTCATCAAGGAAGTTTCGAAAGCCATCATGGCGCCGCCACCGGGGCGGGGAGCCAGCCGCGGTGGCTAGGCGGACCGTCTTCTCGTCGGAATCGGTGACGCGCGGTCATCCCGACAAGATCTGTGACCAGATCTCGGACGCGATCGTGGACGCCTTCCTCTACGTGGACGAGCAGGCCGAGGTCTCGGCGGAGTGCGCGGTGGCAACGGGGCTGGTGTTCCTGGCCGTCAACTCGGTCTCGTCCGTGAGCGTCGACGTCACCGGCGTGGCTCGGCAGGCCATTGCGGACATCGGCTATTCCAAGGCGCACGGATTCGACCCAGACACCTGCAGTGTGATCACCAGCCTCTCACACCGAACCCTCAAGGGACGCCGGGGCGAGGACGAGCCGAACGACCGCGAGCAACGGAGCCTGCCCGCTTCCCACCAGGCGTCCGTGTTCGGGTTCGCGTGCCTCGACACGCCCGAGCGCCTGCCTCTGCCGATCGCGCTGGCGCATCGCCTGGCCCGGCGGCTCGACGAGGTGCGCCAGGCAAACCTGCTGCCGTATCTCGGCCCGGACGGGAAGACCCTGGTGGCGGTGGAGTTCGAGGACGATCAACCGATCCGCATCCACACGGTCATCGTCAACGTGCAGCACGCGGCGGTCCTTGGAGAGGGTGGCGCCAGAAAGGACACCCAAGCTCGACTGGAGGGCGACATCCGCGATGCGGTCCTCATGCCTATTCTTGCGGATTCGTCGGTCAAGTTCGATGCGCGCAGCCGAATCCTCATCAACCCAGGCGGCGAGTTCGTCGTGGGTGGGCCCCAGCGCGACGCGGGCCTCACTGGCCGCAAGAACATGGTGGATACGTACGGGGGCTACGCCCGACACGGTGGGGGAGCGCTGTCCGGCAAGGATCCCACACACGTCGATCGGCTGGGCTCCTACGTAGCCCGCTATCTCGCCCGCAACGTGATCGCGGCCAGGCTCGCGCGCCGGTGTGAAGTCCATCTGAGCTATGCGATCGGCGAATCGTTCCCGCTGGCGGTCTCGGTGGAGACCTTCGGTACCGGTGCGGCACCCGACGAAGTACTGGAGCGCGCCGTGACGGACCTCATCGATCTGCAACCATCAGCCGTTCTCGAACGGTTCGGGCTCCGGCACCTGCCGGCGCGCCATGGCGGTATCTTCTACCGCCGGCTTGCCGCCTACGGGCACTTCGGGCGGCGGGACCTCGACCTGCCGTGGGAGCAGGAAGATTTGGCAGCGGTGCTCGCAGCGGCGATCGGCCGCAAGGGCTGACGAGCTCAACCAACCCAACACCTGAACCGACGAATGGAGAGTGCGAATGGCGCGCAAAGCGAGGGCTAGGACGGAAGGGGTGCGGGCGGTCTCGCCTGATCAGATAGAGCGGGCAATCGGCCGGACAATCAACAGCGCCGAGATCATCGCCACGGGTGTCGTGAATCTCGTGAAGAACACGTTGGTGACGGCACTGTCCGGAGCCCGAGATGTCGGGGGTGAGATCGGGGATGCCGCCGTGAAGGCAGTTCGCGGCTCCATCAAGGCCGTGGATGAGATCGGCGGCGACCTCGGAAACGTTGCCAAGCATGCCCTCAAGGGCACCATGCACGCCGCGGAGGAGATCGGTGGAGACCTCGGCAGCGTAGTGCGCTCCGCCACGAAGGGAGCCGTCAAGGCGGCCAACGAAGTGGGGGGCGATGTCGTGGTGGTCGCACGGAAGTCGGTGGAGGGAACGATCGAGGCGGCGCGGGAAATCGGGGCCGACGTGGCCAGTCTCGCGACGAACGCGGCCGAAGGAGCGATCGAAGCTGCGGATCGGATCGGTTCCGTTGCCGGCCGAGCCGTTCGCAGGACACTGGCCGGCACGATCAGCGGAACACGGGTCGTCATCCAGGAGGCCCTTCAGAGTTCTCCGACGGCACCGCGCCGTGCGGCTCGGCGACCGACTCGACCGGGCGCCGCGGCCCGGCGGCGTGGCAGGAAGTCGACGTCGACGACGCCGTGATCGGAGGCCGGGTGTCCGCTCGCTCCTCGATCGCTCTAGTCTCGCGGGTGAACGGATAAGGATCCCTCTTCTACTTCCCATTCTTCTCAAACACACCGACGACCTTCTGAAGAGGTATTTGATACGAGGCCAATGCCGGTGGCTCCTTTCGTCCAGGAGCAGTCATCGAGGCGTGGACTTCCCGGGAGGGTTGTCTGGGAAGGGGGCATGGGCCAAGTCCGACGCTTCTTGTGGGCAGTATCTACGCCCGGTGCCCGCCCCGAGGCGTGACGCCCTGTGTTATGGCTCAGGCCTTGCGTCCGGTCACTGCGATGCGCGTCAGGTTGGCCGGGAAGTCGGTGGGCATCAGCCGAAGCACGTGCACGTCCACGAAGCCGAGGCGCTCGAGCAATCGGTGAATCTCGCCCGTGGTGTACGGCCGGAATCGGTAGAGGCGACCCAGCATGGCGCTCGGCGGCCCCGGGCGCATCCCCACATTGAGGAAAAGGCCGCCCGGTCTGAGCAGTCGGGCCAGGCGCTCCAGCGAGACATCGAGGGGGACGTGCTCGAGCGCCGCCCCCACCATGACCACGTCGAAACTTGTCTCGGCCAGTACGATCGCCTGCCCGGTGTCGGTCTGCGTTAGGACATTCGGCGCCCGAAGGTCCCCGTGTGCGACGATCAGCCGGTGTCGAAGGTTGCCGAGGCGGCGCGCGTGCCGCGCGAGCACGGCCAGCATCTGGCGGTCGATGTCGAAGGCCACCACCTCAGAACCCGGAAAGCGCCGCAGAAACCAGAGTCCGTTGAGCCCGGTGCCCGCGCCCGCGTCGAGCGCCCGAGGGCGGGTGGGCACGCGCCACTCCACCCGTTCCAGGAACTGCTCCACTCCGCGCTTGAACCCGAACAGACGCAGCGACGTGTCGTAGATCTCCGCGATGCGCCCGTACGAGAATGGCTCCGTTCCGCGAGGAAGGCGGACGGTGCTGGAGCGCGGCGGCTTCACGTCAGCGCGACGCGCGTAGCGACGACTCCCTGGGCGGTCGCGGGCGCCACGGAGAGCAGCTGGGGGGTCCCGTCGCGCCGCTCGACCAGAGCGGTACAGCTCTCGACCCAGTCGCCGGTATTGCAGTAGACGACGCCCTCGATCTCCCGGATCTCGGCACGGTGGATGTGCCCGCACACCACCCCTTGGAGCCCGCGCCGCCGAGCCTCGTGGGCCAGCGCGCTCTCGAACGCGGTGATGAAATTCACCGCTCGCTTGACCTTGCCCTTGACGTACGCCGAGAGGCTCCAGTAGGGCAGTCGAAAGAAGCGGCGGCCGCGATTGAACCAGCGGTTGACGACGAGCAGCATGTCGTAGCCGACGTCACCGGTCAACGCGACCCAGCGATGACAGCGGGTGATGCCGTCGAACTGGTCACCGTGCACCACCAGAAACAGGCGGCCGTCCATGGTGCGATGAACGGCCTCGGCCGTGACCATGATGTGCCCGAGCTGGAGGTCACAGAATCGCCGCAGGTACTCGTCGTGGTTCCCGGGTATGAGCGTAACCACGGTCCCGGCGCGAGTCTTTGACAGCACGGTGCGGATCACGTCGCTGTGGAGCTGGGGCCAGTGCGGGGCGCGCCCGAGACGCCAGAAGTCGATGATGTCGCCGACCAGGTAGAGATAATCGCACTCGTGCGCTTCGAGGAAATCGAGCAGTGCGCGGGCCTGACAACCCCGCGTTCCGAGGTGCGTGTCGCTGATCCAGATCGTGCGATAGCGGTTCCGCCCCATCGTCGGTCCCCTCGCTGACCACCGTGCACTCCTTCCTCACGGCACCGGTGCAGCCGTGCAGGCCGCCCATTGCTCGGGCACCTCGCGCACGAGCGTAGCTGGCGCCTTGGAGCGATTGTCGTTACCTGGCCCGCGGCGACCGCCATGAAGAGTCGGTGACCGCAAGGTTGCTTCATGGTGTCGGTTGGTGCCGTGCGGCCGGCGTGCCAGGCGGGGAGGCTCTCGTGGATGGCGTTTGCCGGCAGGATGGCGGCGCGCCGCGTACAGATGGGAGGACTGCCAAATCCTGTACCAAGCCCGTCCCACAGGGCGTAAGGGCTGTGGCCGATCGGAACTCCAACTCGTCGAACGGCGGCGGTCGGATGCTGCTTCATGGACTAAGCGGGTCAAGAGCCAGGCGCGTACGCTCTACTCCCTCGATCGCCCGCGTCCCGGGCACTAGACTTAGGCGATGCAGGACATGTTGTTCCGATAGACGAATCCAAGATGCGGGAGGACATCGAAAAATGGTCGAGCATCCCTATGTAGGACTTCGCAACGCGCTGGGTCTCAACGTGGATCTCGTGACGATCGGCCAAATCGTCGCCCGAGCGGTCGTCGTCTACCTCGCCGGTGTGCTACTCGTGCGGGTCGGGGATCGGCGCTTCTTGGGCAAGAACGCGGCCTTCGACGTCATCTTCGGCGTCGTCCTTGGGTCCCTTCTTGGGCGGGAGATAGCACCTTCGCTTTCGGTCGCCGGAGCCGTGATCGGGGGAGTTGTCCTCGTCAGTCTCCACTGGCTCTTCGCCCTGATCGCGTTCCATTTGGACTGGTTCGGTCGCCTGGTAAAGGGTGATGCGCACACGCTCATGCAGGACGGGACCATCGACTGGGCGGCGATGCGCCGGAATCACATTAGCGAGAAGGACTTGCTCAGTGCACTTCGGCTTAACGGCCAGATGACGGACCCTCGTGGGGTTGGCCTCGCCAGCCTGGAGCGGAGTGGCGACGTCAGCGTGATTCCGGCCCACCGTGGTCTTCGGATTGTGGAGGTTCGTGTCGAGGCAGGTGTCCAGACGATGCGAGTCGAGCTGGTGTAATGCCGATCACTTCGAGATTCGATTGAGTTGGTGTTGCGGGCTATACATCAAGTTCGCCGAGGCCCTTGAGGAAGCGGATCTCCCGAGTCAGGCCGATCGTCTTTTCTGCTTCCTTGGTGCTCCCGCCCACAGGGCCCGCCACTCGAGATCGGCGAGGCTGAAGGCTTTCGAGTTGACACCAGCTCCACGGAGGATCGCTAACGTTCTGCGAGACACGGACCGCATCGGAAGCTTCCGCTTCGGAGATCGTCTCGCGATCGGGGGCATGACCGTCGTAGTGTAATCGTCACAGTATTGTAATGTCCAGAGCGTGTGCGGGCCGCCTCGGGCCGCCTGAAAATGGTAGAGTCGCCGCTCAGTTAGGGGGTGGCGTATGCAAGAGCAGCTGTGGCCTTCACGGGAGGAGTCTGCGGCGACGAATCTCAGGCGGGCGATCTGGGAGGCTCGGGCCGACTTCGTGGTCGAGTGGATTGAACGCGGAGCTGAAGGATACTTCGTCCTCTTCCGAAGGGGCAATATCGTACATCGAGAATTGGGGATCGCGGTCGCCGTACTCGAGGAAGGGCCCCATCGAGACGCGAGTCGTCAACTCGTCCACCGGGTGAAGACAATCTTCGATCGGAAGTAGACACGCACTCAGAGGGTGAACCGGAATAGGCAAAGCAGCAAACCAGAGAGCACCATCGGACGGAACGCGGATTCTACACGGGCCTGGCACTCGCCCCTGAGCACCGCGGCTTGAAAACGGCGGCTCGCGACTATTCTCGAGCTCGACCTCCGAGGCATTCCACCGAACTTGAGATTGCGGTCGATCCGGACGAAACCGAAGCTTACCAGGTGTCCAGCTGTCCGGCCGCCCCGTGGCCGCTAAGTGTAGGCTGGGAAATACTGAGCGAGAGATGACCACGAGTTTCTCGGACAAGGAGGAGAGTCATGCGCGATATCCTCAAGGAGGATTCGCCCGAACCTGAGACAATCGAGATTCGGCTTACACGCCCCCAGCAGTTGTTCAACTCCTTGGACCCCTCACCATTCCATGAGCGAGATCTGGATCAAGACGCCGAGGCGTATATCGTCGATTCGGTCGATGAGTTCCCCTTGCAGAAACCGTTGAAGCTGATCATACACTTACCTGCCGACCAGTTCTCAGCGACCGGGCAAATGCCGGATCTGCCTCAGGCCTTGCACAATTATTTTGCCTACCGACTGAACGAATATCAGCGGCGCCTGCGGTTCTTCTTTCGCGACGGGCGCATCTCTTTGATGATCGGCCTTGCGTTCCTTCTCGGTTGCACGGTGCTTCGCCAGGCAGCCCTTACTTGGGTGGAGCATGTAGGCTCCGAGATCGCAGGAGAAGGTCTCCTTATCATTGGCTGGGTCGCGATGTGGCGGCCGCTGGAGATCTTCCTCTACGACTGGCGACCAATCCGGCGTCGCTGTCGGCTCTTCGCTAAGCTCTCCGAGATTCCGGTGATCGTGCGCACCAGCTGAGGTGAGCGGCGCGCGACTAAGGGAACGGCTCGTTCGGCGCACCGGTCGTCGGGAACACCAGAGTCATGTAGGAACGATCAAGCTAAGCTCTGGGTTCGGTCCGCCTCAGAGCGGTAACGGCGGGTCCTCTGCCAACCGGCGTCCAGGATTGGAAGTCCTTTGTCCTCTTCTCCCTTGAAGTCGGAATCTAGTCTCGAAACCCGTCGAGAATCTCCCCTTGCTGCGGTGGATAACAGGTCTGGTGACTCTCCCACCTGCGAGTGAATGGGCGGGAAATTAATAGCTGCGCAGCGATAGAGTGTTACGATTTGTCTCGGTTGGTTGCCGGGGTCCACTTTCGAGAGCCTTCGGGGAGATTCGATGTCGAAGCCAGCAGGTCGCGGTAAGAAAGCAAGCAGTCCCAAGGATCTGGTCATGCTTCTGCTGTATGCGAAGGGACACACGGGACGGGTTTGTGAGCCCATCCGAGGTCGAACCCGGCTGATGAAGACCGTTTTCCTACTCAAGGAAGAACTACTCCCCAAGATGCGACTCAAGCAATCACTGTCTCGCGACGCGTTTCCCGACTTCTCACCGTATGACTACGGTCCGTTCTCTTCCCAAGTCTTTAGCGATCTGGAGTTCCTTGTCGAGCTGGGGTTCGTGAGCGTCGATCCAGTCAGTGACGCTGAACCCCTGCCCGAGGAAGCGCTTGAGTACGAGTATTGGCAGGCAGGTGGCGACGGCCTCGAAGGGGAGGAGCAGTTTTCCCTCACGAGTCTAGGGCGAGAGTTCGTAGAGGGAGGTGAGGCTGGTCATTTGACTCCTGACCAGTGGGAGGCTTTTGCGGAACTCAAAGCCCGCTGTAACCAGACGCCACTTAGAGCTTTGCTGCGGTACATCTACGCTAAGTATCCTGAGTGGACGACCAAATCAAAGATTCGAGAGGACATACTGTCCAAGCATCCATTTTAGAGCCAATGCCCAACTTTCCAGAATCCGAGCTCGTAAAGAGCGCCTTCTTCCGAATCCGCGACCATAGGGGAACGTTCGTATGTGTCGATGTGCCCCTTCTCGGGCGCTGCGTAGACCTCGTTTATCTACAGAATGACCTAGTCATAACCGTAGAATTCAAGCTGCGTGACTGGCGCCGTGCCATCACACAAGCACGAGACCATCTTCTTGCGGCCGACTACGCGTACATCTGCATGCCCAACCGCCCAATCTCCAAGTTGTTGCGTCAAGCCCTAGATCGCAATGGCATCGGCCTTGTGTTTTTTGCTGAGCAAGGAGCGTGGCCTTTCTCGATCGCCGTTCAGGCGAAGAGGTCCTTGGACACCTGGCGTCATGCTAGGGACACTGTTCTCGCCTACATGAGGCAGGCGCACTTGGGCAATGACAAGACCGCGATCGCCTAACCCTATTAACGGGCTTCACCTTGTCCGCTATGGAACGCCGGCCGATCAGAAGTTTCTCCTAGGGGAGTTCGTTAAGACCTACGATCAGTTGGTCATCAATGCCAACATGGTCGCCCATGCTCCCGCTGCACTTGCTTCCTTTCTCCTGCAACGGGCGAAGAACAAGCCGTACTTTATAGATCCTCAGACGCACGCGTTCCAGCATGATATTACGCTTCTCGAATCCGACTCTCCGGCGAAGGAGGGCGAACTAAGGCGATCCGTCAAGACGCTGATTGAGGCGTACGGGGAGCCGGTCCATACGCGCGTGGGGAAGAGCCATACGTCGATCTTGCCCAATGATTTCTCGAACTCATCCCTCCGGCGAGGATTTTGCGATCGGGTCATCGGCTTTCAGGTCAAAACTCTGTCGATGCAGGCTACCTCTGCTGACTCAGCGAAGTACTATAGGTTCTTGGCGAAGAAGGGGATGACAGTAACAACTGACTTTGGTCCGTCTCTCGTCGTGGCGCCCTACTTTTATATGGATGCGGCAACTCTCTCCGACTGGCTCCCTGTCAACATAGCTCTCGCTAAGGATGCGGCCAAGAGTGCTGCGGCTGTAGGAAAGCCACTGGGAATCCAGATTGTCATCTCCCAGAACGTGCTGAGCACCCAAGTACTGATCGAGTCGCTGATAGCGCAGTATGCTCAGACGCAGCCTGCCGTCTTCCTACTTTGGGTCGACGCCTTCTCTGAGCATGTAGCTGCACCCCAGTTACTAGACGCGCTCATCCATCTCATGAATCGATTAGGCATACAGGCACCGGTCGTCAATCTCTACGGTGGCTACTTCTCCGTCGCCCTTGCACGTTCCAAGCGTGTGCCTCGCTTGGTGGGGGTGGCTCACGGACCTGAGTACGGGGAGGATCGAGGCGTTATACCCGTGGGCGGGGGAATTCCAGTCGCGAAGTTCTACCTTCCCGGCCTCCACACTCGCCTTCCGTTCCGGGACGCCGTTAGAGCAGTCCGAGCCCTAGGGGGATTCAACTCCGTCCGGACGTTCCTCCAAAAGATCTGTGACTGCAAGGAGTGTGTAGCCACAATTACCGAGGAGCCGGCGAGCAGCTTTGCATTGTACGGGCGATCGAAGCCCATCGAATCCACGCGTCGCGGCACAACGGTTGTCTTGGACTACCCGCTCCCGGAGACAAAGGCTCACTGCGTCAAGCACTACATGTGGTCAAAAGCTCGTGAGTATGACGAATCTTTTTCCGGTTCCGAGCTTGCGAAGCAGCTTTCTGAGTATGAGCGGACTCTTGGCAGGGTTCTCGGTCTGAGCGGAGTTGTGCAGTGCAGGACATGGCGCGAGGTCTTGGGGTTGACGGCGCACCAATAAGCCTTGGAAATCAACAAAACGGTCTACGTAGTAGGAGCCGGTTTCTCGCGACACGCAGGGTTACCTCTTCAGCTCCAGTTGCTCCCGTACGTTAGAGGTTTCCAGGTGGTTGATGCGGACACGGGGCCTCGAGAGGAGGCTTTCGTAAGGGCACGGACCGCGATCCTGGGTCTGGTAGACCGAGCGTTCGGCCCGGAGTCCAATCCGCCGCTGGAGGATCTCTTCACTCTGCTGGACCACGCGATTAGTAGACGGGAGTACTACCTTGGCGAGCCCTGGAACGTCCTGGAGAACGTTCGACGGAACTTCAGCCTGGCGCTCATGTTTGCGATAAATCGAGCGACTGATCGAGCGCCAAGAACTGCGCGCACATTTTATCGATCACTAGCGGCCGATCTCCTAGATCAACGGCTTGCCGCGCATCAAAAGGGTGACCCTTTTTCATTCATCCTCGTCAATTGGGATTGCCTCCTCGAGAATTCTCTCTACTGGTGTCTTCGTGAGGCTGGTGGATTTCGCCGCGCGGATGTCGACTACTGTTGTTACACGAGTCCGCTTGACGTTACATCACCTCACCAACCTTCTATTCTTCAGAGAGCCCTAGGTATTTTCAATATCAAGGTAATCAAGCTTCACGGTTCCACCAACTGGCTTCTTTGTCCGAACTGCAACAGAATGTATACGGGTTTAGGAGGTAATCATGAACAACAGCACTCTTACGTCGTTCCGCAGTACTGCCCGAAGTGTTCGCCTGGTGGTGCTTCGGGGGCTGAGGAAGGCGGGGTCGGATCTCCAGAGCTAACGCCCTTCCTGATCACACCAACCTTTCTGAAGGTGTTTGATAATCCGCATATTCAGACGAGTTGGCACAATGCTCAGATTGAGTTAGCGGAAGCCGCAAGAGTCGTATTCATTGGTTATTCACTCCCCCAGGCCGACTATCATTTCCGAACATTATTACGGCGGGCCATACGCGGCGATATAAACGTCGAAGTGGTGCTTACCCCAGCGGATCGGCCGGCCAGAAATTGCCCGAGGGTTGCTCGGCCTGCGTATGCCGCCTACCGCTATGCGGAATTCTTCGGTGAAGACCGACTCACAATCCACCTGCAGGGAACTGAGGGTTACTTCCGACCGGTAGTCGCTAGGGACAGTCTAAAGGGGAAACTTGAGCGGCTCCGACGACGTTTCGGTCACCTTCCAGCTCCTCGGAACTGAGGCGCTCCAGGGTCCGCGGCCGAGGCGGCTGACTCGAACTCTACTCGAACCGAGCCATTCGGGCTCATCCCGTTCAATCGGTTAGCGCCAAGGCTCCGGCTTGCCTGAAAGACGCCGAGAGAAGTAGTAAGACTGCCCATCAGTGATCGGATGGATCAGTCGGGGGCAGGTCTGAAAAGTACCTGCTCTCTGGTGCGACGTTTTTTGGTCTGGGGCGCTTACGTCGCTGCCCAATCCCGGCTCACCGCCTGCGTGTTTTAATCGTGCCGGTGGCTTCTGGTGGAGCGGGTCGCAACCTGCGATCAAATATAGCGAAAACGTGGTCGTAGCTGAAACACGGGTTCGAATCCCGTCCGGCGGCTTTCCACGCGGTTCATGACGCGGCCGTCAGACTGGCTCTGGGACTTCCGGCAGGTGCGGATGTCCGAGATAGCGAGGACCGGCGCGGACCCAGAGCATAGTGTCCCCGAACCGCGAACAGGTCGAAATCGTTCCCCACGAGCAGTATACGTGGCGGCTCCTCGTCGAGCGCGACGGCCAGTTCCATCCTATGCTGGGCGGCCATCCTAAGGGCAAGCCAGACGGAAGGTGGGCCCGGTGCGTCCAGCTGTCACGACCTGACGTCTGACGACCGAAACCCCGCGACCGGGCCGGCTCCGAGCCGCGTTAGGCATATCAATATTTGGTGAAAGACGGTCTATAGTATTTACAAGCACTTACGAAGCCTCGCCGATTCTGAGCCACAGCAGCGGGGGCCAGCGCGGCGAGACAGGAGCACTGGCACCGGATGAAGGTCGTTACGATCATGCGCAACAACGCCACCGTCATCCTCGGCATCACGCCCCGCCGACACCGCGAAACGCTGGAGGCAGCGTCTGAGCGTGCAGGGAGCGGCGGGTCGGCGCGGCCGTCTTGGGAGGCCGCGTTAGGACACCCCCTGGATAGAAAGCCTGCGTGAACGACATGCCCGACGAGTCCATCGCACCGCAGCAGAAGTCACGCCTGAGAATAAAGAAACCCAAGAAGCGCCGCGGCACGCCCCGGCCTAACCTCGCCATCATCAATGCCCGCCGCCGCCAGGAGGCCGCTGAACGCCGAGGGGCGCTCCTGCCCAGCGACGACCCATTCGCGCCACTCGGGATCATCGATTTCTTTGATCGGTTCATTACCAAGAACGAGGCTGGGCAGTCGTTCAGCCTGGTCGCCTACCAGCGCGAGATTCTCGACCGTGCCTTCACCTTCGACGCCAAGGGCAAGCTCGCCTACACGAGCTACATCTACTCTGAGCCTAAGAAGAGCGGCAAAACCGCTGTCAGCGCTGGCGTCGCCACCTGGTGGGCCTATACTCAGGAGGCGCCGAATCAAATTTTCATCGTGGCAAATGATTTGGACCAGGCGCAGTCCGTGACCTTCCAGACCATCTGCGGCCTCATCACGCGTAACCCCCTCCTGGCCACGCGAGCCAAGATATTCAAGAGCGAGATTCGGCTGGACAACGGAACGGTTATCAGGGCGATTGCTAATGATTTCGCTGGAGCGGCAGGGTCCCGGCACGGGCTCGTCGTGCACGACGAGATTTGGGGGAGCACGAGCGAGGCGAGTCAGCGGCTCTTCGACGAGCTTACCCGGGTTCCGACCCGCCGGAACAGCATCAGATTCATCTCGACGTACGCGGGCTACGTCGGGGAGTCGGAACTACTCTGGCGGCTGTACCTCGAGGGGGTGGGACCTGAGGAGCACCCAGATGGCAAGGGGACGCGGGTCCATCCCGAGCTTCCCATCTACGAGAACCGCGAATCCAGGATGTTCACGTACTGGTCTCACATCCCCCGGATGGAGTGGCAGACTGCTGAGTACTACGCCGAACAACGCCGAACCCTCCGCCCCGCCCAGTTCCTGAGGCTGCACGAGAACCGTTGGACTTCGAGCGAGACGCGGTTCATCACCGAGGAGATGTACGAGGCTTGCCTCGACCGGGAGCACCAGCCGATTCTGCCGAATCACCCGTCCCAGCTCTACGTTGGCGTGGACATAGGCATCAAGCACGATAGCTCTGCGGTGGTCGCCGTCATGCACGAGCAAGGCAAGCCCGCGGTCGCCCTTCACCGTATTTGGAAACCCACGTCCGAGGAGACCGTGCGTCTCGAGGACATTGTCGAGTACCTCCTCGAACTCAAACGCCTGTATCGGGTGAAGGCCATCGTAGCTGACCCGAACCAGATGTTGGGAGTGATTCAGCGACTCAAGGAAAAGGGCCTTCCAATTCAGGAGTATCCGCAGACCACGGGGAACCTCACCCAGGGGGGTCAGGCTCTCTTTGACCTCATACGCGACAAGAACCTTCGCCTGTATCAGAACGCTGAGCTGCGTGAGCACCTGATCAACGCGGTTGTCGTGGAGTCCCCGCGAGGCTGGCGACTCGCGAAGGACAAGGCGTCCAAGAAAATCGACGCCGCAGTCGCCCTGGCGATGGCGCTGGTCGCCCTGCAGGAACGGCCCGAGAACTTCAAACCGATCACGTGGTCGATTACCCGCAATACCGCGGGCGAGATCTTGCTCGACGGGCAGCGGGTCACTGAGGGACGGCGAGGCATGAGCGAGGGCTACAGCGGCCCGAACGCAGAATATGTGCATCCGCACGAGAGAGCAGTGGACATGACGTCTGAGGCAGACCGGAGGATGGGCTCAGGCAAGGCACGGCGCTGGCGGGAGGCCTGGGGCGGGGGAGATAGTGGACCCGGATCCGCACGATCCGGGGGGCAGAGGTTGCCCTCGGAGACTAGGGCCGCGCTGACCCCGAAGGCTGCGGCGCCCCCGATCGAGAGCCCACCAGCGCAGCCACCTGCGGGATCTGCCGACTTGCAGAGCACGTGCCAGGCCTGCAGCAAGACGATGTTTGGGACGTCGCTCCCGGAGTTGGAGGCCGTCGAAGCACGGCATTTGATCGATTCAAAGCCGTGCAAAACCTGGCAGGTCGGGCGGGCGCATAGTGAAACGTTCAAGCGCGCCAGGCGGACCGCCCCGAAGACCAACACGAAGCCCGATCTTACCTAAGTCGACGTAGGTCTCAGCGGGGCCACCGTGGAAGAACACGGTGACCTAGTGTCGGGCTTGCCTTCGGATTGCCGGTATTGTCCTGAAGAGATCTTGGCGGTATCCGCGCAGATCAACCCGGAACGGACGAGCCCTCTTGCAGGGCCCGGGCATCGAAGGCTCGTTCACCGAGGTGCTCACGGCAGCTCCGCGGGGCCTACACAGCTGCCTTACGTGGGGTTCCTGGCAGCGATGTGAGCGGGGGGACGTCAAAGCACGTCAAAAGGCACGTCAAAGCCCACGTCAGGGAGTTACGTCATGCTCCTGATGATCGGCCAGGTGAAGAGCCTATCTAACCATTATTTCAATGGGTTCCAAAGCGGGGAGGTGTACGGCTTGACGATTTCGGGCCCCCGCAACTAGCAACGACTAGGGGTTAGCGGACGCAGGCGCCGCTAACCCCTTTCGTTTACCCAGACTTCACCCAGGAATCGGTTCGCCGGTCAGGCTCCAGCACATGGCCCGCGCAGGCCATTCAATTGCCTGGACCGTGCCGTTCTTGACGCCGCCCCCGCCGGCCGACACTATCGACGGTTGAGTGGTCACGGCTGACTTCACGCCAGCCCCCGAGGGGAATCGGCGAAACGGCCGAGACTACGCCGCAACGCCATGCGACAGGAACGCGGCCCAAGGAATGCGGGCGGGGAG
>JAIQFQ010000040.1 GCA_020073245.1 Terriglobia bacterium | reverse complement strand
AGGTGATAGGTCACCTCATCGCGTGCCACCGGTGGGCCGATGGCCGCGAAGAACGCCATCGCCAGCAGCCCCAGGATTACCCAATTCCACCCCATCCACGTGGAGAATCGGTGCCCCTGTCCCCACACCGTTTGGAGGCGGGCGGCGAACGTCGTGAGCGGCCGCCAGCGGCGGTGGGCCAGGGTGGCCACAACGGTCAGGTTCACCACAGCTGCTGCAGCCGACCACACGCTCTCGCTGTAAAGACCCGCAGCCAGCAGCGCGCTGCCCACGACGGCCACGACGGCCCACCCGCCAGCCCATGCGAGGAAGGCTCGCCACGCGGGAGCCGCCTCCCAGAGGTCGCGGAGCGCGAGGCGCGCCACGAGGCTGCCGACCGTGAAGATGGGCACGATCGCATAGGCGAGCAGCACCAGGAACCACGCGATGCGTGCCAGTGCCAGGCACGGCCACGCCAACGGCCACCCGATGATCAAGGCGACGGCGCAGAGGGACGCCACCAGCCCGGCAGTCAGCAGCAGGGCGACGCGGTGGCCCGGGCCTTGAGGCGTGTCCATGAGCCATCGTAGCGTGGAACGTAGCGGGTGAGGACCCGGCCCCGGCTACCGGTCTTCGAGTACCGGGGGGTAGAAGCGCGTCTCCTGATCGAGGCTCTCGTAGTAGTCGATCTGCGCCCTGCGCCAGGTGTCGAGGCGAGCGCTGAGCATCCGCCTGATGTCGGGCAACCGCTCCGAAAGATCGCGGTGCTCACCCGGGTCGACACGCAGGTCAAAGAGGGCGGAGCGCCTTGTCCAGGCGTCGTAGATGAGCTTGTACGAGGAGCGCACGATGGCGTATTGGTGTGCGAGGGGGCTCTGAGCGACCAGGAAGATCGAGCGCTCGAGGGGGAACTCCGGGTCGAGGAGGTCGAGGCCCTGAAAGCACGGGTGGGGAGGCAACCCGAGCGCGCCGAGCACGGTGGGCGGGATATCGATGTGCTGGGCGGGGCGGTCCTCGACCCTCGCGGTCATTCCGGGCGCGCGGACGATGATGGGAACCCGCATGACCTCGTTGAAGATCATCCCGGCGTGCGCTGCGAAGCCGTGCTCGAGGAACGCCTGTCCGTTGTCCCCCGTGACCACCACGAGGGTCCTATCCCAGAGCCGCCGGGCCTTGAGATGCTGCACGAGCCGGCCGATCTGGGCGTCGACGTAGGCCAGGCTGTTCGCATAGAGGTCCTTCACCTCGTCGACTTTCTCGGGAGGGAAGGACCCGAAGAAGATGTCGAAATCCCGCTTGCCCGTGCCAAACCGGGGCGGAAAGTCCGCCGGCAACTCGTAGGGGACGTGGCTGTTTTGCAGATTCATGTAGATGAAGAACGGCCGGGTATCGGGCTGGTCGATCCAGGAGATTGCCTCCCCGACGGTCAGGCGGTCGTCGATCTTGCCCGAGCGCTTCGATCCGGCGATGAACCCTGTAAAGCCGATGTCGTTGCGGGGCACGTACGTGGAACCGGTGTAGGTCTCGGAGTGGAGGAAGTGATCGATGCCCCCGGTGGAGAGGAAGTTGATCATGCCGCCCCAGTTCTCGTTCTGGGAAGAGATCACGGCGGTGCGGTAGCCGAGCGCCTTGAGGACGTCGTAGATGAGCACTCGCGGGTACGTGATCTGCTTGGGGTAGACATACGCCTCCCTTGCTCGCAGCGGATAGTTGGAGGAGAGCGGGCAGAGGTCGGCGTAGTTCGAGTGGCTCGACTCGGTGTAGGCGTTGGAAAAGGTGTGTCCCTCGCGCGCGATGGACTCCACCGCGGGCATCACCTCGCGCGTGCCACCGCATTCCTCGATCTGATCCCAGCGTAACGACTCGACGAGGATCACGATGACGTTCCAGCGGTGGAGTCGGTTCGGATCGGCGTTGGACAGATACTCGGCCATGCTCACGATCGGGCGGTGGATGATCCGGACTTCCGGGGCGAGGCGCGGCTCTTCTGGGGAGTCGTGGAGTCGCGAGTCGAGGTCGAGGGCGAAGTGGGCCAGCGGTCCGGCCCGATCGCGCCTACAGGTTGCCACGAGATCGGTCAGCGTGTAGGTGATGCCAGAGTGTGGGTCGACAACTGCCAAGAATCGGTCAGCGGCGCGCGGCTTTACCGCGACGACGCCGAGAGCGGACAACCCGAGAAAGCCAAATCCCACCGCCACCACCACGGCCAACGTCCGCGTGCCCAATTCTCTGACGAAACGTGGCACCCCTAGTCCCAAGAGTGCTGCGGCCGCGACCGACACGAGCGGAGCGCCTACCAGCCACGAGGCCTTCATCTGCGCGACGTGCTGGGTGAATTGGACGGCGTTACTCGCCCAGAAACGCAGCCCCCCGACGTCTGCAAAACGACCAGTGGCGACGAATGCCGCCCAGCTCGTGAGGAGCAGCATCACGAGTAGCGTAGACACCGTCACGGCCAGAACCCGGGCCGAACGGCGGGCGAGAGCGGACGGCCATCCCGCTCCTCTGCAGAGGTTCTCGACGACTAAAACGCCGCCCACTAGCACCGCTGGCCCAATGGCCGCCAGCGCCTCCGTGAGGACCATCGCCAGTCGCATCAGCGGAGGGAGATGGCCCTCGTGAACCGCCGTCGTGCGGACAGCCACCATCACCAGAACGTCGAGGAGCAGAAACACCCACCAGGAGGTCAGCACGAGCGCCAGCGCGACGAGCAGACGCGGCGTCCGAAGCGAGGTCTCCTCCAATTGAACTCCCCGAGCATGGCCATACCCCAAGCTCGGCGCAAGCGTACCTTACTGTTCACGCGCAAAGGGATTCTGGACATGCTGGTGTCCGCCTGAGGTCACGGTGGACAGGCGCCGCACCTTCTCCGATGAGTGCGGTGGGCGGTGTACCGGGAGGCGTGGTTGGGGGGCTTGACAAACCGTTGCCCGAGCCCTACCGTATTAATGTCATGGTGTACTATTACAACAGGTGACCGAGATGCCTATCAACTTCCGCCTCGACCCCGCTTCGGGAGTTCCGTTCTACCGCCAGATCATCGACCAGATCCTGGCGGGGGTCGCAACGGGTGTTTTCACGTCCGGCGATCAACTCCCGACGGTTCGTGCGCTCGCCGTTGAGCTGCAGGTGAACCTCAACACAGTCGCAAAGGCATACAAAGAGCTCGAGATTCGCGGAGTTCTCAGCACCCAGCAGGGGTCCGGAACGTACGTGGCGCCAGTGCGTGTGGAGCGGGACCAGGTTGAGCGACGCCGGCAGGTGGTGCAGCTCGTGGACGAGTTCTTGGCGCGCGCGGCCGGGGCCGGCTTGCCGCCCACAGAGGTGTTGGACGAGTTTTCGAGCCGGGTGAAGGAGGGGTCGCAATGACCACGATGCTGAAGCTGGCCGCGGTCGCAGCGCTGGCGGTCGGCTGCGTGGTGGAGCGGGCCGGGTACGTGCCCTCGCCAGGGTTTGCTCTGGTGGCCGGCACGCTCGTTGCCGTGTACCTGTGGTTCCTTGCAAACACAAGGCCGCACCTTCGGCGGCCACTCTAGGAGGAGGAGACCATGTTCCCAGTCATCACGATTCCGAGAAGGCGTAGGGGCAAGCAGGAAGGCCGAGAGACAGCCCCTCAGGAGGCCAGCGCGACCCCACCGCCGGTGCGCGCCTCCGACGCGAGGCGCTACGTGAACGCGGTGTCGGCAACGGTCGCTGCCATCGTGTGGGTGACCGGCGTGATCAGCGCCGTCGTGCTGGATGAAGTCATGCGCCGCGGCGAGCTCGTGCCTGCGGTGCTCATCGCCGCCGTTCTCGTCGGTCTCTTCCTGCTGTTCTCCATCAAGGTCGTCGATCAGTGGGAGAAGGCGGTGGTGCTGCGGTTCGGAAGGTTCCGCGGGCTGCGAGGACCGGGCGTGTTCTGGATTATCCCGGTGGTGGATGTGATCTCACATCTCGTCGACCAGCGCGTTCGGGCCACCGACGTGACCGCAGAATCGGCGCTCACACGCGACACGGTGCCGGTCAACGTGGACGCCATCGTGTTCTGGCTGGTGTGGGACCCGCAGAAAGCCGTGCTTGAGGTGCAGTCCTACTTCAGCGCGATCTTCCTTTCGTCACAGACGGCGCTCCGGGAGGCGATCGGACGACACGATCTCGCGGAGATGATCACGGAGCGGGAGAAGCTCGGTCTGGAGCTCGCCAAGATCCTCGACGAGAAGACCAATCCGTGGGGGATCACCGTCCAATCGGTGGAGATCCGCGACGTGCGCATCCCCTCTGAACTGGAGGACGCGATGTCGCGTCGCGCGCAAGCGGAGCGCGAGCGCCAGGCGCGGATCATCCTCGGCACGGCGGAGACCGAGATCGCCGAACTGTTCGCCAAGGCCTCCGAGCTGTACCGCGAGAACCCTACTGCGATGCACCTTCGAGCGATGAATATGCTGTACGAGGCGATCAAGGAAAAGGGGAGCATGGTGATCGTGCCGTCGTCGGCGGTCGAGACGATGGGGCTGGGAGGGATGCTCGGCACCGCGGCTCTCGGCGGTTCACCTCTGACCAAGTCCGCCTAACCGGAAAGGGCTTTCCGCGATGGTCAGGGCCAGTCTTCGCGCTACCGCTTCGTGGCCGTTTCGCCGAGGGGGAAGACGGGTTGGCGGTCGGTGGTCGCGTACCGGTTGCTGCCCAGGTAGAGGAGCGGGCCAACGTGATCGATCCGTAACACGCCGTCGGCGTCGAACGCGTCGGGCGCAGCGTGGATCCGTTGAACCTCGCCGACTAGGAGTGTCTGGTCCCCGACCTGGTGTCGCTCGACCAGACAGCACTCGGCGGAGACGTACGCGGCTGCCAGAATCGGGGTCGAGAGCACCTCGCCGGGCTCGAGATCCAGCGAGAGCGCCTGGACCTTGTCGGTGTCTCGGCCGGAGAGCCTTCCCAAGGCGTCGGCGAGGGCCGCACGATCCCCGGTGAGAAAGTTGACCGTGAACTCCCCGGTCTTGAGGGCGAGTTGGTGGCTGCGCGTCTCGGGCGACAGGCACACGCCGAACAGCGGTGGGTCGGACGAAAGAGGAGTTGTCCATGCGACCGGCGCGAAGTTGGCCGTACCCTTCTGGTCGTCGCGCACGCCGACGACGCACACGGGCCTCGGATAGTAGAAGTAACAGGACCCCGGAACCGACGAGACGTGTGTCATACGGCCTCCCGCTGGGGCGCCCATCATACTCCGAGTGCGCTGTGTCCCCGCGCTGGACGAGGCTATCCTGACGCTCGATCCCTTGACACCCCAAGGGCCTTCGCGTAGGTTGCCGGACGCCCGCGCATGGGCGGAGATTCTTTGTGGCACGACTCTCAGAGTTCACAGGAAAAAGGGTCCTGAGCGACGCAGGCATTGCCGTCCCGCGTGGCACTCTGGCTACGTCCCCGGCTGAAGCCGCTACTGCCGCCGAGAGCCTCGGCGGAGCCGTCGTCGTCAAGGCGCAGGCGTGGACGACCAGCCGTGCGGCGCAGGGACTCATTCGGTTTGTGGAATCGGCCGCGCCGGCAGGAGAGGCCGCTGCAGCCATCCTCGCGACGAACGCTGGCGGATTCCCGGTCAACGAAATCCTGGTCGAGGAGCGGGTGGCGATCGCGAGCGAGCGATACGCCGGCATCATCCTGGACGACCGGAGGCGCTGCCCCGTGCTCCTGATCTCGGCCAGGGGCGGCTCCGGGATCGAGGAGATCGCACGCGAGCACCCGGAGGCGGTCGCCGAGCTCCCGCTTGACGTCGTCGAAGGTCTGCCGCTACACGCTGCCCGCGAGCTCTGGCGACGCGTGGGCGTGCACGGTGAGGAGCAGCGAAAGCTCGCGGAGTCAATGGTGCGTCTCGTGGCCGTTGCCCGCCGGCTCGAGGCGCGCTCGGCGGAGATCAACCCGCTCGTCCTCACGGCGGACGGTCGGGTGATGGCCCTCGATTGCAGGATCACGCTGGACGATGCCGCGGTGTTCCGGCACCCGGATCTGGGGATCGACGTTGCGCGGGAGTTGGGTCACCCGCCGACCCCGCTCGAGCGGATCGCGTGGGATGTCGAGAAGGACGACTACCGCGGGACCTTCTACTTCCTGCAGATGTGCGAACGGTTCGGCCGCGGGCAGCGTGTGGTCGCGTTCCACGGCGCCGGCGGGGGCGGTTCGATGATGGGGATGGACGCCCTCCAGCGCCATGGTTTCTCCGTCGCGAACTTCTGCGACACCTCGGGGAACCCTCCCGCCTCGAAGGTTTACCGGGCCGCGCGCATCCTCCTGTCGCAGCCCGGGGTCGACGGGTACTTCGGCACCGGCTCCGGGGTGGCGTCGCAGGAGCAGTTCCACTCCGCGCGCGGCCTGGTCAAGGCATTCCTCGAGGAGCCACTGGCGGTTCCCGCGGTGGTTCGCCTCGGAGGCAATGGCGAGGAGAAGGCGATCGAGATCCTGACGGGGTACACCAAGAGTCTCGGCGTTCCCGTCGAGTGCTACGGCAAGGACACGCCCGTCGACGTCTGTGCGCAGCGGCTGGAAGAGCTGGTGGGGTCGTCCACACCGCCGCCGCCGCAGGCGCCGCGTCGCCGAGACAAGCCCGTCGAGCGGCCGTACACCTTCAAGACCCCCACGGGCGAGGTCACCTACGACCACGCCGTGTGCACGCGTTGCGAGAGCAAGGCGTGCGTGGCGGCGTGCGTGCCGCAGATCCTGAAGCTGGACGACGGCGGCCTGCCGGTCCTCAACGTGACGCTCGAGGAGGCCGCACGCGGGCGGTGCACGGAGTGCCTCGCGTGCGAGGTGGACTGCCGAGCGCTCGGCGCCGGCGGCGGCCACGTCCGCCTGCCGGTACCGGGCCTCGACGAGTACCGCGCAAGCCGGGGAATGCAGTAACCCATGGCCATCCTCGTGAACGAGAGCACGCGGGTGTTGGTCCAGGGGATCACCGGCCGCGAGGGACGCGCGCGGGCCAAGCTGATGCGTGAGTACGGAACGAAGGTTGTTGCCGGGTGCACGCCCGGCCGCGGCGGTGAGAGCGTGGACGGCACGCCCGTGTATGACACCGTGGTCGAGGCACTCGAGGCGACGGATGGCATCGATGCATCCGTGATCTTCGTGCCCGCGCCTCTCGTCAAGGACGCGGCGCTCGAGTCGATCGCAGCGGGGATCCCTCTCACCGTGCTTGTCGGCGACCGTGTCCCGGTGTGGGACGTGATGGAGATCGCGCGCGCCGCCGAGCGCAGGGGCGTCGACTTCCTGGGCCCCAACACCCTCGGCGTCCTGTCGGTGGGGAAAGGCGTCCTGGGGATGATCGGCGGGCGCGCGGAGTCGGCCCGCTCGTGGTTCACACCGGGTGGGGTAGGCGTGGCCTCGCGCTCGGGCGGGATGACCTCCTCGACCGGCTACTACCTGTGCCGCGCGGGCGTGGGCCTCACGACGCTCGTGCATGTCGGCGGAGACGGCATCATTGGCCTGCCCCTGCCCGCGGTCGTGCGGCTCTTCGAAAGCGATGCGGAGACCAAATGCGTCGCGCTGTTCGGCGAGATCGGCGGCTCCCAGGAGGAGCGCGTGGCCGAGATGATGGAAAGCGGCGAAGTCACCAAGCCGGTGGTGGCGTTCATCGGCGGGCGCGCCGCGACGAAAGGCGTCCGTTTCTCGCACGCGGGAGCGATCGTCGAAGGCGGACGCGGAACGCACGCGGGCAAGGTCGCGGCGCTGCGCGAGGCCGGGGCCACGGTGGTCGATGCGTTCGACGCCCTGCCCGCCGCCGTCGCGAAGGCCCTGGAGGGATGACCATGGCAGAGAACCAGTGGTCCACGGCGATCACGTCGATCAAGCCCAACGAGATCCGTGTTCGGGGGTATCGGCTCGACGAGCTGATGGGCCGATTCTCCTTCGGCGAGGCGGTGTACCTGATCCTCCGCGGCGGGCTGCCCGGTGCCGCGGTGGGGCAGCTCATGGAGGCGATGCTCGTCGCCTCGATCGACCACGGCGTGACGCCTCCGTCGACGCTGGCGGTCCGCAACGCCGCCTCCACGGGCGCCGCGCTCAACGCATGCATCGCCTCGGGAGCGCTCGCGGTGAACAGGCACCACGGCGGAGCGGTCGAGGACTGCATGCACCTGCTCGGCCGGGGCGCCGCGAAGGTCGCGGCTGGCGAAAGCGCCGGAGAAGCCGCGAAGGCCCTGATCGCTGAAGAGAAGGCGGCGGGAAAGCGGCTCCCCGGCCTCGGACACCGGATCCACACCGACGATCCGCGCTCCCAGCGGCTGCTCGCGCTCGCGAAGGCCGCCAACGCGTCCGGCCCCCACGTGGCGGTGGCCGAGGCGATCGTCCAGGAACTGGCGGTCGGCGGCAAGGCGCTGCCGCTCAACGTGGACGGCGCGATCGCCGCGGTCCTCGCCGATCTTGGCTTTCACCCGGACCTCGCCAACGGGTTCTTCATCCTGGCGCGCACGGCAGGCTGGATGGCACAGGCGCTCGAGGAACGCCAGCGCGAGAAGCCGATGAGGCGGATCGATCAGGGCGCGGCCGCGTACGACGGACCGCCCGCCCGCGAACTGCCCCGTGACTGAAGGACCGCAGCGCGGCGGCAGGTGCCCCGCGTTGGGGAGGGTGCGCAGGAAGGGGAGACACGAGATGGCCAAGTACAAGATCGCCTGGTTGCCCGGAGACGGGATCGGCAACGACGTGATGGAAGCTGCGCGAATCGTTCTCGAAACGCTCAAGCTGGACGCCGAGTACATCCACGGCGACATCGGATGGGAGTTCTGGTGCAAGGAGGGCGACGCCCTCCCCGAACGCACCGTGAACCTGCTGAAGAGCGTCGACGCCGCGATGTTCGGCGCAATCACGTCGAAGCCCGTGAGGGCCGCCGAGGCGGAGTTGGTCGCGGAGCTTAAGGGTAAGGGGCTCGTGTACCGCTCGCCGATCGTTCGGATGCGCCAGATGTTCGACCTCTACACATGCTTGCGACCGTGCAAGGCCTACGCGGGGAACCCCCTCAACTTCAAGGAGACGATCGACCTCGTGGTGTTCCGTGAGAACACCGAGGGGCTCTACTCAGGAGTCGAATTCGCGCCCGTCCCGGAAAAGCTGCGCGACGCCCTCAGGGAGGTCTCCAAGCCGTTCGCTCACTTCGCTGGGATCCCGGGGGATCAGTACGCCATCACCTGCAAGATCAACACGAAGAAGGGGTGCGAGCGCATCATCCGGGCGGCGTTCGAGTACGCCGCCAAGCACGGCTACCCGAAGGTCACGGTGATCCACAAGGCCAACGTCGTGCGGGCCACCGAAGGCCTGTTCCTGGAAACCGCCAAGGAGGTCGCAAAGGACTTTTCCAGGGTCGCAATGGACGACGCAAACGTCGACGCGATCTGCATGTGGCTGCTCAAGGATCCCGAGAAGCACGGGGTGCTCGTCGCGACCAACCTGTTCGGCGACATCATCTCCGACCTGTGTGCCCAGATGGTCGGCGGCCTCGGGTTCGGGTGTTCCGGCAACATCGGCGAGAAGCTCGCGGTGTTCGAGCCGACGCACGGCTCGGCGCCTAAGTACACGGGTCAGTACAAGGTCAACCCGATCGCCACGATCCTGGCAGCGAAGATGATGGTGGACTGGCTCGGCGAGAAGGCGATGGCGTCGAGGCTCGAGGGCGCCGTCGCGGCGGTGATCGCGGACGGCAAGGTCCGCACCTACGACATGGGCGGCTCGGCCAAGACGCTCGACATGGCGAAGGCCATCGCCGCGAAGCTCTGACTCAACGTTTCCCCCGCCAGCGGCCAAGTCCCGAGGCGGCCGGCCCGGCGGCCAGGGAACTCACCTCCTGCGGGGGCCCTTGCAGATTCTGGTCAGAGCAGGCACTCCGTGCGTGTGATCGGCATCGGCAAAAGGACAGAAGAGCACTGGTAAGATCCTCACCGGCATGAGGACCCCCTGATGTCAGACTCAGAGGTTGCACGCACTGACGGGCGGACCGGCGTACGGCCGGAGCTCCTCGAGTTGATCGCATGCCCCGTGTGTTGTGGCGGTTTGACGCCGTCGGGCGCAGAGGGTGCGCAAGGTGCTGTGGACGAGCTGATCTGTAGGTCCTGTACTCGCGTGTTTGCGGTACGGGAAGGCGTGCCAATCCTGCTCGATGCACCGTCCAAGCGCGAGCGCCAGACCGCGGAGCTCTACAGCAATCTCTGGGAGAAGTTTGCCAGCCGCAGACACCGGCCCTCCGGGGGTTACCGAGCGCCGGCGACGTCCCACCTTGAGCTGCTACGCATGGCAGCGGGCTGGGATCTCATCGAAGGTACGGTCGGAATCGACGCGGGGTGCGGTCCCGGTGACAGCGTGTTGGAAGTCGCTGACCGCCACCCCGACATCACCGTTGTTGGCGTTGATCTCGCCGACGGCGTGCTGTCGCGGGCAACTGCTGCCGCGAGGCGACCCAACGCCCACCTCGTGCAAGGCAATCTGCTGGCTATCCCGCTCACAATCGGCCGGTTCGACTTCGTCTATTCGTTTGGCGTCCTCCACCACACGGCGGCCCCGTTCGCGGCGTTCGAGAGGTTGCTGAGGTGTCTGCGCCCGGGCGGCAGAATAACCGTATTCGTGTACAAGGATTTTTCCGATTTATGGGTGAAGCGCGCCCTCCTCGCCCCTGTGACGTGGGCCCGGCGCTGGAGCGTGAGGCTTCCCCCGTCGTTGCTGCAGTGGCTCGCCTGGGGCGGGGCTCCGCTCGTGTACGGGCTGCTGACGCTGCCCGCACGGGTTCTGGCTCGGCTCGGAGCCACGACGCTGGCCCGTCACATCCCCTACGGCACCTTCCCGAGCCTGCGAGCCGTCGCGAGCTCTCTCCAGGACCGTTTTGGGGCGCCGTTCGAGCATCGCTTCTCCGCTGCTGACCTCTGGGGCTGGGTGAAGGCCACCGGCCTGACCGAGGCGCGTGTGGTGGACTGTTTCAAGTTTGGGTTCTCCGGCCTGGTGCTTGCTGGTCGCAAGGCGACCGCAGTCCCCGCTCCCTGAGGTTTTGGGACCCTTCGGCGATCCCCTATCTCTTCTCCGTGGTGAGTTGTTACTCACTCTGAGGTGCGGACGCTGTTTCAACCGCGCCCTGTGCCTTGCTTGCGCGCGATCCACGCGCTGCCGAGGTTCATGGCGACCGCCGCCCCTTCGGGATATCCTTTGACGAGCGCGCTCATGGCATCTGTGGTCGACATCCACGTCCACATCGCGGCCAGAAACCAGGCCGGGTGCAAGGTTTCGACGGTCATGGAACGTCAACCCGCTTTCGTCTTCATGCTCCTGGCCGACGGCGTGGCGCGCGAGAGCCTCCGGTCGGACTTCGATGGGACGATTCGAGAGACCATCGTGGGGGCCCTCGACGGAGCGCCGAGCGTGGACCGTGGCGTTCTGCTGGCGCTCGACGCGATCTGGACCGACGACGGTGTCCGACACGATGAGGCAAGCCACCTCGTCGTAGCCAACGACTACGTGCGCGGCATCGCAGCCGTCCACTCCAAGGTGCTTTTCGGGGCGTCAGTCCACCCGAATCGCGGCGTGGCCGCGGGCCGGGAGGAACTGGAGCGCTGCCTCTTCGGCGAACCCCCGGCAGCGCTGGTCAAGTGGATCCCGAACTCGCAGCTTATTGACGCCGCCGACCGGCGGCACGACTGGTTCTACGAGGCTCTCGCAGACGCCGGTGTCCCGCTGCTGTGCCATACCGGTCCCGAGCACGCCGTTCCGGTCCCACCGTCCGTGGTGGAGCACCAGCGGCTCGGAGACCCGCGTCGTCTCAGGCGTGCGCTGGACATCGGTGTCACCGTGATCGCGGCGCACGCGGCGGCGCGCTTCTTCCCCTTCGAGGTCGACTATCTCGACGACCTCGCCGCGATGATGCGGGAGGCCGAATCGAACGGGCGCTGGCGGCTCTTCAGCGACGTCTCCGCGATGTGCCTGTGGCCACGAATCGTGACCGTGCCCCGTGTATTGGGGTCGATCCCTTCCGAGAGGCTGGTGCTGGGGAGCGACTACCCGATTCCGATCGTCGACATGCCCCCGCTCCTGGTGCACGGGCTGAGGCCGGCCGAGTCCGTCGCGATCCGCAGGATCCGCAACCCGATCGAGAAGAACTACCGTCAACTTCTGGCGATGGGCTTCCCGGAGACGATCGGTTCGCGGGCGGGCGAGTTGATCCCCGAACGGGCCCGGTCGTGGGCCCAGCGAAGGTTTGCGGGCTAGGCGCGGACAGGTACAATCCCGAGGTGAGCAGAGACTCGATCTCGCGAGCAAGCGATCGGTTCGGCGTGGCGGCAGCCCTCTTGGCGGTTTACGTCATCTGGGGTTCGACGTACCTCGCGATCCGCATCGCTCTCGAGGGTTTCCCCCCATTCCTCATGGCGGGGATTCGCTTTGCGGTAGCGGGCGGCGTTCTGTTCACTTTTCTGTGGCTTCGAGGCGTTCCGGCGCCGACCTCCCGCCAATGGGGCAGCGCCGCTCTGATCGGCGGGCTGCTGCTCCTGGGCGGGAACGGGGGCGTGGTCGTCGCGGAGCAGTTCGTAGCGTCGGGCCTGGCAGCGCTGGGCGTCGCCACCGTCGCACTGTGGTCCGCGCTCTTTGCCGGCCTCTGGGGGCAGTGGCCCAAGCGACTGGAGTGGCTCGGCCTGGCCGTGGGGTTCGGCGGCGTGGCACTGCTCAACGTCGGCGGCAGCTTGCGGGCCAGCCCCGCCGGCGCGCTCGCCCTGCTCGTGGCCCCTGTGAGTTGGGCCCTGGGCTCGATGTGGAGCCGTCGCCTCGACCTGCCGAGCGGCCTCATGGCGTCGGCGGCGGAAATGATTGCCGGGGGGGCGATGCTGCTGACGGTGAGCCGGGTCATGGGCGAGAGCAGGCCGAACGTCGTGGGCCCGCGGCCGCTGCTCGCGCTCGTCTACCTCATCGTCTTCGGGTCGTGGATTGGGTTCTCGGCGTACCTCTTCCTCTTGCGCCGGGTGCGGCCCGCGATCGCCACGAGCTACGCGTACGTGAACCCGGTCGTCGCGATGGGGCTCGGGGTCCTGCTGGGTGGGGAGCGGATCTCGGGAGGCGAGTGGGCGGCGACGCCGGTCATCCTGGTAGGTGTCGCACTCGTCGGGCTGGCGCACGCCAGCTCGGGCGGGTCCGCGCCGGAGGGCGATCGGTTGCAGGAGTCCGCGGCCGGGGCGAAGTCCGACTCTCCCGGTCCGTCGGGATCACGATGAGGCCGATGACCGACGTATGCCGCGCCTCCTGGATCGTCAGCGCGGTGTCACCTCTTGACCGCGGTCAATGACGACCCTTGATCTCCCGGTCCAGCATGACTTGGGAACAACGATGCCTCGCCCGATGCGATCCCCCGCGATCCGTGCCCGGCGCCTGGCCCAGGTCGGTTTCCTCGTCCTGACCGTCGCGGTGGGTGTCCAATTCTCGTTTTGGGCGCTCGCGCGCACAGGAGGACGGACACCGGTTGTCGGGCGTCCGGCTGGCGTCGAGGGGTTCCTGCCTATCTCCGCACTCATGTCGTTGCGGCTCTGGCTCGCTGGCCAGGGCATCCACCCAGTGCACCAGGCGGGGTTGGCGATCCTGGTCGCCGTCCTGACGATGAGCACGCTGGTCGCCAAGTCGTTCTGCTCCCACCTGTGCCCGATCGGCACGGTCTCGGAGGCGCTGGGAAGGCTCGGCGCGCGCCTCCTGGGGCGCTGCTGGCTGCCGCCGCGGTGGCTCGACGTCCCGCTCAGGGGGCTCAAGTACGCCCTGCTGTCTTTCTTCGCGTGGGCCACGTGGGTGGCGCTCGATGTGGGCGGCGTGCGGGCGTTTCTGGACTCGCCCTACAACCGCGTCGCGGACACAAAGATGCTCCTGTTCTTCGCTCACCCCTCGCGCCTCACGATGGCTGTCCTGGGCGTCCTGGTGGTCGGGTCGATCCTCGTCCGCGACCTCTGGTGCCGCTACCTGTGCCCGTACGGAGCGCTCCTCGGGTTACTCGGCCGGGCGGCCCCGCTCAAGGTGACGCGCGATCCCGCCACGTGTACCGATTGTCAAAGGTGCACGAAGGTCTGCCCGGCGCGCCTGAGCGTACACGCAATGGTGCGCGTCGGATCTGTGGAGTGCACCTCGTGCCAAGACTGTGTGGCCGCGTGTCCCGTCAAGGCGTGCCTGGTCGTGCGCTCGCCCCGAGTGGGGACGCGACATCTGTGGGTTCGTCCTGCGCTTGTGGTTGGCCTGGCGGTCGGGATCTACCTAGGTGTCACGACTTTCTTTCGGCTCGGGGGGCACTGGCGCGGATCGGTGTCGGAACAGGAGTATGCGCAGCGGTTGCGCGAGATCGACTCTCCGCCCTACACGCACGTCGGCGGGATGGCCGCGGCCGAGACGGAGCGGAGCGAAGCGTCGCTGGCCCGGAGTCACGTTGCCCGATAGCGACAACTGGGCCGCGGTGGCGGCTGCGCTTCCCATGGCGGCCCGCGCGGAGCGCGAACGGCCGTTCTGGAAGGCGCTTGCGGCGGCCTGGGGGTGGCGCCGCGTGGTCGACGCCGGGTGCGGCGCCGGCTTCCACCTCGGCATGCTGCGAGGGCTTGGCGTCCACGCAGTCGGGTTCGATGCCTCTATCGCGGTGCTCGCCGAACACCGCGTCGCAAACCTCGCGGCCGGAGACCTCCGGACGCCGCCGCTACGGGCTGGCAGCTTCGATGCGGCCCTCTGCCTCGGAAACACGATTTCGCTGCTTCCCGATCGCCAGGGGCAGCGCGAGACGCTCGCGGCGTTGGCCAGCCTCGTCCGCCCCGGTGGCGTGGTGCTGCTGCAGGGGGAGGACGCCGGGGAGTTGGTGAGCGTCGGCGCGCTTGTGCGGACACGCCGCATCGACGCAAACACCGTGCACGTGCGGGTGTTCGAACGGGCCGGCCGCAGGGTCCGCATGCTGGCAGCAGTGGTGCGCCCGGGCGAGGAGGCCAGGCTGGCCGTCAGCTGGCTGCTGGCCAGTTCCCCTGCCTCGCTGGCCAAACTGGCCCCGGGGCTCGGCCTCCTGCCGGCCACCCTTCCGCTCCCGGGGCCGGGTGGTGGCGCGAGTTGGTGGGCCGCCTTCAACGTGTCAGCGCGGTGACTCTCGCGGGCAAGCCCGCCCGCCCACGGCCGCACGCCTCAAGTGCCGTCAGTCGCCCTAACGCAGGCCCAAGAGTGCTTGAGGTCGTCCCGCGGGAGGGGCAGGCCAGCGAACGGCCTCAATCGCCGTCCCGCGTCGAACGGTCGGCATTCGCCGCGTGGCGCGATGCACGGGATCGTGTTGAGTTTGACGGGACAGAGGCGGTGAAATAGATTACCTGGGGGGGGTTCCTCACATCGTGCAGCCAATCTCGCGGGTCGTGTCGCGCTGCGGGCCAGGGGGGGCGCGGTGGCGGCAGTGCCCTCGTGGACGAGCCGGGCGTTTCCCTCGAGCGTGCTCCCCGGCGCCGGTCGGCGCTGAGCCCGGGCGCGTGCCGCGCGGGCGACGGAGGGGCCGATACTGCACTCGCTGAGCGCCAGGATCATCACGGGCGTGGTGGCCACCGTTCTGCTGATCGGGGGCGCTTCGTTCTGGGTGCTGCAAGCCTTCTACCGCGGCCAGTTGATCTCCTCGCTTGCCGATTCGACGACGGTTCACGGCAAGCTCGTCGAGCAAAGCCTCCGCTACGCCATGCACAGCCGCTCCTTCGACCTGTTGAGCGAGATGGTGCGCAGCCTCGGGTACCAGAGGGGCGTCGAGAAAGTCATGATCCTCAATAAGAAAGGTGTTGTTCGTTTCTCCTCGACCCCGGCCGAGGAGGGACGAACGCTTGCTCGTGCCGACCCCACCTGCCGCATCTGCCACGAGAGCGAGCCATCGATGCGAGGGCGCACGGTCATCTTCGCCACCGAGGAGGGACGGCGCGTGTTCCGTAACGTCAACCCGATCCTCAACAGCGAGACGTGCTTCGGCTGCCATCCCAGCCGCGATCGGGTGAATGGCGTCCTCATCGTGGACTACTCGATGGCCGGGATCGACGCCGCCCTGAAGAGCGGAGCGCGCAAGATGTGGTTCTCGGGGATCGCCGTCGCCCTCGCAATCACCGCGGTGATCGTGGTGCTCATGCGCCGTGTCGTGGTTGGCCGGCTGCGAACCTTGGTACAGGTCGTCGATGCCGTCGAGGCAGGCCATCTGGACGCCCCGGTCGAGGTCGGCAAAGCCGACGAGATCGGCCTGCTTGGCCAGCACCTCAAGCGGATGGCGACGAGCCTCGACCAGTCGTTGTGCGACCTGCGCGAGAGGGAAGCGTTCCTTGACGCGGTGATCAACTCGGCCGACGACGCCATCGTGGTGGTGGACGAGGATCTCCACCTTGTGGTTGCCAACCGGGCAGCGGAACGCATCCTGGGCGCGCGGCCCTCGTCCCGCGCCGGCACTGCCTGTCAGTGCGCCGCCTCGTGTTCCGGCGGGGAGGGCGAGGAGTGTCCCGCCAAGCGGACCCTCACGACCGGACGTGTCAGCCAACGCATCCGAGTGGTGCCCGGGGCGGACGGCAGCGAGCGCCACTACGAGATCTCCGCCTCCCCGCTCACCGGAACGGGCGGACGCCAGCAAGTCCTCGAGGTCTGGCGCGATATCACGAGCCGGCGCGAAATTGAAGCCCAGCTCGCGAATTCAGAGCGGCTCGCCTCGCTCGGGCTGTTGGCCGCCGGAATCTCCCACGAGATCAACAACCCGCTCGCCTCCATCACGACCTGTCTGGACGGCCTCCGCCGCCGGATGCGCGGCGGCCGGGAGCCCGGTCTACCGTCCGAGCTCCCCGAGTACCTGGACCTCATTCGTGGCGAGGTGGAGCGCTGCCAGGCGCTCACCGAGCGGCTCAAGCTGCTTGCCCGCAAGCCACTGCAGAATAGCCAGTTGGTAGACGTCAACGCGGTCGTCCACAGCACCGTGGCCCTGGTGCGCTATATGGCCGAGGAGCGCTCGGTTCGGGTCGAGCTGACTCTGGCGCCGAGCCTCGACCCCATCCCCGCCGACGAGTCACAGTTGCGGCAGGTCATCCTCAATGTGGTGATGAACGCCCTGCAGGCCATCGAGGGGACGGGCTGGGTGCGGATATGGACGCGGGCGAGTGACGGCGGGGTCGAGGTCGAGGTGGCCGACTCCGGCCGCGGCATCGAAGCACGGGATCTCAACCGCGTGTTCGAGCCGTTCTTCTCAGGACGGGCCGACGGGCACGGCACCGGCTTGGGGCTGTTCATCTCCAAGATCATCATTGATCAGCTCGGTGGCGCCATCCGGGTCACGAGCACCCCAAAGAGCGGAACCAGCTTCCGGGTCTTCCTGCCTGGCACGCCGTCCCGGTGCGCGGAGGCAGAAGCGTGACCACGCCCCTTCCCGCGGTCCTGATCGTCGACGACGACGATGTCTTCCGCAAGGTGCTGGCTCGCGAGTTGAGCGCCGCTGGCTGCGAGGTAGGCACGCTGGCGCGCGGCGAGGACGTTGAGGCTGTGCTCCTTGAGGGGACGTTCGATGTGGTGGTCCTCGATCTCAAGATGCCCAGCATGGGCGGCCTCGCAACCCTCGAGCGCATCAAGGCGGTGCGGCCACTGGCCGAGGTCGTGATCCTCACCGGGCATGGCTCGGTCGAGAGTGCCGTGCAGGCCCTCAAGCTTGGCGCCTTCGACTTCCTCACCAAGCCGTGCGAACTCGATCACCTGGAGTCAGTGATCCGGCGCGCCGCCCAGGCGCGATCGATGCGCTCCGAGAACGAGACCCTGCGTCAAGCCCTGAGCCGTCGAGGGGACGGCGGGGAGCTGGTCTGTCACTCGCCAGCGATGCAGCGCGTTCGCGCCCTCATCGATCGGGTGGCGCCCACCAACTCCACCGTGCTCATTCGTGGCGAGAGCGGTACCGGCAAGGAAGTGGTGGCCCGGGCAATTCACAGCGTGTCCCCGGGGCCCGAGCGCCCGCTCGTCGTGGTGGACTGCGGCGCCACGGAGGAGAACCTCGTGCTCTCGGAGTTGTTCGGCCACGAGCGCGGGGCGTACACGGGGGCGACCCATGGTCGGCATGGCTTTTTCGAGCTGGCCGACTCCGGGACGATCCTCATCGACGAGGTTGGGGACGCGCCCCCGTCGCTGCAGACCTCCCTGCTCCGCGTGCTGGAGACCGGCACCTTCCGCCGGGTCGGCGGCGATAGGTCGATCCGCGTCAATGTGCGCATCCTGGCCGCCACCCACCGGGACCTTGATGCCCGCGTACGCACCGGGAGCTTTCGGGAGGACCTCTACTACCGCCTCAACGTTTTCGCCATTGATGTGCCACCCCTGCGGGAACGGGTGAAGGATATCCCTGCCCTCGTCGACCACTTCCTTGCCCGTCTTGACCCAGGAGGGGGCATCACCGTGGCTCCTGAGGCAATGGGCGTCCTCCAAGCCTCCCAGTGGCGAGGCAACGTGCGCGAGCTGCGCAACGTCATCGAGCGCGCGCTGATCCTCTCGGGAGGTGAGACCATTCAGGTCGAGCACCTACCGGCCAACCTCGCCGTCGGCGGCGGCTCCTGGGACGTGGATGGCGCCGAGCCTCCCCGCTCGCTGTCCGAGGTCGAAAGGCGCTACCTGCTCAGCGTGCTCGCACACTTCGGGGGCAACCGCGCCCGGGTGGCGGCGGCGCTTGGGATCAGCGAGCGCACGCTTTACCGCAAGCTGCGCCTTGGGCGCGGCGAGCGGTCCCGCCAGCGCTGACAGGCCGTGCCTGACATTCTTGACAGCCCGCTAGGCTGTTCCGGAGGGGCCAACCCACCGAGCGCGGCGGATCCCCTGTCAGGATTGACAGGCCGATCCCGGCAGCACCCTCATTGACCCGGGTGAAGTCGTTATCCAGTAACACGTTGCCGGGCGCAACCTGAGTGGCACAGGGTGTGCAATTCACAAGACCGTGCATGCACCAAGGCGGGTTGCCCACGCGATCCAGGCTGACGGAGGGCGGTCCGCGCAGGAGGGCGCCGTGAGCGGCCTCGAGGTCTGGTTGAGAAGGTCAAGAACATGCCGGCTCGTGCGTCTCGCCGGCTTCGCGGCCGTCGTCGCACTTTCGAGCCTCGTGGCGGCGAAGAACCTAGCCCGGCCCGGACCGTCGGCCCCTGGGGGGGAAACCAAGTTGCCGGCACGTCCGCCGGCGACGCCGGTCTCGCCCAAGCCCGGGCCCCAGCCGGTTCACAGCCCGCAAGCGATCAACGCTCACGGGTACACCAGCGCCATGGTGTGCGGGAGCTGTCACATCGATATCTACGACTCATGGAAGAAAAGCTTGCACGCCTTCTCGCTCAGCGACCCGGTGTTCGACGCGGCGTTCATGCTCGCGCTCCGGGACGCGGGCGATGAAGCCAGACGGCTGTGCCTGCGCTGCCACGCGCCGCTGACCATTGCCAACAGCGACTTCGACCTTCGCGAAGGGGTGACGAGGGAAGGCGTGAGCTGCGACTTTTGCCACACAGTCGTGGCTGTCCATCTGGACAACTACGAGAAGCCCTTCGTCCTCGAACCCGGACTGGTGAAGCGCAGTGTTCTGCGCAACGCTGCGTCGCCCGCTCATCAAGTGGCCTACTCGCAGCTCCACGAGACGGCGGAGTTCTGTGGCGCATGCCACAACTACGTGGCGCCCAACGGTGCGCGGATCATGACCACCTACGACGAGTGGCGCGCCGGACCCTACGCCAGCGAGGGCAGGCCCTGCCAGGACTGCCACATGGTCCGGCGGGTCGGTCACGTGGTGAGCGCAGACGTGAAGGAGGATTCGGGGAAACAGATCCACCTCCACGACCTCATCCACGACACCGGTCAACTCCGCAGCGCCCTCACCGCCCAAGTGCTCAGTGCCACGCGCACGGGGGACAGCCTGGCCGTGGAGGTGGAAGTGGAGAACATTGGCTCTGGCCACATGGTGCCCACCGGAGTTCCCAGCCGGGAGGTGGTGCTCACCGTGGAGGTGGAGAGCGGTAGGCGGCTTGCGACCCAGGAGCGCCGCTACCACAAGGTACTGGTCGACAAGGACGGCGTTGTTCTGCGCCGCGACTTCGAGGCGCTGCTGCGCGCCGCCGCGGTGGTCACGGACAACCGCATTGCGCCACGGGAGAAGCGCCTCGAGCGCTTTGTCTTCGTCGTACCGGATCACGGCACCCTCAAGGTGCGTGCCACCCTCTCGTACGAATACGCGCCGATCATCCTTGATCAGCGGGAGATCAACATCGAGCTGGTGAAGGTCGAGCGGTACGTACCGTGAGGAAAGGAGACTACGCGCGTGGTCACCATGGGGACGGGGAACGTGCATGTTCGACCCCGGCCGAGGCGGAGGGCGAGACCTGCCGAAGGGATGCCGGCGCGGTGAGGTGGGGGGTCATCGCGGTACTGGCGTTGGCCATCGCGGCGCTGGTCGTGACGGGTCTCTTGTGGGCCGCGACACAGCGCGCCCTCGCCCAGCCCATCGCCTTCAACCATCGCCTGCACGTGAAAGAGGTCGGGTCTGGGTGCCTCGACTGTCACCCCCACGCGGCGGACGGCGTGCGGGCGACCATCCCCAACGTTGAAACCTGCGCGGCCTGTCACGGTGAACCGCAGGGTCACTCGCACGAGGAGGCCCGCCTTGTCGAGTACGTGAAGAAGAAGGAACCGATCCTTTGGCGCGAGGTGTACTGGCTGCCGGAACACGTCTACTTTTCCCACCGCCGCCACACTCGCCTCGGGGGCCTGACCTGCGCCACCTGCCACGGCGAGGTCACCGAACAGGTGCGACCAATCACGCAGCCTTTCCGCCGCCCAACCATGGAGGGCTGCATTGGCTGCCACCGGGAAACGGGAGCGAGGAATGACTGTGTCGCCTGCCATCGCTAGGTGCGGCGGGCGTGCGCGGGCTGGCGCGGGGCGTGCGGGTGCCGTATGCCGCGGGCAGCTCGCAGCGACCTCCAGCCCTCGCCGCGCGCGGAGGCGGCGATGATCCTTGCCCGCCGCGACTTCCTGCGCCTGCTCGGCCTTACCGCCGGCGCGACAGGTCTTGGGTGCAACGCGCGCAAGTGGCTGGTGCCCGACCGCCTCGTCCAGGCGGCCCTGCGTGGCCCAGGCCTCGAGAGTGAGACGAACACGCTCTGCGGCCTTTGCGGGGCGGGTTGCGGCCTCACGGTACGTCTCGTTGACGGGCTCCCCGTCGGTGTCAGGGGCAGCCTGCGCCACCCTCTGAGCCGGGGTGGCTTGTGCCCGGTGGGGCAGGCGGCGCTGGACGTCCTCTACTCTCCCTCGCGGGTGGTGGGTCCGCTGCGCCGCGGGCGCGACGGTGTGCATCATCCTGTTACTTGGGAGCGCGCCCTCGGGGAGATCTCCGAGCGACTCGCCCGCCGCCCCGGGGACGGAGCGGGTGGACGGGTGGCGTTTATCAACGAGGAACCGGGCGAGCTCCTCAACGAGTTGGTGCAGCGCTTCGTCCAGTCGCTCGGATCGGCCAGCCTAGCCCGTACGCAGGATGCCGCCGCCTTCCCGTTCACGCTCATGCAGGGCATCGACACCGTCCCAGGCTTCGACCTCTCCCACAGCGACCTGGTGCTCGCGCTCGGCCTCGATCTCTTCGAGGACGGCCCTACCCCGGTGCACGCCATCGCGGCGTTGGTGGGCTCGCGGCCGACTGAGCAGCGCTGTGCCCTCATCCACGTCGGTACGCGGCTGTCGCCGAGCGCGGCAAAGGCGCAATTACGCGTGCCGGTGCGGCCCGGGACGCACGGCGCCTTCGCGCTCGGTGTGGCCCACGTGCTGGTGCGCGAGGGGAGCTACGATCGCCGTTTCGTGGCCGAGCATGGTTTCGGCTTCGAGGAGTGGACCGACGAGCAGGGCCGCGCCCGGTTGGGCTTCCGGCGCCTCCTGCTCGAGCGCTACTACCCCGACCGCGCCGCCCAACTGTGCGGGTGCGAACCGGCGGCCATCGTCAGCGTCGCCCGCCGTCTCGCCGAGGCGGCCAGGCCTCTCGTCCTGGCCGGCGGGGAAGCCACCTCGGGCACCAACGCCACCTGGACGGCGATGTCGGCGCATGCCCTCAACGCACTCCTTGGGGCCTTTGATCGGCCCGGGGGCGTAGTGCTGCCGCCCCCGATGGAGCTCACGCCTCTCCCCCCCCTTCGATCCGATGTCTCCATGCCCGTGAATTCGATCTTCGCGCACGGGGGCCGGCCGGGCTTCGGCGTCGACCCGTTCAAGGTCTTCGCAGACGGCGTGCTGACCGGCTCGAGCACCGTGGAGGTGCTGTTCCTGCTCGGCGCCAACCCCCTCTTCACCAGCCCCTCGGGTGAGCGCTTCCGTGAGGCCCTGCAGCGCATCCCGCTGGTCGTGGCGCTGACGCCGTTTCGCGACGAGACGGCGGCATGCGCGGACCTCATCCTGCCGACCCACCTCCCCCTGGAGGCCTGGCAAGAGTCGACCACGCCCGCCACCGTTCCCTTCGCGGTCCTCGGCCTGGCGCATCCGGTGGTGAAGCCGCTCTTCGACACCCGACACCCGGGCGACCTGCTGCTCGAACTGGCGCGACGGGCCGGCGGGGCAGCGGCCGCCGCCCTGCCGTGGGGCGACTACGTGGACTACCTCAAGCACCGGTTGCGGGGGCTGGTGCTGTCGGGTCAGGGGACGGTATTTTCGGGATCGTTCGAGGAATCGTGGGTCCACTTCTTGGAGGAACGGGGCTGGCGCTTTCTCGAGCACAGCGACGTCGACCGCTTTTGGGAGGACCTGGGCCGCGAGGGGGGCTGGTGGAACCCGGTCTCCCCGCGCGGGGACTGGGCGCGCCTCTTCCGCACGCCTTCGGGCCGTTTCGAGTTTTTCTCCCGCTCCCTTGAGCGGCGGCTGTGCGAGGCTGGAAGGGGAGCAACCCCAACTCCGACCAGTGACGAACAGGCGCTGCACGCCGGTCTCGCCGCCGTCGGACTGGCCGCCGAGGGAGACGAGGCCTGTCTGCCACACTTCGAGCCGCCGCGCCTCGCCGGAGGCGGGGAGCTCGTGCTCGTTCCATTCCGCACCAACACCGGGCGGGGCCGGTGGGGTGTGGCCTCGCCCATGCTGTTGGAGATGTTCGGCTACCCGGTTCTGTCGGGCTGGCAGACCTGGATCGAGCTGTCCCCCGACACGGCCCGTGACCTCGGGCTCGCCGACGGGGACACGGTAGCGGTCGAGTCCGAACGCGCACGCTTCGAAGCAGAGCTACGCGTGCGCCCCGGGGCGGTGCCGGGCGTCGCCCACGTCCCGCTCGGTCTCGGTCACGAAGAGCCCGACGTTCCTCGGAACATCGGGGCCAATCCGGTGCGGGCGCTCACACAGGTGGCCGACCCGCTCTCTGGCATCCCCTCGCTCACATCGACGCGCGTTCGTCTTGGGCTGGTACGTCGGCGGCAGCACGGCGGACCGGCGCCGGTCCCCGGAGGTCCCGCATGATGGCCCGCTGGGGGATGGTCATCGACCTCGATCGCTGCACCGGCTGCGGTGAGTGCATGGCCGCATGCCATCAGGAGAACAACCTCGCCACTGCGGGGCCGGAAGAGACGGTGCAGAGGAGCCGCGCCTTCCACTGGCTGCGCTTGATGCCGGAGTTCTCGGGCCGCTACCCTGAGGTCAAGCTGCGCTTCCTTCCGCAGCCCTGCTTCCACTGCGACAACCCACCCTGCGTGCGCGTCTGCCCAGTGCAAGCGACGTACCTCAGCGAGGAAGGGATCGTCGGCCAGATCTACGCGCGCTGCATCGGTTGCCGCTACTGCATGGCCGGATGCCCTTACAACGCCAAGGTCTTCAACTGGTACGAACCGAAACGGCCGCGGGGGGTGGAACGGGGGGCTAACCCGAACGTCTCCCTCCGCCCGAAAGGGGTGGTGGAGAAGTGCACCTTCTGCCACCACCGCATCATGCGTGCCCGGGAGGAAGCCCGGGCGGCGGGCCGACCGCTGCGGGACGGCGAGGTAAGCACCGCCTGCGCGGAAAGCTGTCCAGCGCAGGCCATTGTGTTTGGCGACCTCGACCAACCTGGCAGTCGGGTGAGCCAACTCGCGCGCAGCCCGCGGGCTTTCCGTCTGCACGAGGACCTCGGGACCCGCCCTAAGGTCACATACCTGGCGGAGAAGGGATGACCGCCATGGCGTTGACACGGCCGACGGAAGGCGAGAGGTGGCGGCCATGAATCGACGCGAGGTCGAGCAGCCCGACCACGTTCTCCCGACGGCGGGGCGCGAGGACGAGGAGTTGCTGCGCGCTGTGGAAAAGCCCGGCGGGGGCTTCAAGGTGACGTTCACGTTGCTCGCGTTGGTCATCCTCGGGGCGTGGGTGGTCTTCTCCCGCCAGATCCTGTTCGGGCTTGGCGTGACCGGCCTGAACCAGCCGGTGGCGTGGGGATTCTATATCGTCAATTTCGTCTTCTTCATCGGCATCAGCCATGCAGGCACGCTGATCTCGGCCATTCTGCGGCTGTCAAAGGCGGAGTGGCGGCGCCCCATCACCCGAATGGCCGAGATCATCACTGTGGTGGTCCTGGCTATCGGCGGCTTCCACCCCGTGCTCGACCTCGGCCGGCCCGATCGGGTCCTCAACATCTACACCGCTGGCCGGCTGCAGTCGCCTCTCCTGTGGGATGTGACCTCCATCTCCGCCTACTTCATGGCATCCACGGTCTACCTCTACGTCCCGATGATCCCGGACATCGCCATCCTGCGCGACCGCGGGGCGCGCCCTCAATGGCTCTACAGCTTCCTCGCCTGGGGCTGGGAGGGCACGCCGCGCCAGCAGGCGGTGCTTGAGCGCGCCATCAGCATCCTGATGGTGCTGGTCATCCCCATTGCGGTTTCGGTGCACACGGTGATCTCGTACATCTTCGCCATGACTCTTCAGCCTGGCTGGCATTCGACCATCTTCGGCCCCTACTTCGTGGTGGGCGCCATCTTCTCCGGGATCGCCGCCCTGTTAGTCGTGATGATCACGTTGCGCAAGATCTTCCATCTCGAGCGCTACCTCAAGGAAGTGCACTTCAGTCATCTCGCCAAGCTGCTGCTGATCATGTCCCTGCTCTGGTTCTACTTCACCTTCTCCGAGTACCTCACCGGCTACTTCGGCAGCGAGCCCACCGAGATGAGGGTGTTCTTTTACAAGTTCTCCGGTCCCTATGCGCCCTACTTCTGGGGCATGCTGATGCTCAACTTCATGATCCCCGTGCTGATCCTGAGCTTCCGGCGCACCCGGCGCATCCCCGGAATCCTCATCGCGTCGATCGGCGTGGTGATCGGCATGTGGCTCGAGCGTCTCAACATCGTAGTGCCATCACTGGCAAACCCACGCCTGCCTTACCCGACGGGCTTCTACGTCCCCAGCCTCGTCGAATGGGCGATGTTTGTGGGTGGCATCGCGACCTTTGTCCTAGGCTTCGCCCTCTTTGCCCGTTTCTTCCCACTCATCTCGATCTGGGAAATCAGGGAGGGTCGCCACCTGGCGGTGCCCGAGACCGTGGCGCGCATCGAGAGCTACCTGCCAGACGCCGCGCCGGCCCGGGCGGGCACCGAACCGGAGGGGGGTTGAGATGGAGCGAGAAGCCGGGAAACAGCCGGACCATCGCGTAATCATGGTGCTGCAAGTGGCCTCGGTGGCCGGAATCTGGGCGTTTGTCCTCTCGATCGCCGTCTGGATCCTCCACCTCCTGCACCTTTCGCACCGGCTGCACGACGTGCCGTCGGCGTCCGTAGCCATCTCGATCGTCGCCATCCCGGTGTTTCTCACCGGTGCCGCCGTGCTGACCTACGTCTTCGTCGGCCTCAGACGCGGCCGCAGCGCGGCTGGCCCCGATAGGGTTGAGGGGAAGGGGCGATGACTTCGGTCGAGGCCTCGCGACGCCCGGGAGAGGCGCCCCGCGGCTGGCGTCACTGGATGGCCGGCGGCCTGGCGGCGTCGCTGGCAACCGTGGTGGCGGCAGGCGGGGCCGGCCAGCCGGTGGCAGCCCCGACGTTGCCCGACAACCCCCTGCACGGGCGGCTGCTGTTCGAGGACAAGCACTGCAGCCAGTGCCACGGACTTGCGGGGGGCCGGTCGGGGGTCGGCCCCAGCTTGGGTGAGGGACGGTTCCGCGGCAGCTTCCTCGACCTAGGAGCGGCGATGTGGAACCACGTGCCGGGGATGAGCGGGCAGTTCGAGGGCAAGGAGCTTGCCTGGCCCCAACTCACCGAGGCCGAAGCAATGGAGCTGACCTCCTTCCTCTACTTCATCGACTACCTCGGCCGGCCCGGGGACGCGGCGGCCGGGCGGCGCATCTTCGCGAGCCGGGGGTGCCCAACCTGCCACGCGGTAGGTGGCAGGGGAGGGACGAGGGGGCCCGACCTTGCTGGCCTCACCGGTTTTGCCTCGCCCCTCTTCGTCGCCCAGGCGATCTGGAACCACGGCCCCTCGATGCTGGGGAGCATGCAGAGGGCCGGAATGGCTCCGCCAGTCTTGAAAGAGGGCGACCTCGGCGACCTCAGTGCCTTCATCCGACAGGCCGCCGAGAGCGGCCCGCGAGAACGGCTGCTCCTCTCTCCCGGGAACCCCAACCGCGGCCAAGCGGTCTACGAGACCCGGGGCTGCCTCAGTTGCCACGCGTTGCCCGGCCACAGTGGTCCCGACCTGCGCAGGACCGACCTCCACCGCTCCGCCGAGGCCATTGCCGCGACGATGTGGAACCACGCCCTCGGCATGAACGCCTCGATGGTCCGCCAGGGGATCGCGTGGCCCCAGCTCACGGCCGAGGAACTTGCGGACCTCGTCGCGTTTCTCTACTACCTTCCCTTCGCGGACCCTCCAGGCAGCGCGCAGCGAGGCGCCGAGGTGTTTGTCGGTCGCGCCTGCGCGAGCTGCCACTCGGGCGCCAAGACGTCCGGCCAGCGGGGGCCGGACCTGGCGGGCTCGCCGGCGACGCAATCACCTGCGGCGCTGGTAGCCGCCATGTGGAACCACGCGCCGGTCATGAAGACCGCGATTCTCAGCGAGGGTCGCCCGTGGCCGGAGCTCTCGGGACAAAACCTGCGCGACCTCCTCGCGTACCTGAGACCGTTGCCCGGCGCCCGCTGACACGACACGCGCACGAGGTGGTCTCGTGAACGACGGGAGTCCGGCGGCAACGCAGCGTTCTCTAGTTGAAAGTGGCGTCAGGAGATGGCTGGCCGCAAGGATCTCGTTGGCCCTCACCCCGCGACACCACCTGCGGGTGGGCCAGTCCTAGGGAAGCTCAGCGTTCCATCCCCCTGATCTTGAAGATCAGCGTTACCATGGCGAGCGCAATCACGACCAGCGAGACGAACAACCCCGTACGACGGTAGCGGATCTCGGTCTCGGCGCTGGCGGCCAGCCTCTCCGCCGCTCCCGTACTGGCTAGGACAGCCTTTGTCTTCTCCTCGACCCGCGACGGGTTTACGGTGTGAATCTCGACCTGCGCCATGATGAACGCCTGGTGAGCGTCCTCGAGCTTCACCTCCGCCTCGTCCATCAGCATCCCGGCAAGCTGTACCCGATCCACGCGTTGCTGTGTGCCGCCGAGCCCCTTGGACGCGCCGCTGAGTGCCGCAAGGATGGCCGTGGCGGCCGTCGCCCCGGAATCCCCGGCGCTGTGGCACGACCCGCACGTCTGGTCCTTCCCGACCCCGATCCAGCTGTCCTGGGGGTGCACGATCGCGTGATTGCTGTGACAGCTCTCACAGGCAGGCTGCGAGAGGGCGGCGAAGGCGTCCTTGTGAGGTGAGAGGTCGAACCGCTCGCGCTGAGTCACGTGGCAGGTGCCGCATATATTCGAGACGGATGAGACCCCTGGTGGGGTGGCCCCGTGCGCTCCGTGACACGACTTGCAGGTCGGCGCCGACAGATCGTTCTTCGTGACCAGGGCGGCGTAGTGCGCCGACTGCTTGTACTCGGCGATCTCGTTTCCCTTGATGCCGTAGTGCCCCATGAGGACGGCATCACCATGACAGCGACCACAGGTGTCCACGATGCGTGTCGGGTAGACGGTTGAGCGCGCGTCATTGACGGCCAGAACACCGTGAGCGCCGTGGCACGAGGAGCAAATCGCCACGTTGGTGTCGCCCTTGGCCAGTGCCTGCCCGTGCTTGGAGGTGCGGTATTGGGCCAGTTGGTCGGTGGGGACGTTGGGCGCGTACCGCAGCATGAAGGAGGCGTCGGAGTGGCAGGAGCCACACATCTCTGGGATCGCCTGGTGGCTGAACTTGCCCTTGAAGCCCTTGGCCGTGTTCATCGCGACGGCCGCATCCTCGGAGGTGGGATCGCCTCCGTGGCAGCCGGCGCAGGTGACCCCCTGGGCGTGATGGATGTCGTTGTCCGTAAGTTTGGCGGGCGTGCGCAGACGCGCGTCGTCGAGTGCCATGTGGCAGGCGGTGCAGGTGTCCTCGGCGTGCGTGCCGGGGGGGCGTACGAGGTTGGGCGGTGGCGCGGCCCCAGCCACGGTTGCGGCGAGAGCGAGCACGAGGGCAAGGAATGAATGGTTTCTCATTTGAAGGCTCCCGCCATGGAGGCCAGGGTGAACACGACGATGTATGCGAGGGCGAGCCAGCCCAGGGCGAGGAATGCACGGCTGCGATGCCCGATGCGGCTCCCGCGGTCGAGCACCGGGACGAGGAACCACACCAATCCGGCGAGTGAAAACGCCCCCAACCCGACGAGTTCGCCCTCAATACCGAGCACGTGCGCCGGCAGGAGTTTCAACGCCTCGAACATGAAGAGGAAGTACCACTCGGGCTTGATCCCCGCGGGAGCGGAGGCGAACGGGTCGGCCTTGCTGCCGAGCTCCCAGGGGAAAAACGCCGCCAGAGCGGCGAGCGCCGCCAGGCCGGCCAGCCACACCACGCCCTCCCGCATCATGAAGTTGGGGGCGAAGCGTAGCGGCCGTCGCGTGGCGGCCTCCTCCTCGAGCCCCTCCGGGACGTGCATCCCTTGCCGCTGGATGAAGGCCAGGTGGGTGGCGAGCAGTGTCGTTGTGATCATCGGGAGCACCGCCACGTGGAAGCCAAAAAAGCGCGTGAGGGTGGCACCGGTGACCTCCTCGCCACCGCGCAGGAACTTGAGGAGCCACCCTCCGATCAGCGGCACCTTGCTGACCATGTCCGTGCCGACGCGAGTGGCGAAGAACGCGAGCTCGTTCCATGGCAGCAGGTATCCGGAGAAACCGAAGCCCATGGCAAGCACCAGCAGCGCGAAACCGCTCCACCAGGTGAGCTCGCGCGGCTTGGCGTACGAGCCCAGCAAGTACACCGAGAACATGTGGGCGAACGCGGCGAGGACCATCAGGTTGGCCGACCAGGAATGGACGGAACGGATCAGCCACCCGAACGGCACGCGCGTCACGATGAACTGGACGCTTTCGAAAGCTGCCTCGGAAGTGGGGCGGTAGTAGAGAAGGAGCAGAATGCCGGTGGCCACCTGCACGATGAAGAAGAAGAGAGTCAGACCGCCGAAGTAGTACGCCCACGAATGGCGGTGCTGCGGGACCACCTTGTGCGTCGCGAAGTCGACGAGCGGAGCGAGCTCCAGGCGCCCGTCGAGAGCTTGCCAGAGCCTGTCGAAAATTCTCATGGGTCAGGCCCTCCTGGTGACGTACAGGTCATCCCCTGCGATGTCCACCTTATAGGCTTCGAGCGGCCGGGGTGGCGGGCCGGCGATGTTCTTGCCCTGCAGGTCGTAGTGCCCGTTGTGACAGGCACACCAGATGTGCTGGAAGTCGGGGCGGTACTGCACGGTGCAGTTGAGGTGAGTGCACACTGCGGAGAACGCTCTGATCTCGCCGTTCGCCGTCCGCACAAGGATTCCGGGCTTCGACCCGAAGCGGAAGATCTTCCCGGTGTTGGCCGGCAACTCCGACAGCTTGCCCGCCAGTACCCGGTTGACGGGCGCCTCGGCGACCTCCGGAGGGATGACGAACCGGAACACCGGGTAGAGGGCAGCCGCAAGCGTCGCTCCGAGCGAAGTTCCGAGCAGCCAGTTCAACGCAGCCCTGCGCGAGATCACGGATCCTTCGTGAACAGCCGGCATCGCACCCCCTGTCCAAACCTCGCGGTCATTGTCCGGGGTGAGCCGACGGTCGTCAAGCGCCGGTTCTGGCACAATGCGCCCGTGGGGCCAGAGCTTGCCGCCGCGCTGAGGCGCATCCCGCTCTTCAACGCTCTGCCGCCGACGCTGCTCGACGAGGTCGGCCGCCTGTGCGGCGTCCGGCGGGTACGCAAGGGTGAGCTGCTCTTCTCGGAGGGTGACCCGGCTGATTTCCTGCCGGTGCTGCTCTCGGGGCAGGTGAAGCTGGCCCGCACCGGCCCGGATGGGAGGGAGCAGCTCCTCCACCTCGTGCGCGGTCCGGCGTCGTTCGCCGAGGCCGCCGTCTTCGGCCCGGGCGTGTTTCCGGCAACCACCACGGTTGTCGAAGGGGGGGTGCTGGCCACGGTGAGCCGCCCGGCCCTTCTCGACCTGCTTCGTCACCGACCGGAGGTCGCGCTGGCGTTGCTGGCCTCGATGTCGCTCTGGCTGCGACGCCTCGCGGACCTCGTTGAGGGGCTGGCGCTGCACACCGTCGAGGAGCGGGTCGCAGCGTATCTCTGGTCCGCGTTCGCACGGTCCGCCGGCACGCCGCTCCCGGGAGCCGAGATCCGCCTCCAGGAGCCCAAGAGGTTGATCGCAGCGCTCTGCGGAACGGCCCCGGAAGTACTCTCACGCACCTTTCGCAGGCTGGCGGACGAGGGCGTCGTCCGGGTGCACGGACCGCTCGCGAGGCTGGTCGACCCAAACGCCCTCGCCAAACTGGCCGGCGTCGGGCAGGAAACGCTGGGCTAGCGCTCCCACCGCGGGGCCTTCGACGGGCGACGTGTATCCTGCCGGGGGACGAACCGGGGGCTGCGCGATGATCCGTGTGCTTTTCGTGGGCGACGTGGTGGGCAAGGTGGGGAGGCGTCTCCTGACGGAGAGGCTGCGCCGAGCCCAGTCCGACATGAAGGCCGACGTCACCATCGTCAACGTGGAGAACGCCGCCGGGGGCTTCGGCCTCACCGGTTCGGTGTGGGACGAACTCCGGCGCCTGCCGGTGGACGTCTTCACTTCGGGCAACCACATCTGGGACAAGAAAGAGACCGCGGCACTGCTCGATGCCGAGCCGCGCCTGCTGCGCCCGGCCAACTACCCGGCCGGAAACCCCGGCCGGGGCAACTGCGTCGTCACGTCCAAAGGTGGCGTTCCCATCGGAGTGATCAACCTGCAAGGCTTGACGTTCATGACCGCGATGGAGAGCCCGTTCCTGGCTGCCGACCGCATCCTCGCGGAGCTCGGCGGGCAAGCCGCCGTGAGGATTGTGGACTTCCATGCGGAGGCGACGTCGGAGAAGCAGGCGATAGCCTGGCACCTCGAC
>JAIQFQ010000089.1 GCA_020073245.1 Terriglobia bacterium | reverse complement strand
CGCCCTGCCTCTCACCCTCTCCCGCGAGCGGGAGAGGGCCGGGGTGAGGGCCGAGACCGCGCGCCGAAGCACCCCCACCTTGCCTCCCCCGCGAGCGGGGGAGGAATCGCCGCCGTGCCTGCCCTGCTCCTCCCGTCCTTGCCAAGCCAGCCCCAAAATGTCAATGCGAGGAGCGAAGCGACGAAGCAATCCCGTGCCCCTCCTGTCAATGCGAGGAGCGAAGCGACGAAGCAATCCCGTGCCCCTCCTGTCACTGCGAGGAGCGAAGCGACGAAGCAATCCCGTGCCCCTCCCGTCATTGCGAGGAGCGAAGCGACGAAGCAATCCCGTGCCTTCCCGCTCTTGTCTCTGCTGAGCGCGCGCCCCGCGCGTGCTCTGGTCTTCCCGGGCGGGAGCCACGAGAGCACACCCGGAGGGCGTGCTCCACATAAGCAGTCGGAACCCCAACGTCCCACCTGCCTGAGACAAGGCCTATACTGCTAGACAGAATCCTGGCAGCGAAGGGCGAAAGGAGACGATCATGAAGCGGCACCCGGGTTTGATTGTCGCGATGTTGCTCCTTTCTCATGTGGCGGCGGCTCAATTTGCCCAGCAGGGGAGCAAGCTGGTCGGCACGGGCGCCGTCGGGGCGACCTATCAGGGCGCGGTGGCGATCTCCGCGGACGGCAACACCGCAATTGTCGGCGGGTGGTACGACAACTCCGAGACCGGCGCCGCGTGGGTGTTCGCTCGCGACGGCGGGGTGTGGACGCAACAGGGTAGCAAGCTCGTCGGCACGGGCGCCGTCGGGGCGGCCGGGCAGGCGTTCTCGGTGGCGATCTCGGGAGATGGAAACACCGTCATCCTCGGCGGGTGGAACGACAACTCCATCGTGGGCGCCGCCTGGGTGTTCACACGCAGCGGCGGGGTGTGGTCGCAGCAGGGCAGCAAGCTGGTCGGCACGGGCGGCGTCGAGGACTCCCATCAGGGGAGCTCGGTGGCGATTTCCGCCGACGGTACCACCGCCCTTGTCGGCGGGTCCGGGGACAACATCGGCGTCGGCGCCGCGTGGGTCTACACCCGCAGCGGCACCGTGTGGACCCAGCAGGGCAGCAAACTGGTCGGCGCGGGTTACGTCGGGATTGCGCAGCAGGGCACCTCAGTGGCGCTGTCGTCGGACGGCAACACCGCCATAAGCGGGGGGTTCGCCGACAACTCCCGTGTCGGCGCCGCGTGGGTGTTCACGCGGAGCGGCGGGGTGTGGGCGCAGCAGGGGAGCAAGCTGGTCGGATCGGACGTGGTCGGGGCCGCGCAGATAGGCACGACCGTGGCGATTTCGGCGGACGGGAACACGGTCCTGATGGGGGGCTGGGCCGACAACTCTCAGGCCGGCGCCGCCTGGGTGTTCACGCGCAGCGGCGGGGCGTGGTCGCAAGAGGGCAGCAAGCTGGTCGGCACGGGCGCGGTCGGGGCCGCCCAGATGGGCGCGGTGGCGCTCTCGGGCGAAGGCAAAACCGCCGTGATCGGCGGGGAGCAGGACAACTCCGGCGTTGGCGCGGCGTGGGTCTTCACGCGCAGCGCCGGCGTGTGGTCGCAGCTGGGGAGCAAGCTGGTCGGCACGGGCGCGGCCGGGCGTTCCGAACAGGGCTCCTCGGTCGCGATCTCTTCGGATGGCGCCACCGTGCTCGTCGGCGCGTACGGCGACAACTCCAACGTTGGCGCAGCGTGGGTTTTCGCGGCCCCGACGGCGTTTACTGTCTGGGTCCCGGTCGCGAGCCACAACCCCGGGAAGAACCAGAGCCAGTGGCGGAGCGACCTCGGTCTGCTCAACACCGGCACGGTGACGGCCAATGTGCTAATCAAATTCCACGGCAGCGGCGGCGTCGTGAGCAACACGACCTCCGTGCCGGCGAAGGCCCAGTCGATTCTCACCGACGTGGTCGGGCAGGTTGGTGGCGCCAACTCGGGGGCGCTCGAGATCCTCTCGGACCAGCCGCTGAAGGTCACGGCGCGGAGCTACAACCTGGTTTCGTCCGGTGCGGACTGTTACCCGGGCGCCACCCAGGGGCAGGACTACCCGGCGCTGCTGAGCAGCAATGGGCTGGCGGCGGACCAGAGCGCGTACCTCGGGGGATTGAGCGAGAACCCAACGTACCGGTGCAATATCGGGTTGGTGAACACGGGGACGGGGAGTGCGACGGTCCTGGTGGAGCTCTTCGACGGAGCCGGGACGAAGCTGACGGACTACACGGTGAGCCTGAACCCGGGCGACTGGAAGCAGGAGACGCAGCCGTTCTTCAGCAAGGCAGGGCAGACGGCAATGGAGCGCGGGTACGCGAAAGTCACGGTGCAGTCGGGGTCGGGGGTGTTCGCCTTCGCGTCGGTGGTGGACGGGGTCACCAACGATCCGACGACGGTTGCAATGCAGCCGTAGACGACACCACCGCTCGGGCGGCGCCACTCGTTGTCATTGCGAGGAGCCCCGCCGCAGGCGGGACGCCGTGGCACTGTCGTGACGCCTAAGGTCATTGCGAGGAGCGAAGCGACGAAGCACTCCCGTCACGAACGAGGGCGGCCGCAAGGACCGCCCCTACCTTGGACGTCGGCGCACCTTGCGGTGTAGGGACGGGGCTTGCCCCCGCCCTGCCTCTCACCCTCTCCCGCGAGCGGGAGAGGGCCGGGGTGAGGGCCGAGACCGCGCGCCGAAGCACCCCCACCTCGCCTCCCCCGCCAGCGGGGGAGGAATGCTCACCCACCTCCCGATGAAGCAACCGCTTGATTGTTTCCCCCGCGAGCGGGGGAGGAATCGCCGCCGTGCCTGCCCTGCTCCTCCCGTCCTTGCCAAGCCAGCCCCCAAATGTCATTGCGAGGAGCGAAGCGACGAAGCAATCCCGCACCTTCTGCCTGTAGGCCCGGAGGAACACGCACTCCGCCACTGATTGTCATTGTGAGGAGCGAAGCGACGAAGCAATCCCGCACCTTCTGCCTGTAGTCCCGGAGGAACACGCACTCCGCCACTGATTGTCATTGCGAGGAGCGAAGCGACGAAGCAATCCCGTCGCGAACGAAAGCGGTCGGCCTCGCGAGAGACAGGGGGATTGCTTCGTCGTCCCTCGCCTTGCTCGTGCCTCCTCGCAATGACAATCCTTGATCCCGTCATCGCGAGCCGACTACCGAAGTGTCCCGAGGATTGCCGCCGGAGAACCTGAGACTGTTCTGAGCGTAGTAGTGATTGTGAGAGCCCCCCACTCCCTCCCGATCATCATCGCGACAGCGTGCGTCCTGGCCGTCGCGTCCCGTGCCGGCGCCGCCGAGTCGCTGCGCGGCTCCGAGATCCACATCACCCGCGCCCAGGGTCCGATCGTCGTGGACGGCGACCTCTCCGATCCCGGCTGGCACGGCGCGACCAGGGTGGACACCTGGTTCGAGGCCAAGCCGGGCGACAACGTGCCGCCCAAGGTGAAGTCCGTCGGGTGGGTCACCTACGACGATCGTTACCTGTACGCGGGGTTCGAGTTCTCCGACCCCGACCCGTCCAGGATCCGCGCCATGTACGGCGACCGGGACGATATCTCCGACGCGCTCGACTTCGGCGGCATCATCCTCGATACCCGCAACGACGGGCGCACCGGCCTCGAGTTCCTGGCGAGTCCGCGCGGCGTTCAGTTCGACGCGATCAATGACGACACCACGGGCAACGAGAACGCCTCGCCCGACTTCTACTGGGACTCGGCCGGCAAGATCACCAAGGACGGCTGGAACCTCGAGATCCGCATCCCGTTCTCCTCGCTGCGCTACACGGGAGGCGGCCCGCAGACCTGGGGGATCATGCTGTACCGCAACTACCCGCGGGATTTCCGCTACATGATCTTCTCGATGCGCCTGCCCCAGGGATCGAGCTGCTTCGTCTGCCGCTCCAACGTCCTCACCGGTCTCGACGGCCTCCCTTCCGCGACCCACCTCGTCGCCGCGCCGTACGTCTCGGCCAAGCAGGAGGCGCTCCCGGCGGGCGACCCCGGTACCCGTCTCGTCGCCGGCCCGACGCACACCACGGGCGGACTCGACGCCAAGTGGCTCCCGGACCCCGACCACGCGTTCGACCTGGCGATCAACCCCGACTTCTCCCAGGTCGAGTCGGACGTCGCGCAGATCAGCGCGAACGAGCGTTTCGCCCTCCTGTACCCGGAGACACGGCCGTTCTTCCTCGAGGGATCCGAGCTGTTCTCCACGCCGGTGCAGGCGGTCTACACCCGCGCCATCACCTCGCCGCGCTGGGGGCTGCGCGCGACCGGCAAGCTCGACAGCACCGCCTACACCGTGCTCGTCGCCGACGACCGCGGCGGCGGCAGCGCGATCATCCCCGGCCCGGACTTCTCGTCGTTCGCCGATCAGGACTTCTCCTCGCGCGTCGCGGTCGCCCGGCTGCGTCACGACATCGGGCGGTCGTTCGTCAGCGTCCTCCTCACCGACCGCGAGATCTCGGGCGGCGGGTACAACCGGGTGTTCGGCCCGGACTTCCAGTGGCGCCCGAGCGGTAAGGACACGGTCACCGGCCAGATCCTCGCGAGCGTCTCCGAGACGCCCAACCGGCCCGACCTCGCCACCGAGTGGGACGGGCGCAAGCTCTCGGGCGGCGGGGCGGACGCCTCGTGGTGGCACAGCACCCGCACCTTCGACTCCGGCGTTGAGCTGAAGGCGTTCGGCGAGGGGTTCCGCGCCGATGCCGGCTTCGTCCCCCAGGTCGGATTCCGCGAGAGCTACGGCGAGGTGGGGTACAGCTGGTACCCGACCGGGTTCCTCTCGCGGGTGCGGGCATTCGCGCTCACCGACCCGATGTGGGACAACGAGGGCAGGGGAATGCGAAACCTCGTCGCGGGCGGCGTCACCCTGGAGGGCCGCTGGAACCTGTCCTCGAAATTCTGGGTCTACGCCGACCGCTGGAGGGTCGGCCAGGAGGGCGCCGACCCGGCCACCTTCCGGCAGATCCCGCAGACGCAGTTCCGCTTCTACGTCCAGCTCTCGCCGTCGCAGTACTTCTCGTCGCTCTACCTCGAGGGCATCCTCGGAGAGCAGATCGACTTCGCCAACGCCCGCCCCGGCCGCGGCGCCACCCTCATCCTCGAGGCGGGGTTCCGGCCCACCGACCACCTCTCG
>JAIQFQ010000072.1 GCA_020073245.1 Terriglobia bacterium | reverse complement strand
GGCGGGACCGGGTCGTCACCGGCGACAGCGGCGGTGAGGTCCGCATCTGGGACGTTGCAGGCGCCCGCCTGGAGCGGACGCTCAAGAGCCCGGCCGACGCCCGGCGGGTCGAGCTCGACCCCAGCGGGCGTTTTCTGGCGACGGCGCCCGCTAGTCTCACGATGCCGCCGCGCTCGCTGTTCCTGTTCGATCTGCACGCCCCTCGCAGTGCGGAGCCGGCGCCGCTGCTCAACCCCGAGGTCAACGTCGGCCTCAACAGCATGACGTTCAGTCCGGGCGGGTCCTGGCTCGCCACCCTGTCCTATGGAAGCCCGGTGACGCTGTGGAACGTTGCGGGCTGGCGCTCGACCGTGCTCGGCAGGCAGAAACCACCTTTGACCGCCGTTGCGTTCACCCATGACGGGCGCCTCGTCTCCACCTCGGACGCGGGGGTCGTGGAGGTGTGGCCGCTCTCTGCCGCGGCCGGCGATGGCGTGCGCGAGATCTGGTCACGGGCGGGCGCCATGGTCGGAGGTGTTCTGGACGTCGATGGCCGAGGGCGTTCTGCCGTCGTGTGCGAGCGCTTCGCGGCCAGGGTCCTCTTCGTGCCCTTGGATGGCTCCCCTGCCTCGACTCATCAGTTTGAGGCCGCTCCGGGCGGAGCACCCGCACTGCTTGGCGCGCATGTGGACCCCGCAGGACGGCGGCTGGCTGTCGGGTACCACGACATGGTGAACCCGGCGGCGACCTCAATCCGGGTCCTGGACCTCGCGACCGGCGCCGAACGCAGCCTCGACACCCATGCCAGGGGCGAGGCTCCCTGCGAGAAGAAGGGCGAGTTCTGTGAAGGGGCTGCAGAGTCGGTGTGGCTCCCCGACGGTCGCCTGGTTACGGATGGGGATGCGGGCCTCCGGGTCTGGGACCTCGAGACGGGCACCAGCCGCCAGCTGAGGCCGTGCAGGAAGATGGCGAACGACGCCATTCGCCTGCTTGCCACCGCGGACTCCCGGACGGTCGTGCGCCTCGATCCGGTGGGCGCAACCGGCGATACCTCGGCGCTGACGGCGTTCGACCTTCCAACGCGCACGACTCGCGAGATCGCCTCTCACGGGAACGAACTCCTGTGTTTCGCCCGCGACGCCCGGGGCAGCACCCTCGTGACCGGGGGCTGGGATGGCGTCGTGCGCGTCGGGCCGCTCACGGGTGAGGAGCCCCACCTGCTCTTCGGCCACACCTCGCCTGTCGAAAGCGTCGCGGTCTCCCCTGACGGGCGCACGATCGCGTCCGCCTGCGACGACGGCACGATCCGGCTGTGGCCGATGCCGGACCTGTCCAAGCCGCCGCTGCACACGCTGCCCCACGAGGAGCTGCTCGCGAAGCTGAAGTCCCTGACCAACCTGCGCGCGGTGCGCAACCCGTCCTCCGACACCGGCTGGAAGATCGAGGTCGGCCCCTTCCCCGGCTGGACGAAGGTCCCGCAGTGGCAGCCGTAGTCGGGGCGCTGCCCGCCTGCTGTGAAGGTCCCCCGAACACACCGCCGGCTGCGCGCCCGAGGCGCAGGAGCGAGAAATGCCGGAAGCGGCCACCAGCAGTATGATGATCGCGGAGGCTACGATGCCGGAGAGTGTCCCGCTGAATCGCGATCGCGTGCTGGCGGTGCTGGCCGTGGAAGGGCAGCGCCTCAGGACCCTAGGCGTTCGCCGCATCGCGGTGTTCGGCTCAATCGGCCGCGGCGAGGCAACCAATGTGAGCGATCTGGACCTTCTCGTCGAGCTCGACCGGAAGTCGTTCGACGCGTACATGGACGTCAAGGAGTTTCTCGAGGGCCTGTTTGGCTGCCCGGTCGATCTTGTCCTGGCCGACGGTATCAAGCCGCGTCTGCGCCCGACTATCCTCCGCGAGGCGGTGTATGCCCCGGGACTCTAGGGTCTACCTCGAGGATGTGCTCGAGGCCGCCGCGAAGATCCGCGACTACACGGCCGGGTTGACGTTGGAGACGTTCCGCAAGGACCCGCGGACAATCGATGCAGTCGTGCGCAATCTCGAGATCATCGGCGAGGCCATCAAGAACGTGCCGGAACAGCTTCGCTCGCAGCACCCCGAGGTGACATGGCGGCGGGTCGCCGGCTTGCGAGATCTGCTGATTCACCAGTATTTCGGGATCGACTACGAGATCATCTGGGATCTCGTGTGTAACCAGCTGCCGGCGCTCGAGGGCCAGGTCAGGGCCATACTGGAAGTAGACGGGCCGCGAGGCCCGGACTAGCGCACCTGCCAACCTTGGTATTTCCTGCGTCGCGGCTGCCCTCGGCCCCGCACAACCTTCCTCCTCTGGCAAATGTGGGGCCGGCGTTCCGTACCGGCAGGCACGCGCGGAGCGCGCGCCCCACAGAGGCAATGACGGGCGCTAGAACCTCACCCCCACGTTGAGCAGGAACGTGCGCGGCGCCTGGTAGTCGGTCGGCTGAACGGCCTTCCCGAAGTCGGGCCCTTTCTGCCAGTTGTATCCGTCGGCAAGGTTGCAGGTCGTGCGCTGCGGGCACTCCTTCGGTTTGTCCGTGAACGGGTTGAAGGGCGCAAGGTTGTCCGGCTGGTCGAAGTTGACGTACACGGTGGTGTTCGGGTTGGTGACAGCCTGGTTGTTGAATAGGTTGGTGACGCTGGGGTTCACGTAGATCTCCAGACCGGCGACCTTGAAGGTGAACGTCATCGCGAGGTCCGTCGAGTTTATGGCGTCGGTGCGGTATGCGTCGATCGGCGTGAATGCATACCAGGTGAAGACCGGCGGCATTGCGTACCCCGGGTTGGTGACGTACGGGCCGACCAGCACGTTGCCTGACGCCCCGTAGTAGGGCCGCCCCGACAGGTAGCGCTGCAGCAGGCTCAGGTTCCACGAGAACGCCCTGGTGTGGACCGCGTCCCAGGAGGCGTAGAGGTTGAGCTTGTGGCGGTGGTCGCCGTAGAGGTAACCCTTGGGTACGTACCACGTGGGGTCGTTGTACTCGGGATAGTAGTACATTAACATACCGGAATCAGTCGTTGTGGCGAAATCGGTTCCGTAGAGTTTGGAGTAGGTGTAGTCCCCCCCGACCTGCAGGCGGTCGCCGAAGCGGTAGTTCCCCTGCAGCAGCAGCCCCCAGTACTTTCGTTTTGTGAACGTGTTGTCGTTCTCGACGATTGTCCTGTCGTACAGGTTGCCGAAGGGGTCCTCGTTCGTGCCGGTGGTCAGGTCCGTTCGGTACGCATAAATGTCCCGCCAGGTCTTGTTGACGTAGTCGAGGCGTAGCAGGCCACGGGTGCCAAGGCGCTGGGACACGCCGGCCGCCCACTCGGTCGTGCTCGGGGACCTGAGATTGTCGCCGATGAACATCTGGTAGCCGGGGGCGAACACCCCAAACCAAAGTTGGGGGTTCGCCATCGGCCCGCCGATGCTGTCGAGCCAGGCGAACACCTGCCGAAGGGCCTCGTGGGTCTCGACCTGTGGCCCGTCCACGTTGACCGGCGGACCGTCGTAGAAATAGTAGATCACGGAGGGCTGCCCGCCGATCGACTGGCTGTCCCCGACGGTGTTCTGGATCGCCGCGACGTACTGGCCGTAGCCGAGGATGACCTGCGTGTTGCCGTCGCCCCGGGGGTCCCAGGTGACAGACAGGCGTGGGCTCCACTTCGAGTCCTTCACCACCCTGGTCCCTGAGGCGTCGGTGCCGTCGTTCTTGTCGTAGCGCACGCCGAGGTTGAACGTGAACTTGTTGTTCAGGCGCCAGACATCGTTGACGAACGCCGACTGCGTCTTGAAGTGGGTGCCCTTGCTCAGCTCGAAGATCGGGAAGTACCCCATGTACGAACTGCCCGGGACGATGACAGGGTAGTACTTGGCGCTCGTCCCGCTGCCGACGATGATGACCTCGTCCGCGTACAGAAAGTAACCCGTGCCCGACTGCCAGTTGTTCGCCTTGCGCAGGTCGTCGAAGAGGTCCGCGCCGAAGCGGAGGTCGTGCGAGCCGGCCTTCCCGGTCGAGAGAAAGACGGACCCCTTGGCGAAGGCGTCGGTGGTGCCACGGGTCTCCTTGGCACCGGGACACACAGCGCAAAAGATTGGCGAGTTGTAGGTGGCGTAATTCGCCTCGTCGAAGACCACCGTGCCCCGCTCCACGTCGGTGTACCGGGAACCCGAGTTCGCGAACGCGAGGTTGCGCGCGGAGTACTGCGCCTCGAGGAAGAACGCGTTCGAGAGCACGCCGCTGTAGTTGAGCGCCTCGAGGTCCTCGGGGATCTGGCGCGGGTAGAAGCTGTCCAAATCGTAGACCGGGATCGGCGAGAAGTAGTAGTTCGCCCACGCGCGCTCGCGGCTGAGGTACGAGCCGATCAGCCTGTGGTTCGGGGTGAGCGAAAACGTCAGCTTGCCCTCGTAACGATTCTCGTCAATTGTCTGGTCCAAAGGGATGCTGACCGGCGGGTACGTCTGCACTGAGGTCGTTGCCGTGGCGGTCCGCCCGCCGAGGAAGAACCACAGCTTGTCCCTGAGGATGTAGCCGCCGAGAGTTCCTTCCCAGAGCCTGTCGAGCGTATCAGTGCGGTTGGCGGTGACCGGGGTCGGCGCCGTCCACTTCGGGTTAGTGAGGTTCAGGCGCAGCGAGCCGTGGAAGTCGTTGCCGCCCGACTTGGTCAGGGTGCTGACCACGCCGCCAGTGAACCGTCCGTACTCGGCCGACACGCTCGCGAGCGTGGTGGTGGCCTCCTGGATGGCATCCTCAATGAAAAGTGGGAGGAAACCGCCGTAGATATTCTCGCCGGCGGCCACGCCGTTGATCAGGAAGAGGTTTTCGGACGATACGCCGCCCGCTATCTGGTAGTACGGCGAAGAGCTACCGAACGGCGTCGTGCCCAGTGGCACGGTGCCGGGGGTAAGGTCCACGTAGCTGGACACATCGCGGCTGACCGGCAGGGCCTGGATGAGCTTGGACTCGTAGGTCGCGGCGTTCGTGGCCGTCGTCGAGATCGTCTCGTAGGTGCCGGTCACCGTGACCTCCTCAGCAACCTTTGTGACCTTCGGCATCAGGGCGTCCACCCGGGAGGTCTGGTCGCCCGAGATCTTGACCGTGGTTTCCACCGCCCGGAACCCCTCGAGCTCGAACCTGACCGCGTACGGACCCGGCGGTAGCAGGTCGAGAAGGTAGGCGCCGTTGACCGTGCTGGCCGCGACC
>JAIQFQ010000039.1 GCA_020073245.1 Terriglobia bacterium | reverse complement strand
ATTTCCTGGCTCGGAAGATCTGCCGCGACTTGGGAGTGACGGAGCCTGGCACCTAACAGCGGTTTGCAGTGAACGGCGCTGGCCGCCCTGGCGGACTCGGTGGTCTATCCTCGTGGCATGGTCCGTGGTGTCCCATGCGTCTACCGGTTACCCGTGCCGCCGCTGAAACCGGGCGTTAGGCAGCATAGGAGGCAGCACAGATGAGAGAATCAGGAGGACAAACATGAGGCTGGTTAGGCTAGGAGCGCCGGGAGGCTTGGAAAATATCAAATTGATCGAGGAAGATCATCCCAAACCAAGGCCGGGTGAATTGCTGGTCAGGATCCGGGCCAGCTCATTGAACTTCCATGACGATATGGTGGTACTGGGGAAGATTCCGTGCGCCGACGGCCGCATTCCGATGACCGATGGCGCCGGGGAAGTGATATCAGCTGGCGAGAACGTCGACGAGTTCAAGGTCGGAGATAACGTCGTCAGTTCGTTTTGGCCCTATTGGTTGGGAGGCGAAATGACGCCCGCCACCAGGCGGGATATACCCGGAGATAGTATTGACGGCTATGCCCGCGAATACGCGTGTATGCCGGCACACGCATTCACGAAGGCCCCGGCAGGCTACACGCATCTCGAGGCGGCGACGCTTCCCTGCGCGGGAGTGACCGCCTGGAGAGGTTTGGTCGTATGCGGCCAAGTGAAGCTCTGTGATACAGTGCTGATCCTTGGCACCGGTGGTGTATCGATGTTTGCTCTGCAGTTCGCCAAAGCTGCGGGCGCCCGAGTCATCGCTACGTCGTCCTCTGACGAGAAGTTGGAAAAGCTGAAGCGTTTGGGTGCCGACGCCGTCATCAATTACAAGGCCGTACCGAACTGGGGCAAGAAGGTAAAGGATTTGACGGATGGGCGTGGGGTCGATCACGTAATTGAGGTCGGTGGCCCCGGCACATTAATGCAGTCAATTGCAGCCTGCCGGACGGGCGGACATATCGCCTTGATCGGCGTCTTGACTGGGTTTGCAGGAGAACTGGTGATCCCAGCGCTGTTTTCCAATCAGATCCGTACCAGCGGGATCTCGATTGGCAGCAGAGCCGATCAAGAGGACATGATTCGCGCCATAACCGCGAATCGCTTGAAGCCAATTATCGATCGCCAGTTTCCACTGCAGGAAATTGTCGCTGCATTCAAGTACTTCGAATCCCAAAAGCACTTTGGCAAAGTATGTCTCCAACTTTAGGAATCAACCACCAATTGGTGACTGCGGCAGACGCTGACCTCATCGAGCAATACGCCGGGAGCAACACGCGAGGAGCTAATCTCACTATCGCTGTGTAATGCCCGCGTGAGCGTGGCAGCTCACCGGCGAGCTATGCAACGGAGGGAAAGATGAAAGACATCATGAGAAATGGACCTGGAGCGCCCAAAATAGTCGGCCGGAGCACTTTCCAGGTGGAGCTAAACGCACTGCGGCGTCGAGAGAAAGCTCACACACGGGAAGGCGACGCCATTGCATCCGCTCGCCGACGGCTCCCCATGGTCGAGGTGGATGGCGCCACACCGCTCATTGGCGAACGTGGCGCCGTGACACTATTGGACGCGTTTGAGGGACGCCGGATGCTCATCGCCTACTACTTCATGTGGCACGCCGGCCACCCTGCGCCGGAGCAGTGCGAGGGGTGCACCTGGGTTACATCGCAGGTCCGAGAGTTGTCCTATATTCACTCTCGCGACGTCACCTTCGCCGTGTTTTGCCAAGGCCCGTACGAAGAGAGCGCCCGGTACCGCGACTTCATGGGCTGGGAGATGCCTTGGTACTCGGCCCAGGACTCGCTCGACACCCTCTTGGTTGGACGCCGGGTGGGCAGAATGCACATCGTTTGCTACCTGCGACAAGGATCCCATGTCTTCGAGACCTACTGGACCACAATTCGCGGCGTCGAGGCGATGGATAACAGCTATCGGTTGCTCGACTTGACCGTCTACGGGCGGCAGGAGACGTGGGAGGACTCGCCGACCGGCTGGCCACAAGGGGACATTATGGACACGCTGCGGACCAATGGACGTCCCACCTCCCAGTGGTCTCGCCTGAAGGCTGGGTATTCGGACGACCTGCGACCCGGCAGGCGCTGAGTGCGGTCCGTTCAACCGGCTCGGCGCTCTTGGCGCAGGATCCCTGTGGCGGATGCCGCCTAACAAGGCGTTGCACCTGACAGTCCGCTTCGCGGCCTGCAGGTGAACGCCAAGGCGTTAGGCCGCGCTGGATGAGGAGCAGTTTGAATGTAGTCGGTAGTGAAACGACCTTCGCGGGCTGTTGTCACGCGGGTGTGGCAGGAGGATGAGATGAGGGTTAGTTGGCAGATGCTAGCAGGACACCGGCTCTGCGGATTGGTCGGATCGGGTCCCGGCCCGTCAAGGTTGACGGGCTGCAGTGCCGTCCTCCTCACCCTGACTCTGTTCGCGATGGCTTCGACGGTTTCGGGGCAGCAGGTGAAGCGATCTTCTGGGAGCGACGCGCCTCAAATCCGACATGACGCGCCGGCCGACAAGGCCGTCCGTGCGAGGCGACAGCGCTTCCTCGAAATGTTCGCTCGGGCCTACTTCCCCGGGCGGACTGGCCAACTCCTCGTGGTGCCGCGCAAGGGCGACTTCATCACGCGCCCCGACCCGTACTGGACTCAGATGCACGGCTCGCCCTGGCCCTACGACGTCGACATTCCCTTGATGTTCACGGGCCCTGCGGTAAGGGCGGGGCGGTACTCGATGGCGGCGGTGCAACAAGACATCGCGCCGACGCTCGCCGCCGCGCTGGGTGTCAAGATGCCTCCGACCGCGACAGGGCAGGTCCTGCCGGTCTTGCGGAAAGATTTCGGTCGACCGCGGGTGATCATGCTGTTGGTTCTGGATGGCATGCGTCGCGACTACTTCGATCGTTTCGCCGCGTCCATGCCGACCCTCACCGCCCTGCGCCGGCGCGCCGCCTGGTTTACTCAGGCGCAAGTCAACTTCATTCCCACGAACACCGCTGTCGGGCACTCGACGATCTCGACGGGCGCCGATCCCGGCGTGCACGGAATCACCGGCGTCAGCACGTACGATTGGGAAGGCCGCCGGCGCCACGACATGTTCGCCGGATGCGCACCGCAAGATCTGCTGGCATTGACGCTCGCCGACGTGTGGCAGCGCGCAACCGCCGGGCGCGCGGTCATCTTGGCGCAGGGAAGCATCGACCGGGCGGCGACGCCGCTCGCGGGACATGGCTCGTGTCTACCAAACGGAACGCCGGTCGTGCTCGCAAGCTACGACCAGCAGTCGGGCGCCTGGCATTCGAATCCCGCCTGCTTCCGGCTGCCCGATTATCTCAAGGACATGAACGCGAGAACCCTATGGAAAGACAGCCCCGAATGGATGGGGCATCGGGTCGACTCGACTACGGCCGTGCGCTATTCGGCGCTGTTTCCGAAATTCGAATCCGACGCGACGATCGCCATGATCGAGCACGAGCCTCTGGGCGAAGACAGCGTCGCCGACCTCATTCTGCTGAACTACAAAGGCCCGGATTTCGTGGGCCACAAGTATGGCCCGGAATCGGAGGAGCTCCGTGTCACGCTCGCCGAGGTTGACCGTCAAGTGGCGCGGGTCCTGAGCGCGCTCGAGGCCAAGGTGGGGAAGGACTACCTGCTCGCGGTGACCGCCGATCACGGCATGCCGTCGATACCGCCCTCGCCCGACCACCGGCATTTCACGCCCACGATCGCCGACCTGTTGCACGAAAAGTTCGATCCGGAGGGAAAGCAGTTGGTCACGTCGTTCGAACCGGAGAACTCCCAGATCTACATCGACGAGGATCGGCTATCGAGGCTGGGCTTGACCCTGCGCGACTTGGCCCAGTTCCTCGAATCGCAGCCCTACATGTTCGCGGTGTTCACGAACGACGAGGTGCGGCGCGCAGTTGATGCGCCGAAGAGTGCGACACGGGCACGTAGGCAAACAAAGTACAAATAGAGCCGGCCTAACAGCGCTTGCAGTGGACCGGCCACACGGGCGACAGGGTTGGCGGTCGTGCGGTGTCGAGGGGTAAGCTAGCCCAATGCCAAGGGTGAAAGTGGCCGGCCCACTGAAGCGCAGCGTTAGGCCGACATCCGAACATGCGAGAGGAGAATCATGAGTAAAGTATTCGTCAACGTTGGGCTTAGCCTCGATGGCTACATGGCACCGGAAGGAATGACCATGGAGAATTGGGACAAGCCTGAGTACAAGAACTGGGGCGCCAAGTGGGGTGCGCTGATGGCCTGGATCCTCAACCAACAGTACTTCCGCGAGAACCTCAAGCTTGGACCAGGGGGAGAGACCGGCCCGGTCAATGACCTGCTTCGCAGCACCACGGAGCGCATCGGTGCCAACATTATGGGCAAGCGAATGTTCGACCAAGGCGAGCGCGCCTGGCCAAAGGAGGCTCCGTTTCACACACCGGTATACGTTCTTACCCATGAGAAACGCGAACCCTGGGCGCGCCCCGGTGGGACGACCTTTTACTTCATCAATGACGGGCCGGAGCGTGCCCTAGAGCTGGCTCGGGAATCCGCAGGCAGTCGTGATATTCGTATCGCGGGTGGAGCGGATGTGATCCAGCAGTACCTGAACCTGGGTGTCGTTGACGAGCTGGAAATCGCCTTGGCACCCGTGTTGTTCGGCGGTGGGCGGCGTCTCTTCGAGAACCTACGCCAGCCCGCGCCGCAGTTTCGCATTGACAAGGTTCTCGATAGTCCAGCCGCCACACACTTGCGCTATGTGCGTCAGTGAGGGCGGCCTAACAACCGGTTGCAGCGGACGGTCCGCTGCGTGGCCAGCCGCTGAACCGGAGCGTTAGGCCGCACAAGTCGCAACGGCTCAGTGATCAACGATGCTCAAAACTGTGCGAACGTGCACCGCGAGGAGGGGCAGTGGTATGGCTAGGCTAGTGTTCGCAATGAACCAGTCGCTGGACGGCTACGTCGACCATACGGCGTTTGCGCCAAGCCCCACGCTCTTCCGCCACTTCATCGAGGAGGTTCAGGGGCAGGTGGGCAGTGTCTACGGTCGCCGGATGTATGAGGTCATGCGGTACTGGGACGACGATCATCCTGAGTGGGATGCAGAGGAACACGCCTTCGCGGCGGCGTGGCGGACCCAGCCGAAATGGGTCGTCTCGCGCTCGATGAAGTCGGTCGGCCCCAACGCCAGGCTTGTCGAGGTCGATCTTGAGGGCGCGATCGGCGAGTTGAAGGCCGAGCGCGATGGGGAGATCGAAGTTGCTGGCCCGGACCTGGCGCACAGCCTCACCGCACTTGGCCTGATCGACGAGTATCGAATCTACCTGCACCCCGTCGTGCTCGGTCATGGCAAACCATATTTCGCAGGACCCCGGCCGCCGCTCCGCCTCACGAGTCATGACCGGATTGGCGAGGATGTGATCAGGTTGACCTACGTTCCTGCTTGATCTCGCGACTCGCCGGGCAAAAATCGCCGCGAAAATGTGTCGAAGGTGCAACTCAGTGCGGCCTAACCCGCGCTGCAGCGGCACGTCGGCGGGGTGCTTGTGCAGCGATGTCGCGGAGTTCACCATCGTGCCATGGCGATCGTTCAAACGGTAACCGGCGCGCCGCTGAAGCGCAGCGTTAGGCCGCAGCTGGGCAAGTAGCTCATGAACGTGAAGACGCGCTGGTCACTGACGGCGGCGATCGGTCTCCCCTTCATTGCCATGACGGCATACCTCCTGTGCGTCTGGCCCCGGCCAAGCGGCAACTCGCCGCTTGCGGTGATGGGTCCCTACGTGGTGAGTCTCCTGACCGGCCTGCCCTTCGCCTGGGGCCCCACCCGTCGGTCCGGACGCTGGTGGCTCCTCTTAGCGGTGTTCGTCTCTGGTTTCGTGCTTTTGTGGATCTACGCGCTGGCCGTGCTGTGCGGGGTACGGGGGGTGTGTCTGTAGGGGTGCTGCAGCCTAACAGCCGCTTGCAGGCGGCGCGCCCGCGGGTATGCTGGTTCGGAGGCAACAGGGTGGTCAACCGTCGTGAGCTGCCTGGGGAACGCAGTTCATCGGGCGCGCCTGAAACGGGGTGTTAGGTGGCCGCACGACGCGGGCGCGCCACGTGGAGAGCAGCATGCTACTGGTCACGCTTGAGATACTCGTCGTCGTCGTCGCCCCTCTACTGATTCTGTACTTGGCCGGACCCTGGCCCTTGCGTATCACCATCCCTTGTCTGTTTGCGATTCCGGTGCTGTGGTATCTCACCTATGCGCCGATTCATGAGCTAAGTCACGTTCTCGGCACCTACGTGGTGGGCGGCACCGTAACGGAGGTCAAGCTCATTCCCAGCTTCTGGCGTGGGGAATTCGCGCGAGCGTGGATGACGCCACAGGGTCTCCGCGCGCCCTGGCAGCAGCTCGCAATGACTGGCGCGCCCTATGTCTTGGATGGCCTGAGTCTTGTGGTCGGCTTCATCGCGCTGCGCGGAGGGCGTCCCAGGCGCCCCTTTGCGCTCGGAGCCGCGTTCATGTTGCTTTGCCTGCGACCGGCTTTCGACGTTACATGCGAGACCGTGGCTTTCGCCCTCGGGGGCCGGGGAGATCTCTATCACCTCGCGCAGGTGACTGGATACCCTGCGGTGTGGTTGAGCATGCTCGTCCTAGCAGGGTTCTCGGTGTTCGCAGTTGCGCGCGTGCTTGTGAGTAGTGCCTTGGGCGACAAGAGTACGGCCACCTAACCCGCGCTTGCAGCAGCACGCCGGTCGGCGTGCTTGTGCGGCGTCCTCGCGGGGTCCATCATCGTGCCATTCCGAAGTTCGAAGGGTCAGCCGGCGGGCGGCTGAACGGCAGCGTTAGGCAGCAGATGACTCGAGAAGTGGAGTCCTACGGTGAATTGCGCTGACAACGAGGCGGGCATCGAGTCGCTGTACGCCGCTTGGCGCGACGCCTTCCAGCGCCGCGACCTGGAGGCGATCATCGGCCTGCTCACGCCCGATTACATCTTGTGGGCGCCTGGGCGAGCCCCGACAGACGTGGCGGCGCTTCGGCCACAGTTGGCGGCGGCTCTCGTGGCTTACGACGTCGACTCGACGTTTGAGCGCGAGGAGCGGTTGATGGGTGGCGACCTCGCCATCGAGTGCGGCTGGGACGTTCAGACCCTGCGTCCGCGCGATGGTGGTGCCGCACGGACCGGTCGCCAGCGTGTCCTCCTGGTTCTGCGGCGCTCGTCAGATGGGCGCTGGCGATTCGCACGGGGGATGTCGCAGCCTGGGCCTGCCGCCTAACCCGCGCTTGCAGTGGACCGGCCACACGGGCGTCCGGGTTGCCAGGCGCGCGGTGTCGGGGGGTAAGCTAGTCCAATGCCAAGGGTGAAAGTGTTCGTGCCGCTGAAGCGCGGCGGTGGGCGGACCAACATTGAGCTCACGGAGACTGATCGAAATGGACATAGGCGATGCACAGCGAGAGATACGCACAAGATTCGCGGGGGGCTTCTACGGGCAGCTCGTCTCCGGCGTGCTTTGGCTCGTGTCGGCCTGCCTGGCGACGTGGAGCACGCCCCGCGCGGCCATCACGATGCTGGTGGTGGGCGGATTCTTCATCTTCCCGACTACGGAGCTGCTCATCCGTGTTGCTGGCGGGAGGAATCCGCTGAGCGCGCAGAACTCCCTTCGCCACTTGGGCATGCAAGTGGCATTCGTCTTGCCATTCTCGATGCCCCTCCTTCTGCCGGTTGGTCTGTATCGGCCGAACTGGTTCTATCCGGCGTTGATGGTCCTACTGGGAGCGCACTACATTCCATTTGTCTTTCTCTACGGGATGCGGATGTTCGCGGTACTTGCGGCCTTGGTTGTAGGTGGCGGGCTGGTCATCGCCATGTACTGGTCAAGCAGTTTCAGTGTCGGGGCGTGGTACACGGGCGCGCTGCTTGGCCTGTTCGCAGGCGTTGGCAGAACGAAAATTCGACGTGAAGCTCGCGAGCGGGCCGCCCAACAACACGTTGCAGCGGACGCCGCTCCGGGGGCCGCTGAACGTGAGCGTTAGGCGGACAAGGGAGGATCCCAAATGACACAGGGGCAATCGGCCCGGACCTCTCGACCGCTTGTCCGGGTCCTCGTTCCGCTGTTGTGCCTCGTCGGCAATCTGTTCGCGTATGCCGTTAGGGCGCAGTTGCTCACCTCGGAGCAGGGCAACATCTGGATCACAGCCTCTTCTCCCGGTTCTCGAGTGCAGCTCACCAGGACCGGTCGTGACCGCGATCCGAGCCTGTCTTCGGACCATAGCCTCGTTGTGTTTGTTCGAGGGACGCCAGGGAAGAACGTTGACGGTCCGGTCGGTGAAGCGGAGGCGACCGAATTGTGGCTCGTCCACGCCGATGGTCGCGAACCGCGGCTCTTGGTTTCCGGCGGAACTCACGAGGGCTCGAACGGCGTCCCGGTAGCAGACTTCCGCTCTCCGCAGTTCTCACCCGATGGCGCTCAAGTCTATTTCCTTTCCATTGCGGCTGTGGTCTCTGGTGCGGTGTACACCGTGGACCTCAAGGGCCAGCGACTGCGCGAGGTCTGCGCAGCCAACTCCTTGCGTGTCGTGCGTCAGGGAACGTACGCGGGCGATCTCATCGTTCAGCAGCATCGCTACTACCTTGGCGGAGGCTCGTACGACTGGGTGTTCCTAGTCAAACCGGATGGCTCTGAGATCGGCACACTTGGTGACGGTGACGATCCTCAGCTGGAGTCGAGGGTGAGGGAGGTACTTGAGTGGCGCACGCGGTAGTGTCTCCTTGGCCGCCTAACCTGCCATTGCAGCTGCCTGGCACTCGTCTGCAAGCCGGCGACGCGCGCCGGGCAGGCTCGCGCCAGCGGCTGAACGGCGGCGTTAGGCACCACCTGTCCCGTCTGCTAGAGGCCTAAGTGCAAACCGCCTACTCCTACCCCCGAGCCTCGAAACTCCGCAACGCTCTCGACCTCGTCATCTGGGCTTGGCTGTTTGCCGCGGGCGTCTACTTCGTAATCGCCTATCCGTTGACCTCTTGGAAGGCGTATCTCGCGGTCGGGGTGGTTATGGCTTACTTCGGCTTCCTCTGCTACATGAGGGGGCGTGAGCAGCTCGTCCTGTCGCGGACGTTCGAGGTCTTGGACCACGGACTGCGGGTTACCCAATGGGGCAAGGAACTCGCAACGATCCCCTGGTCCGAGGTCCGCGAACTTCGCAATGTTGGTCGGCACGGCGATTGCGTCATTGTCAGCGGCTTCCTTCAGCGCCCCATCCTCGTGCACCGCAGGCTCAACGGGTTGGACGAGTTCCGTACGGCCGTGCAACGCCGTGCTAGCCCCCCGCCCGGCCAGCGTGAGCAAAACCCGCAGCGTGGTGGTGCCTAGCCAGCGCTTGCAGCATCGGGCCGGCCGGGCTGCTTGCCCGGCGCCGTCGCGCTGTTCATCATGCTGCCATGCCTACCGAGGGACGGTGCGCCGGCGTGCCACTGAAGCGCAGCGTTAGGCCGCGCATGAAGGCGTGAGGACTCATGTCAATTGGTTCATGGCGGCGGAGCTGGATCCTAGCTTCGTGGTTGGTGGCCATAGTTCTCGGCTTCGCAGCAATTCGCGTTGGAGAGGCACTCCGGGCAACCAAGGGCCAAGCTACAGGTTTCTACGTTGGAAGCGCCTTCATCTGGATCCTCTGGGTCCCTTGGCTGATCACTTTCTTATGGACCTTTGCCCGAACGGAGGAGTCACAAAACCCCAAGTCGCCGTTGCCGAGGTTTTTCCTTGTCCTGTTCCTCGTGGCCTTCGGGTTGTTCTGGCTTGCAGCAACCATTCTTGAATATCTGTGAGCGCGCTGGAGGATGTTGCCGCACGGTCGCCGCCTCACGAGCGCTTGCGGCGGAGCCGGCCACGGGGCCGCGCGTCGTGGCGGCAGTGCGGGGCGGAGGAGTAGGCTGTGCCCATGCCCTGCGTGAGGATGGCCGGCCCACTGAAGCGCAGCGTTAGGCGGACCTGAGGCGGAGCAACGTGGTGAGAGGAGAGGGATTCATGAATCAGATCGGAACGACGCGTTGGGTGCGGTGCAGCCTCGCGGGGCTGGCTGCCTTTGCCGGCGCCTTTGCCCTGATGGCCGGCGTCGTGTTCGTCTACGCATTCCGACTGGCATTCGAAGTGAGGGGCGCCCCAGATCAGGCGAGAATCCAAGCGTTTGCCGGTTCGGTGGGGCCCACGTGGGGTCCATGGCTGCGACTCATCCTCGCGTTTGCTGTCGCCGTATGGGTCGGACGGAGCTCGAAATCTGCGGTACTGGAAGGCGCCGCAGTGGGGCTGGTTGCGGCGATCGCGGGGCTCTGGCTGGCTTGGCCACTCGACGCCCGAGGTGTGGCCTTCTTCGTAGGCACGACGTTGGCCGCGATCATAGGGGCGCTGGCGGCACGGCGACGCCCTTCGTAGCCACAGGTGCACTGATGGACGGGGCCGCCCAAAACGCGTTGCAGCTGTCGAGCGCCGCTGTCAAGCTGGCCGCCGCTCGCAGCTGAGCGCGAGCGTTAGGCGGCTAAAGGTTCTTGTAGATCTGGCTCCGATGTCCGACCTTGACCACCACAACAACGAGTTCGAGGTCGCGAACCTCGTAGACGATTCTATAGGCCCCCTGTCGCACGCGGTAGCGGTCGCCTGCACCCGCAAGCTTCTCGCAGCCCGGTGGCCGCGGGTTCGTCGCGAAGCCTTGGATTCGAGTGACGATCTGTCGACGGACCTTCTTCGGTTCGATCCGCTCGATCTCCTTCGCCGCCGAGTCCTTGATTCGAAGGCTATATCTTCCCACTTCGCCTCATCGACTTCACGAAGTCCTCGAAGGCCCGCTCTGGTTCGTTTGCCCGCTCCACAAATGCCTCGAGGTCTTCGGCGTCCTCGGCGAGGGCGGCGCGCACGGCGTCATTCACCAGCTCAGAGACCGAGCGATCGGTGGACGCAGCCTTCAGCTTCAGCGCGCGGTGCACGGTCGGTTCGAAGTAGACGGTCACGCGACGAGCGTCACTCATGTGGCCTAGTATAGTGCTAGAACGCCATAACGTCAAGCCGCCTAACAGGTCGTTGCAGCCGTCCCACTCGGCTGTCACGCCGCGTGCAGGGGCACGCGTCGCGCTAGCCGGCGTGCCGCTGAAGCGCGGCGCTAGCCGGACCGACACCATGCATGGCCCAGCAATGAGAGGGAATGAAAATGCTGCCGTGTGAACGGGGAGTAAGGAGCGCTCTGAACGCCTTGGCACTCGCGATAGGCACACTGGTCGTCGCCGCTGGCCTCTCTGTGGCGCAGGCGCCGGCGACCATCCAGCAGGCCATACTCAACGAGCCGAACCAGCGCTCGACAGAGGTGTCCACGGAGGAGCTGACGCAGATTCTTGCAGCCCGGACCGTTGCCGTTTTCGACGCTCGCCCCTTCCGCGAGTTTGCCGTCAGCCACATTCCCGGCGCGCGGAACGTGGGAGCCAAGCCCGGCGTGCCGATGTCGGATTACGTCTCCGATGTTGTCGAGATCGGGCGGACCGTCGGCGGGGATAAGAAGACTCCAATGATTCTCTACTGTAACGGCCCGTACTGTGGGAAGAGCAAGCGGCTGGCCGAGGAGCTTCTCGCAGCTGGCTACACCAACGTGCGCCGGTACCAGCTCGGCATGCCCGTCTGGCGGGCGCTCGGTGGTGTGTGCCAGATTGAGGCGGAAGGTCTTCGCTACGTCCTCCAACAGGACCGGACGGCTGTAGTGATCGACGCACGAGAGCCCGAACAATTCCGCGAAGGAACGCTGCCTGGGGCGCGCAACATACCGAGGAGCCTCGTTCTTGAGGGCAAGGACGTCGGAGAGATCAAGCGTGCGAAGGACGATGGGCGACTGCCCATGGAGGATCACAACACGCGGATCATTGTGATCGGGAGCGAGACAGCCGCGACGCGCTACGTGGCCCAGGCGATCGCCCACGAGGCGTTCCACAATGTGGCTTTCTTCGCAGGGACCTTCACTGAAGCCCGCGCACTCGTCCGGCCATAGTAAGGACCGGCTAACAGGCGTTTGCAGCGTCACACCGGCCGCTGTGATTGCGCAGCGGCGGTGCCTCGGTTCATCATCGTGCCATGCCGCAACATGACCGGTTAGCCGGCGTCCCGCTGAATCGCGGCGTTAGACGGCTAGAGGTTCTTGTAGACGTCGCTTCGATGACCGACCTTGACGAGCACCACCACCAGCTCCTCGTCGGGAACCTCATACACGATGCGGTAGGCGCCCGGTCGCACGCGGTAACGGTCTCCTGCGCCGGCCAGCTTCTCACAGCCCGGCGGTCGTAAGTTGGTGGCAAGGGGAGGAGGGCACATGAAGAAGAGCGCGAATGCTCGATTCGCCATCAAGAACTGGGATGAACGGCCTTATAGTGAGGGCCAGGACCTGCCAAAACTCACTCGGGCCAGCGTCACAAAGGCCTTCACCGGCGATATCGAGGGGGAAGGGCAGGTTGAATACCTCATGATGTACCGCAGCGACGGCTCGGCTACGTTCGTCGGCCTCGAGCGGGTCGTCGGACGAATCGGTGGTAAGACCGGAACCTTTGTGCTCCAACGCACTGGGGTATTCGAGGGCGGCCAGGCGAAGGAGTCCTATTCCGTCATCCCTGGCTCCGCGACCGGAGAGCTGCGTGGCCTCCGGGGCGATGGCAGTTCCGCCGTTGGCCACGGTACCGAGTATCCGTTCACGCTAGGCTACGAATTGGGCTAGCAGTTGCATTGCGGAGCTGCCCGACCTGCGCTTGAATCCGTCGGCCCGCGGCGGCCGCGTGGTGCGGAAGAGATCTATCGTGTCTGCAGCCGCCGCAGGGCGCAGCTTAAGCGCGACCCGTTAGGTGGTTGATAGCTCAGGGACCAGGGGGCCATGGAAATCCGGTCAAAGACCAACTCGCTTCGCATGATCAAGCTCGTTCACACCCTCGTCTGGGTTTTCTTCGCTGGGTCCATCTTTGCGATTCCCGTGTTTGCCGCGCTCGGGCAGTACAAGGCGGCGCTCGTCTTCATCGGCACGGTGTTCGTCGAAGTGCTGGTCCTCGTCGTCAACGGCATGCGTTGCCCGCTCACTGGCATTGCGGCTCGCTACACCGACGATCGTCGCGACAACTTCGACATCTACCTGCCCGAATGGCTCGCCCGGCACAACAAGACGGTGTTCGGTCTTCTCTATGTGCTCGGCATCGTCTTCACCATTGCTCGGTGGGCCAGAGCGTAGCCTTCAAGACCACCGTGCGACGCCACCTGACAGGCACCTGCAGCGTCACACTAACCGGCGTGCTTCTCCAGCGGGCTCCCTCGGTTCATCATCGTGCGATGCCCATTCCCTGCATCTCAACCGGCGAGCCGCTGAAGTGCCTTGTTCGACGGCTCCCAAGCCGCAATCCGATTTCGTGGAGGTCAGATGTTCGCAAACCCTGACAGCGCGCGGCACCTCCTGAGGCACACACTCGCCACGCTTGCTTACCGCGGCGGCAAAACGATCCGAGACGCTCCTGCGAGTTTCTCCGCGTATGCCGCACGTGAGGACACTCGCCGCCCCGGCCAGATCCTCGCTCACATCGGCGACCTCATGGATTGGGCTCTCGCCATCGCGGAGGGCCACGAGCACTGGCATGACTCGAAGCCACTCCCTTGGGACCGGGAGGTCGCGCGGTTCTTTGAAACGCTCGCGCGCCTGGATGCCTACCTTTCCTCCAATGGCCCATTGGCCGCTCCCCCGGAGAAGCTCTTCCAGGGTCCGATCGCGGACGCTCTGACGCACGTCGGCCAGCTCGCCATGTTGCGACGCATGGCAGGTCTACCAATGCGGGGCGAGAACTACTTCGTTGCTGACATCGCGGTAGGACGTATCGGGTCGGAGCAGGCACGGCCCAAGCGGGAATTCGACTGACTGTCCTCTTGGAACCACCTGACGGCGGCTTGGAGCGAGCGCCGCTGGTCCGCGGTCGGGGCGGTCGGGCCGTGCTCCTTCCGTGGAGCACCTGCTGGCATCTGGCCTCCTGTCACCCCCGCCGTCGCTGAACTCTGGCGTAGGACGGACGCCGGGATAGCACTGAAGATCTCCGATTTTGACCGCGCGCACGTGTCGTCCGTGGTTCCATTCGACCAACGGCGGGGGCGCCCGAGAGCGCCCAGGGTCTTCGCCGCGATTCCCACGAACATCGCGGCTGGAACTGTAAGAACCCCTCAATCCGTGAGCGAATGCACCGCGACGATCGCCAGCACGCCGCCGGCTGTCAACGTCGCCGCGGCCACGACCACGGTCGCCAGGTGCACGCGGATCGCGGCGACCATTTGGCGCGCGGCCTGCCGCAGTTCAGCGTCATCGTTCCAGGTTCTGAGCAGCGTGGCGCAGCCGATGACCAGCACGGCGAACGGGAGTGCGATGAGCAGCACCCAGAGACCGACGTGTGGCCTGGCCGCGTACCACATGACGATGCCCTGAGCGGTGTGCGCCGGCTCGTATTGCAGCGGCTGGAGGTTGCGCACGAAAAGCGAGGTGATAAAAAGGACGGCCGGGAAGATGAGCAGCACCTCGAGGGCGGCGATGGTGCGCTTGATTGTGTTCATGGGTCACCTTATAGCGCCGAGTACGCTACGGGTGCAAGGAGATCACCGGGGGTTCGCGCGCGCTGTCCAAGAAGGGCCGTCTGAACGGTGCTTGTCGCCGGCACGCCTGCGATCATGCGAAGCGAGGTTGAGCTACGTTCCGAGGTGGAGTCACGCCAGGGTTTCACCCTGGGGGAGGAGGTCGAAGAGATGAACGGGAATCACTCCAGGCAGGGCAGGAACGCTCGCCGGCGCCTCATGGCCATGCTCGTGGTCGTGGCGCCTCTGACGTTCGCCGCTCGCGGGGTCGCACAGGAGCGCGGTGACCCCATGGCGGCCACCGTCGCGCAGACGTTCACGATGATCGAGCGATCGTTCGTCGATCTGGCCGACGCCATGCCAGCCGAGAGTTACGGGTTCAAGCCGACCACCGGCGAGTTCAAGGACGTGCGGGCGTTCGGAGAGCAGGTCAAACACGTGGCGTGCGCCAACTTTGCCTTCTTCAACGAGATCGAGAAGAAGGAGCCTCCGTCCCGGTGCGATGCCGGCGGGCCAAGCCCGGCAAGGACGAAGGCCGAGATCATGGCGTACCTGCGCGAGTCGTTCGGCTATGCCCAAGGCGTGCTCCGAACGATGACACCGGCCAACGCGCTCGAGCCGGCGGGCGGGCCGTACGGCGGCGAGTCCACGCGCCTGGGACTCACCACGCTCGCGGTCTGGCACGCGTCGGATCACTACGGCCAGCTCGTCGTGTACCTCCGCATGAATGGGATCGTACCGCCAGCGAGCCAGCGCGCGCGGTAACCATGAGGAGCGTGGCATTCTCCGGTCGTAGCCGTTCACCCGGTTGCCGACGTGTTGGTTTTCAGTGTCATGGATGATTTGGCCACCAAACCCGCGCGTTCAGCCGACAGGCTTCGCCTGGCTCCGCTGGGTTCGCCTGCCCCTGGTGTGCCCCTTCAAGCTTCACCGAGACCAGCCGAGGTAGAAACGTCCTCGACCGCTTTGCGTGGATCGCGTTCTTTGGCCTCATGCCGCCGCTTTGGGCAGGCGGAGTCTGGCTCTTCGTAAACTCGGGCCTCCGGCGCCGCAGAAAGGTTCTTTGGTCCCTCTTGTTGGTCGCCGTCGGGGTCACTATCGGGCTCCTCATGCCTCTCATCGCTATTCGCAATCGGTTTCTCGTGCTTCTTGCGCTACTCCCGGTGCTCGCTTTCATCGACATCAAGCTTGCTAGGTCGAACCGTAGCTTTGTCTTCTGGGTCCGCGCATGCTCCTTCGGGGTCTGCACGGTCTTCGCGTGCGCCGCGCTCACCCGGCTTGTCCTGGCTCTGGGGTAAGGCCCAACAGGCGCTTGCAGCGGGCGTGCGGAGCCGCGCGCTTGCTTGCCGGGCGAGGCTTCGTTCATCATGGCGCTGTGCCAAGGCCCCGCAACTCACCCGGCGTGCCGCGGAAGCGCGGCGTAAGGCGTCACCATCGCGATCCGAGAGAGCGCAACGATGAACCAACCAGGTACTGTCGAGGTCAGACAATCGGCAATTGAGGGCCATGGCTTGTTCGCTTGCTGCGCCTTCGTTTCTGGCGAGCGGATTCACCGCATCAACGCCGTCCGCGAGATCACCGCCGAAGCGCCCTTGCGCGAAGACCTCGGGGAACGTTTCGACCATTGCGACTATCCAGACGGCAAGGTGGTGCTGATCGGCTTCCCCAGCCGGCACCTCAACCACTCTTGCGATCCAAACGCGTACCTCCACTACGAGACAGATGCCTGCTATGTGCTGGCTCGTCGCCGCATTGCCGCGGGGGAAGAAATCACTATCGACTACAACGTGAACATTTCAGGGGGCACTGCATGGCCCTGCCACTGCGGTGCGCGCCGCTGTCTCGGCACCGTCCTCGGCGACTTCTTCCTTCTCCCGTCTGAAATGCAGAGCGAGTACAGGCCCCTGCTCGCCGAGTGGTTTGTCCGCCGTCACGCGCACCGCTTGGTCGCACCGTAGTTCGTTGACGCCTACCAGGCGCTTGCAGTGGACCCGGCCGCGCCCGGGTCGGGCTTGGCGCTCGTGCGGTGCAGGGGACCAGGCTTTGCGTACGAACAGCCTCACATTGGCCGGCCCGCTGAAGCGAAGTGTGAGGCGGACAATCCAAGAAATGGTCTGTGTGCTTCACCTGGGGTCGAGTCACGGGAACACTTCGGGCAGGGTGAGAAGAGCCTTTCCAAAGAAGGGTTCAAAAGCCCCTCTTTCATGACGCTCGAGTTCCATTCGGTACGGCCTGACGCTACGGGAGCCGCCTCTGTTGACGTCGAGCTACGTGCAAAGCAGACTGCGCACGTCGAGAGGACCACCCAACAGAGGGAGAGCTCAACCCATGGACCTTCTCCATGCGATTGGCAACACATCGATGGTCCGGCTTCGCAAGGTCGTCCCCCCCGAGTGTGGGGACATCTTCGCTAAGCTCGAGTGGGAGAACCCGACCGGCAGCCTCAAGGACCGGATGGCGCGGGCCGTGATCTCGCGGGCGGAGGAGGACGGTCGCCTGAAGCCCGGCGACACCGTCGTCGAGTACACGGGTGGAAGCACAGGGACATCGCTGGCGCTGGTCTGCGCCGCCAAGGGCTACCGCCTCCGGATCGTGAGCTCCGACGCGTTCAGCAAGGAGAAGCTGGATCACATGGCGGCGCTCGGTGCCGAGTTGACGCTGGTCCCGAGCGAGGGAGGGCTCACCACCAAGAAGCTGATCCTGGACATGATCGAGGCCGCCTGCGCGTTGAGCCGGGAGCCTCACACCTACTGGACCGACCAGCTGAACAACGGTGACAGCATCGCGGGCTATGAGTCGCTCGGCGAGGAGATCTGGAGCCAAACGAAGGGGGAGATCGACGCGTTCGTTCACTGCGTGGGTACGGCGGCCTCGTTGCGAGGGGTCGCCACCGTGCTGAGGCGACACAAGCCGAGCATCAGGATCGTCGCCGTCGAACCCGCGGAATCCTCGGTCTTGCTGGGAGGCCAGCCGAGGCCTCACAAGATCGAAGGCGTGGGGATCGGCTACACACCTCCACTCTGGGAGCCGACCCTCGTGGACGATATCCTGCCGGTCGAGACAGACGACGCGAAGGACATGGCCAGACGCCTCGCGCGGGAGGAGGCCCTCTTCGCGGGGACGTCGTCCGGAGCGAACGTCGTCGCCGCGATTCGGATCGCAAAGCGGCTCGGGCCGGATGCGAAGGTGGTCACGCTGATGGCCGACTCTGGCCTCAAGTACTTGAGCACCGATGTGTACCGAAGAAGGTAGGACACGGTCCGGGTCGGGCTGAGGTTGGACCGACCACGCCGGGCTGCCTGCGCCGAGAGATGACCGCAAGGGCCGCTCCCGCTCGTCGTGATGGCGCGAACCGTGGCTGTGGGTTACCCGCGCTGCCGCCGAACCCGGACGGCAGGCGCCTGTGCAGCGCACCGTACCCCTTTGGAGGCCCATCGTGAAGACGCTGACAGTTCTCTGCAACATCGTTTGGTTTGGATTTGTCTGCCTGGTTCTGGTGACGGACGGGCTTCCGGAGGGAGCCGGATACATCGTCCTCACGTTGTTGGCGCTGTTGACTCCGTTCCTTACCGTGGCGGCGGTCCTCCGTAGCGGGGCGGGCGCCGAATGGCTGGGGCCTCATCCGACAACGAAGGCGTCCGGGGGACAGGGGAGGTTGGAGAAACGATCCTCCATGAGTTCCATCATCAAGAACCTGGCGGTTGTCTGCAATCTCGCTTTGTTTGGTCACCTTTGTTGGGCCTTCTTGAGCCAGTACCCTCATCCCAAGGAAGAGGGTTACGTTGCTTTCGTGCTGTTGGCAGCCTTGACGCCGCTCCTCAGCGTGGTGGTGCTTATCCGAAGCGGCTGGAGCGATGGCAGGGGAGGCTCCCAGATCAAGAGCAAAGAGCTGCAGGAACAGGGGGAGACTCACTAGGAATCACAATGCGCCAGGAGATGGTACGTCGGAGTCTAACCGGCGCCTGCCGCGGACGGAGCTCCGCAGCGCTCGCCACGGCTGCCGAGGCGCGGCGCCAGGTCCCCGATGAGGTGTCACCATGAACGCACGGCTTGAGTCGCTTGCAGGCGCCGCCTTGATCATGTGCTGCCTTCCAACGTTCGCACAGGAGAGTGCTTCGAGAACGCGGTGTTCCCAACCGGCGTTGCGCGATGAGCTGGTGAGGATGCTCGAAACGGATCAGCGCTCTCGTCAGCACGTCATCGAGCGACCGGACGACAGGAAGGCACTCTTCCTATTGCTGGAACAGGACCGGGAGAGAACCCAACGCGTCCTGGCGATCCTCAAAGAGCACGGATGGCCGACGACCGCGCAGGTCGGTGCCGACGGAAGTGAAGCAATCTGGACGATCCTTCAGCACTCGGATCCGGCCGTACTCCAGTCGACGCTTGCCCTGATGGAGAAAGCTGCCACGCGTCATGACCTCGATTGGGGACTTGTGGCCACTTCGATCGATCGGATCCGCGTGAACGAGGGCAAGAAGCAGTTGTACGGCACTCAGCTCGAGAAGAAGGGCGGGAAGCTCGTTCCGTACCCCATCCAGGAAGAGGCGAAGCTGGATGAGAGACGGAAACGCATGGGCCTGGGACCGTTTGAGGAGTACCTCAAACGTCTGGAACAACGTTGACGGCCAGCAACGAGAGGCCGGAGCCAAACATGCCGTTGCCGCGGATCGGCTGGATCAGGACGTCCGGCGTCAGTGGCACGAACCCGTTCCCATCTCCATGGAGGCTCTATGCACTACCTGTTGTTCTATGACGTCTCGCCCGAGTATCAGGAACGGAGAGCGGAATTCCGAGCCGAACACCTCACCCTTGCTTGGCAAGCCCAATCGCGAGGCGAGCTCGTCCTCGGTGGGGCTTTCGCCGACCCGGTGGACGGCGCGCTGCTGCTGTTCCAGGGAGAGTCGGCGGAGGGCGCCGAGCGGTTCGCGGCCGCGGACCCGTACGTGAGAAACGGTTTGGTCACGCGCTGGCGCGTGCGCCCCTGGACAACAGTCGTAGGCGAGGACGCAGCCTCGCCCATCAGGCCAGGCGCCTAGCCGGGTGCAACGGGGTCCGGAAGTTGCCGGCTCGAAGGAGGGTATCTTACGTCTGGCCCCCCGAGGTGGAATCGCTGGCTCATCGTTGCAGCGGGAATCGTCTGGGCCGGCACCGCTGCCTTCTACGCAACCGGCTACGCCTCCGTTTCCACCGCCATCCAAGCGAGCGGTGCCACTCCGTTCTTGGTCGCAGCCGTGAGGGCCCTGTGGCTCATGTTCTCGGCACACCTCGTCATCCTCGGCATCGTGGTCATCGTGGCCAGCAGCGTGCCGCGCGCCAGGCGAGTGCTGCTGGCGTGTGCGGCGATCCCGGCGGCGGACACGGTCCTGCCTTACCGTTTTGCCGGTCTGTTGGTTGGGGCATTCGCCCTGGCAGCCGCAGCTATCCTGCTGGTCGTCGGCGGCTCGGTCCAAACGAGTCCCGGGGGTACGGGTGGGGACACCTCGCAGCGGCTTCAAGCCGACGCGGCCGTGGATGCCACTGACCTGACGGGCGTGCGTGGTGCACAATCGTCGCATGCAGAAGCGGTCCCGCCACGTGGCTATGCCGCTCAAGCCGGGCGTTGGGTGCGGCGCGAGCCCGGCCAGGTGAACTGATGGCCGCCTCACTACTCGCTGTGCTGCTGGCAATTTCGACCCCGAACGCATTCGTGCGCGCGACCGTCCAGCCCGCCGTGCAGTGCCTATCCGGGTCCAACGTCATCGTCACGCTCGACAACACATACTCCCGGCCGCTTCTGGTGGCCCTGAGCGTTGAAGCCAGGTCCGGCGACCGGAGGGAACCTTGGCTGGTCGTACACGAAGACATGTTCCGCCGCGAGGCAATCGCGCCGAACAAGGTGGTGGTCGCGATGCCGCTGGCACCGGGCAAGGAAGCCTCCTTCACCTGGGATCTCGTCGGACGGAAGGGCCCGCCGAACCTCCGCCCCGGTCTCCACCGCATCGTCGCAAGCGTCACTGTCCCAAACCTCGATTGGAAGGTGGGGTCGTTCGAGATCGCTCGGTTCGAACTGAAGGAGTGCCGGAGGTGAAAGGCTGCCCTGGCCAGTGGGAACACCGCACGTGATCGGCCGGGAAATCGCCAGTCTTGCGCCTGTACCACTGGGCCTCGGGGATAGCCCACCCGTTGGCCGGCATGGGTGTCACGTATCCTCTTCCCATGACTCTTGACGCCAGGTACGGCCACACAAACATCATCGCGCGGGATTGGCGCGCTCTCTCGGACTTCTATCAGCGGGTCTTTGGATGTGTGCCTGTACCGCCTGAGAGAGACTACTCGGGTCCGGATCTCGAGGCGGGCACAGGCGTAAGGGGCGCCGCGGTGCAGGGCGTCCACCTTCGCCTCCCGGGCTACGGCGAGGCAGGGCCGACGCTCGAGATCTACTCGTACACCATCCTGGCCGAGGCTCAACCCACGGCGGTCAATCGACCCGGCTTCGGGCATATCGCCTTCGCAGTCCCCGACGTCCCGCGCGCACGCGCGGAGGTCCTTGCCCGCGGCGGCCACGCTCTCGGTCAAGTCGTGACGCTCGAGACGGCGACCGGGGCGAAAGTGACGTGGTGCTACGTGGCCGACCCGGAAGGGAACGTCGTCGAGCTCCAATCGTGGTCGTAGCCCCGTTCCCACGGGTTCGGCGCGCGAAGCGAGCGCCGTCCGACGAGGCGTTGCAGCGGATTCGCCTCGGCGCCGGGGACGTACAGTTCATCCCCCGTGCCGCCGAAGCACGGCGCCGGAAATCCGAACGAACATTGAAGCTGGAGGTGGCAGCCAATGAGCACAACCCTCAGGATCGCCGCCGCGATTGGCTTGGTTTCCTTGTCAGCCTCGGCACAACAAACATCGTTTCAGGACCCCATGCTCGACCATCTGGTAGGGACGTGGGTTCTTCAGGGCTCCATCGCCGGGAAGGAGACGGCGCACGACATCGTCGCAGAATGGGTGTTGGGCCATGAGTACGTGCGAGTCCACGAAGTGTCGCGCGAGAAGAACGCGGATGGCCAGGCGGCGTATGAAGCGATCGTATTCATCGGCTGGGACGAATCGTCGAACCAGTACGCATGTCTCTGGCTCGACTCAACCGGGGGCGGAGGCCTTTCGGCCCAGGGTATTGGCCACGGAAGACGCAGCGCCGATGAGATCTCGTTCCTGTTCAAGGGGAAGGATGGAAGCGCCTTCCACACAACGTTCGCGTACAGCAAGGGCACCGACACCTGGCAGTGGCTCATGGATGGCGAAGAGGGCGGAAAGCTGCAGCCTTTTGCGCGGGTCAGGCTCACAAGGAAATAGTCAGGAAAGGTGCTCGGCGTCGACCGGGCATCGGAGGCCGGCGCACACCAAGCGCTCGGAGCGGTGCCGGGCAGACGCGCGCTCGACTTGGAGCTGGTGTGGAGCGGGGGAGTAGGCTCTACGTATTGAGGGCGCGAGCGGTCGCGGCTCGCTGGAACGCGGCGCTGGACGCCGACAAGGGAGCGGATCATGATTGACGAAGACCTCTCAACACTCGGTTCCCTGGAACTCATGCGACGGCTCATCACGATGCTGCCTGAGGGTTCCTCCGAACAGGCTCAGTTATTCGGCGTCATCAAGGGCCTCTCAACCGCGGTCTACTCCGACCGATTCGGTAAAGGGAAGCGGTGGGAGACCGGCGGCGAGGGAAGGGCGAAGCAGGTTCTGCGGGCAATCCTCCCGAAACTGTCCGAGCAACTTCCCGGCAACCCCCTCGTGGAGGAGCTTGCCAAGCGGTACGCCGCCTCGAGTGGGAGACGGTGATTGCCGCAGGCGCCTCACCGGCGCGTGCGGCGGACGCACCCAGCCGTCGCCGGGCACAGCGGCCGAAGCCGATTGCCGGGCGCCCCTAGCGCATGAATCCCGAATTCTCCGGCTCGGACTCGTGGGTGCTGCTTGCCACCGGCCTCGCCGCGCGCAACCGCGGCGCGCGGCTCGCGGAGGTCATCGCGGCCGGCGACGCGGTGAACCATGCCATATTCACTCTCGCTGAGCTCCGCCGAGGTTTCGCGAAGCTGATCGCCGCCGGCTACCTCCGGGTCGAGGGCGGGCGTTTCTATCTCATCGAGTCTGCACGCGAGGCCGTCGACCAAGCGACGAAGCGCGGCTTTGCTCGTGGCTTCGAGCCCATTGGCCGCTTTCTCGGCGTCCAGTCCCGATCGTGGGATCCGCCGACGTTCGAGGACCCGAGGTGGCGCTTTCCGGATCTGAGCGAGGAGGCCTACAGCGCGGCGGTCGGCGAGTACACCGCCGAGCCGCAGAGGGTTCTCGACGGAATGTGACGGGGGACCGACGGTTCCTCGCGCTGACCCGCGCCTGCGGTGATCAGCCGGGCTGCCCGCTGTCGCGCAGCAGCAGCCGGCCTCTTCCTGTTGGCAGGTCTTTGGTGGAAAATGGACGACGGGGAGTTACGAACGGCGGCATTCGAATGAGCGGCACGAGGTCCGTTCCCTGCGTCGGCTGCGGCGGCATGTTCCGCGAACACGACGGCCCGACCCACCGGTACATGGAGTCCTCGCCGGGTTGTTGGGAAGCGTTCGGCAAGGTCCTGGCTCGGGAGTACGGCGATCCGGCCTACCGGCGTTCGCATCGTCTCACGGTCGACGCATACGCCGTGCAGCACCCCGGCCGCCAGTCACCCCAGGCGATCCAGTCCGTCGCCGTTCATCTCATCGGCCTCAGCCTCGTTCTCGAGCGCGGCGTCGACATGCTCCGCGCTACGAGCGCGATCAGGATTGCGGCGTCCCGGAAGAACTTCTACCGGTGGCTCGAGCCACCGAGTTCGCGTGGCGACACGACGGTCGCCGAGGTCCTCCGCGCGCGCAACGCCGAGGAACATCGTGTCGCCGTGGACGCCTGGGCGAGAGCCGTGTGGCTGGCTTGGTCAGCGCACCACGACACGGTGCGCGCCTGGGCCTCGGATCTCCTGGTGGCGGATTGAGTGCGGCGGCACACGGGTGGCCGCACCGCGGCGCCCGGGTGACGCGTGGCCAGCCGTTGCAGCGGCCTCCGAGACGAGATCGTGCGATCATCGCGGATGTCTCATGGGTGGCCCGGGCCGTCAGGGCTGCAGAACTTCCGGCGCTCTGCTGCAATGTGCCGGACGGAGGGTAGCCAGTCATGCTCGAACAGATCCTCGAGGCGTGGCGCATCAACAACCGCGTCAACGTTCGCTTGCTCGCAGCCATCAGCGACGAGGGGCTGCGCTGCACCCTCTCCAAGCGCGGTGGCCGGACCGTGGCCCGGCAGTTCGGGCACCTGCACAACGTCCGCATCTGGCATCTGCAGCGCCGCGCCAGGGCCATCGCCGCCGGTGCCTCGTTGTTCGCGACGGAGGACGAGCCCGATCGCGCAACGCTGGTTGCTGCGCTTGCGGACTCGTCGCTGCGGATCGAGGCGTTCATCCGGTCGGCCGGCGAGGGCGCCAGCGGGGTGCGGACGGCAAAGCGAGGCCTCGTGCCCAACGTCGCGTACTTCATCTCGCACGAGAGCCACCACCGCGGGAGCATCCTTCTCACGCTGAAGATGTGCGGCCATCCGGTCGCGCGCGACGTGAGCATGGGCATCTGGGACTGGGACCGGCTCTAGCAGGCCAGCTCAACCGGCGGTTGAGCCCGCGCCGGGGTGCTCGCGCTGATGTGCCTTTCCGGGGCGCCGTGGCAAAGGCACCCGGACCGCAACTCCGGGCAGAAGGAGGGTGGAGATGGCTCTCAGCGCGTTCGATGACAAGTCCCGGCCTCCGGGACCCCCCGCGATCAAGCACGTCCTCGGCAAGGCGGCGGTCCTGTGGGTGCAGCTCATCTCTCACGTTGCGGAGAATCACGGCCCGATCACCGAGCAGTGGAACTTCGCGGGCGCCAAGTACGGCTGGTCCCTGCGCCTCAGGCAGGGGGAGCGCGTCGTCATCTACATGACCCCGCAAGCCGGGGGCTTCCTTGCGGGTGTCGTCCTCGGCGAGAAAGCGGCGAGCGCTGCGCACGAGAGCGGATTGCCCGCTGCGGTTCTCGCCTTCATCGATAGCGCGCCCCGTTATGCGGAAGGCCGCGGCATCCGTCTGCCCGTAGCGTCCCGGGGAGACCTCCGCACCGTGCAGCAGCTGGTCGCGCTCAAGATGGCCCGGTGAGTCCCCCGGGCGCTATGCTCTCGAGATGCTGATCTCCAAACCCGTCCGGGCGGTCCGCAGCTACACGCAGCGGCTCGTTGCGCCTCCGCACGTCGTGTTTCCGCTCCTGTGTCCGGTTCGCGAGGCCGAGTGGGCGAACGGCTGGGATCCTGTTCGCGTGTGGAGCGCCAGCGGCGTCGTTGAGGAGGACTGCGTTTTCACCACCCCCGGAGAGCCGGCGGCGGTGTGGGTCGTCACCAGGCTCGATCGGGCCCGCTTCTTCGTCGAAATGGTAAAGGTCACCCCGGGCGTGACCGCCTGCCGCCTCACCGTTCGCCTGGAGCAGAGCGCTGAAGGTTGCGTCGCCCAGGTCTGCTACCGCCACACCAGTCTCGGTCCTCCCGGCGACGAGTTCGTGGCGGGGTTTTCGGAGTCCTACTACGCGTCGTTCATGAGGGAGTGGGAACAGGAGCTCAACCACTTCCTCAGGACCGGTGGAAAGCTGCCGCGAGGCCACTCCTAGAAACCCGTAGGACCGGCTTCGGCTCGCGGAAGCTCGGGTGCCGGGCTACCTACCCCAGGCACCAGGCCGGACGATTCATGGGGTTCTGCTGCGGACGTGAATCCGGGCGGCCTGGGATCCGCGGCCGTGGACCGAGGCACCGAGTGCGTTGGAGGTGAAGACATGTTTCTGTTTCCGCTGGTGCTCGGCTTCCTGTTCAACCTGCTCAGCGCCTTCACCACCTTCTTCTGCCGCGTCCTCGGGGAGCCCCGCGGTCGAGCAACGACGTTCATCCTCCGAAACGTTCTCGGAATCCCCGTGTGGACCGTAGGCCTGGCGCTCGCCGTTCGCGCGCGGTCGGCTCGGCTCTTCGCACCCTCGCCGGTAACGGAGTTGGTCGGCTGGTTGCTGCTGGCGTCGGGCTGCACGCTCATCCTCCTCGCGCTGTTTGCCCTGCGCTCGCGCGCCGCGCTGCCCTCCACGAGCGACCCGCTCGTCACGGACGGACCGTATGCCTACGTGCGGCACCCGATCCACTCGGGCATGCTTCTCACGCTCCTCGCTCTCGTCCTCCTCAGGCCGAGCCGGGCGAGCCTCCTCGCGGCGATCATCGCCGTGGCGTGGGTCCTCCTTCAATCACGCCTCGAGGAGTTCGACCTGCTCCAGCGCCTGCCGGCTTACCGCGCCTACATGCAGCGTATCCCCCGCTTCGTGCCCCGCCTTCGCAGGCGAGCGACATGAGGCTCCAGATGGGTGACGGCTTCTTTATCGACTGCGCCCGCGGTCGAGTCACACCAGTCGCCGCTGAAGCTCACTCCTCGGTGCCCCCCAATCGGTCTTGAGACGGCGGATGCCTCCCGTCGGGGCTCCACAGCAACGCGGGGCGCACGCCTTCCGTCAGACGATTCCCCAGGCGGGCATTGCCCCTTACAGGGACGTGGGGGACAATTCGGATCCTGGGCGCGGCCGCACAGCGCGGCCGCGCTCGCTGTTTTGAGGGAGAGATCCGGCATGCGGGTCGTGGGTCTGACGCTCGGCGCGGCGGCCTCCGGGGCGCTCGTCGTGCTTTCGGCGACGCACCGCGCGCCGCTCGGGCTGACCGAGGTGCTTGGGTTCGTGACGGGCGCGTGGTGCGTCTGGCTCCTCGTCGAGGAGAACATCTGGAACTGGCCGATCGGCATCGCCAACAATGCCTTCTACGTCATCGTGTTCTGGCGCGCCCGACTTTTCGCGGACATGTCGCTCCAGATCGTGTACATCGGCCTCTCCATCATCGGCTGGTACTTGTGGCTGCACGGCGGCTCCGGGCACGGGCGCCTGACGGTCCGGCGGACGGGGTTCCGCGAGGGAGTGGTCATCGCGGTTGCGATCGTGGTCATGACGGTGGCGGGCACCGCCTTCCTGCGCACCGTCCGGGACTCGGCGCCGTTCCTCGACGCGCTCACCACGTCGATGAGTCTCGCAGCCCAGTACATGCTGACTCGCAAGCTCATCGAGAACTGGCATCTCTGGATCACCGTGGACGTCATCTACGTGGGACTCTACGCCTCGCGGGCGCTGCCGCTGACCGCGGTCTTGTACGCGATCTTCCTGACGATGTGTATCGCCGGTCTTCGCGAGTGGCGCCGGAGCGAGGCCCGGAGCGGTGGTGGGACGATGGACGGCGCGGCGGAGACGGTACCCAACGGGGTCGAAGCGAGCTGAGAGCTCCGGGTTCAGTGGACGCGGAGCACCACGATACCCTTGCCGTCGCGCAGGCGCACGGCCTCCGTATCGATCTCCTCGACGGTGAAGCCCTCGATGAGGCTGCCGATGGTGACCTGCTGGCCGTTGATTCCGGCGAACGGGTTCTTGGACCTGTAGACGATGTAGTCGAGGTGAAGCTTCACCTTCCCGAGGTCGGCGTCGAGCACGAACGAGCGCTCGCGGCTCGCCGTGGCATTTGCGGGGCGGGGTGCCAGCTCCGCACCAGGCTCGGTTCGTGGCCCCGGCGGAGCGACGGCGAGAGCGGTCGTCTGCATGCTGGGGGTTGGTGGCCGGGCGTCCGGAGCCGCTGCTTCCGGACGCTGGTGCCTTCCGGCGACGGGAATCGCCGTGAGCTCAACACCTCCGCCCGGAGCCGCCGATGGTGCAGGCTCGGCAGCGGCCAGCGCCAGAGGGGGCGCGGTCGGTCCGGAAACCGCCAGGTTCGTGAGTGCCGAAGGCGCGGTGACCGCAGGCCGAGCGGCCGGGGCGACCGGCGCCGGGGTCCTCCCCCGACCGGCGAACACGAACCAAGCGACTCCCGCTCCTGCGAGGCCGGACGCCGCGACGACGCCAGCTACGATCCAGCCGAGCCAGGGCCTCGCGCCTTCCGAGCCCAGTACGACGGTCGTGCGGAAGATCACGCCGCGCTGCTTGGCGCCCTTCTCGGCCGCCTCCTGGCGCGCCTTGCGCAAAGCCTCGCTGACCAGGCTCACCGGTCGTCCCCTTCGAGGTCCCGCACGGCACGACGAACTTGCCGCCAACCCAGGAGATCGCGTCCCTCGACGTATCCGACGAGGAGCGTTTTGTCGCAGATCGCGTTGATCAGCCGGGGCACGCCGCGGGAGCGCCGGTGGATTGTCCGGACGGCCACCGGGGTGAACGTCGGCCGACCGTTGGATCCCGCCACCGAGAGGCGGTGCCGGATGTACGCCTCGGTTTCCTCAGGATCGATCGGCCCGAGGTGGTACCTCACGGTGATGCGCTGGCGCAGCTGGCGGAGTTCGGACCGCTCCAGGCGGTCGCGCAGCTCGGGCTGACCGAGCAGGACGATCTGGAGCAGCTTGCGGTCGTCGGTCTCGAGGTTGGAGAGAAGGCGGACCTCCTCGAGCATCTCGTCGGAGAGATCCTGCGCCTCGTCGATGAAGAGAACGACGTCCTGAGCGGCTTGTGTCCGGCCGAGGAGGAACTCGTTGAGGCGTTGGGTGAGCCGGAGACGGTCGTTACCGCGGTCGTCGATATCCAGCTCGTGGAGGATCGCCCGCAAGAGCTGGATGCCGCTCATGACGGGGTTGAAGATCAGCGCGGTGGCGTAGCCCTCTCCGAGCTCCTCGAGGATGGCTCGACACAGTGTGCTCTTGCCGGCGCCCACCTCGCCGGTGATCTGGATGAACCCCTTGCGCTGAGTGATGCCGTACAGCATGTGGTCGAACGCCTCGCGGTGCCGGCGCGAGAAGAAGAGATACCGCGGATCCGGCGTGATGGAAAACGGCGCGGCCGAGAGGCCATAGAACGCTTCGTACATTTTTCGAACCAGCCCTTTTGAGTCTACGTTGCTGGGCGGCGTTTCATTGTACTCGTCCGCCCCGGCGGACGGCGGCCGACCGTCCTCGGGGTATCCTTGGCGGCATGAGATCCCAGGCAGTGTGGTCGTTCCTGCTCGTGCTCGAGCTCGTCGTGATCGCTTTTTCGTGCGGGAAGGTCGCCGACCCGCGCCTGGCCGGCGCGCGGCGGGGAGAGGGGCGCAACGGCTGGATCCCCGTGCGGCTCCAGGGCAGCCCCGCGCAGATCGGGTTCCAGCACGGCTACCTCCTCGCCCCCGAGATCACCGACGCGCTCGAGGTGCAGAAGCTGTTGCTGCCGCACGACACGAAGCGCGACTGGGCCTTCTTGCGCGCAGCCGCCGAGAAGGTGCTCTGGCCTCGCATCGAGGAGGAGTACCGCCGGGAGCTGCAGGGCATCGCCGACGGGCTGGCGGCCCGCGGCGTGAGGGCGGATATCTGGGACGTGGTGGTGCTCAACGCCAACCTCGAGCTGTCGTATTACACGAAGTGGCTCGACAAGTCCAAGACGCCGGCCGCGCCCGAGCGCTGCAGCGCCTTCGTCGCCACCGGCAGCTGGACGCGCGACGGCAGGCCCGTGATCGCCCACAACAACTGGTCGGGGTACCTCGAGGGGTCGCGCTGGAACGTGATCTTCGACCTCCGGCCGGAGAAGGGGAGCCGCATCCTGATGGACGGCATGCCCGGCCTGATCCACAGCGGCGACGACTTCGGGATCAACTCGGCGGGGATCGCGATCACGGAGACGACCATCGGAAGCTTCAGCGGCTTCGAACCGGCCGGCGTTCCGGAGTTCGTGCGCGCCCGCAAGGCGATGCAGTACTCGGCCAGCATCGACGACTTCGACCGCTTCATGCGGGAGGGCAACAACGGCGGCTACGCCAACACCTGGCTGGTGGCCGACGTGAGGAGGAACGAGGTCGCCCGCCTGGAGCTCGGCTTGAAGAACGTCACCCTCGAGCGCACGAAGGACGGCGCATTCGTCGGCGCCAACTTCCCCATCAACCCGAAGCTGATCGCCGAGGAGACCGACTTCCCCGCCGACGACCAGGGGGTGAGCGGCTGCGCCCGCAGGACCCGCTGGGAGCAGCTGATGGCCGAGTTCAAGGGGCGGATCGACGTGGAAACTGCGAAGCGGTTTCTCGCCGACCACGAGGACGCCTTCGAGAAGAAGCCCGGTGCACCGAGCGAACGCACCCTCTGCGGCCACGTGGAGCTTTCGCCGCGCGGGATGAAGCCGTGGCACGACGAGTTCGGCCCTGCGGGGACGGTGCAGGCGAAGGCCGCGGACGCCGGCATGGTGGAGCGGATGGAGCTGGACGCCGCGATGGGGCACCCGTGCGGCCTCGGTTTCTCCGCCGCGGAGCACCTCGCGAAGCACCCGGAGTATGCCTGGCAGAAGCCACTCCTTCGGGATGTGCCGTCGCGACCGTGGACACGCTTCACCGCGCCGTAGCCGCCGCGCGGCGTGCGGCCGTTGAAGACGGCACCACTGTTACTGCGAGGAGCGATGTCACGAAGCGATCTCGCCGAGACTGGCGAGATCGCCGCGTCATCCCGTCCTGCTTGAGCAGGCCGGGGCTCCTCGCGATGACTGTGCGTCCCTGGGTCATCGCGTACGAGGCGAGACAACCGCGTCAGTCTCGACGCGATCGCAAAATACCCCCACTGTGCTCGGGGGCCGCACGGTGACAGCGTGCGGTCAACCGGTGAGGATCAGGCTGCAGCAGGTAACGGCGCCTTCGGCCTTGGCGAGCTCCGAGACGTCCACCGCCACGATGGGAACGGCGGCCCGGTCGAGCCGCGCGGCCGTGTGGGGGAAGGCGTCGGGGTAGACCACCCTATCGCCGACCATCAGTGCGTTGGCGGCGTACGGCTCGCCGGCGTACACATCGATCCGGGTGAAGCCTGAAAAAGTCGCGGGGTCAACCCAGGCCGGGTTGACCAGGACCGTGTCGGGCGTCACCTGCGTAGCGGCGGATTTGAGGTGGAGGCAGCCGCCGAGCGGCACGGCTTCAACCTTGTACCCGTGATGCGAGAGCAGCCTACTTAGCTGGTCGATCCCCTCTCGGTTGGAGCGCTCGGACAGACCAACGAGTACGCGCCGCCCGAGCCGGAGGACATCGCCGCCATCGAGCGTCCCCGGGGCTTCGATGGACACGACCGGGCGGTACTTCGCCAGGACGGCCGCGACCGGGGCTGTCTCGGGCCTCCGAGACCGTGCGCCGGGGCGGGTGATCACCGCGACCTCTTCCACGACGACCGCGGTGTCCTCGATGAACACGGAGTCGGGCAAGTCGGCCTCGGCCGGCAGGCTCACGACCCAGCACCCGAGCCTGGCGAGCGTCCGCTCGTACTCCTCGTGCTGCGCTGCCGCAAGTTCGACGTCGATCGGCGTCCTCGCGAGGTGTGTGAGTTCACAGTGCGCGAGGGCGGGGCTGACCTTGCGGGTGATGGCGATCGGCATGTAGCTTGATCGTACCGCACGGGGAACTCCCCACGGAGCGGTGGGCGCCGGCGAACGCGAGGCAGGGAAGAGGTAAAGGTAAAAGGGGAAAGGGAAGACAGAAGAGGGAAGACGGAAGCCTGACCGAGCCTTGTCTTAGTTCTGCCTTCTACTTCTTGCCTTTCACCTCTTACCTTTTACCTTCTACTCTCTTCCCGCTCGGCTACCCGCGCGGCGAGCGCTCGCGGTACTGGGCGGGTGTCAGGCCGACGGTGGCCTTGAACTTCCGTGTGAACGCACTCTGGTCGCAGTACCCGCAGGCCAGGGCGATCGCGCCGATGGGGTCCTCGGTGTCCTGCAGCATCCCCCGCGCGGCGTCAATCCGGGTCTTGATGACAAGCTGGGTCGGGGTCAGGCCGAACAGGACACGGATCCGCCGGGCAAAGCGGTACTCCGAAAGGTGCGCGAGGGCTGCGAGGTCGGCGACGCGCAGAGGCCGGTCAACGTGCTCCCGGATGTGGAGCACGGCCTCGGCAAGGTCCTCCATGGCGCTCTCGTCTGCGGGCGAGTGGACGTCGCGCGAGGTGCCCACGAGGCCGATCACGCTCCCGGCGGTGCCCCGGATCGGGACCTTTTCGGTGATGCACCAGCCCTCGAGGCGGTCCGGGTAGAGGTGGAGCTCGAGGAGGTCGGAGATCTCCCGGCCGGTCCGGCAGACCGCGAGGTCCTGGGCCAGGTAGCGCTCGCCGAGAGGGGCCGGGAACACGTCGCGGGTCGTCCGGCCGAGAAGGTCCGCCTTCTCCTTCATCCCAAGGCGCTGGACCAGTGCGCGGTTGACCGCCACGTACCTTCCGGCCGTGTCCTTCGCGAAGAACACCACGTCAGGAAGACGATCGAAGAGCTCCACCGCGAACCCCGCGGCGGCCAGTGCGGCTTCGAGCTCGGCTGGCACCGACATCGTCTCGACCTTGGGGCGCATTGTGCGAAAAGCGAAGCTCGCCCTGTCCAATCGTACAAGACAACCGGCCCCCGGGAGCCTACTGTGAACGGCGGAGGGATGCGCGCGGTGGGTATCCGGGATCGATCGAGCGAGGCCATGGGCGCGGTCTTCAATGTCCAGCGCGCGTCGTTCCACGACGGGCCCGGGATCCGTACGACCGTCTTCCTCAAGGGGTGCCCGCTCCGCTGTCCCTGGTGTCACAACCCCGAGGGTGTGTCGTTCGAGCCCGAGATCGCGTTCAACCCCGCGCGCTGCCTGGCGTGCGGATCGTGCGCCGCCGCGTGCCCGCGTCCGGGGGGACCGCTTCCGGCAGGCCGAGCGCTTGGCTCGGAC
>JAIQFQ010000038.1 GCA_020073245.1 Terriglobia bacterium | reverse complement strand
GACCCTCGCCGACTCGAGGACGTCCCTGACCGTGATCTCGTGCCGGAACTGGGCGTGCGGGTTGAGGGCGCCGTGCCGGTGGTTCTTCACCGCCACCATCGCGAGCTGCTCCCGCGTGGTGCCCCAGCGCGCCATGTGAGCGCGCGCCATCATCGCGTACAGGCCCGGGAACGTGGCGCCGTAGAACACCTCGACCTCGGCGTCGGCCGCAGCCGCGAGCGCCGCGGTGCACTCGTCGCCGGAGACGTCGGTCATCTTCTCGACGCCGGTCACCAGGACGACGTCCGCCAGGCCGGCCGCCACCTCGGCGAAACCGGCCTTGAGCGCCACGCCGCCCGATGCGCATGCAGACTCGACCCTGGTGGCCGGAACGCCCGCCATGCCAAGCTCGTCCGCAAGCAGGGCGCCGAGGTGCTCCTGCCCCACGAACAGCCCGGGCGTCATGCAGCCCACCGTGATGCCGTCCACGTGATCGAGGCCGGCGTCGTCGAGGGCCGCCAGAGCGGCTTGGGTCCACAGCGTGCGGAGCGACGCGTCCCAGACCTCGCCCCACTTCGAAAGCCCCACTCCCACGATAGCTACGTCGCGCATGGTCTCCCCCCTCACTCGCCCATGCGGATCTTGCCACGCAACTTGACGTAGGTCCCGTACCCGACGTACAGCTTGTCCTTGTCGAGTTGATCGCGGGTATGGGGCGCCATGGCGCGCACCTCGTCGATTCGCTTGGTGACGGTCCAGACGAACCCGTCCGATCCGGCGCCGGAGCCGTACGACACCATGAAGATCCGGTCGCCCGGCGCGGCCTTGTCGAGGATCGCGGTCAGACCGATCGGCGAGGCTCCGGAGTAGGTGTTTCCGAGCCACGGCGACAGCCAGCCGTCCTGGAGCTGCTCGCGGCTGAACCCGAGCTGCTTGCCGGCCCGCATCGGGAACTTGCCGTTGGGTTGGTGGAACACCGCATACGCGAAGTCCTGCGGCTTCAGTCCGGTCTTCTCGAGGAGCATGTGCGCGGCGCCCAGCGTGTGCTTGAAGTACGCCGGTTCGCCCGTGAAGCGGCCCGCGTGGCGAGGGTAGTGCATGTACTCCCGCCGCCAGAAGTCCGGCGCGTCGGTCATGTACGAGACCTGGGCGTCGAGCGTCGCCACCAGGCGAGACGTGCCGAAGATGAACGCCGCCGCGCCGGCTGCGGCCGAGTATTCGAGTGCGTCGCCGGGCGCGCCCTGAGAGGTATCGGCGCCGATCGCGAGGGCGTGCTCGACCTCCCCGGCCTTGACCAGGGTGGCTGCGAGGAACATCCCCTCGCTGCCGGCCTTGCAGGCGAACTCCAGGTCGGCACAGTGCACCGCGGGCGTGGCGCCGAGCGCCTCCGCGACGACGGTGCCGGACGGCTTCACGGCGTACGGGTGCGACTCCGAACCCACATAGACGGCGCCGATCGAGGAGGGGTCGATCCCCGCCCGAGCCAAGGCCCGGCGGGCTGCCGTCACGGACATCGTGATGGTGTCTTCGTCCGACGCCGGCACCGACTTCTCGTGCAGCTCGAGGCCGCGCTCGAACGTCTCGGCGTCGGTGCCCCACACCGCTGCAATGTCGCCAAGACGGATACGGCGCCGCGGAATGTACGAGCCATAGCCGACGATACCGACAGTCATGATCGCCTCCCCCCGGCAGGCACATCGGGCCCGCAGGTTCGCGGGCTGCGAGACCATACCGCGGTTCCAGACTGGCCGCAAGCATTGCGTGACGCCGGAGCCGGCGAGCAGGCGCACCAAGCCGGGTTGGGCCAGGCCCGGTTACTGGGCGGCGATCCGTTGCGGCAAACTCGCAGCGGCCAACCTTCGGGGCACCAACCGCAGCAGCGTCCCGCCGATAATCAGGCCGGCGAGAGTGGCGATCGGCGCACCGAACAGGAGTTCGGACACGGAGACCTCCTGAAAAGCCGCGAACGGCTTGGTGCCGGCGCGCCACTGGATCGCGAAGCCCAGCACGATGAGCGCGTAGGAGAGGATCCGGAAGCGCTTCACATTCCCGAACAGCTGCCAGCAGCGGCAGATCGGCAGGACGAGCGCAAGGATCGCCGGGACCATCAGGCGCGGTCCGAAGCAGGAGCCTCCCCGCCAGTTCACCCAGCCCGCGGTTACCGCGAACCACAGGAGGAATGCCGCAAGCGACAGGAGGTCACGGTCGTCCGGGGACCGGCGTCCTGCCCTGAGGCCGACCCAGCCCGCGCCCGCGAGTAGAAGCACCGGCGCGAACGGCAGCAGCCCGTGGCGCAGATCGAAGAGCACACCCACGGCGCCTGCCAGGGGATGGCCGAGGCTGTACGGCTGGAAGGTCGCCAGGAGCCTGCCGTAGAGGAACCAGTTCTTGACGAAGTACGTCGTGGCCAGCAGCAGGGGAAACGGGGCGAGGCGCGCCACGCTCCGGAAGCCATGACGCCGCCACACGAACGCCGCGATCGGGATCACCAGGAGCACCGCGGTCTCCTTCATCACACAGGCGAGGCCCAGCATGACCGAGGCCGCGGTCCACCACCGCCGCGTGATGCACCAGGTACCCAGGACCACGAACGACCAGATGTACGGTTCGGTGAAGAAAGTCCTGCTGTAGTACCAGAGCGGGGTCGAAAAATAGAGCCCGAAGCCGAGGATGGTGGCGTCGCGAGCGTTGCCCATCTCGCGGACGAGGAGTTCCCACCCGGCGAGGAGGGCCAGGAACGTCACCGTGAGTGTGAGGCCGCCGAGGACGAGGTCCGGAGGTGCCGCGGGCGAGACGGCCGCGAGCAAACCGACGAACGGGGCCGCGAGGGCCGGAAGCCCGAGCGGGTGGATGGACACCTGGCGGGAGCCGTACGCAGCGAGGTGCCGGTCGATGGGCCTTCCGGCGGCCTTGCGGCCTGCCTCCGCGCTTCCCGCCTCGACGCGCCGGTAGGCGGGGAGCGGGTCGAGGCTGCCGTCCACCGCGATCGAGCGGGCCATCAACGCGTAGTGCGGCTCGTCGCCGCCGATGAGTGCGGGTCGGGAGAGGAACGGCAGGGCATGGAGGAGAAATAGTCCGAGGACCAGCGGCCAGAGGCGTCCGGTGCGGTCCGGCCTCCCAACGGAGGCTTCCGCCCTGTCGCTGGTCGACTGCAGCGCGAGCCTGGACGCCCGAGGCACCCGGGAAGGGTAACAGACGAGCGCGCTCGCCCCGAGCCGGAAACGCTGTTCCTGGCACGATCTGAAGCGGTTCGGCGGGTCCGGTCGGGAGTCGGCGGCGCCGCGTCAACGTGGTACACTCCGCGGTCGCGGTTGCGTAACCGCCGCACGAGGTGGATGTGGATCTGCAAGAGCTGATTCTCTCGCTCTCGCGCTTCTGGAGCGAGCAGGGGTGTGTGGTCCAGCAGCCGTACGACATCGAGGTCGGGGCAGGCACCATGCATCCGGAAACCTTCCTGCGCGTCCTCGGTCCTGAGCCGTACCGGGTGGCGTATGTGCAGCCCTCGCGCCGCCCGGCAGACGCGCGCTTCGGCGAGAACCCGTTCCGCTTCGGAAAGCACCTGCAGATGCAGGTTATCCTCAAGCCATCTCCGGAGGACGTTCAGGACGTGTACCTCAAGTCCTTGACCGCCCTCGGGATCGACCCCAGGGTCCACGACGTCCGCTTCGAGGAGGACAACTGGGAATCGCCCACGCTCGGCGCCTGGGGCGTCGGGTGGCAGGTGCTCCTCGACGGCATGGAGATCACCCAGTTCACGTACTTCCAGCAGGCCGGGGGGATCGACTTGAAGCCGATCTCGGCTGAGCTGACGTACGGTCTCGAGCGCATCGCGATGTTCTTACAGCGCAAAGACAACGGCTTCGAGATGCGGTGGGGCGGAGGGCTCGACTACGGCAAGGTCCGCCATCAGGACGAGGTCGAGCTGTCCCGGTACGCCTTCGACGTGGCGGATGTCACCATGCTGCGCAGGCACTTCGAGGACTGGGAGCGTGAAGCCGGTCGTTGCCTCGAGCAGGAGGAGCCGCTGGTGATCCCCGGGCTCGAGGCGGCACTCAAGATGTCGCATCTGTTCAACCTGATGGATGCCCGCGGGGCAGTGGCGGTCACCGAGCGGGTCGCCCTCATCGGCAGGGTCCGGAAGATCTCCGTGCGGTGCGCGAAAGCGTACCTCGAGCAGCGTGAACGCCTCGGTTTCCCCCTCGGCGGCAGCAACGGCAACGCCAGGCAGAACGGCAAGCACAACGGCAAGAACGACGGCGGCAACAGACACGATGCCGGCGGCAAAACGGCCGGCCGGAGCGGCGAGCGATGAGCAAGGCCGAGTTCCTGCTCGAGCTCCTGTGCGAGGAGATCCCCGCCAACGCCCTGTCGGGCGTTCGCGAGCAGCTCCAAACGGGCTTCGAGGCGGAGCTGCGCGAGGCCGGCCTCGCGGGCGTGGCGGTCGCCGCGTATTCCACCGTGCGGCGCCTGATCGTCCACATCGCCGACCTGCCCACGGCCCAGCCCGACCGCGAGGAAGAGGTCACCGGGCCGCCCGTAAAGGCTGCGTACACCTCCGACGGCTCACCGACGCCGGCGGCAGTCGGCTTCGCCAAGGGTCAGGGCGTGGCGGTGGATTCGCTTCGGGTCGTCAAAGGGCCGAAGGGCGACGTCGTCGCGGCGACCAAGCAGCTGCCGGGCCGCCCCATCCCCGACGTCCTGGCAGAGATCAGCTCGCGCGTCGTTCGGGGTCTCCACTTTCCGAAGACGATGCGGTGGGGGAGGGGCGAGCACACCTTCGTGCGGCCCGTCCACAACGTGATGGCCCTGTTCGGCGCCCGGACCTTCGCGGCTCGCGTCCCGGTCGAGCTGTACGGCGTCTCGGCGTCGAGCGGGACGTTTGGTCACCGCATCGCGGCGCCGGGTCGGATCGAGCTTCTGAAGGCGGCCGGATTCGGGGCCTATCGCACGCGGCTGCTGAAGGCCGGGGTGGAGATCGGCCCGGACGAGCGGCGGGTGATCCTGGAGGAGAAGGCGCGGGCGCTCGCCGTCGAGGTGGGATGCGAGGTCAGGCCCGACCCCGGCCTGCTGGCGGAGCTCGTCGAGCTGGTCGAGCAGCCCGGGATGCTGCGCGGTGCGATCGCGGACCGTTTCCTCCAGCTTCCCGAGGAAGTGCTGATCACGACCCTGCGCCACCATCAGAAGTGCCTCGTGCTGACGCGCGCGGGTCACGTCGCCCCGTACTTCCTCGCAGTGTGCGACCGCCCGGACGACCCCGATGCCCTGATCCAGCGCGGCAACGAGTGGGTCGCCGGTGCGCGCCTGACCGACGCGGCGTTCTTCTTCGCTCAGGACCGTAAGGCGCCCCTCGCGTCGCGGAGCGCGTCGCTGGCGAAGGTGCTCTTCCACCAGAAGCTCGGCACCTTTGCGGTGAAGGCCGAAAAGATCGGCCGGCTCGCCGAGACGATCGTTGCCACCGTTGGTGCGAAGGTCGATTCGAAGCTCCTGGCGCGCGCCTGCGAGCTGGCGAAGGCCGACCTCGTGACGGCAATGGTGGGCGAGTTCCCGGAGCTTCAGGGTGTCGTGGGTGGGATCTACGCACGGCTCGACGGCGAGGACGATGCGGTCTGGCAGGCCGTGTACGACCAGTACACCCCGGCCGGGCTCGACGGCGCGCTGCCGCGTGGGATTGTGGGCGCGGCGGTGGGCGTGGCAGACCGGCTGGACACCCTGGCGGGCCTGTTCGCGGCCGGAGAGATCCCGTCGGGGAGCAAGGACCCGTTCGCCCTCCGCCGAGCCGCGCTCGCCGTCGTGCGGATCTGCGCCGAGGCGCCGCTGGCGTGCGACCTCGCGGCCGTCACCCGTGCCGCGTTCGCGCTGCGGAGCGACGGCGCGGGCGACGAGGCCAGGCTGTCGGCGTTGCTCGACTTCCTGCAGGAGAGGGTTCGCTACTACCTCACGACGGTGGCGGCCGTGAAGCCGGAGACGGCAGATGCGGTGATCTCCGCCCACTGGGGTGTCGTTCCGGACGACGCGGCGCGCGCACGAGCGGTCGAAGCGGTGCGCAGCGAGGAGGTCTTCTCGTCACTCGCGGTCGCGTTCAAGCGGGTGCGCAACATGGTGGGCAAGAGCGGCGAGGGGCGCTTCGACGGCGCGCTCCTGAAGGAGAAGGCCGAGCAAGAGCTTCTCTCGGCGGTGGAGAAGGTCGAGAAGGAAGTCCAGCGCGCTGTCGGGCACGCGGACCACGTGGCCGGCCTCCGTTCGCTCGCCAAGCTCGCCGCTCCGCTCGACCGGTTCTTCACCGACGTTCTGGTGATCTGCGATGACGGGGACCTCAAAGCGGCGCGCCTCGCCCTGCTCGCCAGGGTGGAGAAGGTCTTCCTGCGCCTTGCGGACGTTTCACGCTTGTCGGCACAGTGACGATTCGGACAGAGTGGCCGCTAGCCGGCCGCTGGTGGGCGGGCGCGGGCCGCGCCCCTGACTCGGGAGGATGAACGTGGCGACGACAGCGAAGCAGAAGATGGTCTACTCCTTCGGCGGCGGGAAAGCAGACGGCCGCGCCGAGATGAAGAACGTGCTCGGCGGCAAGGGTGCCAACCTGGCGGAGATGGCGAACCTCGGGATCCCCGTGCCGGCCGGGTTCACGATCACGACCGAGGTCTGCACCTTTTACTACCAGCGCGGGCGCACGTACCCCAAGACGCTGGAGACCGAGGTCGCCAGGGCCCTCGCGTCGGTCGAGAAGATCATGGGCGCCAAGTTCGGGGACGCCCGCAACCCGCTCCTCGTCTCGGTCAGGTCGGGCGCCCGCAGGTCGATGCCGGGGATGATGGAGACCGTCCTCAACGTCGGTCTGTGCTCGAAGACGATCCCCGGTCTGATCGCGAGGACCGGCAACCCGCGCTTCGTGTACGACGCGTACCGCCGCCTGATCATGATGTACTCCGACGTCGTGATGGAGAAGGCGGCCGGGATCGAGCCGCGAGAGGGCATGGGCATCCGCCAGCAGCTCGACCGCATGCTCCACGATCTGAAAGAGAAGCACGGCCGGGCGACCGACGCCGACCTGACCTTGGAGGAGCTCAAGGAGCTCGTGGGGAAGTTCAAGGCGCGGGTGCGCGAGGTCCTCGGCAAGGAGTTCCCGGACGACGCCCAGGAGCAGCTGTGGGGCGGCATCGGCGCGGTCTTCGCGTCGTGGAACGGCCGGCGCGCGATCTCGTACCGCCGGATCGAGGGGATCCCTGACGAGTGGGGCACCGCGGTGACGGTCCAGTCCATGGTCTTCGGCAACATGGGTGCGTCCTCGGCGACCGGCGTGGCGTTCACCCGCAACCCCGCCACCGGCGAGAACAGGTTCTACGGCGAGTGGCTCGTCAACGCCCAGGGCGAGGACGTGGTTGCCGGGATCCGTACTCCGAACCCGCTGAACGAGGCGACCAAGAACGAGCAGAACACGCACCTGCCTTCGCTGCAGACCGCGATGCCCGGGGTGTACAAGGAGCTCGACGGGATCCGGCTGGCGCTCGAGAAGCACTACCGCGACATGCAGGACATCGAGTTCACGATTCAGGAAGGCCGCCTGTGGATGTTGCAGTGCCGCGTGGGCAAGCGGACCGGCACGGCCGCGCTCAACATGGCGATGGACATGCTCGAAGAGAAGCTGATCGGAAAAGAGGACGCGGTGATGCGCGTCGCCCCCTCGCAGCTCGACGAGCTCCTGCACCCGATTGTGGATCCGGCTGCCGAGGTGCGCGGCGACCTCATCGCCAAGGGTTTGCCAGCGGGTCCGGGAGGCGCGAACGGCCAGATCGTGTTTACGGCCGCCGACGCCGTCGTCTGGGCCAAGGCGGGCAAGAAGGTGATCCTGGTCCGCGAGGAGACCAACCCCGAGGACGTGGAGGGGATGCGCGCGTCGGTCGGCATCCTGACCGCCCGCGGCGGCATGACGAGCCATGCTGCGCTCGTCGCGCGCGGCTGGGGGAAGTGCTGCATCGTGGGCGCCGGTACGCTGGTGGTGGAGGTGCACTCCAGGACCCTTAGGGCCGGCACGCGCGTGTTCAACGAAGGTGATCTCCTCACGCTCAACGGCACCCGCGGCCACGTCTACGCGGGAAAGCTCGCCATGATGGATGCGACCGAGAACCCGCGCTTCGTGAAGTTCATGGCTCTCGCCGACGCGATCCGCGCGATGAAGGTGCGCACCAACGCCGACACCCCGGACGACGCGGCCAAGGCACGCGAGTTCGGCGCCGAGGGGATCGGCCTCTTCCGGACCGAGCACATGTTCTACGGCAAGGGCTCCGAGCAGCCGCTCTTCCTTCTGCGCAAGATGATCGTGTCGTCGTCCGAGGCCGAGCGCCGCGCCGCCCTCGCCGAGCTGTACCCGTTCGTCAAGAAGGACATCAAGGCGACGCTCGAAGTGATGGACGGCCTGCCGGTCACGATCCGGCTGCTCGATCCGCCCCTCCACGAATTCGTACCCACCCGCGCGGACGAGCGCGAGAAGCTCGCGAGCGCTCTCGGCATCACCGCGACTGAGCTGTCGAAGCGCGCCGAGGACCTGCACGAGTCCAACCCCATGATGGGCCACCGCGGCGTCCGGCTCGGCGTGACGTTCCCGGAGATCTCGGAGATGCAGGTCCGGGCGATTCTCGAGTCGGCGGTTGAGCTGACGAGGGAAGGGAAGAACGTGTACCCCGAGATCATGGTCCCGGTGGTCGGCCTGGTCTCGGAGCTCGACAACCAGAAGGCGATTGCGCAGAGGATCCACGACGAGGTGTGCGCGAAGTACTCCGTCAAGGAGATCCCTCACATGTACGGCACGATGATCGAGATCCCGCGCGCGGCGCTCACGGCCGACAAGATCGCGGGCACGGCGGAGTTCTTCTCCTTCGGCACCAACGACCTGACCCAGATGACGTTCGGGTTCTCGCGCGACGACATCGGCGGCTTCGTGCCGGACTACCTCGAGAAGAAGCTCCTCCCGGCCGACCCGTTCCAGATCCTCGACCGCGAGGGCGTGGGCCAGCTCGTCGAGATGGCGGTCCAGCGCGGCCGTGCTGTCCGTCCGAAGCTGAAGGTCGGGATCTGCGGCGAGCACGGCGGCGAGCCTTCCTCGGTGGAGTTCTGCCATATCGTCGGGATGGACTACGTGTCCTGCTCGCCGTTCCGTGTGCCGATCGCGCGCCTCGCAGCGGCACAGGCGCAGCTGACGCATCCGAGGGGAGCGAAGGCGGGCGTCAGGCGCAGGGCACAGGGCACCGCAAAAGCGAAGGCAGAGACGAAGAAGAAGGCGGCGCCGAAGGCCGCGACGAAGGGTACGCCCAAGAAGAAAGCCACGCCGAAGGCTGCAAAGAAGGTTGCGAAGGCCAAGACAGTCGGGAAGCTGAAGGCGAAGCGCAAGGCGAAAGTGAACTCGCGTCGGTAGAAGACCATCGTCGGCTGCGTGCCGGGATGTGATTCAGCCAACGGGCGGCCACCGGGCCGCCCGCTTTTACCTGAGGGCGACGATTGGGTCTCCGTGGCGTGGACATCTTCCAGGCCGGTTCGTGGGTGAGTAGATACGATGGAGACGGTACACCCGCTGCTGGACCGCGCGCGACAAGCGCCCGAGCGTCCAGACGTCTACCAGTTCAAGGATGCGCGCTGGCCGCGGTCGGGTGCGACGCCCCGGCGGGCGTGCTGGCGAAGTGACTCGAGGAGAGCGTGCTCCCGGCGCGGAAGGTGCCGCTGGAACACGCCTGGTGTCCGCGGTGGAAGCGGGGGGAACGTTCGCCGGCCTCGGACGAGCGCGTGACGAAAGCACCAATGGAGGCAGAGCTTCTACTTCTGGCTAACGGGCCTCGAGGGCGAGCAGCACCTCGGCGTTGGGGTCGAAGCCGTAGGAGGCGAGCTTCCTGTAGGTCAGCGGCGTGTCCACCGGCAGGCTGCGCCCTCGAGCCGGGTCGTCGGGGAAGGAAAGGATCTGCTTGAAAGCGACGAAGGCCTGAATGCCGGTGTTCTTGAGCCGCAGGATCAGCGAGTCGCCGAAGTTGTTGCCGGGCTGGGCCGACGGCGTGCCGACGATGGTAGCGCCCTTGTTCTGCAGGGCGGTCATGAGGTTGAAGCCGGAGCTGTAGGTCAGTGGGGAGCACAAGACGATGACCCTGGGCGGGGATGGCAGGCCGCTCTGCTCACCCTTGCGATAGAAGGCCGAGAACGTCGGCGACTTGGCGATCTCCTTGTCGAAATCCGCCACCTGGCGGTGTGACCGGTACTGCTCCTCCTCGCTGAAGTCGTAGTCGCCCTTCTCGAGGGCGACCGCCCTCCCCTTATTGATGTCAGCCAACGTGGCCGTGGTGTAGACCTGGAAGTACAGGTCGGAGTAGCGGGAGATCGAGTACCCTTCGTCATACCCTCGCATGGCGGAATCTCCGTAGAGGAAGTACAGGAGAATCCCGGACATGAAGCCGTTGCCGCCGCCGTTCCCGCGGAGGTCGACGAGCAGCGTCTTCGTCTTCGCGTGCTTCATGGCAATGACGAGATCACGAAACACCTCGGTCGCCGAGGGAATCGCCGCCAGGGCAGCGCGCACATCCTGTGGCGGCGCCGTCGAGTGGAAGCGCGAGTAGGCCGCGTTGATGAACTCGCCCGCCTCGGACAGGCCATCCGCCATCCAGGTTTCTCCGCCCTCGCGATAGGCCATCATGTCCTTAATGACCAGCAGCGCCGTATCCCTGCCTTCGCCGAGGAAGCAGAAGGCGATGTCGGAGTGCTCGAGATCGGGCATCGTGACCCGCGACGACGGAAGGACGCTGCGGGAAGTGTCGCCGGCGTCGAGGGGGATGTGGAAAGCGCGTGTGCGCCCGTCGGGCAGCAGCAGCTCGACGGCGAGGGTATTGCGGCCACCCCATTCGGGCACCAGCGCCTTCAGGCCCTCGCGCGTCTGCAGGGAGCGGCCGAGCAGCGCCATCGTCCCGTATTCGTTCTCGATCCCGCGCAGGTGGTTCTGGCGGGCCAAGAGCTCGTCGAAGCCGATGCCCTCCACGGCGGAGAGCCGCCCGCCGAGCAGATGCTCACCGTCGAGGTCGACCTGGTTCTGCACGTACATGCAGCGTTCCACGATGCCAAGCTGCAGAGGCAGACCGCTCGGCGTCCGGGGCGAGCTCTGCGGCAGGCGAATCGCGGTGTGGCCGTCGCCGACCGCGGCGACGAGGGGGAGAAGGAGGCGGTGGAAGGCGGCAACCGTCATGCCGGTCGGCAGAATCGCCGCCAAGGTCTGCTGGAAGCGCCGGTGAAACGCGATCGTCCCGCCCCCCTGCATGTATGGGTCAGGGTGCGCCGACTCGATGGCGGCGACGAGCTGGCGGGCGTCCTCGACGAGTGCGGTTTGGGTGTAGACCGTCTCTTGTGCGGCCGCGTGTGTGACGCAGACGCAGCCCAGGGCGACGACGAGTGCGAGGTGCGCGGACCTTGTTCTCATACTCGACCTCCTTTGGGCACCAGACCGTGGCACGAGAGCACGCCATGGCGCTCGCGCGGTTTTACAGCGCAGGAATGCTCGGCAGATCCGCAATCACGTGGTCCTCGAGATCTGATTCGTCGTGACGGCCTAGAAATGTGCGAGCACATGCCAAGGCCTCCTGCCGGTGCCGAGATCGAACTGGCGAGCTCGCTGCCGGTTCTCGCCGGCAGCCCGCAGCTCTCCCAAAAGGTCGCCGCTGACCACTTGGCAGCAAGAACCCCGCCCGCCCCAGCGGAACAGTTGATCACGCAAACGGTCTCACCGGTCATGAGAATGCCCTCACCATGACAACGCACTTCGGGCGACAATGGTTCTTGGCAAACTTTTCTCCGTCGACCGCTCCCCCCGCGCCTCCACGCGAGAGGAGCGCGCAATGGCTCGAAGGTGGCATCCCGCCGCGGAAGCAACTCTCGAGGGCTCGCTGATGGGGCACCCGGAGTTCTTCTCGTTCGGCACCAACGACCTCACGCAGATGACGTTCGGCTTCTCCCGCGACGACATCGGCGGCTTCGTGCCGGATGACCTCGAAAAGAAGCTCCTCCCGGCCGACCCGTTCCAGATCCTCGACCGCGAGGGCGTGGGCCAGCTCGTCGAGATGGCGGTCCAGCGTGGCCGTGCTGTCCGTCCGAAGCTCAAGGTCGGGATCTGCGGCGAGCCTTCCTCGGTGGAGTTCTGCCACATCGTCGGGATGGACTACGTTTCGTGTTCGCCGTTCCGCGTGCCGATCGCGCGCCTCGCAGCGGCGCAGGCGCAGCTCACGAGCCCTCGGCAGAAGAAACAGGGGACAGGGGTCAAGGGACAGGGAACAGGAAGAGCAGGAGCTAAGACCAGGACTCACCCCGAAGCCAAACCACCGGCGAAGCGGAAGCCGGCGCCGAGGGGAAGGGTCACGCCGAAGCCAAAGGCGAGGCCACAGGCGAGGGCGAAGGCAACGGTCAAGGCAAGGAAGACGGCAAGGCCCGAAGCCAAGCCCAGCGCAAAGACGAGAGCGAGGACGCGGTCGCGCCGGTAGGCGAAGGGCAAGGGGGAGAAGACCAACGGGCGGCCTCGGGGCCGCCCGAATGCCCTTCAGGGGTCAGACGGTCTGGAGGTAACGCTGGATCGAGTAGATTGCTGCCGAGCCCTCTCCGACGGCGGCGGCGACGCGTCGGTTGGCCCCAGCACGAACGTCGCCGGCAGCGAAGACGCCGGGCACGCTGGTCTCGAACAGCAAGGGGTCGCGGTCGACTGTCCAGCCGCGCGGGCGGGTCCCGTTGCGCGGCAGGTCCGACCCCGTGAGGATGAAGCCGCGCTCGTCGCACTCGACGAGCCCGGCGAAACTCTCGGTCCGCGGCGCGGCGCCGACGAACAGGAACAGCGCGGCACACGCCAGGAGACTCTCCTCGCCACTGTCGAGGTGCCTGACCACAACCCCTTCGAGATGCCCGTTGCCGCGCGCCTCCTGGACCTCGACGCGCGGCAGCACGGTGATGTTGGGCAGCGCGGTGATGCGGTCGATCAGGTACTGGGACATCGAGGTTTCGAGGCCCGTGCTGCGAACCAGCATCGTGACCCGGCGAGCGGTGCGCGCAAAAAACACCGCCCCCTGGCCCGCGGAGTTGGCACCGCCGACGATGCACACGTCCTGATCGCGATAGGCGGCCGCCTCTGTCGTCGCGGCACCGTAGTAGACGCCGCTGCCGAGCAGGGTCTCGATCCCCGGCGCATCCAAGGTCCTGACCGCCATGCCGGTCGCGAGCAGCACGGCGTAGCACCGTACCTCGCAACCGTCAGCGAGCTGTATGACCCGGTAGGGATCATCCCTCCGCAGGCCCACGACCTCCTGCGCGGTCAGCAGCTCCGCGCCTAGGCGCCGCGCCTGTGTGGTCGCGCGCTGCGCGAGATCGTACCCCGTTACACCGTTGGGAAACCCGAGGTAGTTCTCGATGCGCGAGCTTGTGCCCGCCTGCCCGCCAGGGGCGTGTTTCTCGATCAACAGGGTGGTGAGCCCCTCCGAGGCGCCGTAGACGGCGTCGGCCAGCCCGGCCGGGCCGCCGCCGACGATCACGAGGTCGTAGAACTTCCCCTCCGCGTGCGTCGGCAGGCCGACCTTGGCGGCCAACTCGAGATTTGTCGGCGCGATCAGGTGGGTCCCGTCGGGGAAGAGGATGACCGGCAGGCGAGTCAGGCTCCCCGTCAGTCGCAAGACCAGCTCGCGGATCGGTGTCTCGCGCTCGATGTCGAGCCACTTGTACGGAACGTGATTGAGGGCCAGAAACTCCTTTGCCTGATAGCACTGGCGCGACCACTGGGCGCCCGCCACCCGGATTCCGTCGTACGCCGGCCGTGCATGTGCCTTCCACTCCGCCAGCAGGTCGTCGAGGACGGGATAGAGCCGCTCCTCTGGCGGATCCCAGGGCTTGAGCAGGTAGTGATCGAGCCCGATGTCGTTGATGCTGGCGATCGCCGCCGTAGTGTCGGCATACGCGGTCAGCAGCACCTTGCGCGCCTCGGGGAAGAGCTTGCGCACCTCGGAGAGCAGCTCGGTGCCGGTCATGCCGGGCATCCGTTGGTCGACCAGAAACAGGGCGATCGCCTTGCCGCGCTGTTGCAGCTCCACGGCGGCCTGGAGGGCTTCCTCCCCGGAGCGTGCCTTGAGCACCAGGTAGTCGTTGCGATAACGCTCGCGCAGGTCGCGCTCGATCGCGGAGAGTACCTCCGGGTCGTCGTCGACCGTCAGGAGGATCGGCTTTGTCATCGCTTCCCCGGGCCTCTCTCTTCAGCGTCCGTGCCGCCGGAGGGTCTCGTCGATTTGGTCCATCGTGAAACGGTTCAGCTGGACGATGCGGGCCTGTGCGCGCAGCCCGGGCGGCACGATGCCACGCGCCTCGTGCTTGTCGTTCACGTCGACGATCATCCAGCAGTGGTGATCCCCGTCCCAGCATCCCCATTCGGCGTTCGTCAGGAAGTGCGAGCCGCTGCTGAGGAAGATCTTTACGACCCGGGCGCATGCGATGGCGTCCGCTTCGTGCGGCACCTCGATCAGGAACTTGGGCATCAACGATCTCCTCTCTCTATCCGGGGGACGCGACGGGCGCGCCCGCGGGCAGGGTGACGCGGAACTCCGTGCGCCCGGCGTGTGACTCCACTTCGATCTCTCCTTCGTGCTGGCCAACCAGGCTTCTCACGATAGCCAGCCCGAGGCCGGTGCCGCCGCCCTGTGGCTTGGTGGTGAAGAACGGCTCGAAGATCTGCTCGCGGACATCGGGCGGAATGCCCGGGCCGTCATCCACCACGCGCACCACGACGGTGCCGTCCTGGCGGCGGGCGGTGACCTCCACGTTGCCGCCGTTGTTGACCGCGTCGATCGCGTTGTCGATGAGGTTGGCCCAGACCTGGTTGAGCTCGCCGCCAAAACCGTCGATGGTCGGCAGGCCGGGCTCCACATCCGCGGTCAACCGAACCGATTTCGACTTGGCCTTCGCCCTGAGGATGGCCAGGGTGTCGCTCAGGCCGCGGGCAAGATCCACCGGCTTCGGTACGGCCGCCTGGTCCATGTAGGTGAAACCTTTGACCGCGGCCACCAGCTCGTGCACGCGGTTCGCCGCACGCTGGATGTCCGAGGCCAGCCGCCGGGTGCCGCAGGAGGCGGCGAGCGCGGGGAGCGCGGCGCCGAGCGCCTCGGCGCCCAGCGCTCCTGCCGCGGCGTCGAGCGCCGGGAGAGCGAGGCCGGTCTCCGCCAAGGTTTCGGCAGCCGCGCGGTCGAGGCCGTGGCGCTCCAGCCAGGCGGCGAGCGCCTCGTGTCTTTCGGCCTGCTCGAGAGGCGACCCCGGCTGCTGCGGGCCCTCTGCCAGGCACTGCTCGCACAGCCTGTCGAACGCCGCCAACTCCGCCTGCGACAGGCGAACTCCGCCGAGCGTGCGGAAGGCCGACTCGGCCGTCGGCATGCGGTGGAGGAGCACCTCGGCGCTGCGCGCGACCGCGGATGCCGGGTTGTTCAGCTCGTGTGCCAAACCGGCCGCCAGCCTGCCGAGGGAGGCCAGCTTCTCGTCGTGGAGATCGGTCGACCGGAAGTGGCGGGCGCGATCCAGCATCACGTGCACGAGGATCGCGGTCAGCTCGTGACAGTCGCGGATCATCTCGGGGAAGAGGTCGTCTGGGACCGAAACGAGTTCGGTCGGCTCCTCGGTCCGGGTGTCGCCGGGCGAGGCCGTCATGCGTGAATAGGGGAGGAAGCCGGCGACATCGCCGCCCCGCCACTCCATGACCTTTCGCCAGCCTGACCCGCGGTGTACGTGGATGGCGAAACGGCCAGTGAGCACGACATAGAGGTTGGGGATCCGCTCGCCCGTCCGCGCGAGCGTGTAGCCGGCCGGGAACGCCTGCTGGCGCCCATGCTCCGCCACCCACGCCAACTGCTCGCGCGGTGCCGCCGCTAGCGTCCGATGCGTCGCGAGGCGCTCGATGAGTTCTTCTGCCGTCAACGCGTTGGAGATCTCCCGAACGATCATAACACAAATCGAGAGTGAGTCTATTGCACACTTAGGTGCCGGCCCGACCCGCCGCACGCGCGAGGAGCAACGCAGGCACAGGGGTCACGGATCTGAGGCCAGGAAGGGCAAAGGCAAGAAGGGCCTAGGCATCCCCGAAAGCGGCCCTCCGGAAGAAGGCGGCGCGAAAGGAGGGACCCCGGGGTCAGGGGTCCGCAAGGGCAAAGACACAGGCTGTCGCGAAGAAACGGCCCAAGGCCAGACCCAGGACCAGGCAGAAGCCCAAGTCAGAGAAGAGGGCGTGGTCGCGCCGGTAGCGACGCGACGGCGGCGACTGCGCCGCAGGAGGATCCGAACGACGGGCGGCATTCCGCCTGCCCGCTTTTGTTTCGGGGGCGACGAGCAGGTTCTCGTGGCGGGGACATGTTCGGCGCCGGTTCGTGGTTGAATAGGAGCGATGGAGGACCACCACCCTTTGCTGGAACGGGCGCAGCAGGCCCCTGAGCTGCCGGGCGTGTACCAGTTCCAGGACGCGCGCGGGAAGGTTCTTTACGTCGGCAAGGCCAAGCACCTTCGCCGCCGCGTGCTGTCGTACTTCTCACGCCAGCTCGAGGCGCGCCTCGTCGGGATGCTCGCGCGGGCCAAACAGCTGGAGTTCGTGGTCACGGCGACCGAGGTCGAGGCGCTCATCCTCGAGAACCGGCTGATCAAGCGTCACCGGCCGCGCTACAACGTCTTGTTGCGGGACGACAAGACCTACCCGTACGTCAAGCTGACCACCGGCGAAGCGTGGCCGCGCGCCCATCTGACGCGCCGCGTGCTGGAGGACGGCCACAGCTACTTCGGCCCCTTCCTCGGGCACGGGATGGCCGCGAAGGTGATGGACCTGATCAGGACCCGGACCCAGGTGCGGACCTGCACGATCCAGATCGACGGCAGCCTGCCCAGGCCGTGCCTCTACCACGACATGGGTGCGTGCCTGGGACCATGCGTCGCCGGTCTGACGACGCCGGACGCGTACGCGACGGCGGTCGAGGAGGTCACGTTGCTCCTGGAGGGCCGCCACAAGGAGCTGAAACCCCGTCTGGAGGCGCAGATGTGGCGCGCCTCGGAAGCCGACGAGTTCGAGCGAGCGGCCCGCTACAGGGATCTCCTGGGTGCGCTCGACGAGCTCTCACGCGGGCAGAACGTGGAGATCGCCGGCTCCGGTTCGGTGGACGTGGTGGGCCTGGAAGGGGACGGCCGCGACGCGACCGTCGTCGTCCTGGTCTACCGCGACGGCAAGCTCGTGGACAAGCGCGAGTTCCACTGGGAAGGGTTGGACGCCGCGGCGGACGCCGAGTTCCTGACAGCGTTCCTGGGCCAGTTCTACGAGGCCAACCCGGCGATCCCCGAGCGCGTCGAGGTGCCGTTCGCGCCGGTCGATGCGGACGCGGTTCTCGGTTTCCTGGAGGAACGCCGGCGCGGGCGCGTCCGGTTGGTGGCGCCGAAGCGCGGTCAGCGGGTCCGGGTGCTCGAGCTGGCGCTCGAGAACGCCGGAGAGGCGTTCAAGCTGCGCTTCCGCCACCCGCGACGGGAGGCGGAGCGAGTGGGCGAGGCCGTGGCCACCGCGCTCGGGCTTCCCGGCCCGGCCCACCGCGTTGAATGCTTCGACATCTCGCACCTCCAGGGGGAGGCACAGGTGGCCTCGCTCGTCGTGTGGGAGCGGGGCAAGCTCAGGAAGGCCGAGTACCGTTCGTTCAACGTGCGATCGGGGAAGGGCGCCGACGATCCTGCGGCGATCGCCGAGGCCGTGGAGCGGCGCTATCGGCGTCGCGTAGCGGAGGGCGCTCTGCTGCCTGACCTGGTCCTGATCGACGGGGGGCGGACACAGCTCAACGCCGCTCGGCGCGCCCTGTCGGCTGCCGGGTGCGACCTCCCCGCCGTCGCCCTGGCCAAGCGCCTCGAGGAGATCGTGCTGCCGGGCAGGGCGCGGCCGCTGCTGCTCGAGGCGAACGATCCCGTCCGCCTGCTTCTCCAGCGCGTCCGCGACGAGGCCCATCGCTTCGCCGTCACCCGCCATCGACGAAAGCGGAGCGCGCGGACTCTGGCGACCCAGCTTCTCGCGGTGCCCGGAATCGGGGCGCGCCGGGCGCGCAAGCTCCTGCAGGAGTTCGGCTCGGTGGACGGCATCCGTCTCGCGGAGCTGGACGCCCTCGGCGCCGTCGTCGGGAAGAAAGCGGCCGGCGACCTCTGGCGCGCGCTGCACGACACGGCCGCCCTCGACTGATCCCGAACCACCGTCCGTCCCGGAGAAGGCGGTGTCATTGCGAGGAGCGAAGCGACGAAGCACTCCCGTGACGTCCAGCGAGATCGCCACGTCGTCCCGCCTCTAGCGGAATTTTTTGCGATGACACTGGTTTCCCACGGTCCCTCACGGCGCTCGGGGCCTCGCCACGACACCGAAGACCCTACGTTGGAGCGAACGGCGGCGTGGCACTGGCTCTCTGAGCGCAACGGCGTCGCGTCGGTGACGAGCTCAGAGGAGCGCCGCGAGGGCCTCCTCGACCGCGCCTCGAAGCATCTCGACCTTGTAGGCGTTCTGCGCCAGCGGTTGGGCGCCCTCGACCGCCGTTGCCGCGGCCCGAGCCGCGGATTTCGCCGAGAGGCGCTGTCCCACGAGCACACGCTCGGCAGCGGGCACGCGCCACGGGATTGGGGCGACACCGGAAAGCACGATGCGGGCCCGCGTCACGCGGCCATCGGTAAGCGTGGCCACCACGGCCGCCCCTGCGAGCGCGAAGTCCCACGCCCCCCTCGCCCTCACCTTGCGGTAGCTGCCGCGTGTTCCGCGCGGCTGGGCCGGCAGCACGACCTCCGTCACGATCTCGCCGGGGCCCAAAACCGTTTCGCGCGTGTAATCCTTGGAGGGGGGGACGAAGAACGTTTCGGCCGAAACCGAGCGAGCTCCCGCGGGACCCGAGATCCTGACGAGGGCCTCGAGAGCGACCAGCGCCGGGGCGACGTCCGAGGGGTGGACGTAGAAGCAGACCTCGCCGCCGAAGATGCAGTGGAACTGGTTCTCGCCCTCGGCGGCGTAGCACTTCTCGCCGCCCTTGCGTGCGCAGTGGAAGTCCGCCCGGTAGTACCAGCAGCGCGGACGCTGGCAGATGTTGCCGCCGATCGTCCCCTGGTTGCGGAGCTGCGGGCTCGCGGCCGCGGCGACCGCCCGCGACAGCACCGGGTAGCGGTCGGCGACACGCGGATCCGCAGCCACCTCGGAGAGCGTCGTCATGGCACCGATCGCCAGGCCGCCGTCGAGGGAGGGCCTGATGCCCCGCAGCTCCTCGATGGCCGAAAGGCTCACCAGGGTGTCTGCGGCGAACACGCCGTCGCGCAGGCAGCCGAGGAGGTCGGTCCCGCCGGCGTGCACCCGGGCGTTCGGGGTTGAAAGCTGACGCACCGCATCGGCGAGGCTGGAGGGTCGGACGTAGTTGAAGTTGGGCAGCATCGCTCACCTCCCCGCGCGCTTTTCGGTCAGGAGCGCAACCAGCCGCATCGGGCTGATCGGTGACTCCGTCACGCGGATGCCGATCGCGTCGTGGACCGCGTTGGCGACCGCCGCGGCGGTCGGGATCGTGACCGGCTCGCCGAGGCCCTTGGTACCGGTGGTATTGGCCTCGTCGTCCGGAGGCGCAACCGGCAACGAGGTGATATCGGCCGGGACGTCCATCGCGGTCGGGATCTTGTAGTCGTGCCAGTTCCGGTTCACGACCTTCCCGGTCTGGCGGTCGAACACCCGCTGTTCAGTGAGGGCCAGTCCGATCCCCATCGTCACGCCGCCGATCACCTGGCTCTCGAAGGTGAGGGGGTTCATGACGCGGCCGCTGTCGTGAGCGGAGAGGAAACGCAGTACGCGGACCTCGCCGGTGCGGGTGTCCACCTCGACCTCGCAGAACTGGGCGGCGAAGGGATTGACGACCTTGTTCTCGGGGTTCGGGCCGCGCGTCCCGACGCCTACGAGGACGCCCCGGCGCCGGAACCCTGCGAGTTCGGCGATCTTCTTCCGAACCTTTTGGTCCTTCTTCGACACGACGTCCTCGCCGTCGATGGCGAGCTCGGAGGCCGGCACCTTCAGCTCGTCGGCTGCGAGATCGAAGAGCTGGCGCTTCACGGCGAGCGCTGCGTCCCGCACCGCCGGGGACTCCGTCGGGACGGTCTTGCTGCCGCCGGACGCCGTCGCGTACTCCGTGGTGGCGGTGTCGGCGTTCTCGATCTGGATCTTGTCCAGCGCCACCCCGAGCTCCTCGGCCACCACCATCGCCATGACCGTCTTCGTGCCGGTTCCGATGTCGGAGGCGCCCATGTTGAGGTTCGCGGAGCCGTCGGCGAACAGCTTCACGATGACGGTGCTGGGCGGTCCGCCGCTGCCCGCGACCCAGAGGCACGCGGCCGCCCCGACGCCGCGCTTGACCGGGCCGTCGCCCTTGGGGTGGCGCTTCGCGTCCCGCCAGCCGAACGCCTTCGCGCCCTCCGTGAGGCACCGGGTCAGACCCGTGGTCGTGTACGGCGGCCGACCCTCGCGCGTCTGGCTGACGGTAGGGACGTTCTTCAGACGCAGCTCGATCGCATCCATCCCGATGGCGTCGGCGAGCGCATCGATGGTTTGCTCGAGCGCCCAGGCGCCCTGCGGGTGGCCGGGTGCCCGGAACGGCCGCGACGGCCCGCCGTTGATGTACACGTCGGTCAGCTCGGTGTGCACGTTCGGGCAGGCGTAAAGGTCGCGGACCAGCCAGTCCACCAGAGACGTGCCGCCCGCTGGATAGGCGCCGCCGGTCCCGGTGCAGGTCATCTCGAGCGCCGTCAGCGTCCCGTCCTTGCGGGCCCCCGCCTTCAGGCGCATGTTGGCGGGCGGCCGGTTGCCGACGCAGAGGAACGTCTCCTCGCGGGTGAGGAAGAGCTTGACCGGCCTCGCGGTCAGCCGGGCGAGCACCGCCGCCACGATGTTGTACTTGTCGGCCTGGAGCTTCGAGCCGAAGCCGCCACCCATGTAGCTCCCGATGACACGGACGTTGGCAAGGGGCATCTCGAGCACGCCCGCGACTCGTTGCTGGACCGGATAGACACCCTGGGTGGACTCCCAGATCGTCAAGCGCGGACCGTCCCAGCGCGCGACGCACCCGTGCAGCTCCATCGGGGTGTGGATCTCGGCCGCGGTGCGAAACTCGAGCTCGACGACCTTGTCAGCGGCGGCGAACCCCTTCGTGACGTCGCCGCGCTCGTACCGCTCCACGTCGCCGACCCGGTTGCCGCCCTCGTGCAAGGCAGGCGCACCCACATCGAGCGCCCGACGCTCGTCGACGACGAACGGCAACACCTCGTAGTCGACGGAGATGGCGCGCAGCGCGTCCCAAGCCTGCTGCGGCGTCTCGGCCGCGACCGCGGCCACCGCCTCGCCCTCGAACCGGCAGTGCGGGTCGAACAGCTTCGTGAAAACGTTGCGACCGTAGTTCCAGCGCAGGTCTGCAGCCGCGGCGTCACCCGTGATCACCGAGCGAACCCCCGGCATCCCGGCCGCCGCCGATGCATCGACCCTCCGCACGCGTGCGTGAGCGTGGGGGCAGCGCAGCACGGCGGCGTGGAGCATATCGGGGAGCACCAGGTCCGATGGGTAGACCGCGGTACCGCTCATCCGCTCATAGCCGTCGACGCGCGGCTGCGCGGTGCCCACCACACGGGTCGCGGCCCACGGTTCGGGCTTCACCTGCGGCAGGGCTGTGTCGGGTACGGCTTCGTTGATGAAGTAGAGCTCGGGGGTCTTCACGGGTCACCTCCCCGCCTTCTTGAGCTCGGAGCCTCGCTTGACCGCCTTGAAGATGTGGGCGTAGGCGCCGCAACGACACAGGTTTCCGCTCATCCCGGTCCGGATCTGGGCGAGCGACGGTTCGGCGTTGGTCCGCAGGAGGCCCTCCGCCGCCATGATCTGGCCGGGGGTGCAGTAGCCGCACTGGTAGGCATCCTCGGCGAGGAACGCCTGCTGCACTGGCCCGAGCTGCTCGCCGACCATGAGGCCCTCGAGGGTCGTGATCTCCCTCCCGACCGCTTCGAACGCCAGCGTCATGCAGGCGTAGCGCGGCACGCCGTCGAGAAGCACGGTGCAGGCGCCGCACTCACCCCGCTCGCACCCCACCTTGGTCCCCGTCAGACCGAGCTGCTCCCGCAGGACGAAGAGGAGCGTCCAGCGCGGTTCCGCGAGAATCGTATGGGCGCGGCCGTTGACGTGGAGCGTCACCTTCGTGGGCTCCCCGGCGCTGGCAGCCGGGGCCGCGGCGGGCGCCTGTGCCCGTCCGAGGGTCGCCGCTCCGATGGCGCCCGCACCAACGGCGGTGAAGAAACCACGCCGGCTCACACCGTGCGGACAACCGCCCTTACCGTCATCATGATCGTGTCCCATCGCGACCTCCCTGTCCGAACCGGGCTGAGGTGGGATGCTGCATAGGCGCTGGTCCTGCACGATTCTACTTGAGAACCGTGACCCGGGTATCGCGGTCGCCGGGGACTCGACCTCCGCCCGGGAAGGGTGTACCTTTGAATAGAGTGAGGAGGGGACAATGCGGAGCTCGAGGTTGGTTGCCGGCGCGGTTGTGGCAGTGGCCTGTCTCGTGGCGTGGAGTCCCGCCTGGGCGCAGACCGGGGACGCGGGTAAGAAGGCGGAGGAGGCGGAGAAGAAGGCGGTCGACGCCGCCAAGGCATGGCTCGGGCTCGTCGATGCGGGCAGGTACCTCGAGAGCTGGGACGCGGCCGCCCCATACTTCAGGAGCGTGGTGACCAGGGAGAAGTGGGACGCGAGGCTGGTCAACGCGCGGACACCGCTCGGGTACGTCAAATCGCGCACACTCGCGATGAAGAGGTACACGACGGACCTGGAGTACGCGCCGAAGGGCGAATACGTCGTCGTCGTGTTCAAGACCGTCTTCCAGAACATGCCCAAGGGAGTGAAGGAGCAGCTCGAGACCATCACACCGATGCTGCAGAGGGACGGTGCCTGGAGGGTCTCCGGCTACAACATCAAAGCGCCCTAGCGGTGACGCGGGGGTGCGCGCCGGACGGCTTGGACCGCGTGTGAGCCCCGGGCGTGCTGCGTTTGGACCGCTACGTGGGGATGTCACCTGGGGAGTGCGCGCAGAGCTCCCGCCCCGCTTCCGAACCCGAGGGTGTGTCCCGAGGCCGACGGCGGGTGTTTCGTTCTCGCACCCAGGCACCGATGCGCAGCTTGGGGCGGATGGTTTCGACGCTTGCAGTTGCGCTCTGCGCCATCGCGGTTAGCGCGACGTAGGCGCAGCAGCAGGCAGGGGAGAGGCTGGCGGGCGAGGCCTCGAAGGCGTGGCTGGTGCTGGTGGACGAAGGGAAGTAGGCCGAGAGCTGGGAGGTAGGGGCATCACTCTTCCATGGCGCGGTCACCAAGGAAGACCGGATCAAGCTCGTCGAAGGGACCGGGAAGCCCCCGGGAAAGCTGATCGGTAGAACGTTTGCGGTGAGCCGGCGCATGACCAGCGTGCCCGGCGGTCCGGACGGCCAGTTCATGACGGATCGGTGCAAGAGCGTGCTCGAGAACTGGGCCGAGGCCGTGGAAACCATCCCGCCGGTGCTGGACAAGGATGGCACCGGGCGGGTGGTTGGCTACTACATCAAGTAGAACCGTATCAAGGAGATCCAGGTTCTCGGGCCGTTCCCGGCTGTACCTGTCCGGGTACACCGCGACCCAAGTTAGTGACCTTGACATTTTTCGACGGAGAAATTACTCTTCCGTGGCGGTAGGGGGGGTATGTCAAAGAAAACTCCGCCGAATTGGATCGGTGGTGGGCATCATTCGGGGCGGCCGCGTTCCTACTGGCCGTGGATAGCCCCGGCGTGGGTGTTGGCGGCGGCCGTGCTGGCTCTGATGCCGGTCCGGGCAGTGGCGCAGGAGAACGACGACTGCTTCACCTGTCACGCCGACAAGGACCTGTCGAAGAAGCGTGATGGACGGACGGTGTCGTTGTTCGTGGACCAGACGAAGTTCGCGGGCGCCGCGCACGGCAAGATCGCCTGTGTCGGCTGTCACGCGGACCTCAAGGGCGCCGAGTTCCCCCACGCCGAGACGCTGCAGAGGCCGAACTGCGGCGCGTGCCACGGCAAGGAAGCCGGGGATCACGCCGCCGGGCTGCACGGCCGGGCGGAGGCTCGCGGCGAAGCGGTCGCGCCGAAGTGCGGCGACTGCCACGGGAGGGGCCACGACATCGTCCCGGCCCGGGACCCGCGCTCCCCGGTGGCGCCGGCCAAGATCCCGTTCCTGTGCGGGAGGTGCCACCACGAGGGCTCTCCCGTTCAGAGGCACTTCGATATCCCCCAGGACCGGATCTTCGAGAACTACACGGAGTCGATCCACGGCGAGGCGCTCCTCAAGAAGGGGCTCACCGTCGCGGCTACCTGCGTCTCCTGCCACACGCCCCACCTGGTGCTGCCACACACGGACCAACGCTCGTCGATCGCCCGCAAGAACATCGCGGCCACATGCACCAAGTGCCACTCGGCCATCGAGATGGTGCACCGCAAGATCATTAAGGGCGAGCTGTGGGAGAAGGAAGCCAACGTCCTCCCGGCGTGCCCCGACTGCCACCAGCCACACAAGGTGCGCAAGGTGTTCTACGAGCAGGGGATGGCGGACCAGGACTGCCTCACCTGCCACGCGAAGAAGGAGATCAAGGCCTCCTCCGACGGGCGCTCGCTCTGGGTGGACGCCGCGGAGCTGGCGGGCTCCCGCCACGCCAGCCGGAGCTGCAGCCAGTGCCACAGCGAGGTGCGGCCGTCGCTGACGCGGGCGTGCGCCACCATCACGCACAAGGTGGACTGCGCCGCCTGCCACGCCGACCCGGCGCAGCAGTACGCGAAGAGCGTGCACGGCCAGCTTCAGGCGAAGGGCGACTCCAACGCGCCGACGTGCCGCGAGTGCCACGGCACGCACGGCACCTTGGGGCGGAAGGACCCGGCCTCGCCGACGTTCTCGCGCAACGTTCCGCAGCTTTGTGCCCGCTGCCACCGCGAGGGCCAAAAGGCGGCCGTCCGCTACACGGGGACCCAGCACCAGATCATCGAGAACTACTCGGAGAGCATTCACGGCAAGGGCCTCCTCAAGAGCGGCCTGTTGGTCACGGCGATGTGCACGGACTGCCACACCTCGCACGCGATCCTCCCGCACGCCGACCCCGCCTCGAGCGTGAACAACGCCAACCTGCCGGCCACCTGCGGCCGCTGCCACAACGGGATCGAGCAAGCCTTCGAGCGGAGCATCCACTCGGTCAAGGTTTCGCGCTCCACCAAGCCGCTGCCGGTGTGCAGCGACTGCCACACGGCCCACACCATCCGGCGGGCCGACACCCTCGGGTTCAAGCTGGCGATCACGACGACCTGCGGCAAGTGCCATGAGCAGGTGACCAAGACCTACTTCGACACCTACCACGGCAAGGTCTCGCAGCTGGGGTACGCCAAGACCGCCAAGTGCTACGACTGCCACGGCGCGCACGACATCCTGCCGCCCTCCGACCCGCGCTCCCACCTCTCCCGGGAGAACGTGATCTCGACGTGCCGGCAGTGCCACGCCGGCGCGACCCGGCGCTTCGCGGGCTACCTCACCCATGCCACGCACCACGACCCGGCGAAGTACCCGTGGCTCTTTTGGACGTTCTGGGGGATGACGAGCCTTCTGATAGGCACGTTCATCGTGGGCGGCACGCACACGCTGATGTGGCTCCCGCGGGCAGTCCAGATGCGGCGCGAGCTCAACCGCGACGAGACGGCGCACGACCCGAAGGCGCTCCAGTACGTGCGGTTCACGCGGATCAACCGCGTGCTGCACATCGCGATGATCGTGAGCTTCATCAGCCTGGCACTGACCGGGATGACCCTCAAGTTCTCGTACAGCGCCTGGGCCGTGACGCTGTCACGCCTGTTCGGCGGGTTCGAAACGGCGGGGTACATCCACCGCACGGCGGCCTGCCTGATGTTCGCGATCTTCATGACGCACATCTGGAACCTTCTGCACCGCAAGAAGCGCGAAGGCCTCACGTGGAAGCAGATGGCCACCGGCCCCAACACGCTGCTCCCGACGTGGAAGGACGCCAGGGACCTTTGGGGTTCTCTCAAGTGGTTCCTGGGACGCGGGCCGCGCCCGCAGTACGGCCGGTGGACGTACTGGGAGAAATTCGACTACTTCGCGGTGTTCTGGGGCATCTTCGTGATCGGATCAACGGGCCTCATGCTCTGGTTCCCCGAGGTCTTCACGCGACTCTTCCCGGGATCGCTGATCAACGTCGCGACGATCATCCACAGCGACGAGGCGCTCCTCGCCGTCGGCTTCATCTTCACGGTGCACTTCTTCAACACACACCTGCGGCCGGAGAAGTTCCCGATGGACATCGTGGTGTTCACGGGCCGCATGCCGATCGAGGAGTTCAAGCGCGACAAGCCTGCCGAGTACGAGGCGCTGGTGGCCGCGGGCACGCTCGACCAGCACCTCGAGGAGCCGTACCAGCCGGTGGTGATCAAGGCGGTGAGGCTGTTCGGGTGGACGGCGCTGGGTTTGGGGTTCCTGATCGTGGTCTGGATCATCTACGCAATGTTGTTCGCGTACCGCTAGGCGTCGCCGGTGTCGGACCTCTCGCTGCGTTGCGGATCGCGGCCACGCGTCCTCATGTAGCCTCCGGCTACACTCCGGCGCGGGCCGCTCCCGCGCCTTGCGATAGGCCCAACGGCGGCGGCGCGCTTCACGCCTTCCGCCATCGCCCTGGCTTCGGGGCCGTGTCTCCGCCGTCCTCGGACCTCGGAGCCCGGACACCTGTTTCTCCGGCGGTGCAGGTGCCCGCGGTTCGCCTCGGCGCTGCAACGGCGACGGCATCCTCGGCCTGTTGAGGCCGCCTTGGTGGTAGCCGACGTTTCCTGGCAGTTCCGTTTTGGCTGGAAGGCGACGGGCCTGCCACCTACCGACCCAGCGGGTTCAATCGTCGCTTTCAGGATCCAGGGTCGGCGTAGATTTCATGCCCTTTAGCGGCTCAGAATCCAGGCTGATCTGGCGGAGAGCCTCGGACATGATCCGGGCAATCGACCTTGCACGCTCTTTGGATGCCGCGCTGCTCTGCTTAACCTGCAAGGATTTCTTGAACCACTCCAGTCGCTGCTCGAGTTGGGCTATGGTGCGCTTTGCTTCTTCCGTTGCATCACCATGTGCTGGTGTCGGCAAGCTACGCTTTTCCAGTTCCTCGATGATGAGCCGGAACAGGGGATCATAGACCGCAACTAGACAATGGACTTGTTCCAGCATGGGCTTCGACGCAACGAACCCCCACAGGGTCCTGTGTGACTCGTCGCGGGCACTGACTCTTACGCCGTTACCCATTGGTTCAAAGACCAGCTCGCCAGGGACGCGGCGGTTTGGGGCGATATCGACATTGACGATGTAGTCGCCGACCATTTCCAGCTGCTGGTCGTAGCTCTTGCCAGACAACTCGCGCTCCTTTGGCATGATTCACCGCTCCCTGGGGCCTATTCTCGTGCGGGCGCCCAACACAGCTTCCCCAATTCTAGTCCTAGTGCCCGTCGAACTTGGACCCTCAGTGCCAGAGGACTTAGGCAGCTCCTTCAGGCTCGCGGCTTGAGCTGAACGGAGATTGTCTGGCAAACGCCACTCCATTCTTCGGTGACGATCATTCTTTCGTCCTCGAAGATGATGGTCGGTAGGTGCGGCCGAGAGTGGTCCTGGGCTGAGGCGTCTTGAGAAGACCTGTACCGCTCGGCTACGGAGTTTCGCTGGCCCGGAACTGGAGCCCCACCCACCAATCGCAGGAAGTCCACCTCCGCGATGATCTCGATGTCCTGCCCCGCTTCTTTGAGTGCCTCCGCCTTGCGCAGTTTGCCGCTCTTGGTCTGACCTCTAAGCGAGCGGAGGTCCTGGAGTCCGGCCACCAGGAAGTTCGTCTTCCTGGACACGCTCTCGGCGCAGTGGCCCCCTAGGTTCAGGACCAGTTGCTGGGCTTGAGTGCGTTCCATGCTTTCCAATGCGCCCGTGAAGACCAGTTGCGCACCAAAGAACGGATGCTCAGGATCCACGCTAGAAAGGTCAACGGTTGGCGAAGGGCGCTGGTGGGGCGAGCGGTAGCGACTGGGCAGGTAACCATCAGGAAATACTGCGCCCAGACCGAGAAGGTGCGAGGCGTATAGACCCTCGACCGACGTCGCCCCGAGAACTTGGGCCGCGTCAAGAACGACTAGCGCGCACGCTTCTGCATCTGCGAGGGCATTGTGGTGCTCGAAGGAGATGCCGAGTTGTTCAGCAACCGCTGATAGGGAATACCTGAGGAAATCCGGGTGAGCTGCCTTGGCGGCATTCCGTGAGCAGCCAAATGCGAAGGTTGGGTGTGGAAGACTGAATTCGTCAAGCGCTGCGCGCAGAACCTTCATGTCGAATGCGGCATAGTGAGCGAAGACCGTCTCGCCTCGGAGTCGCGTACCCATCTCGGGCCATATCCCAGAGAATTCGGGCTCGTTCACAACCAGGTCTTCTGTGATGCCGTGGATGGAGATGTTGAAGGGATCGAAATAGAAAGGGCGCGGCCGAATCAGCCGGTACCACCGATCTACGATCTTGCCCGCACGGACTGTCACCATCCCTACCGAACAGGCACTAGTTGGCTCCTGATTCGCGGTCTCAAAGTCGATCGACACAAAGTCCATCAGAGTAGTCCCTGACAGGCGTCGCTAGGTCGGCGACGGGTCCCTTGGTCCCCTGGTGTTCGAGACCAGGCCGAGCCAAGTTCGATTGATCATCTCTTGGAAGGTACCACTTTGCAGCGCCTTTCCACCGGTACGGGCGAGCGCGCCCTCCGCGATCGTCCGGGTCCGGCCTCCTTGTTCTGTCGTCAACTCTTCACTCTCAACTCTTCACTCTTAACTGTCTCCAGCTCCTCTGCTCCTCAGCCCCTCCGCTCCTCTGCCTGTCTCTTCGGACCACTGGCCACGTCGTTCTGGCCTGGCGCTTGTGAATGCGATACCATGACCAAGACGACACCCGGCGTCGAGCCGGGTGTTCGCGCCGCCGGGCCAGAATTGGCGGCGCGGAGGGCACCGGCATGTTCCAGAACTTCGAAGCAGCCCAGGCATTCGTGCGTGAACGGCGGATCGAGGTCGTCGACCTCAAGTTCTGCGACCTCTGGGGGCGCTGGCACCACGTCACGATCCCGTCTGCGCGGTTCAGCCTGAGCACGATGGAAAAGGGTGTGGGCTTCGACGGTTCCAGCGTCGGCTTCAAGACCGTGAGCGCCGGCGACATGGTCATGGTCCCGGACCTCGCGACCGGTGTCGTCGACCCGTTCTGGGAGGTGCCGGCGCTGTCGTTCATCTGCACCACCCTGGAAGCCGACACCCGTCAGCTCTTCCCGTACGACCCGCGCAACATCGCGCGGCACGCCGAGGCGCACCTCCAGGCGACCGGGGTCGCCGACTGGAGCCGGTGGGGGCCCGAGTTCGAGTTCTATCTTTTTGACGGGGTCCTGTACGAGAACAACATGAACGTGGCGTCCTACCGCGTCGAGTCGGCCGAGGCCGACTGGGGTAGCGCCAAGCTTGGCAGCGGCCACAACATCCCGCGTCACGGCGGCTACCACGCGATCCCGCCGCAAGACCACCTGCACAACGCCCGCACCCGGATCACGCTGAACCTCGAGGGCATGGGCGTCGAGGTCAAGTACCACCACCACGAGGTGGGCGGCCCGGGCCAATGCGAGATCGAAACCCGGTTCATGCCGGCGCTCGTCGCCGCCGACACCACGATGCTGGTCAAGTACGTCACGCGCATGACCGCGGCGGCGATGGGAATGACGGCCACGTTCATGCCCAAGCCTCTGTACGGAGAGGCGGGGTCGGGCCTCCACTTCCACCAGCAACTCTGGAAGGGCGACGTCAACCTCTTCTTCGACCCGCAGGGGTACGGGACGATCAGCTGGCTCGCGCGTTCCTACCTCGCGGGGCTGCTGCTCCACGGCGGCGCGGTCATGGCGTTCACCAACCCCTCCACCAACTCGTACCGGCGGCTCATCCCCGGCTTCGAGGCGCCAATCTCTGCGATCTTCTCCCTCGGCAACCGGTCGGCGGCGATCCGGATCCCGAAATACGCCAACCGCCCCGAAAGTGCGCGTTGCGAGTTCCGGCCCCCGGACGCGACCTGCAACCCCTACCTCGCGATCGCCGCCCAGCTCATGGCGGGTCTCGACGGTATCCGCCGAGAGCTGGACCCGACAGCGCTCGGCTTCGGGCCGGTCGATGAGAACATCTTCACCTGGACGGCCGAGAGACGAGCGCAGATCAAGGCCCTGCCGACATCGCTCGACGAGGCGATGAATGCGCTCGAACACGACCACGCCTTCCTTCTCGAGGGCGACGTCTTCAGCGAGGACCTCATCGTGCGGTGGATCGACCGCAAGCGCTGGGAGGACCGCGAGGTTCGCAACCGTCCGCACCCCTACGAGATCGAGCTCTACTACAGCTTGTAGGGGGGCAGAGACGGTCGGGTGATGACACCACCCGAGGCGGATAAGGGCGTTGCGCCTCGGCGACCGAGGAATCCTGCCCGGTGAGAGCCTGTTCCGACCGGTGGGAGCGGCTATCAAAACGCCGGTCTTTGGCTTACTCTCTGCGGCGTTGGTTGAGGCGACCTTGCCTGCAGCCTCCAAGGGGGTTAGATGCTTGCTGTGACATCCGTGAGGAAGGCCTTCGCGCCGTGGGCCGTCGGGGCGGCCGCGGTGCTCTTGACGGTTGCTTCTCAGGCGGCGGTCCTGCGGAACGTGCCGCAGACCCTGACGCAACCGGACGGGGCCGTCGTCAACCTCTTTGCCACCGGCGACGAGTACTACAACCGGTTGCACGACGCAGACGGATTCACGGTCGTCCGGGACCCTGATACGGGGTACCTCGTCTACGCGATCAAGGTGGACGGGCGCCTGCAGCCGTCCGCATTCATCGTCGGGGCGGTCGATCCTATGGCGGCCCACCTTGACCGAGGCCTGATGCCCGATCCGTGGACGCTGCCCGCCCCGGAGGAGATCTACCCGCTGCGTCAACCCCATGGCCGGCTTCGTGCGCTGGGCCTCTCCAATGCGCCCGAGTTCACCGTCATCAACAACATCGTGGTCTACATCAGCTTCGCGGACGAACCCTCGCCCAGCTTCAGGCCGGTGAGCAGGTACCAGGCGCTGTTCAACGACATGGCCGCTCACTCGGTCTCGATGCAGGCCTACTTCCTCGCGGCCTCGTACAACCAGCTCGTCGTGAGCAGCACCTTTTACCCACCGTCCTCGGGCAGCACGGTGGTCTCGTTCAAGGATTCCCATCCGCGGAGCTACTATCGGCCTTACAGCTCCTCGGCCAATCCGACCGGTTACACGCCGGACCAGCGGAACTCCCGCGAGTGGGCGTTGCTGCAGGCCGCAGTCAACGGCGTCGCCTCGCAGGTCCCGGCCTCGCTCGACGTCGACACGAACAACGACGGCTACGTCGATAGCGTCGTCTTCGTGGTCAGCGGCGCGGCAGCACAGGCGGATTGGTCCAACCTTTTGTGGCCCCACCAGTGGCAGTTGGACGACCAGAACTACCCTGCCACGATCAACGGCAAGCTCGTCGGCGAATTCGACTTTCAGCTCGACGGGAACATCACCGGGAGTGGCGTGCTGTGCCATGAGATGACGCATACGTTGGGTGCCCCCGATCTGTACCACTACTCAACGTGCTCCACCGCGACGGACCTCGACCCGGTCGGGCCGTGGGACCTCATGGATCAGGACCTGGATCCGCCTCAGCACACCACCGCGTATCTGAAGTGGCGGTACCTGGGGTTCCTCTCGAGCATCCCGCTGATCACGCCCCCGGCAACCGTGACGCTGAACCCGCTGAACTCGGCCACGAACAACTGCGCCCGGATCGCCTCGCCGAACTCCCCAACCGAGTACTTCGTGGTCGAGTACCGAAAGAAGGCGGCAGGTACTTTCGAGGCGTCGCTGCCGGCGTCGGGGCTGCTCGTGTATCGGATCGACACTGACGTGGATGGGCAGGGCAACGCGTGCGGGCCGCCGGACGAGCTCTACATCTACCGTCCGTCCGGCACGCTCACGGCGAACGGCAACGTGCGAGGGGCGCCTTTCAACGCCGCGGCGATCCCGCCGCGGACAGCGATCAACGACTCGACCGACCCCTCCTCCTTTCTCTCGAGCGGGTACCCCGGGGGGCTCTCGATCCACGACATCGGCACCGCGGGGGACACGATCACCTTCACGGTGGACAACGTGGCGCCGTGCAGCAACCCGGGGCCGTTCTCCCTGACTTCGCCTGCCGACGGCGACAATCTTGCCGCGACGACCTCGGTCACGCTCAGCTGGGGCGCCTCGGAGGGCGCCACTTCGTACGACGTCTACTTCGGCACCGACCAAGATCCGCCGATACACGGCAGCCAGTCCGGGACCAGCGCCGCGGTCAACGTGACCGTCGGTGCGACCTACTTCTGGCGCGTGGTCGCCACGAACGCCTGCGCCCAGACCTTCGCACCGGCGTCGGGCACGTGGGCGTTCAAGGTCGCCGGCCCGGCGGACGGCATCACGTTCTTCTCCGACGACTTCGAGGCCGGCCTTTCCAAGTGGCAACTCGGGAACTCGGGGGGGGCCGTCGACACCAACTGGGGCATCGTGAGCTGCAAGACCAAGAGCGGCCACGGTGCCGCGTGGTGCGCCGCCGGTGGTTCGGCGGCGCAGCCGGCGTGCACGAGCTACGCGCCGAACGAGGGCACGTTCATGATCGCCGGTCCGTTCTCGCTGGACGACGCCGTCGATGGCGCGTGGGACTTCGACCTCTGGACCGACATTGACGATGGCGGCAACCCCAACAATCCGACCGATGCGGTCTACTGGATGTGGTCTCTTGACGGCAGCAATTTCAATGGGTATGGGACCGCCGGTCAGAGCGGGGGTTGGCAGCACCTCACCATCGACATGAGAGACATGAAGATGGAGGACGGGACCCCGATCCTCGGAAAGGGGAAGGTCTGGTTCGCGTTTTACTTCATGTCGGACTCGACCGTCCAGAGGGAGGGCGCCTACGTCGACAACGTCGTGATCAAGAAGGTGGTGCGGGGCCAGCCCAACTTCGATCACTGGATTCCAGCGGTGATTCACAAGGATGTGCCGTCGAGGAGCGCGTGGTGGCGGAGCGACGTGGCAGTGCTGAACCGGTCCTCGGTCGCCGGGAACCTGACGCTCAAGATGTACGCCCCGTCGGGGGTAAAGACGATGGCGGTGCCGGTCGCCGGTAACGGGCAGGTGCTGCTGCGCGACGTCGCTGCCCAGCTCGGGGTGACGGCCGACTCGGGGGCGCTGGAGGTGGTGTCGGATGTCGACGTCTTCGTGAGCGGTCG
>JAIQFQ010000071.1 GCA_020073245.1 Terriglobia bacterium | reverse complement strand
CGACGAGTGCCGGCCACACGGTTGCCGTGGTTCGTCGGGGATCCGGTCGCCGCGCGAGCGCGACAGCACCGCCCACCCGACCCCAGCACCGGCCCTGATTCCGAACTCGTGCAGGATCGTAACCGCGGCAAGTCCGTGCCTGACACCCAAACCGGTCCCGATTCGGTTGCTTCGCCCGGCCAGGTACCTATCCCGATCAATCAGCCCTCAGGCTCGCCGAACCGCGGCAACCGCGAGCCAGGCACCTGATTGGTCGTCTGCCGGGACCGCGGGAACCGCTGGCCTGACACCAATCGGCGCTTCCGCTGCTCACATACCTAGCTCCCGTGGGCGTGGCCGCCCTCTCCGGCATGCCTTCCGGTGGCCCAGAAACGCGCCCGAATGTGCCATCCTTGGCGCATGCGCAACCCACTGTTGTGCCCACTGCTCGTCGGCGTCGCGCTGATGGCGTCCGCCGCGCCCGCCGCGGCGCAGCGCCGAGCCATGGACCACGCCACGCAGCTCACGCACGCCGACAACTACGACCCATCGCTCGCGCCGGACGATCGCCGGATGGTCTACGTCTCCGTCGTGTCCGGTCGCGAGCAGCTGTTCGTCGCGAAAGTGGACGGTACCGGATCACGCCAGCTCACCACCGACGACGCGAACCACGAGGACCCCGCCTGGTCGCCCGACGGCAAGCGAATCGCGTTCGTGTACATCCGGGATTCGCTCGAGATCATCTCGGTCATGGACGCCGACGGCGCCAACGCGCGACACCTCACGCCGGACACGAGCAAGGGGATTCACCCCAACTGGAGCGCGGACGGGCGTTGGCTGGCGTACTGCACCGACGACGACCTGGCGCCGCCGCGCAAGAACGATGCGGACATCCGCATCATCGACATGACGACGGGCGCGATCCGCACGGTGATCACCGGCGGGATCAACACGTACCCGTCGCTCTCGCCTGACGGCCGACACATCGCGTTCCGGAAGATCGTCGGCGACATGAACTCGGAGGTGTTCGTCGCCGACAGCGACGGGGGCAATCTCCGCAACCTCACGAACCTGTGGGCGTTCGACGGCTGGCCCGCGTGGAGCCCGGACGGCTCGCGGATCGCGTTCGCGTCCAACCGGAACGCGAACTACCAGGTTTACGTGATGAAGCCTGACGGCTCGGACGTGCGGCTCGTCGCGAACACCGAGGGGCGCGCGACGGCGCCGCAGTGGAGTCACGACGGGATCCGGCTGTTCTTTTCGGTGTGCCTCAAGGCCGATACCGGCAGCGACTGCGAGATCTACGTCGCGCGGGTGGCCACGGACGGGACGAGCCCGTCCCATTAACCGGACCTCGGACCACCCCGTGCCAGGCACGCGGTCAGCTGATCTGGCCTCGGAACGCATCGGTCCCGGGAACCGCCATCCGGCCTTCCTGACCTCATCGGTGTCCTGAACGTGGTCCAGTGCGGCCGCGCGGCGGCTTCGCCGAGCTGTCGCCTGCGCCACACCGCCCCCGAGGAGCCATGGCGACCGCGTGCCAGGCGCCTATCCGGCGACTCGCTGAAGAAGGTGAGATGTTGATACTTGGTACCGATTATCCGGCGACGACTCAGTCGCCGGTCGCTGCGAAGAGCCTCTGCAATTGCGCGTGCGGGGCGGCGCCGGCGAAACCGTCGAACCTGCCGAGCGTAGCCAACTCGGTCGCCGCCCGAATGAAGCCGCCCCACGCGGCGCGGGCGAGCGCGCCGCCAACGCTGACCCGCCGCACGCCCAGAGCCGCGGCATCGGCCATCGTCAAATCCACACTGCCCGTCAGTCCCGCCGGCCCACTCAGGAGTACGTTCACGGGCTTCGGCGCAACGGCCTCCACGATCGCGCGGATGTGCTCCGGCTCGCGAAGGCCGGGCGCGTAGAGACAGTCGGCACCGGCAGCGGCGTACGCGCGAAGCCGGTTGAGCACCTGGTCGAACCCTTCGCGACCGACCCAGAAGCCCTCGGCGCGACCCACGAGCAGCACGCCACTGTCTCCGATCGCTTCGCGCGCAGCCTGAAGCCGCTCAACGGCGAGCGGCAACTCGTAGATCGAGTTGTCGCGCCGGTCGGACGCATCTTCGATCGAGAGCCCCGCAACTCCCGTGGCAACGCACAACCGGACGTTGGCGGCGACGTCGTCGGGATCGTCCGCATACCCGTTCTCGAAATCGGCGTTCACGGGAAGGTCGGTTGCCTCCACCAGCTCCTTGATGTGGGCGAGCATCTCGTCGCGGCCCACGCTGCCGTCTGCAACGCCGCGGGAGAACGCGTACCCGGCCGACGTGGTGGCGAGGGCCGCGAAGCCGAGGTGTCGCAGATAGCGCGCGGTGCCGACGTCCCACGGATTTGGAAGGGCGAAGCAACCCTCTCGATGAAGATCGCGGAAGACCTGGCGCCGCTTGTCGAATTCCGTCATGAGTCACGGCTCACGGTGTGCCCGACGATTCCGATTCGAGAACCCAGGAGGATAACGATTCTCTTTCTCATCGGGGCCGATAGTAGCAGCCTGGAAGGCTCAGTCAAGCGCCGGGGAGGGGCTGATTTGGGTGATGCAAGCTGAGGAAGCTATCCAAGCCCGGTGATGGGAGCGAGCGGAGGGGCGAGAGCCTTGCCCGGCCGGCCTGCCGGCAAGGCTCTCGCCATGGCGCCCGCGTCATGAAAGCGGTGAGGCCGGCCGGCGGCGACCGGGGACTCGCCGGCGGTGGCAAGGCCGTGCCTTACACCGCAGGCCGGTGGTTGTGGAAAGCCTCCGGCGGGCTGAGCCCGTCGGTGACCTGGCCGGCAACTCGGGCGGGGATCCTCTCCATCGGTCTTCTCAGGCGCAAGGGTGAGATGGTGATGCCTGGTCCCGATGCGGGCCGGCTCAGGCGCGAAGCAGGAGGAGGCGCGCCTCGACCGGGCTCTCGGAGGCGAGCGCCAGACCCTCGGCCGGCGAGCTGCAGGCACCCAGCTTGCCGGCCAGAGCCAGGCACCGGGCCAGCTTCTGGCGATGCTTGAGGTAGACGTCGCCGCCGGCGCCCAGCGGGCAGAGGTGCTCGGCCACGGCGCGGACGAAGACCTCCTGGTAGCCGGCGGCCGAGAAGCGCAGGGCGCAGAGGTCGAGGTGCAGGTGAGGCAGCGCCCCGGCATGGGAGCGCCGCAAGACGTAGTTCACCAGGTTCATTGCCAGCGACTGGTTGCCGCCGGCGAAGGGGTGGAGACGGACGAAACGTTGGTGGAAGAGGGCCAAGGCCGCGGCGCTTCCAGGGCGGTCGGCGGCCGCGGCCCGTCCGACGGCGGTGCCGAGCAGGGCGGCCAACTCCTCCAGGTGCGCCGACGACACCGTCGCCGGGGGAAGGAAGAGGAGGCGACGCTCTCCCCCGACCTCGGCGCGGATGATCCGGCCCCAGCCCGGCTCGGTGCCGCCGGCCCCGTCCCGTACCATTCCTGAAGCGTAGGGATCGCCCACGGTGTGGGCGAGGAGACGGTAGTAGCCTTCGTCCTCGTCGTGGCCCAGCCGCACGGCAACTGCGCCCTCCGCACCGGCTGCACGGATGGCGCCTGGCCGGATGAGATGGTCGGCGACCTCGCTCGCCGGCCGGTAGAAGGAGCAGAGATCCTCACCCATCAGCGCTCGCACGTGGAGCGTGCGCAGGAAGACGGCAAAGCGATCGACCGCGGCCAGCGCAGCGGGCAAGTCGGCCAGCGCCCGCCGGACGGCGATCATGTTCCGCCAGTAGCTGCGCTCGATGGCGTAGGGCGAGGTGGGGAGACGGGCGATCTCCCAGCCGGGAAGCTGGTCCTCGAGGGCGGCCACCGCCCCGGGCACCAGGACGAGCGTTCCGACGGTGAGACGGAGGAAGTGATTCAGCTCGGCCGCCTCGCCTCCGACCCGCGAGGCCACCTCGGTCAGGGTGCGGCGGCCGTCGATGGCGGCGAGCATGGCGTGGGCGCGCTCGGCCAAGATGCCGCCGAGCATCACCGCCCTGGCCGGAGCGAGGGTGAGGAGGCCGGCCGGGCCGGACTGGACGTCGACTTCCGGGGCCAGGACTGGCACGTCCGCGGGCTCGGCCAGGAAGCGGGTCGGCTCGTCCCCCGACGGCCCGGCCGGGGTCGGAGCAGGCCGTTCGGCGGCCAACGAGGCGACCCAGCGCAGGTAGTCGTGAAGCGGCCACGGGAACGCGAGGATCGCTTTCAGGTCCGGCCCATGGTCGGCGTTCATTGTCTCCCTCGTCCGCTGTCGGTGACGCCGGAGTGAGGCCGGCGGCCGCCCGGGTGCTCATTATCGCCCGCCGGTGCCACCGTCCCAAGCCGGCCCCGGGCCTGGCGTCCGGATGCGTGCCTGGTTCCTATCGGGTACGGACGCCTTCGTCACGGTAGGTTCTGGAACAGCTGGATGGTGTTGCCGTCGGGATCGGCGATGAGCGCGAAGCGAAGGTGCAGCTCCGGGTCCCTGCCGTCCTCCATGAGGAGACGGACCTGACGTTCCTTGAGCCTGGCGATCGTCGCATCCAGGTCGTCGACGTAGAATCCGACCTTGAAGACGCCGCGCTGCAGGTAGTCGTTCGAGATCTTCAGCTCCCGGCGCGCGTCGACACTGGCTTCGTGCTGGATGATCTCGACCTCGAGCGAGGGGGAGCCGAGGAGAATGAACTTCCCCTGCGGGAACGTACCCGACTTGCGACGCGCCAAGCCGAACGTCGCCTCGTACCAGGCGGCGGTCTTCTCCGCGTCGGCAACCGTGATGCCGATGTTCGTCGGGCACTTGGCGCGGATCGGTGGGCCCTGAGCGGCGGGGAGCTGACTGCCGGCTCCGTCCGCGGATCCGAGCTGTTGCGCCAATGCAAATGCGCACAACGCTGCAACATGGGTCGCCCGCATGATCAGTCCTCCCTCGACCTCGCCGGCATGCGCCCGGGCATGACCGTGTTCAGGCCCGCACGGTCCGGAAGGGTCCGACAAGCGCCGCAGCGCAGCCCGACGTCCGGACCGACGCCGCCTGTTCGCGTCCCTGAGGCCGACCTCTCATCCCCCTCGCTCACGATTCTATGCGGAATTCGCGCTCCCGCCTTCCTCATCTGGTCGGCTCCCGATACTTGATCCGGTGCGCCCGGGCTGCGGCGTCGCCGAGCTGCCGCTTGCGCCAACGTGTCCGAAGGAGCGCGCAACCGTGTGTGTTGCACCGACCCAAGCTCGCCCAATCACCGCGACTGCGTGCCAGGCTCCATCGGGAGCGGGCGGTCTGCCTAGGAAGGTGAGATGGTGATTCGTCTATGAGTAGGTCGGTCGAGTCAAGCCTGGCGCCCTCCCCTCGGTGGTTCGTTCATCTCTCGTGGCCTCGGCTGGAAGCGTGCGCCGCGCATCAACCGTCTATCCGCACTCGTCATGGCTGTCTGCAGCCGCCGGTGCATGCTTGGGTTCGGTGAAGCGGGGGGCGCTCCCATCAGGTACACGGGCTCCAGCACGCTGCGGCTGCGCGTGGCCCCAGGTATCACACGGAGTCGCCCCACCGATGCAGTGCG
>JAIQFQ010000070.1 GCA_020073245.1 Terriglobia bacterium | reverse complement strand
GAGGAGCGTTCCCCCCTTTTTGGCGTTCAGAAACCCAGCGAGCGTCTTGATGACGGCGCGCTCCACGTCCTTGCTGACCCGGCCTTCCTTCCGGTCCCAGCGCAGGCTCGACTTGAACTCCAGCGTCTCGCTCTCACCCGCGGAGATCCGAGTGCGGACGGCGGCCTCGCCCACCTCCTCATCCGCCCCGCCCGGGAGCCAGCTCGCGATGAACTCATTCATGGCCTGCGTTAGGAGCTGACGGCGTGCGACCAGGAAGTCGAGATAGCGCTCCGGAGCCCACAAGGAGCGGTCCATGGGCACGCACTGGGCGCGGAGTGCCCCGGGCTGGTTCGCCTCGATGTCCGGGAGGTACTCGCTCGGTGGTTTGCTATGGATCTTCCTGTTGGCCTTCTGCGTCAGGAAGGCGCGATTGGCCAGCTCGTTGATCACTTTGCGGTCGTCGCTGGTGTCGTATCCCGCGTTAGTGAGCACTGCCTTGGGGAAGATGTGGTGCGACTCGAGGCCGTTCGACTTGCCTACCGCCTTGTCGTAGAGGCGGATCCCGGAGAACCAATCGCGAGCCTCGCGGGCCCGGGCCAGCACATAGCTGAACGTGGCGTAGGCCGTCTGGATGCTGGCACCTGTAAGATCGGAAGCCTCGAGTGTGAGGCGTCCCCGCTCTCGGAGGATCGAGGCCTCCAGTTCGTGAGTGGGGTCAAGATCCCGACCGCCGACGAGGCCAACATCCTGCTGCAGCTTGGTGTCTGTCGCTCCTGAGTACCGGCTCCAGATTCCGGCCAGGTACATCCATCGGACGAAGCGGCGCTTGATAGAATCGCTCGGGAATACGCCGTCGCGGCGGGCGAGATACACTGTCATCGGCACCAGCACGTAGAGCGTCGGCACGTCGTTCAGGCCGTCGATGAAGGCCTCGTGACGGAGCACGTTCACCAGGTGCTCGAATGCGCCTCGAACCGCCTTCCATGCGCCCTGCAGCTTTTCGGCCTCGACTCGAAAGAACGCACCCTCAAGGAGAATCGACCCGACGCCTACCCCTGCGATACAGCGCACGAGAAAGTTCATGTCCACGCCGAAGCCGTGCTCGCCCATGGCTCGCGAAAATCCACGGAGTTCCTCACGCGCCTCGGGCCAGATGCTGCAGATGTGGGCGAGCGCGAGGTCGGCCTTGGTCAGCGGCGTGCCCGCCTTATTCACGCGGTTGAAGATGTCCACGACTTGGTCGACCGTGTATTCGTCACCCGAGAGTTGGTCCACCGTGTAGGTATACTCGCGAATACGGTTGAGCCTGCTCAGGCGAGAGAGATTCTTCTGAAACATGTCCCGCTCTTCATCAGGAAGGCTATCCAGTTTCTCGAGCAGGAAGTCGAGCCCCTGGCGTAGGAAGTCGTGGACGCCAATCCACGCAGGGTTCTTCGCCATGACCGTCTTCTGCCAGAATCGGAACTCCTCCGTCTGTACGTTGAAGTATAGGTTGGCAAAGAGCGACTCTCCCTCGTAAAAGGGCGGAGCCTTACCCTCGAAGAGCACGTAAAGGCTGGTGAGGCGCTGCTGGCCGTCGAGGAGGAGAAGCGAGTGCCCGTCGGTGGTGGCCGCCGCACCGCGGACGGGTGACGGCTTGTAGGTCTTCCAGGCGAGCAGGTGTCCCGTTGGGTGCTTGCGGTAGAGGGACTGGAAGAGGCCGCGGACCTGGTCCGAGTTCCAGACATACCCACGTTGGAATTCGGGCAGCAGGATCTCGCCACGGCGGATCTGGGTCAGGAGCTCAGTAATCGACCGCACTTCGTGCATCGCTCGTCACCCTCCGTCCGGCGGGGAATCCTCGCGGACCTGCATTGGCTGGGCCATTGCGTCCACCGATAGGTAGTAGTGCGCAACCCTGGTAACCTCATGCCAGTCGAGGCGGTCGGGGTTGCGGACGGGTTCCTGGAGCCGCGGGGTACTATCGCAGTCGGTTACGACGTAGAGCCAGTAGCAGTCCCGCCGGTCTTCAGCCACGCGGCGCTCGTTCGGGGTGAGCAGAATAGTTCCGCCTGCCGCGCCGAGTCCTTTGACCTCGATGAGGCGCAGCGCGCCGGAGGCAAGGTCAAGGCTCGTGATGTCGTAGCCTAGGTTCTTCTCAGAAACGTCATAGACCTGCCGGCCCTGCACACGCTCGTGCTCCATTACCACGCGCATCGCGGCGGCCTCGGTCTCGGGGTTCGGCTTGAGCCGCCGCACCTCGGGCGCCTCGCGCGCCGGATGGGGCAGGACCAGGACGCTTGCGAGACGCTCCACTGCCTGAAGCGTGAGCGCCCGCTGGCGATCGAGGTCGGTCCTGCGGCGCTCGCGGCGGCTCAACAGCTCGGCATGCCGCGTTTCGGCCTGCGCGAGCCGGCCCTCGGCCCCGGCGATCTTCTGCTCCACCTCAGCCGCCGCCCGTCCGATCTCTTCGTCCGCGCGCTGGAGCAGCTCGGTAAGCGAGAGTTCCACATGCACGCTGATCCGCTCGACCTCGGCCAAGCGGTCCTTGCGCGTCTCTTCGAGGAACGGTGCGAGGGCGTGCCCATAAAGCCAAGCCATCGCCTCAGCGAGAGCCGAGACCGCGGGCATCTCGGCCGGCGGGTCGGCAGGCGCGAAGTTGCCGAGCATGCCGGGCTCCTGGAGCCGAGGCTCGACGTCCTCGGCGATCTCCACGGCCAAGAGCCGCTCGTGGACGACCTGCCCGAGTCCATCTACGACGCGCGCCCGGTAGAAGTCGATACGCGCCGGGCGCTCGTGCTGGAGCGAGTGGAAGGTTGCACCCTTGCCGAGGACATCGAGCGCCTGCGCATACGTGTGCCGCCGGATCGCTTCGAACAGGGGATGGCCCGGCGTGACCCACTCCAGTTTCTCCGTGTCGGCTGCCTCGCGGTCAGTGGAGCAGCGCGGATACCGATCGGCAAGGGCCGGGAGCTTCCAGTCCGGGTCCTTTTCGTAGCGGCGGAGGACCGAGGGGGTTCGCGCCGGCTCGAAGGTGTACGGCAGGCTCGGGACAGTCTTCAGAGTGAGCGGCACGAACTCGGCCGCCTCGCGGAGGAAACGTGCGATAGTCTCCGGTACGACGCGCCGCTCCTGCGCCTGCGCGCGGCGCTCGACCAGCATCTCGAGGTTGAGCTTCTTGCTCGCAAGCCCCTCCAGGGCATTCTGGCAGATGGCGCGGAACTGTCCTTCGTCCACATTCCGCAGGAGGCGCTCCTCGAGGTCGGCGTCGCCGAGGCGCCCCGCGTAATAGTCGCGCAACACGCGCTCGACGTGGGCCGCAGGCAGGATCTCACCGACCACGTTGAAGACGGCATCGTCCTCCAGCGCGTCACGGATCGCCTGTAGCTTCTCGAGCAACCGCTGCAGGACGCGCCCTTCAATGGTGTTGGTGGCCACGAAGTTGAAGATCAGGCAGTCCTTCCGCTGGCCGTAGCGGTGGATGCGGCCCATCCGCTGCTCGAGGCGGTTCGGGTTCCACGGGATGTCGTAGTTGAAGAGGATGTTACAAACTTGAAGGTTGATTCCTTCGCCCGCCGCTTCGGTGGCGACCAGGATCTGGATCTCGCCTTCCCGGAACTGTTGCTCAGCGTGGAGGCGCGTCCCCGCCTCGTCCCGAGAACCCGACTTCATGCCACCATGGATGTGGCCGACACGGAAGCCCCACGACCTCAGCCGACCCACCAGATAGTCCAGCGTGTCCTTGAACTCGGTGAAGAGAAGCAGCCGCTGGTCCGGGTGGTCGAAGAAGCCTTCCTTGTGGAGTAGGCCTTTGAGCTCTGAGAGCTTGGCCTCGGCGCCGGCGTCCTCGACGGCCTGCGCCTGGGCTCCAAGGCGCTGGAGCTCCTGGACCTCGTTCCGCACTTGCTCGGCGCTTCCCGCCAGCGTGACCGCCTCGAGCATCGCCTCGAGTCGCTCGCGCTCGCTCTCTTCCATTTCCTCCAACTCTTCCGGATCGGGGAGATCCGGTGGCGCTTGGCGTGCTAGCTCCTGGGCGCGCTTGAGCCCTTCCTGGAGGCGGCGGGCCCGGTTCTCCAGCGAACGCCGCATGGCGTAGGTGCTGGACGCCAGGCGCCGTTGATAGAGCGACATGAGAAAGCCGATCGCGCGGGCCCGCGGGTCCTCGACCTCGGCCGCGGCCCGGGCGCTCTCGCGCTTCACGAAGCGCGTCACGTCACGGTAGAGGTCGAACTCCGCCCCGTCGATCTGGAAGTCGACCGTGTGCGGAATGCGCTTGGTGAAGATCGGCTCGGCGGCCCAGGTGCCGTCCGCACGCCGCTCCGGGAAGTAGACCATCGCCTCCTTGGTGCGACGCAGGTAGAAGGGCGCCTGACGGCGGTCCATCGCCTCGCGGATCGACTTCACGTCGGCGTAGGCGTCAGCGTCGAGGAGCTGCAGGAACAGACTGAAGTTCTGCGGGTCTCCTTTATGCGGCGTCGCTGTGAGCAGGAGCATGTGGTCCGAGATGTCGCGGAGCAGCTCCCCCAGCCTGTAGCGGAGGCTCTTGTGTGACTCGTCCGCGGCCGACATGCGGTGCGCCTCGTCCACGATGACCAGGTCCCAGTGGACCTGGCGCAGGCCTGGCAAGATGTCCTGCCGCTTGGCCAGGTCGAGCGAGGTGATGACGCGGTTGCGCTCCAACCACTGGTTCACGCCGAACTGGTCGCGAATGTCCTGGCCCTTGAGAACGAGGAACTTCGCGTCGAACTTCTCCTTGAGCTCACGCTGCCATTGGAAGGCAAGGTTCGCCGGGCAAACGATCAGGATGCGCTCCGCGAGACCCCGCAGCTCGAGCTCACGGATGAGCAGCCCCGCCATGATCGTCTTGCCCGCACCAGCGTCATCGGCCAGGAGGAACCGGACGCGCGCGACCTTGAGCATGTAGTCGTAGACGGCTTCGAGCTGATGCGGAAGCGGATCCACACGGGAGATCGAGAGCCCGAAGTAGGGATCAAACTCGTAGGCGATGCCCAGGGCGTAAGCCTGAAGGCCGAGGCGGAGAAGGCGTCCATCACCATCGAAGGAGTGTTGGGCATCGAGAATCGTCAGGTGCTTGAGCTCGTCGGCGGTGAGCGTCACCTTACGGAAGCGCTCGGACTGCGTCCCGACTAGCCCGACCACCCAGCTCGCCGGGCCGTTGGCCTGCACCGTCTCTACCCGCATGGGCTCGTTGAACAGGGAGCCGGTGAGGATCTGGCCTGAGCTGATCGGAGGAGCCGGGCTCACGCTGGAGAGGTCGCGCGCGGCGTCATCGACCGCGACTTCCCGCCCAACGGTCGATCTGCTGCAGCAGTCCCCACTGCCGGACTAGCTGGTTTCCGTGCGGCATTGCGAGTCGATTATGGCACAAGGATGGGGTTCCTTTTCCACGGCGACGTGCCCTTATTGATCACTTCAGGGAGGTCCAGGGGGGGGCCGGCAATATCGGGGCTCCGGGGGGATACGGCCCTGGGGCCTCCTGAGCGGGAAGCTCTCGGCGCTCGCCTGGGTCACCGGCGCGGAGTGGGAGGAGTCGCTGGACACCTGACGAAGTACCGGTC
>JAIQFQ010000037.1 GCA_020073245.1 Terriglobia bacterium | reverse complement strand
CCGGTTGCGGCCGGCAACCTCTCGACCGATGTCATCGTCGGGTTCCCCGGGGAGACCGAGGAGGACTTCGCAGGGACCCTCGACATCATCTCTCAGGTCCGGTTCGGTCAGCTGTTCGGCTTCATCTACTCCCCCAGACCACGCACGCCGGCGGCGCGATATGACGGGCGCGTCTCCCGGTCGGTGGCCGGCGAGAGGTTGGACCGTTTGTTCCGCACGCAATCCGCAATTCAACTCGAACTCAATCAAGCCCTCCTGGGGCGCCGGATCGAAATTCTGGTGGATGGGCCGGCGAAGCGCGGGCCCGGCTTGTGGCAGGGCAGGGGAGCAGACAACCGGGTGGTCAACGTGCCTGCGTGGGACGGGATCGCAGAAGGCCGGATCTCCCAGGTCACCGTAACCGGGGCCACGCCGCACGCACTGCTTGCCGAGGCGACCCGGAGAAGGAGCCCCACCGCTTGACACATCTTGCCCCTCGCCTGACATTGGAGGCGTGGGTGACAACATTACCGCAGCCGCCGCACAGCTCGAGGTAGAGATCCGGGGCCTCATCCTCGATCCCGTGTCCAACACGCCGATCGTGATTCTGAAGAAGCCGGACGAGAACCTCTTCCTACCAATCTGGATCGGCGTCTTCGAGGCCAATGCAATTGCGCTCCAACTGGAGGGCGTCGAGACCCCCCGGCCGATGACCCACGACCTCCTCCGGTCGGTCGTGACGGCGCTGGGAGCCAAGGTGGAAGGTGTCGTGGTTCACTCGCTGGTTGAGAACACGTTTCATGCCAAGATATTAGTTCGAAATAGCGAGGGCAGACTCGCAGAGGTGGATGCGCGGCCATCGGATGCAATCGCGCTTGCGCTGCGCTGTCGAGCTCCGATCCGTGTGGCGGAATCCGTGTTTCGAGAGGCACACGCCCTCGATTTTCGAGAGGGCGAAGACCAGGAAGCCCGCATCCGTGAGTGGCTGGAGTCACTTACGCCAGAGCAACTTGGTAAGTATAAGATGTAAATTGGGTTACATGACAGCAGTCGACTCTCCGATGGCCTGCCGGTTGTGGCAGCGCGGAAGTTTCGCCTCGAGAGGTACGCGTCCACCAGTCCGGGTTCGCCGTGGGCCGACGACGTCGAGCCCCTTGGCTCCGGGCCTGCATTCTCCGCTCCAATCGTGGGCGGGCAACGAAGAAGAAGTCCCGACCGGATCGTGAAGCCCGCAGTTGACAGTCTTTCCCTCGGCTCGATACAGTGCCGCCGTCGCCAGATCGCAAGGACGCGCGGTAGGGGATTCGTCGTTGAGGTTCAGGTGTGGCTTTCGGAGAATCACTGAGACTGATGAGGAGCCATGATCATCACGATTGCCAATCAAAAAGGCGGAGTTGGGAAGACCACAACAGCAATCAACCTGGCCGCGGCGCTGGCCCACAAGGGCGTGAACACGCTTCTTATCGACCTCGATCCTCAGGGCAACACGACGATGTCGTTTGTCGACCTGCACACACTGGGGCGCTCGATGTACGATGTGCTCGTCGAAGGTGTACCAATCACCGAAGTGATACTGCCGACCCACCTTGAGAGGCTCCACATCGCTCCGGCCCGCATCGCGCTCGCAAAGCTCGAAAACGCCCTGGTAGGGGAGCTGGACGCCCACTTTCGTCTCAAGGACCGGATGCGGCAGCTCGACACCAGCTACGAGTACATCATCATCGACACTCCTCCGACCCTCGGGTTGCTCACGGTGAACGCGATGGTGGCTGCAACGCACCTCCTCATCCCCATCCAGTCCTCGTACTTCGCCCTCGAGGGTACGGACGATCTGCTCGAGACAATCGAGAAGATCAAGGTTCGCGCCAACCCGGATCTCCAACTCCTCGGAGTGCTCATTACGCTCCACGATAGGCGAACGGTCCTGGCTCGCGACATTCACGAGCAGATCAGTTCGGTCTTCGGCGAAAAGGTATTCGCGACATCGGTCACAAGGTCCGTCCGTCTGGAAGAAAGCCCGGCGTATCGGACTTCCATCTTTGAACACGCTCCGCATTCGAGTGGGGCGATGGAGTACTACGCTCTCTGTGAGGAGGTCATGGCCCGTGTCTAGCCGCAAGGGGTTACCCGAATTCCGGAAGATGCGACATGACCGCCACTTTGTGGAGGAACTCGGGAATCAGTCCATCGCCGCGATCGGCATGATGGTTCCGCTCGATCGCATCGAAACAAACCGAGAGCAGCCGCGCGCCGATCTTGGAGACCTCGCGGAACTGACGGCTTCCATTCGCACCCGCGGCGTGCTCGAACCGCTCTTGGTCCGTACGATGCCCGGTGGGAAGAAATACCAGCTGATAGCCGGCGAGCGACGATTCCGCGCGGCCTCCGAGGCCGGCCTTGAAGAGGTGCCCTGCATCGAGATCGCGGCCAGCGACCAGGAGGCTCTGGAGCTTGCCCTCATCGAAAACCTCCAACGAAGGGACCTGTCGCCGTTCGAGGAGGCGGAAGGCTACCGCACCCTCGTCTCCAAGTACTCCTACACCCACGACCAGGTTGCTGCCGCGGTCGGCAAGTCCCGCACCACGGTCACCGAGACCCTCAAACTGCTCGCAATTCCACCGGCGCTCCAAGACCTCTGTCGGCATGCCGACATCACGGCGAAGTCGGTCCTTCTCCTCATCGCGCGGGCCCAGAACATCCAGGAGATGGAAGCGTTGGTCCAACAGATCGCAGAGGGCAATCTCGACCGAGATGCCGCTCGTCTTGCGGCCCAGAACCCCCTCGCTACGGGTGACGCCCTGGCGGCCGCTCTTGCCGACGACACCCAAGATGAAGCGCCGATCGGGCGGGGCGGGTTCCGCCCGCTTCACCTGAGGCTCCAGACCGTACCGAGTTCGCCAGTGCGGGTCTCCCTTTCGATCCGACAGCCCGGGGTCTCCCGCGACGAGATCATTGCGAATCTGGAGATGCTCCTGGAGCGGCTCCGCTCGGGCGAGTTCGACGAGCGCCTCACAGCGCCTCCGCCGGAAGGGGACTGAGGCCTGCAACCCATGTGGTGGTTGGTAGGGTGCAGATTAGGGTGTGTGTGGTCGGTTCGGCAGGTGGGTTGAGATGGTATTTAACATAATATATCTTATCGGACCTTCAAACCGCGAGCAGGAATGTGGAATTCGTCCCGACTGTGGAAACCCATGTTGAAAATTCGCCATCGAGATCCGCCTGGGGTTGGAAAACCCGGCTCTCTCCCGTAGTATCTTTCGAATGCGGCATGCCCATCGCTTCGTGATGACCAGAGCCCTCACGAGAGAGATGCTCCCGACCCTCTTCCTGGCGGCTGGCGTCACGACGTTCATTCTCCTGATCAGGGCGATGTTCGTTCTGGCGGACCTGTTCATCTCACGCAACGTGCACTTCATGACCGGCGTGAAACTGCTGTTGCTCGGCGTGCCGAACATCGTCGCGCTCACCCTTCCTATCGGCACCCTTTTTGCGGTTCTCATGACGGCGGCTCGCTGGGCCTCCGACTCCGAACTGATTGCCGTGCAAGCAGCCGGGCTGCCCCTTCGGCGCGTGGCCCGGCCCCTTGTGGGAGTGGCCGCAGTGGTCTTCGTGCTGGATCTGCTGCTGGTTCTCTTCGTGATGCCGCGTGCGAATGCCCAGCTCTCACAGGTGGTTCGCAGCGTCGCGTTCTCGGCAGCCAACGCGGCCGTCGAGCAACGTGTGTTCACCGAGGACTTCCCGAATCAACTCCTGTTCGTCGACAAGATCGACCGGGGCACCGGACGCTGGCACGGCATCCTCCTCTTCGACCTGACGGACCCCGACCAGGAGAGCCTCGTGACCGCCGATTCGGGTGACCTTGTCGTGGATCCACGGGATGGCAGCGCGTGGCTCAACCTGCAGGACACGACCACCCATCAACTCCGTCCCAACGAGCCGGATTCTTACCACAAGAACGACAACAACGAGCTACGGATCCGCCTACGGCAGCCGTCCTCGGACCTCGGTCAGCACATCCGGCTGGGCGTGCGTGAAACGACGACCAGCGAGCTGCTGAGCCGGGTCGGTGCGACAACCGGCGTCACGAGCGACGAAGCGCGCGAGGCCAAAGTTGAACTGAACAAACGCGTCGCAATTCCGGCCGCGGCCGTGGTTTTCGCCCTCGTCGGTTTCCCTCTCGGGATCCGCAACCGGCGCGGCGGCAAGGGGTTCGGCCTCACGGCTTCGGTGGTCCTCGTCGTTGCCTACTACTTCCTGCTCAACAACGGCGAGCTTCTCGCCACGGGCGGCAAGGTCCCCGTTTTCTTGGGGATATGGCTGCCGAACCTGATTCTGCTGGCGATAGGTGCCGCTCTCTTCCGGCGAGCGGCCAGGGGTGAAGGGAGAGGCCACGGTGTGCCCCTCCTCCAACCCGCCCTGAGCGCCATTGCGACCGCAGCCGCAGCACCCTTTCGCGTCCTTTATCGAGTGGGGCGCAGCCTGCTCATGTCGCGGAACCTGACTTCGCCCGCAAAGAGCAACGCAAACGGGTCCCGCTTCCCGGCCCCGCTCGGGGTCATGGACCGGTACCTGCTTCGCCAATGCCTCAGTTTCTTCGCACTTGTTGTGGTCGCAGTCTGCGCCCTCTGGATCGCCGTGAACCTGTCGGAAAACCTTGAGGATATCCGGAGGAACGCAGTGCCACTGATGATGGTGGCCTCATACTACGTTCTTTCACTTCCTCAGATTGTTCATGACACGCTCCCCCTCGCGTTTCTTATCGCTTTCCTCGCAACGGCCACGGTCCTGGAGCGCCGCAACGAGACGACCGCGTTCAAGGCCGCAGGCATCTCATTGAGCCGTGTGGCCCTTCCCCTACTCGTCCTGGGCCTCGTCGTCGGTCTGGGGCTTTTCCTGCTTGATGACAACATCACCCAACGAGCGGAACGGTCGAAGCAAGTGCTCGACGACATAATCAAGGGAAGACAGGTCGCCCGTTCCTATCGCGCGACAGATCGCCCCTTCGTGTTTCTGCCCGACGGCAGGACCCTCGTCAACTTCCTGGAGTTTGATCCGGATACCGACACCCTCATCCGCCCATCAGTCTTTGTTTTCGACGCGAGGTTCAATCTCCGCTCACGCTACATGGCCAAGCGCGCCAGCTTCCGTGGTGGCCACTGGCTGGCCGATGGCGCGTGGTCGCGAACGTTCATGGCCGACGCCAACCCGGAGTTCGTTTCCTACAAGGATCGCGTTGACCTGCCGCTGCCGGTCACGCCGGACTATTTCGGACGCGAGTTCCGCCGGCCGCAGCAGATGAGGTTCCAGGAGCTCAGAGACTACGTCGCCACTCTCCGCGCCGCCGGCTACCGGGTGGATCGGCTGGTGGTGCAACTTCATCAGAAGCTCGCCTACCCTCTCAGCATGGTAGTGCTCGCGTGGCTCTCGCTCCCGTTCGCGTTCAGACCCGGCCGGAGTCGAAGCACGATCGGAGGGGTCGCGCTCGCCCTGATCTTGGGGATGCTTTACTTCGGTCTGATGGCGTTCGTGACGAGGTTGGGCGAGGCTGCGCTGGTCCAACCGGCGCTCGCGTCGTGGACCCCGACCATCGTTTTCGCTCTCCTGGCCCTCAACCGCCACACCACCCTGAGAACCTGAGAGACCGGCGTCCGGGCACTGGGGTCCGCCCAAAGGAGAGGCGCACGATATACCCTGGTGATCGGTTTGTGTCGGCATGCCGACACCCACAGGCCATCTTCGTAGATGGGACCACGCGTTCGGCATCCGCGCCAACCCGTTGCGGTCCGGTCGCACGAGGTCGCAGGCTCACTCCTGGTTGCTGCCCTACCCGGTCCCCGGAGCCCGGTTCCCGTTCCCCAGCCTCTCAGGCCAGTACCTTCGCGATCCGCTCCATGGCCCAGTCGATCTCCTGGCGTGTGATGACCAGCGGTGGCGCGAAGCGGATGATGTTGACATGGGTCTCCTTGCACAGGAGGCCCTGCTTCTGGAGCGCCTCACAGAAGCGCCGGGCACCGCCCGCATCGGCCGTGAGCTCGACGCCGATCCATAGGCCCTTGCCTCGTATTTCTTTGATATATTTTGATTTAAGCGTCTGCAACCTTCCAAGGAAGTACTCACCCAGCCGCGCTGAGTTCTCCACGAGGTTCTCTTCGAGCAGCACCTTTATCGCCGAACGCGCGACCGCGCATGCGAGCGGGTTACCGCCAAACGTGGAGCCATGGTCGCCAGGGTGAAAGACGTCCATGACCTCGTCGTCAGCCAGTATTCCGGAGATCGGCATGCAGCCGCCGCCCAAAGCCTTCCCGACAATGACGATGTCGGGCCGGATCCTTTCATGCTCGAAGCAGAACAGCTTCCCTGTGCGACCGAGCCCCGACTGGATCTCGTCAACGGCCAGAAGCACACGGTTTGCGGTCGCGAGTTCGCGCACCCTGCGAAGGAAACCCATCGGCGGGATCAAGATGCCGCCCTCGCCCTGGATCGGCTCGATGAGGATCGCGATCGTCTCCGGAGTCACGGCGTTCTCGACCGCCTTGAAGTCGCCGTATGGCAGGAGCTTGAAGCCAGGGGTGAACGGCCCGAAGCCCTTGCGGTACTGCTCGTCCGATGAGAACCCCACGATCGTCGTCGTGCGGCCGTGGAAGTTACCCTCGAAGACCAAGATCTCGCCGCGATCCTCGGGGATGCCCTTGATCGTGTGAGCCCACTTTCTGGCTGCCTTGATCGCCGTCTCCACAGCCTCGGCGCCACTATTCATCGGGAGGAATCGCTTGTACCCGGTGAGCTGGCAGAGTTCGGCGCAGAGCGGGCCGAGTTGGTCGTTTCGGAACGCGCGCGAGGTCAGGGTGACCCGGTCGGCCTGCTCCTTGAGGGCGGCGACGATCTTGGGGTGGCAGTGGCCCTGGTTGACGGCCGAATAAGCTGCCAGGAAATCAAGGTACTTATTGCCCTCGACGTCCCAGACCCAGACACCACGAGCCTTCTCGACCACGACGTCTAGAGGGTGATAGTTGTGGGCCCCGTATTCCTCCTCGAGCCGAATGAGATCGGCGCTCGCGTCTACGGTTGTACTCATGGTTTGCCTCCGAGACCTCGCGGGATTGCCGCAAGAGTCTGTTAGCCTACGCGATCCGGGCGCTCTTCGCAAGATCGCGTTGGCCCCTCGGCGATCTCGAGGGCGTTCCCCCGCGCCCTGGTTCAGTCGAAGACGTACTCCACTCGGCTGGGCCCAAGGACGGCCGCGAGGGCCGGGACAAGGGTGGTTGGGTTGATGCCGAGAACCCTCGCGGGAACGAATTCGGCACTCCAGGTCGGTCCGACGAGGCGGAGCCGGAGCTGCATCCGGCCCTCGTGACGCAGGATCAGCGCGTGAAGCTTCTCGACGGTGTCACGATCGGCAAAGCGTTCGAGATCAAGTTCAATCCGCAGCGCAGCCGCCTTGCGCGCCTCAATGCCCTCCAGTGCGGTCGCCTCCTCGAGCCCAAGCTCGACATGCTCGGCGTCGGCCGCACGCATTGTTGCCGTTACGAGCACGGCCGACCCTTCGGCGAGACTTCGTTCGTAGCGATCGAATGCGTCGGGGAACGCCACCACCCGGACCGTGCCGGTCTGGTCCTCGAGAGAGAACGAGGCCATTCGTCGGCCCTGGCTACGCCCTTCCTTGACCTGGCGTACCTTCAAGCCGGAGATCAAGCCTCCCACCACCGCCCTGTCGGCGCCGCTGGCGGCAAGCGCTGAGAGCTCGCCGACTGCGGTCCCGCGCAGTTCCTTGAGCACTCGAGCCCAGCGGTCGAGCGGGTGGCCGGAAAGGTAGAAGCCGAGCGTATCCCGTTCACCCTTGAGCGTTTCCTGCGTGGCCAGCGGGTCGGGTCCGGTTGGCAGCGCCTCCTGATCATCTCCGTCCAAGGCGAACAGGAACCCCTGGCCGCTTTCGAGCGCCTGGCGCTGCCGGGACGCCTGGTCAAGCAACTTGTCGAGCCCCGCGAGCAGGGCACCGCGGTCGGAGTGCACCGCGTCAAACGCCCCCGCCCGCACGAGACACTCCATGACTTTTCGGTTGATCGCTCGCTCCCCTACGGTTCTCATCAGGTGAGCGGCGCTTTTGAAACTTCCCGCCTTGGACCGTGCGTCCACGATCGCCTGGCTGGCCGCCTCCCCGACCCCCTTCACCGCGGCGAGGCCCACCCGGATGGCGCCACCTTCGACGGTGAATGCGAGTCCGGAGGCGTTGATGTCGGGGCCAAGGATCCTGAACCCCGTCGAGGTGAGCAGCGCAACGTAGGCGGCCAGCTTGTCGGTGTTGGCGACCTCGCTAGACAACATCGCTGCCCAGAAGTGCAGCGGTGTATGGGCCTTGAGGTAGGCGGTCTGATAGGCGACGTACGCGTATGCAACCGAGTGGGACTTGTTGAATCCGTACTGGGCGAAGGGGACGATCTGCCGCCAGAGCGCGGCGACCTTGTCCCGCGGGTGACCGTTCGCGACACCGCCAGCGATGAAGTGTTCGCCCTGCTCGTCAATGAGCTCTTTGATCTTCTTCCCCATCGCCTTGCGCAGCGTATCGCCGCGGGCCATCGAGAACCCCGCGATCTTCACCGCGATCCGCATCACCTGTTCCTGATAGACGATGACCCCGTAGGTTTCGGCCAGGATCTCCTCGAGCTCGGGGAAAATGTAGGTGATGGGCTGGCGGCCGTGCTTGCGGTCTGCGTACTCGGCGGTCCACTGCATCGGCCCGGGACGGAAGAGGGCGTTGAGCGCGGCAAGCTCCTCGAACTTGCGTGGCTGCACCGTGCGGAGCAGGTCGCGCATACCCGACGACTCGAACTGGAAGATCCCGTCCGTGTCTCCGGCGCAGAACAGATCGTAGACGTCGGGGTCGTCGAAGCTCATGCGCTCGAAATCCGGCAGCGGCTCCCCAGCGGCTGCCATGCTCTTGACGCAGTCATCGATGACGGTGAGCGTCTTGAGGCCGAGGAAGTCCATCTTGAGGAGGCCGAGCTTCTCTATGACGTCCTTGTCGAACTGTGTGACGACCTCGTCTTTGGACGTCCGGTAGAGCGGCACGATCTCGCGAACCGGACGAGGAGCGATCACCACACCGGCGGCGTGCACTCCGCAGTGACGCGCCAACCCCTCGAGCCGGCGCCCGATCTCGATGAGGCGAGTCACGTCGGACTCGCCCGCTGCCGCCTCCGCAAGGCGGGGCGAGTCCCTCAGGGCGCCCTCCAGCGTCACCCCGATCCCCTCGGGCACGAGCTTGGCAATCCTGTCGGTCTCGGCGAACGACATGCCCATCACGCGGCCCACGTCCCGGATGCACGACCTGGCCTGAAGGATGTTGAACGTGGCGATCTGCGATACGTTCTCGTTCCCGTATACCGCTCGGACGTGGTCGATCACCTCGTTCCGTCGGCGTTGGCAGAAGTCGATGTCGATGTCGGGCATGGAAACCCGGTCGGGGTTGAGGAAGCGCTCGAAGAGGAGGTCGTATTCGAGGGGATCGATGTCGGTGATCTGTAGCGCGTACGCCACCAGCGACCCGGCGGCGCTGCCCCTCCCCGGCCCGACCGGGATGCCGTTCTCCCGCGCGTAGCGGATGAAATCCCAGACCACCAGGAAGTAGCCCTCGAACCCCATGTTGTGAATGATTCCCAGTTCCGTCTCGAGGCGGGCGTGATACTCCGCCGCGGCGGTGCGTCGGGTCCGGCCTTCGCTCAGCCGACGCTCCAGGCCCTGCCGGGCGAGCACTTCCAGGTAGTCCTCCGGGAGCTTCCCGGCCGGCACGGGATACCTTGGGAGGTAGGGTTCGCCTTCCGGGAAGGTCACGCGGCACCGGGAGGCGATCTCCTTTGTGAGGGCGAGTGACTCCGGGCGGTCGCCGAACAACCGCGACATCTCGGCCGGCGACTTCACGTAAAACTCGTCGTTGTACGCGTAGTCTCGGCTCAGTTCAGCCAGCGTCTTGTTCAGGCCGATCCCGATCAGGACGCGGTGCGCTTCGACGTCTTCGCGCCTATGAAAGTGACAGTCGTTGGTGGCGACCAATGGGATACCTGTGGTGTCGGAGATCTTGACCATCCCCTCTCGGGATACCCTCTCGTCGGCGACGCCGTGCTCTTGGATCTCCAGGAAGAACCCCTCCTTGCCCAGGATCTCCCGGTATTCGTGCGCCGCCTGGACAGCGCCCTTCTCATCCCCGGCGAGGATCTTCGTCGAGACCTCGCCCGAGAGGCACGCGGAGAGCCCGATCAGGCCCTTGGAATGGGTCGCCAGGAGTTCCTTGTCGATGCGCGGCCGATGATAGAAACCGTCCAGGTAGGACGTGGTGACGAGTTGCATCAGGTTGTTCCATCCATGCTGGTTTTCCGCGAGGAGCACGAGATGGTGATACGGCTTCTTCGACCCAAACGGGCTGCCGGAACGCTCTGTCCTGCTGCCGGGGGCCACGTACACCTCGCACCCCAGCACCGGCGTGATCCCGGCTTTCCGGGCCGCGCTGTAGAACTCGTAGGCACCAAAGAGGTTGCCATGGTCCGTCAGGGCGACCGCGTTCATGCCGGCCTGTCCCACCTGGGGCATCAGTTCGTCGAGCTTGATCGCGGAATCGAGGAGCGAGTAGTGCGAGTGGAGGTGCAGGTGGACGAACCCCTCGGGCATACCTTGTCATTCTACCTGCACCAATGCCCCGTGTTTCGGCAGAAACGCTACCAACTAATGGACACACAATATATTAGCCCCCGTTGTGTGAGCCAGATCCTCAATCGGCCAGCCCGGGAGGAAGCTGCTCAGCCTCCAGCCGCGCCCCCGGCACCTACCATCGCTGCGAGCCGGGCGCCTTTGCTAGCATTCGTCCGTGCTGCGCCCCTTCCCCTTCTACCCGGCGTGTCCAGTGTGCGGAGAACGGACGGTCAACCCTGGGTCGCTGCAGCTCCGTTGGGCCTGGGATCCCGAGCGGCGACGAGTCGTCGGGCGGTTCCGGCCGGGACCGGAGCATACCGGCTACTCAAACATGGTCCACGGCGGTCTGCTCTCGGCGATCCTCGACGAGTGTCTTGCGTGGGCATGTGCGGTGGCGAGGAGGGCCTACTGTGTCACCGGCGAGCTCCAGGTGCGCTTCAAGTCCCCTGCCCGCCTCGGTGAGACGCTCCAGGTCACGGGGTGGGTGGTGGACTCATGGGGATCATACGTGCGCGCCGAGGGGGAGGTGCTCACGCCCGAGGGCGATCTTGCCGCGTCGGCCACGTCCACCTTCGCGGCCCTCTCGCGCGAGGAATCCGCAGCCCTGCAGTCCGCCCTGCGTTTCCGGCCCGGCGACATCGACGTCCTCAGCGACGATCTCGACGCCGGCCCGCGTCCACATCCCCTTCCCCCGGATCCTGGGAGGCACTAGACTGCGCCCTTGTGAAGTACTGAACAACCACGGAGGACTCGCATGGAGACGAAAGAGATCTTGAGCGCCCTGAACGTCGACGCAGTCAATCCTGGTGGCTACGCCCGCGGCTGGCTTACCGTCACGGGCGGGCCCGAGCTCGCTTCGCTGAACCCGGCGTCCGGCGAGGTCATCGCGAAGGTCCGCCAGGCGGACGCAGCCGCGTACGAGCGCGTTACGGCCACCGCACAGCAGGCCTTTCTGACCTGGCGCATGGTGCCCGCGCCCAAGCGCGGCGAGATGGTTCGCGAGCTCGGAAACGAGCTGCGCGCCAACAAGGAAGCTCTCGGTGCTCTGGTGTCGCTCGAGATGGGCAAGATCCTCTCGGAGGGCCTCGGCGAGGTCCAGGAGATGATCGACATGTGTGATTTCGCGGTAGGTCTCTCCCGCCAGCTCTACGGGTTGACGATCGCCTCCGAGCGGCCCCGTCACCGGATGTACGAGCAGTGGCACCCGATCGGCCCGGTCGGGGTCATCACGGCCTTCAACTTTCCGGTGGCCGTATGGGCCTGGAACGCCGCGCTCGCCGCCGTCTGCGGCGACACCGTGATCTGGAAGCCGTCATCCGAAACCCCTTTGACGGCACTGGCGGTTCAGCACATCTGCAATCGGGTCATGGCGAAGTTCGGTTGTGACGGTGCGTTCAATTTGGTGATAGGCAGCGGCCGCGAGGTCGGCCAGCGCCTCGTGGACGATAAGCGCGTGCCGCTGATCTCCTTCACCGGGTCGTGCGCGCAGGGGCGGAAGGTCTCGGAATCCGTCGCGGCGCGGTTCGGGCACTCGATACTCGAGCTGGGCGGGAACAACGCCATCGTGGTCATGGACGACGCCAACCTGGACCTCGCGCTGCGGGGGATCCTCTTCGCAGCGGTGGGCACCGCGGGCCAGCGCTGCACCACCTTGCGCCGCTTGATCGTTCAAAAGGGCGCGTACGAGAGGCTGGTCGGGCGGCTCGTGAAGGGGTATAGGTCCGTGCCGATCGGCGACCCGCTGAAGCCAGGCACGCTGATGGGTCCGTTGGTCAACGAAGCCGCCGTGCAAGACATGATGGCGGCGTTGGAGAAGGTACGCGAGCAGGGCGGCGAGATCCTGACGGGCGGCAAGAAAATCTCCGGGCCGGGTAACTTCGTCGAGCCGACGATCGTCAAGGCCCACGAGGGGCTCGCTATCGCGGAGGATGAGACGTTCGCGCCGATACTGTACATCTACGAGATCGAGACGCTCGAGGAGGCCCTCGCGATCCACAACGCCGTGCCGCAAGGCCTGTCGTCGGCGATCTTCACCACGAACCTGCTCTCGGCCGAGCGCTTTCTCTCCCACGAGGGGTCGGACTGCGGCATCGCCAACGTGAACATCGGCACGTCCGGAGCCGAGATCGGCGGCGCGTTCGGCGGGGAGAAGGAAACCGGCGGTGGGCGTGAAGCGGGATCGGACGCATGGAAGGCTTACATGCGCCGTCAGACCTGCACGATCAACTGGTCCCAGGATCTCCCGCTCGCCCAGGGAGTCAAATTCGACGTGTCGTGACTCGCATCTCCGACGGCTCGGCGGCGGTCGCATGCATCGGGACGGCCGCCGACCATGCGGCTGCAATCCACCACACCGCGTTTCATGCCCCGAGGCTACTGGCTCACGCCGTGCCGCAGGTTCGTAAGGAGCTGCCGGACCTTCTCGCACTGCTCGCAGTCCGCCGTCGGACTCGAGCACGGCACGCCGTCTGCCTGCATCTCGGCACACTTCGGCTCGCGAACGTACTCCACGAGGGCCGTCATCATCTCGTGCATGAGGTCGCGCAGGGGGCTGGGCGGGATGTCCCTCAGACCAGAGATCAGATGCCACTCCTCAGGAGTCAGCTTCACGCTGAGGTCGTCCATCGACCCTCCCCGCTCCCAGCCGGCGGTGCGCCGGGCGCATCGGCAGAGCGATCTTCCCGAAACGCTCCCAACATTGCAAGTGCGGCCTGGCGCCGTATCCCGGCAAACGCACTGGCCTCGTCAGCCAGTGAAGGCTCGAAGTCGCCCAGAGGCCAGGCCCTCAGTTCCCGCACCGCGCTCTCCACCTCGTCGGGCGGGCGCAGCACGACCAGGGGCCCGAGCAGCTCGTCCAGCCGGTGTTCGATTGCTGCCGGCTCGAACGGGAGGCCGGGAACCGCGGCCCTGCGGTTACGCTCCGACCGGGGACCGTATTCCTTTTGGTCGCGGATGATTGCCTGCGCCGCGCGTCTGCCGAAAACCGCCGCCTCCAGGAGGCCCGTGCCCATCGTGCGACGCTGGCCCTGGACGCCTCCGGCAGCCTCGCCGCACGCGTAGAGGCCCGGCAACGACGTCCGCCCCCAGGTGTCGATGGCCACGCCGCCGATGCAGTGATGCAACGCGACGGTGAGCGGGATGCGCCCACTCTGCTTGAAGGCGGCGCTCGCCCTGACACGCGCGGGGAGGATCGACGCCGTCTCGGCGATCGGCTCGAACAGCGCCGGCGTGCCGGCGCGAGCAGCTCCCGCGATCGCCACGGTCGTCGCCTCAACATCGCGGTCCGCAGGAAGGGCGCGGCTGCCGATCTCGATGCGGCCGTGAACGAGCGCCGCGGAGCTCGGGAAGAAAAGCGGCGGCGTCGCGGTGACCGGCAGGGCCTGCGCCAGCCCGGGCCGGTGAAGCAGAACGGCGGCCGCACTTGCGAGCGCGAGCCCCGTACCGCGGCACCACCGTGGCGACGTGGTCACCGGGAAGACGGCGCCCCCACCCCCGCACGCCAGGACAACGGCCTCCGCCTCGATGCTCGATACGCCGCCCCCGTCGCGATCCACGACGACGGCGCCGACCACCCGGTCTTCACCGATGAGGAGGCCGAATACGAGCGTGCGCTCGCGAACCCGGACGCCCACCGCGGCGCAGTGGGTTAGCGCCGGCGCGAGCATGATGTGCCGGTTCCGCGGGAGACATCGCAAGCCCCTCGGCAGCTCGTCGCCGGCCAGAGTGACTGGCTCCGCGTCCATCGGCTCGAGGTCGAGGTCCTCGATCAGTCGGAGCGCCGCTGCATGAGAGGAGTCTGCCAGGACCTCGGCCAGCCCGCTCCGTTCGAGCCCGAGCCCTCTCCGCTTGAGATCGTCGAAGAATCGCGTCGGGCTGTCACCTCGGACCCAGGGCGCGGTGAGAAGGATCCACGGCGCAAGAGCGTGCACGCGGTGCGTGGCGCCGTCCCGGCCGGCTCGACCCGGTGAAACCACCAGAGCGTCTCGTCCGGAGGCGGCGAGCTCTGCGGCGCAGGTGAGCCCTGCCAGACCGCTGCCGACCACCAGGACGGAACGCGCCTTTGCGTGCACTGTCTATCAGTTTGCCACAGTCGGAGCGACATCCCGAAGCACCGAGGGTTCACGCACGAGGTCGCCGACGCTTCCGGAGCGGGCGCATCAATACGCTTGGGAACCTGAGCTATGCGGCGCGGTGATGCTCCTCGACGACCTTCCCGTCGCGCAGCTTGACGACGCGCCGCGCGTGATGCGCGATGTCCTCCTCGTGCGTAACCAGGACGATCGTGTTCCCGCGGCCGTTCAGCTCGTCGAAGAGCGCCATGATCTCTTCGCCGGTTCGCGAGTCCAGGTTTCCGGTCGGCTCGTCGGCCAGCAGCAACGAGGGTCGGTTTACCAGAGCCCGTGCGACGGCGACCCTCTGGCGTTGCCCTCCCGAGAGCTCGTTCGGTTGGTGGTGCATCCGGTCGCCCAGCCCGACCATCTCCAACATCTCTTTCGCGCGTCGGCGGCGTTCGTGCCTCGGGATGCCGGCGTAGACGAGGGGGACCTCGACGTTCTCCAGAGCCGACGTCCGGGCGAGCAGATTGAAAGTCTGGAACACGAATCCGATCTCGCGGTTGCGGATGCGAGCCAGTTCGTCGTCGTCGAGTTTCGAGACCTCCTGTTTGTTGAGATGGTAGGTGCCGGAAGTGGGCGTGTCCAAGCAGCCGATGAGGTTCATCAGCGTGGACTTCCCCGACCCGGAAGGGCCCATGATGGCGACGAACTCACCCGCCTCCAGGTCGAACGAGACGCCGTCCAGGGCGCGCACCTGCACGTCCCCCATCTCGTACACCTTGACGAGGTCCCGAATCTCGATCAGGCGCCGCGAGGCCACGCTGCTCATGGTTTCGGCGCCGCCTGAGCGCTCGTGTCCTTGGAGTAGTGCCCGAATTTCAGGAAACCGACGTCCTTGAGGGCGGTGTGGGGCTCATGCGCCTCAGGTTCGCCCTTGATCGCAATGCCCATTTGTTCCAGCAGCATCCCCGACGCGACCTGGTACGCGGCGGTGGCCTGGCGGTAGAGCACGCGGGCCCGCAGCTCCGCCGCCTGAGCGGCCGCCAGGTCGTCCTGGATCTTCACGACCTGGAAGTTGGTGGACATGCCGTTCGCGAACTTCTTCTGCTCGGCGTCCAGGTTCCTCTCAGCCAGCTCGCGGGACTTGACCGCGGCTGCGATCCCCTTGGCGCTGGCCTCGAGCAGACGGACCGTGTTCCGGACGTCCTGGATCACCGCCTGCCGCTGCAACGCGATGTTCTGCTGCGCCGTTGTCGTGGCGAAACGGCTCTGGGCCAGCTGGGCCTTGGCCTGATGATTTCCCAACGGGTACGAGAAGGTCATCATGGCGGACCACTGGTTGTAGTCCCGGTGGTACAGCTGGCTCAACGCGTCGCTCCATCCGCCCTTTGTGACCGAGAGCACCTCGCCCGTATTGGGGTCGGTGACGATCAGGTCTCCCCCGACGCCGGCGTATCCGTACCTCAGGGAAAGGTCGAGCTGCGGCTTGACCGTGTTCCGCGCCGCCAGAAGGTTGATCTCGCCGATCTCGAGCTCGAGCTGTCGCTGGCGCAGCTCCGGACGCTTGGCCAGCGCATCGGCGATCGCTTTGTCGAGGTCCACAAGCTCGGTCGTCGCCTCGAGAGCGTCGGTGGGGACTACTTTGCTCTTCCAGTCCTCGGCGTTCTCGAATCCCATGAGGCCCTTGAGGACGTCGCCGGCGTTCTCGACGGCGTTCTCCGCCTGGATGATGTCGAGCTCGCGGGCCGCCACGGCGGCCTCGGACTGTACGATGTCGATGGGCGCCGAGGTCCCGATCCGTACCCTCGCACGGGTCTGATCGAGGAGATCCTGAGCGAGCATCAGCGAGTGCTGCGTGGCCTTGAGGTTGTCAATGGTGTACACGAGATTCCAGTACGCGCTCTCCACTGACTGGGCGGTACTGATCACGGTCTGCTCGAAGCCCACCCGCGAGAAGTCCCGGTTCCTGCGCGCCACCTCGATCCCGGTGCGGTTGACGTCGGTGCCGAAACCCTTGAGCAAGGGCTGCCTGAAGGAGAGGGCCAGGCCGGAGTTGTACGCCGGGTTGAGAAAGTAGAAGCTGGAGTTCGTCGTTGTCCGCGTGTTGGTCCAGCCGACCGAGTAGGCGCCGCCAGTGGGGATCAGCGCGCCCAGCGAGAGATCGAACTCACGGCCGCGCCCGATCCCGACGTCTGCGCCCGTGAGCGCGTTGGTCGAAGGAGCCTCGGAGTACGAGCCGGCCACGGTCGACGAGACTGCCGGGTCGAAGATCCCGGTGCTTCCCAGGAGGCCCTGCCCGGACGATGCAAGGCCGAGGCGGGAGACCTCCAGGTTGATGTTGTGTGCGAGCGCGAGCGCGACGGCATCCTGCAGCGAGAGCCTCATCTCCGGCGCTCCCAGCCGTTCCCCGCGCTTCTGCTGTCCGGGTCCGGCTCCGACCTCGAACCGCTGCTCGGCCGCACCCGCACCGAGAGCGAGCAACCCGACCAGAGCGGTTGTCATACACACCAAGCCCTTTGCTCTCACGAACACCTCCACTCTCACGTCGTTGCACTAGTACGTTCCGCGCCCATCTCTGGTTTCACGACCGAGCCTGAACGGACGAACTCTACCCGACCTCCGCGCCAACGCTGAAGCACCAGGGTCCGGCAGCACGAACGGAGGACACCCATGTCAGTCACAACGTCAACCTCGGGAGTTGTGTTCACCGCGGGGTATCACTGCAGCCGGGCGGGGTTCTTCCTCGAGCCACCGAGCCGCAGCGAGAAGCTCGGCCGTGACCGCATGTGCCGGCCGGCTGAGGACCTGCCGCACCTCGCCCTCTTCCACGATCCTGCCATCCGCTACGACCACCACCCTTTCGCAGAGGCGGCTCACCAGCCGCAGATCGTGTGCGACCACGACCATCGCGAGACCGGTGCTCCCGTGCAGATCGAGCAGCAGGTTCAGCACCTGGCCGCGCACCGAGACGTCCAGGGCCGAGACCGGCTCGTCGAGAATGAGTAGCTCGGGCTCGCATGCGAGCGCTCTCGCGATCGCAAGCCGCTGCCGTTCCCCTCCCGAGAGCTCCCGTGGCAGTCGTTCGAGGAAGCCACCCTCCCCGGGAAGCCCGACGCCGCAGAGCAGCTCGAGGCACCGCTCCCGCCTCCTCCCCCTCGCGACAAGCCGATGCACTGCCAGCGGCTCCGATAGGATGCCGCCCACAGACTGGCGCGGGTCAAGGGATGAGTGCGGATCCTGGAACACCGCCTGCACAGCTCGGCGCATCCGGCGTGTCTCGCCGACACTCAGGGTCAGCAGCGGTCGCCCTGCGTAGATGACCGAGCCTTCATCCGGAGCGTCAAGCCCGAGCAGCACCTTGGCGAGGGTGGTCTTGCCCGCTCCCGACCTCCCGACGACCCCGACGATCTCCCCCGGCCGCAGCGCGAAGGAGACCTTGTCCAGGGCACGTACGGTGGACGGACGCCGCGCACCGGCGCGAGCGCGAACGCGGTACGACCGCGACACCCGATCGGCAACCAGGATCGGTCCTGCGCCCGCGTCAGGCATCTGCGTCCTCCGTTTCGCTCACGAGGAAGCAGCGGACCATGCTGCCGTCGCCGAGCGCCGTGAGGGCCGGCCGCGCCTCCAGGCACCGGTCGAACGCATAAGGGCATCGCGGCGCGAAGCGACAGCCGTGGCCCCAAGCCCCTGCCCTTGGTACAGCCCCCGGAACGGTCGGGAAGCGCTCTCCGAACCCGCCTGCCGCAAGCCGCGCCTGAACCAGGGCCCTCGTATAGGGATGGTGGGGCTCGGCGAACAAGGCGTCTCGGGTCGCCACCTCCACCGTCTCGCCCGCATAGAGCACGGTCACACGCTCGACGAGCCGACCGACGAGGTCCAGATCGTGGCTCACGAACAGGAGAGTCAGGCGCCGCCGCTGCCGCAACTCCTGGAGCAGCTCCACCATCCGTTGCTGTGACACGGTATCGAGGGCCGACGTGGGCTCGTCGGCGACCACAACTTTGGGGTCGGCCGCCAGGGCCGACGCCAACAGCACCCGTTGCCTCTGACCTCCAGAGAGCTGGTGGGGGTACGAACGGGCAACGCGCTCGGGATCCTCCAGGCCGACCTCGGCAAGCAGCCGGATCGCGAGGGCATCTTCGTCTGGCCTCGAGGCGCCACCATGAAGGCGCGCCGCCTCGCTGACCTGCGAGGCAACGGACCGCACCGGGTTCAGCGCCTGTGTCGGCTCCTGAAAGATGAATCCGACAAACCCGCCTCGAAGGGAGCACAGATCCCGCTCACCGGCGGCAAGCACGTCTTGGCCACCGATCCGCACCATGCCTCTCACGATTCGACCCGGCTCGGGGACCAGCCGGACGAGGGCAAGCGCGGTCAGCGTCTTGCCGCACCCCGACTCACCGACGACGCCCATCGCCTCCCCTTCCTCCACGTTGAGCGTCACTCCGTCCACGACGCGGCGCCAACCCCGGGCGGGATCCGGGAAGGCGATCGTCAGTCTGTCTACCTCCACGATCGGCGGCATGGTCCGATCATTCTACGCGGCAACGCAAGCCGACCGGGGGGAGACCCATGCCCGCGCCGATGCCGGGGGGTGGGGGCCGTCATGACCGAGATCGTGGCGGGCCGCGTGACAGCCACCCATGCTCTTCTCTCTCAACGCCCGACCGGCTAGCATAGCGGCCGGAGGTGCGCCGTGGCGCCAGCGAAGCAGGAGTTGCTTGTTCGGGCCAGGGCCATCAAGGCGCTCGTGCTCGACGTGGACGGCGTCCTCACGGACGCGAGCCTGATTTACAGTGCACGCGGCGAGGCGCTCAAGGCGTTCTCCGCGCGGGACGGCTTCGCCATCAGGTTGGCGGTGACCGAGGGGATCACCGTCGCCATCCTTTCCGGACGCCTCGCAGGGCCCGTGAAGCCGCGGCTCAGCGACCTCGGGATCCCTCGCGAGCTCGCCGTGCAAGGCAGCCGCGACAAGAAGGCCGACATCGCGCGCCTCGCGACCCGCATCGGAGTCGCGGTGACCGAGGTGGCGTTCATGGGCGACGACCTCCCGGACCTCCCGGCGCTCACGGTGGTCGGGCTGGCGGCATGCCCTGCCGACGCGGCAAGCGAGGTGCGGGAACGTTGCCATTTCGTCGCGGGCTCTCATGGCGGCCACGGAGCCGTCCGCGAGCTCGTGGAGCTCCTCCTCGTTGCCCGAGGGCGCTGGTCCGAGGTGGTCGAGGGGTGGGCCGGCGGAACGGCCGCCCGCCCGTTCTTCGGCAAGAGGGACGGACCGGGCCGCGGGCACCGCCGAGGCGCGTGACCCGCACCACCCGAGCGGCCACCAACGGGAGTCACTCCCTCCTCGGGCCGCGAGTCTATATTGGACATGTGGGCAAGGACCTTGAACAGGTCTCCCCGGGTATCTGGGAGGTCGCGGCGGCGGGCGGTATGCAGGTGCCTGCCCGAGTCTTTGCCAGCGAGACGTTGCTCGCGGCCATCCGCGGCGACAGGTCCCTCGAACAGGCGTGCAACGTCGCGCACCTCCCGGGGATCGTCCGCGCGTCGCTGGCGATGCCGGACATGCACGAGGGGTACGGTTTCCCGATCGGCGGGGTGGCGGCCTTCGATGCGGCCGACGGCATCGTCTCACCGGGGGGGGTCGGGTACGACATCAACTGCGGCGTCCGGCTGATCCGGACGGACCTGCGGGCCGACGAGCTCGGCGACCGCCTGCGCCGACTTGTGCTGCAGATCCAGCGGGACATCCCCGCCGGCGTCGGCAGCGAGGGCGCGATCGCGAGGCTCAGCGACCACGACCTCGATGCCGTGCTTCGAACGGGCGCCGCGTGGGCCGTCCGCGCCGGCTACGGGCAGCCCGAAGACGTGGCGTTCACCGAGGCGCAGGGCTGCCTCCCAGGCGCAGACCCGGCGGCGCTGTCGCACAGGGCCAGGGAGCGTGGCGTGCCGCAGCTCGGGACGCTCGGGTCCGGCAACCACTTCGCCGAGGTCCAGGTCGTCGACGAGGTCCTCGATCAGAGCGCGGCGGAAGCGTTCGGGCTCGCCGAGGGCCAGCTCACGGTTCTGCTCCACTCGGGCTCCCGAGGTCTCGGCTATCAGGTGTGCGACGACGCCCTCGCGGCCATGCACAGGAGCAAAGGACGCGAGCTGATCCCGCTCCCCGACCCCCAGTTGGTCGCGGTACCGCTCTCCTCGCCGGAAGGCGCGCGGTACCTCGCCGCGATGCGCGCGGCGGCCAACTTCGCCTGGGCGAACCGGCAGGTCATGATGGTCCTCATCGAGCGTGCAATGGCCCGAGTATTCGGGGGGAGCCGCTCATCGCTCGGGTTCCGCCTCGTGTACGACGTCGCTCACAACATCGCGAAGCTGGAGGAGCACGACGTGGGAGGCACCCGCCGGACGCTGCTCGTCCATCGGAAGGGCGCGACGCGGGCGTTCCCGGCCGGGCATGCGGATGTGCCAGCGGCGTACCGTGCCGTGGGTCAGCCCGTGCTGATCCCCGGCGACATGGGACGCCCGTCGTTCGTCTGCGTGGGGACGCAGCTCGCGATGCGCGAGACGTTCGGCTCGGCCGCGCACGGTGCGGGGCGGAGCATGTCGCGCCACGCCGCCAGGCGGGCCGGGGCTGGGCGCGACATCTTCGCCGAACTCGGGCAGCGCGGCGTCGTCGTGGCGGCCCGCTCCCCCAAGACCCTCGCCGAGGAGATGCCCGAGGCCTACAAGGATGCTGCCGAGGTGGTCGAAGCGCTCCGCCTCTCCGGAATTGCACGGCCGGTAGCGCGCTTGCGCCCGATCGGCGTCGTCAAGGGCTGAGGCGGTATCGACAACCCATACGCCCCCGCGGACGAACCCCTCGCCGTACCACGGGTCTCAAGACCAGAACCCCGGTGCCGGCGGAGTTGGGGTTTGGAATGGTGCCCAGGGGCTAACCTGAGCCTTCCAGACAGTTACCTTCCCCCGCGCCATCCGGAAGGGGGCATCACAACTCCGCTTTGCGGTGCAATTCAGCGGGTGCCTACGCTCTCCGTCTGACCGCGATGATACCGGCGAGGGCGAGGACGGCTGCCAGAGCCGCGAGGCCCAGCCACGACATCGTCGGGATCGGGTCCGTCGCTTGCAGCAGTGCGGTGTTGCTCGGCGGTCCGCTGCCGGCCTCCGTTGACGTGACCGCGCTCGTGGTGTTGTAGAAATCGCCTGCGGATTTGGCAAACATGGGGAACGAGAACGTGCAGGTCGTGTTCGCGCTGAGAGGATTGACGCCCACGCTCAGATCCGGGTACCCGTCCGGCCCGCCGTTGGTGAGAGACAAGCTCCAGTTTGAGCAGACGTTGTTGCCGAAACCGGTGATGAACAGACCCGACGGCATCGTGTCGGTGAAAACGACGTTGCTGAGGTCGCTCGCGTTGGGATTGGTAACGGCGAAGGTCATGGTCGCCGTGCCCCCCGGCCTGATCACCACGGGCTCGAAGGTCTTGGTCACGATCGGTGGTAGCAGCGCCGCGGCCGCGGGCATCGGTGCCGCCACCTTCGACGCAGTCGTCGAGGGGTTGAAGGCCTTCGTGTTCGTCACGCTCGGCGGCCGCAGTTGCGCGGTTACCGGTGCGGCAACGGCCGAAACGACAGCGAGGCACCAGACAAGAAGCACTGCAGTACCGGACCAACGAAGATCAAGCCGCATAACACTCCTCCTTTGTGCGCGGGCCAGCCGACGCCGAGACTTGTAGCTGCATCTTACCATTGCGGTTCGTCGGGGGACATCACTCCCGAGGCCTCGCCAAGCAAGTGTCTGAAGATCAAACGACCCCGCCGCGGGCGGGGTCGTGGGTCGGAGTGGTGCCCAGGCGCGGAATTGAACCGTCGACACCGTGATTTTCCCCTGCGCTCCGCGTCCTCCGCTGCGCGAAGGGCCGCTCCGCTCCGGGCCGTCACCTTTCCACCCCGGTCGGGGGGCGAGCCCCCCGCGCCCCCACAGAGCACGTGACTGAAAATCAAGAACCCCGCCACAGGCGGGGTCGTGGGTCGGAGTGGTGCCCAGGGGCAGAATTGAACTGCCGACACCGTGATTTTCAGTCACGTGCTCTACCAACTGAGCTACCTGGGCACTCCAGGCCGGGAGAGTATGCCGGTGAGGTCACAGACTGTCAACCATGCGGCGTCGCCTCAGACCGGCATCAAAGCGAGCTGAATGGCGGCCCCTCAGGTGGACCGATCCGTCAGAAGTGAGGGACCTGCGCCCGGACCGACAACACCCTACAATGGGCCATGCGCGGCGGCGGCTCGAGGGTTTGTCTTGTCGTTGCTGTTGCGATCCTACTCACGCTCCTCTACCCCGCCCTCTTTCTCGACTGTCGGCTTGCCCCCGAAGCGAGCCTCAAGAGTGCCCCACCTTGGCGCGAGCTGCTGGGACCACTCGCGAGACCCTCGACGGATTCCCTTGAACCCGCCACGAGGCTCGGCCCGAGGTTGTCGAGTGTGGCCCGAGGACCTCTGAAAGTCGCTCTCTGGAACCCATGGATCGGTGGGGGCCGTCCAGGATGGCTGTCCGGACCCGAGGAGGGTGGGGCGCCGCTGGTCCTCCTTGCCGCCGTCGCGGCGAGACCCGGCTGGGCATGGACCGCGCTCCTCGCGCTCGAGCTGACCGTGGCGCTGCTGAGCACATGGTGGGTGTTGCGGCTCCTCGGGCTCGGCGCCTGGCCCGCCGCCGTCGGCGCGACCGCATACGCCCTATCCGGCGCCGTAACGGCGCATTGGCTTGACTGGCACGGATCGGCGCTCGCCCTCGGGCCCCTCGCACTCGCTCCGGCCCTCGCGCCGATACGGAGCCGACGCTCACTCGTCGCGGCGTGGACCTTCGTGCTTCTCGTCCTCGGTGCCAGCGGGGCACCCGCTCCTACCTTCGTGGCCCTGGCCGGAGCCGCGATGGTCTTCTTCCCTCCCGCTGCCGCGAGGCCGGCGCGATGGCTTGCCATCGGCGCGGCCAGTTTGCTCGTGCTCGCACTGGCGCTCCCTCGGATCTGGCTTGACCGCAACGGCCGAGAGCCAGGGGCGCCGGCCTCACAGCCCTCCGCGGTGCCGGCGATCAGCGGCTGGAAGGCGGTCGTCGTGGCGACGCCCGAGGAGAACGCTCCGGCTGGACGCCCTGGCGCAGCACCGGCCCAGGGGGCCCACGAGGGCCTCGCCTACGTGGGGCTGGGGACAGTGGCGCTCGCCGTGTTGGGCTTGCTCTCGGCGCCGGCTAGGAAGCGAGGGTTCTTGCTCGGAGTCGCTGGGGTAAGCGCCGTGGTCATCTCTGTCCCAGGCAGTCTGCTGACCCGGTTCGGCCTGTGGCAGCGGCCTTACGGGGTGCTCGCCCTGACCGCCGCCGCACTCGCGGCATTCGGGACCCAGGCCTTGGTCGAGAAACTGCCCGATGGGCGAGGCCGAACCGCCGTGGCTGCCTCCATATGGGTCCTCATCGCTCTCTCGCTGGTCCCCCGAGCCGCGCGCCTCTTGCCCTTCATCTCCGCCGAGGACACCGAACTGGCAACGCCAATTCCCAAGGACATGGTGACCACCAGGTGGCGGCTCGTGGGCCTGCTCGGAGCCATGCCACCGGACGCTGCGGCCTCGCTGGGCCTTGCGGACGTGCGCGCCGCATCGTTCTCGGGCGAGCCGCGATACGCTTCGATGCTGGGGGCCGGCAAGGGTGGTGAGCTGTCCGTTTCCAGAGCCCTCGACCCGCGGATCGTCCGCCTCGGTGCCCGCTGGCTCCTTGAGCCGCTGCCCCTCCGGGTGGTCTCGGGCGAGGTCTTCTCTCGTATCGAGCTGGCTGATCTGACCTCGACTCGTCCGTCGCTGGGAAGCGGCTCCTCCCGCTTTCAGGCCGAGGTCCCCGAAGGGGCGTGTCGTCTCGGCCTCCCCTCGACGTCCGGCCACTCAATTCGGGTTCGGCTCGAAAGTGTGGGTCGGGTCGTCGAGCTCGCGTCGGATGAGACGCTACAGGCCGAGAGTACGGCGTGGACATGGTTCGAGGTGCCGACCGGCTTTCCGCCAGGTCCCGCGGTCGTGGCGATCTCCGGCGGCCATGGTCCCACCACGGACACACTCCCAGCAGCATGGGACACCTCGGGCTTGCGCATTGCTCGCCAGCAAACTGGCGTTCGGGTCTGGGAGTGGACGACGGCGAGGCCGCTCGCCTTCCTGGCTCGTGGCGTCGAACCCGAAGGTGTGTCGTTTCCCAAGGATCTCAGCGTCGTGACCGTGCCCGGGACGCGCGTTCCCGGTGTTTCCGCTCCTGTCCAGTGGAGGACGGGAGGCAGTATCCGGATCGCGAGCGTGCTCCCGGACAGGACCGAGCTCAGGGGCGATCTGACCGCACCGGGGTTCTTGGTCGTCCAGGTCAAGTACCGGCCCAGACTGTTCAAGGCGACTGTCAATGGGAGTCCCGTTCAGACTGAACGCGTGGACGGTGTCTGGACCGGCGTCCCGCTCCCCAGCGGCACGTCACACGTCGTGCTTGAGGCTGAGTTGCCGCCCTTGCTCTGGGGATCGGCGGCCGCGGCCCTCGCTGTGACCGTCCTGCTGGCGGCGCCCAGGAGGCTCAGATGAAGCTGACCATCCAGGTCCCGGCGTGGAACGAGGCTGAATGCCTACCGGCCACTCTGAGGGAACTGCCGCGCACCGTGGACGGTTTCGAATCGGTCGAGATCCTGGTGGTCGATGACGGGTCGACCGATGCGACGGCCGAGGCGGCCCGGGCAGGCGGAGCCTCGGTCGTGAGGCTACCCGTCCACATAGGCCTCGCGCGAGCGTTCACGGTCGGCATCGAAGCAGCGCTGCGGGGCGGTGCCGACGTGATCGTCAACACGGACGCCGACGGTCAGTACGACCCCGCCGCCGTTCCGGCCCTGGTGGCTCCGATCCTGACCGGCGACGCTGACATCGTCCTCGGTGACCGAGGGGTCGCTACGCTGAGGCACTTCTCCCTCACCAAGCGCTGGCTGCAGCGCTGCGGTGCCTGGGTCGTGCGGATGCTGTCCGGAATCCCCCTCCTGGACGCGACAACCGGTTTTCGCGCCTTCTCGCGCGTCGCCGCTGCCCGCCTACATTGCTTCACAACGTTCACCTACACGCTGGAGACCCTGATCCAGGCGGGTCAAAGCGACCTTGTGGTGCGCTCTGTCCCCGTCGCTACCCGTCCGGTTTCCCGCCCGTCACGTCTGGTCCGAAACAACGCCACGTATGTGCTGATCTCTCTCGCCACGCTCGTGCGGCTGGTCTTCATCTACCGCCCGCTGCGGATACTGCTCTCCCTTGGCGCGCTCTGTTGGATCGGCGCCGGAGCGCTCGCAGGCCGATACGCGTACTATTACCTGACAGGCATCTCACCCGCGGGCCACGTTCAGTCGCTTATCGCCTGCGCCTTGCTCGCGCTCACTGGGGTCCAGCTGGCGGTGCTGGGCATGCTCGCCGATCTGACCGCCGTGAACCGCCGGTTGCTCGACGACTTGCGCGCAATGGGACGCCAAAAGAAGTGAGCAGGCGCCGACGCGCCTCCTGGTGGCTCGCCGGTGTGGGCCTGATCATCGCGGCCGCACTGCTGCTCGTGGCTCAGCCTGGCGACGTCGTTGGTCTCGCCGGTCGTGCACGCTGGCCCGGCCTTCTGACGGCACTCGGTGGAACAGCCGTGGCCATGCTGCTGCGCGGACTCCGGCTCTCCCTCCTCGCGGGCCGCCGGCTTCGACCGGCCCGCGCGACCGCCGTGGCAGCGGTCTGGCAGCTCGCCAGCGGCGTGCTCCCGCTCCGGCTGGGAGAGCTCTCGTTGATCCCCCTCCTGCGAGCAGCTGGGCTCCCGGGGACGATCCGCGCTCTCTCCGTCACCGTCCTCGCACGCGTACTGGACGTTCTTGCGGTCCTCATGTGGGCCGCATTCGGCACGGCCGCGATCGGAGGAAGACCCCTTCTGGCAATCGCGGCAGTCGGCGTCGTCGCGGTGCTCCTGACGTTCGCCTGGATCGTCGGGGGCAGGGCGCTCCGGTGGCTGGGGAGCCGGTGGCGCAAACGGAAGAGTTGGCGCCGCCGGATGCTTGTTCAGCTCCTCCGTGCCCGGAAGGAGCTTCTGCAGCTGGCTCGAACGCCCGCCCAGGCGTTCGCGAGCCTGCTGCTGTCGGTGTTGCTGTGGGGTGTGATCTGGGCCGTCACGGCCACTCTCCTGAGAGCAATGGCCCTCAACTTCCCGCCGTTTCTCGTGCTTCTTGGCGTGATAGGAGCCGCCGCCGGCTCCTCGTTGCCGGTCAACGCCGTGGGGAACTTCGGGACGCAGGAAGCGGGATGGGCCGCGGCGCTTGCAGGTGCGGGCGTCGCGCCGAGGAGCGCCCTCGCCGCGGGGTTTGCGTGCCACCTGTGGGGCCTGGGGTTCACATTGGTGATCGGAGCAGGCGCGCTCGTCTACCTTGCCGCTGGCGGGTCGGGCGCGCCATCCAGGCCTTTCCTGGCGAGGCTCAGAAGCCTCCTGATCCCCGGCCGCACAGAATAGACGCCAAGCCGGATGCGGATGCCCGTGGTGCTGGGGGCCAACTCGCTGGTGAGTGCGTGGGAAGCCCCCCCGCTGCGCACAATCCCGGCGACTTCGCCTTCCGCGGCTGCGAACGGCCGGTAGGGGTTCACGACCGATGCAAGGTACGTCCCATGAGGCAACGCCAGCCAAAGGTGCTTCCTGCGGTGGGTTTCGCCCCCGACGAGCGAATCCCGGACCCGGGGCGCCACGATGTCACGCCTGGGCGCCAGCGCCACGAGGAGCGGTTCCTCGCCCGGCACGACCCCGACCGACCCGACCGTGAGCCCGATCTCGGCAGCCGCCCCCGCCACGAGAGCGGAGACCGCCTCCACGACCTTCGGGGCTTGTTGGAGAGATATTTCGATCTCGCAGCCGAGGCGAACGACGCCGTCAAGGTTGCGCCGCGACCACCACAGGTGTCTTGGTACCGTGCGCTCCCGCCGCGCCGTACGGCGAACCCATGCCCGGATCGGCCGGGCCACGGCCGCGAACGGGAGCGTTGCGGCCGTCAGACAGCCACGCCTCGAGGCTACGTCGAAGGCCAAAGCTCCTCTCCCGCCACCTCCCGGTCGAGTGCTGCCGTCAGGGAGTCGATCTCCTGACCCACCCTCTCGGCGGTAGCACTGATCCCGTCGGCGGGCACGTCCGAACTCCACGGCCCGGCGTACGCCACCACGACCTTCGAAAAGGGACTCGGCAGGACCATGTGGTCCCACGACCGGAGAACGCGGGGCCGGGTAGCGGAGAACGTCACCGCGTAGATCGGGACCCCAAGGCGACGTGCCAGCACGACGGCGCCCGTCTTGACCCTCCGCCAGGGCCCGCGCGGACCGTCGACCGTGAGCGCCGCAAAGGGGCAGCCCGCCCGGACCATGTCTTCCATCTCGTCGAGCGCCTCCCGCCCCCCGCGCGAGCCCGAGCCCCGGGTGGCCTTCAAGCCGAGCCCCTCGACGATGCCGGCAGCGAGAGCGCCGTCGTTCGACCGGCTTGCCATCGTCACGCACCGGCAATCGAAGTTGTCCATCATCGAGCCGATGACCCGGCCGTGCCAGAGAGCCAGGACGTACGGCGGCTTGAGGATCCCCTTGTTGCGCACCTCAACGCGGACCGCGCATCTCCAGAGACGCAGCATGAGGGCCGCGGCCCGACCCGTGAGGTACCAGGAGCGTTCGCTCACCGCAGCATTCTGCCACGAGCCGCGGGACGGGGTGCCGGCGACGGGGCCGGCCGGCCGTGGTAGGCTCCTGTCGTGCGGAGTTTGAGAGTCTTTCGCCGCGTACTCGCGTACTATCGGGAGCATCTCCCTGCGACGGTAATGGGTTGCGCGAGTGTCGTGGCGTCAGGACTGGTCGGGCTCGCCGCGCCGGGCATCGTCCGTCGCGCCGTCGACGCACTCAACGCCGGAGCCCCGATCGAGTCCGTCTGGCGGTACGCGGGGCTGCTGGTTCTGGTCGCTCTCGTCTCGGGTTTCTTCCTGCTCGTGCAACGCAACCTGTTGGTGTCGGTGTCCCGACACCTCGAACACCGGCTGCGCACGGACCTGTATGACCACCTGCTCCGCCTTCCACCCTGGTTCTACATGCGGGAGAGGGTGGGCGACCTCCTGACCCGTGCCGTCAGCGATGTCGGGACGGTCCGCATGGCGGTCGGTCCGGCCTTGATGTATGCGCTCAACACCCTCACGGTCCTGTTGGTCAGCGCCGTCCTCATGGCGCGCATCCACGTCCCGCTCACCCTCCTGTCGCTGGCCGCGTTGCCGCTGGTCGCCGGGGTCACCCGCTACTTCGGGTCCCGCATCCATCTCCGATGGGGCCAGGCGCAGGAAGCCCTCTCGCACTACACGGCCCGGCTCCAGGAGCACCTCGTTGGGCTGCGAGTGCTGCGCGCGTACAACTGCGAGGAGGCCGAGATCAGGGAAATGTCCGACCGCAATCGCGGCTACGTCGCCGCAAACGCGAAGCTCATACGGATCTCGGCCATCTTCCAGCCTCTGCTGCAGGCGTTGATCGGGCTCACGTTCGTCGCCGTGCTCGGGGTCGGGGGGAGTGCCGTCCGGCACGGGGCCATCTCTCTCGGCCAGTTTGTGGAGTTCAACCTCTACCTCGTCCGCCTGATCTGGCCGATGATCGCCGTCGGGTGGGTGGCGAACCTGCTCCAGCGCGGGGCCGCGTCGATGGCTCGAATCGAGGCGCTGTTTTCCGAGCCTCCGTTGACGGAGATCGTTGCCGCCGAGCAGCACCTCCCGGAACGCACCACACCGGCCGGACTCGAGATCCGGAATCTCACGTTCGCCTACCAGGGAACACGTGGAGCCGCCGTGCAGAAAGTTTCGCTCGTCGTCCGGCCAGGGGAACGCCTGGCGATCGTAGGTGGGGTCGGGAGCGGCAAGAGCACGCTGCTGTGGCTCATCCCGCGCCTGCTCGAGCCGCCGCCGGGAACGATCCTGATCGACGGAACCGACGTGCGGGCGCTTCGGATCCGCGAGTTGCGCCGCCAGGTGGCCCTCGTTCCTCAGGGGAGCTTTCTCTTTTCCGCCACCCTCCGGGACAACATCGCGTTGGCGCGGCCGGACGCAAGTGACGCGGAGGTGCTGGAGGCGGCGGTCGCCGCTGGCCTGGAGGAAGACCTCAAGCGCCTACCGGCGGGACTGGGGACCATCGTCGGCGAGCGCGGCGTGACCCTCTCCGGCGGGCAGCGTCAGCGGGTCGCGATTGCGCGAGCGCTGCTGACGAAGCCTCGCCTGCTGCTGCTCGACGATTGCCTCTCCGCGGTGGATACGGGAACCGAACGGGTGATCCTCGATGCGCTTCCCCGCACCACACTCCTCTTTGCCACCCATCGGCTTGCGGCCGCAGAGCTGTGCGATCAACTCTGCGTGCTCGAGGGCGGTGCCGTGCTCGAGGCGGGTACTCCTTCCGAACTGGCCGCCCTGGGCGGCAGGTATGCCCACCTCCTCACGCTGCAGAAGCTCGACCAGCAGGAAACCCTGCCGCGCGAGGCGTCTGCAGGTTCGTGATCGACCGCACTATCATGGCACGGTGAGAGTCCGGGTCGTCCTCGTGCGACCGCGCTACGCCGGCAACGTCGGCGGCGCAGTCCGCGCAGCGGCCAATTTCGGGGTTCCAGAGGTCGTTCTCGTCAAACCGACCTGTGTCCTCGACGATGATCCGGAGTTCGTCCGGATGGCCATGGGAGGCGAGAAGCTCGTTGCGCTGACCTCAGCCGCGACCCTTGCTGCCGCCCTCGCTGATGTGCAAGCCGCGATCGCCACCACCTCGACTCGGAATCGCGACCCCCGCGGGCTGTACACAGCCGCCGAGATGCAAGAGCGCCTACGCGTCTCGGGCGTCGAGTCCGCGGCACTGGTGTTCGGTCCCGAGCGGGGTGGGCTCTCCAGGGACGAGTTGCGTCAGTGTCACATGACGCTCGCCGTGCCGACGAGCCCGGCTTTCCCGGTACTGAATCTGGCGCAGGCGGTCGGGATCGTGCTGGCGCTCCTGGACGCCTCCCGGTTCGGCCTCCCGCCCCCGGCGGATCCGATGGACAGGCCCGCGCCCCACGAAGAGTTTCGAGCCGCCCTCGATCACCTCGAAGAGGCAATGCTGGCGTCAGGGTACCTCGACCCGCAGAACCCTGCCCGAGTCACCGACCAGTTCCGCCGCTGGTTCGGCCGAACCCTGCCGACGCACCGGGAGCTGGCCCTCCTGCACGCGTTGGCCGCTCACGTGACGTATCTACTGAGGCGCTCGCCCCGGGAAGGCTGAACCCAGAGGGAACCCTCTGGCGCGGCGTCGACCCTCGGAATCGGCGAACGTCGCCGCGCGCCACCACCATCATCGCGCGCCCCCTACATCTGATGCTGATCGCCGGTTCTCTTCGGACCTGGACCCAGGAGCGCCTCCTTGGGCTCGCGTTGCGCGACGCGCCGGAAGCGGTCCGCGAAACACTCCACGGCCTCCGAGCTCTCATCGATCTCGATTCGTTCGAGCCGATGGGCAGGCACGTAGATTGTGACCGGCCCGATCATCGAGGGCCCGTCGCTCGCGTTCTGGCGGAGCCAGTCCTCACAGGTGTCGAGCGGGATGCCCCGAACCGTCGCGCCTGCGGTCGTCAGGGCCAGGAGCACGCCCCAGAACTTCTCCCGCGGTCCCGAGCAGCTCACCACCACGATCTCACCGACGTCCATGGCTCTCACTCTCCGGGTTGGGAAAGCTCGATGAGCACGCCCCCACCGGAGCTCGGGTGGATGAAGCAGACCTGGCTGCCGTTGGCGCCGGATCTCGGCTCGTCGGACAGGAGGCGGAACCCTTTCGTCCTGAGCTCGGTCATCGTCGCACGGATGTCGTCGACCTGGAAACAGATGTGGTGCATCCCCTCACCCCTCTTCGTAAGAAAGGACCTGATGGGCGAATCCGGCGCGGTCGGTTCGAGCAGCTCGATCCGGGTCCCGGCGGCCAGCAAGAAGGCGACGCGGACTTTTTCGGAGCCGACCTCTTCCCTGCCGCCGACCTCGAAGCCAAGGGCCCGGTAGAGCGGCAGACGTTCCTCGATGGACCTGACTGCGATCCCGATGTGCTCAACGGCCCTCATCGAGCCTCCCTGTGCACGGTTTCCAGAAGCCGGCGGGCTGCCGCGTACGGGTCCAACTCACCTCGCCCAACATCTTCGAGCACCTCGTCAAAAGCCGCGGCGAGAGGTCCCCTGATGCGCTCCTGGATCATTGCGGACACGAGTCGCTCGACCCGTCGTCGGGCGCGACGCCGGTGCGCCTCGCTCCGCCGTCCGCCATCGTCCAGAAAGCGTCGGTGATCGAGAAGCGAGGCGCGCAGACCCTCGATCCCTTCACCCGTCAACGCGGAGGTCCGCACCACGGGAGGCTGCCAGGCCGCGGGTGGCGCCAATGCGAGGGCGCTCTCGATCGCTGCCACCTGGCCGTCCGCACTCACCTGATCGGTCTTGTTGACGGCGAAGATGTTGGCTATTTCCATCACACCGGCCTTGGCGGCCTGCACCTCGTCACCGAGGCCGCCGACGGTCACCAGCACCACCGTGTGGACCTCACCGGCGATGTCGACTTCGTCCTGGCCCACGCCGACTGTTTCGACCAGGATCCAGTCGAACCCGGCGGCGTCGAGCACGTCGAGGGCATCCGAGGTCGCCACGGCCAACCCGCCGAGGGCTCCGCGCGTCGCCATGGAGCGTACGAATGCGCCGCGCTCGAGCAGGTCTGGCATGCGCACGCGGTCGCCGAGGAGCGCGCCTCCCGAGAAAGGGCTCGACGGATCGACGGCCAGCACCGCGACCCGCGTACCGGCGCCCACCAGGGCGATCCCCAGCGCCTGCACGAGTGTGCTCTTCCCCACACCCGGCGCCCCCGTGATGCCGACGGTCTGGGCGCTCCCGAGACGGCCCCGCAGCGTACGCATGAGCCCCTCTGCCTCTGGGCCGCCCTGTTCGACGACGGAAAGCGCCCTTGCGACGCCGCGCACGTCACCTGCGAGGACGTCGGGAACCTGGACCATGACGGGAAGCTTAGCCTTCCAGGAGTTCGCGGGCAATTACAAGGCGCTGGATCTCGCTTGTACCTTCGCCGATGGTGCACAGCTTGCTGTCGCGCCAGTACTTCTCAACCGGATAGTCCTTGATGTAGCCGTACCCACCGTGGATCTGGATTGCCTCCTCGCATACGCGCACCGCGGCCTCTGAGGCGAAGAGCTTGGCCTGCGAGGCCGGCAGGGTGACCTTCTGGCCGGCGTCCTTCGCCTGAGCGGCTCGCTCCGTCAGCAGGCGCGCGGCCTCCACCGCGGTGGCCATGTCCGCGAGCTTGAGGCGAATGGCCTGAAACTGCGCGATCGGGCGAGCGAACTGGCGGCGCTGCTTTGAGTAGGAGATGGCTGCTTCGAGGGCACCTCGTGCGATCCCTACGCCGAGCGCCGCGATCGAGATCCGCCCCCCGTCGAGAACTTCCATGGCCTGAAGGAAGCCCTCCCCTTCGCGGCCGAGCAGGGCGTCGGCTGGCAGCCTGCACTCGTCCAGGATGAGCGAGGCGGTGTCGGAGGTGCGCATCCCCAGCTTGTCCTCCTTGCGTCCGATCACCACGCCCGGCGCGTCGAGGGGGACGATCAAAGCCGAGATGCCACGGTGGTCGGTTCCAGGGGAGGTGCGCGCCATGACCACGGCAACCCCTCCCACCGAGGCGTTGGTCGTGAAGTTCTTGCTGCCGCGCAGCACCCAGGCGTCCCCATCACGGGTGGCGGAGGTCTTTGTGCCGCCCGCGTCCGAACCCGCCTCCGGCTCGGTCAGGCCCCATGCCCCGAGCATCTCGCCACGCGCGAGCGGCGGCAGCCAACGCCGCTTCTGGGGCTCGTCGCCGAAGAGCAGGATGTGGTTGGTGCAGAGGGAATTGTGGGCCGCGACGGAAAGGGCTACGCCCGCCTCGACTGCGGCCAATTCCTCAACCACCGCGACGTACTCAGCGTAGGCGAGACCGGCGCCCCCGTACTCCTCGGGGACCAACACACCCAGGAGGCCCAGCTCACCGAGTTTCCGGACGACGTCGCGTGGAAACTCCGAGCGCTCGTCCCATCCGCGCGCGAAGGGTGCGATCTCGGCCTGTGCGAGAGTCCGGACCAGATCACGGATCTCGCGGGCCTGCCCTTGAGTCCTGCTCATGAGTCTCCCCTCCCCAGTGAGCGAGCTCCACTCCGGTGTAGTACTTCTTTAGGATCTCGGCGTAAGTCATGCCCCCCCGCGCCAAGCCGTACGCACCATTCTGACACATACCAACGCCGTGCCCCCACCCCCGACCGAGGAATCGAACCGCTGGGGTCTTCCCGTTCCGGAGCTGAACCACATCGAAGAGCGTGTCAGGAAGGTCGAGAGCTCGCCGAAATGCGAGGCCGCCGATCTCCCTCTTCCCCTCGTTGCTCGCCACCACGACGGTAAGCGCCCGCCCCGAGACCCCCCGCCGCGCGACCGTGATCTCCCGAGCCCCAGCCACGGAGAGCTTCCTGGCGAGGTCTTCGAGAGAGAACTCCCTCACCCACCACGTCCACGCCGAGCCGGCATCGGCATCGTCGAGCGGCTCGACCTCAACCAGCGGGCAGGCCTCCCCAGCGCACCAGAGGGTCGCGGCGGAACCCGCCGGGAACTCCAGCGAGTGCAGGCGCCACCGCTCCCCGCGACGCTCGAGCAACGTTTCGTGACCTGTGAGGTCTCTCGGGACCTCGGGACCGTCCGTGACGAGTCTGGCGCCGCTTGGACCGGGGACAACCCGGCCGCCGACGGCCTGGATGGCGCCCGCCAGCTGACCGAGGCGCACGGCGATCGCCATCTCCCAGTTCGCACGGCCGTTCCCCCTCGGGGGTGGTGGGAGCGGCAGACGAAACTGGCGCAGCAGGTCGAGCGCGGATTCCTCAGAGGTCTTGCCCCGGGCGACATGGATCGCCGCGGCTGTCCGGTCGAGGCCGAATGCCCGCTCGAGTCCCGCGATGCCGGCACCGGGCTGTACCCCGGCGAGGCGCGCGGTCAGGGCCCTCGGCTGGGCAGGAACACCGAGCGAACCCGCAAGCCTGCCCCCTACCGCGGCGAGGCGCTCGACCTCACCCAGCCATGGTCCGGCCGACGTGGACACGCCAACGGCAAGGGCTCGCTCCCCTCGGCATTCAACACCCTTGAGGTACGGCTGTGCCCTTTGAGGAAAGACGGCCGCGCCGTCTTCGGTGTGCCCGGCGCAGGTCGAATGGTACATCGCGTCGATCGGACGCCCCTGCCAGGTCACGATCTCCCCGGAGGTCTCGACGACGGCGCGGTCCGACAGCGGGCTCTCGGCGTCCGCGCCGCCGTACACCTGGCAGAGCTGGGAATCACACAGATCGTATCCGTCCGCAGCGTGTTCCCCGAGGTGCGCCACCGCATAGGTCCTGGCCGCCACGGCCTGCGCCTTCTGCGCCTCCAGCAGCGGGAACGCACGCGGCCCCATCTCGGCCGGCACCACGCCTCGCAGGTACTCCTCGAGGTTGACGACGTTGATCACGGCGACACCTGTCGCGGCGGGCCGCAACTCCAGCTCACCCCGAACGGCCTTCGTGCCGACCCGCACCGGGTCGGGATCGAGGGGGACGACGCGCACGCGGGGACCCTGCACCGCCGACTCACCCTCGCCCTGAACGACGACCCCCAGAGCACCGGCCGCGCTCTTCCTCTGCTCGTTGAAGCCCGCCTGCCGCAAGCGCTCGGCCAGGGCCTCGTCCGTCTCACCCATCTTCACCAAGGCGACAACCCGGAGCAGCTCGCCTCCCTGGTCCGTTACCTTGCCTTCGAAGCCAGTGGCCACCAGCCGCACCAGGAGAGCCCGGGCGTTCGCCTCCTGCGTGAACGCACCGACCTGGATTGCGGCCCGTCCCTGCAGAGCAGTCGCCTTCAGCGGCCCGCGCAGCACGACCGGGCCCTCTCCCGCGCTACAGACGTAGCGGCGCCCGGGTTCGGGTAGCGCGGGCTCCGGGGGCGCCTGCAGGAGTACCCGCACGACCGGAGGTCGGGAATCCGGCCGTTCGGGGATCGTAGACGCCGGGACCGCGGTCAGCGTCGTAGGAAGTTCGGGCGGGGGCGCTGTCGGGGTTGGAGTCGGCGAAGGCCGCTGC
>JAIQFQ010000069.1 GCA_020073245.1 Terriglobia bacterium | reverse complement strand
CGTCAAGATCCTGGACTTCGGGCTGGCAAAGCTGGTGGAGGGCGCACCGCTCGGCGATGCGGACACGCTCACGCACGCGCCGACCGGGACAACGGACTTCGGCCGTGTGCTCGGGACGATGGCGTACATGGCGCCGGAGCAGGCGCGGGGGATGGCAGTCGATCAACGAGCAGACATCTTCTCGTTCGGTGTCGTGCTCTACGAGATGCTCGCAGGCGAACGACCCTTCCGAGGGGAGACGGCGACGGACACAGTCGCTGCGATCCTCAAGGAGGAGCCGCCGCCGTTGCCGGAGAGTGTGCCGCCGGCGCTGCGAGGAGTCGTGACGCAGTGTCTCGCCAAGCATCCGGACCAGAGATTTTCCTCGGGGCACGACCTCGAGCTGGCACTGCAGGCCGCGTCGAGCCAGGGAGCGACGCGGCCCCTCACTCCGGCCGACACGGGCGCCGCCGGCCTGAGTCGCCCGCGTGGCCTGCTGGTCGGTGGAGGTGTCCTCGCCGCCGCTGCGGTCGTGGCAGCCCTGGTGATCTGGCACCCGTGGCATGTCCCGTCCACGTCAGTTGCGAGCGGTCCCGGCCACGTCCCGAGCATCCTCGCCCTGCCGTGCAAGGTCTATGGCGCTCCGGACGTCGCGTTCCTGACCGATGCCGTGCCCGCGACGATCTCCACGCTCCTCGCCCAGGTCGACGGGCTCGACACCAAGGTGCCGCCGAGCAGCTTCGAGGTCGAGAAGGTCAAGGGCGATCTCACGACGCTCGCCGAGCTGTATCAGGTCTCCAGCTTCATCGTCACCTCAATCAATACCTCCGCCGCGGGGTTTGCCCTCAACGTCCAGTTGGTCGATGTGGCGACGAGGAAGGTGCGGTGGGGCAAACAGTACGAGGGCCCCCGCGACGCGTACAACGACCTCGCGCGCCAGGCTGCCGAAGGGATTCGTCTCGCGGTCAGGCCAGCCGCCCCCCCGGTTCCGACCAGCACCGTCTCGTCCGAAGCCGAACTGGCCCTCCAGGAGGGCAACTACTTCTCGAACCGCTATAACAACCTACACCACCCGCCGGATTTCGAAGCCAGCCTCGCGGCATTCAAGCGCGCTCTCCAGAGTGATCCGTCGCTCGCTGACGCCGCGGCCGAGATCGCCAGGCTCTACATATTCAGGTTCGAGGCGGAAGGCGACGTGAGCGGAGCGTTGAAAGAGGGCGAATTGTGGGCTCGCCGCGCCCTCGGGATCGACCCGCGTTGCGGCGAGGGCTGGGCAGGCCTGAGCGCCGTCGAGCTGTACGCGACGCACGCCGATCCGGAAAAGGGGATCGATTACGCGGTCAAGGCCGTGGCCTTCGCGCCGCGCAGCGCATGGGTTCACGAGTGCCTCGGAATGTGGGTGTCCTCCCCAGGCTCGACCTGGCTCTCCGTCGCCGCCAGTCTGCGCTCCTTTGAGCTCGATCCTCTCTTACTCTATGCGGCCGGGAACGCCACCGCTGGTCTCTGCTGGCTCGGGCGGCCAGCGGAGGCACTCAGCGTCGTGGACCGCGCGCTGCGGGTGGAGCCGGACCTTGCGTTCGGATTGGCTATGAGAGGCTTTGCGCTGACCAAGCTCGGTCGGCTGGAGGAGGCCGAGGGCACGCTCCGACGATGCGAGGCCGCGCTCACCGCGACGCACAGTTTGGGCGAGTTGTGGCGGCAGATTAGGTTGGCGCTTGCGGTCGCGCAGCGGGACAACGCCACGTCCGAGGCGCTCGCCCGGCACATTGTCGCGTCAGTCTTTGACAGCCACACCGACGCAAACCTCGTCTCAAATGCCGCGAGCTTTGCGGCTCCAGCCCTAGCAGAGATGGGGAGGACCGAGGACGCGATCCGGATTCTCGAGAAGAGCGTCGAGGTGGGCGTACCGCCCGCGTACGACTGGCTGCTACTCGAACCGGACTTCGTGCCGTTGCGCGCCGAGCCCCGCTTCGCCAAGGTGCTCGCGCCCTCACGGGACGGTGCCGCGATGGTCGCCCGGATCCTCGGCCAGGCCCGCGCCCGCGGCGAGCTGCCCTCCTACCTTAACCAACCGCTCGAGGAGCTCCAGAAACTGCTCAAGAAGCCCACGACCTGATCAGAACCTCACGCCAATCGAGACCCGGAACGTCCTCGGCTGCTGGTACGCAGCCGGGCTGAGGGCCTGCCCGAACGTCGGGCTGAGGGCGCAGTTGACGCCCTTGACCGGCTTCTGCGTGAACGGGTCGAACGGCTGCAGGCCGGGGGTGTTGACGGCCGTGCTGACCCCTAGATCGATCAGGGAAGGGTCGTTCTGGGCGATTGCGTGGCTGTTGAAGATGTTCACGACCTGCGGCTGGACGAACAGCTCGACGGGTCCGACCTTCAGGTTCCAGTTCAGGGCAAGGTCGAGGTGGGTCACCGTCCCCGTCCGATACGCATCCCGCCTCGTGAACCAGTAGGTTTCGTAGGAGGGCGGCAGGACGTACCCCGGATTCGTCACGTAGTCGCTGACGTAGACATTGCCGCTCGCACCGTACGGGAGCCCGGTGTCGAGAGCGAAGATTCCACTCAGGTTGAAACGACCCAGCCGGGCCGGGATGAAGATCATGTCCCACGTGGTCCAGAGACGGATCCGGTGACGGATGTCCTGCGGCAGGTCGCCTGTCGGCACGTGCCACGAGGGTTGCCAGTACTCCGGGTACGTCAGGTCGAACGGTGGGTTTGGCCCTGCGGTAGCCGACTCGCTGATCTGGTTGCCCCAAGTGCGAGACCACGTCCAGGAGCCGCCGATGGAGACGACCCCGCTCGGCTGGACCTGCACGCTCGTCCGAAGCGCCAGATGGTAGCGTTCGAACGGCGCGTTCGTGTTGCTCAGGATCCCGAGGTCGTACTCGTTGCCGAGCGGGTCGTGGGTTGTCCCGGTCGTCGTGTCGAGTTTCACCGCGTAGAAGTCCCCGTAGGTCCTGTAGATCCCGTCTACCCGGAAACTCCCCTTCGTTCCGAGCGAGCCGTTGACCCCCAGCGAGTACTCATCGGCCTTCTGGGACTTCAGGTCGCCGCGCATCTGCAGGCTTACGCCCGGGACGTTGACGTAGAACGGGTCGATTCCTGCCTTTGGGAACTGCCCCGGCGCCGTGATGCCGAACCAGTGGAACAGCTCACGGAGGGCGTCCGCCCGGCTCACGAGAGGCCCCGCGGTGTCCATGTTGATCGCAGGGCCGTTGTAGAAGTAGCCGAAGACCGCCGGCGTCCCGAATGCCGAGGCCCACGCGATCTGGTTGTCGTTGGGGGTCGAGACGTACCGCCCGTAGCTGGCCGTGAGCCGCAATGCCCCCTTGCCCGTTGGGTCCCACGTGACGGCGAGGCGCGGGCTCAGGGTGCCCTCGCTCGAGATCGACACGCCGGCGGGATCTCGGTCGTTGTTCTTGTCCCAGCGAAGGCCGAGGCTGAAGGTCAGCCGATCGTTCAACCGCCACGTATCGTTGCCGTAGGCCGAGTACGTCCGGAGGTCGTTCGGCGCGGCCGGGGTGAGAATCGGGAAGTACTCGAGGTAGGTCCCCGGCCCGAACACGGGGTAGAGGTCGCCGTGGTCAAGAATGACGTCATTGCCCACGACTGCGTAGCTTGTGCCTGACTGGTAGTTGTTCAGCCACCACGAGCTTTTGAACATCTCTGCTCCCGCCACGATGGTGTGCGAGCCGAGAGATCTCGTGGAGGCCAGGAACGTTGCCTTGAGCACGCCCTGGTCGCTGTTGCGTACGTCTTCCGGCGAGGGGCAGACGGCACAAAAGACTGGGGCGTTGTAAATCTCCCAAGGAGCAGGGTTGGCCATGTATGTCCCGTTGACCAGGTCCGTGATGGTCGAACCCGCCACGTGCGTCAGCCTCCGCTGGCCGTAGTGGGCCTCGAGGAAGACGTCGTTCGCCAGACTGCCGGTGTAGTTGACGAGGAGGAGGTGCTCCCGGCGCGTGTCGTCGTATGTGCTCGCGAGATCGAGGATGGGGAAGCCTTGGAAGTAGGTGTTGTTGTCGTCGCGGTTGAACCCGGTGTAGCCGACGGTGATCGTCTGGCTCGGAGAGGGAGAAGCGGTCACCTTGAGTTGATAGCGCTTCTCGGTTACCTGCTCGGGGAAGCTGATGCTCGTCGGCGGCGCGGTCGTGAGGGTCGATGTCTGGTCGAGCATCCGCCCTGCACCGAAGAACCAGATGCGGTCCCGCCAGGCCGGCCCCCCGAGCGTCGCCTCGTAGATTGGTGTGATCGACTGCTCGCGATGCTCACCGAACGGCGTGCGGGCGGACCAGGCGTCGTTGATCAGGGTCGTGCGGAGCGAGCCGCTCCAGGCATTTCCGCCCGTCTTGGTCACGATGTTGACGACTCCCCCGTTGAACCGGCCGTACTCCGCGGAGATGCCGGACGTGAGCGTCGCCACCTCAGCGACGGCGTCCTCGACGTACAGAGGCTCGGGCAGGCGGTTGTAGGGCTCCTGGGGCGAGATGCCGTCGACGTTGATCATGTTCTCGTAGGTCTCGCCGCCGGCGATCGAGAATGCGTCGGTCGCCTGGCTGACGTACGAGTTTCCAGGCCGGCCGCTGATGTCCGGGGCGAGCAACGCGGCGGATTCGATCGTCCGCGGGATGGGGAGCTCGTTGATCGTCTTCGAGGTGAGGATCGTCGCCGACTGCGGTACCGTTGAGACCAGGTCGGTGGAGGCGGTGACCAGGACCTCCTCCGTGACGCCCTTCAGGCTCATCCCGACAGCCAACTCCTGGCGCTGTGACGTGCCGACCCGGATACCCGCCCGCGTGACCGTCGCGAACCCCGGCAGCTCCAGGTCCACGGTGTACTCGCCCGGCGGCAGGTTGGCCAGCAGGAAGTCGCCTCCCGCCGCCGATACCGCCTGGCGCATGCCCTGCAGCGCCTGCGAGCGCACGGTGACAGTAACACCCGGGAGAGGCTTCCCGTCGGCAGCGGTCGTCACGGAACCGGCGATCGTTCCGCTCGGCAGTCCCTGGGTGAGGGCGAGCGATGCTGTCAAGAAGAGACAGGGGATGATGAGCGGGACGACATCATTCCGGTGCATGGACCACCTCCGTGCCGCAGGACGACCGGAGCTCCGAGGTTGATTTCTTCCAAGCTATTCCTTCGCGGTCTCAGGTGCAAGTGCAGCGGCGAGTCGCTTCTAACTGGTGCTTGTGCGAAAGCCCCGCGCGACCGAGATGGCGTCTCTAGACGGAACTAGAATGAGCACAAAGAAAGGCCAAGCCGATGCAACCGGGCACCCCCTGCGGCCCGTACGAAGTCGTCGCCCAGATCGGCGCGGGCGGGATGGGCGAGGTGTACTGGGCCTGCGACACACGCCTGGGCAGGGATGTCGCGATCAAGGTGCTACCGGCGGCAGATGCGACACAGTCACCGTCGCGCTGCCAGGACACAGCCAGGACACCAATTCAGCCGAACTGCCGGCACGACAGCGGAACTCAGCCGGGCAAGCACGTTTTACAACGTCAATCTCTGCTGTACGTTGAACCCCTCATCGGGTCTGGGCGCAACTCAGCCAAAAGGGCTCGGAAGAACCTCCGGATCTGAAGGTCGCGCGTTCGAATCGTGCCGGGCGCACCACATCAAACTACCGAACACCAGTAGCTTTCAGGCAACACGAAAACTCTGGCCAATTTCGACTGGGGGTCATGGGCTACCCAGGGGCTACCTTTGTCGAAACCTTCCGTAGGCCGAAGCCCCCGAGGGGGTGCCTGCTAAGTCCACCACGTCGTCATCATCCGCCGCGTCCTCACCATCTGCGGATCGTCTTCAACTT
>JAIQFQ010000068.1 GCA_020073245.1 Terriglobia bacterium | reverse complement strand
AGCGTGGAGGGTGTGCAATCAGCTGTGCCGCTGGCGGTGGCCCAGGCGGAGGTCCGTTTTCCGAACGGAACGTTCCAGTCCTTCCAGGTGATTGGGGTCGACGACGCCACGCTCACCGGCGTGCCTCCGATGAACGGCGGTGCCACGGCCGAGGCCCTGCGGGCCCCCGATGCGGTCATCGTCGATGCGGGCGGCACCAGCGGGAAGCTGGAGACGCCACTGCTGAAGGCAGACCAGTGGCCTCGTGGCAGGTCGCACCTGGGCGTTCCGACGCGCCCGTTGATTGCGGGCGACGAGGTCCTGGTCAACGACACCCGCGTTCGGGTGGCTGGGCAGTCGCAAGCCTTGCCCCGCTTCCCCCCGCGGCCGCTCCTGTTCACCACCTACTCCACCGCCGAGCGCATCCTGTTGCCGGAGCGGCGCCGGTTGACGTTTGTCCTGGTGACCGCCGCGCCCACCGTGGATGCGCACACGCTCGCCGCCCGCATCGAGGCGGCGACGGATCTTCGCGCCCGCACGTCGGACGATTTCAGGACAGAAACGGTCAAGTGGATGCTGGTCAACTCCGAAGACGTGGGCGACGCGGTGACGATGCTCTCCATCGCGATGATCGTGGGCTTCGGCGTCACCGGTGTCATGATGTTCATGTTCACCCACGAGAACCTGAAGTACTACGCCGTGCTCAACGCCATGGGTGCGTCCACGAGATCGCTGCTGACGATGATCTGCGCGCAGGCCGCACTCTGCGCGCTCTTGGGGACGGGCCTAGGACTCGGCCTCTGCGTTCTCGCCGGTCGGGTCTTTGCGAGCTACGACTTCCCATTTCGCATGATGTGGTTCGCGCCAGCCATAGGAGGAACGGCGGTCCTGTTCGTCAGTATCGGAGCCGCAGCGTTCAGCGGGCGGTCTGTGCTGAAGATGCAACCGGCCTCGTTCCTGGCCGGACGATGAGCGCTCAAACCATGCAAACTCCGATCCCACCGACCGAGACTCAACCAGCCGTTCGCTGTCACGGGGTGACCAAGACGTATGGTCAAGGCAACGCCGCTGTGCAGGCTCTCCGTGGTGTCGATCTGGACGTCGGCATGGGAGAGCTCTTGATGTTGGTGGGGCCGTCCGGTTGCGGCAAGACGACGCTGATCTCAGTCCTGGCAGGCCTGCTGCAACGGGACGGTGGCGATTGCTCCGTCCTCGAGCACGACTACGGGCAGATGTCGCCGCCCGAGACGACGCGGTTTCGCGGGCGAAACATCGGCTTCGTCTTCCAGACGTTTCAGTTGATACCTGCGCTCACCGCGGCCGAAAACGTGGCAACCCCCCTCCTCATCAATGGCGTCAAGTGGCGCGCGGCGTTGGAGCGAGCGGGGGCGGTGCTGAGAAACTTGGGCTTTGACGACCGCATGATTCAGGCGCTGCCCGCGGACCTGTCGGGCGGCCAGCAGCAGCGCGTAGCCGTCGCCCGCGCGATGGTCCACGACCCGCGGATGATCGTTTGCGACGAGCCGACCAGCGCGCTCGACAGCGAGAGCGGCCGCATGGTGATGAGCTTGATGCGGCAGTTCGCGCTCGGCAAGGACCGCGTCCTGGTGGTCGTCACGCACGACGCCCGAATCTTCGAGTTCGCCGACCGCATCGCCCGGATGGAGGATGGCCGGATCACGGGGATCGAGGACGCGCCACGCCGGGAGAGCGATCCGCAGAGGGATCCATAGGAGTGGCTATGGTACGCAAGTACATCGTGCCGTTGGTGGCCTTGGCCGGGGTGGTCTTCGCCGTCGTGACCGTCCTCAGGGGCGACAAGACCCGTCCGGCGGTGGCGCCCGTCTCGAACCCACCAAGGTCGCCCTACCACAGCTCTGTCGCCGGATCGGGAGTCGTCGAGGCCAGCACTGAGAACATCTCGCTCGGAACCCAGATCTCGGGGATCGTTTCCAAGATCTTCGTCGCGATCGGCAGCAACGTGAAGGTGGGAGATCCTTTGTTCACCATTGACGAACGCCCCATCCAGGCGGAGCTGGCTACCCGGCGTGCGGCCCTTCAGGTTGCCGAGGCAGAGCTCGCCGACGCACGATACTCTCTCTCACTCGACGAACCACTCGCAGCCGACGGCTTGATCACCGTCGCTGATCTCCAGAAGAAGCGCTTTGCCGCGCAGAAGGCCGAGGCGCAGCTGCTGCAGGCACGTGCTGAGCTTGCGTCTGTCGAGACCGACCTGGAGCGGCTGACCGTGCGCGCTCCGGTGGACGGACAAGTGCTGCAGCTGAAGGTACACCTCGGGGAGTTTGCGTCGGCTGGTTCAGCCGTTTCTAGCCAGCCACCGCTGATCGTGCTCGGGAGTGTCACGCCGCTGAACGTGCGCGTGGACGTCGATGAGAACGATGCCTGGCGCGTGCGTGGCGGTGCGTCAGCGGTCGGCTACCTCCGCGGTAACGAGAACATCAGGACGCCGCTGACATTCGTGCGATTCGAGCCCGTCGTCGTGCCGAAGAAGTCACTCACCGGCGACAGCACCGAGCGCGTCGACACGCGAGTGCTCCAGGTGGTCTTCAGCTTCACGCGGGGCGACCTGCCGATCTTCGTCGGCCAACAGATGGACGTGTTCATCGACGCGCCGGTAACCCCGAAGCGCGAGAGCGCAACCCCCCCAAGGGACGGACCATGAAGCCCGCCCAGCGCACGTAGTTTGTCGACATGCACGGCCAGGACATGCCGGAGATCCGCGATTGGAATTGGGACGCGACCAGCGCAGCCAACCGGGCGTAGATCGAGCGGGCGTCCAAGGGGACGTCTACCGGGCGCACCGCTCCAAACTGATTCGACGCCGAGCCGGAGCGCGCACCCGCACTTGGCCCCCGGCTACGAGGATCCAGCCGAAGACCAGGCCCAGCAACCAACCCTGGCGGCCTGACGACAGGGGGGCACAGCACACCGCTGCAACGGGGTGACCGAGAAGAAGGCGCACCCGCCCCGAACTCGACCTTCACCCGGACGATTCGTCCGGTTTCTGGTCAGTCACAACCGCCGCTTCGCTCTCACGCCTCATTGAACCGAGGAGAGCCCGGGGGCACGGAGGTCCTTGCCACCTCCCAGGTTCGTTCTTGGGATTGCTGTTCGGTGCGGCCAACAGGGTTTGCTTGGCAAGGTCCTGCTGCCATCGCCGCTCGTCGCAGAACGGAAGGGATCCACCCAGACGTCCTTACACCCCCCACCGTCTGGCAGGTGATCGGGGGCGGCCGCCGGAGGGGTAATTCTTACCCACGTCGCAGGCCCGTTCCTGGGTAGTAAGTGCACTTCCCGGCCGGGGACCCGAGGACTAGGTTTGAAGCACGTTCGGGAAAGGACGGTAGCTCATGAAACGAATATTCGTAGTGGTGGCGGGTTCTCTGGTCGGTGTTGCATTGCTTGCGCTTCTCGGCTGCGCCTCCTCGATGACGACCAAGGACACGCGACATGCCGACTCGGGGATCACGTCGGTGGTCCAGGCTTCTCTCGCGGCCAACGACAAGGTGAAGGCGAAGGAGGTGAACGTCCAGACCCGGGAGGGCGTTGTGTACCTGACCGGCGTGGTGGACACGGAGGATGCCCGCCTAGAGGCTGCGCGCGTCGCGTGGCGCACGGAGCACGTGGAAGGCGTCGTGAACGATCTCACGGTCGGGGAGAGGACGGTCGGTAGTTGGCTTGATGACGTGATGATCAGCTCGAAGGTCAAGTCGAAGCTCATCGCCAACTCCGATATCAAGCCCGGGGACATTGACGTGGGCTCGTCGCAGGGGGTTGTGACGCTGATCGGCCGCGTCAGCTCCGAGAAGATCAAGAGTGAGGCGGAGAGCATCGCGCGCGGCACCAGGGGTGTCAAGGACGTGCACAACGAACTTCTCGTCGGCAAGGCGAACTACTAGGCTCGGCGGGACTGGAGGACTGTGATGCTCTGGACGATCCTGGTCGTTCTTCTCATCCTGTGGTTACTCGGCATGGTCACCTCCTACACCATGGGCGGCTTGATCCACATCCTGCTGGTGGTGGCGGTGGTCGTTCTGATCATCAGGCTCGTCTCCGGACGACGCGTCCTCTAGGGCGCTCCGGCGGCGAACGCCGTGGGGCAGTGAGGCTCGCCGGGCCTGGCAATGACCTGCAACGTCCAGGCCCGGGGGGCCCTGCCGACCAGCGGCCGGGCCACCAGCACGCGTCTCGGTTAGTTGGGAGTCGGCAAGGTCCTACGGAGCCGGCCAGACCGCTCCAATTGGTCGGCAGAGGGAGGTAAGGTGAGCCCACTCAAGATCGTGGCAGTACTTCTGATCGCCGCCGGCATCATCGGGCTGGTATACGGCGGCATCACCTACACCAAGACGACCCACAACGCCAAGGTCGGCCCGTTCGAGCTTTCGATCAAGGACAAGGAAACGGTCAACATCCCGGTGTGGGCCGGGATCGGTGCGATCGTGGTCGGCGGCGCTCTGCTCGTCGTACGCACGAAGTCGTAGCTGCGCTTCACACCCGCGCCTGATCTTCCCGCTGGCGCATGAACGCGGTCCCAAGGACCGCCGGAAAGGAAACACAACCATGAAGAAGCACAATCTCACGATCCTCGTTCCCGGCATCTTCGCCGCTGCCGCGCTCGCGCTCGCGGTGGGTGCGGGCGCCCAAACGACTCCGGCTCCCGTGGCGCCCCCGGCCGCAAAGAGCCCTCAGGCTGCTCCGGCAACGGGTCACCACAAGGCCAGCGCGGCGACGGCCAAGCACGAAGCGGATCTGAAAGCGGAGTGCGAGGCCATCATGGCCAAGAAGCAGGCGATGCAGGCCAAGCTCCAGGCGGACGACGCTGCGTTGGACAAGCTGGTGGCCACGATGAACGCCGACACTCCAGAGGTCAACCTGGAGAAGGCGATGCGGGCCGTCATCAACGAACTCGTCGCCCAGCGCAAGGCCTCTCGCGCCATGATGATGGAGATGCAACCCGAGATGATGGCGCACATGATGCACCACATGCACATGCAGGGCACGAAAGGCGCGATGGAGTGCCCGATGATGAAGACGGGCCATACCCCTGAGCCAAAGGCAGAGGAGAAACCCAAGATGTGAGGAGCCCGCAGGACGGCGGGGCGACTCGATTGGAGCCCCGCCGCCCGGCTCGTTCCCGGCGGTGGGCGAAGCCACCTGCCGAGCTGGAAGAAGGTTTTCGAAAGGCCCAGCGAGGAAGGAATCGGTTGCTGGGACGCTTCCTTTGAAAAGGAAGGGGATTCCATTGGCGACAGTGAACAGGCAAATAACGCTCGCAGAGAGGCCTGTGGGCTTTCCCAAGGTGTCGGACTTCCACCTGGTCTACTCTCCGTTGCCTTCACCTGCCCCAGGTGAAGTGCTGGTTCGGTCGATCTACCTCTCGCTGGATCCCTACATGCGGGGGCGGATGAACGCCGCGGACTCGTATGCCCGGCCGGTGGCCATCGGGGAAGTCATGATCGGCGGAGCGGTCGGCTTCATTGTGGAGTCCGAGGACCCCGGGTTCCGAGCCGGTGATGCGGTCGAAGGGATGTTGGGATGGCAGGAGTACGCCGTCGCTCAGGGGCGCGAACTGAGGAAGATCGGCTTCGGCCGCACGCCGATCTCGACGGCTCTCGGAGTGTTGGGCATGCCGGGACTGACGGCGTTCTTCGGCCTGCTGGACATCTGCGACCCGAAACGAGGGGAAACGGTCGTGGTGTCCGGGGCGGCAGGAGCGGTCGGGATGATTGCCGGCCAGATCGCGAAGATCAAGAAGTGCCGCGTCGTGGGAGTGGCGGGCTCGGACGCGAAGATCGCGTGGCTGCTCGACGAGCTCGGATTCGATGCCGCGTTCAACTACAAGACTGCCACGGACTGC
>JAIQFQ010000067.1 GCA_020073245.1 Terriglobia bacterium | reverse complement strand
CCAGCGACGCATCCCCGGTGCGGTTCTCGAACACGGCCACCACGACGCTCCTGGGGTCGAAACTCGCCGCAGGCGCCGCATGCCTCCACGGCTTCCAAGCAAGAAGAGCCACTACCGCCGCGACAAGGCCCACGCCGGCTGCCCCGACCAACCACGACCTGCGCACCCGTAGCACGCGAACCGGCGCCTTCGCCGTCGCCGGGGTCTCCGATCCTCCGGGGTAGGGTCGCAGCGCCAGCGCTAGGTCGTGCGCCGAGGAGAACCGGTCCGCCGGACGCTTCTCCAAGCACCGGCTCACGATCCCCGCGAGCGCCGGAGGCAGACGCGCGGGAAGCGGCGCAGGGTCCTCCTTCAGGATCGCCGCCATCACGTCGCCCGTCGTGTCCCCCCGGAACGGCCGCTCCCCCGAAAGCATCTCGTGCAGCACGCACCCGAACGAGAAGATATCGGTGCGGTGATCCGCGGGCATCCCTCGCACCTGCTCCGGCGACATGTACCCCACCGTACCCATCACCGCACCGGTTTCCGTAGACGAGACCGACGCCTCCGTCATGGCGCCCGGCGCGGGCTCGGGGCGCGTCAGTTTTGCAAGCCCGAAGTCGAGGAGCTTGATCTGGTCGTCGTTCGTGAGGAAGACATTCGACGGCTTGAGGTCCCGGTGCACGATCCCCTTCTCGTGGGCGGCGGTGAGGCCCTTAGCGATCTGGATGCCGACCGCCACGGCCTCGCGGACCGTCACGCTCTCGCCCTCCAATCGCTCGCGCAAGGTCTCCCCCTCAAGAAGCTCGGTGACCAGGTACGGCGATCCCTCGTGGGTGCCGACGTCGTGGATGGCAAGCACGTTGGGGTGGGAAAGCGCGGCGACTGCATGAGCTTCCAGCTCGAAGCGGCGCAACCGTTCCGGATCGGCGGCGAACACGGCAGGCAGAACCTTGATTGCCACGTCGCGACCGAGGCGCGTGTCGCGGGCGCGGTAGACCTCGCCCATCCCTCCGGCCCCTAGCGGCGCGAGGATCTCGTATGGACCAACGCGCGTGCCAGGAGTCAGCATGAGATCCCTCGCTTCCCTCGGGCTTTCGGCTACGGGCTCCCGCTCCGCTCACGCCCGCAAGGCCGCTCAATCCTGTACGGGCCGAGGCAAGAGCCGGGCGGACTGTGGGGGGGACGGGTCGCCATACCAGACCCCTCAGCCGTCCTCAACCGTCATGGTGGACTGCAGGTAACGCGGGAGCCGGAAGGCGATCACCACGCCTCCAACCCGCACCTGGTCGCCGTTGCGGAGCGCCGTTGGCTCGGTGACCCGTTGCGTGCCCACGAAGCTGCCGTTCTTGCTGCCCAGGTCCTCGATCGAGGCACGGCCTTCGCGCACGACGATTTTGGCGTGGTGGCGCGAAACGTCCGTGGAATCGATGTGCACGGCCGCGTCGGGTGCCCTGCCAATGAGGTGCTCCCCCTCCCCGAGAGGCACGCGCCGGCCGGCGACGATGAGCACGCACGCTGCAGCCGTGCCGGTCGCGGCGGTCTCGTCGCCAACCGGCTCGGCTGGAGCTATGAGCCGATAGCCGCGTTTTGGGACGGTCTCGACGAAGCGCGGGGTGTGGGCATCGTCTCCGAGATTCCGGCGTAGCTCCGCCATCAGGCCGCTGAGGACCGACTCCGCCATGAACTGCTTCGCCCAGACGCCCTCGAGGATCTCCTCCTTGGAGACCACCTCTCCGGTGTGCTGCGCGAGGAATACCAGCAGATCCATCAGCTTCGGGCGCACGTGCAGTTCGGTGTCCCCGTGCACGAAGCGGTTGAGGCTCGGCTGTACCAGCCACTTGCCGAGACGGAAGTCGCCAGCCCCTGCGGCCACCTGTTCTCCCGAGGCGTCCTTTGCGAACACTATAGACCCTGGCCGCAGCAAAGGGGAGGGCACGCGCTTGCAAGTTGTGCGTTGACTTTGCGGCGGCTGTTCGATCTCAAGGGCTGGCGCGCCTGCCGAAGCGGACCGGGAAACTACTAGCGGGTAGGAACCACCTTCCGGATCCTAGCGGCCGCACCTGGCCTCCACCAACTGGTTGATCTGGGCCGATGTGAGCGCACTCGGGTCGGGAGGCTTCTCCCTCATGCCGGCGGTGTGCAGAGTCTCGTGGATGAGGATGAGCGCCGCGGCAGGGACCGAGAGCGCCTCGAACCTCGGGCACAGCCTGATCTGGCGACCACCGACCTCGGTCGTTGCAACCGCACTCCCCGCGCAGGCGGTATGGTCCTTCTCAAGGGCTGCTCCGGCGAAGCTCGCGCGGGCGAGTAGCTCGAGGCCGTCGGCCCCGCGGCTCGTGAAGAGTCCGGAGCAGCTCGGGATGGTCCGGATCTTCTCCCGCGCAACTCCCAAAGCGAAGCCCAGCTTGCTCCACAGCGACGCAGGCAGTGGGCCGCTAACCTTCGGTCGGAACGAGCTGTGCAAGGTCGCCAGGGCGGGGTCAGTGCTACCAACCTTGGAGCTTTTGTTTGAGGCGGCAGCCGCTGGCAGCTCGCTTGCTGGTCTGGGCACGTTAGCCTCTCCGCCCGCGGCGGCGCCTGCTGCAAGCCACGAGGCGACAAGAGCCATCGCACAGAAACGCTGTGAGGCGAACTTCCGTCCCCTTGAACTCGTCGCCCGCTGGTTGCTGGCCATCTCGACGCCCTCCTACGAGCAGCGTCGGTTTGGGTGGGTTACAACTCCTTAGGAACGCACCAGATCCGTAGCACAAAACGCCCAGACTTCTCCCAGAGAAACACTCCAACGGTGCTGTGGGGGAGGAGGCGGCTCTAGCCGACGTTGAGCCCACGCCCTCCGGAAGAGCCCGTGGATCTCGGAGCGGATGATGCAGAGGTTAGCCAGCGCCGCCCTCTACAGATGTGATCCAAGAAATTCGGCGAGCAGGGAGGAAGGGACTCACCCAGAGGCGGAAAAGCTCGCAGAGATTTCGCGGGGGTATGCATTGGGGATCGAGACGCTCGGGGGGTCTCCGAGGTGGTGGGCCTCCCTCGGCCCCGATGGCGCTGGTGCTGCTAACCTAGGGTCCAAGTAACAAAGAGGAGAGACCATGACAAGGTTCCTTCAGATCCTGCTCACGCTCGGCCTGGTAGCGTTCCTGGTCGGGGTCGTCGAAGCCTTCGTCGGGAGGACGTTCCTGTTCTCCCCTCAGGGCTACTGGCGCGGCGCAATGGGTTTGTGGATGCTGCTTATCGCCACGCGGGCGGTGTACCTGGAGAAGAAGTAGCAGCGCGCACGCCGGTACGGGTGAAGCCCGCGGATGGTGCGCGGGGGGAATGCGCGCCCTCATCGCGAGCAGGCCAACCTTCGCTTGCTGGCCCGAATGGCTTGACCGGGTGAGCTTGGGCCGGCGGCAGGCAGCCAAAGCAGTCCTCCCAAAAGGAGGTCACGGAGTTGAACCGGGGTTGAACCGAGATCCTCTACCGTCGGCCTGTTGCTTCGTAAATGCTTGGTGCGAAAGGGGGGATTCGAACCCCCATGGGCAGCGCCCACGAGATCCTAAGTCTCGCGCGTCTACCAGTTCCGCCACTTTCGCGGGACGGGACTTGGTGAGCCGCGTAGGAGTCGAACCTACAACCTAGGGATTAAGAGTCCCTTGCTCTGCCAGTTGAGCTAGCGGCCCACCCGCTGGGCCCGATCATATCGTGGCGCGTTCTCAGGCGCAACCCCGAATGCCGGCGCGCTCGCCGCGGAACCGGAGGCCATGACCTGTGCCGCCATCATCATCCGAACCGTTCCTATCACCTCCGCCGGAGCGATCTCATCGAGCCGCCTCTGGGCGCAGGTGGGCGCATGGGAACGCACCACGACGGCACTGCCGATGGGGGCCGTGCGCGCAGGGTCTGTAGGGCCGAACAGTGCCACGGTGGGACAGCCGACCACCGCCGCGAGATGCGTGAGCCCGGAGTCGTTGCCGACCGCAGCATCACACGCGGCGAGGAGGGCGGCGACCTCATGCAGCGGCCATGCCGTCGGGGCGACCTGGGCGCGGGTTTCGGTCGCGAGTCGAGTGGCGAGACCTTCTTCGCCGGGCCCCACCACCACGACCGGAGTGATCCCCTCCTCGGCCAAACCCCTGGCGACAGCCACGAAGTGCCGCATCGGATAGCGTTTGTTCTCGAGTCCGCGGGTCGCCGGCAGCAACGCCACCATTCCCGGTAGGTCCCCCAGCAACGCGCGTTGGCACAGACCCTGATGCTTCAGTCGATCCGGAAGCTGGAGGTGATACGGGTCCGTGGGTACCGCTCGCAACCCGAGGAGCGCCAGCGCGCCGTCGAGGTCGTGACGCTGGTGCAAACCGCGAAGGACGGGAAACGTCGTGAGGCGAAGAGCCGTTGCTCCCCGCCCTCGGCTGGCCAGGCGGATCTCCGCCCCGGTCGCGGCGAGCAGCAGCTTCGCGCGGCTGCTGTGACGCGCCGTGAGCACCACGTCGAACTTCCCTGACAAGCAGCGACGGCCGAACTCGAAACCCGCGCCAACCGGTCGCACAATGGCCTTGACGCCGAGCAACCTGGCGAGCGGCGCGTGAGCGGCCGGAAGTAACAACGTTGTCTCGCCGCTACGGTTGGCGCTCCTCAGCGCAGCGAGCGCCGGCAGGGTGTGCACGAAATCACCGAGCCAGTTGGGTGAATCGACGAGGAGACGAGCTGGGAGGACGGCCATGTCCCGTTTACGAAGGCCGACGGCGTTGCGTCGAGGACTCCCAAACCAGGGCCCATTTGAGGAATGCCCCGTACGCCGCGAGCGCCGCCACGATGAAGCCCACGGCGCCGTCCAGGAAGCCCAGCCGCACGACGAACGAGCGCACGAATCGCCATTTCGCGCGCAACACGGCCCCCAGGAGGGTGGATCTGCGACCTGCCGCGAGGAGATCCGCAGCCCCTCGGAGCGCGTAGTCGTGAACCTTGGGCATGTACTGCGCCAGCGACCGCAGGGTCTGATGCTCGACGGCGCCGCGGAGCCGGCCCACGGATGGTGCCGTCACCGCACCGTGAACCGCCCGCTCGACGAAGCGTGCCTGGCGCCGGTGGATCAACCGCACGATCTCGTCGCTCCCCCAGTCCCCGAAACGAAGCGGGCGCCCCAGCGCGAAGTTGATGCGCCGGACTGAGTACGCCGCGTAAGTCGGCGCCGCAATCGCCCGCTCGATAACGTCCTTCAGACCAGGGTTCGCGCGCTCGTCGGCATCGAGGACGAACACCCAGTCCATGCGGCACTGCTCGATGCCCCAGTTGCTCTGGGCGCCGCTCGACTCGAAGGGGTGCTCGAGCACGCGCGCCCCGGCTCCGGTCGCGACCTCCCAAGTACGGTCCTTCGTCCGCGGGTCCACAACGACAAGGACGTCTGCGGCCCAACCCTCGACGCTCGCCAGCGCCGCGGGGAGTTGCTCCTCCTCGTCGAGCGCAGAGAGGAGCACGGTGACAGGGACGCTCACTCCCTCTCGCCCTCTTCGACGCGAAGCCGCCGAATGGCCAGCGCTCGTCCGGTCGCTTCGTCCACGTCGATCACCGCGCCACACAACGCGCCGCCGCGCGTCGCCGGTTCCAGGGTCCGGGGAGTCGCCAGCAGGAAACGCTCCAGGACGGCCTGAGGTTTGAATCCGATGACTCCTTCGTACGGCCCGGTCATGCCGACGTCCGTCAATGCCGCGGTGCCGCGCGGGAGGATGCGTTCGTCAGCGGTCTGGACATGGGTGTGGGTGCCGAGCACCGCGCTCACCCTGCCGTCGAGGTGCCAGGCTATCGCCTGCTTCTCCGACGTCGCCTCCGCATGGAAGTCCACAATCCTCACGGCGGCTTGCCCGCCGAGCTCCGCGAGGATGCGGTCGGCAGCCAGGAACGGGCTCTCCATCGCGGTCATGAACGTCAAGCCTTGCAGGTTGATCACTCCGATGGGAACGCCACCTTTGGACGTGACGA
>JAIQFQ010000036.1 GCA_020073245.1 Terriglobia bacterium | reverse complement strand
CCGACCTCGGGTCGATCGGCGCGGTGCTGTACGAGATGCTGGCCGGCCGGCCCCCCTTTTCGGCCGAGAGCGAGCGATCCGTTCTTCACGCCATCGCTCACCAGGATCTGCCGCCGCTGGAGGACGTCAGGCCGGGCTTGCCGCAACAGCTTTCAGCCGTCGTGAGGCGCTGCCTGCTCAAGGATCCGGCCGACCGCTACCAGACCGCGGCCGAGGTCCGAGGCGAGCTCGAGCGGGTGCAGCGCATCCTCAGCCTCTCGTCTGCACCGACCCTCACGGGTGTGCCACCGATCTCGTCGGCCAGGAGACACCGGGCCCTGCTCGCCGCAGCGGCCGGCGTGCTCCTGGCCGTGGCCGGTGCCGCGGTCGCATGGCGCCCGTTGGTCCGTCTGCTCGCGCGCACGGCCGAGCCGAACCCGCCCCGCGTCCTTGCGGTCCTGCCGTTTACAAACGTGGGCGGCGACCCGTCGAACCAGGGTTTCTGCGATGGCCTCCCGGAGAGCCTGACCAGCCGGCTGACGGAGCTCGAGCGCTACCAGGTGTGGGTCGTGCCGTTCTCCGACGTGCGCGCTGCGGGCATCGCGAGCCCCATGAGAGCGCGCGAAGGGCTGGGGGTCGACCTGGCCGTCACCGGCTTCGTCCAACGCGGACCGGACGGGGTTCGGGTCACGCTCAACCTCAACCGGCTGGACGGCCAGACCGCACGTCAGATCCGGTCGAAGACCCTCGACAAGAGGGCGTCGGAGCTCAACCAGATCGAGGACCTGGCCGTCTGGGCTCTCGCGGACATGCTCGATCTCGAGCTTCCGCGCGACGCCCGGAGGACCCCTCTGCCTGGTGGAACCAGCGTCCCTGAGGCGCTGGAGGTCTACCTGGAAGGCTTCGGAGCTCTCCACCCCACCAAGGGGTCACCGGACGTCACGACCGCCGTCTCGCTCTTCGAGCGCGCCGTTCAGGCCGACCCCACGTTCGCGCTCGCCTACGCCGGCCTTGGCGAGGCGTACCTGGCACAGTACGACCGAGCGAAGGATCCCGACCTCGTCCGGAGAGCCACGACGGCCGGCGGTCGGGCTGCCGAGCTAAACCCGGACCTGCCGCAAGTCCATGCGACGCTCGGGGTGATCTCGTTTACGAGGGGTGACTACGACGGTGCGGCACGCGAGTTCGAGAGAGCCCTCGCGATCAATCCTTCAGACGGCGGAGCTCTGCGGGGGCTTGCCAGGACGTACGAAAGGCTGGGACGCTTCGACGACGCCGAGGCTGCCTTCAAGAAGGCGATCACGGCCCAACCGAACCTCTGGCCGCCGTACCAGAATCTGGCCCAGTTCTACTGGCGCCGCAGCCGTTTCGCGGAGGCGGAGGCGCAGTTCCAGAAGGCGATGGCGCTCGACCCCGGCAACGAGTGGGTCCCGAACAACCTGGGGGCGATCTTCTTCACCGTCGGGCGCTACCCCGAGGCTGAAGCCATGTTCAAACGGTCGCTCGCCATCCGGCCCACCTACGCGGCGTACTCGAACCTCGGGACACTCGCCTTCCTGCGGCGAGACTGGCGGGAGGCGGTGGCGAAGTATGAGCAGGCGCGGTCGCTCGACGACCGCGACTATGCCCTCTGGGGCAACATCGGCATCGCGTACCACTGGCTCCGGGATCACGAGGAAAGGTCCCGCGGGGCGCTGCGAACGGCCGTCACGCTCGCCGAGCGTGCGCTCGGCGTGAATCCCCGCGACACCGCCGTCCTCTCCGACCTGGCCAGCTACTACGCCACGCTCGGGGAGAACGACAAGGCGCGTACGTACCTCGGTCAGGTGGAGGCCGCGGGCCATGACCAGGCGGACCTCGCCCTTTCGATCGCCGACGTCTATGCGGATCTCGCCGATCCCGAGAAGGCGATCGAATGGATCGCGACGGCGCTCGGCCTCGGGTGCCCTGTGGCGGACGTGCAGAACAGGCCTGCATTCGAGGCCCTGCTCAAGGATCCGCGCGTTCAGGCGCTGCTGCGAGCCCACCGCGAGGGCTCGCGACCGAACGCCCGATGATCGGTACCTTCCTGAAGCGGAGGCGACCGGTCCGCGCTCCGCATCCGGCTGGCGCTCCTGGGCGATCGCAGCGTTCGGAGGCTCGGGGGCGCGCGAGGGCTTCCCGACAGGGCCGCTCGCCATTCCTGCCGCGCCGGCTTGTCAGACGTGGCAGAATGGGAGCAAGCAAAATCGGTCTGCGAAGGAGAAGTGGGGTGGAGCCTTGCCGTGGAGCCCCGCCTCACGCTGCGCAACGAACCGACACCTCGGGTGTCGCTTGGCCGAACATGGCGGCCGGGACCGGCGGGAAGTGACCGGCCGGACAACGTGAAAGGAGCGCGAAGATGCTCAAGAAGCCTCGAAGGAAGAAACCCCAACCGAAGCACGTGGCGAAGAGAAGGGCGGTCATCAAGAGATTTCCGAAGAGCGTGACCGTGACCGTAACCTTCGACGAGAGGAAGAAGAGGTTCGTCGTGGATCCCGGGGTCGCGGAGGTCAGGGCCGGCGGAACCGTGAGTTTCAGGTCGAAGGTGGGGCCTCTGACGGTTTTCGTCCCCACTCCCACGAGGGCCCATGCCCTGTTCCCTCGCTCGCGCGGAGCCGAGGTGACGATACCGAGCAAGGGCAAGAAGCTCATCGTTTCCAAGGCGAAGATCAAGAAGGCGGTCGTCTACTGGTACTGTGTGTACTGCACCAAGCACAGGACCTTCGCCGAGGCATCGTTCCCGAGGCTCATCGTTTCGCCATAGCCTCACGCCGGCCAGGCGGTACTACAGGTTAGAATGAGTCGCCGCCACTGGCGGCCGTGGGGAGGTTTCGTCATGGCCGAATCGCAGCACGATCTCGTAATCATCGGCTCGGGCTCCGGCGGCTACGTCGCCGCCATTCGCGCCGGACAACTCGGCCTCGACACGCTCGTCGTCGAGAAGGACCCGTTCCTGGGAGGGACCTGTCTGCACCGCGGCTGCATTCCGACCAAGGTGCTGCTTCATACCGCCGACCTCCTCCAGCAGGCGCGCGACGGCGCCAAGTTCGGTGTCCTGTGCGGCGAGGTCAAGCTCGACCTGGCGGCGGCTCACGAGAACAAGCGGAAGACCGTGATCAAGAAGGCCAAGGGGGTCGAGGGACTGTTCAAGAAGCACAAGGTCGCCTGGGTTCAGGGCACTGGCCGGCTCGGGGGCAACCGCACGGTCGAGATCACGAGACCCGACGGCGCCATCGATAGGGTCCAGGCCAAAAACATCATCCTGGCGACCGGCTCGCGCTGCGGCGATCTGCCGTTCCTTGCCGCCGACGGCGACCGCGTCATCAACTCGGACCACGCCCTCGAGCTCGCAGAGATCCCGCCCCGGCTGCTCGTCCTGGGAGCCGGGGCCGTCGGCATGGAGTTCGCATCGATCTACTCGCGTTTCGGGTCCAAGGTCACCGTTGTGGAACTGCTCGACCGCGTGCTGCCGCTCGAGGATGCGGACGTCTCGGCGGAAGTCGCCAAGGCGTTCCGCCGGCAAGGGATCACGACCCACACGGCGACACGCGTCGAGGAGGCCAAGGTCGAGGACGGCGTCGTGCGCTGCAGAGCGGTCACGGCCGCCGGCGAGTCGCTCACCCTGGAGGCCGACAAGCTGCTGCTCGCCGTGGGGCGCCAGGCCAACTTCAAGGGAATCGGCCTCGAGAGCACCGCCGTCCAGATCGAGCACGGCCGCATCGTGGTGGACCAGTTCTGCCGCACCCACGAGAACGGGGTTTACGCGATCGGCGACCTCCTCGCCACACCGTGGTTGGCCCACGTCGCATCCATGGAGGGCGTCCTGGCCGTCGAGCACATCGCCGGCACGAACCCGCCGCCGATCAACTACGCCCAGGTGCCGTCCTGCACCTACTGCTGGCCCGAGGTCGGAACGATCGGCCTATCCGAGGCGCAGGCCCGGGAGAAGGGGTACGACGTGCGCATTGGAGCGTTCCCCTTCAGCGCCAGCGGCAAGGCCGCGATCCTCGGAGAGACCGTCGGGTTCGCGAAGATCGTCGCCGAGGCGAAGTACGACGAGGTTCTCGGAATGCACATCGTCGGACCTCACGCCACTGAACTGATCGCCGAGGCCGAGGCCGCGCTGCGCGGCGAGCTCACGGTCGAGGAGCTGATCCGCACTATTCATGCCCACCCGACCTTGCATGAGGCGATCCACGAGGCCGCTGAGGGGGTGCACGGGCAGATGATCCATTTCTAGGGGAGTTGACACTTGACGGTCAACAGTCGGAAGCGAGAAGGCGAGCGACCGGGGCTGAGCGAAGGTGCACGTTCCCGTGTTCAGCCCTTGACTGTCAACTGTGAACTGTCTTTTCAGGGAATGCCGAGCGGGCAGCGGAGTTTGTGCAGAGACGGGGGTTGAGGGGGCGCGTATGCCAGTCAACGTTTTGATGCCGCAGATGGGCGAGTCGATCACAGAGGGAACGGTCGTCCGCTGGTTCAAGAACGAGGGGGAGGAGATCGCCAAAGACGAGCCGCTGCTCGAGATCTCAACCGACAAGGTGGATGCCGAGGTCCCGGCCCCGGCGAGCGGCACGCTCGCCAAGATTCTCCACGGCCCAGGGACGACGGTGGCCGTGGAGACGGTCATCGGCGTGATCGCGCAGTCGGGCGAGGCCGCCGACTCCGGCCAGGCTCTCGAGACCGAGCCCGTCACCGCACCGGCCCCCCCTCCGGTCGTGGCGCCCAGGCCGGCGCCGGTTGCCACACCGGTCGCTCGAGTCGAGGCATCGCAGCCAGCAGCCCAGGCCCCCCTCGGGGAACCGTTCGGAGAGCACGCCGAGGTGCTGCGCCGGCGTTCCTCGCCTCTGGTTCGCCGCATCGCCGCCGAACACAAAGTCGACCTCGCCGTCGTACCCGGAACGGGAATTCACGGCCGCGTCACCAAGGACGACATTCTCTCCTACGTCCAGGCCGGCAAGGCCGCCCCGAGGGCCGCCGCGCCCCGCCTTGCACCCGTCCCGGCGCCGAGCCACGGCACTCCCCCCATCTCCGGCGCCACGCTCGGCCCATCCGGGGCTTTCACCGGCGAGGAGCTGCGCGAACCGATGTCGGTCATGCGCCAGAAGATTGCCGAGCACATGGTGGCCTCGCGACGCACCTCGCCTCACGTGCACACCGTGTTCGAGGCGGACATGTCCAGGGTCGTGGCGCTGCGTGAAGGCGGCCGCAACGTTTTCGAAGCGAAGCACGGCCTGAAGCTCACCTACACGCCGTTCTTCCTCGCCGCCGTCATGGAGGGGCTCAAGCAGTTCCCCATCGTCAACGCCTCCCTGGACGGTAACGAGATCGTCTACCACCGCCATGTCAACATCGGCGTGGCCGTCGCGTTGCCTCACGGTCTGATCGTTCCGGTGGTCAAGCACGCGGAGGAGCTCTCGCTCATCGGGCTCCAGCGCGCGGTCACCGACCTCGCGACCCGCGCCCGCAACAAGCAGCTGAAACCCGAGGATGTCCAGGGCTCCACGTTCTCGGTCACGAACCCCGGCCCATACGGCGGCCTTTACGGGCTGGCGATCATCAACCAGCCGAACGTCGCCATCCTGTCCACGGGCGGCATCCAGCGGCGGCCGGTGGTGGTCACCGACGAACTCGGGCGCGAGTCGATCGGCATTCGCGACATGGTCTACCTGGCGCTCTCGTTCGACCACCGACTCGTGGACGGCGCCACCGCCGATCAGTTCATGGCGGTGGTCAAGGTGGTCCTCGAAGCAGGGGAGTTCGACCTCGACTGAACAACTTTACGGCTGACGATCAGCAGGCTCGCCAGCCGCCAGAAGGTTGGACCGTCGTGAGCGGCGAACGCTCGTTCGAGACGGACCTGACTCGAACGTGGAGACCCTCGGCTGGTTCCTGAACGTCCGAGCCAACCCCGCGAGCCTTCGAATGCTAACGCCGTGGGACCAGATACCACCCGTCCGGGCCACGGATAAGCCACGCAGATCCACCCGGTGTCGCGACACTGACGAGCGCCGACAGCGATTGCGCCTTTGCGAGTAGCTCGGCGAGGACCTTCGAGAGCCCCTCACGCTCGCAAAGGTCCACGAGTTGAGTTCCAGACGGCCGTCCGGTCGCGGGGTCGAGCTCTGTGACCGTGCGCTCGTCCCCCCCAGTCAGGGTGAGCAGCCGGCCATCGAGCATCGTCTGGGCATCCCGTATGGGGGTGCCCGCCGTGGTGCAGCGCCACCGCGGCTCGCCCTTTTCGAGGTCCGTGCCGACTGCGGCGCCCTGGCCGTCGATCGTTACGACGAGGCCGGCCGAGGGGTCGACGTCGGCGACTCGCCAGTCACCGCCGCGGCCTTCCCGTTTCCAAGCCACACCGCCTGGCGAGCGGTACCGCATCAGACCTCCGCCCCTGAGCGCCAGCACCATGTCGTCGGGCGAGAGGGCGACGACTGCGGCGAACGCCTCGGAGCCGCGCGCGAGCAGCTTCTCGCCCGCGAAGCGGTAGGTCGCGGCGACCCCGGCTCCGAGGGGGATCTCGTTCGGAAGACCGAAGAAGGCGCGGGCCGGAGGGTCGAGGGGAAGGAAACCGTAGACGCCCTTGCCGTCCAGCGTGAGCCTGCTTGCCTCCGTCGGGAAGAGGTCCGAGATTCCGGGGTTGGGCCACGCCAGTCGCTCCCGCCCCTCCACGCTCACGGCCACCAAGACGACCGGCATGTTGTTCACGCCGTGCGTCGCGTAGAGGACCTGGTTGCCGCGGAACTCGAGCACCGCCGGATCGCTGCCCGGGATCTCGAACGCCGCAGAAGGCGCCTCGGCTCCGATCGCAGAATAGATCGAGAGGGTCGCGCCCTGGAGCACGGCCACCCGGCCGTCCGCACGGTTGATCGCGACGCTCGTCGCAACGCCCGGGAAGCGTGGCGCTGGAGGCGACACGAGGGCCCCGGCCACGGCGGGCGCGAGGCCCACGCTGAAGAGCACGAAGACCACGTGGTACAGGCGACCTGACATGTTCGTCATGGACGTTTCCCTCTCCCGCCCAGCTTGCCGGCCAGGCGCGGATCGTCCTGCCATCCGCCCGGCACGCTGAGCGGCGCCCCGGGCCGGGGGTGCAGCCCACCGTGTGCGTCTCGATGGCAGGAGAAGCAGTCGTCGCGAAGCGGGTGGTCGGTGGGGCGCGGGTGCGCGCCGGTGTGGACGTGACATTGCAGGCACCGTGTCTCGGCTTGTTCGAACCCGTGGTCGCGGTCGGCGGGCAGACGCGGCGGTTTGGCTGCGGTCGTCCAGAGGCCGACCACCGCCACCGCTGTGACTGTCAGCACGTAGAGCGCAAGCCGTTTCGACCTCAACATCGCCGCTATGGTACCCTCCTACACCGATGCGGGAACTCGTTCGCGACGCCGCCCTCGTTCTCGGCGCCGTCCTGATCCTGGGGACCGCGGCGAACCTCGTGCCCACGCGTCATCTGGCATGGTGGGGCAAAGGGCACGAGCCACCCATGGCGGGAACGGACTTCAAGCTCATCGACGCCGGCTCCGCCAACTCGATCCGCACAACGCTTCCGAGGGTCGTCTTCCTCGACACTCGATCCGCCGCCGAGTTTGCGGGCGGTCACGTGCCGGGGGCACAGCCGATCTCATACACGGAACTGCAAACCCAGCTCACTGCCGACCGCATGGCCCAGCTGCGCGCAGCCGATGCAGTGGTCATCTACGGCGCCAGCGAGGAGACCGACATCGAGCAACTCCTCGCACAGGAGCTGCACGGACGCGGGCTCGCTCCTCCATTCGTGCTGCTGGGGGGTGTCTTGGCGTGGGAAGGAGCCGGTCTGCCGCTCGGGCAAGGAGGTGGCCGGTGAGCCTCCTGCACCGGAGCTGGGTGCACTGGATCCTCGGCATCGCGCTCGGAGGCATATTCCTCTATGCAGCCTGGGGGAAGATCTTCGACCCCCGACCGCTCGCGACGATCATCTGGGGGTACCGCATCCTCCCGGCCGGGCCGATCAACCTGCTCGCGATCTACATGCCATGGCTCGAACTCCTGGTCGGTCTCTGCCTCGTCACCGGGTTCAAGCGGCGCGCCGCGTCACTCTGGGCTTCCGGGCTCCTGCTGATGTTCATCGTCGCTCTCGGGATCAACGCCCTTCGCGGCGTCAACGTGGCCTGCGGCTGCTTCTCGGCGAGCGCCGAGGAAACGCATAACGCATGGTTCCTCGTCCTGCGCGACCTCCCGATGCTCGCCGCCGCACTGGTGATGCTGCTCTCTCCCCCGCGTCGCGGCTCACTCAAGGCGAGTTAAGAGTTCAGAGTTAAGAATTGAGAGACCACGGAGGGGCGGAGCGCCTACGATCGATGCTATTCAGCTCTTAACTCTTCACTCTCAACTCTCAACTCTTCACTTGGTCCCAATCGGGTCGGGCTACGCGTTCGGCTCCGCGACCGGCTTGCGCTCCGCGCCGCTCGGCTCGCGCACGAGGCTCGGGATCAGCTCATCGAGGTCGAGCGTAGCCCAGGCCGCCCGCGCCAGCTCCTGTCCGGCGCCTCGCCACGCCGCGTTGACGACCTTCACACCGCGCCCCTGCAGGCCCGCGACCGGAAAAACGAAGTCGCTGTCGGAGGAGACCATGACCGCCACGTCGAGTGCGTCGGACCATGCCAGTTCATAGAGGTCGGTGATCAGCGCGGCCTCGACCCCTTTCTCCGCCGACCATACCAGCGGCTGCCCGCACGAGGGGCACGAGCCCGTCTCGTATCCGCAACTACGACAGCGGATGTGGTCGAAGCGCCGCCGGCGCTCGAGCACGACAACGCTGGTGCCGGGCTGGCGCTCGAGGAAGTTCTCGAGCCACCGCCGCAGATTCTCATCGTCGGGGTCGCACGATGCGTATACCCGCATCCCTTGAAAGTCCAGGGCGTCCGACAGCGGCAGCATCCGGAGTCTTTCCATGAGCACCGCGGGAAGGTGTGCCCAGTTGCAGCGGGCTTCGCCCGCGCGCTCGTTCCACCGCAGCTGAAAGTTCCAATAGTCCACGAAGACATGCACGCGCTGCATCAATCCCCCTCGTCAATGTTGCCCGCACCGGGCCGCGCCGGCGCGGACACCTCAATCTTTCGCGCGTCGCCAGCGCAGCACGGGCTGCCGAGCCGCCCTTACCTCATCGAGTCGCTGCACCGGGGTGGTGTACGGCGCGCCCTTGACAAGCTCAGGGCTTTCCCGCGCCTCGCGTGCGATTGCCTGCATCGCGGCGATGAAGGCATCGAGCTCGTCGATCCCCTCACTTTCGGTCGGCTCGATCATGAGCGCGCCGTGGACGATGAGCGGGAACGACATTGTGGGCGGGTGGAAGCCGTAGTCGAGCAGCCGCTTGGCGATGTCCACGTTCTTGACGCCCGATGCCGCCTGCAACGAGTCGTCGAAAACCACCTCGTGGAGGCTCGGGCCGTCGTACTGGAGATGGTAGTCGCCCTCGAGCCGCTTGCGGATATAGTTGGCGTTGAGGACGGCCCCCTCGGCCATCGACTTCAGCCCATCGCGCCCGAGCGAGCGGATATATGCGAGCGCCCGCACCAGCATCGCGAAATTGCCGTAGAACCCACGCACCTTTCCGATCGTCTTCGGCCGGTCGGAAGACAGCGTGTAGCGACCGCCCGCCTTCTCGACGGTGGGAACCGGAAGGTACGGCACCAGCGCCTTCGAGACCGCCACGGGACCGGCACCCGGGCCCCCACCACCGTGAGGGGTCGAGAACGTCTTGTGCAGGTTAATGTGCAGCGCGTCGGCGCCCATCTTCCCCGGCAGCGCGACGCCAACGAAGGCGTTGAGATTGGCACCGTCCATGTAGAGAAAGGCGCCCCTCTCGTGCAGCATCGCCGCAGCCTTGACTATCTCGGGCTCGAACACACCGAGAGTGTTGGGGACGGTGACCATGAGCGCCGCCACGTCGCCGCCCTCCAGCTGCCTGGCCATCGCCGACAGGTCCAGCGTCCCTTCGGGCGTGGATGCAATCTCCACCGTCTCGAAACCAGCAAACACCGCGGAGGCCGGGTTCGTGCCGTGCGCCGAGTCCGGGATCAACACGGTCCTGCGACGCTCGCCCCGATCCGAGAGCGCCTTGCGGATCATGAGCATGCCGGTCAGCTCGCCGTGCGCCCCCGCCGCGGGCTGCAGGGTCACCCGCGGCATGCCTGTCACCGCGATCAACGCCTGCTCCAGCTCCCACATGAGGGCGAGAGCCCCCTGAACCTGGTCCTCGGGTTGAAGGGGGTGGAGCTGGGCGATACCCGCCAGGCGAGCCACCTCCTCGTTGATGCGCGGGTTGTACTTCATCGTGCACGAGCCGAGTGGGTACAACCCTTCGTCCACGCTGTAGTTCCACTTCGACAGCCGCGTGAAATGGCGCACCACGTCCACCTCGCTCACCTCGGGCATCCCCTCGATCTCGCCGCGGAGGAGGCCGGGCGGCAGTGTCGCCGCGGGATCGAGCGAAGGCACCTCGAGCGCCGGCAGCTGGTACCCGAGACGACCGCGGGACGACCGCTCGAAGATCAGCCTCTCCCGTTCGCGCAGTGAACTCGACCCGGTCATGCGCCACCTCTGGGCTCTGCCTGCAAACGCGAGCGCAATTTCTGACCTTGGAGTCTCAACCGGGCGGGCGGGCCGAGGAGAGCTGTCGTCATCCCAACCTCCGTAGCGCGTCCAGGAGGCGATCGCACTCCTCCCGCGTATTCCGCTCGGTCGCCGCGACGAGGAATCCTCTCGGCCAGGACCCGTCGAAGGCCGCTGTCGAGACGCCGCCCAGGATCCCCTCGGCCTTGAGGCGCGCGAGGAGCCCATTGGGGTCGTCGTGGATCACGAGGAACTCGTCGTACGTCGGGGAGTCAGGAAACGCGAGGCGTGCCCTGAGCCCTGTCTTGAGGTACTCCGCAGTGGCGTGCGAAGCGAGGGCCACGTCGCACACCCCTTTCCTGCCCAGCAGTGAAAGAACGATCGTCGCCGCTAGTGCCATCAGTCCATGGTTGGTGCAGATGTTCGAGGTTGCCTTCGCGCGCCGGATGTGCTGCTCGCGGGTCGAGAGCGTCAGCACGTACCCACGCCGGCCGCTCGAGTCGACCGTCTCGCCGACCAGGCGGCCGGGCATCTGGCGCACGTGCGCTTGCTTGGCCGCGAAGAACCCCAGCAGCGGGCCTCCGAACGCAGCCGGGATCCCGAACGCTTGCATCTCGCCGCACACGACGTCGAAGCCGAAGCGCCCTCCGGGCGCGAGCAGGCCGAGCGACGTGGCCTCCGCGACCGCGTGGATTCCAAGCGCGCCGGAGGAGGAGATCACGCCTTCCAGTACGGGGAGGTCCTCGACCACTCCCAGGAAGTTGGGCGACTGCACCACCACGGCGCAAACGTCGTCGGCCACCGTGCGGCCGAGCTCCGCGACATCGACGCGCCCGTCGCGTCCCCAGCCGATCTCGCTGATCGCCACGCCCATCGGCTCGCAGTAGGTCCCGAGCACCGCCCGCCAGTCCGGATGCAGCGCCCCCGCGACTACCACCCGACGGCGCTTCGGATGAATTCGCGACGCCATGAGCACCGCCTCGACGACAGCGGTGGCGCCGTCGTAGAGCGAGGCGTTGGCGACGTCCAGTTCGGTGAGCTGGCAGACGAACGTCTGGAACTCGAAGATCGCCTGCAGCGTGCCCTGGCTCACCTCCGGCTGGTAGGGGGTGTAGGCCGTGAAGAACTCGCCCCGCTGCAGCAGCGAGTCGGCCACGGCGGGGGTGATGTGCCTGTAGACACCGGCACCGAGGAAGCTCGCGAAGCACTCGGGCGCGGAGTTAGCGACCGCGTACGCCCAGAACTCCCGGCGGACCTCCTCCTCGCTGCGTGCCAGCGGCAGGTCGAGCGCGCCACACCGAACCTCCGGGGGGATCGAGACGAACAGGTCGTCCGTCGACGCGCAGCCGATCGCCTCCAGCATCGCGCGGCGGTCCTCCTCCCCTGCCTGGTAGCGGTGCATCAGTGGGCGCCCTCTTCGGCAAGGAACTTCTCGTACGCTGCAGCGTCCATCAAACCGCTGGCCGAGCCCGGGGCGACCGCCAGACGCACGAGCCACCCTTTGCCGTAGGGGTCCTGGTTGATGAGCTCGGGGTGGCCCTCCAGCTCACCGTTCGCAGCGACGACCTCGCCCGAGACCGGTGCGAACACCTCGGAGACCGCCTTCACGGACTCGATGTTGCCGAGGGCGGCGGCTCTCTCGACCTTCTTGCCGGCAGCCGGGAGTTCGACGAACACGACGTCCCCGAGCTGCTCCTGAGCGTACTGGGTGATGCCAACGGTGGCCTCGGCACCAGCCACCTGGACCCATTCGTGGGTCTTTGTGTAGAAGCGATCGTTCGGTTGTGCCATGCCCTGCTCCTCTCTCCACCCCCTACCGCGCCCGGCGGTAGAAGGGCATCTCTATGACCTGCGCAGCGACCTTCTGCTCGCGGATTTCGATCTCGAATTGGGACCCCACACTCGAAAGCTCCACGGGCACGTACCCCATCCCGAGCGCCTTCCCGAGAGTCGGCGAGTGCGTGCCCGACGTGACCTCACCGATCTCCTTGCCGCCTCCCCAGATCGGGTAGCCGTGCCGTGCGATTCCGCGTCCCGTCATCTCGAACCCCACCAGCTTGCGACGGATGCCTTCCGCCTGCTGGTGCAGCAACGCGTCGCGACCGAGGAACCCGCCCTTGTCGAGCTTGACGATCCAGCCCAGCCCGGCTTCGAATGGCGTCGTCGTATCGTCGATGTCGTTCCCGTACAACGGCATGCATGCCTCGAACCGGAGCGTGTCCCGGGCCCCGAGTCCGGCGGGGACGATGCCGAACTCCGCGCCGGCCGCCAGCAGCTTCCGCCAGATCCGCGGCGCGTGCTCCGGCGCCAGGTAGACCTCGAAACCGTCCTCACCCGTGTAGCCGGTGCGGGCGATGATCGCCGCGGCGCCGTCAACCGTGCCGTCAACGAATCGGTAGTACTTGATCTCCTCGAGGTTCCCGGTGGCGAGTTTCCGCAACGTCGCAAGGGCCTTCGGTCCTTGCACGGCAATCTGCGCGTAATCGCCGGACCGGTCCCGCACGTCCACCCAGTCGAAGGCTGCCGCCTGCGCACAGAGATAGGCGTAGTCCTTGTCCTTGTTGGCCGCATTGACGACGAGGAAGTAGTGTTCGTCCGACATCTTGTGGACTAGGAGATCGTCCACGAAGGTGCCGCGTGGGGTCATCAGACCCGAGTACTGTGCGCGCCCGATCACCAGCTTGGACGCGTCGTTGCACGTCACGTACTGGACGAAGTCGAGCGCCCGCCGTCCCGTCACCTCAATCTCGCCCATGTGGGAGACGTCGAAGAGCCCGACCGCGTTGCGCACGGCGCGGTGCTCCTCCAGCACGCCCGCATACTGGACCGGCATCTCGAAACCGGCGAACGGGACGATGCGGGCCTTCGCCTCAAGGTGGCATTCGAACAGGGGGGTTCGCTTCATGTGCGTATCGATCATCCGGCCCTCCCGGCGCAGGCACGCCGGTTGTGAAGCCTATCACCACCCCACGTAGGCCAGCAACAGCACCGTTGCGCGGCTAGCGGGACCAGGCTCCGAACTTTCAACGCCCCTACAACTGAAGTGAAGAGTTCAGAGTTAAGGGTGAAGAGTCCAAGGACTGTGACCGGCGCCGAAGCCTAGGGAAGTTGGCGCAGGTTGAACGGGGTGCGTCATTAACTCTTCACTCTCAACTCTTAACTCTCAACTGTTCCTGCTTGGCCTTGGCGGCCGGGAGGCGCAACCGGCGCGATCAGCGGGCGGAGCGGGGCACGTGCTGCGGGTCGTGACGCACGGGCCTGTGTGCAGGTCCCCTTGAAACGCCGCTGCCCACCAGATGCTCCAGCAACGCCCAGCCCGTCGGCAGCCCGGCCGTCGGATCCGAGAACCGTGCGTCCAGCTCGTCGACGGGCAACGAGATGGTCACCAACCCGGGGTCGATCGGGCGGCTCCCACCTGCAACAGGCCAGCGTACCTCGTAGTACAGCGCGGGCACGCGGGTCCAGCCCGTCTGGCCGACTGTTCCAAGACGGTCGCCCCGTCTCACCGACTGGCCGCGCTTGACCAGAACGTCGCGAAGATGACCGAAGACCGTCGCGACCTCACCCCCGTGGTCGACCACCACCACGGTTCCGAAGCGGGTCCACTCGTTGGCCTTCCGTTCCCGCACACCCCCGGCGAAAAGCACCCGACCGGCTCCGGTCGCGAGCACGGCCTCACCCTCAGGCGCCGCCAGGATCGTTCCGTACTGTGCGAGGGTCTTGCCTGTGAATGGCGATTCACGCCAACCGAAGAGCGACACTGGGACCGCCCGGAGATGGTCCAAAGGGGGCCCCGTCGGCAGCGACGGGAGCGGGCACCGCAACGAACCCTTGGCCGCTGCGGCCAATTCGTCACCAAGCGTCTCGATGCGCTCGCCGACCTGCGTCAGCCAATCGATGGTGGACCCGTCGTCCAGGCCTCGCTGAGGCGGCAGCTGACAGCTCGTCAGCCAGGACTGGCTCGAGGTCCCGACAGTCCAGGCCATCCGGCGACCGCGCTGAACGAGCTCGTACAGACGACCGCCAAGCGCGACGGCCTGCTCGCGCAGTGAGTCCTCTTGGGCTTTCAGCGCCCGGTTCTCGTGCCGCGCTGCATCAACGGTGAAGGATGTCAGAAAACCCCTGAGACCCAGCGGCAGCGCACCCATGACCGCAAGGACGGCGAGGCCCAGAAGCCCGAGACCCATGAGCACGCCGCGGAGCCCGCGCCTCGTCAGGACCACCCGACGGAAAGCTCCGCCATCGCTGGGATGCCATTGCATCTCCCACAGGGTGTCGTCCTTCATACCCACCGCAGCACCTCGACCGGCTCCCGCCTCGAGGCCCTGACCGCTGGCAACAGGGCGGCCGCGAGAACCTCGATCATGCTCAAACCGAGGACGACGGCCAGGTCCCCGGGCAGCAGCCGGAGCGGGATCTTGTCCACCATGTAGATGCGGGCGATGTCCGGAGAGAAGTGGGGGATGCCGAGTGCCGTCAGCAAGGCCACGACGAAGACCCCCAACCCCATCCCCGCCAAGACACCGGTCCCGCCGAGAACGCCGCCGGCGAGCAACAGCGTCCGGCGGACCAGCCGCGGAGGGCCGCCGATCGCGAGGAGCACGCCGAATTCCCGCCTCTTCTCGGTCACCAGGACGACGAGCGCCGAGGCGACCTCGAAGGCGCCCACCCCCAGCACCAGAGAGAGCACCAGGCCAAGTGACAGCTTCTGCCAGCGCAGCGCGGCGAACAGGTTGCGGTTGCGCTCCTGCCAGGTGGTTGCGATGGCTCCACCCCCGCAGGCAGCCTCGACCCGCTCGCGCAACTCCTCGGCTCGGTCCGGGTCCGAAAGCCACACCTCGAGACCACCACCCGGCACCGCGGGCAGCCGTCGGTTCAGTCCCTTGATGCCCGTCATGACGAACCGTTCGTCCAGTTCGGCGAAACCGGTGGAGAACACCTGGCCAACCCGGACAGGAACGGCCCGCGGCGCCCCGCCGGTCACAACCTGCAGAGACAGCACATCACCTTCCCGGGCGCTCAGCCTGCGCGCCACCCCGGAACCGAGGGCGATCACCAGCGGACCGGCCTCGTCGGATTCCGGAAGGTGAACGAAGGGAGGGGGCGAAGCGGCGCCGCGCACGCTGACCAGTTCCGCCCCCCCGCCGCCACGAGGGAAGAGCATGCCGGGCAAATAGATGACGGCACCGACCCGCGCGACGCCCGGCACCGCCGCGATACGTACCGTGGAGCCCGCAATTTGATCGGCCGACCGTCCAGGTGGAGCCAGGATGACCAGGTGGCCACTGGCAGACAGCACCCCCTCGCGCAACGCAGCCGAGTAGCCGCTCATCAGCGCCAGAACGACAACAAGCGAGGCGGCACCGAGCGTCACCGCGAGGAGCGCCGCCAGCGCGCTGGTTCTCAGGAGGGCGGTGCCGCGCCGCCGTAGCAGCCTCGCCGCGATGAACCAGGCGGTTTGCACGGGCCGATTCTATCCCGGAAAAACCCCAGGACCGCTACGGGCCGGAGCGATCAGGCCTGCGCTTCCTCGCCAGGAGGGCTCCCGGCGCGCAGGCTTGCCAGGGTGGTGACTGCGACTACACCTGCACCAACCAAAAGAAGCACGAAGGCATCGCGCAGCCCCGCCTCCCACTCGGCGAGTGCCAGCAGACTGCCGATCACCCATCCCCACACGACGGCGGTCGTGATCCACGTCCCCTGACCGCGTTCCACGGCCGCGGCCGCTACGATCGCCACCGCAACGGCGAGCCAGGAGCCGGCGAACATTACGGAACCCACGGCAAGCGCCGCAAGCACGACGGGTCGGCTCGCCACCGTGAATCGGAGAAGCTCGCGCAGGCCATCCGCCGCAAGCCCTGCCAGCCATCCGGCGATGACCGCGATTGATGCTAGGGCCGGAAGGCGCAAGGGAAGGCCGGCCACGGAAACGAGCCATCCTCCCGGTTCCAGCCGTCCGGCCAGTACCCCGGCAGCAACGGCCGCCGCGAGCCAGGCCACCGGAGGGGTTCCGGCGATCGCCGGAAAACGCCGGGCCGCGAAAAGCAGAGCGCCGAGCAGTATGGTCGCGGCGCCGCCGAACGCCAACTCGGCGACCCAGGGCCGGACACCCGCCTGGAATACCGGCCGCGCCAGCGCGGCAAGCCACGGCATCAGAGGAAGCAGGACCAGTCCGGCCCAGCTGAGCGCGTGCCGCCACCCTCGAGAGGCGGATCCGGGGACCAGATGACGCACCGCGGCGCCCGCGACGAGCAGACCCATCAGCATCGCCTCGAGGCCCACCTGCCGCCGATACGGGTCGGCCGGCAGGTCTCCCCCGGCGGGCAGGGCGCCGAGAAGCCTGGTGTCGCTGACCAACCAGTCGCGCCGGCCGAGCCGTTCCCTCGGCTGCAGCAACCCGAACTCCGGCCCGACCAGCGCACGCGCCGCCCGCGCCGACAGTCTCACGCCGGGCAACCACGACGCCGCCTCGATACGCCAGCGTATCGCTCGGGGACCGTCCGGCACCCAGGCGCGAACCAGCCACATACCGTGAGCGGGCTGCCAGGACACGGTCCACCCATCGCGCACCCTTTCCCAGCCGCGCACCTTTCCCCAGGGCACGCCCAGCGCGGGAAGCTCGCGCTCCGCACGGTCGGCGGCCACATCTGGCGACTCGGGCGCGGCGACACCTCGGGGAGGGATCGTCAGCAGGAGCGCGGTCGCCGCGACGGCGACCGCCATGGCTCCGCCCGCCAGGAGCTTCACTCGCGTCGGCGCGGCCATAGCAGCAAGATCGTCCCGACCGCCACGCCCAGCAGGGCGACGCGATCCCACTCGGAACCGACAGGGAACGACGCCCTCCGCACCAGGGCTTCGTACGTCCCGCGCGCGAGCACGGCCCCTCCGACGCCTGCGAAGCGAGCCACCACCGCGAGACCCGCCTGCAGCACAAGCTCGAGCCCGATGGACGCAAGCACGGGAACCGAGGGCACCGGGTGCAGGAGTGCACCGACGGGGGCGGCGAGCAGCGCTGCCCCCCACCACCCGACGACCGGAGCGGCGAGCGCCGGCAGTGCGCCCCGGAGCAACGGTTCCTCAACCAGGGCGGGGACCCAGGACTCGGCCAGGAGGCGACCCACGCCCATGTCGGCCGCCACCGGTGAGGTCACGGGCGCCCATCCTCCTGTTCCCAGGATGACCGCCCTGCCCACAAGCGTCACCCCCGCGAGCGCCACGCCCGCCGCGGGGCCGAGGCGAAGCCGAGGTCGAGGCAGGTCGGTCCAGACGGGCAGCACGGCCACCACCAGCGCCAGGACCACACCCTGGACGGGGGCGGCCGTCAGAGAATCGGCCGCAAAGCTGCCGGCAAACGCCGTCACGAGCCCGTACGCGATACCCCTCATGGGCGCAACGGACTCACGGTACGCGACCGCCTCGGCCCCCGCGACTAGAACCCCGACCACCAGGATCGCCAGTCCGAGCATCGCCGGACGACGGAGGAGACGGAGCTCGGCCATGCGGCCGGTGACAACCCCCAGGTCGGTCCCGAGCGGGTGGACCGAGCGCCGCCACGACAGGACCGTTGAGCCGGCCATCTCGAGCTCGAGCTCGCGTCGCCAACCGGAAGGGAGCGGCCCCGGCCCACCGACGAACCAGGCCCGCTCCCAGGTGTGGCCGCCTTCCCTCCAGCTCTGGGCGCGCACGAGGCGCCACGCTGCGGGATCGGGTACCGCCGCCGCCACCGCGGCCTCCACACGCGCCCGCGCCAGCGATGGGAACAGGTCCGGCCCAGGCGCCGACGGGACCGGCCGGCGCAGCGACCACACCAGCCCGTCAACCGTGACCTGCACCTCGCCACCGCCGGGGAAGACCACCCGCCACCTCAGCGCACCCCCCTCGCCACGCGCGAGACCGACACCACCCGGGCCCGGGCGTGCTCTTTCCAGGGCCCACGCCAGCTCCTGGTCGCCCTCGAATCCGGCGGCGGGCTCACCGATGGGCTGGTATCCCAGACGCTCCATGGCTGAACGCGCAACGAAGGTGGCGCGGGCCTCTCCACCTACTCCGCGCCCACGCACCAAGGTGACGCCCGCAATGGCGGCGACAACCGCTAGCGCCACTCGCAAGACATACCCAAGCCGGAACACTGCGCTCAGTCTAAGGCAGCAGGGTGCCGTCCGCTAAACTCCTGTTCATGAGACGCCCGCGTTTTCGGACCCTGGCCCACCGTGCGGACTTGCGGCTCGCGGTTTGGGGCGACAGCGAAGCGGAGCTGATCGGTAACGCGGTGCTCGGCGCCATGACCCTCGCCCTCGGCACGCCGCCCAGGATGGGGGCGCTGCACCGAGCGGTGATCCGCCCCTGGCCGGGCGATCTGGCGTCGATGCTGGTTCGTGCCGTAAACGAGTCTCTGTTCATTCTCTACGCTCGGCACGAGGTCGCGGTGCACTTCGAACTGATAGGAGGAGCGGCAACGCTGGCGCTGGGCCCGCTCCCACCGGGAGCCATACCCGAACTGGAGGTCAAGGCCGCCACGTACCACGAGCTTCGCCCGCGGCGCCATCGTCGGCGCCTCGCGGCGATCCTCACCCTGGACGTCTGATAACGGCAAGAAACCGTGGTCAGTGGTCCGTGGCCCGTGGTCCGAAGAGACGAGAGAAGCGGCTCGAAGCCGTGGTGCGGGTAGCCGCGCCGCGTCAGCGGGACATCGCGTCGACGATAATTCGGGATGCCTCTTCGACAGCGGTGTCGTCCACGTCGAGATGGGTGACGAAGCGCACGGTGTACGGACCCTCATCGAGACAGAGCACGCCGCGGGCCGCGAGAAGCTCCACGACCTCCGCTGCGCGCATGCCGGAGGGTCGAGTGTCGGCGAACACCATGTTGGTCTCGACCGCTCCAACGTCCACGGCGAGCTTTGGCGCACCGGCGATGCGCTCGGCGAGGATCCTGCACCGGCGGTGGTCGTCGGCGAGGCGCGCAATGTTGTACCGCAACGCGTACAGGCCGCCAGCGGCGACGATCCCGGCCTGCCGCATCCCACCGCCCAGCAGCTTTCGGGCACGTGCGGCCCGCCGGATGAAGTCGGCGGACCCGACGAGCACCGAGCCGACCGGAGCACCCAGCCCTTTCGAGAGGCAGATGCTGACGGAGTCGAATGGTGAGGCGATCTCGGCGGGCGCCAGCCCGCTGGCAACCACCGCGTTGCAGACCCTTGCACCGTCGAGGTGCAGCAACAGCTCGTGACGATCGCAGAACGCCCGTACCGCGAGCACACGCGCCTGGTCGAGCACGCGCCCGCCGCACCGGTTGTGGGTGTTCTCGAGCGTGACCACCCGCGTCGGCGCGTGGTGCCAATCCTCGTCGGTGTGAACGAACGGCTCCATGGCCTCGGGATACAGCATGCCGTCGACGGACGCGAAGCAGCGAGTCTGAAGCTGGGAGTGCACGGCGGCGCCGCCCTGCTCGTGCAGGAGGATGTGCGCCTGCTCGTGAAGGAAGACCTCGTCCCCACGCCGAGTGTGCGCCGCGAGAGCGGCCTGGTTCGACATCGTGCCCGAGGGGAAGAAGAGACCGGCCTGCTTGCCGAACAGCTCCGCCGCATACGCCTGGAGAGCGTTGACCGTGGGGTCGTCGCCGAAGACATCGTCGCCCACCTCGGCCTCGGCCATGACGCGCCGCATCTCGGCCGAGGGGCGCGTCACGGTGTCGCTTCGCAAATCGATCGGTCGCATGTGGCTCTCCCGGGGGGTCACGTTACCACCGTGGGGTGCCTTCCGCGCCGGCGACAGGGAAGACGGTAGATGGGAGAAGGTAGAGGAAAGACCACATCCCGTGGGGCAATTCCGCCGTCCCTCTTCCGTCTGCCGTTTACCCTCTACCCTCTTCCCTCCTCCTGCTTCAGCCTCTCCCGGAGCTTCTTGAAGTCGCTCCAGGACTCGCGCTTGGCGGCTGGGTTGCGGAGGAGGTAGGCAGGGTGGTACGTCGGGAGCACGTCGCGTCCCATCCACTTCGTCCACCGGCCCCGGTAGCTGGAGATCGGCGCGGTCGTGCCGAGCAGGTATCGCGCCGCGATGCGGCCCAGGCAGACGATCACGAGCGGGTCGATCAGCTCGATCTGGCGCTTGAGAAACGGCATGCAGGCGGCGGCCTCGTCGGGTTCGGGGTCACGGTTCCCAGGCGGCCGGCACTTCACGACGTTCGCGATGTAGACGTCGGCGCGTTTGAGACCGATCGACGGCAGCATCGCGTTGAGGAGTTTCCCGGCCTTGCCGACAAACGGCTCGCCCAGCCGGTCTTCATCGGCGCCCGGCCCCTCGCCCATGAAGACGACGCGGGCTGCGGGGTTGCCGACCCCGAACACGACCTGTGTGCGCCCCTGGCACAGGCGGCAGCGCTTGCACGCCGCCAGCGCGCGGCCCATCGCCTTGAGGTCGGTTGCGGCGAGCGGATCCTCGGCTCCGGTTGCGGCAGGCGCGCGCGTCGACTCCGGCCGGGCCGCCGCTCTGGGCGTCGCCACCGTCGCGTCGACGTCGCGCCAGCCGAGGTCCCGCAGGTAGTTCAGGAGGTCCCGGCGGCTCATCGGCGGCGATTCGCCACGATCTCTCCGGCGAGGGTGAGGACCAACTCGCGGGCGAGGGGCTCCTTGTCCTGTGCCACGAACTCGCGCCGCACTCCGAGGCGCGTCAGCACGACAGCGCGGTTCCGCGCGGACTCCATCCCGAGGCCGGGCTCGTCGATCGGGTTAGCCACAACGGCATCGGCGGCCTTTTCGGACATCTTCTTGGCAGCCCGCGCCTCGAGGTCGGTGGCGCGCTCGGCCGCAAAGATCACGAGGTAGGGGCGGCCCTGAACCCGGGGCATCGCCGCGGCGAGGTCGGGCACCGGCTGCAACGCGAGTTGGAGCCCCCCTTGCCGACGGTCGAGCTTTCCGGCCGCGACGGAGGTCGGGCGGAAGTCGGCGACCGCGGCGGCATGCCACACCGCGTCCGCCTCGGGCGCGCGCCGGCCGAGCAGGCGGCCGAGATCGGCCGCGGTCTCGAAGCGCTCCATGGGGACACCCGACGGTGCACTGACACCGGGGCCGGCGAGGAGTCTCACCTCGGCGCCGAGGTCGCGCGCCGCAAGCGCCAGCGCCACCCCCATGCGGCCCGAAGAGCGGTTGGTGATGACCCGAACGGTGTCGATCGGCTCGCGCGTGGGCCCCGCCGTGATGAGGACCCGCACCCCGGCAAGCGGCCCGCGCAGCGGTAGGGCGGCCAGCGCGGCGCCCACGATCTCGTCGACCGGCGCGAGCTTGCCCTCGCCGATCTCGCCTTCCGCCAGAAAGCCGAACACCGGCCCCACAACGATGGCGCCGCGCTGTTTGAGGGCCGCGACCGCCTGCTCGATCGCAGGTTGGCGCCACATCGAGGTGTTCATGGCCGGCGCGATCATTACTCGCCGGCGGTGCGCGAGGGCGTATGTGGTGAGGGCGTCGTCGGCGATGCCGGCGGCCATCTTGGCGATGATGTTTGCGGTCGCCGGGACGACGAGGAGCAGATCGCTTTCACGTCCAAGGGTCACATGGTCGACGCCGGGGCTGGTGGGGTCGCTCCACAGCGAAACCTCGGCGCCCTCGTTGGACAGGACGGCGAATGTGCGGGGAGCGACGAAGTGCGTCGCGTTTTCGGTCAGGATCGTGTGGACGCGGCACCCGGCTTTGATGAGCCCGCGCAGCACCTCGACCGCGCGGAACGCTGCGATGCCGCCCGAGACGCCGAGGACGACCCGGCCGCGCACCTACTCCTCGGCCGGGAGCTCCTCCGTCAGGAGTTCCTCGGCTACGGCCTCTTCCACGACCTCGAGGTTCTCGTCGAAGCTCGGGCCCTCGAGCTCCTCATCGAGCTCCTCTTCCTCTTCTTCCTCGGCCTCCGCCTCGGGCTCCACGATCGGCGGCAGCACCGGGGGCGGCGTGATGATCAGCGCCGGGATGTGCTCCTCCGCCTCGCGCGCCGCGACCTCCTGCTGGAGGATCACCTCGTACTCCTCCGCGGTGACCGCCCGCCAGGCCACCTTGTCGGCGGCAAGCTCGGCTAGGGCGATCGTCGTCGGCTTGACGTTGCGGCCCGTGACCCGCGGGCGCGCACCCGCTATCAGCTGCTCCGCCCGCTTTGCGGCGATCAGGATATGGCGAAACGTGCTATCGACGCCCTGTGGCAACTCCAACATCACTCCTCCTTCTTCACCGCGCGCTCGAAACCTTCGAGGATCGTCTGGACCCTTGCGCGAACCCGGAACGGCCGCATCCTCGCGGCCGCGACGACGCTCGCGAGGGCGCGGGTCGCGTCCTCGAGGCGCTCATTGATTATAACGTAGTCGAACTCGGCGTACTCTCTCATCTCTTGAACCGCGTTCCTGATGCGGAGGGCGATCGTGGCCTCCGAGTCCTGCCGCCGGGCCACGAGCCGTCGGTGCAGCTCCTCGTGCGAAGGGGGGAAGACGAAGACCTTCACCGCGTCGGGGAGGAAAGCTCGCACCTGGCGGGCGCCCTGGACGTCGATGTCGAGGAAGACGTCGCAGCCCCGATCGAGCCTGCCTTCCACCTCCGCCCGCGATGTGCCGTACAGGTTGCCGTGCACTTCGGCGAACTCCAGGAACTCGCCACGCGCCGCCATTGTCTGGAACGCCGGACGGTCGACGAAGTAGTAGTCAACGCCGTGGCGTTCGCACGCGCGCGGGGCGCGAGTCGTGTGTGAGACCGAGAAGTGGGCTTCCCGGCCCTCGGCCGACAGCTCCTGCATGACCCTGCGGATCAGCGTGGTCTTGCCCCCGCCGGAGGGCGACGCCACGATAAAGAGCTCACCCCTGCTTTCCCCCACATCCGCCTCCCGGACGCAGATGATACTCGCCTTCGAACCCAGGAGGCGGACCGGGTAGTTTGACGCTAGACTTCGCCCATGCGCTCGCTGCTGCGCACTGTGCGCGACGACCTCGGCTACGTCGGCGTTCGCGCCCTCCTGGGCGGCGCGCGCGTCATGCCTCTCTCCGTTCTGCGGGCGGTGGGCCGTACGATCGGAGGCGTCGCTCTGGCGTTCCCCGGCCGCGACCGCGCGCGCGCCCGCGACCATCTGGCAAACGCGTTCCCCGACCGTGAGCCAGCGTGGCGAGACGAGGTCCTCACGAAGTGTGCGCGCCATCTCGGCATGTTGCTCGGCGAGGTGGCGTGGCTCTGGTCGGCGCCCTCATCCGCGATCCTGGGCCGGACCGAGTTCGTCGGTCTCGGGAACCTCACCGGGGGGCTCACGGCCGATCGCGGCGCGGCCCTCGTGACCGGACACTGCGGCAACTGGGAATGGCTCAACCTCGCCCTCGGCGCCTCGGGCGTCGGGATGACGGTGGCAGCGCGGGAGTTGCAGGACTCGCGCTTCGACGAGGTCGCCCGCCGTCTGCGGGGCCGGTTCGGCGGTGAGAGTGCCCTGCGCGGCAAGGGTGCGGGGGCGAAGCTCGTCCAGGCGCTGCGCCGGGGCCGGGTCATCGGCCTTCTGATCGACCAGGACATCGCGGCGCCCGGCGTGTTCGCGGAGTTCTTCGGCCGGCCGGCCTGGACCCCGGTCGGGGCCGCTCTGCTCCCCCTGCGCGCCAGCTGCCCTTTGGTCACCGGCTTCGCGGCCCGCCAGCCGGACGGCACGATGCGTCTGACGTTCGACCCGCCGATCGAGCCCGCACCCGGGGACAACCCGCAGGCCGCAGCGGCGCGGCTCACGGCGCTGCTCACCTCTCGCATCGAGCGTCAGGTGCGCGCGTACCCCGTGCAGTGGGTATGGATGCACAAGAGGTGGCGCCACCAGCCGGGCGATGCCGATACCGTCTGGCGGGCGGCAGCGAGCCTACCTGGGTGCGACGAGCCTCCACCGGCCACCGACGTACGCTAAGATGCACCATCGCGATCGGGGACGGGCGTGGTTCCTCCGGGGCCTCGGCGCATTCGGGAGGTCGTATGAAGGGCATCCTGCTTGGGTGCGTGGTGGTGATCATCGGTGTCGTGCTGGTCCTCGGCGTGGCCGTGGCGGGGAGCTACAACCGGCTCGTCACCCTCGACGAGGGGGTGAAGAGCGCCTGGGGTCAGGTGGAGAACGTCTACCAGCGGCGGGCCGACCTGGTCCCGAACCTGGTCGAGACCGTCAAGGGGGCTGCCGCCTTCGAGAAGGACACCTTCACGGCGGTTACCGAGGCGCGCGCGAAGGTCGGGCAAGTCAACTTCGGGAAGGTCCCGGACGCGCAAGGGATGCAGAAGTTCCAGTCCGCCCAGGATGGGCTCTCCTCCGCCTTGTCCCGCCTTCTGGTGGTGGTCGAGAAGTACCCCGACCTCAAGGCGACCCAGAACTTCCGCGACCTCCAGGCACAACTCGAGGGCACCGAGAACCGGATCGCCGTGGAGCGCAAGCGTTTCAACGACGCCGCCCAGGCGTTCAACACGACCCGGAGGCGTTTCCCGACCGTGGTCGTGGCGTCCCTGTTCGGCTTTGCGGAGAAGCCGTACTTCCAGGCCGCTGCCGGTTCGGACAAGGCGCCGCAGGTGAAATTCTGAGAGACCGTGGCTCGTGGTCCGTGGTCCGTGGTCCGCGCCTGAGGACGACGGCCGGGGCGATCATCGCCGCACTCGCTGCTGCCTGCGCCTGTGCGTTAGAGGTGCCGCCGACACCGCGCACGTACCTCACCGACCTTGCGGGAGTAATCCCGCGGGCCGAGGCCGCCGGGATCGACGAGCGACTGGACTCCATCGAGAAGCGGACCGGTCACCAGGTGATCGCGGTCTTCTTCCCCTCGCTCGAGGGCGAGTCGCTCGAGGATTTCACCATCCGTTGCGCCGAAAAGTGGAAAGTCGGTCGCAGGGGGATCGATGATGGCGCGATCTTCTTCGCGTTCGTGCGCGACCACCGCATGCGCCTCGAGGTCGGGTACGGCCTGGAAGAGAAGGTCCCCGACGCGATCGCCCACCGATTGCTCGACGAGGATGTCAAGCCCGAGTTCGCCCGTGGGGATTACGCCGGCGGCGTCGTGGCACTCGCAGGCGGCCTCGAGAGCGTTTTCCGAGGCGACCCGCTGCCCCAGGCGTCGCGCCGCACGAGGTCGAGCCCGCCGTCGGTCGGGTTGATCGCCCTCGTCGTCGCGGTCCTCCTGCTCAGGGGGCTACTCGGCGGCGGCCGGAGGTACCGGGGCGGCGGTTTCGGAGGGTGGCACGGCGGCGGGTTCTCCGGAGGGGGATTCTCTGGCGGTGGTTTCTCGGCCGGAGGAGGGTCGTTCGGCGGCGGAGGGGCATCGGGTTCGTGGTAAAAGGACACGGCACCGGGAAGAAGCGGCCGAGAAGCGCGGCACACCGGTGGGCGCCGGAGGGAACGTGGAAGCTGACCTGATCATCAGGGGCGGAACGGTGCTGCCGATGGCGCCCGGAAGAGAGCCGATCCCCGACGGTGCGGTCGCGGTGCGCTCCGGAGCAATCGTCGCCGTAGGGCCGGCAGCCGAACTCGCCACCATCGGCGGGGCGGCCGAGGTGCTCGACGCGGGCGGTGGGCTGATCCTCCCGGGGTTCGTCAACACCCACACGCATCTCGCGATGACGCTGATCCGCGGCGTGGCCGAGGACCTGCCTCTCAAGGAGTGGCTGGAGGACCACATCTGGCCGACCGAGCGGGCGCTGATGACCGCCGACACCGTCGCGCTTGGCACACGGCTGGCCGCGGCCGAGTCGTTGCAGGCTGGTGTGACCTGCGTCTGCGACATGTACTTCCACGCGGAGCGGGTGATCGATGAGGTCGTCAAGGCAGGACTGCGCGCGGTGGTCCCCGAGTCGCTCATCGACTTCGCAACTCCCTCGTGCCCCACGCCGGACATCGCCCTCGCACGGCAGCGTGAGCTGCTGGAACGTTATGGGAATCACCCTCTCGTGGTTCCCGCCGTCGCGCCCCACTCGCCCTACTCGGTGTCTGCCGCGAACCTGGTCAAGGAGGCCGAGCTGGCGGAGGAGTTCGGGGCCCCCCTCATCATCCACGTTGCCGAGACGCGCTGGGAGGTGGAGAAGATCGGGGCCGAAAAGGGCGTCACGCCCGTCGCATACCTCGCGGATCTCGGGATCCTCTCCGACCGCACCGTCGCCGCGCACTGCGTGCACGTGTCGGAGGCGGATCTGGAGCTCCTCGGCGAATTCGAGGTCGGGATCGCGAGCAATCCGGTCTGCAACCTCAAGCTCGCGAGCGGCTTGGCACCCCTTCCGCAGATGCTCGCCCGCGAGCTCAAGGTGGCGTTCGGCACGGACGGCGCCGCCTCCAACAACACGCTCGATCTGCTTCGCGATGCCCAGCTCGCCTCTCTCGTGTACAAGGGGATCAGCGGCGATCCAACCGTCATGCCGGCACGCACGGTCGTCGAGATGCTGACGGTCGGAGGCGCACGGGTGCTCGGGCTATCCGACCGAATCGGCACCCTCGAGCCGGGTATGCGCGCCGACGTGATCTGCCTCGCCCTCGACCGGCCGCGAGCGGTGCCGGCGTACGATGCGTTCTCGCACCTCGCGTACGCGGCTCGGGCCGCCGATGTCTGCCATGTTGTCGTGGACGGCCGGATCGTCGTTCGGGACCGAGCCCTCCTGACCGTCGACGTTCCTTCGCTGCTCGCGGAGGTACGGGAGGCGACCGAGGCGGCCAGGGCGAGGATTTCCCAGTAACACCACGGGCCGACCCCGGAACCGGTGCAAGCTCCAGAAACGCAGGTCTTCGAGGACTTGATCCGAACTTAATGCCGGCAGAGAACCGAACATCGCATGCGCCCAGCGAGGTCGGCCTCCAACCGCGGGATCGCGGCTCCAGTCACGGGTCGAGTTGTCGGGGGAGGAACGCCTACTTCTCGCCCCTACCGCCTCGACCGCTGAGCACCTTGTGCATGCGCTCTGACGCGATCCTGATCTTGACGCGCCCCCCGCCCTGAGGGGCGCGGGCAACCGGCTGCTCGACCGGCGGCGGCGGTGCAGCCTCCGAAGCGGCCTCTGCGGGGATCTGCTCAGGCGAGGCCTTCTCGAGCACGCTGGCCACGACCTCGATCAAGGCATCCGGCGGCGTCTCCTTGAATTCCAGGCCTGCCCGGTAGAGCAGCACCCTCTGGTCGCGTTCGTCGAGACCGAAACCCCACGCCCGGCAGCGCCGGACGATGCCACGCACCGCCACCTCGCCCTGGTCGAGCTGAATCCTCAGGTCGCAGGGCACTTGGGGCCGTAGGCTGGTCGCCAGTTCGAGCTGCACACCGCGGGAGGAGAGGTCCACGATCCGTGCCGGCAGAAACGCCTTCACACGGGCCGAGAGCGGGTGCTTCGGCTCAACTCTGGGGACAGCCCTCTTCTCCGGCATCACACCTCCCGACCTGGCGAGCTCTTTCAACACAATTATAGCCACCTCGACGCGCCTTGGCCAGGCAGGCTCGACGCCTGGACGTTCCGGCGGCAACCGCGACCGGGAATTGCAACATGTCCCCGCAGCGTTGCACAGGCACGAGTGTTGATGTTTAGACTGCGTCTTGTTCGAAGAACGGTGACCACGCAAAGGAGGCCCCGACGATGACCAGACCCGTGCTTTCCCCCTTGGCTTATGCATACAACGCGCTCGAGCCATGGATCGACGAGCAGACCATGCGCCTGCACCACGACAAGCACCATCAGACATATCTGGACAACCTGCTCAAGGCGATCACCGGAACGGAGCTCGAGAACGTCGCACCGGAGAAGCTCCTGTCGGATCTCACCCGGATACCGGAGAAGATCCGGGGCGTGGTCCGCAACCACGGCGGGGGGTTCGTGAACCACAATCTGTTCTGGGAGGTCATGGCGCCGAAGGCGGGCGGGGCTCCGACCGGAGATCTCGCCAAGGCGCTCGACAAGACCTTCGGCAATCTCGAGTCGTTCAAGGAGAAGTTCGCGGCTGCCGCGGCGGGCCAATTCGGGAGCGGTTGGGCCTGGCTGGTCGTGAAACACGACGGCTCGCTCGCCGTGTACAACCTGCCCAACCAGGACAGCCCTCTTTCCTCGGGTGACACCCCGGTTCTCGGGCTCGACGTCTGGGAGCATGCCTACTACCTCAAGTACCAGAACCGCCGCGCCGAGTACATCGGGAACTGGTGGAACGTGGTCAACTGGGACAAGGTCGCGGAGCTGTTCAAAGCCGCCAAGAAGTGACCGGGATCCGGGGCCCGGGATCCGGGGTCCGGAGACACCACGACAAAAGACTGAGAGGCCGGGATCGCTCCCGGCCTCCTGTGTGTCTTCAGTACCTTCCCGGTCCCCGGAGCCCGGACCCCGGTCTCTTCAGGCGCGCGGCAGGTCCTTCGCGGTGCGCCCGACGCAGTCGTACTCGAAGCCCAGCGCGCGCATCTTCTCTGGCTCGTAAACGTTGCGCAGGTCCACCACGCGCGGAGTCCGCACCGTTTGCTTCAAGTGCTCGAGGTCGAGCGAACGGAACTGGTTCCACTCGGTGAGGACCACCAGGCAATCCACTCCCGCGGCGGCTTCGAACTCGTCGGCACAGTAGGTGACGCCGGCCGGCAGCACCTCGCGAGCAGTTTCAGCGGCCGCGGGGTCGAACACTCGGATGGATGCTCCGTCCTTCGCGAGTGCGTGCAGGATCGGGATCGCTGCGGCCTCCCGCATGTCGTCCGTCTCGGGCTTGAACGAGACCCCGAGCACGCCGATCGTCAGGCCGGCGACCGAGCCGCCGCACATCGCCCTGATCTTGTCCGCCATCCGCAGCTTGACCCTTTCGTTCACCGCGACCACGGTGTCCACGATCTCGAACGGCCGCCCCGCCTGTCGCGCGATGTCCGAGAGCGCCTTGGTGTCCTTCGGGAAGCAGGAGCCGCCGTAGCCCGGTCCGGGGTGGAGGAACTTCGGGCCGATGCGGCGGTCGAGCCCCATCCCCTTCGCGACGTGGTGCACGTCGGCGCCGAGCAGCTCACACAACTCCGCCACCTCGTTGATGAACGTGATCTTGGTGGCGAGAAACGCGTTGGACGCGTACTTGATGAGCTCCGAGGACTCCACGTTGGTGATCACGAACGGGGTCTCGATCAGGTACAGCGGGGCGTAGATGTCCTTCATGATCGCGATCGCCTGGGCGTCGCGAGCGCCGATCACGACGCGGTCCGGCCGCATGAAGTCGCCGATCGCCGAGCCCTCGCGCAGAAACTCGGGGTTCGAGACCACCGAGAACGGCTGCGTGCCGTTCCTCTCCTTGATCACCTTCTCGATCAGCTGGCCGGTCCCGATCGGCACGGTCGACTTGGTCACGACGACCTTGTAGCCGTTCATGTGGTCCGCGATCGCCTCGGCCACCTCGACCACGTACGTCAGGTCCGCCGATCCGTCTTCCTTCGGGGGCGTCCCAACAGCGATGAAGATCGCGAGCGACTTCTCGACGGTTTCCTTCAGCTCGGTTGTGAAGTGCAGCCGGCCCGCCTTCTCGGTCTTGGCGACGAGCGCGTCGAGGCCCGGTTCGTAGATCGGGATCTGGCCCTGCTTGAGCATGTCGATCTTGCGCTCGTCCTTGTCCACGCAGGTCACATCCATGCCGAAGTCGGCCAAGCACGCACCGGTCACCAGCCCGACATAGCCACTACCCACGACCGCGATGTGCATACTTCCTCCCAGACAATGCGCCTCGGCGCAGTCGCAAAGTCTAGCTGCGTCCGCGCGATACGGCAAGACTGCGGAGAGACCGTGGTCCGTGGTCCGTGGTCCGAAAGGACGAACCAATCAGGGCCGCCGCGAATGCCGGATAGGCGCGCCGGCGGCGCCTTAGTGGAGGAGCCAGCGCTCGAAGTGCGCCGCAATCCGGTTGTAGAGGTGCGCGCGGGCGTCCTTGCCCAGGATGGAGTGATTCTTGTTGGGGTACAACTGGAGGTCGTACGGCTTGCCGGCCTTGTACAACCTGTCCACGAAGGCGAGGGTGTTGCCCCAGTGCACGTTGTCGTCGCCGGTTCCGTGGAGGAGCAGCAGAGCGTCCGCCAGCTTGTCGGCTCGGTTCACGGGTGACGACTCGCGGTACCCGGCCTCGTTGCCCGCGGGCAGCTTGAGGTAGCGCTCCGTGTAGATCGAGTCGTACAGGCGCCAGTCGGTCACCGGAGCCACCGCCGCACCGGCCTTGAAGACTCCCGGCGCGTTGGTGAGCGCGTAGCAGGTCATGAAGCCGCCGTACGACCACCCCCAGATTCCTATCCGGGAGGCGTCGACGTACGGGAGCGTCTTCAGGTACTCGACGCCGGCGAGCTGGTCCTCGAGCTCCACCTTGCCCAGCCGGTCCAGGAGGGCGCGTTCGAACTCCCGGCCGCGAGCGGCGGAGCCGCGGTTGTCGAGCGAGAAAACAAGGAAGCCTCGGCTGGCCAGGACCTGGTGGAACATCTGCGTCTGCCTGCCCCACCCGTTCCGGACGACCTGGGCGTGCGGACCCCCGTAGACGTACACCACGACCGGGTACCTCCGCGCCGGGTCGAAGCCGGCGGGTTTGAGCAGAGACGCCTCGAAGGCGGTTCCGCCGGGCCCCGTGACCGTCAGGAACTCGGTTGTCCCCAGCACGTACTCGCCGAGCGACGACGGCCGGACCGCGGCCACCGTGCGGAGCACCCGGCCCTCCTTGTCAAGCACTCGCATCGTCGGGGCGTGCGAAGCGTCCGAGACGGTGTCGAGGATGAACCTGGCTCCCGGGGCGACCTCGACGCGGTGCGCGCCGGGCTCCCTCGTGAGGCGGCCGAAACCGCTGCCGTCGGGGCGGACACGGTAGAGCTGGGTTTCCAGCGGCCCGGCCTCGTTGCCGGTGAAGTAGATCCAGCCGCCCGGCTCGTCGACCGCGGCGACCGACGTGATCTCCCACCCTCCGCTCGTGACCGTGTGCGACGTGCCGTCGGCGGCATAGAGGACCAAGTGCCGGAACCCGCCCGCCTCCGTGCTCCAGAGCAGACTCCCGTCGCGGAAGAAGTGCTCGTCGTCGTGGAGGTTGATCCACGCCGCGTCCTTCTCCACCAGGAGCGTGACGGCTTTGCCGGTGACCACGTCCTCCCGCACCAACTCGAGGCGGGTCTGCGGGCGGTCGAGGAGCTGGTACCACACCGCGGAACTCTCCGGCGTCCAGCCGAACCGCGGCACGTACTCCGCGGTTCCTCCCGCCCACACGTGATCTCGGTCCGCGCGGGCGCCTTGCGCGGCCTCGACCCCGATCACGGAGAGCCCGACGACCGGGTTGGGGTCGCCTGGTTGCGGGTACCGCTGCTCCGTCGTGGCCGGGTGGGTCTCGAGGCGGTCCACGATCGGGTGTTTCGGCACCCTGGTCTCGTCGAGCGAGAGGCACGCCACCCAGCGCGAGTCGGGCGACCACGCATATCCGGTCGGATTCCTTCCCGACAGCTCTTCCTGGTACACCCAATCCAGCTTGCCGTTGATGCGGTCCGGCGACCCGGTGTCGGTGAGCCGGACCTCCTTACCGGTGGTCAGCTTGACCGACCAGAGGTCGTTGTCGCGCACGAACGAAACCCACCGTCCGTCGGGGGAGAACTCCGCAAGCTCCTCCTCGGAGGCCGTCGCGGTGAGCCGACGCACCTGGTTGCCCGGGATGGTGACGAGGAAGAGATCGCCGCCGCCCGCCAGAAGCAGGGCATCGCCCTTCGGCGACCACCGGTACCCCCCGAGCTTCGGGCTGACCGCGTCCTTTCCCTCGCCGAAAGCCGGCAGCTCGGCGTCGGCGACGAGTCGGTGCCGAGCTCCCGAGGTCGCATCCTCCAGCCACAGTGTGCTCTGGGCGTCCTTTCCCTCGCCACTCGTCTCGAGGAACGAGAAGCTCGCCCCGTCGGGCAGCCAGCAGACTTCCCTGGGCAGGACCCCTTCGACCGGTGGATCCGCGACGATCCGCTCGATGGTCAGGGGTTGCTGGCCGCCGATGAGCGGCGCAGCCATGAAGACGAGAAGCGCAACCAGACGGCGCATGCGGACCTCCAGGGAAGATCGGGCGCGACGGGCCATGATACCCGTGCCTTGACGGCGGCCACGCTCCACGGCGAGACTGCAAAGGTGCCGCGCCCCGAGATCGAGCGATGGCGGTGGATTGCGCTGGGCCTGGCTGCGCTCGTGCCGAGGGCGGTCGGTGCGGTCGTTCGCCAGCCTTGGCACGACGAGTACTTCACCGTCTGGGCTTCGAGGCTTCCTCTCGCCGACCTGGTGAACGCGCTTCGGCTTGATTCCGGCCCCCCCTTGCCCTACGTGCTCGTCAAGCTGCTCTCGCTCCTCGGCCTGCCGGCGCTGGCGGCGGCGCGCACGATCGCGGTTGGGGCCAGCACCGCGGCCGTCCTGCTCGGGGCGGCGGCCGCACGGCGCGCGTTCGGTGCTCGGGCGGGGTGGTGGACCGGCGCGCTGCTCGCCGTGCACCCTCTCGCTCTCGCATGGTCGTGCGAGGGCCGCGCCTACGCCCTGCTCCTCGCGGCGGTGGCGTTGGGGTGGGAGCGCATCGAGTCCGTGGCGAGCGGCCGAGGCGGCACGGTCGGACTGGCGCTCGCCGTGGCGCTGGGCTGCTGGAGCCACGCGTTCGGCCTGATCCTCGCGGCAACACTGGGCCTGGCGGCCTTCACCCTGCCGCCAGCGCGCCGAAGGGTCGCGCTGCTGGCGGTCGCGAGCGGTGTCGCGAGCCACCTGCCGTGGCTGCCGGTCGCGATGGCGCAGCCGCCCGCCGCGACAGCCTGGATGGCCCAGGCCTGGCGCGGGGTGCCGATCGTCGAGAAGGCGCTCGCGCCGGTTCGCCTCCTTCCCCTTGCAGCACCGTTCGCCGACCGACTCGACCTCCCTGGCGTTCCGGTAGGCATCCAGATCGCCGCGGGCGTCCTCTGCCTCGCGCTCCTCTTCGCAGCTGGCAAGGCCCCCCGCCCCTGGCTGCTCTTCGCCTTGCCGGCCGTCGGGCTCGGCTGCCTGGCGGCACTGGGTGTGCCGGCGTTCTACGGCGGCCGCGGCGAGGCGCTGTTCCTGCTGCCATTCCTGGGTCTGCTCGGGTCGGCGGCGGGTAGGACCGCTACGGCGGGGAAGGCTGCGGGTCTGCTGGCCGTCGCCGGCGCTGTCGTCGTGATGCTGACGGTGTGGGAGTGGGGGCACAGGCCCCCGAGCGGCGAGGCGCGCATGGCGGCCGCGATCGGTGGCGCGCTGCCCCGGGGTGGGACCGTCGTGGTGGGCGGCTACTGGCAATTGGGCTTGCGCTACCACCTGCGCGCTCAGACAGGCCGTTTCCGGTTCGTCAACTACCCGGCCGCGGCCGCAACCCATCCGGGCTGGTACGACACCGGCGCGACTCCGCCGGAAAGGGGCGAGTTGGAACGCTTACTTCCCGGCTTGGGCCGCCGCCCGCCGCAAACCGCAGTGGTGGTCGATCCCGGACTCGCCACGGCGGCGGATCTCCTGGCGCTGGCGCGCACCCTCGGCCTGCAGCCGGCCATCGCGGTACCCGGCGGACAGCTCTACCTCCCCCCTCCCGACCGTCTCTCGCCCGGGCCGAAGCTCGGCGGGCGGGACCTCGCCGCACCCGAGCGCCCGCGCCGCTGAGCCGAGGAGCGCAGTGCGTTCCCTCCAAACACCGATCGGGACGGGGCGTCATACGCGCGGCCACGTCCGATCGGGTTCGAGTCCGGCTGATAGACTGACATATGCTCGGCCTGCAGCTGCTCCTGGAGCTCGTTCTCATGGCCGTCTGCTTGTTGGCTCCGGGGCTTCTCGCGGTCCGCCGACTCCGGCTCGCCCCTCTCGAAATGCTCTGTGTCTCGATCGCCACCTCCGTCGTCCTCGTCTACCTGGCGACCTTTGTCCTCTTCGGCCTGCACGCGGGCCGAACGTGGTACTTCGTTGTCTCTCTCGCATGTTCCGGCCTCGCTCTGGCCGAGCGGCGGCGCTTCGTCCAGCTGCTCCACTCGCGCACGGTGCGCCGGGCGCTTACAGGGTTCCTCTTCCTGGTCCTCTGGTCCGTCACCGCCCTTGCACTCGTGCGGCACTACGGAGGCGGGCGCTGGTTCGGCGACTGGCTGGAGCACTTCCAACGCAGCCAGGTCTTTCTAGGTCGGCTGCCCGTCAACACGGAGCTGTTCGGCGGCTACGCGATCCCGGCCAGGCCGCCGCTGGCGAACCTCCTCGCCTCGTACTTCCTGGCACAGGCCGGAAACCGCTTCGAGCTGTTCCAGGTGGCGTTCCTGGTTCTCAACCTCCTCGTCGCTCTCCCTTGCTTGCTCGTCGCGTCGACGACGATTGGAGGTCGGGGCGGCAAGCGCACCTTCGCGCTCGTCGCCCTGCTGGCGCTCAACCCCTTCTTCCTGCAAAACGCCACCTACACGTGGACCAAGCTCGCTGCGAGCTTCTTCGTCGTCCTCGCCACAGCGCTCTACCTGGCCGGCTGGCGACGAGGCGACGGCCTCCGCACCGTGCTCGCGTTCACCAGCCTCGCCGCTGGGATGCTGGCGCACTACATGGCCGGGCCCTACCTCGTCTTCTTTGCCGGCCACGCACTCTGGCGGGCCGCCCGCCACCGGGGCCTCCGATGGCGCGAGCTAGCCGCCGCTTGCGGGCTCAGCCTGGTCCTGTTGGGGACCTGGGTCGGGTGGTCGGTCGCCATCTACGGCCCGGCGACGACGCTGCTCTCCAGCACGAGCATCACCGAAGTGGAACGACCGTCGATCGGCGCCAGTGTGGTGAGAGTCGCCAAGAACATGGCCGCAACGCTGGTGCCACACCCGATGCGCGGGGTCCCGATCGCCGACCTGCGCCAGCAGAGCCGCCTCGGCTTCCTCCGCGACTGGTCGTTCCTTGTGTTTCAGACAAACCTCGTCTTCGCGATGGGAACGGCGGGAGGTCTGTTGGTCGTGTTTCTGCTTTGCCGGGCTGCCTGCACGAGCCGTTCGCCGTGGCGCCGCTCGGTGGCGTGCTTCTGGCTCGCCTTCACCGCCTCGGTGTTCGCCCTCGGCGTGGCGGTGGTGGGGAGGAGTGAGGATACCGGCCTCGCCCAAATCTGTCTTGCACCGCTCGTCCTCTTCGGTCTGACGTACCTCGCCACCCAACTCGGACGCCTGCCGAGCGCGGCGCGGGCGTTCCTGGGGTTTGGCCTCGCCATCGATTTCGCGATCGGTATCGCCCTCCATTTCAACCTCGAGAACTTGAACTTCGACACGACTGTGCCCAGCGTCAGCCCCCTCGCGGCTGCCGTCAGAGGAGGGCCCGTGTCTCTGGCTGCGTTCGCCAACTGGACGGTGAAGCGGGCCTTTCACCTCGTGTTCCTCGGCGACCATATCGGGGGATGGGCCCCCGTGCTGCAGCTGCTCCTCGCCGCTGGCGCGGTGGCGTTGATCCTACGGCTCATCCGAGTTGCACCACGACGGCGGGTGGGCGGTGACCCGGGCCGACCAGCGGTTGCCTTACCACCCACACGTGTCACCCGAGGGAGCGCGGTAGACAGGCCAACAGATTGAGTCTGCTCTTCCCCTGTGCTCGGTGTTCTCGTGTTGATCTCCGGCAACGGACGACTTGACAACCTGTACAAGCCCGGACGAGCGGTCAGCCGCCACGGGCTGGTCAGCTGCCCGGTAGGGGCGGCCTGCGGCGGCTGGGCCACGACAACAGGAGGATGCCCACGACCGTTGTGAGGGAGAGCGCAAGCCCGGCCACGTCCTCCGGCAGCAAGGATTGCCGCGCGACGATCCGGTGCAGTCCGGGAGCGACCGGCACGCTGACCAGCCCGTCGAGGTTCGACCACCCGACACGGCGATTGTCAACCTCAACGCTCCAGCTGTCGTCGGCCAACAGTGAGAGGCTCACGGCGCCTCCGGCAGGGGACTCGCAGCGGAACTCGAAGCGGTCGGGGGAGCTGGACTCGACCGCCGTCACTAGCGCGTGGGCGCGGGCCGCCGAAGCCAGCGCCTCCGAAAGGTCGACCCCGCGCGGCAGGTAGGCCGGGAGTGAGGGCAGGAGTGGCGGCACGCCGAAGCGCGTTGCGGCGCGCGCGACCGTCGATCCCGGGTCCCTCGGTCGCATCGGCGGACCTTCTGCCAGGCGCCACCGGAACGCGACCGGGACAGCGAGGGGGAGGAGGAACGCCACCAGCCCGATGGCCCGCACGGCCCGGCGGTCCACCTCGCCGACTGCCATCAGCCCGAGGCACCCTGCCGGCCCGAGCCAGCGCCAAGGAAACTGGAGGAAAGCAAGGCCAGGCAGCCACCGGTAGACCCACCCCAAAAGCGGTGTGGACAGAGCGACGGCGGCCAAACCAACGCCCGCGAGCGTCCGCGCGCGCCGCGAACCTGTCGCCAGCACGAGCACGAGGAGCACGCCGGTCGCTGCTAGGGCCAGGGTCAGGTGCCCGGCGAGGATGGCGTCCGCCCCATTGCCGCCGGGCAGCAGGTTGTCCTGCCAGCGGTACCCGGTGCCGACGAGGTGCTCTCCCTGGAGACGCCACACGCTGCCGACGTTGGGCACCCACGAAGCGGCACTGAGACCCAGCCCTACGACACCCGCGAGGAGGAGAGAGCCCGCATGACCCCTGCGGCCACTCGCCAGGTGGCACAACGCCGCGACCGCCCCGGTCATGAGTGCGACAGGGAGTTGTGTCGCGAGAAGCACCGCCAGAAAGATCGCACCACGCACTGCGCTTCGGCGGTCGAGTGGCTCCGGCGGGAGCATGGCCTCGAGAGCCATGGGCAGGAACGCTAGCGCCAGCGCTTCCGCGAGGGCCGCTCTCTCGTGCAGCGCAACCACGAGGTACGGCGCCGCCGCCCACCCGGCCGACACGGAAAGGGCGAACGCCGGCCCAACACCACGTCGGCGCAGCGAAAACATCATCGCGAGCGCCGCCACCACCGGGATCAGCACCGTACCGACAGAGATCGCGGAGATCCCGTCGCCGGTTGCGGCTGCCAACAGGCCGAGAAGCGCGAGAGGGATCAGCGGGTAAGCGCGCGGCTCGGGCCCGCCGAGCCCTCCGTTGAGGTCGGGGTACCACCGCGGGTACGGCACTCCGAGCCGCCAGCAGCGCGCCTCCTGCTGGCCGCGCATCGCGTGGTAGTACGCATCGTCGCCGCCCGGAGCACCGGACATGAGTGGGAGGCCGCCCACGACCGCACCCAGGACCACAGCCGCTGCCCCGACGAACAACCAGTTCCTCCGTTCGGAGACAGGCTCGACGCCGCTCACGTCACCCTCCGCCGCCAAGCGAGCACGACGAGGATCGCGCCGGTCCCCAGCGCCACGGTGACTCCAACTTGCGCCAGCGGATCCCCAACCCAAAAGGCGCGCAGCGTGTGCCTGCCGGGCGAGACCACGGCCCCCACTACGCCCGGCGCCCCGCGACTCGCGGTGGTGGCGCCGTCCACGGTCACCATCCAGAACGGGTAGTCCAGCAACCGCAGCGAGACACGAGATGAAGCGGCCAGATCGAGCGAGACCGTCCGCTCGAGGGGCCTCCAGCGCTCGACTCGCCACGTGCCCGTGGCAGGCTCGATGAACACCAGTTCGGGCCCGAACCGGCGGAGGTTGGATCCGAGGAAGCGCCACGATGCCGGCCGGTTCTGGGCCGCATCGACGACGAAAGGGTTCCCCCGGAATGCAGCCAGGACCGCACGCCCCGCCGGTTGCCACCCCATTGTCGCGGTCAGCTCGGGGTCGTGAACCGCTCTCGACAGCGGCAGCACGGCGGCCGGTCCGAGCGCTGCCGCCAGTGCCACCTTCCCGGACCAGCTCTTCGCCCGGGCGCACGCAGGCGCCGCGGCGAGCACAAACGCGGGGAGCAGCCAGCGCCACGGGAACTGGATGAACGCCAGGGGCGAGCCCAGGCGCCATACCCACCCCGAGAGCGGCGAAGCCAACCACACGCAGACACCGATGAGGAGGGTGCGCCGGGGTTCGCGACGCCACCACTTTCCGACAAGAACCGCGAGCAGGAGACCGACCGCGCACCATCCCAGCCAGATGCTTGCCTCCAGGTCGTGAGCTCTTTGCGACCCCAGCACGTTGAGTTCCGCGCTGAAGATTCCACCAGTGAGCGCCTCGCGGTTGCCGACAAGCGCCATCTCGGAGGCGAGCGGCAGCCATTGCCACGCGCTCAGGCCCGCAGCGGTGACGCCCGCACCCAGGAGCCGGCCGGCGAGCCCGAGGTCCCGGGACATCGCCGTCGCGAATGCCATCAAGACGACCACCAGGGCCGCGCTTGGCGAGTGCAGGAGCCAGAGGAGCGCGAGGATGGCACCGTCTCGCGCGACCGAAACCGTGCCTGTTAGGGTCGAGCCGACGGTCGCCGATACGTTGATCGCGTTCGCGGCCAAGGCCGGGTCGACCGCGCTCGATGGCGAGGGCGCCAACAGCCCGTTCACGGCGGCGCTGGTGCGGCACATCGCGACCCCCGGCCTCGACATCCGGCTCGCCTTCGGCCAGGTGCGCGACGA
>JAIQFQ010000066.1 GCA_020073245.1 Terriglobia bacterium | reverse complement strand
GAGCACCTGCCGGGCGACCTCGGGGCTGGCTCCCAGCAGCCGCTGCCAGTCGCCTAAGGCCTCTCGGACCTTCGCGCCATAGGCGCCGGCATCCCACGACGCGCTCACGTTCTGGAGCCCATCGAGGTGCTCCAGCTTGGCCTGAAGAGCGAGAGTTTGACGGGCACCGATCACAGGCAGAAACAGAGCGCCCAGACGAAGGGAGCTTGAACGCCGCGGTGCCGGCTTCACCAGACCTCCCCGAAAAGGAGGACCGAGGACGCGGCATCCGCTTCGCTGAGCGTCTCACAAAGGAAGGTCGGGGGTCACGGTGTCCGGCTTCACGAGGCGTCTCTTGATGTCGCGGCGGTGAACGCAGCACGAGGCATGAAAGGAGGCTCTCATGTCGCGAGGTCCGACCACAGCCGACGCGGTGCAACTGGATCTCTTCGAAGGGCGCCAGGGCACCGGCGAAGCGCGCTCCGGCAGGGACCGCCGGGCGGCGAAGGCATCCGACCCCCGGTCGGGATCGTGGCCGGCGTTCACGCGGGCGCTGGCCGAGACCCTGGCGGTGCTGGACGGCAAGCAGTTCCTGATCCTGGAGCGCAAGCCGCCCGGCGCCTACGTCCAGGTGGCGGCGCAGGACGACGGCGGTCTGCGCATCGAGGCGGCCTCCAACCACTACCTCCAGGGGGACGAGCGGCTCGACCGCGCGCGGATCCGCCGGCTGCGGCAGCTCGGATGGCTCGCGCCTACCCACGCTCCCGACACGCCCAAGAAGACGAGGCGGGCGCGCAAGGGCTCGCCGAACTACTACCGCGACCTCACCGGCGAGGTCGACTACGGGGAGGCGGCAGGGCTGCTCGTCGCGACGCTGCGCGAGGTCTACAAGGTGAGTCGACCCAGCCGGCTTGCCTACAAGGCGTTCGACGCGAAGGATCGCGTGATCCTGCTTCCGACGCTCGGCATCGACCCCGAGCCGGTCAGCGCGGAGCGTCCGGAGCCGCCGGCGCAGTGCCGCCCCAAGAGCCCCGATGAGCTCCGGGCCGCCGTCCTCGCGGCGCTCAAGAAGTGGACGGGGAAGCCGGACCTCGCGCTCGACGACGACGGCACCCTCACGCTGACCCGCAACGACGGCGTGTCGGTGCACATCGGGGTGGGGAAGGAGACGCCGGTCGTGGACCTTTTCTCCACGGTACTGCGCGGCGCCGAGGCGCGATTGGATCTGCTCGAGGCGCTCAACGAGATCAACAACAAGCGCCGTTTCGTGGCGCTCACGGTGCTGGACTCGCACATCGTCGCCTGCGTCAGCGTCGACGCATTGCCGTTCGTCCCGGAGATGGTGACGCGCGCCGTGAGCCACCTCGCGGACACCGTCGCGGCGACCGGCAATGAGCTCCGGCGGCGCTTCGCCGGGGTGATCGCGTTCGAGGGCGAGCCCGCGACCAAGCCCGACACCACCCCGGAGGCCGTGAACTGATCTCGGGCTCCTCTCGGTGGCGTAAACGCGACCAGGGAGCGGCGACCAAGGTCCGCATGGATTGCGGGGAGGACAGGCTGCGGCGGACCCCGATGAAGCTCCACACGGGTGGAGATATCCCTGAAATGACCCTGTGGGACATGAGAGACGGAGCGTTGACGCAGTTGGTCGGCGAGACGGTCACCGGTATCACTCTCACCGAAGAACATCGCCGTCGATCCTGATCGAAGCCGGGCCTCCGGAAGCCCGGCACGCCCGCCGGCGGGAAGAGGCACGTACCGTGCCGCATCGCGCCCGAAGATGTGCTACACACCCCGGATCACAGGCGCCTCCCGCGAGTCGAGCCGGCGCTGCCGTCGCCGGGGATGGAGGTAGAAGATGATCGGATACGGCATCGCAAAGTCGGAGGAGGAAGCGCGCGCCCTGAAGAACCTTGGGAACGCCATCGTGGACGCGCTCGTGAGCGCCGCGCAGAGGGGCGGTGGGCCGATGCGCACGGTCACCTTCGACGCACCCGAGTCCGGCGGGCACCAGACCTGGACGGACGCGGGCGTGTCGGAGTGCCCGGACTGCCTGCGCACGCGCATCTGCCTCCGCTCGCCCGTCGAGCCGGGGCTCGTCGCCCACTTCTGCCTGACGTGCTGGGAGCTCGTGCTCGATCGCGACGGGTCACGGGTCGCCTGCGCCAGCCGCCGGCTCGCCAAGGTGCTGCACGACCTCCCGCCGGGCAGCACGGTCGTCAGCATGACGATCGGGGGCAAGACGATCCCGTTCGACCCGCCGATCGTCACCCCGCTCGGCAAGCCGTCATAGGCGGGCCGCCGGGCGCCCGGATACCGGGCACGTAGCGTGCCGCTTCGGGTCGTAGGTGGGAGAAATGGACACGAGCGCCGAACACGGAGGCACGAACCGCCCAAGGCCGGAGCCGGGCGACGACAACTGGTTCGACTGGGTCGTGGCCCACGCGAAGCCCCGGCCCGGCTGGGAACGGCACACCATCCCGCTCCAGCTCTTCGACCCGATCCCTCCCGCGGAACCGCGCCCGGCGCTGCTTCTCAAGAACCTCCTCTGCGGGGAGGTCCTCCCGCTCGAGCGCGTGGAGCTGGGTAGCGGCCGCCCGCTGGGCGGCCGGGATCTTGCCGGGGCCCCCACCAAAACCGGCGGCCGGCCGCTGGCCGGCCGCTACATAGACGCCGGCAGTGGCGGCACGGCGTTTCCAACGACGAAGCGATGGCACGAGATTGCCGCGTCGCCCCGCCTACGGCGGGGCTCCTCGCAATGACAGGGATTCCGTAGGGCCGCTCCCCCATGAGCACGCGCGAAGCGCGCGCTCCACAGAGACCATCTGCTCCCGCGCCCTCACCCCGGCCCTCTCCCGCACGCGGGAGAGGGTGAAGAGCAGGGCGGGGGCAGGCCCCGTCCCTACAGCCGAACTGACGCCCGTACGTGGCGGCCGCCCGCCGGGCGGCCGGGCATGACCGTGCGGACTCGCGGCGTCCCGTCTACACTGGATCGCCTAGCCGGAGGTTGGGATGACACGCGACGAGATGGACGAGATCAAGCGCCACTTCGACGTTGTCGCCGATGGCTTGGGCACTCGAATCGGGGTCATCGCTGGGGGGCATCAGCTTCTAGCTGAAGGTCAGGCCAAGATTGCGGAGCGTCTCGAGGGTGTCGAGCAACGCCTGGGTGGCGTCGAGCAACGCATCGACCGGCTTGAGAGCGAGATCAAGGCAATGCTCCGGTTGTCGTTCGTAGAACTGGAACGCCGCGTCCTCGATCTCGAGGCGATCGTCGTCAAGCTCGTCAAGCGGGTTGACCGACTGGAAACGGGCTCATCCCAATAGGACGGCGGGGCGGTCCGGCGGCGGCAAACCCCGCCTCTGCGTGAGGCCTACGGCCTGGTGTAGCGGCCGCCCGGTGGGCGGCCGGTCTTCTTCCGAGGCCGCGGGCTTGGCGGCGGCCGGCCGCTACATAGACGCCGGCAGCGGCGGCACGGCGTTTCCAACGACGAAGCGATGGTACGAGATTGCCACGTCGCCCCGGCTCCGCCGGGGCTCCTCGCAATGACAACGAATGGTGGGGCGCGCAACCCACAAGGACAGGAGGCCGGGCGGGGGCAGGCCCCGTTCCTACATCGGGATTTGCGGGTCTGCGTAGCGGCCGCCCGCTGGGCGGCCGGGATCTTGCCGGGGCCCACCAAAACCGGCGGCCGGCCAGCGGCCGGCCGCTACATAGACAACGATTGGGACGCCTACTGCGATGGCGTCGTCTACGGCTGCATCGAGACCGTGGTGGGGTCGTTGGTGAAGCCGTCCACCACGGAGCCGAACGCGAACACTCCCGATCCCGACTGCACCGTGATCTTCGCGTAGCCGCGATCCATCGCCGTCTGCGCAGCCTTGTAGAAGAACGGCTGCGTCTCCTGTTTCCAGTCGCCCGGGTTCAGCATCACCGTGTAGTCCGTCAGCTTCGTCCCCGCACCGTCGAACAGCTCGACGAGCACCGTGGCGATTCCGGTCCCCGTGTTCACCACACCGATGTTGCACCGGTAGGTCGGGGTCTCGCTCAAGCCGGGGAGGTACGCGCTCTGCGTCGCCGACAGGCCGCCGCTGCTGAGCACCGCGGGGTAGTCCTGCCCCTGCGTGGCGTTGGGGTAACAGCTCGCCGACGCGGAGACCAGGTTGTAGCTCCGCGCCGTGATCCTCAGCGGCTGGTCCGAGAGGATCTCGAGCGCGCCCGAGTTGGTCCCGCCGACCTGTCCGACGACGTCGGTGAGGATCGACTGGGCCTTTGCGGGGACGTAGGTCGTATTGGTCACGACGCCGGTGCCTCCGTAGAACTTGATCTGCACGTTGGCCGTCACCGCGCCCGTGTTGAGCAGACCGAGGTCGCTGCGCCACTGGCTGTTGGCCTTGCCGGGGTTGTGGCTCGCGACCGGCACCCATGTGTCGTAGGGATATGCCCCCGTGATCGTGGTCGTGACCGACGAGGCGTTGTTGCCGGGGGTCGGATCGGAGGTCGACGAGGAAGCGGTCATCGTGTAGGAGACGACGGTGCCGGAGAGCGTGCCGTCGGCCACCCTGACCCGGACCGAGAACGACGACGTGGCGCCGGACACGAGGCTCGTGTACGCGACCACGACGGCCCCGGTGCCACCCCCCGATGGGGTCGTCCCGCCGTCAGGCTCCTGGCCCGAGATGTAGCTCGCGCCGTCCCACGTGGTCCCGGCCGGGACCGTGCCGCTCACAGCGACCGCCTGGGCGGCGTTGGGGCCGTGGTTCGTAACGGTGACCGTGTAGGCGATGTCGGAGCCCGCCTGCGCGGTCGTGGGTGCCGTCACGCTCGCCGCGACGTCCGCCGACCCGCCGACCGCCGCGCTCGCGGTCGTGGACGCCGAGCCCGTGTTGTTGCCGGAGCTCGGATCCGACGTGCTCGAGGAAACCGACGCGATGAGGGTGATCACGGTGCTGACCGGAGTCGCCGGATTCACCTCGAAGGTGAGCGTGGCGGTGGCGGAGGCCGGGGCGCCGACCGGCAGGCTCGTGATGTTGCCCGCGATGGTCCCCGTGGCGCTCCCGAACGCCGGCGTCGTGCCCCCGGCGAAGTGCGTCGAACCTGTGTCGCCCGAATTGAAATAGGTGGTGCCGGCAGGAACCGTGCCGCTCAACACGACCGCCTGGGCGGCGTCGGGCCCGTTGTTGGTGACCGTCACCACGAAGGTGACCGTCGAGCCGGCGGGCGTGCTCGCAGGCGCCGTCACGTGCACCGAAAGATCGGCGCTCGCGGCGCCTGCGGCCGCAGCCACCAGAGCGAACGCCACCACTGCGATACCCAGGCCGACGACTCGCCACCGCTGTGCGCTGATTCCCCTCATGGCATCCTCCTCTTCCGAGAAAATCTCTTTTTCTCTCACTCCAACATTAGACTCGACAGAGGAAGAACACCACTGGACCTGAACCTGCGTGCTGCTCCATGGCTGTCCTCTCGCCTCGAGGCGATGGGATTTCACCTGGCAACATAGATCTTGCCTCGGGCAAGTGACGCCTTCGTGTCCCGCCGTCCAAAGACCAATGAGACTCGAACCCAGGTCATAAATCGCCGCGGCCACCGCTCACCCCGAGACGTGTCGAAGGCTCCGGGGAGGATTTCGTTGACTTCGTGATCCTCAACGGGCGCTGCGCGCCCGAGGAGATCCTCAGCGCGACTGCGCCTCGCTCAGAGTGACAGGATGGGGGCAGGCCACGCCCAGCGCGACCGGGTGGGGGACGAGATTGCCTCGTCGTGGCGCCTCCGGCGCCACTCCTCGCAATGACAATTGAGGGAGGGCGGCAAAGACAGGGGGAGCACTGTCATTGCGAGTAGGCCCGAGCGACGCGAGGGACGACGAAGCAATCCCCTTGTCTCTCACGAGACCGGCCGCCCTCCTTCGCGACGGGATTGCCACGTCGTGGCGCCGCTGGCGCCACTCCTCGCAATGACAACCACTGGTGGGCGACCGCTACATCTGGAAGGCGTAGGCGGTCTTGAGGAAGAAGTGGCGGCTCGCGCGCTGCAGGGCACCATTGTCGTCGGTGGTGCGCTCGTCGCCGTAGCCGAGGTAGACGACGGTCTGCCAATTGAGCTTGTATGCGAGCAGCGCGGAGCCGGCGAAGCTCCCGACCCGCGCGGCCGGCGGGTCGCGGAAGAGCGTGGGGTCGCTATCCGTCCTGTCGTACTGCCCGATCAGCCGTGCGTAGCAGCGGGAGTCGAAGTTGTAGGTCACCTTGAGGCGCTCGACCTGGGCGGTGAACAGCCGGCGCTCGGGGCCGCC
>JAIQFQ010000035.1 GCA_020073245.1 Terriglobia bacterium | reverse complement strand
GATGGCCTGGTACATCGCGCTCGGCGTGCTGGGCGCGCTGGCCGCCCTGTCGCCCTGGGGACTGGGCACCAAAGCTGATCCTTTTACCTCGGCTCCGGCGGGCATCAAGCCGGAGTGGTACTTCCTGTTCATGTTCCAGACGTTAAAGCTGATCCCCGCCAAGTTGTGGTTTGTGGAAGGCGAGGTCTTGCTACCACGGTATTCCAACGACCGGGCACCCCGGCTCCCAGGATGCCACGCCGGCCGCCGTCAAGGCGTACCTGCAGGCGAAGAGTCGGATCGACTCCGGCAAGTACTCGAAAGACTTCAGGGAAGAGATCGGCTTGCTCGAGACGGCGATCGCCGATGCACCGCGTTTCCTCGCGCCGGTCTTCTCGCTCGCCACCAGGTACCGCTACCTGCACGATCTGTATCGCCGGCCCGCCGACGAAGACCGGTGCCTGGCGCTGGCGAAGCGCGCCCGGGAACTCGCGCCCGACCACCCCTGGGTGTCGTCGCTCGAGGTCTGGCTGGCCCTCGACAGAAGGGACAACAACGCCGCACTCGAGAAGGCCCGCGCGTGGGCGGCATCACGTCCCGGTGACAACGCCGCTTGGGAGACAATGGCGGTGGTGCTCGGCCGGATGGAGCGGCACCGCGAAGCTGAAGCCGCCTTCCAGCGCTCGCTCGCGCTGCTCCCGTCGTGGTATACCCTCTTCTATCTTGCGCAGTCACGTGAACTTCGCGGCGATTTCGACGGAGCACGGGAGACGATCCGGCGCGCGCTTGAGATCTCGCCCGGGAACTTGTCTTGCTTGGCCCTCCTCGCGGAGGTCGAAATGTACGCCGGCAACAACGCCGAAGCGGAGCCGCTGTACCGCGACCTCCTTGCCCGGCGGGGCACACGGCTCGACCGCATCCACCTCGGCAACTGCCTCTACTACCAGAACAGGCTGGCGGACGCCGCCGGGCTCTACCGGGAGGCGGCCGACAGCGACCCCACCGACTACCTCGCCCTCGCAAACCTGGCGGACACCCAGTTGGCGTTGGGCCAGACGGACCTCGCCAAAGCCGGCTACGTGGGAGCGCTGCGCCTGTGCGAGACCGAGTACGCACAGGGGCTGCGCAGACGGCCACTGCTCGAGACCCGCGCCCGCTGCCTCGCGCAGCTTGGCCACGGGCCGGAGGCGTTCCTCGCCATCCAGGAGGCACTCAGAGAGTACCCCGACAACCCCGCCACGATATTCATGGCGGCGCTGGTAGCGGCCGTGGCCGGAGACACCAACGCCGCCCTCGCCTGGACCGGCAAAGCCCTCGCAGCGCACGCGCCGGCCGTGTGGTTCACCGGGCCAGAGTTTGCCCGCCTCGCCCGCGATCCGCGCTTCCGAGCGCTCACCCCGAGAGGGTGACCCTCTTGGGTCGTGACCGAATTATCGACTAGTGGGGCCCCGGGGGCGGCTCATTGTCCCCGCCGGGGTCCGCCTGGGCAATGACTTTCCCGGCGCCGTCCAGCAACTTGACGTCGTAGTAGAAGTACCCTGCCTCATGTGTGTTGCCCGTCGTCACGATGTCGGCCAGGTGCGACCCGGCCGATGCCTGGGCGTGACCGAGGCCGAGGTGCACCCCGCGCGGTCGGAAACCTGCCGGATTGTTCGGAACGGTCGGGTACTTGGCCGGAACGACCGCCTGGAACTCCACGACGGCTCCGACCGCGGTTCCGGGTGCGCCGTCGAATACCCATCGGATGTCCGCTGGCCCCACCTTCCAGTTGAGGTGGACCCAGTCTGGAGTGCACTTCAGTTTGCCGTTCTCGATGGTGACGGTGACAATCTCGTGCGTCTTCGCGGGCATGTTGCCCTCCCTTCCCCAATCAACTGCCGGTTGACTTCGCGCGACAAATGTAGGTTTGCCTATGACCCAAGGAAAGGTGGAGGCTCGACGGAGCGAGAACCCCACATTTTCGCCATGAACTTCGCCGCGTCACGATCCCGGGCGGTCCAACCCGACCTCCTGCCATGCGCCTACCTTCGGAAGCACCTCCAGGTCCTCTCTCCGCTTCAGGCCCTGCGATCTGCCTCGCACCCCGCCCTTCGCCAGGCGATGCAAATGCCTAACAGTGGCTCACGGTTAGCCCTCCACTGGTGGGTAGCTGTCCGAGGAGTCACCGGGTATGCGTACGGCGCCCGGGCCGCGGAGCAATACCCTGACCAACTCCGCCTGGCTTGAGGTTTCGGTCTTGCGGAATATGCTGGCGAGTTGGGTGTGCGCGGTGTTGCGGGCGATGCGGAGGGTAACCGCAGCCTCGGGCAGGCTCTGGCCTCCGAGTAGGAGAATCGCGAGACGCGTCTCGGCAGCGGTCAGGGCGTAAAGGTCGTGGACAAGCTGAGTAGGGCTGACGTGCGGAATGCCGGAGTCCGAGATGAAGACGACCGCCGCCCGGTGCCTTCGTGCCGGCCATCGCAGCCCTCGGCCAATGGGAACGGCCATAACTTCGTAGGGCCGGGACGACGACACTCGTGGCAGACGCAAGCCGAGGCCCGTGCCAGAACCCCGCCGCGCAACCTCGGCGATAGCGGCCTGGAGGATGCGGGTGTCCGCCGGCGTGGCGCCGCGCAAGCCGTCGTCCGCGATGACGAAGCCGTCCTGCTGGGCCGCGATCCGTTTCGCCGCACGGTTGGCGAGGATCGGCTTGGCCTGGGCATCGACAAGTACGGCGCCCAACGCGACGCGGTCGAACGCATCGGCCGCTTCGGCGGCGCGGCGCTCGGCCCGCTCGACGCGCAGGTGGACGGCCATCGTACGCGAGAGGTGCGGGACGACGGCCTGCAGGGTTTCGAGGCCTGCGTCGTCGAAGGGTCCGCCTGACCGCCGGAAGAGCCACAGAGCGGCGATCGCACCCTCTTCGCGAAGCAAGCTCACGCCGACCGATTCGGCGACCCGGCCTGAAGCGCCAAGCGCCTCAAGCGCATGGTTGCCTGCTCCGTTGGCGGACGCAGGACGTGGCTTCGCACTCACGAGCGCGCCGACTTCGCTGGCGTCAAGAGGCGCGATGAACGCGGCGGCGAGGGTGCCGGCTACTTGTGGCGCAGTCGGCTGGCCAAGTCCGAACGTTGCCAGCGGCGCAAGGTCATCAATGGTGGAACCGAACAGGAGGATGCCGGCTTTGGCCCCGGTCACCGCGGCTATCTTAACAAGCGCGCGCGACCACCCGGCGGGCGATGCCGCCGCGTCATAGACCGCCTCAACCGCTCCGAGGAACCCCCGTTGCATCTCATCCGACGAGGCGCCCGCCTCGCGCCCCGGCCGCTCCAGAAGATCACCGGCACGAGGCACAGGCTTGTGCCGGGTTGTTCTGATTGATGTTAGCACTCGGCGAGTCAGGTTCGACCTCACTGGGATGGTCTTCCTGACGGGATGGTGACAGCGCGCCCCTTACGGGACATCACCCGTTTGGGTGATGACTAGTGACTCGTACGACCCTAGGTTTGCGCCAACGAAAGGCGAGGGTTCAATGCCGGCTCAGGTTGCGTCGGCAATGCCAATACTGTTCGCGGCACACGAGGGGCTGCGCTTCCGCCTGGTGCAACCCATTGCGGGGCGTCAGAGTGCTGCCACTCCTACATCCCCATCTGCTGGAGAACATCGGGATCGTCAAATTCTCCACCCATGCGACAGCGCAACACGGGCACGAAGGACGCCGCCTTGCGCACCACCAAGAAGTAGACCGGCGAGTTGCTGGGCTCGGGGAATGGGCGTCGCGAGGGGCGAGGCGAGGCAACTGTCAACCCCGTACACCCAGCCCGCGCCCCCTGCCGCCTGACGTGAACCACGTTCTTGTTGATTGCTGGCGAGTCTTGCCTACAGCGCACCAACGGCGGGACCGACGTCGCAACAGCGGAGGGAGACTTCTCCATGACCGGAATCCTCAGTCAAAGTAATGAAGCGCAGACCACATCCGGGCGGCCGCCGTCAGTTGTGCAGGCGGGGCGGATTGCGAGGTACCTCTGCACCGGAGACCTTCGGCGGGCGGCGAATTTGGTCCTGCTCCTGCAGCTCGCAATGGTGCCAAAGTTCTTGGACGCTCAGACCCGATCACCAGACGCCCCGAAGGCGCCCCGAGCCGCCGAGAATTCCGCGAGCCGAGACGAGCGACCTCGCTTGGAGGCTCACGCCTTCGTGGGTTACGCCATCGATAGCTTTGCCGGTAGTGCGACGAAGCAGTACCTCAACCCAAGCGTCAGCGGCGACATTCAGGAACGATGGGTCGCGGGGTTCGACTTCGCGTATTGCCTGACCGGTGACCCGGAACCGGGGAAGCACCAGATTTGGCTCTACGGCCGCACCGTACACGGAGTACGCAGCAGCGACGTGGACTGCAGGCAAAACCCGGACACGCCGGTCTGTAAGGACTACGGCACCGACTTTGGCGAGCAACACCTCTACATCCTTCGCAATGCCCGTACTCTCGAGGGGTTCGTGGCGGCGCGATGGGAGCTTCCGGCGCTGCCTGGCACAGGTGACCTAGCACGACCCTACCTCAAGGCACAAGCAGGATTCCTCACTGTCGCGAACAACGGCGGAGATGTGGTTGGCGTCCACCATGTGGGGGTCGGCATTGTTGCCATCAGTGGTTCCTACCGTGACAGCTTCCTAGAGGTCGGCTATGGCCGCACCGACTTGTTCGCGACCAACCCCACTAAACGATGGAAGGTGGGCGGGTTCCTCACTTGGCACAAGGCGAGCCAAGAGTGGAGCGGCGTGGCGCCGTTCGCCGCCATGGTCGTCGACACTGACCTGGGCCGTGGCGCCGACAGCATTCAAAGCTACGTCGGCCTCTCGATTCAACTCGACCGGTTTACTAACTTCCTACACGGAGGGAAGAAGAACGGCGGTTCCTGATCCGCTCAGACCAGCTGCCGCTCGTGACGGGGCGGGCGCCACCGCAGCGACCCCGACCATGCAAGGAGGACAACCGTGGATGAAGTACCCAACACCAGAGGACACCCACCCGATCGGGCTGCCAAGATGACCCCTCTCGATCGTGCCTACCCCAGCGATCTTCGGGTTTGCGAGTGCGCCCAGGTTGATGAGCGTCGGGACAAGGCGGGTGGTCCAGAAGAGAGGTCCAAGGACGGCCACCTGCCGACCGACAGCGTCGGCTTTGCACTTTCCGGTGGAGGAATTCGAAGCGCGACGTTTTGTCTCGGGGTCTTTCAGTCGCTTGCAAGAAGGGGCCTGATCCGGAACATCGACTTCCTTTCGACAGTCTCCGGTGGCGGTTACTTTGGCGGATTCCTCGGCCGGTTCTTCAGTCGCTCATGGGTGTGGATGCTTTCCGTGCTCAGAGACGTGCCCGCAAGTCGGATCGTCGAGGAGGAGCTCGCTGACGCCAAGTCAGAACCGGTCAACTGGCTCAGAGAAAACGGAAGGTACCTCTCGCCGAACGGTGGGGGGGACATGCTGGTTGCGGGGACCGCCTACTTGCGAAACCTCGTCGCAGTCCATGTCGTCATATTCACAGCAGTTCTGGCTGTGTTCCTCCTGGTGAACGCCGTGCGCGCCGCCTGCGCAGGGCCCTGGCATCAGGCGCTTGGGTCTGCGCACGCGGCTCTGGTCAGCCTGGGGCAGCGACTGCCCGACTTCATCAGGGCCTTCGCCGCTTGGCCCATCCGGTTGCTGCCCAGCGAGCACACGATCGGCGACACCAGTTGGATCTGGTGGAGCCCAACAGTCGATCTCGCGCTGCTCGTGTCCCTGGTCTTCGTGGTCCCCCTCGGAGCCACCTACTGGCTGGCTCAAGGTGAGCCTGGACGAACGATCAAGCCCTGGCACAGTGCGGCGGCCATGACCACGATGTGTCTCGTCGGTCTCCAGGCTTGGCCTGCCCTAAGAACCAGGTTTCCCGCCGGCTCGGTCCATGGCCAAGACGTACTGGCTTTTGTCACGTTTGTTCTTGTCGCCGCGCTGATCTGGTATGCAGGGTTCTCCTGGAATTGCCGGGCACTCGAGCCGCTCGCGCGTCAGCGAAAACTGCGCAGGCTCATGTCTTCGTGTCTCGCGACCGCAGTCGGCACCGCCGTGGGCCTAGGCCTCTTCGCGCTCATTGACTCACTGGGACAGACGCTATACGCGACCGTGATCGCGGTCCCGGGCCTGGTCTTCCGTCACCCCACGCTATTCGCGCCACTTGGCGTATTGCTGGCATTGGTCGCTTACGCGAAGAAGATCACCAGTGTTCTCGTGGGAAAGCTCAAGGATGGGGACCGTATTCGGCTCCGTTGGGACATCGTGGCTACGGCGTTAGCCGGCGCCCTTCTTGGCGCATATCTCGTCGCTGCCGCAGCGGTCGCTCATGGGTTCCTCTGGAACTGGCAGATTCCGGCTAGCAATCCAGGCGGCGTCCTCGCGTCTCACTTCGAGCCGCAGGACCGACTGTCACTGAGCTCAGATCACCATATCGTCGTGAATCGAGTAAAGGCGGATCCGTCGCCCTCTGCCAAACCAATGTCGCCTGGTTCCGCTGTGGTTGCGTTCGTGCTGGCGCTTCTAGCATCGTTCATCTTCGGCCGCACGCTCGGCTTCATCAACCTCTCCTCCCACCACGCGCTCTACTCACAACGGCTCGCCCGAGCCTATCTCGGAGCGACGAATCCGAAAAGGTGGTGGGGTAAGGGCCTGCGGGTCACCGATGTGATGGCGGATGATGACGCGTCACTCATCGAGTACTCCCCGCATCGCATGGGGGGCTCCCTCCACATCGTCAACACGACCCTCAACGAAACCGTGGCCGGAAAATCCAATATTGAGGAGCGCGACCGGAAGGGCATGCCGCTGGCCATCGGACCGTGTGGTCTCAGCGTGGGGACGCGCTACCACGCCGTCTGGAAGGATAGCGCGCTGCCAGTGCCGACATGGAAGAAGCTCCTGACCGAGGTTCGTGAGCGCTCGAGCGGACTGGTCGAATGGGTTCAACGGATCTTCGGGGGAGCAGCGCCTGGCTACGGTGGCGAGAAGGAAGGAACTCACCGGTCGGACTCGGCGGAGTCGCAACCGGTCTCGACCGCGCGAAAGGTCGAGGCTGTCAACTTCGACGAGAGGGTCTTTCACCTGCTAGCGGGCAGGGAGCGACTTCATTCAGTCGAGGATCTGCCAGTCAGCTCTTGGCTTGGCATCTCGGGTGCTGCATTCACGACGGGTTTGGGGTCTCGGACGAGTATTGGCTTCAGCCTGTTGCTCGGACTGACAGGTGTGCGACTCGGCTATTGGTGGGACAGCCAGATCGCACCGGGCGATAGGGAAGCCAGCGCCTACCGCGGTAATCCCGGAGGGGCAACCGGGCGAATCCTGGCTCGTATGTTCCCGGTCCAGAGTTATCTAGTCGACGAGCTGTTGGCCCGTTTCCACGGCCCTGCTCGGCAACACTGGTACCTATCCGATGGGGGCCACTTCGAAAATACCGGTTGCTACGAGTTGATCCGCCGCCGCATCCCGATGATCGTGTGCTGCGACTGTGGGGCGGACTCGGAGTATGAGTTCGGTGATCTCGCCAACCTCGTCCGCAAGGTCCGAACCGATTTCGACGCCGAGATGGCCTTCCTGCCCGAGTCCACGGGCGCGCATCGGAAGATGATCGGCTCATTGGACAGCCTGAGGCGAGCTCGGGAACGGGGGCCGACCGGCGTGCCAATGAGTCGCTGCCACGCGACCGTGGCGCGTGTGTCGTACCGCGGCGATGCGGCGGATCCACCTGGGCGGGCATCTACAATCCTGTTCCTCAAGCCCACGTTGACCGGCGACGAGTCACTCGACCTTCTTGCTTACGCGAGAGGCCATCCGTCGTTTCCGCAGGAGGGTACCGCCGACCAGTTCTTCGACGAGGCACAGTGGGAAAGCTATCGCAGGCTCGGTGAGCACATCGCCGATCAAGTCCTCGGTCAATCCAGCGCAGAGTTCTTCGCCCAGTTCGCCAGATGGCGTGGGATCCAATCCGGATAGAACAGGCGATTCGCCTCGACCTACAGAGAGTGGATTTGGGTTCGGTGATTGGTCCGATGGCGGGGATGCCGGCAGCATGACGGAAGGCGTGCTGTCTTCTTTCCGGCGCAGGAATGGCTTCGGCCAGGAAGGGGAGTTGCGATGTGCATGCAAGCGAGTGCGGTTCGACCATACCAGTGCTGGCATTGGGCCGGGGATGAGATCGTTCAGGAACCGATCATCCCTGCCTCACGGAAGGTCCCTGGAAGCCGCAAGAACCGCTATGAGATCGACATCCGCGAGTTTCTCTCCACGGAGACGAATGCCGTGGTGCGCAATCGACTCCGAGAGCTCGCCAGCAAGCTACCGACCGACGAGAAAGTCCTGTTCCGCTCACGAACCCGCGGCGGGTTCGACCTCCGCGCACGAAGGATCGCGGAGTACGTCGGTGGGCTGGCGCATCTGAGACGTGGGCGGGCAGCTCGCGAGTGGCTGTTCCCCGATGAGACGCTCGCCAACGGCGGGGGCGACTGCGAGGACCTTGCGTTCCTCCTTGCCGCAATGCTGGAGGCGAGCGGCATCAGCCCCTACTGCATCCGCGTCGCTCTCGGCGTGCTCGTGGATCACACGCTTTCCGGCGAACGGCGCAAACACCACGACCACGCGTGGGTGATGTACTACACGGAGGGAGGTGCGTGGCAGATCCTCGAACCGGTTGCTTTGCCGAACGAGCAGCTTTGGCAAGACCTCGCCAGCAGGAACGTGGAGTCCTTGCGAGCCGGACAGGCTGCTGACTTGGAGTACGTCCCCCACTTCGTCTTCAACCGGCACCACCTGTGGAACGTGCGAACCAAGGAGTCCGCCGCGGGCACCTTCACAGATTACGTGGCAGGCCGCCGCCACTTCTGGGACCGTTTCGATCCCACGTTCGCCGCTGGGGTGCACAATGAGATCTTCGACGAGGCTCTGAAGGACATGCCTTGGCTGCAAAGGCTCGAGGTCAAGGCGATGAGCCTCGCCGCGGACGCAAATGTGATCGGGTACCACCCGTTCGATCACTTCGACACGGCCTACATCGACGGCGCGTGGGCCAGGGTACAGAGCCGACTCGCATGTGGAGAACTCGTCGACTTCGCCCGAGCCGTCCACGCCGTCGGCGACTTCTACGCCCACACGTTCTACGGCGAGTTCACGCAATGGCGGGACGACCACTCTTTCGAACCGCTCCTCGACCGCCTGCACCCGAGGTACGCGAGACCGCTCGAGTACGACTTCAACCCGCTTGGTGAGCTTCCGGGCTGCGCCTTCGGCAGCACGCCCAACCAGGCAGCCGCTCTCTGGGAAGGAAGGCTCATCAGCGGGCAGTGGCTGCGCTGGTACGTTCCTTTCCCCGACGAGCTCACACGGGACACGGAAGACTTTGCCAGGAGGCGCTGCCTGCCCGACCACGACGCCGTCGCGGTCGATGGGCCAGCGGCCAAGCCAGGCCACAAGCTCTATACGGACAAGGCAGTGTATTCAAAGCAATTCGATGCTCGTCGCCAGGCGGCCATCGAGCACATCAGTTGGATCTACAAGCAGTGGCCCTCAAGAACGTGACCTCCCGCACACCGATCGACCTTTGGCGTGCTTAGCCATTGGAGATCGCCCGGCTTTAGCCATAACCGAGGACTTCGCGGCGCAGACGCTGCGCAAGGACATCCGGGAGATCGCCCACCGCGAGCTCGATGCGATCGATGCCACCACCCGAAAGAAGGCCGAGCCGTGGGCGCCCGCCGAGGAGCGGGAGATCACCGCCGCCGAGGACCGCGACCCGCGCTCGAAGTGGATCTCCCCGTGGGAGCCGCGCCGCCCGAGCGCCGGCCTCTTTCCGGCACCGGCTGCCAAGCGGCGCTAGCCGAGCCGAGTCAGCTTTTCCCCTCCCCGGCCGGGATGCGGCAGAGCCCGGCTACGGGTAGCCTGCGGTCCACCACGATCCGCCGGAAGCGGGGATCCTCGCGAATCGAATCGAACTCCGGCCAGTCCAGGAGCCACATGAACGTACTGTTGCCCGCGGCTGCCTTCTCCAGGTAACCGAGCGCTTTCTGCTTCTCGCCGCGGCGGGCGTAGTCGGCGGCAAGGAAACCCGGGACCCAGGTACGGGCCTCGCTCTCGAGGAAGTTGTCGAGCGAGCGGTCGTACGCCTCCCAGGAGAGACCTCGAGGTTGCCTGAACGTTTCTCCGAACGCGACCGCCCACGCCCGGCGGGACTCCTCCTCCGCTTCCTCGAGCTTCCCCTGACGCAGATGGATCCGCCAAAGCTGGTCCCATGCCCAGAACCAGTCGGGGTCGAGGTCCAGGATCTTGTGGGCCTGAGCCTCGGCCTCGTCGTAGCGCCGCTTGCCGTAGAGGAAATCCTTGTAGTTGCAGCGCGGGAGCTGCGCGAGCGGGTCAATCTCGATGCCCTTGCGGAACAGCCGCTCCGCCTCAGGGCCGGGCTCGATCCTGGATAGCGCGCCCGCGTAGTTCGTCAGAATCACAGCGTCGCCGGGCGCCAGCTCCGCCGCGCGGCGATAGGCCGCGAGAGCGCCTTGCGAGTCCTTTTCCGCCCACAGGAGATCGCCGCGTGCCATTTCCGCCCACGCGTTGGAGGGGTCGAGCGCGAGTGCCGAGTCCACCTCCTTGCGGATCCTCGGATACACGTCCCAGTACGGCCCGAACCCGTACCCCGCGAACATCTGCAGCGCGCTGGCCAGCCCGGCGTGTGCCTGCGCGGAGCTGGGGTCCACGGCGACGGCCCGCTCGAACAGCTCGATCGCCCGGTGGAGGGCGTCCGGACCTCCTCCGCTTCTGAGCAACTGGAACCCCTGCAACATCAGGTCGTACGCCTCAGGGTTCACCTTGCGCGTCACGCCCAGTCGCCGCTCCTCGTCAGGAGTGACGGCCGCGCGCACCTGCGAGGCGATCGCGCGCGCCACATCGCTCTGAAGGGCGAGCACGTCGGCCTCCTGGCGGTCGAAGGTGTCCGCCCAGAGGTGCTGGTCGCTCGCCGCCTGGATCAGCTGCGCCGTTACCCGCACCCGGCCGCCCGAGCGCGTCACCGAGCCCTCGACGATCCCCTCGACGCCGAGCTGCTTCGCGATCTCCGGCAGAGCCTTGTCGCTCTTCTTGAACCGCATCGCCGAGGTACGCGACGTCACCTTGAGCGATCGGATCTTCGAGAGCTCCGTGATGAGCGCCTCCGTCATGCCGTCGGAGAAGTACTCCTGCCCCGCGTCCCCGGTCATGTTCGTAAGCGGCAGCACAGCCAGCGACGCGATCGGCATCCCTGCCGGGACCGGCCCCCGGCCCCGCCAGTGTCTCAGCGCGACGACCCCGCAGGCCACCACCATGACCACCGCAGCCGCTGCTGCCAGCCACGATTTCGGGATCACCCGCCGCGTTGCCGTCTCAGCGGTCGTGGGGGTCCCCGGCGTCAGTAGCCGCTCGAGGTCGTCCGCGAGCTCCGTCGCCGACTGGAAGCGCCGGCCGGGGTCTTTCTCCAGGCACTTCAACACGAGCCGCTCGAACCCTGCAGAGATCTTCGGGTCCACCGCCGTGGGTGGTGTCGGCGCCCGATTCAGGATCGCGTCGGTCAGGCTTGCCAGCACCTGCTCGGAGAACGGCTTTCGCCCCGCCGCAGTCTCGTAGAGCACGACACCCGCCGCCCAGATGTCCGTCCGCGCATCAACCGCCTGCGCCCGCAGCTGCTCCGGCGCCATGTACGGCAGAGTCCCCGCGACCGCTCCGGCATCCGTCGCCGACAGGGTGGCCCCGTCGGCGGTCGGTTCGTGCAGCAACTTGGCGAGGCCGAAGTCGAGCACCTTGAGCTCGCCCTTCGGCGTCAGCATCAAGTTGCCGGGCTTGAGGTCGCGATGCACGATCCCGTGAACGTGCGCCTCCTCCAACGCCGAGGCGAGCTGCACCCCCAACCGGAGCACATCGCGCTCGGGCAACGCCCCGCCGGTGAGCGTCTGCGCCAGCGACCGCCCCGGCACCAGCTCCATGACCAGGAAGTCCACACCGTCATCGGTGGCGAAGTCGTGAACATGAGCGATGTGGGCGTCGGAAAGCTTCGCGAGGGCCAGGGCTTCCTTCCGGAACCGCTTGCGCGCCGACTCCTCCGAGAACGCGTCCGGCGGGAGCACCTTGATCGCCACCTCGCGGTCGAGGTGCTCGTCGTGGGCCCGGTAAACAACGCCCATGCCGCCCGCGCCAAGCTCCGCGACAAGACGGTAGTGCCCGAGCCGCTGACCGATCACGCTCCCCCCCGGGTGGCTCACCCATCCTAGGGAGGAACACGAGACGAGTCAACGCATTCTGAAACTCGTTCTGATCCTGAACTTCCGGTGATGGCTCTCGGCGCGTCTACGAGCCCGCGGGCGTCTCGCCGAGGGTGCCGGCGACCCACGCCAGGTTGACCTGGGAGACGCGGTAGTCGCGTTGGGCGCTCGCGAGGTTGCCGCGGGCAGCGCGGAGGTTCAGTAGGGCGTCGTCGACCTCGAGCTTGGTCTTGACCCCGAAGTCGTACCCCTTCTCCGCCATCGTCAGGAGCCGTTCCGCCTGGGCCACAGTGCTGGAGAGCGCCCGCACGATCTCGGCGGACTTGAGCGCCTGATCGACCGCGAGGCGGACCTCGAGCGCGATGCCGTCGCGGAGCTGCCTCTCGGCCAGTTCGGTCGTACGGACATCGCTCCTCGCCTGGGCAACTTTGGCCCGGGTCTTCAGCCCATCGAAGAAGGGAAACGAGAAGACCACGCCCAGGTTCCAGGTCCTTCCGCGCGAGCTCTGGTCGAAGACCTCCACGTTCTTGACGCCGTATCCGCCCTGCAGGTCGACGCGCGGACGGTCGTACGCCCCGTTGATCTTGACAAGCTCGAGCTCAGCCCTTCGGGTGTGGTCGCTCGCCGCAAGCTCCGGCCGGTGCGCGATTGCGTCCGCGAGGAGGTCCTCGTACGCCGGTGGCGGCGTCAACTCGGTCCCGAGCGCCCCTATGGCGTCCACCTCGTCCTGCTCGGCAAGCAGAAATCGGAGACGTTCGCGCGCCGAGCGCACCGCGTTCTCGGCGCTGATGGCGTCCGGCCTGGCGTTGGCCAGCGCGACCTCCGCCGAGAGGACGTCGTAGTCGGTCGCGGTCCCGAGCGCGTACCGCTTCTGCGTCTCGTCGAGATGGCGCTGCCGCTGCTCGACGGTTTCCGATGTGATGGCGGCGAACTCCTTGGCGAGCAGCACGTCGTAGAACGCCGCGGTGACGTCGCGCCGGACCGCCTGCTGAAAGCGGCGGAGTTGGTCGTCGCCGGTGGCGAGCGCCCACTTGGCGCCGCGGATCGCCGCGCCCACCTGGCCCCAGGTGAACAACGCCTGGTTCAACGTCACCTGTCCGGTCCGTACGTCCTGCTGGAACGCGATGAGGGCCCGAAACTCCGCGGGGATCTCCTTGAAGAAGTCCTGTTGGCTGGCGTCGTAGTACCGCCCCGCCGATGCGTTGAGGCCGAGGTGCGGGAACGCGGCCGCCCGCTCCTCGACATAGCGCGCCTCGAGCCAGCGCCTGTACTCCTCCGCCTTCTTGATGTCGTAGTTCTTCTCCGCGGCGATCGCCAGGGCCTGGTCGAGAGTCAGGACGCGTGGTCCGTGGTCCGTGGTTCGTGATTCGTCTCCCCCACCTACCTGCAGTTCTGTGAAAGGTGCGGCGGTTGCGGTTGATGTCGGCTGTGGAGCTTGTGCGAACGCGGGGGGAGCAAGCAGAGCACCGGCGAGGGCGACGGTGAGGATCGTGGCGACGGCCTTGGCGGCGTCGTGGGCCTCGAATTTGGCACCCGCCATGCGGCGGTGCAGCCACTCGGCGAAGTCGTCGAGGATCGTGTAGACGACCGGAACGACGATCAGCGTGAGCAGTGTGGACGTGATCAAGCCTCCGACCACGGCGCGGGCCATCGGCGCGCGGAACTCCGCGCCCTTCCCGAGCGCGAAGAACAGGGGCAGCATCCCGAAGATCATGGCCGAGGTCGTCATCATGATCGGCCGCAACCGTGTTCGCCCCGCCGTGATCAGCGCCGTACGGCGGTCCATCCCACGGCGCCGCAGCACCTTGGTGAAGTCCACGAGCAGGATGGCGTTCTTGGTCACGAGACCCATCAGCATGATGAGGCCGATGAGCGACATGATGCTGACGGTATCGCCGGTGATGAAGAGCATTCCGGCCATGCCGACGATCGAGAGCGGCAGCGACAGCATAATCGCGAGCGGATCGATGAACGACTCGAACTGCGCCGCGAGGATCAGGTACACGAAGATGACGGCCAGCAGGAGCGCCTCGGCCAGGTACGTGAACGATTCGACCATCATCTCGGTGTCGCCCTGCATGACGAGCTTGTACCCGGGCGCGAGCTTCAGCTGTTCCGCGGCCTTCATCGCCTTCTCGCCCGCCGTGCCGAGGGGCAGGTTGTCGAGGTTCGCATCGACCACCACCTGGCGTGCCAGGTCGCGGCGGTTGATCTCCGCCGGCGAGGTGGCGCGCGTGAACGACACGAGGTCGGCGAGAGGCACGAGTGAGGTCCCCGTCGGCTCCGAGACCGAGATTCGCAGATCGCCGACCTGGGTCACGTCCTGTCGCAGGGCGGCCGGCAGGCGCAGCCGGACGTTCACGGCCTCGCCGGCATCGTCCTCGTACGTCGAGACCGCCTGGCCCCCCACCAGGACGCCCAGGGTGTTGGCCACGGCGCCGGTGCCGAGACTCGAGGCGGCTGCGCGCTCGCGATTCACGATGAGCCGGTACTCGGGAAGGTCCTGCTCCATCGAGGCCTCGATGTCCACGATGCCGGGCACGGTGTAGAGCCGGGACTTGAGCTCAGAGGCGTACCGCTTGAGCGTCGGGATGTCGTCGCCGCGCACGCCAACCATCAGAGGCTTCTGGAACGCGTCGGGCTCTTCCTGCACCGACAACACGATCCCAGGGATCCTCTCCAGGCGCGCCCTGACGATCGGCACGAACTTCTTCACCTTGACCGAGTGGCCACGCGTGCTCTTCAGCTTCACGAACACGGTCGCATCGCGGACGGTGTCGGAATCGCCGGCGCCGATCGAGGCGTAGGTGTAGTTGACCTGGTCGTACTCTCCCAGCGCCTTCAGGACGTCGTTCAGTCGACCGCGCGTCTCGGCGATGGAGGCGCCGGGCGCGCTCTTGAACTTGATCATGAACTCACCCTGGTCGTACGGCGTCATGAACTCCGTCTGCAGCACGGCGAACACGGCGAGGCCGGTCGCAAACGCCACCGTTGCGAGCCCGAGCACCGTTGCACGGTGGTCGAGCGCCCAGCCGATGACGCGCTTGTAGGCGTCCGCGGTGCGCTCGAACCAGGCGTTGAAGCGGTCGAGCCCGCGCTGGAGGACGTTGCGCGAGCCCTTGCGTTCGATGTCGGGGTCGTACCAGCGCGAGGAGAGCATCGGATCGAGCGTGAACGAAACGAAGAGGGAGACCAGCACGGCAAACGCGACCGTGATGCCGAACTGGAAGAAGAACCTGCCGATGATCCCCTTCATGAACGCCACCGGGATGAACACCGCGATGATCGACATCGAGGTCGAGAGCACCGCGAGCCCGATCTCGGTCGTGCCCTCGCGGGCGGCCGTGAGGTGGTCCTGGCCGTGCTCGAGGTGGCGCACGATGTTCTCGCGCACGACGATCGCGTCGTCGATCAAGAGCCCAATCGCGAGCGAAAGGGCCATCAGCGTCAGGGTGTTGAGCGTCATGTTGAGAAAGTACATGACGATGAACGCCGAGATCACGGAGATCGGCAGCGTCAGGCCGGTGATGACGGTCGAGCGCCACGAGTTCAGGAAGCAGAACACGATCAGGATGGTGAGGAGGCCGCCAAGCACGAGCGTGGTCTGGACGTCGGCGACCGACTCGCGGATGAACCCCGAGGTGTCGCGCACGACTTGGATCTCTGTTCCCGGCGGAATCTCGAGGCGGAGTTCGGCGACCGCTCGCTTGACGGCATCGACGACCTCGACCGTGTTGGCCTTGGTCTGCTTCGTGATGTCGAGCGCCACCGCGGGCTCTCCGTTGATGAGGGCGAGCGAGCGCTGCTCCTCCACGGTGTCGACCACCGTCGCGATGTCGCCGAGGGTGATCGGCTGGGTTCCGCGACGCGCGATCACCATGGCGGGGTAGCCGGAGGCGTCCTTCGGCTTGCCCGACACGCGCAGCGGCATCTCGGTGTTGCCGCGGTCGAGGCGCCCGAGGGGGGTGTTGACGTTCTCGGACGCCAGGCCCGCGATGACCTCGTCCACTCCCATGCCCAGCGCCTGGAGGCGCACCGGGTCGAGGTTGACGGCGACCTCCCGCGTGGATGAACCGATGAGCTTGGCCTTGGCCACTCCGGCGATGCTCTCGAGGCGGCGCTTGATCTTGCGGTCAGCGAGGGTCGTGAGGTCGCGGGGGTTGAGCAAGTTGGAACGCACCGCCAGGGAGACGACCGGCATCGCATTGAAGTCGAACTTCTGGATCACCGGCTCCTTCATGCCCTCGGGGAGCTCCTTCCGGATGGCGTTGATCTTGGCGCGGGCCTCCTGCGACACGTCGTTGATCTTGACCTCGAGGTTGAACTCGACGATGACGCTCGAGAGCCCTTCGCGCGAGATCGACTGCACGTGCTTCACGCCCGAGATCGGGTTGACAGCCTCCTCGATGCGCTTGGTCACCTCGCGCTCGACCGTCTCCGGCGACGCGCCCGGGAACTCGGTGAGGATCGAGAGCACCGGGATCTCCACGTCGGGCATCATGTCGATGGAGAGACGCCGCCAAGAGAAAAGGCCGAGCGTGACCAGCGCGAGCATCATCACGGTGGCGAACACCGGCCGCTTGATGGAGAGGTTTGACAGGAACATGGTCTAGACCCCCTGCGCCGAAACGACCTGGATCCGGTCGCCCGGCCGGACGTTGAACCCGCCGCGCGTCACGACCCTCTCGCCCGCGGTCACGCCCGAGACGACCTCGACCGTGTCGCCGGTGGTCTCGCCGGTCCGGACCGTGCGGCGTTCGGCGGTGTCGCCGTTGACAACGAAGACCTCCCCGGTGTTGTGCTCGACGTCCCAGGAGAGCAAGGCGACCCGCGGGATCTGGAGCACATCGTTGCGCTGGCCGGTGCGGATGCGGCCGTTGACGAAGGTCCCGCCCCGCAGCTCGCCGTTCGGGTTGGGCACGTCCGCCATGACTCTAAGCGAGCGGCTCACCGGGTCGGCCGACGGGTTGATGTGCATCACGCGGCCGGTGAAGTCCTTGCCCGGATACGCGTCAACCGTGAAGTCGAGCTCCTGCCCCACCTGCACGGGTGCGGACCGCGCCGACGGAATCAGGACGGTCAGCTCGAGGACCCGGTTGTCCACGATCCGGAACATCGGACCGCCACCCATGCTTTCGACCCGGTCGCCGATGTTCACGCCGCGAAACGCGACGGTCCCGGCCATCGGGGCGCGAATCAGCATCTTGGCGAGCTTGGTCTCCGCGACGGCGAGCGAGGAAGCGGCCGCCTGCGCAGCGGCCACGGCCGCGTCGTGCGCGGAACGCGCATCGTCCAGACTCTGCTGGGTGATGAGGCCGCTCTCCTTGAGCTTGATCGCGCGCTCGAGCTCGCGGGCAGCGCGGCTCGCGTTGACTTCGGCCTGCATCGCCTCGGCCTTCACGGCACCCATGGTGGCCTCGGCATCGCGGCTGTCCAGCTTGGCGAGCGGCGTGCCCTTCTCGACCTGAACCCACTGGGTGACGTACACCTCTGCAAGGGTGCCGGTGAACTCGGACTTGACGTCCGCGAAGAACTTCGGCTCCAGGGTGCCGACCACCTCGATCGCCTGGTTGAGCGTCCTGGCCGTCGCCGGCGCCGCCTCCACCGCCACCGCAGGCTTGCCGCCCTGCGGGTCTTTTCCTTCGCCGTTGGCGGAGCAGCCGAGGGACAGGAGAGTCAACCCCAGCGCCGCCGCCGTGATCGTCATCGTTGTTGTTCTCATTGCCCCAACTCCTTTTCGCTCTCGGCAAAGACGCCGTTGAACACCACTTGAAGCAGCCGCGCCAGCCGTTCACGCCCGAAGTCCACCTCGGTGTGGCAGAGGCTCATCCCGCGCGCGACCTCGAACGGACCGATGAGCGCCCACGCGAGGTCCTCTGGGTCGGCGCGCCTGAACTCCCCCGACTCCACGCCTTCACGCACGAGGCTCGTCAGCATCTCGATGAAGCGTTTGTGGATCGCCTCGAAGTCGAAGTACGGAGCGCCTTGGGGTGGGCCGTAGTAGAAGCCGTCCAGCACCCGCATGACGTCGAGGTGTTCCAGGATGAGCGCGAACATGCCGTCAAGGAAGCCCATGATGCGCTCGGCCGCCGTCCCTGGGGCCGCGAGCGCGGCGTGCCCCGTTGCCTCGAACTCGCCCAGCGCGTCGCGCATCATCGCGAGGAAGATTCCCTCCTTGCTGCCGAAGTGGTAGTAGAGGACCGGTTTCGTCACGCCGGCCGACTCGACGATCTCGCGCACGGTTGTGGCCGAGTACCCCTTGCGTGCGAAGAGGCCGATAGCCGACGTCATGAGCCGAGCGCGAACGCTGTCCTCATGGTGGATCGGGATGTTCGGGACCGTGTCCATTGCTGCCTCCGTGCCAGGCAAAAGCACCGAACCCACGGGGGCTCGGTGCTTACCTACCGGTAAGTATAGGTCTTGGACCGCCGATGTCAAGCCCCTACCGACCGGTAGGTAGTCCTTACCGTTTACGGCGGTTTCCCCCCAGGGGTTTCAGGCGAGGCTTCCGCCAGAGTCCGAGCCCGCGGCGCCGAGGCCTGCGATCGGCGCGACTCGCTCCGAACGGGACGACCACGAGGGCCGGCGGGCGCTGGGTCACGGTGGGAGCGATGCCGGCGGGCGGCAGGCATGCCCCCCTCCGGATCACCCGCAGACACGCCGCACTCCGGCGCTGCGGCACGGCCACGTCGAAGAGCGCGCGCTTACGCGGCCGGCAACTGCGACGTGCAGTGGCCGCAGCGGGTCGCCTTGACCGGGACCGCGGACAGGCAGTACGGGCAGTCCTTCGTGGTCGGCGCCGCGGCCGGCGCAGGCTTCTTGAACCTGTTGACCTGCTTGATCAGAAGAAAGATCACGAACCCCACGACGATAAAGTCGAGGATCGTGTTGAGGAAGGCCCCGTACCCGATGACGGGCGCTCCGGCCTTCTTCGCCTCGGCCAGCGAGGGGTACGCCGTCCCTGAGAGGTTGATGAACAGGCTGGAGAAGTCCACCTTCCCCATCAGGAGACCGATCGGGGGCATGATCACGTCGTTCACCAGCGACGTGACGATGCGCCCGAAGGCCGCACCGATGATGATGCCCACCGCCATGTCCAGGACGTTGCCCCGCATGGCAAACTCTTTGAACTCCTTCAGCATCGGACCCTCCTCGACGTGAGCTGTTCGCATTCTACGCCCGACGCTCGCTCCGGTGCGACCCCGGCAGCGCGCGATCGATCCGACGCCCGGAGGGATCCGGCCGGCACGCGCGGCGAGCGCCCGCAAACGAGCCAACCGGATAGGGCAAGGACGCGGAGGTGCCTCCGCTATACTCCCGCCGCATGGGAGAGGTCTGGATCACCGGCGTCGGGCTGATCACGGCACTAGGGCCCGACCGTGAGACCACGTGGCGACGGTTGGTGGCAGGCGAAAGCGGCATCGGACCCCTCACGCTCTTCGATCCGACCGGCTTCCGCACCCGCATCGCGGCCCAGGTCGATCTCAGCGGTCTCGTACTCCCGGAGTCGCGGTTCCCGTCGGTGCGCCACACCAGCCGTGCAAGCCGTTTTGCCCTGGCAGCCGCCGCCGAAGCCCTGGGAGATGCCGGCCTGACGCTTTCGGCCGAGGCGCACCCGTGGGCGCTGGTGCAGGGCGGTGGGACCGCCGGGCTGTTCGAGGCCGAGGCTTTCGTGGCGAGGCGGTTGCGCGGTGGACCGCTGGTCAGGGGCCTCGGAGAGTTCGTGGAGGTCCCCCAGGACGCTCCCACCGACCGCATCGCGCAGGCGCTCAACATCACCGGGCCGCGAATAACGGTGACGACTGCATGCTCCTCCTCCACCATCGCCGTCGGCCTGGCCGCCGAGTTGGTGCGCGACGGTGAGGTGCCGGTTGCCCTCGCCGGCGGCACGGACGCTCTCTGCCGCCTCACCTACGCGGGCTTCAATTCGCTTCACGCCGTCGACATCGAGCCTGCCAAACCGTTCGACCGCCGACGGAAGGGCCTCTCGCTCGGTGAGGGGGCGGCCGTGCTTATCGTCGAGGACGCCGCTCATGCCCGGGCGCGTGGGGCAACGCCGTACGCGCGGGTCCTCGGCTACGGCGTCACCAACGACGCCTTCCACATGACCCAACCGGAGCCGTCGGGCGCCGCCTGGGAGCGTACGGTGCGCGCTGCCCTTCTCGATGCGGGCGTGGCTGAGACGGACGTGGACTACATCAACGGCCACGGCACCGCGACGGAGCAGAACGATTCCGCTGAGTGTGCCGCGTACCGGCGCGTCTTCGGCGCACGGGTTGCCGAGGTACCGGTTTCCTCGATCAAGGGCGCTCTCGGCCATTGCCTGTGCGCCGCCGGCGGGATCGAGGCGGCGGTGACCGCCATGGCGATCGCTCGCGGCGTCGTGCCCCCAACAACGGGGTTCTCAGAACCGGACCCGGAGTGTCCGGTGGATCCGGTCCCCGGCGTCGGGAGGAACTGCGGGATCCGCGCGGCGCTCTCGTCCTCGTTCGCCTTTGGGGGCAATTCGGCCGTGCTGATCCTCGGGAGAGTCGCCTGAGCGCCGAGCGCATCTTTGTCCGCTCCGCCGGTGCGGTGACGCCCGCGGGCACGGGTGTCCCGGCACTGCTGCGAGCGCTCGCCGATCCGGGCTTCCAGGCAGTCCTCGGTTTGCCGCGCCCGGACGCTCCGCCCTTGCCGGTAGCGGTCTGCCGCGACTTCTCCACCGCCAATGTGCTGGCGCCGCTGGTGGCCCGCAGACTCGACCGACCATCCCGTCTGCTCGCCGTGGCTGCCCGCGAAGCGCTGGCGAGCGTCGGCGATCCGTTCCCGTGGGAGCGCGCGCGGGTCGGCGTGACCGCGGGTACGTGGAACGCCGGCACATCGGCCCTCGTCGAGGTGTTGCGGACCGTCTTCCTTTCCTCGCCAGAAGAGGCTCCGCCAGCGCAGTTCCCTTCGACGGTGGCCAACGCTCCCGCCAGCCAACTCGGCATCCTGGAGAAGCTCGGCGGACCCAATCTGACATTCGCGGAAAAGCAGGTTGGCGGCCTGAGGGCTATCGCGGAGGGCGCCAGGATACTGCTTGCCCGGCGTGCCGACGCCGTGCTGGCGTGCGGCACAGACGAGGGCGACTGGCTCAACGCCGAGGGCTACTCCAGGCTTGGGTCGCTCCAGACAGCCAATCACGCCGGGATGGTGCTCTGCGAATGCGCGGTTGCACTGGTGCTCGCCCGCGAACCCGGGCCGAGCCCGGTGGCCACCCTCGCCGGCTGGGCCTCGGCGGGCACGCCCGCCCCTCCGCACCTTTACCCAACCGACCCCGCCTCGTTTGTGGCCGCGTGCAGCCGTGCCATCGTGCGAGCGGGCATGGCCCCGGACGACATCGACCTCGTGGTAAGCATGGCCAACGGCATCCCGCCGCTCGCGGAGTTCGAGCGTGGCGCTCTCACGGCGCTGTTTGGGTCGCACAGGCCCGCTGCCATCGGGGTGGCCGACCGCTTCGGTGACGGAGCGGCGGCCGGAACGCTGCGAGCTCTGACCGCGGCGCTCACCGTGGGGGGCACCGTTACTCCACAGTGGGCCCCGCTCCCCCACCTCCGTGAGGTTGGTTTCCGGCCACCTACCGCAAGGCCGCGCACCGCCCTCGTCACAGGGCTTGCCGGCGGCGGTTCCTCACTCGCGGTGGTCCTCACCGCGAGCTGAGTCCGGAGATGCCAGTCGACGCGGCGGCGGCGACAAATCTCGTCACGGGAGGAACCACGCTTCGAGTGTGCTGACGATCCTCCCGACGTGGGTCCCCGGCCAGTAGACCCGCCCGCAATTCCGGCACGCCACGAAGCGGTCAGCGTGCGTCGCAACGTATGGGGGGACCCGGTCGCGGACGGTCTCGCACGAAACCGCTTCCAGAGGAGAGTTGCAATGCGAGCAACGGGTCAGGAAGAGATGCGACTGGGCGGTCATCGGCAGCCGTGTCCTCAGCTCGGCGATCTGCCGTTCGGTCGTGCGCGCGCGCAACAGCAGGGACCGAGGTCCCGCAAGCCCGGCGAGGCGGCGGTCGCAGGTGAGCAACCAGCGCTCCTCGGCTCGCGCCTTTCCCGCCAGCATGAGGTCATGCAGATCGGGGGTGTAGGAGACGTCGAATCCCGCGAGGCGCAGCCAGCGCGCGAGCCGCCCCAGCATGGCGTCGCAGGCGAACTTGAGATCGCTCACACACTGATTCTAGGGTCCTCGCCAAGAGGGAGCGACCGGCAGGGGGCAGCGACCGACCACCCCTCCGTAGGCGGCTCGAGCCGAGGTTCTGCACTCTCCCGTAAAGATCTGAAGGGGCGTCGTATCTCACACAAAAACCGTCCATCCTCCGGTCGCGCCAAGAGCGGTGCCACAGCGGACGCAACCGTCTTCGAGAGGCCCTCGGTGTGCTAGCATTTCTTTGGATATGGCATCCAACCCGACAAACTTGGAGGTGGGGATGATCTCGACGCAACAGCTGCGCGAGCAGATGGCGGAGCAGGACCCCGAGTACCGTCGACTCCTCGACGAGCACACCAAGCGGGCGAAGCGTCTGGACGAGTTGACCCGCAAGGGCTGGCTCACCAACGAGGAGGAGCAGGAAGAGAAGCGTCTCAAGAAGGAGAAGCTCCAGCTCAAGGACCAGATGGAAGCCCGCCTGCGCAGCCACAGCAAGTAGGCATCGAGATGGTGCCGTTCGCCCCAGAAGGCTATCCGTTTGTGTTGGTCCCGGCATTGGCCGGGATCTTTGCGTGGGTATTCGGATACCAGCCCCTGGCGGTTGTTCTCATTGTGGTCATGCTCGGCTGCGTCGCCTTCTTTCGGGACCCCCGACGGACTTCGGACGCCCCGCCGGAAGTCGTGCTGGCGCCCGCCGACGGCAAGGTCCTCTCGGTGGGACCCGCGCCTGCGCCGATCGCCGGGCGCGGCCTATCGCAGCAAATCTCGATCTTCATGTCGCCGGCGAATGTCCACGTGAACCGGGCGCCGGTCGGCGGAATCGTGCGAGAGGTCCGCACCGTGCCGGGCACGAAACTCCCCGCCTTTCGCGACAAGGCCTCCGATCTCAACGAGCACAGTTTCGTTCTGATCGAGGGCCACTTCGGGGCAGTGGCCTACAAGCAGATTGCAGGTGCCGTCGCGCGGCGAGTCGTCTGCGACCTCAAGCCCGGCCAGGCGGTGCAGAGGGGTGAGCGCGTGGGCCTCATCAAGTTCGGCTCCCGCGTCGATCTCTTCCTCCCCGGTGATGCAGTCGTGGAGATCGCGCCTGGTCAGCGAACCCGTGCCGGCATTACCGCTGTGGCACGCCTTGAACGGGGAGCGAGGTCATGAGGGTCGCGCGGCCGCGTCGTCCCCGCGCCTCCCGACGCCCCGCCCGCGAGTCGCTGCGGCGAGGGATCTACATCCTGCCGTCGCTGTTCACAGTGGGAAACATGTTGTGCGGCTTCGCCGCGGTGCTGTACGCACTCCACGACCAACTCGAGCGGGCGGGCTGGCTGATCCTGCTCGCGGGCCTGTTGGACGGCCTCGACGGGCGGATCGCTCGCTTGACGCGCTCCACCTCCGAGTTCGGGAAGGAGTACGACTCGCTCGCGGACGTTGTGAGCTTCGGCATGGCCCCCGCGATCCTCGCCTACCAGTGGGGCCTCCGCGGCGTCGGTCGGTGGGGATGGGCGGTGGCGTTCCTGTTCCTCGTCGCGGGTTCGGTGCGATTGGCCCGGTTCAACGTGAAGGCGAGCAGTGCCGATCGGAGATTCTTCACCGGGCTCCCGATACCGTGTGGGGCCGGTGCCCTGACGCTCATGGTCCTGGTCGCGACCAAGCTCGAGATCTCCGTGGATCAGCCGGTCTCGATCGGGGCCTCGATCTTCGTGTTCATGGTTTCGGTGCTCATGGTGTCGACGATCCCGTACCGTTCGGGCAAGGAGTTCAACCTGCGGCAGCGCTGGCCAGCGACGGCATTTTTCGTGATCGCCGCGGTGGTCGCGGTCATCGCGTTCACCCCCTTGCCGGCGATGGCGCTGCTGCTCGGGGGGTACATCGTGGTCGGCCCCGCGGAGTTGCTCGCCCGCCGACTCCGCCACCGAACGACCGCCCAGCCCGCAGCGCAGATCCAGGTGACCAGTGCAGTCATCCCACCCGAAAACCCTGAGCGTTCTTGACCCTACGTCACTGCTGGGCCGGGACGTGGCGGAGGGGATCGCGCGCACGTTGCCGGAAGTACGCCCGAGGTGGTTCCACACCCGCGCCGATGAGGAACGTCTGATCGTCGAGATCGCGGGCAACGCCGCGCTCGTACCGCCGCTGGCAGACCCTAAGGAATTGGCCGGAAGTGATGCCGTACTCATCACTGCGCAACCATCGCCCGCGATTGCCGAGCGCCTCCTCGGGTGGCTGCGCGCCCACCCGGACGTCGTTCTGCTGGACTGTTCCCAACCCGGGGTTGCTCGTGAGGAGACCCGCTGCGTGCTCGATCGCGGTCCTGCGCATCCTCCGACGCTCCCGTGGTATCACCTCGCCGATCCCGCCGTGGCCGTGCCGGCCCGCTTCGTTGCGGCGCTCGCACCGCTTGACCCGCACGTCCTCCATCTCACGGTGATGTGCCCCGTTGCTTCCCTCGGGGAAGAAGCCCTCGATGAACTGGCCTCGCAAGGGGCGGCACGCCTGTCTGGCCAACCGATACCGAAACCCAGCCGTCTCCCGGCACCGCTGGCGTTTGACCTCGCGCCAGCACCGAGCGATCGTGAAGTCACTCTCGAGGCCCAACTCGGCGAGCTACTCTCCGGCGTCGAAAGCAGGGTGCACGCCGTCGACGCAGGGGTCTTCCACGGGTACCTGACAACCGTGCTCGTGCAATGCAGAGCCAGGCTCACGGCGGACCACGTTCGAGGTCTTGTACGCGCCGCCGAGGGGTTCCGCATGGCGCGACGCGGTGAGAGCCTGACCACCACCAGAGCGGTCGAGCAGGGGACGACCGTCGTGTGCGGTGGCCTTCGCATCGAGGGGGGTTGGGTCAGCGCCTGGTTGCTCGCCGACGGACTGGCGGTGGGCGGCGCGCGGGCCGTCTTGGAGATCGTGAGATCGTTCAGCGCTTGCTGAACGTCACTGACTTCAGCGGCCCGGTAATGTCCATGCCGTCCCCGAGCCGCAGGTTCCACCTCGCAGTAACTTCCCGCGGCTGTGTCAAGAACGCGACAAGACCGCCGATGCGTGCCTGGGGCGGGACGAGCGTGAGGTAGAGACGCACCGCCGTGGCTTCGCGAGCCGCGGTGAGGTGCCATGCACCGTGGCCGTCGACCTTTCCATACTCAACGCCCGTGAACTCGCCCAACTGCACGTCGCGCAACTCGGTGCCGGTGAACCTTAGCTCCACCCAGTTACCAGTCGTCGCGAGAGTGCTCGCCTGAGCCGTCGGGTTCGCGAGCGTCACATGGATTGCCGAGGGGCGCGGCCACTCAATCTCGACTTTCGGGCGCGGGTATGGCTCGTCGCCCGCGAGATACTCCAGGAACGCCTCCCGGCTCATGCCCAGGGTCGGCTCCGACTCGGGAAGCCCGACCGTATCCCAGCCCTCGAGCAGCGGACGGACGGCCCGCAGCAGCATCCCCAGGTCGCGGTGGTACATCGCCGTGTCGATGATCTCAACCGTGATGCTCTGCCCGACCGGCAGCGGCACGCCTCCCCAGTCCACCGGCCTGCGGAGGCGAAACACGTTACCGCGCGCACCTGGGTTAAACGTCGCTGTCTCCGCGCTCGAGAGAACGTTGAGCGAGACGCCGGCCGGACCGGGAGGGGGCGCCGCGCTAGGGGCGACGATGATCGCCGCCCGGTACGCTGCCCGCATCGCCTCGAGACTGTCCAGAGCAGCCAAGTCGTCCTGAAGTGTGGACAACGGGAACCCGAGCGCCGAGGGGTTGCCGAAGGCAACCGCGACCGGTCGCACGCTGGGCCAACCCCCCACCGGCATGTGCTGCGCAAGGTCCTGCACCGGAAGCGCAAGCTCGACCGGCCGCCCGAGGCGCGCCGCCACGCCGGTGGCGAAGCCGGCCAGACCCGGGAAGAAGCCACGGCAGGCCAGGAGCAACCCCTCCGACCCGCGTATCCCCCGCTGCAGTGGAATGAACTGCAAGGCGAAATCGGAAGGATCGCCGCTGACCTTACCCGACCCCTCGACCCACACGAGCAGGGTCACCGACCATCCAGAGAGAACGGAGAGGTCCGGCAGCTGAGCGAGGGCAAACCTGGACGACGCATCGCCGAGCTCAACACGTCCGACCGGCAACACGAGGCCGTCCACCCCTGCTGCCCGCAGCGCCGCGAGCGTGCTCTCAGCCGGAACTCCGCCCAACAGCCACACGCGTTGCTTGAGCAAACGCTGGTTCTCCGCGGCCGCGCCGGCAGCGGCAAGCAGCAACGTGACGGCAGCGACCAGGCGCATCCTCACCATTCCTGCCATGCTACCAGTCTCACGCCTTCTGCGGGAACACGAGACGCACCTCGAGTCCCCCTCCGACGTTGCGTGCCTCGGCTGTTCCACCCGCACGCTCTGCGACGCGGTGGACCACCGCAAGACCCAGCCCGCTCCCTTCGTTTGTCGTGGAGAAGCGGGGCTCGAACAGTCTCGCCAGGACCTCGTTGGCGACTCCTCCGCCAGTGTCACGCACCGACAGGACGACCTGTCGATCAAGGGGCACCACACTCACCACGATCTCGCCAGCACGGTCGGCGAGCACACGAGCGCTGTTCTCAAGCAGGTGACGGAGCGCACGGCGGATCCATTGAGAGTCCGCCACGATCTCGGCCTCGTCGCCGACGAGACGGATGGCAACGCCACGTTTCCGCAGAACCTCGTACTCGGCCACAACCTCACGTGCCAGCGCCTTGAGCGCGACCGGTTGGGGTTCCCAGTGCTCGAGGGACGCCAGATTGGAGAAGCCCTGAGCGACTTCCCGGAGGTGCTCGACCCGCTCCAGAATCTGTTGCGCGGCCACCTGGGCCACGGCGACCACGGCGTCGGGCCCCCGCGAGAGGGCCGCTCTGAGCTCCTCCGCCCAGAGCCGGATCGGCGTAAGTGGGTTCTTGACCTCGTGAGCCGCGATGCGGGCGAGTTCCGCGAGTGAGGATAGCCGCTCGGCCCGGGCGAACTCGGAGAGATCCTCGATCACGCCGAGGACCCGACCGGGCATGGCCGGGAGCGGAAGCGCGGTCACACGCCAAAGCGCTTCGGGCGAGGTCACCGGGTGCACCGTCCCGTCGGTCCGAGCGCCTTTGGCGGCACGCCCCATCAGCTCGGAGATCTCCGGGGAGAGGTGCGACGCGAAGCCGACAATCGTCCGCTCGCCCGCGAGCAGTCTCTCCGCCGCCGAATTGGCCAAGGAGACGCTACCGTCGCTGTCAACAACCATGACCGCTGCCGAGAGCGTCCCCAGCACCGTCTCCAGCAGATCGCGCCCGCGCCGCAGCTCCTCCTCTCGGCGATGCACCTCGCGCGCCATCGCCGTGAAGGCGCGACCGAGGGCCTCGACGTCCTCGTCGCCCCCCGTGTCGAGTCCAGCAACAGGTTCGCCACGCTCGAGACGATGAGCGGCCCCGACCAACCTGCGGAGGGGGCGCCCGACCCTTTGCCCGAGGCGTTCCGCGAGTCCAAGCGCGACCAGCATCGCCAGGATGCTCGTGATGAAGAACCACTCCCGAGGAGACGGGCTGCGGCCCAACGCTTGCAGGCGCAGCCCCACCACGCCGACCACGATCGCTTCTCCGCCTCCCATGGGTGCGAAAACACCCGTTTCCTCGCCGTCGACAACGACCAACGGCTCCCGCCAACCCCGCACCGAGCGGACGTACGCCTCCGACGGTGGCAGCCAGGGGATCGTGCCCACCGCGGCGAGATCCGGTCGTGTGGAGGAGACAAGCTCTCCCGAGCGGTAAACCGCAACCGAGCCACCCAGCTCACGGATGAGCCACGCAGTACCTTCCTCCCAACGCTCGGTGGCGAGCATCTGGCTCACTGCCCGGGCCAGGTCTTGCCGGGCTCTCCGCTGTTGGCGGTCCCACTGTCGCGGCAGGAGCTGCCCCAAGAGCAGCAGCGGCAGGACGGCGGCAGCCACCGAGAGCACCCTCATCCGGCCGCCGAACGTGCGCCGCTCTGCCCACCACCTGAGCCACCGTTGTCTCACCTCCCAGACGCTGAGCGGGAAGAGGCCCCACAACGTGAGAGCGGCGATCATCAGAGCGGCCACGGGCACTGGCGGACGAACCCAAGGAACGACGACGATGGTGTCGTTGTGGGCGCGAAGATAGGCCTTGAACTCTCTCTGACCCACACCGACATCGCCCCAGCTGCGTCCATGCGCGAGCGCTTTCCCGACGACGGCCGGCGACAGCGGACGGAACGTCCCGCCGCGGCTCTTCGGCGCGCCGGAACGGTCAAAAACTGCCACGGGAACCTCGACCCCGGCTGCCCCGAGACCGGCGAGGAGATCGCTCGGGGCGGGCGGGGACAGAATTGCGACCTGCCAGCCGTTGCGGAGGGTCCGCGATGCCATCTCCCGTGGCACACCCTCGGCCGCGAGCGGCGCCTCCCCCCAGCTACCGGCCCGCTCACCCGCGGGGTCCGTCAACACCAACGACGTACCCGGCAACACCTGTGCCAGTCCCAGCCAGGACGCCAACCTACCCAGCACGACCAGCCGCTCACCCTGATCCAACCGCACCATTCTGACGAGTGCTTCCTCCGGAAGCTGGTTCAGCGTGGCGCGGGCCGGCGCCTCGACCTTGTCGAGTCGCGCCAGGGTCGCCTCCGTCGTGGCGACGAGCCCAACCTTGCGCGCGGCGTCGTCGCCGCCAACAATGAGTCCCGCCGCGACGATCGCTGGAAGCACCAGACCCCGCCCGGGTAGGCCAAAAAGGGTGATCGCCGCGGCCCCCACGCCCAGCAGCGTCGCGTCGGCCATAGCCACGCCCGCACCGAAGGTCAGCCAACTGGCCACCCGGATCGGCCATGAAATGGCGACGCTTCCCCCGCCGACACCTCGTACCACCGCCGCCAACGCCGCAACCAGAACCCACTGCAGCACGCCTAGCCACAGCAGGCTCTCCGGCAAAGGGTCGATCTCGAGAAGGTCGAACAGGCCCGGGAGCGCCCACGCGAGACATCCGATCGCCGCCGCTCCGCCCGCCCGCAGGAACCATGTCCGAGGGAGGCTCGATACCGCCAGCGCGCCAGCCACAACCGCACCGACCAGCCACCACCCCCTGTCGAGCCACCCCAACAGGAGGAAGAGAACCAAAGACACGGCGCCCACTGCCGCCACGGCTCGGCTGTTGCCGACTGCCAGCACCAGCAGCGTTGCCAGTACCGCCAGGCCCGGCGCGCTCCACGGGACCGCCTGCGCCCTACGCAACTCGAAACTCAGCGAGGGCGCCGGGCCACGTGCCAGATCAGGGTTCGACCCCTCCAGCACGGCGGCAGCCACGGCGGCCCGTCCGGCCCAAACACCCAGGATGCTGCGCGCGCCGCTCTCCGGCAGCTCGACCCCGCCGAGAATGGAACCCAGAGGTCGCCCACTCTCGAAGACGCTCTCCCGCCACCACAGCCACACCGAACCGATGCCCGGCTCAGCTGCGACCGTCCTCTCGCCCAGCGGGCGAAGGTGCACCGGGAGCCGTGCGGATGGCCCGGCCCAGCCCACCGGCAGCCCGTGTTCGTCCAGGACGACCAGGACATCCACCCGAATCGGCAGCGAGCGCCAGGCGCTCTCGATCAGCGGGAACGGCGCCTCGGGCTCGGCCTCGCCACCACCCGGGTTGAGCAGGCGGTGCAGGTGTGCGTCATCCGCCAGGGCTGCAAGGCGCCTCTGCACGAGCAGGGACCGAGCGTTGGCTCGGGCCGAAAACTCCCCGGGAGTGCGCATCGCGGGAATGAACACGTCCATGACGAGTCCCGCCAGCGCGAACACCGCCACCAGCGGCGCCCTCCATGCGAGACGGCGCCACGCGAACGCGAGAGCGAGCAGTGCCACCGGTGCGCGCCACAGCAGCGAGCTCGCCGCCAGCCCGGGCCATGGCCCCGCCGCGGCCGCAGCGATCAGCGTGGCGCAGAGTCCCGCGGCGCTCAGCGCGAACCGGCGCCGGGCAGCATCGGGATCTTGATCCCCGTGCGGCGTGCGCAGTCGATGGCCTCCTGGTACCCAGCGTCCACGTGGCGCATCACACCTGTGCCGGGGTCGGTCGTGAGCACGCGCTCAAGCCGCCGTGCGGCATCCGGCGTGCCGTCGGCCACGACCACCATCCCGGCGTGCTGCGAGTAGCCGATCCCGACCCCGCCGCCGTGGTGGATGGAGACCCACGTGGCGCCGGCAGCCGTGTTGAGCAACGCGTTCAGGAGCGGCCAGTCGGAAATGGCGTCGGAGCCATCGCGCATCCCCTCGGTCTCACGGTTCGGCGACGCAACCGAACCGGAGTCGAGGTGGTCGCGACCGATCACGACCGGCGCCGAAATCTCGCCCTTCCCCACAAGGTCGTTGATGAGGAGCGCGAAACGTGCGCGCTCGCCGTACCCCAGCCAGCAGATGCGAGACGGCAATCCCTGGAAGCGGACGCGCTTCTGGGCCAGTTTGATCCACCTGCAGAGCGCCTCGTTCTCGGGGAACGTCTCCAGGATCGCCCGGTCGGTGCGGAGGATGTCGCTAGGGTCACCCGACAGCGCCGCCCAGCGGAACGGGCCCTTGCCCTCGCAAAACAGCGGACGGATGTAAAGCGGCACGAACCCGATGACCTCGAAGGCGTTGGCGACGCCCGCCTTGAGCGCCTGGCCTCGAAGGTTGTTGCCGTAGTCGAACGTCACGGCGCCGCGGCGCTGCAGCTCCAACATGCACTGCATGTGGCGGGCCATCGTGCGGTACGCTTCGGCCTTGTATCTCTCAGGATCGCTGCGGCGCAGCTCGATGGCATCCGGCAACGGCATGCCGTTCGGGACGTAGCCGTTGAGCTCGTCATGCGCGGAGGTCTGATCCGTGAGGACGTCTGGGACCACGCCGCGTTCGATGAGGCGAGCCAACAGGTCGGCCGCGTTGGCGACCACACCGATCGAGCGAGCCTCCCCTGCCGTCTTCAGGGCGAGCGCTCGATCGACGGCGGCGTCGATCCCGTCGACCCTCTCGTCGAGGTAGCCGGTGGCGAGGCGCTTGTCGATGCGCGTCTGGTCCACATCGGCGGCCAAGAACGATGCGCCGTTCATCGTGGCCGCGAGAGGCTGGGCCCCGCCCATCCCGCCCAGGCCGGCCGTCACGACGAGTCGTCCCTTGAGCGTACCGCCAAAGTGCTTTCGAGCCGCAGCCGCGAAACACTCGTAGGTGCCCTGGAGGATGCCTTGCGTTCCGATGTAGATCCAGGAGCCGGCGGTCATCTGGCCGTACATGGTGAGACCGAGCGCCTCGAGTCGGCGAAACTCGTCGGCCGTGGCCCAGTGCGGTACGAGGTTCGCGTTGGCGATCAGGACCCTCGGCGCATCCGGATGGGTCCGAAATATCCCCACCGGCTTGCCTGACTGCACCAGCAGGGTCTCGTCGTTCTGCAGCCCCCGCAGGCTGCGCACGATCGCGTCGAAACACTCCCAGCTCCGTGCGGCCCTTCCGCTGCCGCCGTAAACCACGAGATCCTGGGGTCGCTCCGCCACCTCGGGGTCCAGGTTGTTCATGAGCATCCGCAGCGCAGCTTCCTGTCCCCACCCCTTGCAGGACAACTCGCGTCCCCGCGGAGCGCGAATCGTGCGAGGCACGGTCATCGCTGACCCTCCCACCGCCGGGCGTCACACCCGGGGTCGTGACATCGTAGCGCGTCTCGAGCGGACCGCTGCGCCCCGGCTCGCGAGGCCGCCGCTGATTTCGCAACCGCCGGAGGGCGCAGCGCCGAGCGCTGCGCTGGCGACCGCCGGCCGCAGCTCGGAAGGGGTCCAGAACAACACGCTCCCTCCACCCCCGGCGCCGCACGCTTTACCCGCGAGAGCGCCCGCCTCCACGCCGGCCGAGAGGATCGCGTCGAGTCGCGGATTCGTGACCGACGGGGCGAGCGTTCTGCGGGCTTCCCACTCTGCGGCTACCGCGCGGCCAACCGCATACTGGTCCCCGGCCAGCAGGGCGCGACGACAGGCCGCGGCGGCGGCGGCAACCGCGTCCAGTGCCCGTGCCGAACGTGCGTCGCCATCGAGTCGTGCGCGGTAAACCTCCCAGTTGACCATCCCGGACGCGTGCGTGACCCCGGAGAAGAGAACCAGGAGACGTTGCTCGATCCAGGCCGGGTCGACCGCCAGCCGCTCGATGCGTTCCCCGCCCGGTTCAAGGTGGATCGCGACCACCCCGCCGTTGAGAGCCGCAATGTAGTCCTGTATCCCCGTGGGCACACCGAGCACGCGGGCCTCGAGGTCCTTCAGCGTCGCGAGGAGCTTCGCAAATCCCAGCCGGCGGCCTTTGAGCACGAGGCACGCCCGTGCGAGCGCGACGGCAAACGCGGAGGATGCGCCGAGCCCGGAGCCAACCGGCGGCTGGTCGAGCACCTCGACGCTGAAACCGCCCTCCGGTACGAAGTGGAACCCGACCGCGGCCGCGAGGTGACACTCGGCCTCGGCAGGGGTCAGTACGACCGGCACCGCGCCCGGCGCAGCGTGAACGATGCAGCCTGGTGTTGTCCCCCCCGGCGTGACCCGGATCCGAACGCCCGACCGCAGCGCGGCGTTGACCGTCATCGAACCGCGATGCAGGCAGTACAGAGGCCAGAGGTCGAGGGTGCCGCCCGCCAGATCGGCCCGCACAGGGGCGAGCACCTCGAACGGCTCTGGGCGGGAGCCCGGCGCTCGGCGCGTCGGCGTCTCCGGCCTAGCCATGGAGCGGGACCGGCGCGCCGCTCGCCAAGGCCGCAACCCGTTCGGCCGGGAGAGGCCCGGCCGTTCCGAGGAGCGGCAGTACCTGCCCGGCCCACGCCGTAAAGCTCGGCAGTTGGCCCGCAGGCATCGGCGGCGCCGGATCCCTGCCGACCCCGAGAGGGTTGAGGTGCCGGCCGTTCTGGGTCACTCGATAGTCGACATGCGGGCCGGTGGCGAGACCCGTCGCGCCGACGTAGCCGATCACCTGGCCCTGCTCCACCCTCGCACCGGGTCGGATGGCAGCGGCGAACCGGGAGAGGTGCATGTAGGAGGTGACGTAGCCACCGGCGTGGCGAACCTCGACGGCGTTACCCCCGCCGCCATTCCAGCCGGCCGAGGACACCACGCCGTCGGCGGTCGCCATCACCGGCGTCCCTGTTGGTGCGCCGTAGTCGATCCCCCAGTGCGGCAGCCTCACGCCGAGGATCGGGTGCAGGCGCGCGTTCGAGTACCGCGAGGTAATGCGTGAGAACTTGACGGGCGCTCGGAGGAACTGCTTGCGCAGGGGGTTCCCGTGTGCATCGTAGAAGCTGGGGTGGTTGCCTCCGAAGGCATACCGTACAGCGGTGAAGGTCTTGCCGCGGTTGACGTAGCTCGCCGCCACGGCCGGCCCGTACGCTACGGTCCGGCCACCGCTCTTCAAGCGCTCGACCAGGATGGCGAACGTGTCACCGGCGCGCACCTCGCGATGGAAGTCGATGTCCCACTGAAAGAGGTCCGCGAGTTCGAGCGCGAGAGTTTCGCTCTCGCCGGAGGCCGTGACGGCGTCAAAGAGGCTCGACTGCACGGTCCCACGGACCACCACGAGCTCGCGGTCCACCTGCTGGTCCTCGCGGCGCGCCGCAACCGTTCCGCCGGACCTCTCGGCGATCACGGTCACCCGCCAGCTGGGCTTCAGACGCAGGGTCTTGACAGCGCCGTGGACGTCGATCACCGATTCGGCGGTAAGACCCGCCGGGATGGCCCGCGGATCGAGGTGCCCTTGGACCGCCGTGAGCCAAACCGGAAGCTCCTCGGTCCCAACGCCGAGCCTCGTGAGCAGTTGACCCAGGTTCTCGCCGCTTCCCAGGACGTCCTGGCGCACGATGACTGGTAGAACCAGAGGGCTCACCGTGAGGAGCGGCCGCGGGCGCGCGGCCTCAGCACGGGCGGGAGCGCTCCATCGGGCGAGAAGCAGGACCGCGACGGCGAGGGCAGCCAGACAGCGCTCTGCGAAGCTCACCGCGTCGCCGTCTCCCGAACGAGCGCTGCCGCCACCACCATCCCGCCGGTGAAGAACTCCACGCCGCTATGCTATCAAACGCGGCCGGGGCCTCACTCGCGCGAGGCCGGGACCCACCCGCTCTCCGTTGACCCGGAAGGCCTAGTGCACCAGCCCACCGACCGAGCGCTCGCTCTCACTTGTGAACAAGGTGTCCACGTCGAGGTTCTCGGAGCGTAGCCGGTGCGGCCTGTGGTGCAGGTAGTTGTAACGGACACCGTACGACAGCAGGGCCTTCTCGAGCAGGCGCCGACCGCGATACAGTCGCGACATCACTGTCCCGACCGGGATCGCCAGAATGTCAGCGATCTCCTTGTAGGCGTACCCCTCGATGTCGGCGAGGAGGACGACGACTTTGTAGTTGTGCGGGAGCGCCACCAGGGCGCCACGAACCTCGAAGTCGAGCGTGGATTCCATCAGTTCCGACTCCGGCGTACGCGTTGCCTTTGCGTCGGTCGAGATGACCGCGGACTCGAAGGTCTCCTCGAGCTCGGCGAAGTCGACCTGGGCCGGAAGCTGCTTGCGCCGGCGGTACTCGTTGATGAACGTGTTCTTCAAGATCTTGAAGAGCCATGCCTTGAGGTTCGTGCCGGGTCGGAACGAGGCGTAGTGGCGATACGCTTTGAGGAACGTCTCCTGGAGGAGGTCTTCGGCGTCCTCGGCACTGCGTGTCAGGCGCAACGCGGTCTTGAACAGTTGGTCGCGGTAGGGGAGCTCGGCATCCTGGAAATCCCACGAACCCTCGTTGCTCATGTTCGCCTCCACGGTCCTGAATCGTAATTGAGTCGGAGTTCAAATGTCAAGACCTGGACAAAACATGGACGCGTTCGCAGCGATATGGCTGTGACCCCGATCACACGGAACGGCCTACTGGGCCGCAAGGCCGGGTCTGCTCGCGGGCAAACGGCTTGGCGCCCGGGCATTCCGGGCGCCGCCGAATACGGCACGGCCCGCCGCAGGAGGCGGGCCGAGCAATGACGATCCGGGGCGACCGCGGGCCGCCAGTCCTACTTGCTGCCGAGGATCATGAACGCGATGACGAGGGCGTAGATCACGAGGGACTCGATGAACGCGACGCCCAGCAGCATCGTGATACGGACCGGGCCAGCCGCGCCCGGGTTGCGCCCCATGCTGGTGCACGCCGAGGCGACGGCCTTACCTTGGCCGAATGCTCCGGCGAAGGCAGCAACGCCAAGGACGAGCGCCGCCGCGATGAATTTCCACGCGTCACGCGTCATCGAGGCGGCTCCACCAGCCTCGTCGGCCGCGAGAACGGGGGCCGCCAGGCTCAGCAGGACAAGTCCAACCATCACAACCAACATCCGCTTCCTCATCGAAGTTCCTCCTCCGTCGTTTTCGCTCTTTCTAGTGCTCCTCGGCCACGGCCCCCGAGACGTAGACAGTTGTCAGCATCACAAAGATGAACGTCTGGATCGTCGCACCCAGCAACCCGAGCCCCATCATCGCCGGCACGAAGAGCGGGACGATGATGAGGAACATGCCCGTTGCCGTGTGCTCGCCGAAGATGTTGCCGAAGAGACGGAGCGCCAGCGAAAGCACGCGCGCAAGGTGCGAGATGATCTCGATCGGCACCATCAGCGGGAACAGCCACCAGACCGGCCCCATGAAGTGTTTGGCGTAGTTCAGCGGGCCCTGCCGCCGGATTCCGACGATGTTGTAGAACAGGAATGCCGTCAAGGAAAGAGCGAACGTCGTGCTCGTGTTGGCGGTCGGCGGCTGCAGGAAGAAGACGATGCCGAAGATGTTCGAGGTGAAGATGAAGAACGCGAGCCCGGCAACAAACGGGACGAAGTCCCTTCCGCGTCCGTGCCCGATCACGTCCTCCGCGAGGTTGGATAGGCCGGTGAGGAACAGCTCGAGGCACTGCTGCAGCGTCGAGGGGTGCTCGATCGAGTAGCCGCGCCGCACCCAGATCAACAGCGCCGCAACGATCACAACGACGAGAAGGGCCATCACCACGTGGTCGGGCAACCAGACCCCGGCCTCACCCTCGAGCCCCATCGCCCGCTGCCAGCCTGCGGGCGGAGCGCCGAGCAGTGCCACGAGCAGGGCGTTCAAGGGGTGGAACAGGATCGAGAACTCGTGATGCACCGGTCTTCAACCCTCCCGACGGTCGCGGTCCGCGCCCTTCGTACCGGCGATGCTGAGCGCCACGAGGAAGCACGCGACACCGACGGCCACGGCCCACAGCTCGAAACGTTCGCGCAGCAGGTACAGGACAGCAAACAGCAGTCCCCACAGGGCCCAGCGTGCCGCGAGCAGCCCGACGACCGCCCGAGTCATGCGAGGCTTCCCCGGCTGGAGCATCCCCTCAAGCAAACCCTCCAGCCAGAGCCCGTTGATCATACCGACGGCGGCGGTGACGGTCAAGGCGAGCGCGCTCCATGGCTTGCCAAGCCAGTCGACCACTGCGGCCGCCCCGAGGGTGAGCGGAATCGCAACGGGTAACGCTCTTCGACTTACCACCTCAGGGGCCCTCATCGCCCTTCTTGCTCGCCTCGTCCTCCTCGCGGCCGATCCGGACGGCGACCCGGAAGGCGTTCACGAACCCGCCCGCGACGCCGAAGATGCTGAACACCACCGTCAACCAGGGCGCGGTGCCGAGGAGCCGGTCGAGCCACCTCCCCCAGAAGTAGCCGATCGCCATCGCGATCGGAAAGGCGAGGCCCAGCGATGAGGCATCGGCGATGCGACGCAGCGATGCAGCGGTGCGCCTCCGCCGGTCGTCGCTCACGGCAGCCCCAACACCCCCACCGTGGCTTTCGCTGCCGCAAGGAACGGTGCGGGCAGGAGCCCGATCACCAGCACCGCACCGCCGCACGCCCAGATCACCCTCTCGGTCCAGGGCTCGGCCAGGAGCGGCGCCGGCTCGGCGTCCTCTCCGTCGCGCAGGTACATCTGCAGCACGATGCGGAAGTAGTAGTAAAGCGAGACCGCCGACATCAACACGGCGATCACCACGAGCAGCACGTAACCCGCGTTGACCGCCGCGGCAAACAGGTAGAGCTTGCCCATGAAGCCGGCGGTCGGAGGGATTCCGCCGAGCGAGAGCATGAAGAGCAGCATCCCGAAGGCGGCGAGCGGGTGCTTGCGCGCCAGGCCGGCGTAGTCCTGGACGGTTTCGCCCGCGTAGGCCTTGGACTCGAGCATGATCACGAAGCCGAACGCCCCGAGGTTGGTCACCGTGTAGACGAGCATGTAGAACAGCACGCTCTGGGTCCCGGCCGGACCGCCGGCGACGAGACCGACCAGCGCGTACCCGGCATGGGCGATCGACGAGTACGCCAGCATTCTCTTGACGTTGTCCTGCGTGAGTGCGGCGATGTTGCCCCAGACCATCGTGAGAGCCGCAGCGGCCCCTACGAGCCACCGCCACTGCCCGTCGAGCGGAGCGAGCCCACCCAGGAAGACCCGCAGAAACATCGCGAACGCGGCGGCTTTGGGGCCGACCGACATGAATGCGGTGATCGGCGTAGGCGCGCCCTCGTACACGTCCGGCGTCCAAACGTGGAACGGCACGGCCGCCACCTTGAACAGGAAGCCGCACGCCAGCAACGCCATGCCTACGAGGGTCGCCGTCGAAGGGTGGCCGGCCTGGAGCGTCTTCGCCAGGACCGTCAGGTCGAGCGTTCCCGTCGTCCCGTAGATCAGCGACAGCCCGTACAGGAGGATCCCCGACGACATCGCGCCCAGCACGAAGTACTTGGTCGCCGCCTCGTGCGACTTGACCTCGCGGCGGAAGTAGCCGGCGAGCACGTACGTCGAAAGAGCCATGAGCTCGAGGCCGACGTAGATGGTCGCCAGGTTCGTGCCCGACGCCATCGTCATCATGCCGACCGTGGCAAACAGGATCAACGCGTAGTATTCGCCCGGGCGGGCGTCGTTGCGCCGCAGGTAGTCGATGGACAGCAGGACGGCCAGCGCCGACGAGAGCAGGAACAGAGCCTTGAAGAAGACCGCGAAGGGGTCGAGCACGAACATCCCGGAGAAGAGCCGTGCCGCCGGATTGGTGGCCGTCACGGCCAGCCAGAGCGCGAAGGCGGTGGCCGCGAGCGAGAGGATCGCCCCACCGCTCAGCGCGTACAGCCGGCTCCTTCCGGCCGCTAGCCCGGCGAGGAGTACCACCATGCCGAGCGTGGCCAGCACGAGTTCCGGGAGCAGCGCGATCAGGTCGGCGCGCATGTCCTATTGCTCCTGGCCGGAGCCTGCCGGGAGCGGCGCCGCGAGCTGGGCCACCGGTCGGTTCATGTAGTCCGGGTCCACCGCCTGCACGACGCGCATGATGGAGGGCTCGAGGATCCTGAAGAACGGCTTGGGGTAGAGCCCGATCCAGAAGCACAGGACGACGAGCGGGATCAATGTCCACTGCTCGCGCAGGTTGACGTCCTTCAGGGTTCTGTTTTCCTCGTGGGTGATCTCCCCGAAAAACGCGCGCTGGTACATCCACAGCATGTACGCCGCGCCCAGGACGATGCCGGTGGCCGCGATCACCGCCCACGTGGCCGAGCGGTTGAACGCGCCCACCAGGATCGTGAACTCGCCGATGAAGCCGTTCAGCGTGGGCAGCCCGATCGAGGCCATCGTGATGATCATGAACAGCATGGCGTAGACCGGCATCACCTTCGCGAGGCCACCGTAGTCGGCGATCATGCGCGTGTGCCGGCGCTCGTAAATGATGCCGACGAGCAGGAAGAGCCCTCCGGTGGACAACCCGTGGTTGATCATCTGGAGCACCGAGCCCGTGAGCCCCTGCGGGTTGAGCGCGAACATCCCCAGCATCACGAAACCGAGGTGCGAAACCGAGGAGTACGCGACCAGCTTCTTCATGTCCTGCTGAGCCATCGCGACGAGCGCGCCGTAAACGATGCCGACGATCGCCAGGCCCACCATCCACGGCACCGCCTTGCGTGTGGCGTCCGGCAGAAGCGGCAGCGAGAACCTGATGAAGCCGTACGTCCCCATCTTCAGGAGGACGCCCGCCAGGATCACGGAGCCGGCCGTCGGCGCCTCGACGTGGGCGTCCGGCAGCCAGGTGTGGAACGGGAACATCGGCACCTTGATCGCGAAGCCGACAAAGAACGCGAGGAAGACCCAGAACTGGAGGCCCGGCGGGATCTGCGGCGCCACCTTGAACAGCTCGGTCACGTCGAAAGTCGGCGCGTGCCCGAGGCCCGGCAGACCGATCGCCTTCAACCCGGTCGAGTTGTAGAAGTAGAGAGCGAGGATGCCGACCAGCATGAGGACCGATCCGACCAGGGTGTACAAGAAGAACTTGATCGCCGCGTAGAGCTTCCGCGGCCCGCCCCAAACTCCGATGAGGAAGTACATCGGGACTAGCATCACCTCCCAGAACACGTAGAAGAGGACGAAGTCGAGGGAGATAAAGACCCCGAGCATCCCGGTCTGGAGGAGAAGCAGGAAGACGTAGTACTCCTTCTGACGGTGGGTAATCGCGGAGAACGACGAATACACCGCGATGAAACCGAGAAGCGTGGTGAGCAGGATCAAAAGGACCGAAATCCCGTCCACGCCCACGTGGTACTTCGCGCCCACCGCCGGGATCCACTCGCGCACGTACGTCAGCTGGAACGCAGGGCCGGCGGGATCGTAGACGAACCATAGCGGGATCGAAAGGAGGAAGTCGAGCCCGGCGACCACGGTGGCCACGGCCTTGATGGCATTCGACTGCTCCTGCTTCAACAGGAAGATGATCACGAACGCCCCGAGGAGCGGGACGTAGCAGATGATGTTCAGCAGGTTGGTTGCAAAGCCCATCGCATCCCCCTCAGCGGCCGAGCCAGAGCGCCGCCGCGACCATCAAGGCGAACCCCACGGTCATGACGAGCGCGTACCCCTGGACGACGCCCCACTGCACACGCCGCAGGACGCCGCTCGCCCACCCGTAGGCATCGGCCACGAGGTTGACGAGCCCATCCACGACGTTCAGATCGAAGAGGCCAGAGAAGAACGACGTCCCGACCGTGAGGTGCCGCGTCCCGTTGACGGCGCCGTCCACGACGCGGGCGTCGAACTCCCAGGAGCCCTGGGCGAGCTTCATCGTGCCCGCGATCACGGTGGCGTCGTACGCCTCGTCGACGTAGTACTTGTTGGCGACGGTGGCATACAGGGCGGGGAAGCGCTCGGCGAAGCGGGTCGGGCGCACGAACGCCTCCGGCCCGAAATACCATCGCGTCGCCAGCGCAATCCCCCCGAGCGCCACAGCCACCGAGAGCGCGATCAGCAGCCACTCCACCCCCACCGACGTCGCGTACCCCTCGATCTCCACCCCCGGCGCCACCGGATGCAGCAACCCCTCGAACCAGTTGTG
>JAIQFQ010000034.1 GCA_020073245.1 Terriglobia bacterium | reverse complement strand
AGACGCCGCGCACCTCCGGCCGCACGGGGATGGCGGCCTGTTCGAGCACCACGCGCAGGCCGGACCGGGTGGCGACCTCGTGGCACGTGGTGGCGAGCCCCCCGCGCGTGGGGTCGTGCATCGCATGCACCTCGACACCCGAACCGAGAAGCGCGGCCACGATTCCGGCGAGCGGAGCGCAGTCGGAGCGCAGCCCCTCCCCACCGAGCTTGTGCCGGCACGCCATCACGGTGGCGCCGTGGTCTCCCAGCGGTCCCGAGACGAGCACGGCGTCGCCTTGCGCGACCCGGTGGTCGCCGAGGTCGCGCCTCGGGGGCACGACTCCGAGCCCGGCCGTCGTCACGTAGGCCCGGTCTCCCTTGCCGCGCGGGACGACCTTCGTGTCCCCCGCGACGATGCTCACGCCGGCCTCGGCAGCGGCCCGGGCGGCGCCCGCCACGAACGTCCGCAGCAGCTCGAGCTCGAGCCCTTCCTCGAGCACGAGCGCCCAGGTGAGCGCCACCGGAGTCGCGCCTGCCACGACGAGGTCGTTCACCGTACCGCACACCGACAGGTACCCGAGGTCGCCGCCCGGGAACACCGGCGGGTCCACGACGAACGCGTCGGTGGTCAGCGCGGGCCGCCCCGGCGGCAGCTTCGTCAGGACCGCGGAGTCCGAAAGGACCTCGAGCGCGGGGTTTGCGAGCGCCGGAAGGAACAGCTCCCGCACGAGCTCCTGCGTGAGCCTCCCGCCGCCGCCGTGAGCCAGCAGGATCCGGTCAGGCTTGTCCATCCCACCCACCCGAACCGGGGACCGGGGACCGGACACCGGGCACCGAAAGGCAATGATGGCAACAATTGTCTCTGTCCCCTGACCCCTGACCCCTGACCCCTCTGAGCATCGGCCAGAGCGTACCGTTGCGGCCGCAGCTCCGGCTCATGCGTGGCCTTCCCAGAACCGTTCGTGGCGGTGCCATGCGGCGCACGTGCCCTCGCTCGAGACCATGCAGGCGCCGACCGGCGTGATCGGCGTGCAGACCCCTGCGAACAGCGGGCATTCGGGCGGATCGATGACGCCTTTGAGCACCTCGCCGCACCGGCAGCCGGCGGGCTCGAGCGGCTCGGGCAGCTTGACCTCGATGCGACCGGCGTCGCGGTGCACGTACTCCGGCCGCAGCGCCAGACCGGATCCCGGGATGGTGCCGAGTCCGCGCCACACGACGTCGGCGGTGACGAAGAAGCGGTCCACGAGCGCCTGCGCCGTCGTGTTCCCCTCGGGCGTCACGACGCGCGAGTAGAGATTGATGACGTCGGCTCTGCCGGCCGCGAGGCACTCCACGAGCGTTTCGACGCCGCGCATCACGTCGGTCGGGGTGAACCCCACGACCACGGCCGGAATGTGGAACTCGTCCGCAACGAAGGCGAACGCGCGCGAGCCCACGATCACCGAGACGTGCCCGGGAAGCAGGTAGCCGTCGACTTTCACCTCCGGGTCGCGCGCCAGCGCCCGCATCGGCGGCGGCATGATCTTGTGGCCGGACAGGATAAGGAAGTTCGGCACGAGGTCTGTCTCGGCCTCCGCGAGCGCCGCGGCCACCGTGGGCGTCGTCGTCTCGAACCCCACCGCCAGGAAGACCACGGTGCTGGCCGGATTGTCGCGGGCGATCTTGAGCGCGTCGCGCGGCGAGTAGACGATGCGTACGTCGGCGCCCTCGGCGCGGACGCGCTCGAGGCTGCCCCGGCTCGACGGAACCCGCATGAGGTCGCCGAACGTCGTGACGACCGTCCCGGGCTTTCTCGCGAGCGCCTCCGCGCGGTCCACGTAGCCCACGGGGGTGACGCATACCGGGCAGCCCGGCCCGGCGATCAGCCTCACGCTCTCGGGCAGCAGTCGCCGCAGACCTGCGGCGGCGATCGCGTGGGTGTGTGTTCCGCACACCTCCATCAACGTGACGCGGCGCTGCAGCTTCTTCGCCGAGCGGCCGACGCTCGCGGCAAACGCGGCGACGGCGTGCGGGTCGCCGTAGGGTGCAGCGCTGCTCACAGATCTTCCATCGCGCCCGCCACCTGGCGCAGCAGCTCGAGCGTCGCGTTCGCCTCGGCCTCGTCGACCAGGCCGATTGCGTACCCGGCGTGGACCAGCACGTAGTCGCCGACCTTGGCCTCGGGCTGCAGCATCAGCGAGACCTCGCGCCGCACCCCGTCGATCTCGGCGATCCCCAACGTCTCCTGCAGCTCAACCAGCCTCATCGGGACAGCGAGACACATCACGCCTCTCCTTTCAGCGACGGCTCCACTCCCCGAGCAGCGGCGACGCCTCCCAGCACAGCCTGACCGTACGAGAGCCCACCGTCGCCCGGCGGCAAACGTTTCGGCAGCAGCGGTTCGAAGCCGGCACCGGCCAGGCCCTCCCCCAGGCCACGGCGGACGAGCCGGTTCACCAGACATCCCCCTCCCAAGGCTACCACCTTGACGGCCGGCGGCACCACGCGGGCGGTGAGCTCGGTGGCGAGCCGGCAGAACGTCGCGTGAAAGCCGGCGGCCACCCGCGCGGGCTCCTCTCCTCCCACGACCCGGCGGGCCGCTGCCGCCAGCAGAGCGGCGCTCGGCAGCGCCGTCCCGGCGGGCAGTCGGACCTCGTCCCACGGGATCGCAGGGCCGCCGCTCTCCGCCAGGGACTCGAGGCGTGCCGCCGCCTCGCCCTCGTAGCCGTTGACGGCGGCGAGTCCGAGGAGCGCCCCGGCCGCCTCGAAGAGCCTCCCCGCGCCGGTGGCTCGCGGCCAGGTGGGCTGCGAGCCGAGCCCCACGATCGTCACGAGGGTCTCGAGCGGCACGAGCCGGGCCATCGGCAGTCGCCCCAGGAGCTCCGAGGCTCCCGCTGCTGCGAGCGCGACGGCCGCCACGCGCCACGGTTCACGTACTGCGGCCTCCCCGCCCACGAGCGGCAGCGGCTCCAGGTGCGCGAGGCGCGTCCACCTCAGCTCGCCGTCGAGGGTGAGCCACTCCCCGCCCCAGGCGGTCCCGTCCGGACCCCACCCTGTGCCGTCGAGGGCGATCGCGGCGGCGCGCGTCCCCCTCTCCGGGAAACGCCCGTGCTCGGCGAGCACCGCCGCGGCGTGCGCAAGGTGGTGCTGGACCGAGAGGAGCCGCACGCCCCGCGTGCGCGCCATCTCCTGGCCGAGCCAGGTGCTGGGGTAGTCGGGGTGCGGGTCCACGACAATGAGCTCGCCCCTGATCTCGAGGAACTCCTCGAGGCCTTCGGCCGCCTCGCGGAGGAACGCCCGCGCCGGTTCGCCGTCGAGGTCGCCCACGTGCTGCGAGCAGAACGCCTCCTGCCCCGTCGCCAGGCACGCCGTGACCTGCAGGAACGGCCCGAGCGCCAGCACCGGAACCGGCGTCTCGACGGGCAGCGGCAACGCCTCCGGAACGTATCCCCGAGCCCTCCGCACCAACGCGGGCCCCCCCGGCCCGGTGCGCGCCACCGAGTCGTCGGCGCGGCGCACGACGTCCCGGTCGTGCAGCAGGAAGAGGTCCGCGATGCCCGCCAGGCGGTCCAGCGCCTCGCGGTTGCCGCGGCAGATCGGTTCGTCGCCAAGGTTTCCCGACGTCATGACGAGGGAGTTGAACGGCGCGTCGCGGAAAAGCTCGACGTGGAGGGGCGTCGTGGGCAGCATGACGCCGAGGTCGGAAAGACCGGGCGCCACGCCGGACGCGACCGCGGCGTCGGGACGACGCGGGGCCAGCAGCACCGGCGCACGCGGCGAGGCGAGCAGCGCCTCGTCCTCCGGCGCGAGGGCGACCAGCGTGCGGGCTGTCGCGAGGTCGCGAACCATGAGCGCGAACGGCTTGGTCGGCCGTCGTTTGCACTCGCGCAGCTGCGCGACGACCGCCTCGTCGTCGGCGCGGCACGCGAGCTGGAACCCGCCGAACCCCTTCACCGCGACGATCACGCCTCTCTCCAGCGCAGCGCCGGCCAGCCGGATCGCGTCGGGACCCCGCGCCATGTCACCTGCGCCCGGCTGCTCCACCCATAGCCTCGGTCCGCACGCGGGGCAGCACACCGGCTCGGCGTGGAAACGGCGGTCCGCCGGGTTCGTGTACTCACCCTCGCACTCAGAACAGAGCGCGAAGCACGCCATCGAGGTGCGCTCGCGGTCGTACGGCAGCGAGCGGACCAGGGTGAAGCGCGGGCCGCAGTTCGTGCAGGTCGTAAACGGATAGCGGTAGCGCCGGTCTTCCGGACGGTCCATCTCGGCGCGACAGTCGGAGCAGAGGGCCGCATCGGGCGGCACCAGCGCCCGGCTGCGCTGCCCCGCTTCGGAAGGGAGCACGACGAACGTAGTCTCGCCCGCGGCCGGGATCGGCGCGGCGTCCATGTCGTCGAGGCGGGCAAGCGCCGGCAGCGAGCGCGGCAGCGCACGCATGAACGAACGCACGGCGCTGTCGGTCCCTTCGACCTCCACCACGGCTCCCTCGGGCCCGTTGCGCACCCAGCCCACGAGCGCGAGAGAGGTCGCAAGTCGGTGCACGGCCGGCCGGAACCCGACCCCCTGCACGACACCTCGACAGACGATGCGCAGCCGCTGCCGGCGTGCGTCAGCCGTCACCACACCCCCAAAGGCACGCCAAGGCGACCCTCTCGATGAAGACAAAAGGACGGCAGAGCGGAAGATCTGAGGGGCAGAGGGGCAGAGGAGCAGCTGCCCTTCGCCGCGGAAGAGGTCAAAGGTGAAAGGGTAAAGGTCAAAGGGACGACACAACACAACACCGGTGGGCTGAGCTTCGCCGGAGACTCTCCGGCCTCCCTCGCCGCGGCCGTTTCTCGTCTTCCCTTTGCCATTTGCCCTTTTTCATTTGACCTGATGACCGACGAGCGTTCGAACAGTTTCTTCACCTCCGTCACTCTGCTCCTCCGCCCATCTGCCGCCGGAATCACGCCTCTGCCTCGCGCTTGGTCGCCAGACGCTCCTCGATCAACGCGCACCACGTCGCGATGCCCTCGCCGGTCTTCGCCGACGTGACGAGGAGGCGTCCGCCCGGGTTGAGCGCCGCCACCTGGCCGCGCACGGCGTCGAGGTCGAAGGTGACGTGGGGCAGCAGGTCCGCCTTCGTGATGACCGTGACCGCGGCACGGGCGAAGATCGCCGGGTACTTGAACGGCTTGTCGTCCCCCTCGGCAACCGAGAGCAGCGCGACCTTGAAGTCCTCACCGAGGTCGTACGAGGTCGGGCAGATGAGGTTGCCGACGTTCTCGATGAACAGCACGTCGAAAGCCGGGAAGTGTGCCTCGTCCATCACCTTCCGAACCTGGCGGGCGTCCAGGTGGCACGCCCCGCCGGTGAGGATCTGCACCGCCGGGATCCCGAGCGCCCGCAGCCTGTCGGCGTCGCGCTCCGTGGCGATGTCGCCCTCGATGCCGGCGAGGCGCAGGCGGCCGCCGAGGGCCCTCACCGTCGCCTCGAGCAGCGTCGTCTTCCCCGACCCCGGCGACGAGATCAGGTTGAGGACCAGCGCCGCACCGGCCCGGAACTGGTCCCGCAGCTTGGCCGCCGCCTGTTCGTTCGCCGCCAGCACGCGCGCGCGGATGTCCACCACCTCAGCCATCGTCACTCCCCTCGCCCGCCCCTTCGTGCCCGTCGGGTAGGAACGTCACGTGCAGCAGGTCGAGCTCCATCCCGCCGGTCACGTTGAGCGGCCGACCGCAGTCCGGGCAGAGACGCAGCCAGGTGCCGTCGGAGCGAGGCTTGTCGGCGTCGCACGCGACGCAGAACTGGTGGGCGGCGTGCCACTCGACCTCGAGCGTGCTGCCGACGTCCGGACCGCCCTCCGTGAGTGCCTGCCACGCGAACTTGAGCAGATCGGGCTCGATCGCAGCAAGCTCACCGACCGCCACCGTGACGCACTCGAGCCGGCCGGCCCCGTGGCCCGCAACGGCCGCGCGGCTGGCCCGGTAGATCTCCTCTGCGATCGACAGCTCGTGCACCGTCCCCCCGATCCGCCGTCGCAGCAGGTCGGCGAATGCTCCCCAAACGCCATCCGGGCGACGGACGAATACCAAATGATACAGCGCCGCAGGCTAAAGCGGCGTAGACTCCGCGGATGGCCGGCACCCCAGGAGGGAATAGGGCCTCGGGACCGGCACTATTCAGTTGCGGGCGCGAGACCGCGCGCCGCGAGGTGGGATCATGACGAACGCACACACGACCGTCTGGACCGAACGGCGGGCAACCCGGATCGCCGCGGGCGCCCTCGCCATCATCGCGGCGCTCGGCATGGGGGGTGCCGCTGGGGGATCGTCGACTCCCGCGACGCAGCTCGCGGCCGATCCGCGGCCGTGGACCGCGAAGGTCGCGCCGGACGTGGTCGCGCTGGCCGCCTCCTCGGCCGGCGACCTCGACGTGCTCATCAAGTTCAGGGAGCCGAGCGAGGTGCGCGCGCTCTCCGTCGCCGCGCAGGCCGCTCCGGTCCGGCTGCGCTGGATCGCCGATACCGCGGACGCCATCGAGCGCGACTGGTCGGCCGGCGGCGTCCGGCTGCTCGACCGCTACTCACACGTCGCGTCGGCGCACGTCTCCGTGCCCGTTGCGCTGCTTGCGACGCTGGCGGAGGACCCTCGGGTGGATGCGATCGTGCTCAACCGCAAGGTCCGCAAGCTCGACGCGACCGGCAGCGCGTACATGCACGTCAACGCCATCCAGCCGCCCGACACGGGCTCGGGGGTCGGGATCGCGATCATGGACACCGGCGTGGACTGGACGAACCCCGAACTGTCCCCGCTCGGCACGAAGACAATCGCGCTCTTCGACGCCTTCCACACGGCGGGGGACCCCGCCTACGCCAATGACAACGAGGGCCACGGCACCAAGGTCGCAGGCATCGCCGCGGCCTCCGGCCTCAACGCGTCAGCGATCGGCACGGCGCCCGCCTCGACCATCGTGTCGGTGAAGATCCTCGACAGCACCGGCAACGGCACCGAGAACGGCATCATCAGCGGCATCAACGCCGTGCTCAGCAGCGTCGGGGCCGGCAACCCGTACAACATCCGAGCGGCCAACCTCTCGCTCGGAGGCTACTCTGGTAGTGGCTCCGCGGGCGTCCTGGACCAACCGTGCGACGCCCAGGACTCCGTGATGGCCGGCGCGTTCCAGCAGCTCACCGACGCCGGCGTCGTTCCGGTCGTGGCCTCGGGCAACGGCGCCTGCACCGTCGGCGTCTCGTGGCCGGCCTGCATCTCGGCCTCGCTCGCCGTCGGCTCGGTGTACGACAAGGCGTACGACCATTCGAGCTATGGCGGGAGCCTCCAGTGCAACGCCCCCGGGGTCTCGGGATGCACGGACACCCTTCCCACCGCAGGGACGGTGGCCTGCTACACCGACTCGGGCGACAAGCTCGACGTCTGGGCGCCAACCGGGTCGATCACGACGACCAAGGGCGGCGGCTACACCACTGACGATCCCGACCCGAACAAACGGCTGTTCTTCGGAACCTCCGCATCCACCCCCTACGTGAGCGGCCTCGTCGCGTTGCTGGCGCAGGCGTCGCCCTCGACGTCCGCCGCGACCATCCGGCTCGCCATCCGCAACACGGGCACCGCGATCATCGACCCGCGAAACGGCGTCACCCGCAATCTGGTCCAGGCGGACCAGGCGGTTGCCGGGCTCTCGTGCCCGCCCTCCGCCGCCCCGGCCAACCTCGGCGCCAACACCCCGGCGGCGTGCTCGGGCGACCAGGTCGTCGTGAGCTGGAGCCCGGTTTCCGGCGCCATCTCCTACACCGTGCAGGTGGCCACCGACAGCATCTTCTCCAACCCGACCTCCTCCACCGTCACCACCGCGGCCTACAACTTCTCGAGCACCCAGGCCACGGCGGGCACCTTCTACTTCCGCGTCCAGGCCAACGTGATCTGCGGAGCCTCGCCGTGGTCGGACACCGTTCAGGTGAACTACTCACCGCAGTGCCAGACCTCGTACACCCACACGTACTACCTCTCGGGCATCGCGCACCTTCCGGGCGTGCCGCCCGCGGTCTGGAACTCCGACGTCTCGATCCTGAACGCCGGAACGGCGTCCGCCAGCCTCCGGGTGACCTTCTACGGCGTCAACTCGTTCCCACCGGCCGTGACGCAAGCCCTCGGAGGGGGCCAGCAGGTCACCTGGACCGATGTGCTCGGGAGCCTGTTCGGACTCTCACAGGACAAGGGCATGATCGTCGTGGACAGCACCGCACCGTTGCAGACGCTCTCGCGCACCTATTCGAAGCTCGGTAGCGGTTCGGCGGCGACCACCTACGGTCAGTCGTACGTCGGCATCGAGGCGGGTCAGGCGCTGACCACCGCCACCACCGGGTGGTTCCCCTCGCTGCGCAGCGACGCTCCGTTCCGCACCAACCTGGAGTTTGTGAACACCAGCGCCGTTCAAAGCGACGTACGAGTGAGCTTCTTCACTGCCGGAGGCTCGCGCCTCGGCAGCACCATTGTGACCGTTCCGCCGCTGCGCTGGGTTCAGATCGTGAGGGCGCTGCCGTCCGGACAGGCGTCGGCGTTCGCGAAGGTGCAGGTGCTCGCAGGTGGTGCACAGATCCTGGGCTCCGCCTCGGTCGTCGACGGCAACTCCACCGACCCGACCACGATCCCGATGTGGGTGCAGTAGGAGATAGGCGAGCGGTGACCTGCTACGGGTGGAGCCGCTGGGCCGAGGCGAGCGCCGGGAGAAAGGCTCACTTGAGTCTCTCGGCGAAGAAGAGGTCCGACAGGTCACGAAGGTAGGCGTAGGCGAAGTACCTCTCGTCGGGGGTCATATGAACCGGAGCGACGGCGAGCAGCCCGGCCGGGTCGGGCGGGCTGATCGTGCGAACCACGGTGCGGGCGCCGGTCGCATCGTTCACGCGCTCCACGACGCAGGTTCCCCTCTGGTCGGCGTGCCGAATGATCAGCGAGGCGCCGTCCCGCGAGAATGTCACCGGTCTCTCTCCCCGCGCGGTGCCAGGGATGAGGCGCGGCTCCCCGCCGCTAAGTGAGGCGACCGCGATGCCGCGGGTGCCCCACTCGAAGGCAACCGTACTGCCGTCCAACGACACCTTGAAAGACATCGACCCAACCCCCTCCGGCGTGATCGGCCGCGGCGGCGCTCCGTCAACCTCCTGGACGTAAAGGCGGAACGGCCGCCCCGTCTCGCCACCGAGGAAGACGAAGCCCTTTCCATCCGGAAGCCACTGAGCGTACGCGTAGTGGAGTCGGTCACGGGTTAGCGGCCGGCCCTCCCCGGCTGCAGTGGGCAGCAGCACCAACTGCAGGGTATCGCCCGGGCTGCCGGCGAGGACCCAGCGCCCATCGGGTGAAAGGTCGTAGCCGACGCCGTCGCCCAGCCGCACCGCGGGCGACCCGTCGGTGCGGCGGACGTAGACGCCGTAGCGCGCCCCGGCGCCCTCCCCGGTCTCGTCGAAGAGCAGGAGCTTGCCGTCGGTCGAGAGTGCGCGGGGGGTACCCCAATCGAACCAGGACACGTCGCGCTCTCCGCTGGTCGCCGGGTCGGTGACGACCATGCCCGAGCGGACCGTTTCCCGACTCAGGAGAACTCGTCCTTGAGCCGAGATGTCGTGCAGGTAAAGAAAAGCCGGGGCACGGTACACCAGCCGCTCGCTCCCACTCGCCGTGACAGCCCAGAGCGCCTGATTGTTGCCCGACCGGGTACCGGTGAACCAAATCTCACGCCCCGAAGGAGCCCAGGCCAATCCCGCGAGATTGAGCCAACCGCGCGAGAGCGAGCGCGCGTGGCCCGCGGTGTCCACGACCATCACCTCGCCGCCGTTGTCGCCGTTCACCGGGTGGTGGAGGAACGCTGCTCGGTCGGCCGACGGCGACAACCGCGCGCCGTCGATCCACCCCGGCGTGCGGAACAGGACGGTGCCCGGCGGGTACTCGAGCCGGCTGACCCCAGCGTCTGCGCACACCAGAAGCGGACGCGATGGATCCGCACCGAAGTCGGCCCCTTCAATCCCTTCGAGGCTCTCGCGCGGGGCCCCGCCGTTGGCGGGGACGGTAGCCAGCGTTCCGGCGAACGCCCCGGGGCGCGCCACGTACGGCCGGAGGGCAAGCGCCAGTTCGCCGTCCTTGCGGACCGCCAGTAGCCTCGCCGCGCCGAGGCCGAGCGCCCTGGACTCCGGGCTTCCGACGTGCGCGGCGTAGACCTCGATCGGTCCGCCGTCCCACGCGGAGCTGTAGATCACGTCCTGGCCGTCCGGCGTGAGGCGTGCGTCCGTGATCATTCCCCGACGGAACGTCACCTGATGGAACTCTGGCGCGTCGGCGCGCGCGGTGAGGCGTCCGAGGATCACACCACCGGCAACGAGCGCCAGCACAACCGCGCCACCCAGGAACGCCGACAGCAGTCGGGCTCGCCTCCAGAGGCCGACGCTGCGGCCCGTTGCGGTGCTGAAGCTCGAGAGGCCCGTCGCTGCCTCGAGCGCGAACGCGAGGTCGCGTGCCGACTGGAACCGCTCGCCGGGATCCTTCTCGATGCATCGCCGGACGATGTTGGCGAGACCGGGGCTCACAGGCGAACCCGCGGCTTGGGTCAGCTCGGGCGGGTCCTGCCGCAAGATCGCCGTCATCGTCTCGGCCGGCGTCTCGCCTTGGAACGCGCGCCGGCCAGACAGCATCTCGTGGAGCACACACCCAAGCGCGAAGATGTCGCTGCGCGCGTCCGCGGGCAGCCCTCTCACCTGCTCCGGGCACATGTACCCGGCGGTGCCGAGCACGACGCCGTCCCCGGTGATCTCGGCCGGCGGCGTCGTCAGGGTCTTGTCCACTCCGCTCACCTGGGGGCCCACCTTCGCGAGGCCGAAGTCGAGGATCTTCACCCGCCCGTCTCTCGTGACGATCAGGTTCTCGGGCTTTAGGTCCCGGTGGATGATCCCTTTCTCGTGGGCGGCCGCGAGCCCGCGGGCGATCTGCGTCCCGAGCTCCACCGCCTTGCGAACCGGCAGCACCCCGCCGCTCAGCCGCTCGCGCAACGTCTCCCCTTCGACCAGTTCGGTCACCAGGTACGGCGCCCCTTCGTGCGACCCAACGTCCAGGACGGTCAGGATGTTCGGGTGGTTGAGAGAACCCGTCGCCCGCGCCTCCTGCTCGAAGCGCTTCAATCTCTCGGGGTCGAAGGCAAACGACGCAGGAAGGACCTTGATCGCGACGTCGCGCCCGAGCCGGGTGTCGCGCGCCCGGTACACCTCGCCCATTCCGCCCGTGCCGAGCGGTGCGACGATCTCGTACGGGCCGAGACGGATGCCGGCCTCGAGAGTCACCGCGTACCCTCCAGGACTGCGGTCCAGTTCGTGACGACCACCGCACCGTCGGGCTCGGCGTCCGGTGCGCGCCGGATCACGAGGAACCGCTGGCCGTCCGAAGAGACGTCGTAGGCGTGGCGATGGAATTGGGTCTCTCCGCTCAACCCGAGCCGCAGGAGGAAGAGGGGCTGCGGCTCTCCGATCTCGTCGCGACCCGCGGTGAGCCGCACGGCGACGGACATCAGCATCCCGTCCTTGGCGGCGTAGAAGAGCTCCGAGCCGTCCCGACTCCAGACCGGCATCTGCCCGCCTCCGATCGAGGCCTGACGCTTCTCGCCTCCGGGGATCGGCTGCACGTAGATCTCCTTCTGCCCCGACTCGGTCGAATCGAATGCGACCCAGCGGCCGTCCGGCGAGATCGCGGGGTGTTCCTCGGAGAAACGGGAGCCGGCGCTGAGCTGAACGAAATCGCCCCGCCCGGAAAGGGGGGCCAGCACCCGAGTGAAGCGTTCGCCCTCCGGGACGCTCATGAGCAGATACCGGCCGTCTGGCGACACGGAAGGCAAGACCTTGTCGTGCTTCGTCCGAACCAGGACCCGCTCGGCGCCGCCACCTCCCGCCGGCCTTTCGTAGACGTCGTAGAAGCCGAGACGGTCGGACACATAGGCCAGCCTCTCGCCGTCCGGAAACCACGCCGGGTCGAACTCGTCGGTGGGCTCGGCGGTGACACGGGAGCCAGTCCCGCGGGACACGTCAAGGACCCAGACATCCTCGTTCTGGCCGTGCGACGGGTCGCGCAGCGCCACTGCGACCTTTCGGCCGTCCGGCGAGAGGCGAACGTCCTCGTAGCCGCCAACCTCGCCGAGGGTGCCGAGCTCGCGCCCCTTCCGATCGACCCAGACCAGTCTCCGCCGGCCGAACCACGACAGGTACACCACGCGGTTGCCGGCCGCCGAGACCGCCAGGACGTTGTCCTCGGTCGCGTAACGGACCTGCCCGATGGCCGGGGCGGGTTCTCCGATGAGTTCCAGCGTCCGCAGATCCAACCTCCAGGCGAAGAGGGCGCTGTCGCGTGCGAAAAGCAGGTAGCCCGGATCCGCGAAGACGGCCGCGGAGTCCGCACGGAAGAGGATCCGGACGCCCTTGGAGTCGAGCGAGGCCAGCATGACCGAGGTCTTCTCCGGGTCGACGTTGCGGGCCACGAACACGAAGTGCCGTCCGTCCGGAAGGAACGAGGGATGGAAGTGGGCGACGTCCCCCTTCGCCCAGTCGATCGCCGTGACGGGCCTGGGCGTGCCGCCCGTTGCGGGAACCGCGACGATGGGACCGCCGAACTCCTCGGTGAAAAGGACGGTGCCCTGGCGATTCCAGGCGCCGGAGAACCCGGCCTTGCTCTCGCAGACCGTCTCGACGGGGCCGCCGTCCGAACCGATCCGCTTGAGCCGCCCTTCCGAGAAGAACGCGAACTCACGCCCATCGGGGGACCAGAACATGCCGCGCGCATCCTCGGTGCCCGGCAGGCGCCGCATCTCGAGCCTGTCCAGCGAGCGCACCCAGATCGAGTTCCTCCCCCCCTCATCCTGGAGCAGGAAAAGGATGCGTCGTCCGTCCGGGGATATCTCAGGGAATCCGAGAATGCTCTGACCCGGCGGGGGCTGGATCGTGAAGCGCACCAACTCCTCTGGCGCACGCGCGTGGCCGGAGAGGAGCGCCGCGATCGCGCCGGCGAGGACGGCGACCGCCGCCACGGCCCAGGCCACCCGTTCGCGGCCTCGGGCCGCTGGCCGCGGCGAAGGCGCGGCCTCCCCGCCTCCCGGGGTGGGAGCCTCGAGCGCGATCCGGGCCTCGCCGATGTCGCGCAGGCGGCGCCGGGCGTCTCGCTCGAGACACCTGCCGAGCACCCGGCGCGCCGCGCCCGGCGTCGCCGCCGGCAGCCCGCCCCAGTCGACCTCCGCGCTCAGCACCGCCGCGAACGTATCCGATTGCGTCGCGCCGCGGAACGGCCTCCGGCCGGCGAGCATCTCGTAGAGGACCACGCCGAACGCCCAGTTGTCCGCGCGCTTGTCGACCGGCTCGCCGCGCACCTGTTCCGGCGCCATGTAGGCGGCCGTCCCCAGGACCATCCCGGCCCGCGTGTGCAAGCCCGTGACCGTCGGGGAGGCCACCGGGTCCGCCTCCGCGGCCGGCTCCTCCCACGCCTTCGCGAGGCCGAAGTCGAGCACCTTCACCGTGCTGTCCGGCCGTACCTTCACGTTCGCGGGCTTGAGGTCCCGGTGCACGATCCCCTTCTCGTGCGCGGCCTCGAGGCCCGAGGCGATCTGGCGGGCGATCGGTATCGCCTCGGCCGGAGCAATCGGGCCGCGCCCGATTCGCACGTCGAGCTCCTCCCCTTCGACGAGCTCCATCGCCAGGACATGCTGCCCGTCGAGGTGCTCCAGCCCGTACAGCACCGCGACGTTCGGGTGGTTGAGGGCGCCCAGCAGCTTGGCCTCCCGCTCGAAGCGGGCGTGGCGCTCCGGGTCGGCCGCGAACTCCGGCGGCAGGAGCTTGAGCGCCACCTCGCGCCCCAGCCGCGTGTCCTTCGCACGCCACACTTCCCCCATCCCGCCCTTGCCGAGGGGGGCAACGATCTCGTACGGGCCCAGGCGGGTGCCGGGCGAGAACGTCATCTCGTCGCCGAGGCAGGTTCGTTGAGCGTCATGAGCCAGATGTCGCCCTCGCCGAACGATTCGAGGTAGATCAGGCGGCGACCGTCGCGGGACAGACAGAAGTTCTGCCAGGATGAGCCGGCCCTCAAGGAGCCGTCCGGGAGGATCCACTTTCTGCTGCCGGCCGCAAGGTCACGCAACACGAGACCTCCCTTGCTCTGGTAGAGCAGCCGGCGGCCGTCGGGGAGCCACTGGGGCCACCGGCCCTCGCTCTCGAGCTCGCGGAAGACACCATCCTTGAGCGAGAAGAGCAGGATGCCCGTCGATCGATCAGGACGCTGCAAGTCAACAGCCAGGAGCGTGCCGTCCGGAGACCAGGAGACCGGCTGCGTCTGGCCGGGATGGGCCGAGTTGGGAACCCGAACCGGCGGAGCCTTCGGACGATCCGAGTCCATCAGCACCAGCTCGTTGGCGCCATTCCCGTAGGCGATTCGCCTCCCATCCGGGGACCAGGCCGGTTGGAACGCCCCTCCTTCGCCCGAGGTGAGCTGCTCGAGGCCGCTGCCGTCGGCGCGCATGGTCCAGAGCTGCTGCTCGCCGCTGGCGGTGGACGCGAACGCGAGGTGCTGGCCATCGGGCGACCAACGCGCGAACCGGTGCTGCTGCGTGTAGTCCGTCAGCTGGGTGAAGCCGCTGCCGTCGGCGCGTACGGTGACGAGGCCCTCCCACGGCACGCCGCGGCGCGAGAAGACGACCGACTCGCCGTCCGGGGTGCAGTCGACGGAGAGGATCCCCTGTCCGTGGAAGACCCGCTCCGGGTGGCCGACCCGTTCTCCCCGCCCCGGGTCGAACCCCGTACGCCAGACGTCCGAGCCCTCCGCCTGGTCGGCCATGGCGAGCTTCCGGCCGTCACGCGAGAAGCTGAGCCCGCCGATCCAGCCGGAGGGCACCGTCAGGGACTCGGGATCCCCAAGCGCACGGCCCGAGGCCTCGTCGATCGGCACCCGCCAGAGATTCATCGTGCCGCCGCGATTGGACACGAAGTAGAGTTGGCGGCCGTCCGGCGACCACTCCGGGCTCCAGTCGAGCGCCGGATCGTCCGTGACCGCGACCGGATGGTCCGCCTGCGAGCCGTCCGCGGCCACCGAGAAGAGGTCGCGTTGGGAGCCTGGCCAGCGCAGGCCCCAGAACGCGATCCGCTGCCCGTGCGGGGACCACCGCGGCCCGACCGCGTCGCCCTTCGCGACGAGTCGCCTTTCGCCACCGGCGGCGGGCACCACCCAGAGCTGGCTCGGGGCTGCACGGGTCGTCGGGTCGCGGACCGGCTCGGTGTCGACGACCAGTTGCTTGCCGTCGGACGACCACGCGGGGTCGAAACCGAAGTCGGTCACGCGGCGCACAGACTCGCCGGTGGCGCCCATGACGAAGATCCCGCCGCCGGCGCGCTCCGAGCGGAATGCGATCGACTCGCCGTCGGGCGAGAACGCGGGCGCGTAGTCGGCCGCTGGCGAGTCTGCCGTCAGGTTGGTCGGGTTCCGCCCTCCGACCCGCAGCAGGAAGATATCCTCGTTGCCCGCCGACGAGGCGACGAACGCCACGCTCTTGCCGTCCGGCGAGAGGCTGGGGTGGCTCTCCACGCCGGGTTCCTCCGTGAGGCGTTGGAAGGTCACCGCGGGGGAACGCTGCCGATTCCGGGGGGTGGAGCCCCGTAGCCACCACCCCACGCCCGAGCCGGCCACGAGCGCGCTGAGAGCGAACGCGAGCCACCGGACCGCGCCCCGTGACCCCCCGCTGCTCGCGGGAGCCGCCTCCGGCAGCGCCGCCCGGGCGTCGCCCGTGCGGCCGACCTCGGCGAGCTCCAGCCGCGCATCGCCGATGTCCCGCAGGCGGTCGCGGGCGTCTTTCTCCAGGCAGCGCCGGAGGACCGTGCGCGCAGGCGGTGGCACCGTCGCCGGAAGGAGCCTCCAGTCGGGCTCGCGCGTGATGATCGCCGCGCTGAGATCGGTGAGGTTATCCCCGGCGAACGCCTTCCGCCCGGTGAGCATCTCGTACAGCACGCACCCGAAGGCCCAGACGTCCGCCCGCTTGTCCACCGGTTTCCCGCGCGCCTGCTCCGGCGACATGTACGCCGCCGTCCCCAAGATCACGCCGGCCCTCGTGTACACCCCGGTCACCGTCGGCGAGTGCGCCGGATCGGAATCCTCCCCGCCCTCCTCCCACGCCTTCGCCAGGCCGAAGTCCAGCACCTTGACGGTGCCGTCCGGCCTCACCTTCACGTTCGCCGGCTTCAGGTCCCGGTGCACGATCCCCTTCTCGTGCGCCGCCTCTAACGCCTCCGCGATCTGCAACGCGATCGGGATCACCTCGTCAACCGGGATCGGGCCGCGCGCGATCCGCTCGTCCAGTCCCTCGCCTTCCACCAGCTCCATCGCGAGCGCGTGCTGCCCGTCCAGGTGCTCGAGGCCGAACAGCATCGCGATGTGCGGGTGGTTGAGCGAGGCCAGTAGCTTCGCCTCGCGCTCGAAGCGCGCGTGCCGCTCCGGGTCGGCCGCGAAATCCGCGGGAAGGAACTTCAGCGCCACCTCCCGTCCCAGCCGCGTGTCCCTCGCCCGCCACACCTCGCCCATCCCGCCCTTGCCGAGCGGCGCGACGATCTCGTACGGGCCCAGACGCGCGCCCGCAGAGAGGCTCACCGCATACCCTCCGCGATGAAGAGGTGGGAGATCATCATGTTGGTGCCGTATGCATAGGTCTGCTCGTTCTCCGTCATGAGGATCGGCCCGATCCCCAGCACGCCCGCGAGCTCTTGCGGGCCGAGCGTCCGGACCGGTCTCCGCCTACCCGAGTCGAGGTCGAGCCGTTCGACGCGGGCAGGCACTGCCGAAGGGTCAAAGAGAAGAAGCGAGCGTCCGTCAGCGGACCACCGGACGACGGACTCCATGGACGTGGCACCGGGGACGGTGCGCGGGCTCCCTCCGTCCGCCGGGTAGAGCCGCCACCCATCAACACTGTGCTTGACGACAATGAGGGTCCCATCCGGTGACACGATCCCTTCGCTCGTGCCCTCAGGGGTCACCGGGCGGGGTTCGCCCCCGGAGACCGCCTGCACGTAGCACCGCACGGCGTGCCCCTCCTCGTGCCCGCACGCCAGCACCCGCTGTGCGTCGGGGAAGAACCGCGCGGAGTAGTAGTTCGCGATCGGACCCCGAGGGAGCAGACGGGTTTCACCGGCGCCCGTGGGGTAGATCGCCAGCTTTGGGGGCGAGGTCGGGACGATGCTGAGCGCCCACTTCCCATCGCGCGAGAGGTCCTGTCCGAACCCCTCGCCGAGACGAACGACGGGCGAGCCGTCGATCTGCCGCAGGCAGACGGCATAGTTGTTGCCAAGGCTGCCGCTCTCCTCGCCAAAAAGAAGTGCCTGTCCGTCCGGGGACAGTGCGGCGGGCTGGGAAAAGTCGAGCCATGAGAGGTCCCGCTCGGCGGTGGCGCCGGGTAGGAGGACCGGCATGCGCTGCAGGATGTCGTCCCTCGTGACGAGCAACCGGCCATCGTCGGCCACATCCTGGATCGTCAGTCCGCCGGCACTTGCAAGGGCCTCCCGGCGATGGCCCGCCAGGTCCACGGCGTAGACCTTGAAGTTGTTGTACGCCGTCCCGGCAGAGAAGAGCACCTCGGTTCCGTCCCTCGACCAGGCCAGGCCCTCTTCCCCCCAGTAGCCTTCCGAGAGCACGGTCTTCTTCCCCGTCAGGTCGACCACCGCCACCAGCCCCCGGTCGTCCCATTTGAAGGGGTGTTCGAAGAACGCGATGCGATCCCCGGACGGCGAGAAGCGCGGGTTGCTCAGGTACCCTCCCGACCTGTACAGCACCTTCCCGGCGGGAAACTCGAGGTTGTCCGTCCCGTTCACCTCGCGGATCACCGTCAGTTCCTTCGCATCAGGCGCCCAGTCGGCCTCGCGGACGCGGTCCAGGATCTCGCGCGGGGCGCCCGCGTCCAGTGACATCCGGGCGAGCGTGCCCTCGAACACGCTGTGTGCCACGTAGCGCGCGTGCGTGAGCACGGCCAGCTCGCCCTGGTTCGAAACCGCGAGGAGTTCGAGGTCGGGCGGACCGAGGGGCGTAGCGCCGGGGACCCCCACGTGGACCGAGAAGACCCCGGGCCGGTTGCCCAGGGGAGCGGCGCTGTAGAGGATCGTCTTTCCATCCGGTACCAGGCGCGCGTTGAAGATCGGCTCCTGCCGGTAGCTCAACGGCCGGAACACGACGCCGCCCGGCCTGGACTGCCGCTCGAGCCGGCGCCCCATGACGTACGACGCCGATGCGGTCAGCACGAGCACTCCCCCGGCTCCCACCGCCACGACCGCACGCCACGGATACCTGCGCGAGCGCGACGTCCGGGCCGGGGATCCTGCGCTGGTTTCGGAGATGTTCGACAAGGTCTCGAGGTCGAACGCGAGGTCGTGCGCCGAGCGGAAGCGCGTCTCGGCGTCCTTCTCCAGGCAGTGGCGCACGATGCGCTCGAGGCCCGGCGGGATCGACCGGGCTGCGGCGGAGAGGTCGGGAGGTTCCTCGCGCAGGATGGCGGACATGGTGTCCGCGGCCGAGTCGCCGCCGAACGCCCTCTGCCCGGACAGCATCTCGTAGAGCACCGCGCCGAAGGCAAAGATGTCCGAGCGGGGGTCCGCCGGCAAGCCCCGCACCTGCTCCGGCGCCATGTAGCCCGCCGTCCCCAGCACGACCCCGAGCCCGGTCGCGCCCTCGGGCGGCGTCGTCAGGGTCTTGCCCGACTCCTTCAGGAATGGGCCGCCGATCTTCGCGAGGCCGAAGTCGAGGATCTTGACGTGGCCGTCCTTCGTGAGAAAGACGTTCTCCGGCTTGAGGTCGCGGTGGACGATCCCCTTCTCGTGGGCCGCGGCCAGCCCCTTCGCGATCTGGACGCCGATTTCGATTGCCCGGCGGACCGGCAGCGCGCCACCCTTCAGGCGCTCCCGCAGCGTCTGCCCCTCGAGCAGTTCGGTGACAAGGTATGGGGCGCCCCCGTCCTGGCCGACATCGAAGACGGAGAGCACGTTGGGGTGGTTGAGCGCTCCTGCGGCCCGGGCCTCCTGCTCGAAACGGCGCAGCCGGTCGGGATCCGCGGTGAACTCCGGCGGTAGCACCTTCACCGCGACGTCCCGGCCGAGCCGGGTGTCGCGAGCCCGGTACACCGCACCCATCCCACCCGCTCCGAGCGGGGCGACGATCTCGTACGGACCGATGCGCGTCCCTGGCCTATCGTTGATCACGGCTCACCTCTTCAGCCCCTCGGTCCAATTCGTCACGAGTGTGAGCGGCACCGCGGAGCTTTTCTCCGACTGAACGACCAGGACCCGATCGCCCTTTGGCGCGACCGCGTAGCTCCAGGCGCCCGGATTCGGGGCTGCCATCATGGCCTTCGAGTACTCGTGCGGCGTTCCGACCTCCACCGCCGGACCCTTGGACCCCACGGATGCCTCCATGAGCCGTCCGTCCGGCGTCGCGAAGTAGAGCCCCTGCCCGTCGACCTTCCACGAGGCAGTGACCCCGCCTCCCTGCGACACCTGCCACTTGCCGCCGCCCTGGGGGAACGGCGTGATGTAGATCTCGGGCCTGCCGGACTCGTTGGACTGGTATGCCAGCCAGCGCCCGTCCGGCGAGAACATCCCGTTGCCCTCGTTGAACTTGGTCGCCAGGAAAGGGTACGGCTTGCGATCGCCGAACAGGGGCAACACCCAGATGTCCGCGCCGGTGACCCCTTTCGGGTCGAGCTGCGAGAACGCCAGGAAACGCCCGTCTCTGGACCAGTCGGTGCAGTACTTGTCGCCGTCGGACACCAGCAGCTCCTCCGGCTCGCCGGCGCCGGTCGAGCTCTTCGCGTAGAGGTCGAAGTGTCCCTTCGAGTTGGAGGACCACGCGATGCGGCCCCCGTCCGGCGACCAGACCGGGTCGAAGTCCGCTCCGGGATCGAACGTGAACCGGGTCTTCACGCCGCGCGCGAGGTCCACCAGCCAGACGTCCACGTTCTTCGTCTGCGGCTCCTGGAGGATTTCGGCAAGCGTTTGACCGCTCGGCGACAGCTTGATCCCACCGACGATCGAAGGCTCACCCACCGTGCCCGTCTGCTGGCCGACGGCGTTCATCCAGACGACCCGCGCCTGGTCGCTCTGGCCGGTCAGGTAGACGAGGTTCCGGTCCTGCGAAACCGAGAAACGGCCGAGCCTGTAGCTCTCGGGGCTGGCCACGTCCTCCGCGACCGGGAACGCCTCTCCCTTGACCTTCAGGCTTCCCGGGTCGAACGGTTGGGCCATCAGGCTCTGTTCGCGCAGGTACAGAAGGTATCCCGGTGGGGCGAAGAGGGCATCGCTGTCCGCCTGCAGCAGAAACTGCTGACCCTTCTCGTCAAGGGTCCCGACGTAGATCCCCTTCGTCTCCTGCGCGCTCGCAGTCGGGTTGCCGGCCCAGTAGATGAAGCGTCGCCCGTCGGGAAGGAAGACGGGCCAACGCTGGCTCGTCTGCCCGCGCGGTCGGTCGGGCTCCGTGATGGCGGCGGAGGTTCCGCCGGCGCTCGCGACCCGGCGCAGACCGCCGTACACGTCGGGGGCGAAGACGATCGTACTCTCCTGGCTCCAGGTTCCGCCGCGACCGCTGCTGGCGTCGCAGACGGTTTGGGGGGGTCCTCCGAGGATGTCGATCTTCTTCAGCTTGCCGGGAACGAAGAACCCCACAAAACGGCTGTCCGGCGACCAGAACGGGTACGACCCGCCGTCGGTCCCCTCGAGCGGCTGCGCCGTAAGCGAATCGAGAGGCCGCAGCCAGAGCAGCATCTTGCCGGCATCGTCGGTCGCGGCGACGACGATCCGCGTCCCGTCGGGCGACAGGACCGCGCCGCCCGTGGCCCCGCCGAAGGTGAAGTGGGTCTTGTCGGGGGGCAAGACGTAGGAGCGCACGACGCGCGGGCGCGCCGACGCCGTCCGTAGGTAGGCCGTGGCGAATCCGGCGGCCAGTGCGAGCCCGAGCCCGGCGGCGATCCACGGCAGAGCGGAACGGCGCAATGGTTGGACCGCCACGGTCGGCGTCGGCGTTGGAGACGGCGCCTCCGCGCCGGAAAGCCGCATCCCCTCTTCCAGCTCGAACCTGGCATCGCCGATGTCGCGGAATCGCCGCTTCAGGTCCTTCTCGAGGCAGCGCTGGAGGGCCTGCCGGACGCCTGGGGTCACCGCCGGCGGTAGCGCGCCCCAGTCCGGGTCCCTCGTGACCACCGCGGCGATCACGTCGGTCACGGTATCGCCGCCGAACGTCTTGGCGCCGGTGAGCATCTCGTACACGAGGCAGCCGAACGCCCAGATGTCCGCCCGCTTGTCCACCGGCTTCCCGCGCGCCTGCTCCGGGCTCATGTATGCCGCCGTGCCCAGGATCACTCCCGCCCGTGTGTGGTGCCCCGTGATCGTCGGCGAGAACGCCAGGTCCGAGCTCGACGCCTGCTCGTCCCACGACTTCGCCAGCCCGAAGTCCAGCACCTTCACCGTGCCATCCGGCCGCACCCGCACGTTCGCCGGCTTGAGGTCCCGGTGCACGATCCCCTTCTCGTGGGCCGCCTCCAACGCGTCGGCGACCTGCACGGCGATTGCGATCGCCTCCTCCATCGGGATTGCCCCACGGCCGATCCGCTCGTCCAACCCTTCGCCTTCCACCAACTCCATCGCGAGCGCGTGGTGTCCGTCCAGGTGCTCCAGCCCGAAAAGCACTGCGATGTGTGGGTGGTTGAGCGACGCCAGCAGCTTCGCCTCCCGCTCGAAGCGCGCGTGCCGCTCCGGGTCCTCAGCGAAGTCCGGAGGCAGGAACTTGAGCGCCACGTCCCGCCCCAGCCGCGTGTCCTTGGCGCGGTACACCACCCCCATCCCGCCCACTCCGAGCGGGCTCACGATCTGGTACGAACCCAGACGAGCGCCTTCCTGCAGCGTCATAGCAGGTCCTTTCACAGGAGCCCCAGGGGCCGCGGATCGCGGCCCGGTGCTCACGCCTTCTTCTCCATCATTGCGAGGATGGCCCGAAACCGCTCCGTGCCCCGGATCGAATCGAGATCGCTGTCGTGCTCGATCCAGTCGCGGCCCGAGAACCCGGCCCGCACGGCGCGTTCGAGACACTCAAGCGCGCGCTCGGCTTCGCCCGCAACGGCATACACGCAGGTCAGGTTGTACAGAATCCCGTCGTCGTCGGGGCCCATCTCGAGCGCCCTCGCCGCCCAGGCCATGCCCTCGTCGCGGCGCCCGAGAGCGACCAAGGCTCCCGCCCCCAGGTAGCGCGGCCGCGGGTCGTCCGGGTTCGCCGCCACGAATTGCTCCGCCTTGGCGATACCGCGCGAGGCGAGCTCGACCGCCTCCTGCTCACGCCCGAGGCCGCGATAGATCCAGGTCAGGAACATCGGCACCTCGTAGCTTTCGGGTTGGATCTCGAGCGCCTCTTCGAACAGCCTGGCCGCCTCCGGGAGCCGCCCCTGCGCGATTCGCATCCTGGCGAACAGGTACTTCGCCTCGAAGAGGCTCGGGTTGAGCGCGAGCGCGGTCCTGAACTCGCGTTCCGCTTCGTCGTGGCGGCGGCTCAGGCTCGCCGCGAAACCCCTGGAAGCATGGCACTCGGCGAGGTGGGGTGCGAGGTCGAGAGCCTTCAGGCTGGCCTGCTCGGCGCGCTCGAGGTCCTCCTTCCCGCTGCCGTGGAACATGTGCAGCATGCTGCTGGCATCCGCGATCCCAGCGTAGGCAAGGGCGTAGGCCGGATCGATGGCCACCGCTCGCTCGAACTGGCGTATGGCCTCCCGCTGGTTGCCTCGGCCGGCCAAGTAGAAGAGCTTTCGCCCTCTGAGGTACAGGTCATACGCATCCACATCGGAGGTCTGGGTGCGGGAGAGGGCCTGCCTCTCCCTCTCACCCAGCACGAGCCTGAGCGCGAGGATCACCTTCTCCGTGATGTCGTCCTGGATCGCGAAGACGTCACTGAGATCGCGGTCGTATCGCTCGGACCAGAGATGGAAGCCGTCGGCTGCCTTGACGAGCTGGACCGACACGCGCAGCCGCTCGCCGGCCTTGCGGACGCTTCCCTCCAGGATCGTGGAGACCCGCAGCTGCTGCGCGATCGAGGCGAGGTCGGTGGCCTTGCCCTTGAACATGAACGATGCGGTGCGGGACGCGACGCGGAGGTTCGGGAGCTTGGTCAGCGCGTGGATCAGCTCCTCGGCGATTCCCTCGCAGAAGTAGTCCTGGTCCCTTGCGGAGCTCATGTCCGCGAACGGCAGCACCGCGATCGAGGGAACATCATCGCCTGCGGCCTCCGGGACCGGGGGCGCGACGTCGGATACGGTTTCGAGGGCGAACGCGAGATCGCGCGCGGACTGGAAACGCTCCTCCGGGCGCTTCTCCAGGCAGCGACGAACGATGCGGTCGAGCGCCGGCGGGACCTTCCGGGGCCCGAGTGGAAGTCCGGGCGGGTCCTCCCTGAGGATCGCCGTCATCGCCTCCACCGCGGTGTCGCCGCTGAAGGCACGCGTCCCGCCGAGCATCTCGTAGAGCACGCAGCCGAAAGCGAAGACGTCGCTGCGATGGTCGGCCGGCAGCCCGCGCACCTGCTCCGGGGACATGTACCCCGCCGTCCCGAGGATGACACCGGCGCCCGTCACGCCTTCGGGCGGCGTCGTCAGCGTCTTGCCGTCGCCCCCGGACGGCGTGGGCCCCACCCGGGCCAGGCCGAAGTCCAGGATCTTCACCCGCCCGTCACGGGCGACGAAGATGTTCTCGGGCTTGAGGTCGCGGTGGACGATCCCCTTCTCGTGGGCCGCCGCCAGCCCCTGCGCAATCTGCGACCCGAGGTCCACGGCCTTGCGCGCCGGCAGCGGGCCATTGGCCAGGCGGTGCCTCAGGGTCTCCCCGTCCAGCAGCTCCGTGACCGCGAACGCCATCCTGTCGACGGTCGAGAAGTCGTAGATCGAAAGGATGTTGGGGTGCGAAAGCGCCGCCACCGCCCGCGCTTCCCGCTCGAAGCGGGCCAGGCGGTCGGCGTCCCGCGCGAACTCCCCCGGCAGGACCTTGACCGCAACCTCGCGCCCAAGTCGTGTGTCCCGAGCGCGATAGACCTCACCCATCCCGCCTTCACCGAGGGGGGCGATGATCTCGTACGGACCGAGGCGAGCACCTTGTTTCAGCGGCATAATTCTGCGTCTCATTTCTAACACGGGCCGGAGCGAGCTTCTTCCCTGCTCAGCAGACGCTCTGCGACGTCGAACTGGAGGAAGGCTCCGCTCCGACTCGCGTGGGTAACGCCGTTACTCCAGCCGTCCCTGCGGCGGATGTCGTGGTTCTACTGGAGCGCCTGGCGCGGGCTGGCCTGCGGCAAGCAGTCCTGGGCCATACGGCCGAGAGCAACGGGGCCTGTTAGGCCTTCTCGGCCAGGGCCTCGCCGAGCTCCCGCGCGAGCGTGTCGATGTCGAACGGCTTCTGCAGGAATCGCACCCTGCCGGCCGTCACGCCGATTCGGACGGTCTCGTCCTGTGCGTAGCCCGACATGAGGACGACCCGTAGACCGGGCGACCGCTCGAGCAACCTCGAGATCACACCGGCTCCGGAGCCGTCGGGGAGGAGCAGGTCGCAGAGCACGAGGTCGAAAGGACCCTCGGATGCGAGGCGCTCGGCCGTGGCGCCACACTCCGCCGGCGTCGCCCGATACCCCAGCATGCGGAGGACCTCGACGAGACCTTTGCGGACGCCCTCCTCGTCCTCCACGACGAGGACCCGCTCACCCCGTCCCCGTTCGCTCACGGCTCCCGACTCCGCGGCCTGCACCGTGGGAAGAGGCTCCCCTGCCGGGGACAGCGGCAGGTGGACCGTGAACGTCGCCCCGGAGCCGGCCCGGCTGTCCACGGCCACGGTGCCGCCGTGCCTCGTGACGATGCCGTGGACCACCGAGAGGCCGAGGCCGGTGCCCTTGCCGGCGCTCTTTGTCGTGAAGAACGGCTCGAAGATGCGGCCCCGGATGTCGTCGGGGATCCCGGGCCCGGTGTCCTCGACCGCAATCCACGCCTGGCTTCCGGTCCGGCCGGTCCGGATCACCAGCCGCCCGCCTTCGGGCATGGCGTCGGCCGCGTTGACGGCGAGGTTCATAAGCACCTGATCGAGCTGACCGTGGTCCACGAGAACCCGCAGCGGCTCGCTCGTCAGCTTCACGATCAGTTCGATGTTCTCTCTCAGGAGGCGCCGCAGCAGCGCCGTGGCGGCGCGCGCGGCCTCGTTGAGATCGAGCAGTTCCGGTTTGGTCGTCTCGCGCCGGGAGAAGACCAGCAGCTGGCGCGTCAGGGAGCCACCCCGCATGATCTCCCGCTCGAGATTCTTGGCTCCCTTTCGGACCCGGGCGGGATCTTCGGCGGCCTCGCTCAGCAAGAGCGCGTCGGTCAGCATCGCCTGCAGAAGGTTGTTGAAGTCGTGAGCAACGCCACCCGCCAGGTTGCCGATCGCGTCCATCTTCTGCGACTGCAGCAACCGCTCCTCGAGGCGCTTACGCTCCGAAACGTCGCGCACGATCGCCTGTAACCGGCCGTCGCGGAGCCGGGCCGAGCTGACCTCGATCTCGACGACGCTGCCGTCCTTGCGCAGCATCCTGCGGGCAAAGGTCAGGCTCCGCCCCGCCCGGATCTGCGTCTGTCGCATCCGCGCCTCCTCGCGCTCTTCGGGCAGGTAGGTGTCCAGCACGCTCAGGCGGCGCATCTCCTCCTCCGTGTATCCGAGAAGCCGGCGGGTCGCCGAGTTCGTCAGGATGAACTTGCCGTTCGGGTCCGCGAGGAAGATCCCGTCGGCCGCCTGCTCGATCAACTGCCGGTACAAAGTCTCGCTTGCACGAAGGGCCTCCTCCGCGTGCTTGCGCTCGGTGACGTCCCGGTCGATACCCCGGTATCCGCGGAACTCGCCTGTCCCTCCGAAGACGGGTACACCGCTCGTCTCGAGCACGACCCAACGCCCATCCTTGCGGAGGTTGACGTTCTCGACCCCGGAAAAGGGACGCCGCTCTCCCATCGACTCGCTCACCTGGTCGCTTACCCGAATGGCTTCCTCGGCGGGCATGAGGTCAAATGGCGTCTTGCCGATGATCTCGTCCGGTTCGTAGCCGAGAACCTCCTTGACCTTGGGGCTGGAGTAGGAGTAGCGGCCGTCCCGATCTACCTCCCAGACCCAGTCGCTGGTGGTCTCCACGAGCGATCTAAACCGCTGTTCGCTCCCCCGAAGGGCCTCTTCGGCGCGTTTCCGCTCGGTGATGTCGCGGGCCGCTGCATAGATCAGGCGGCCCTGGTAAGGCATGGCACGCCACTCGATCCAGCGGAAGGAGCCGTCCTTGCAGCGGTATCGGTTGACGAAGTTCAGCACCCGCCGCCCCGCCGCGAGATCAGTAACCGCCGCCTCGGTCGCCGCGACGTCGTCGGGGTGAACGAGGTCGAGGAACCTCGTGCCTTCGAGCTCAGCGATCGTGTAGCCGAGCGTGTGCTCCCAGGAAGCGTTGACCCTCAGGAGGTATCCGTCCGTGTTCGCGATGCACAGCAGGTCGAGCGCCAGGCTGAAGAAGCGGTCGAGTTCCTCCGTCTTCTCACGGAGCCTGGTCTCGGCGACGACCCGATCAGTGATGTCCTCGTAGGTCCCCAGGATCCCGACGACCCTGCCGTCCGCGCCGTGGAGCGGGACTTTGCTCGTCCTCAGCCACGACGTCGTGCCGTCGGAGCGTTCCTGCGGCTCCTCGAAGCCGAGCTTTGGGGCGTCCTCCCCCATCACGCGTGCATCGTCGGCGCGGTACAGCGGAGCGCTGGCATGCCAGGTGAGCTTGAAGTCGTCCTTCCCGATGATCTCGTCGGGTGACGCGAGCCCGGCGTCATTCGCGAACGCCCTGTTGCAGCCCAGGTACTGGAAGTTCCGGTTCTTCCAAAACACCCGTTGCGGGATCGTGTCGAGCACGAGCTGCAACATCTGGTGGGAGCGGAAGTTCTCGTCCTCGATCCGCCTGCGCTCCGTGACGTCGCGAACCATCGCGTTCAAGAACGCCTCGCCGCCCAGTTCGACCCTGCTCAGCGACACCTCGGCGTCGAACAGCGTTCCGTCCTTCTGACAGTGCAGCCACTCGAACCTTTGGGGCGTGCCGGCAAGCGCCGCGCTGATCCGCTCCTGCGCCGCGGGACCGGACCACGAGCCGTCCTTTTGAAACGCAGGGGAGAAGTCCGACGGCGCGCGGTTCAGGACATCGGTGCGCCCGCACCCGAACATCTCGAGCGCTCGGCCGTTGCAGTCCACGACCTGCCCATTCTTCATGAGGAAGATGGCGTCGTTCGCGGACTCGAAGAGGGTTCGGTACCTTATCTCGCTGTCACGCAAAGCGTCCTCGGCCTTTGCGGCCTTGACGAAATCGGTCGAGAGCGAGTCAGCCGTAAGGACGACGATGGCCATGAAAGCATACTCGAGCGTGTACGCCGACCTGATGACGTGAAACGCCATCAGGAGGTCGTTGACGGCCGCCACGAACACGAAACCGGTCACGGCCAGGAGGCGGAGGGCACGGTCCCGGGCTCCCTTGCGAATCAGGTGGGCCGCAGCGAGTCCGACCCACACGAACCCGCCGAACCCAACCAGATAGGACGTGAAGAGCAGCCGCGTTCCCGATGCGATGACCGCGACCGCCACCAGCCCGTAGCCGGCACTCATGCCGGCCGCGAAACGGCGGCCCGGGTAGCCCGTGTGATCAGACAGGAAGAAGAGCATCGCCACGGAAACCAGCGCGAGGGCGGCTACCTGTACCACCTGCCACCTCAGGACCGCATCGGGTGACACTGCGCTGTAGCCGGCCGAGCTCGCCAGGTCATACAGGGCTACCGAGAACGTCGCATACGCAAAGGTCAGGAACTCGCGGGAACGGCGCGTCCGCAGGTAGACCGCAAGGTATTGGGCCGCGAAGAAGGCGCTGACGAACGCCATCACCAAGGGGGGAATCGGTGTGCCCATCGGGACGATCCTCATTGCGAAATCATCTCCGGCAGGATACCCCAGGCTTTGTTCCGGACAGCACTTTGACGACTCGAGCGCTGCGACCCACCCGAGATGGGAGACCCGCCGTCGCGGACGTGACCACGGCAAGTTCAGTCAGGGGCGATGCCGAGCGCCCGCGTGGTGCCATCGGCAGGTTGCCCGTGATCTTGGGGAACTCGCTAGCGGCGCAGAAGCAGCAGACCGGCAGCGAGGACGAGCAGGCCGAGGAGTGCGAGCCCCAGCGTCGAGGTCGCCGGGATCACCTGCGGCTTGCACTTCCCCGCGCTGAAGGCATTACGGATTGCTTGGACCTCGGTTGAGGACAGGGCGCGGTTGAAGATCTCCACCTCGTCGATCCAACCCGAGAAGGTGTTGGCGCCGCTAGAGTCCGCCCCGATCCGCACCGGGAGCGAGCTCGTCGGGATCGCTCCACTGAACAACGAGGTGCCGTCGCTGACCCCGTCGAGGTAGACGGTCAAAGTGCTCCCGTCGTAGGTGCCGGCGACGTGGTATGTGACTCCTGGCTGGAGGGTCGTCGAACCCGTCACCGAGGTGCTGTCAATGAGCAACCGCAGCCTGCCTCGCAGGAGGTCGAGCAGGTAACCGTCGCCGCCGCCGGCGGTGATCTTGTCGACGATCCGGCTGGTCGCATTCGTGGTGGTCGTGTTGATCCACGCATCGATCGTGATTGCGCCGGTCGGACTCAGGCCGGCAGTGCTCGGCACCTGCACCCACGAGCTACCGTTGAGGCTGAACGCCTGCCCGACCTCGCCGGCCGTGTACGCGGCCGAACCGACCCACATCCCCTTGTTCCCGCCAATCAAGTCCGACGTGGTTCCGTCGCCCGGCCACCATGCCACCATTCCGGCCGGCGGCGGCACGCACACCGGTGCGGGCTGCGCGGTCGCCACTCCCGCGCCGATCGCACAGGCCAGCGTCAGCACCGCCGTGCCAATAAGGTGCCCCGGGCCCTCGCCTCGACACGACGCTACCGCCATCGGCGCCCTCCCCGGACCGCGTTCCCGCGATCCTGGAATCATTACGGCCAGTGAAGCACCAACTCATATGCCGTGTCAACGGCGCCACCCGAGGCCGGCGTCAGGCCCTCAACACCTTGCGCAGCGCAAGGCACGCGGCCTCGACCCCCTGCAGACCCGCCGCCAACGGCCTGTCCGCCACGACGGCGGTGCGCGCCCACTCGAACAGCCTCGGGCCGTTCACCGGCTCACCCGCCGTGCCCGTGGCCCGCCAGTAGGCCTCGAGCAGCGCGCGCGTTCGGGGAAAGAGATGGAAGTGGAGACGGGGCTCGATCTCGCCGAACGAGAGACAGTACACCCGTTCCGGCGCGACCACTTCCTCGATCGCGCTCACCGCCCCGGAGAGCATCGCGCCCAGGGCGTGGTCCGTACCGGGAGAAAGCCAGCCGAGGCTTGTGGAGGCTCCCTTCAACCGGAGGATGAGGTAGCCGGGAACCAGGCACGAATCGCACTGATCGAGGGTGAACTGCTCGTCCTCGAACACCCTCCGGTCGGTTGAGAGATCGCGGTCCATTCCTCCTCCGCATCCCCGCGGCACGCCGCTCAGGGGTTCGAGCGCCCGCGGCGCCAACGTTCGGCTTGCCGCCGGGCACACCCCAGCCCGAGTTGTGCCAGGGTCAGGCCGTCGCGGGCTGCAGGGCGGCAATGTCGCGGCCCAGGGCCTCCAGGTCCGAGAGGAAACTGCTCAGGGGCGCGCCGTCCAGCCACTCGGTGGCATGCTTCCGGTAGTACTGCACGCCCTCGAGCAAGTTGCGCTGAAACTCACCGAGCGCCGTGGCGGTGCGGCTCGAGGCCTCGAGCGCACGGCGCTCCAGTTCCTGCCGGAGGACGCCGAGGTTGAGTCTGAGCTCGCGGATGAACATGTGGGGCCTGGCCCTGTTCGTGATCAGGGACAGCCGCCCATAGATGTGCCCGACCATCTCCTCGAGCGTGGCGATGCGAGAGAAGTCCACGATTCCCGGCCCCGGGCACACGGTGGGCGTCGCAACGGGATTGAGCCCGAGCTTGATCGCGGCTGCCCCGGACAGGTCCTTGCAGATACAAGCCTTGGCCTCGACGTCCGCGCGCAGAGCGGCCCGTTGGGCCTCGTTGAGTTCCTCTTCGCCCAGCCTCGCGAGGCGAAGCCTCTGGTAGGCCCGCGAAGCCGTGCAGACCGGTTCCTTCGTGAAATCGGTGTTGAACCGCAGGAGGCCGCGGGAGCAGGGAGCGCCGGGACGACCTTCGGCGATACGGCGCCGTCGAAGCTCCTCGCTGGCCGATGTCTTGAGCATCCAGAACGGCAGCCCGAACGGCGAGCCCTGCCCGAGCTCCAGGTCGGCCTCGGTCGCGCAGACCAGCCGCTCGAGTGTCGCGTCGTCGACGTTCGTAACCTCGGGCACCAGCAGCCAGGGCGTCCCCCAGCCCGTGCCGTCGAGGTCGTAGTACCGGCGCAGGAGGAGGTCCTCCTCCGGAGTGCCGATGCCTCCCTGTGCCGTCACCCGCATTGGGAGTGGGTCATCCGGCGCGGTGCGTCCCATCGAGCGCAGGGCCTTGGCGTACGCCTCGTGCAGCAGGGCGACCAGCTCGGTCCGCTTCGCCCGGAACTCCTCCAGCACCGGGCCGAGCAGCGACCCCTGGGTCGAGAACGCGTGCCCGCCACAGTTCAGGCCAGACTCTACGCGCAGCTCCGACACCCACACACCGCGCTTGACCAGAAACTTGCTCTGGACAACGGCCGAGCGCACATCGCTCACCTTGAGCACGATCCGCTTCTTGAGCCGGCGGACAGCGTCCGGGAAGAACCCCTCGTACTGGGGGATGCTCGCGAACAGGCGCGGGTTGATCCCGGCCGAGAGGACGACCGACGAGGACAGCGTGCTCTCGGCAAAGCCCCGGAACGTCATCACCGCATCGCTGAAGAGGGAGGGCCGATCGGGGTCCGTGCTGAAGAGGTCCCGGTCGCTCTTGGTCATGATGTTGACGTCGATGCTGCCGGGCAACGCCCGCATGCGCAGGGCTTCCTGCGCCTTCAACCGTGCCACCGGGTCGCGCTCCGCGAGCATCGCCGCGTACGCCGTGCGATCGGGGCCGTCCGGGAGCAGCTCGAAGTAGCGCGTGATCTCGCTGCCGGGCTCGAACGGCGACTGCTGCAGCTCGGCGACCTGCCGTGCAACCAGCACGTCGAGCAGATCGAGGTAGGCGCGGGTGCGCACGGCCCGCACGTCTGGCCGGCTCGGGTCTGCGGGTTCGAAGGGAAGTCCCTCGCGCTCACAGTAGTGCCGCCGCACGTGTTCGAGGAGGAGGTCGTCGCCCAGGGAGACCACGGACGAGATGCCGTACCGTGCCACGCGGAGCGGCGTGTCCACGGTGAACCCGATGCCGAGGACCGGAATGTGAAAGGTGTGCGCGGTCGTTGGACTCCGTCCCCTCGCGAAGAATAGCACCATGCTGCTCGCACCCGGCCGCTGTCTGGTCGTGGACCGGTACCCGCGGCAGGTCGGCGGACCGGCCGGCGCCTCGCACGCCGGGAGAGTCACCGGCCCCGGCCGGGCACAATACGGAGCCCGGCCGGGAGCGGCGACGTCCTGCGGACAGCCCGGTGGCTGCCCTGAGTGCGCTCCTACTTCACGGTCTTTCCGGCCTGCAGGTCCTCGACCATCTTCTGCAGGGCCTTCTTGTTGGCTTCGTCCGGGGCCTGTTGCACCGCCAGCTTCGCGTACTTGAGCGCGTCCTGCGTGCGGCCAACAGCCGCGTACCCCCGCGCCAGGCCGACGTTCACCGGCCACGCGTTCGGGTGCTTCTTCGCGTTGGCCTCGAACACCTTGAGCGCCTTCTCCTTCTCGCCGCGGCCGAGGAGCTCGCGGCCGTACCGGTGGAGATCGAGCGGGCTTGCGCCTGGGTAGTCCACCGCCCTCTGCATCGTGGCGTCCGCCTCGGCGGTCATCCCGTTCGCCGCCTGCGCCCCGGCGAGGGTCTCCAGCGTTGCGAAGTTCTCCTGCCCGATGTACTGCAGCGTCACCGCGTTCTGCGCCCAGGTGAGCGCCTCCTTCAGGTTGGTCTTGTTGTCGACGCAGAACTTCGCCGCTTCCTGCCACCCCTCCCAGTTGAACCCGTTCGCGTTGCGCAGCTCCTTCCGGAGGTTGTCGACGTACAGGCCGATCGCGTCGTCCACCGTGATCGTCCACGGCACCTGGAGGTACTCCCACTTCAAGGCCGCGGTGGCCTTGTCGAGGCGCCGTTCGGTGAACTCGTAGGTCAGCCAATGGGTGTACTCGCACTTTGCCGGTTTGACCTTGACGCGGAGGGCGTCCTCGGACTGCCGGTAGAAGAAGCTCCCCCATGAGGTGTAGTTCTTGGAGAAAATGATCGTCCACTCCTCCGGACCGGGGATCATGTGGAGCCCGTACGACCCCGCGGGCAGTAGCTGCCCTTCGACCTTGACGTCGTGCGAGACGCGGAACACCGTGTTCTCGTTCGCGCCGGCGCGCCACGGGCACTGGTCGCCACAGGTCCCGAACCCCAGGTTGGCCATCCCGTATGGGACGAGCTGCCCCCAGATCTTGCCGGTCCGGTCGGTGCCATCGGGCGCGGTCACCTTGGGGGCGTTGTAGGTGATGTTGACCTCCACGAGGCCTATCCACTGCGATACCGACGCCTTCTGGTTGGCGCCGTCCGGCGGCAGCGTCACCGTCACGGCCACCGCCGCCGAGGGCATGGACACCAGCCCGCCTACGGCGAGCGTCGCAAGACAAAAACGCCTGAAGTTCATCGAACGTCTCCTTTCTCGAGCCTCCCCTTGTACGTTGGACGCGGGCGGAGGTTTGGAAGCTCTCGCACCTTTCTCGAGACCGCGGTCCCGCGAGCCGTCGACATCGGAGCACGGCCCAACTGAAGGTTCCAGATGGACAAGGCAACCTCGAGGAGAGAGATGCCCATTCCTCCCGAAACCCCCGGCGGGCGAACACCAAGCGCCCCTCCCGGCGCCCGCCCCTCAGGTTCAGCAGACCCTCGACCTGCGATCGCGGCATGGGGCCGGGTGGCCGACGACAGGCGGCCGGAAGGGCTCATTGCGGTTCTCGAGGAGCTCCTGGCCGGGAACTGTCGCTTCGTCGCCGGCACTCCGGCTCCGCCGAAACATCGAGGGCGCCGCAACCTACGAGGAGGCAACCGAAGCGAACGCACGAGCAACCGTCCGGCGGCTTCTCGAGGCGAGCGCGCCCCTCATGGGCGCCTTCGAAGGTGGCGAGATCGCCGCCGTGCCCGCCCAGTACCGGCTCACGGACGGGAGGGTGGATCTCCTCGTGCAGCCCGACGTGTCTCGCGTCCCTGATCTCCTGCGCACGAGACAGGTCAAGGTGCCGACACGATCTGGAAGGTGGCACAATCCCACCATGGGAGCGAGCGCCTCACTCGAAACGATTCGCCGGATTCTCGCCCGGCACGGCTCTCCGACGGACCCCGGTGTTGCCCGCGACCAGACGGCGGCAGTTGCCGCGGTCCTGCGCGAGGCGTCGGCCGGCCCCGACCTGCTGTTCATCCGGCGCGCCGAGCACCCGGACGACCCTTGGTCCGGGGACATGGGGTGGCCCGGCGGCCGCGTGGACGCAGGGGACGGCGAACCGCTCACGACCGCCGTTCGTGAGACCCGCGAAGAACTCTGTCTCGATCTCGACCGCGACGGGGCGCTCCTCGGCGCCCTGCCGGTCGTCAGGACTCACCTTCGCCTCGGCCAGGGGCCGCTCTGGGTCGCGCCGTTCGTCTTCGAGTTGACGGCGGCGCCGACGCTCGTGCCCAACTACGAGGTCCAGGAGGCGGTCTGGGTCCCGCTGCCCTTCCTGCTCGAACCCTCCAACCGCGCCAGCTTCGTCTGGACAGGACGCGGCACCCCCATCCGGATGCCGTGCTACCGCTACGAGGGCCGCCTCATCTGGGGCCTCACGCTGAAGATGCTCGACGACCTTCTCGTCCTCCTGCGAGCGCCGGACCCGGCTCGCTGAGCGGGCCGGGGTCAGCGCTGCGCCTTCAGCACCACCGCCCTGCCGTCGTGGTCGCCGGTCGTGAGCGCCGGGTCGTCCGCCATGGAGTTGGCGAGATCCACGCGCCCGGCGATTCTGAAGCCGGTCGTTGCGTCGAGCTTCCGGGCGAAGTCGTCGCGCGCCTGGACGAACGAGACGTAGACGTGCTCGGTCTTGGTCAGCGGGTTGAACCACTCGCGCGACAGCGCACCGATGAAGAGCCAGCCCTCCTTGAGCGGGAACGGGCCGAAGATGCGGCCGTGGTTGTTGTGGAGCTCGAACGGCTCGTTCGAGAACGCGTGCCCCGCGGGCGCCGGCAGCTGGCGAAAAAGGATTCCTCCGAGGAAGCCTCGGTACCCGCTGGAGTGGCCCTCGCGGGACTTGTACCCGGCGGCCCGACAGGCTAGCAGGAGTCTCGTCCTTGCCTCGTCCGCCGACCTCGCGACCGAATCCAGGAGGATCACGTTGATCGGCTCACGCAGGGCCTTGCCCTGTACGCGGGCTCCCAGCCACTCGGCCGGCCGCAGATGTCGGTCGATCATCCACTTGCCGATAGCTGGCCAGTCGCCCACCGTGACGAGGTCCTCGGGACTCGGCGCGTAGGCGGCACGGCCGTCCGCCGCAGACTGAGGTGGAGTCTGCCCTGAGGCGGCTAGGAGCGCCATCGTCAAGGTCAGGAGAGCGGGATGCATCCGTAGCCTTCCTCCGGCGGCTCTTTTTTTGAGTTTATCCCTTTCGATTCGGAACTCGTTCGTGACGTGGGCAATCGAGTCGACGGAGTCGAGGGCCCGACGTTGCTACCATGTAGTGCCGTGAGACGCGCGGATGACATGGCACCCAGGCGCAAGGCGCAGCGCCGGCTGCCCGCTGGCCCACGGGCCGGCGAGAAGCTCGACGGTCGGGGGGCCGCATGAAGCTCCGCCGGGTGACGTCGAAGGCCGAGCTGACGCGCTTCATCGAGCTGCCGTACCGGCTCTATCGGGACGACCCGGTCTGGATTCCGCCACTGAGAACGGAGCAGAGGAAACAGGTCGACCGGCGCCGGAACCCGATGCTCGACCACTGTTCCGTCGAACTGTTCCTGGCCGAGGACCGCAGCAAAACCGTCGGAAGGATCGCCGCGTTCGTGGACCACCTCGCCGTTCGCTACTGGGGGGAACCTGTCGGTCTGTTCGGCTCCTTCGAGTGCATCGATGACCGCGCGGCCTCGCGGCTGCTCCTGGAGGCGGCGCAGGAATGGCTTCGCGGTCAGGGCATGCGCTCGATGCGCGGTCCGTGGAGCTTCGCCTCTCAGGAGTGGGGGCTGGTCGTGGAAGGGTTCGACCTGCCGCCCGTGATCATGGCTCCCCACAACCCGCCCTGGTACAACGACCACCTGCTCGCGTTCGGCCTCGGGAAGGCCAAGGACCTGCTGGTCTACGTGGCGGACACGGGGAAGGGCTACCGCATCCCCGCGCGCTACCTCGAGATCACCGAATCGGTTCAGAGGCGCTACGGAATCACGGTGCGGCCCGTGAACACGAAGCGGCTCGAGGAGGAGATCGCGGTCCTGGTGGAGGTTGCCAACAGATCGATTGCCCGAAACTGGGGGTTCTACCCGGCAACCGAGGCCGAGGGGCGCGCGCTGGCGCGTGACATCAAGCCGATCCTTGACCCCGACCTGGTGCTCATCGCCGAGGGGCCAGACGGGAAGCCGATCGGCTTCGCCATCACCCTCCCCGACATCAACGTGCTCCTGCGGGGACTCGACGGCCGATTGCTGCCTTTCGGCTGGTGGCGGCTCCTCACCGGCCGCGGGCGGCTCACGCAGTACCGGATGTGGGCCGTCGGCGTGGTGCCGGAGTACCAGGCTCGTGCGGTCGACGCGATCCTGTACCGCCGGACCCACGAGGTGCTCACCGCGCGGGGCGACGTCCGCGTCGAGGCGAACTACATCCTCGAGGACAACGTGCGAATGACCAACGCGATGCGCAACCTTGGCCTGGAGCAGATCCGCCGCTACCGCGTCTACGAGATGCCGATCTGACGCGCCCCTGGCGCCGGTCACAGCTCTCCGTTCTCGGTGCGCGCGATGATCTCGTCCTGGGCCGGCTCGCCGAGGTCGCAGAATGGTTGCAGGATGAAGCGACGCCCACTGCCTGCGTTGGCCGTGCCCCTATCTTGAGACCGTGTCACGCCCATTACGTCCGTCTTCACAACTGGACGAATGGGTCGTGCCAGGGACCGTCTCAAGGTCCACCGGGTCAGACCCGCGAAGCGGCCGCCCACGGCAACAAGGCGAGCCCTCTCCGACGTGGACCAAGCGAAATTCCTCCGGGCTCATGGACTTCGAAGGCGTCGAGAACGGAGGCGACAAAACGACGGTTTTGGTCTTGCGTCCAAGTCGCCAGGGTACGCCGCTTCTTGACACCGGACCACCAGCGCCGCAGACTGAGCTTCTACCAATCGCACTTCGTCGGCAGTCTCTTGAGCGACACATTCGGCTGCGGCCGAGAAGGGAACGGAGAGATAGCCATGCAAAAGCGAAACCTGGGCCGATTTCTCGTCGTTGTCGTCGGGATAGCCGTGCTCGGCGCGATCCTGGGCGCCGGTGAGGCGCGGGCGCAGATCACCTACGTCGGTCAGATCATCCTCGTGCCTCTCGGCTACTGCCCCCTGGGCTTTGCGGAGGCGAACGGACAGCTGCTGCCGATCGCGCCGAATGCGGTTCTTTTCAATTTGCTCGGCACCACCTACGGCGGCGACGGCGTTACGAACTTTGCGCTGCCCGACCTGCGTGGGCGTGTTCCAATCAACGTGGGGCAGGGATCCGGCCTTACGAACCGAAACCTCGCGGAATCGGCCGGCGAGGAAGCCCACACCCTGACGATCGCGGAGCTTCCCGCGCACACGCATGCGTTCAGCCTCGGCGCCAGCACCACGATTGCCACCGATGCGCAGCCTTCCGCGGCGCGCGTTCTGTCGACCTCGGCGCTGGGCGACCGCCAGTTCACGGGTGTGGCCCCCAACACGACGCTTGCCGCCGGAACGACCGGCTCGGCCGGCACAGGGAGCACACACAACAACATGCAGCCGTACCTCGTCCTGCGGTACTGCGTGTCGTTGTTTGGGATCTTCCCCCCCCCGCCAGGACCGTAGAGCGAGGCGCGCCGCCGATGGCCTGACAGCGCGGGTCGACCAAGCCGAGACCGCGCAGCCATGCCGGACGACGGCCCTCCGATTGGAGGCATGCGATGAACAAAGGAACACTGGCTCTTGCTGGCGCGCTCGCATTGCTCGGTCCATTCCTTGTGAGCGCGGCGACCATCACGGTCAACTCGACCAACGACAACCTAACGGCCGCCAACGGTCAGTGCACGCTGCGCGAGGCGCTGCGCAACGCAAACACCAACTCCGACACCACCGGCGGGGACTGCACGGCCGGGACCGGTGCGGACACGATCGTGCTGCCGGCCGGCACCTACACGCTCGCGCTCCCTGGCGCGGGCGAGGATGGCGGTCTGACCGGGGACCTCGACGTTCTTGACCCCCTGACAATCACCGGAGCCGGCTCGGGCTCGACGATCATCGACGGTGGCGCGCTCGACCGCGTCTTCGATGTCGCACCGAACGCCGTCACATTTGCAATGTCGATCAGCGGCGTCACGATCCGTAACGGCAGCGTCGCAGGCTTCGGCGGCGGGGTCTTCGTCGATCCGTTCAGCAGCGCGACGCTCACCCTCACCGACTGCGTGATCTCCGGCAACACCGCCACTGGCTTCAACGGAGGTGGGATCGCGATGTCGGCTGCCTCGACGCTCAACCTCACCCGTGTCACGTTCCAGACCAACACCTCCGGTTTCAACGGCGGCGGCGTTTCGTGTTTCGGCTGCACGGCAACCGTCAACGCCTGCGTATTCAGCGGAAACCACTCGACCGGCGGTGCACTCGGCGGCGCCGGGTTCTTCAACGGCGGCGGCACGGTCACGATCACCGGAGGCACGATCGGCGCCAACGTCTCGAACAGCCCTGGAGGCGGCCTGACGAACGCCGGCTTCGGCGCCGCCAGCGTGCAGAATGCCGAGCTCACGACCAATTCGACGACCGGCGACGGTGGCGCGATTCTCAACGACCCGAGCATCGGGGCGTCCAGCTCCTTCACGCTCGCGACCTCTCGCGTGTATGGAAACACCGCGACCGGCGCGACCGGTTTCGGCTCGACCGGCGGCACGTTGACGCTCGCAAACAACTGGTGGGGGTGCAACGCCGGGCCGCAGCTGCCGCCGGGCGGCAACGGCTGCGACACGGTCGCGAACGTCGCAGCGGCGACGCCGTGGCTCGTGCTTCAAGGCAGCGCGGTGCCGTCCTCGGTCCAGATCGGCGGCAGCTCGGCGGTCACTGCCGACGTGACGCACAACTCGGCGAGCGCCCACATCGTCTCTGGATTCATCCCCGACGGCACGCCCCTCAGCTTTCTGGGCACGCTCGGAACGGCAGCGCCGAGCCCGAACACGACGACCAACGGCGTCACGGGCACGGTCTTCACAGCCGGTCTGATCGGCGGGGCGGGCGCCGTCGCGATCACGCTCGACGGACAGACGATTTCCGTGCCGATCGCCGTCCTCGGTCCGGCGACGATCACGGCGACCGCCGGCACACCGCAGTCCACCCCCATCGGTTCGCCGTTCCCGGCCGACCTCGAGGCGACCGTCCGCGACAGCCTGTCAAACCCGATCGCGGGGGTGACCGTGACCTTCACCGCCCCGGCCTCGGGTCCCTCCGGGACGTTCCCGGCCGGCAACACCGCCACGACCGACGCGCTCGGCCGCGCCAGCGTGCCGTTCGTCGCGAACATGATCATCGGCAGCTACCAGGTCACCGCGAACGTCAGCCCGCCGCTTGCGTCCCCGGCCGTCTTCGACCTCGACAACAAGGAGCTGCCGATCCCCGCGCTCGGACCGCTCGGCCTCGCTGCCCTGGCCTTGCTGATCGCCGGCATCGGAGCCGCGCTGGTGACGGCGCGCCGGATCGCCTCCTAGCGCGCCCTCGGCCCGTCGAACACGCCGTGCCCGTGTCGTGCGGGCACGGCGTGAGTCTACTTGGGCCGAGAAACGAGACCTCTCATGCTTGCAGGGTTGTGCGCGTTCGAGAACGGAAGGGGCGGCCCGACAACCGTGTCGGCTGCGACTACTCCCGGACGTGGTTCGGATCAGGACGGTGAGGTCACGCTCCCGGTCACACCTCGCCGTGCTCGGTGCGGGCGATGATCTCGTCCTGCAGCGACTCGCCGAGGTCGCAAAAAAAGTCGGAGTACCCGGCGACCCGTACGATCAACCCGCGGTGCGCCTCGGGGTTTGCCTTGGCCTCGCGCAGCGTCTCGGCGGAAACGACGTTGAACTGCACGTGGTGCCCGTCCGCCTTGAAGTAGGTGCGCACCAGGTACGCGAGCCGGTCGATCCCCTCTTCCCCGGCCAGGATCTGCGGCGTGAACTTCATGTTCAGCAGGGTGCCCCCGGTCTTGACGTGGTCCATCTTGGCGGCCGACGCGAACACCGCGGTCGGGCCGCGCCGGTCCGCCCCCTGCACCGGTGAGATCCCCTCCGAGAGGGGCATGCCTGCCCGGCGCCCGTCCGGCGTGGCGCCACACACCGAGCCGAAGTACACGTGGCACGTGGTCGGCAGCATCTCCAGCCGGTAGGCTCCTCCGCACGCCGTCGGCCGGCCGTCGATGCAGGCAAACGCGGCGTTGAAGACGCGCACCATGAGGTCATCCGCGCGGTCATCGTCGTTGCCGTACTTCGGCGCCCTGTTGACCAGGCGCGACCGGAGCGGCTCGTTGCCCAGGAAATCCGCATCGAGGGACGCAACGAGATCCGGCAGTGCAGACGCCCTCTCCTCGAACACCAGCGTGCGCACCGCGGCCAACGAGTCGGTGATCGTCCCGATCCCCACCGCCTGGATGAACCGGTTGTTGTAGCGCGCGCCGCCCGCGTTGTAGTCCCTGCCGTTGGCGATGCAGTCGTCGGTGAGCACCGAGAGGAACGGCGCGGGCATCTCCTCGGCGTACATCCGCTCGATCGCCTGGTTGCCGGCGATCTTCACGTCCACAAGATGACGGAGCTGCGTCTCGAAGGCGCGGAAGAGATCGTCGAAAGCCCCGAACCCGGCCGGAACGCCGGTCGGCGGGCCGAGCCGTACGCGCGTTCGCGGGTCGACACCGTCGTGCAGCGCGAGCTCGAGCACCTTCGGGAGGTTGAAGTAGCCCGTGAGGATGTACGCCTCCTTGCCGAAGGCGCCGACCTCGACGCACCCCGAACATCCCCCGGCGCGGGCGTCCTCGAGGGTCTTCCCCTGGCGAAGCTGCTCCTCCACCACTGCGTCGGCGTTGAACAGCGAGGGGAAGCCGTACCCCTTGCGGACAACGCGCAGCGCGTGCTTGAGGACCGGATCCGGGGTCTTGCGGGAGACCTGCACGTTCGACGAGGGCTGCAGGAGGTGCATCTCGTCCACGACCTCGAGCAGGAGGCGGGTGACCTGGTTGGAGCCGTCGGCGCCGTCGGGGAGCAGTCCGCCGAGGTTGATGTTGGCGAAGTCGGTGTAGGTGCCGCTCTCGGCAGCCGTCACGCCGACCTTCGGGGGCGCAGGGTGATTGTTGAACTTCACGAAGAAGCACTCGATCAGCTCGCGCGCCGAGGCCTCGGTGAGCGTGCCGGCGGCGAGCCCCTCGCTGTAGAACGGCAGCAGGTGCTGGTCGAGGTGACCGGGGTTGAAGGCGTCCCAGCCGTTCAGCTCGGTGATCACGCCGAGGTGGCAGAACCAGTACGCCTGCAGCGCCTCGTGGAAGTCGCGCGGGGCTTGGGCGGGGACGCGGCGGCACACCTCGGCGACGCGGGTGAGCTCGCTCCGGCGAGCCGGGTCGGCGACCTCGGCCGCCAACCTCTCGGCGAGCGCGGCGTGGCGCTCGGCGAACACGATCGCCGCGTGGCAGGCGATGTCCATGGCGGTCAGCTGTTCGCGCCGGTCGTACGCCCGTGGGTCAGCAACGAAGTCCAGCGACGCCAGGGCGCGCGCGATCTCGGCTTTGAAGTCGAGCATCCCCTTCGAGTAGATCTTGTCGTCGAGCACGGTGTGCCCGGGAGCGCGCTGCTCCATGAACTCGGTGAACACGCCCGCGTCGTACGCGGCGCGCCACTCGGCGGGGAGCATCTCGAACATGCGATCCCTCATCGAGCGCCCGCGCCAGAACGGGATCACCTTTTCTTCGTAGAGCACGATGCAGTCCTCGGGCACTCGGTAGAACGTCTTGGGCCGCGAGTCGAGGATCTTCAGGTCGTCCAGGGAATGACAGGTGAGCTCCGGGTAGGTCGGAACCGCTTTCGGCCTCGGGCCGCGCTCCCCGACGATCAGCTCGCCATTCCCAATCCAGATGGCTTTCCGCTCGCACAGGAAGAGGAGAGCCTTCGCGCGCAGCACGGGCGGCGACCAACGCCCCTGGTTCTCCCTGTAGAACTCGGTCATCAGCTCCGCGCGCTCCCCCGAGATGGTCGGGACCGCGTCGAGGCTCTCCTGCCGCAACCGTGCCGTGCGCTCGTTCATGGGCTCATCCTCCGATGGTCGTCTCGACTCCTGCCGCACGGAAGATCCCCGCGAGCGCCTCCATGCGCTCGGCCGAGGGCGGCTCCACGCCGGCCAGTGCTTCCCCACGGCCCAGGCGCGACCGCTTCGCCGTGGCCGTGCGGTGGTAGGGCAGCAGGCTCACGCGCCGGATCGCCGGCGTCCGCGCGGCAAGCTTCGAGGCATCGGCCAGAACCGCGTCGTCGTCGTTGACGCCCGGGATCACCGGGACCCGCAGCCACAGTGCGGTGCCAAGCGCGGAGACCGCCGCGAGGTTCGCGAGGATCGGCGCGAGCGGCGCCCCGGTGAGGGCGAGGTGCCGCTCGGGATCGAGCGTCTTGAGATCCCACAGGACCAGATCGGCGCGCTCCGCCGCCGCGAGCGCCACCTTGCGATCCGCGTAGCCGCAGGTATCCACGGCGGTGTGGAGGCCCGCTCGCCGACAGGCTTCGAGGCACGCGAGCAGGAATTCGGGCTGGGCGAGAGGCTCGCCCCCGGAGAACGTGACGCCACCGCCCGACTCCTCGTACACCGGCCGGTCCCGCATCGCCTCGGCGAGGACCTCTGCAACTCTCCAGGCCCGCCCCGCGATCTCGCGCGCCCCGCTCGGGCAGGCCCGACCGCACGCTCCGCACGCCTCACAGCCGTCCGAGCCAAGCGCTCGGCCTGCCGGAAGCGGTCCCCCCGGACGCGGGCACGCGGCGGCGCACGATCCGCACGCCAGGCAGCGCGCGGGGTTGAACGCGATCTCGGGCTCGAACGACACACCCTCGGGGTTGTGACACCAGGGACAGCGGAGCGGGCACCCCTTGAGGAAGACGGTCGTACGGATCCCGGGCCCGTCGTGG
>JAIQFQ010000033.1 GCA_020073245.1 Terriglobia bacterium | reverse complement strand
TCGCCCCGGCACCGAAGATCGAACCGTAGCGGGCGCCGAGAGAAGAGGGTAGACGGAAGAGGGAAGAGGGGAGACGAAGAGCCGAGGTCTTCCGTCTTTCCTCTACCTTCTACCCTCTACCTTCTTACCGTCTTCTTCGTACCCTGAGCCCCGATCGCCGCGTCTCAGCCTTTGGAGTGCGCCTGAACGTCGGCCGCCAGGAAATCGGCGAGGCGCTCGAGGTAGACCTCGCCCTTGGGGGCGGACGCCTTGCGAGGATCGCCGAGGACGCCGTTGACCGTAAGGGCCGGCATGCCCTTCTCGAAGATCAGCTCCACCTCGGCCTCCCCGGTTGGGCCGAGGTATCCGGGCGCGAAGCTGTGCGCGGCAACGAGATTCGGCTCGAGAGACATCATCATGGAAGTCTCGTTCTCGCCCGCGTGCGCCCCGGATTCCTCGGGCGTGACGCCGTACTCGGCTGACAGCTGGTTGAGAAAGGCGGTCATCCCCATGAGATCGGTGTAGCCCGTGACCTGGATCTCCGGGTGCGCCTCGCGTGCCTCCTCGATGGCCGTCTGAACCGTCGAGAAGTTCCCGCCGTGGCTCGGCAGGAAGACGATCCGCCTGAAGCCGTGGCGGGCGAGGCTGTCCACGTAGTCGCGCAGGATCATCATTAGCGTCTCGGCTTTGAAGGAGATCGTGCCGGCGAAGGCGAGATGGTGGCCGGACATGCCGACGTCGATCGTGCGCGCATGCAGGGCGTTGCCGATCTTGCGGGCCACGCGTTCCGCCACGTCATCTCCGATCCGAGCGTCGGTCATGGTCGGCAGGTGCGGGCCGTGCTGCTCCGTCGAGCCGACACCGACGACAACCGTGACATACCCCGACTCGATGGCGGCCTTGATGTCCGACCACGTCATCTCCTCCATGCGGATGGTCTTCATGGGTGTGCTCCTCGCGCCCGATCGTATCACCCGAGACAGGTTCGGTCCGACGTTTCGTGGAGGTTGCAGGCACACCTCTCCCGAGCGGGGAGAGGGAGCTTCATGCAGGGTGGTGCGGCCGCTGCCTAGCGACGCCGAAGAATAAAGTACCCGAGGGCCGAGAGCGCGAGGGCCAGAAGGGCGATGCCCAGCGGGCTGAACGTCGGGATCGGGATAACGCCGTCCCCCAGGATATTGACGCTCCCGGTAACCGGCCCGCCGGCCGCGGTGTGGGCGTGAACGGTGATGGTGTCGGCTGCACTTCCCGCAACTGTGGGCGCAAACACGACCTCGAAGGTACAGTTGGTATTTGCAGGGAGGGAAAGCCCATCGTGACAGGTTACGTCGGTCAACGTGAACTGGTTCGAGTTCGGCCCGCCACGAGTGAAATACGGCGTGTCCAGCGTGACCAGAGTCGGAAAGTTGTTTGCGGCAGTCACGATGAGGGCCGACGACGTCTTCCCGGGCTCGATGATCCCGAAGTCGTGGAACGCGGGTATCAGGAAGAATGTCGCTGTGGTCCCGTACGCGTTGAACGCCAGCTTCAGCTCCCCAGCTTCCTTGGCGCTGCGGATTCCGAGCTCGGAGAAGGGGATCGCGAACGTGTACAGCTTGTGGTGGTAGCGGGCGCGGTCCGTCGCGAGGAAGCTCGGGTGGCCCCAGCGCGTCTGGTCCTCCGAGACGCGGAACTCCCTCATCTGACCGTTTCGCTCCACTGTGGCGCTCGAGAAGTCCTTGTTGCCGTCGCGCGTGTTGTCCGGGGTGAACTCGACCTCGGCGTAGAGCGTGTCGCGGTCGTTGGTGACCCAGCCGTACGTCACGCCGTCCGGGTGGCCGGTTGTCGGCCTGCAGAACTCGGCGAACAGGGCCTTCGAGGGATCGAGCCCGGCGGGCCAAGAAGGTGCAGATCCTGCTGCTACGGGGCGGTACCGGTAGAACGCCGAGTCGGGCGTCAGCGGCATGTACTGGTTCGCGGGAGGAAAGGCCAGTGGCAAGCCCTCGTTCACCTTCGGCTCCACGCGGGCTGCGAGCCGCAGCACCGTTTCGGCCGTCCGGCCAGGGAACGCCAGCTCGAGCGTCTTGCCGAAGGCGTCGAGGACGTCGTTGTCCCGCCGCGCGGCGAGGGCTGCGGCATCGGACTCAACGGCGCCCGCGACCCGGGTCGGCGGGGTTTCCCCAAGCACCACGCGGTCGATCTGCGCAGCGCCGCCGCCGTGCTGCACGAGGCGGATGCGTACGTGCGGAGCGGCGAGCGCCGCGGCCGGGAGGGTGAGCCCGCGCTCGCGGACGTAGCGGTCGTACTTCAGCTCGCCGACGTGCTGCCAGAAGCCGTTCACGAGGGCCTGCACCTCGAAACCGCCCTGAGGATCGAACGGCGTCATGAAGGTCGGCCTGAGGGCGGTGCTCGTGGCAAACACGGGCACGGCGATGGCAATGAGAACCAGCGCGACTACGGTCACCGAACGGCGGTTCATGGTACCCTCCTCACTTGGCCCTTTGCGGGCGATGGTTCGATTGCCTCCATGGTAGGCCAGGCAAGTCCATTGTCAACATGTGTTGCCGTTCCAGGACCGGTAAGGGCACGCAGTTCGTTTCTTGATACGACCTCTCAAAACAGGTCGCCGAGCGCCATTAGTCCCGGCCGACCTGAAACCGTGGCCCGGGACGCGCGTATCATGCGTGGCTGCATGAGCGCGAACGTGCCTCGACCCATGCCTGGCAGCAACCCATCTGCCCGGAACCTCAAGGAGCCCGAATGCGAATGACCCTGTTCCTCGTGGCCATCGTGGCCCTGGCCGCGTCGGTGATCGCCTCGACACCTGCGCCGGCCCCGACCCCCAACCCGCTCCTCGCGGAGTGGACGACCCCCTTCGGCGTTCCGCCGTTCGATCAGATCAAGCCGGTGCACTTCATGCCGGCGTTCGATGAGGCCATCCGGCAGCACGACAGGGAGATCGAGGCGATCGCGGCGAACCCGAAGCCCGCGACGTTCGACAACACCGTCGCGGCGCTCGATGACTCCGGCGAGCTGCTCACGAGGATCGGGAACGTCTTCGGCTTGCTGGCGGGTGCGGAGACCAGCGAGAAGCTGCAGGCGGTCGAGGCCAAGGTTCGGCCGATGCTCTCGAGCCACAACGACGACATCTATCTCAACGAGGCGTTGTTCAAGCGCGTCGTGACGGTCTACAACGACCGGGCCACGTTCCATCTCGATCCCGAGCAGGCGACGCTGCTGCGGACGACCTACCGGCGCTTCGTGCGCGGCGGGGCCAACCTCGCGCCCGCGCAGAAGACGCGGCTCCGCGCGATCAACGGCGAGCTGTCGAGCTTGATCGTCAAGTTCTCCGATAACCTCCTCAAGGAGACCAACGCGTACAAGCTGGTCGTGGACACGAAGGCCGACCTCGCGGGCCTTTCGGAGGGCCAGATCGCAACGGCGGCCGAAGCGGCGACCAGCGCGGGCCTCGCCGGAAAGTGGGTGTTCACGCTGAAGGCCCCCAGCATTTGGCCGTTCCTGCAGAGCTCCTCCAACCGCGAGCTTCGCAAGCAGATCCTCACCGCCTACACGATGCGCTGCGACAAGGGCGGCGAGACCGACAACAGGCCCGTTTTCGCGAAGATCGCCGCGCTGCGCGTTGAGAAGGCGCAGCTCCTCGGCTACAGGACGTGGGCGAACTTCATCCTCGACGAGTACATGGCTAAGACCCCGGAGAACGTCTACAAGCTCCTCGGCCAGCTCTGGAGGCCGTCGCTTGCAAAGGCGAAGCAGGAGGCGGCGGACATGCAGGCGTTGATCGACGCCGAGCACGGCGGCTTCAAGTTGGAGCCGTGGGACTGGCGCTACTACTCCGAGAAGGTCAAGAAGGCCAGGTACGACCTCGACGAGGAGGCGATCAAGCCCTACCTGCCGATCGACGAGGTGCGCCAGGGCGCCTTCGCGCTCGCGGGCAAGCTCTACGGCATCACCTTCACCGAGCTGACCAACGTCCCGGTCTACAACCCCGAGGTGAAGGTATACGAGGTGAAGGAGAAGGACGGGAAGCACGTCGGGATCCTGTACATGGACTCGCACCCGCGGCCCGGGAAGCGGGGCGGCGCGTGGTGTTCGAACATCCGCGACCAGTGGATCAAGAACGGCCAGTTCGTGACGCCGATCGTCTACAACGTCCACAACCTCGCGCGGCCGACGGGTGACACCCCGGCGCTGTTGACGCCCGAGGAGGCGGAGACGATCTTCCACGAGTTCGGCCATGCGCTGCACAGCCTGTTCTCGAGCTGCCGGTTCCGCGGGAGCGGCGGCAGCATCGCAGAGGACTTCGTCGAGCTTCCGAGCCAGTTCATGGAGAACTGGGTTTTCGAGCCGGAGGTCCTGAAGCTCTACGCCCGCCACTACAAGACCGGCGAGGTGATGCCCGAGGCGCTGGTCGCCAAGATCCGGAAGGCCGGGACGTTCAACCAGGGTTTCGCCATGACGGAGTACCTCGCGGCGTCGCTGCTCGACATGGACTGGCACACCATGACCGAGCCGAAGCTCCAGGACACCGACGCGTTCGAGAAGGCGAGCCTGGACAAGTGGGGGCTGATCCCGGAGATCTTCAGCCGTTACCGCACCACCTACTTCCTGCACTCCGCGGACGAGTACTCGGCGGGTTACTACAGCTACACGTGGAGCGCGGTGCTGGACTCCGACGCGTTCCAGGCCTTCAAGGAGAAGCCCGACATCTTCGACCAGGCGAGGGCCAAGGCGTTCCGCGAGCTGCTTTCGAGGAGCGGGGGCGAGGACCCGGCGGTGCTGTTCAGGCGCTTCCGCGGCCGCGACCCGCAGGTGGATGCGCTGCTCGAGAAGCGTGGCCTGAAGTAGAGCCCCGCGCATCCATGGGGGTCACCCGCCTCGCCGGCTCGTCACCCCCGGCGCGGGCGATTCCATCGTGCTACGTTCTCCGCGTGCGATACGGCCCCGCACCTGTCGGCGATCCTCGCGCTGTCCTGCGCGAGGTGTTCGGCTACGAGGCGTTCCGCCCGCTCCAGCGCGAGGTCATCGAATGCGTCGTGGGCGGCGGCGACGCCTTCGTGCTGATGCCGACCGGCGGTGGCAAATCGCTCTGCTACCAGGTGCCGGCGCTGGTGCGTCCAGGCACGGCGGTCATCGTTTCACCGCTCATCTCGCTGATGAAGGACCAGGTCGACGCGCTGGTCGCCAACGGTGTCGCGGCCGCCTTCTACAACTCTTCGATGGAGGAGGGCGAGGCGCGGAGGACCCTGGCGCGTCTGCACGCCGGCGCGCTCGACCTGCTTTATGTCGCGCCCGAGCGGCTGATGACAGACTCGTTTCTCGCCCGGTTGCGCACGCTGCAGCTGGCGCTGTTCGCGGTCGACGAGGCGCACTGCGTCAGCCAGTGGGGGCACGACTTCCGCCCCGAGTACATCGCCCTCGGGCGACTGCGCGGGCTGTTCCCGGGTGTGCCGCTGGTGGCGCTGACGGCCACCGCCGACGAGGCGACGCGCGCCGACGTGATCGAGAAGCTCGGCCTGCGCGACGCCGCGCTCTTCGCCGGTGGCTTCGACCGGCCCAACATCCGTCTCACCGTGGTGGCCAAGAGCGCGCCCGCAGAGCAGCTGCTCGCTTTCCTACGCGCCCGACGCGGTGACTCCGGGATCGTCTACTGCCTGTCGCGCAAGCGCACCGAGCAGGTCGCCGCGCGCCTGACGGTTGCGGGAGTCGCGGTGGCCGCCTACCACGCGGGCCTGCCGGCGGCCGAGCGGACGCGCGTGCAGGATGCCTTCCTGCGCGACGAGATCGAGGTGGTGGTCGCTACCGTCGCGTTCGGGATGGGGATCGACAAGCCCGACGTCCGCTTCGTCGTGCACCACGACATGCCGAAGAACATCGAGGGGTACTACCAGGAGATCGGCCGCGCCGGGCGCGACGGGATGCCCGCCGAGGCGCTACTGCTGTTCGGGATGCAGGACGTGGTGACCGCGCACCGGCTGATCGGGAGTGGCAGCGACCCCGAGCAGGTGCGAGTGGAACAGCACAAGCTCTCCGCGATGGTCGGCTTCGCCGAGTCGCTCACGTGCCGGCGGCGGGCGTTGCTGGCGTACTTCGGCGAAACGCTAGGGCGGGACTGCGGCAACTGCGACGTGTGCCTCGACCCGCCCGAGCGATACGACGGGACCGAACACGCGCGCAAGGCGCTGTCGTGCGTCTACCGTGTCGGCCAACGGTTCGGGGCCCGCCACATCGTCGAGGTACTGCGCGGTGCCGGCACCGCGCGCATCCGCGAGCTCGGTCACGACCGCCTCTCGACGTACGGGATCGGCACCGACCTCTCAGCCGAGGCCTGGCTCTCGGTGATCCGCCAGCTGGTCCACGGCGGCTTCCTGCGCCAGGACATCGCCGAGTACTCGGTCCTCAAGCTCACAACCGGGGCGGACGCGCTGCTGCGCGGCGAGCGCCGGCTCGAGCTGGCGGTCCACCGCCCCGCCGCCCGTGCCCATCCGGCCAAGCAGGCACGGTTGACCGCCGACGGGCGCGCGGTCGACGACGCGCTGTTCGGCCGCCTGCGGGCGCTCCGCAGGCGCCTCGCCGACGAACAGGGCGTCCCGGCGTACGTCGTCTTCTCCGACGCGACGCTCGCCGCGATGGCGGCAGTGCGCCCGCAGACCGCGGAGGAGTTGCTGCAGGTGAGCGGCGTGGGCCGGGTCAAGCTCGCCCGCTACGGCGACGCGTTTCTCGCCGTGCTCACCGGCAGCGGCTGATCAGCGCCTCCTTGTCGGCGCGCCGGAGCCGCTTGATCCGGCGCTCCTCGCGCAGGGCCTCGCCCCACGTGGCCACCTCGCACGACCACGCGAGGGCGAGCGGGCGGCGTCCCCGGGTGTAACACGCGGCGCGGCCGGCCTCGTGGAGGCGGAGACGCGCGGCGACGTCTTTTGCGGACCCCGTGTAGAGCGACCCGTCGCGGCAGCGCAGGATGTAGACGTGCGGCACGAAGCCACTGTAGCGCGCCGTTCGGCGGTCTGGGGTGAAACGCGGGAGGCGCGATCGCCGTGGGAGGCCTGGGGAGCACGCGGACGGATGGGGAGTGCGAGGGGCGGTGGGGGTGCAACGTGCCCCACAGACCCGATCGGCGATAGACTCGGATACGACCAAAGGGCGCCCAGTGGTCCGCGGATTCAGGGCCGGCGCAGGGGGATGGCCGCTGGCGCTGGCGGGGCCGAGGCGACCGGTCGGGGAGGCGTGACGTGGCGCTGACCGAGTGGGCACGACAACCGAAGGTGCGGAAGCGTTGTGCGGTTGCTCTGGCGGTGGTGGCAGTCTACGGCCTCATAGGGTTCCTCGCCGTGCCGCCGCTGCTGCGCTCGGTGCTGACGAGCAAGCTCACCAAGGCGTTGCACCGCCCGACGACGGTCGAGAGCGTGGCGTTCAACCCGTTCACACTTTCCGCGCGTGTGCGCGGCCTCACGGTGCGAGAGCCGGCTTCCCCTGACGTCTTCGTCTCGCTCGGTGAGCTCTACGCCAACGCCAAGCTGACATCGCTCTTGCACCTTGCCCCGGTCCTCAAAGAGCTGCGCCTCACCGACCTGCGCCTCCGGATCGTTCGCAACGAGGACTCGACCTACAATTTTTCCGACCTGCTTGCGCCGGCCGCACCGCCACCCTCCGGTCCTCCGAAACCACTACGGTATGCCCTCAACAACATCCAGCTGATCGGCGGCAGCGTCGACTTCGACGACCGGCCGGTGAGGAAGCTCCACACCGTCCGGAACCTGTATATCGCCATCCCGTTCCTCTCCAACCTGCCGGACGAGACCGACGTATTCGTACAGCCGGCGTTGCGGGCGGTGGTCAACGGAACGCCGTTCGTGCTCGAGGGGCGAACGAAACCGTTCGCCGATTCCCGCGAGACCTCTCTCGACATCGACATCCGCGATCTCGACGTCCCCGGCTACCTCGTCTACCTTCCGGTGGCGATCCCCGTCAAGCTTCAGTCCGCGCGCCTCGCGACGCAGCTGACGCTCACATTCCGGCAGGAAAGAGGTAAGCCCTCGACGCTGGTGCTCGCCGGCCGGGCCGCACTCCGGGATGTTGCGGTCACCGATGCCCGGGGTGGGGAGCTGCTCGCCCTGCCGCTGTTCGAGGTCCGCATCGCCGCCGCCGACCTTCTGATCGGTCGCACGAGTCTCTCGAGCGTGCTGCTGCAGCAGCCGCGCCTGCGACTCCAGCGCGACGCGATGGGCGTGTGGAACCTGGCAGCACTGGCGCTGGCATCCGGCCGTGGCCAAGCCGCGGCGGCGAAGGACGGGGGCAAGGCAGCGGCGTTCATCCTCGAGGTGGCCGAGCTGAAGGTAACCGACGGAACCCTTCTGTTCGCCGACGCGACGCCCAAACCACCTTTCGAAGCAACGCTGCACGCGGTCGAATTGGGCGTGCGCGGTTTCAGCAACGCGCCGGGCGTGGCTGCGAAGGTCGAGCTGTCGCTCACCAGCGACGCCGGCGAGACTCTGCACCACACGGGCGAGTTCACGTTCGAGCCGCTCGCGGCGCGCGGGACGTTCGAGCTGACCGGCGCCCCGCTCCGCCGCTACGCGCCGTACTACCAGGATGCGGTGGCGTTCGAGATCGCCGACGGCGTGCTCGGCCTGTCGAGCGGTTACGCGTGGTCCGGCGCCGAAGGCGGCGGTCTGACGCTGTCGGGTCTGGCAGCCACGCTGCGCTCGCTGCGCCTGCGCAAGACGGGGGAGCAAGCGGACTTCCTTGCCGTCCCCGAGGCTGGCCTGAAGGAATCATCGGTGGACCTCGTCAAGAGCAGCATCGTTCTGGGCGATGTTTCGCTGGCGGGCGCGCGGCTCGCCGTGACGCGCGGCGGCGACGGTGTGTGGAACGTCGCAACCCTGCTGCCGGCGGCTCCGGTGCCGGCGACAGCTCTTTCTGCGACGCTACCGGCAGGGGGAGTGATGCCGTCGCCGATACCCGCTCCCCCCACAGCGCCGGCATGGGCGTTCACCCTCAAGCGGTTTGCGTTGACGGGCGCGGAGATCGCGGTGGACGACGCCCTGCCCGCTAAGCCCGTGCACGTTGCGATCGCGCCCCTCGACCTGACCGCGCAGGATCTCTCCACGGTCGAGGGCGTCAAGGGCAACCTCGACCTGCGCTGCAAGGTCAACGGTTCGGGCGCCGTCTCCCTGCGGGGCGGCATCGGGCTCAACCCTCTCGCGGGCACGCTTGCCGCCGAGGTCAAGCAACTCCCGCTGGTCCCGCTCCAGGGTTACGTCTCCGACCGCGTCCGCATCGTCGTGAACGACGGCACAGCCTCCGCCTCGGGCAATCTGACCTTGGCTTCGGCCGGCGCGGCACCGAGCGCGGGCTTCACCGGCAGGGCCTCGGTGGACCGCCTCGCCACCGTGGACGCGGACGCGGCCGAAGATCTCCTCAAGTGGGACTCGCTCGCCTTCGACGGCGTGTCGTTCGCCAGTGAGCCGTTTCGCCTCGAGATTGGCGAGATCACACTCGTGGGCCTGGCGGCGCACCTGACGGTCGCTCCCGACGGCACCGCCAACATCAGGCGCGTGTTGGGCGGAGGCCCACCGCCCCCGGCCGGTGAAGAGGAGGAAGAAGGCGAGGGCGAGGGCGCGGAGGCCGAACCCGCCGCGACGCCCACGCCGGCACCGTCACCCACCGCGGCTCCGGCCCCTGCGCCCCAACCGGGCGCGCCGGATGCAGTCCGCATCGGCAAGGTCACCATTCGCGATGGTATGGTCGCGATCCTCGACCGCTCGGTGAGCCCGGATTTCCGAATGGACCTCACGGGTCTGACGGGATCCGTCTCAGGGTTGACGTCGCTCGCATCCACCGCCGGCGAGGTGGACCTCCGGGCCACCCTCAACGGACAGGCGCCGCTTTCCGTCACCGGCAAGGTCAACCCGCTCGCCGGCAACCTGTTCATCGACCTCAAGATCGTGGGAAGCGACTTCGATCTGCCTGCGGTTTCCACGTACTCGGGCACCTACGCGGGGTACGCGATCCAGCGCGGCAAGATGAGCTTGGAGCTCGCGTACAAGATCAGCCAGCGCCGGCTCGAGGCGCAGAACCAGCTGGTGGTCGACCAATTCGACTTCGGCGAGAAGGTCGAAAGCCCGAAGGCCACGCACCTACCGGTGCGGCTCGCCGTCTCGCTGCTCAAGGACCGGAACGAGCGCATCACCCTCAACCTCCCGGTGAGCGGCTCTCTCGACGACCCGAAGTTTCGTGTCGGTCGCATCATCCTGAAGATGATCGGGCACCTGCTCGTCAAGGTTGCCACCTCGCCGTTTGCCTTGCTGGGCTCGCTGTTCGGTGGCGGAGGAGCCGAGCTGAACACCGTCGTCTTCGCGCCCGGGAGCGCCGCGCTCGACGACGCCGCACGCGGCCACCTCGACACCCTTGCCAAGGCGCTGTACGACCGGCCCGGCCTCCGGCTCGAGGTCGCCGGCCGTGCCGACCCAACCGCCGACCGCGAGGGGCTGCGCCAGGCCGGCCTGCAACGCGCCATCAAACGTGAGAAGCTCGACGACCTTGTTAAGGAGGGCGGCACGGCGCAGTCCCTCGACGCCGTCGTCGTCAAGCCGGAGGAGTACGAAACGTATCTGAAGAGGGCGTACAAGCACGGCAAGTTCTCGAAGCCGCGCAACCTCCTGGGCATCGCGAAGGCCGAACCGGTTCCGGAAATGGAGAAGCGACTGCTCGCCAGCCTCGAGCCCGGCGCGGATGCCCTCCGCCAGTTGGCGTCCTCCCGTGCCGGGGCCGTCCAGGCTTACCTGCTGCAAACCGGGAAGGTGAAAGCCGAGCAGGTCTTCGTCGTGGCGGCCTCTGGGGCCCCGGCGTCGGCCGGCAAGGCTCCATTGACCCGTGCGGACCTCTCGCTCAAGTGAGAGGGCACGAGGAAGGGCAGCTCACGCCGGCGTCGAAGACAGTAGAATGAGGCCTTGTGAGCCTAGCGGGCCTTTCAGGAAACCTCCGCACAATGCCGGTGCCGGAGCTGCTGCAGTTGCTGGCCACCGGGCAGGCCACCGGCACCCTGGTCGTCGGCAACGGGGTCGTGGAGCGGAAGGTCTATTTTCGCGGGGGGCAGATCATCGCGGCCGGGTCGAGCGACCCCAGAGAGTACCTGGGCCACTTCCTGGTCAGTCACGGGTTCATCAGCGAGGCGCAGCTTTCCGCCGCCATGGCTCAGCAGGAGCTGACACGGGTGCTGCTTGGCAAGATCCTCGTCGACCAGGGCCTCATTTCCATTGGTGATCTGGAGAGCATGCTGGAGCTGAAATCGAGGGAGGGGATCTACGACCTCTTCACCTGGCGTGACGGCGAGTTCCGTTTCATCGACGGGCAGCTTCCAGCCTATGAGATGGTCCCGCTCTCCATTGCGGTCACGAACCTCACTCTCGACGCCATGGAGCGGCTCGACGAGTGGGACGCAATCAGGAAGCTGATCCCCTCGGACGAGACCGTGCCGGTCATGGTGGGCGAACTGTCGGACGCTTCCGGCCTGTCGTCCGGCGAACGAGCCGTGGTGGCCGCCGTGGACGACAACCGCAGCGTGGCCGAGATCTGCCTTCACACCCACTCGAGCGAGTACTTCGTTTCCAGCGTCCTGCGGCGACTCGCCGAAGACGGCCGGCTCAAGGTGGTCCGCCCGCGGGCGCTCCAAGCCGTTGAGCCCGTCCGGGCGGCCGACTCGGCGACGTTGGCGGCGCAGGCCTGGAAGCATTTCAGGAGAGGCGACTATCAACGTGCGATGCGGCACGCTCGGGCCGCAGCCACGCTCGAACCCGACAACGCGGAGGTTCGCAAGGATGTGTCGAACCTCCAGAACGCCCTGCGCGAGACGCTCGAAGCCGAAGGGGTGAAGCTGGACAGGGTCCCAAAGCTGCTCGTTCACATCTCGCAGTTGACCTCGCTGAACCTCTCGCCCGAGGAGGGCTTCATCCTCACCCGCATCGACGGCAGCAGCACCGTCGGCGCAATCCTCAAGGTCACGCCGGTCGCCACCCTCGACGCGATGCTGGTGTTTTATCGCCTGACCCAGGCCGGGCATATCGGCCTCGATCGCGCCTCCTAGGCACGCGGCCTTCGAAGGGCAGGAGATTCAAAAGCCGAGGGTCGAAAGTCGAGAGCCAAAACACCGTACGAGCTTTCGACCTCGAACTTTCAACTTCCGACTCAACGTTCGAATAGCAGGAACGTCTCGAGGTTCTCGGTGCCGGCGAAGAGGTCGAGTGGGATCGCGTGGTGGAGGCGGAAGCCAGCGCGGGACCAGGCCTCGACCTCGCGCGGTATCTCGTCCGTGCCGCAGCAGATGTGGACGACGCGCCGAGGTCGGCGGGCGGCGAGAGCCTGAGCGACGTCAGGCGCCGTGCCCTGCCGCGGCGGGTCGAGCAGCACAACCTCGGGCGTGCCGGCCGGACGCAGGCGGTGAGCAAGGAACCGGCCGTCGATCCGACCTGCGAGGAAGCGCGCGCGGTCCGCGCATCGGAGGTGGAGTGCGTTGGAGCGCGCCGCCTCGACCGCCGGGCCGTCGAAATCCACCCCCACCACCCAGGCCGCGTCTCGGCCGACGGTCAGCGAGAACAGCCCATAGCCGCAGTACAAGTCGAGCATCGTGCAGCCGTCGAGCGGCGCGAGGAGGGAGCGCGTGGTGCTCGTCATGATCCCGAGCATCGCGCCGTTGACCTGCGAGAAGACAGTCGGGGGAAAGCGCAGCCGCACGCCGTCGGCCTCCACCTGCAGCCAGTCGGGGCCGAAGAGACGCTTGAACGTCAGCGTACCTGCCGGACGCCGCGCCTCGAGGTAGTAGTCCGAGCCGCTCGGGTCGAGGTAGAGGAAGCAGGCTCGCATGCCGGGGGCGCCCTCCTGGAACGCCTCGGCGAGTTGCTTGCCTGCTCGGACGACCCTGGCGTCGAAGATACGGACGTTCAGAATGACGGAGAGCTCGCCCGCGGAGCCGCGCACAATCGCCCAGTTGAGAGCCGAGGCGAGGGCGCGCGCCGCGGGGCAAGCCAACCGTTCGATGAGGAAGGTATAGGCGGCCATGTGCTCGGGAGGGTCGAGCGCCGAGGGAGAGAGGCCACGCCCCGATGGCGGAGCGCCGGGGAAGGTGAGGGCGAGGCCCCTGGGACCAAGGACCGCCCTGCGCTTGGTCGTCGTGCGGTAGCCCCGCGGCGAGGAGGCGCCAACAACCGGCTCGAGCTGTCCGGCCAGACCCTGCTCCCGCCAGAACGTCTCGAGCGCCTGCCGCTTGAGGGAGAGCTCCTCAGGGTAGTCGAGCGCGGCGAGCGGCTCCGGGTGACGCGCGTCCGGCAGCGCAAGCGCGCGGTCCGCCGCCAGGTGGCGGAGGGTGTCGGAGAAGCTCACCGTGCCAGGCTAGCAGAGCCGCAGGGCCATGATCCGCTCCGGCACTGCCGGCCAGCCAGGCCGTCGCGCCTCGGTGTGGCGTGTCCGTGGACGCCGGGAGGCGAACGGTCGAAGTGCTACCTCGGCGAGGCGGCGGCCGGCGGCGGATCGTTCCACGCGAACACGATCATCTGGTCGTTGTCCCTGGTTAGGGGCCGGCGGTCGAAATCGCCGCAGATCTCCCACCGCGCGAACCCCGAGGCGGCCAGCAACAGCTCCATCTCGGGCTTGAACGTCCACCGCATGTCGGTCTCGGACCGGTGCGCGGTGGCCACTCGCCCCTGGTCGTCCAGCTCCTGGATCTCGACGCACGAGTGCTGGACCTGCGCCACCCGGTCGAATGTCCGTGTGTCGTAGATGCGCACGGGCAAGCCCGTCACGGGATGCCTGGTCTCCCCCTCGAGGACGGGCTCGCCCTCGGGTCCCGAGAGAAACTCGCGACCAGGGTAGAACACGTTGAACACCACGGCTCCACCGGGGGCGAGATGGCCGCGCCAGGTGCGCAGCGCCTGCAGCTGATCCTCAGTGGTCAGGCAGTGGACGAACCCGTTGAAGGCGCAGAACACGAGAGCGTACCGCCGCGGCACGGCGAAGCTGCGCATGTCCGACCGGTGGAGGGTCGGTGCGAAGCCCAGCGCGGCGGCCTTCCTTCGCAAGGTTCCGAGCATCGCCGGGAACAGATCGAGCCCGTCGATGTCCACGCCTGCCCTTACGCATGGAATGAGGATCCGCCCCGTGCCGCAAGCGACCTCGAGCACGGGACCGCGCGCCTTGCGGGCGAGCTCGAGATAGAAGTCGAGGTCGAAGCGAAACTCGCCGAATAGGACGTCGTAGAGCTCGCCGTCGTCAAACGGAGTACTGACCGGATCTGCCTCTCGGGCCTGTGTTGTGCCGTCCAAGACTCGTCTCCTTCGACCAACTCAGCGGCCCAACACTATCATCGCTCGGCCGCGGCGCACTCGGCCGCGTGTTGCACGCCGCCCCGGACCCGACCCTCCAGGCGGCCCTCGTAGACGCGCAGGAAGACCACGCCGGCCAGGATCAACGCGCTGCCGGCAAGTTGCGTCGCGTCGAGACGCTCGGCGAACAGTACGTAGGCGGTGGCGGCCGTCAGAACGGGCTCGAGCGAGACGACCAGGTTCGCGACGCTGGAAGGGAGGTGTGAAAGGCTGACGTTGTACAGCCCGAACCCCGCCACGGTGGGACCTGCAGCCAGCAGGAACAGGACGAGCCAGCCTCCCCAGGCCCTGCCGAGCCAGAAGAGATCGGCCGGGTGCGCTGCCGCGCCGGGGACGTGACCTCCCGGGACCAGGTTGACGGCGAACAGGAACGCGGACGCGAATCCGAAGGTGGCGAGGATGGTTGTCCAGGGGTTCAGGCCGCGCTGCGAGGCCGTGCGGCCCATCAGGCTGTAGCCGGCGTAACACAGGCCGGAGAGGACACCCGTCAGGATCCCGAGGAGGTTGGCGCGCCACGCCGTCGGATCCAGCGCCCCGGAAACGAGCGTGCATCCGCCGAGGCTGAGGGCGACGGCGAGCAGCTTGCCCCAACCGAGCCGCTCGTCGAGCAGCCACCAGCCCAGAAGCGAGGTGAACCCGGCGGAGCAGTACACGAGGACCGTGGAAACGGCCGCGCCGTTCAGTGCGACCGAGAGCGTCCACGTGGCATTGAACGTCGCGAGCATGAGTCCGTAGAGGACGAGGTAGGGGAGATTGCGCCGCTCGAACCGGAGCAACCGCGGGCGCACCAGCGCCAGCACCGGCAGCAGCGTGAGACACACGAACCCGTCCCGCCAGAACGCGAGCACGAGCGCCGGGATGGCGTATGTCCGGGTCAGGTGGCGGATGAAGATCGCCGTGGTCGAGAGAATGGCCGCAGCGGTCAACGCGATCGCGTATCCGCGGGTCAGGTCCGTGCGATCGGCAGCGGGATGCCGCATGGCTCAGTGTCGCTGAAGGATTGGTTGATGGAAAGAGCCAATTTTGCCGCGTATTGACCGGTCCGATTTCTTGAATGCTAGTCCGGTCACTCGGCCACCGAGTCCATCGGCTGCACAGGAGATCGGGACGAGCACCTCCGATATAGCGCCTGGGCGTTCCCGAGGAGGCAAGCGGGGGAAGTCTCGGCGGCGCGAGGTGGTTCTGGGATGCACCCCCCGAAAAGGAGGCGGTCATGGCAGCGAAGGTGAAACCGGTTCCGAAGAACCTCCACGCGGTGACCCCGGCACTGACGATCCGAGGGTGCGGGAAGGCGATCGAGTTCTACAAGCGCGCGCTCGGCGCCGAGCTGGTGTTGCTGGCTCCGGCGCCCGACGGCAACGGGGTGTGGCACGCGGAGATGCGCATCGGGAACTCTGTCGTCTTCCTGAACGACGAGATACCGGGCATGACGCCGCAGGGCCCGTCGCCCGCGGCCCCGGCCGCCGTCGGCTTCTGGCTCTACAGCGCCGACTGCGACGCGGCGTTCAAGCGGGCCGTGGCGGCGGGCGCCACCGTCAAGATGCCGCCGGCCGACATGTTCTGGGGTGACCGCACCGGAACCGTGGTGGATCCGTTCGGCTACATCTGGACCTTCGGCACTCACGTGAAGGACATGACCGAGGCCGAGATGATGCGAGCGGGTGAGGAATTCGCGAAGAGCATGCGCGGCGGTCGCTGATTCGGCCGCCCGGCGCTACCCGAACTGCACCGAGCGCTTGGTCATCGAGCCGCCGTAAAAACCGGTGATCGGGAATGTCACTGGCCCGGGCTTTCCCACCGCGGCACCCAGCGCGACGGCGACCGGGACGAAGTGCTCGTGCGTCGGGAGCGCCTGTTGCACCCCCGGGGCTCGCCTCCTGTAGTCGAGAAGCGCGTCGACGTCCTGGCGCTTCAATACGTCGCCCGCCCACGCGTCGAACTCCGCCGCCCACGTCGGCGTGGCGGGGTTGGGCCGGCGGTCCCAGGCACGGAGGTTATGAGTGAGGAAGCCGCTGCCCACGATGAGGACGCCCTCGTCACGCAGGGGCGCCAGCGCGCGCCCGAGCTCGAACAGGGTCGGGGCGTCCATCGTCGGGAGAGAGACCTGAAGCACTGGCACGTCGGCATTCGGGTACATCGCCACGAGGGGCACGTACGCGCCATGGTCGAGTCCTCTCTCGGGCTCATCGGCCACCGGTTGCGACGGGCCGAGCAGCTCCCGAACGCGCTCTGCGAGGGCGGGAGCGCCCGGCGCCGGGTACGTCACACCGTAGTACTTCTCCGGGAAGCCCCAGAAATCGTAGATCAGCGGCGCCGTTCGAACCGCCCCCACCGTGACCGGCTTCTGCTCCCAGTGGGCCGACACCATGAGGACTGACTTGGGCCGCTGCAGTGCCTTCGCCCACCGGCTGAGCTCCCCGACCCACCCTTCGTCGTCGAGCAGGAACGGTGAGCCGTGCGCGAGGAAGATGACGGGCATGGCCTCGTTGGCTGGTGCGTGCCTTCCGTTGGTTTCCACCATGGGCTCCACCTCCACCTGAACCTTACTCCCGGTCGAGCCGCATCACCTGCACGGGTCGTGTGGCCTGAGAGGACCGGGCTCTACGCTCCCCGGAATGCCCGCCGCCGGTTCAGCCCCCGTTCGAGGAACCGAGTCGGCGCCGGGATTCATCCACCCTCCGTTCCGGGTCTTGGTTGGCGGGACGCGGGCGAAAGAATGACCGGGCCGAGGCCTCCTGCCAGCGGCGCCGCGACAGCAACCGGCACCCGGCGGGAACGCGGCCTGGTCTCGGCGACCCGGACCCTGCGGGGCGATGCTTCCCAGGTGGCGCCCCACTCGGCTGGGAATCACGCAGCGGTCGACGCAGGTTGGCTCCCGTATGAGGCCCCGAATCCGACTCTGTGTCGCCGTCGGCCTGGCGAGCGCAAGCGCGGCCGGCGGGGCGGACTGGCCCCAGTTCAACCTCGATGCACGACACAGCGGGGCGAGCTACCAGGAGGCGCGGATCAACCTGTCCAACGTGGGCTCCCTGCACCTGAGGTACGCGCCGGTCGCGCTCCCCTCCGTGGCGGACGGGTCACCCATCTTCCTGGAGGGCGTGTCGACGAGCGACGGGCCGAAGGACCTCGTGTTCGTGACGACGAAGGACGGCACTGTGATCGCGATCGACGTGGACACGGGCGACATTCGGTGGTCCAGGCAGCCGGCGACGGGGCCGAGGTACACGACGTCCTCACCGGCTGCCGACCCCGATCGCCAGTTCGTCTACTCGTACGGCCTCGACGGCTACGTCCACAAGTACCGGGCGGGCGATGGGACCGAGTCGACGGGGGGCGGGTGGCCGCAGCTCGCCACACTGAAGCCCGACGTCGAGAAGGGGTCCTCGGCGCTCACGATAGCGGTTGCGTCGGGCACGCCGTACCTCTATGTGACCAACGGCGGATACCCTGGCGACGCCGGGGACTACCAGGGGCACGTCACCGCCATCGACCTTTCGACAGGCACGCAACGGGTCTTCAACGCGAACTGCAGCGACCGGACGTGCCATCTGACCGAGAACGGCTCGGGCGACTGCAGCCGGCCGCAGCCCGACTGTCCTGCGGTTCAGACCGCGATCTGGGCACGGGCCGGCGTGGTCTTCGTGGCGGAGCTCGGCCAGCTGTTCATGGCCACCGGCAACGGCAGGTACAACGCGGTTTCGGGCGGCAGCGACTGGGGCGACAGCGTCTTCGCGATCAACCCCGACGGCACCGGCAACGGCAGTGGCTGGCCGCTCGACAGCTATACGCCGACCGAATACCAGAGCCTGCAGGACGCCGACGCCGACCTCGGAAGCACCGCGCCGGCCATCCTGAACGTTCCGGCGGGGAGCGTTGTCCCCCACGTCGCCGTCCAGAGTGGCAAGGATGGGATGGTGCGCCTTCTGAACCTCGGAGATCTGTCCGGGCGGGGCGGCCCGGGGCACGTCGGTGGAGAGCTGCAGAGATTCGACCTGCCTCAGGGGGGTGAGGTGCTGACCGCACCGGCGGTGTGGGTTGACCCGGCCACTGGTGCGACGTGGGCGTACGTTGCGAACGGTCGGGGGTTGTCGGGTTTCAGGCTGGGGCTCGGCAGCGGTGGCGTCCCACGGCTGTCGACCGTGGTCCCGGAGGCCTGGACCATCGCGACGGGCGGGAGCTCACCCATCATCGCCAACGGGGTTCTCTTCTACGCCTCCCACGCCGGGATCCGGGCCATCAACCCCAAAACCAGCGAGCTGCTCTGGCGCGACGACACCCTGGGCTCGATCCACTGGGAGAGTCCGATCGTGGTCAACGGTCGAGTCTATGTTACCGACGAGACCGCTCACCTGCTGGTGTACGAGACCGGGCCGGAAGAACACGTGATCCGGAGACACCTGCGCCGCCCGGTCCCCTGAGGCTCGCCGCGTTGGGGCCGGGTCCGTCACCGGAGGAGTGAGAAGAGTCAAAGCAGATCACAGGGGAGGGTTCGAAGCGGACTGACCGGGACCTGCGGACCCGTGACCCGGTCGGTTCCGAGCGCAGGCGTCGAGCCGGGCCACCAGTGCTTGATCCCGAGACGACCGGCTGGCTTGACCGTTCAGGTCGTGCCACTACAATTCGACCGGGTGGCCCCCGACCTCGCCTCCGCGTCCTCGCCCTTGATCTCGGCGATGGGACCATGACCGCTCCGCTGGCCGCCGGCCGACCGCGGTTCTCGGTCGTGGTGCCGGTGTTCAACAAGGCGCCGTTCCTGCCGGTCGTGGTGCAGTCGCTGGCCGCGGCGGTCCGGACGTATGGCGACGCGGAGCTGATCGTGGTCGACCATTGTTCGACGGACGGCAGTTCGGAGATCCTCACCTCGGCCAGCCCCGGGCCGGAGGTCTTGGTGAGCTCCGCACGAGGGACGATCGCCGCCGCCCGCAACGAAGGTGCGGCTCTCGCCAGCGGCTCGCACCTGTGCTTCGTGGATGCCGATTGCGTCGTGCCCTCGGACTACCTCGAGCGTGTGACCGAGGTTTTGGGCACGATCCCGGCCGAGGCCGTCGGATGCAAGGTGACGCTGCCGCCGGGCACGCCCTGGGTCACGGAGGTCTGGGATCGCATCCATGCGTCGGCGCAGGACGGCTACCGTCCGTGGCTCTGCGGCGCGAATCTCACCCTGGGGAGGACGTTGTTCGAGAGCGTGGGCGGCTTCGACGAGACTTTGGAGACGCAGGAGGACGTCGAGCTGTGCGTTCGCCTGAGAGAGGCGGGATGCCGGCTCTGGGAGTCGCACCGCCTGGCCGTGACGCACCTGGACAACCCGGAATCACTGAAAGGCTTCTGGCGCAAGGAGGCGTGGCGAGCGCGGGGAGCGTTTGGCGTGCGTGGTTTCTGGAAAGCGAGCAGGCCGACCCTGGCGATGTACCTGCACGTGGCCTTGATCGGGCTTGGCCTGGGTCAGCTGGTGGCGGCGCCCTGGTTGGGTACGATCCGCTTCCTCACGCTTCTGCTCCTGTGGTTTGCAGTGCCCATCGGCAGCGTGGTGTATCGCAGCTGGCGGAACCGGAAGGTCTACCGGCCTTTCTGTGCCATCGCGTTGTATCAGACCTACTACCTTGCTCGCCTGGCGGCTCTCGTGCGCCGGCTGCTTACCGGACCCCGGCCAGAAGGTCGCCCGAGCGGTGGGCTGGAGCAGAAGTGATCCCCGGCGCGGCTGACTCGGGCGACTGCCGAGCCCCGATTGCGCTGCACGTTCGGATGGGCTCGGCCCGGGTCGGGGGAATCGACCGCGCGCTGGTCAACCTCGCGATCGGCCTGCAGGCCACGGGCGGCGAGCTTCATCTGGCGATCCTCGACGACGGTCGCACGGACTGGCCGTTGCTCCGGTCGCTCTGTTCCCCGACGACGGTTCGGCTGCACCGCGTTCAGGGAGCGTTCCGGTTCGATCCCCGGATCGCTGTGCGGTTGGCCGCGATCGGCCGCGAGATCGGGGCGGCGGTTCTGCATGCCTGGGACTACAAGAGCGATGTGTTCGCGATGCTCGCGTCTGCGCGCTTGCGTCTCCCCTGGGTCGCAACGCGCCACGGGTTCGCGTTCGAGACGCCCCGCTTGCGTCTCTACGGAAAGGTGGACCGGATTGCGCTGCGATATGCGGCGAGAGTGTTCGCCGTATCGGAAGCCCTGGCCGCTTCACTCGGCCCACGGAGCGTCGTTCGCCTCGTTCCCAACGCCGTCCCGGTCCCGCCCGAGCCCCCTCGCGGCGAGATCGCGAGTCCACGTCGGCTCGTCGCCGTGGGGAGGCTCGAACCGGAGAAGGGTTTCGATCTGCTCCTTGATGCGCTCCGCACATGCGTCGACTCGGTTCCGGACCTGCGCCTGACGATCGTAGGAGACGGCTCTCAGCGCCGTGAGCTCGAAAAGCGCACGGCGCGCCTTGGTCTCGCGGCGGTGGTGTCCTTTACGGGCTGGCTCACCGACGTCACGAGCGTGCTCGACGCCGCGGAGCTGCTGGTGGTGCCATCCCGCCGCGACAGCCAGCCCATGGTATTGCTCGAAGGAATGGCCCGCGGGCTTCCGGCCGTGGTCACGTCGGTGGGAGAGATGGCCGGGCTCGTGTCGGAGCCCGCGACCGGCATCGTGATCCCTCCCGGGGACAGCCGGGCACTGGCCGAGAGCCTCCTGCTCGCGTCCCGGTCTGTGTTCGACGGCGCGGCGGCATGGGCGCGTGTCCGCCGCGACCATTCTCCGGAGCGGCTGACCGCGATCTACCTCGACGAGTACCGCGCGTTGGCTGCGCGCCGGTGCGTCACCAAACGGAGTGAACCCCGATGAGGCCGGTCAAGCTGTTCCGCTTTGTGATCTCGGTGTGCTCGGTTGGGATGGCTCGGGAACGCTGGACATCGTCGCCCGCGGTCTTCCTCACAGGGGCACCGGTGCCGGAGAGAGTTGGGGGAGTGACGCGATGCGATTGACGGAGGACTTTTCACGCGCATCGCGCCTCACCGACACCGGTCGCTGGCACATCAACCGGTTTGTCCGGTCGGCCGCGGCTTCGATGCCGGCTGGAACGTTGCTGCTCGACGCGGGCGCTGGCGAGTGCGCGTACAAACGCTTGTTCGGCCACTGCCACTACGTGGGGGTGGACCTCGGGGTGGGGAACCCCCTCTGGCGGCTGCGGAACCTCGACTGCGTCGCGCCGCTCGGGCGGCTTCCGTTTGCGGACGGCGTCTTCGGAGCGGTCCTCTGCACTCAGGTTCTCGAGCATCTCCCGCGGCCCTGGGAGGATCTTCCCGAGTTGCGCCGTGTGCTTGCGCCAGGTGGCAGGCTCTTCCTCACCGCGCCGATGGCACAGGCAGAGCATCAGACCCCTCACGACTACTTCCGGTATACCTCCTTTGGCCTGCGGGTTCTGCTCGAGCGCGCGGGCTTCAGGGAGATCTCCATTGCGCCGTTGGGCGGGATGTTCACCCGCATGGCGTACGAGCTGCCTCGAACACTTTCGATCATCCCGGGCTCCGGCCTGCGCAGCGGGCAGTTCAATCCTCTCGGGGCCGCCCTGCTGCCCGTTCGGTACCTTCTCCTGGTGCTCGTGCGCCTGATGCAGGCGGCGTTGCTGCTCGTCGATCGGCTGGATACCGTGCGGAGCGACCCGCTGGGCTGGTCGGTGGTGGCCGTCAAGTGAACGGCTCGGCTCCGCGGCGGATCAAGGTCGTCGCTCTTACCGGCGGGTTGGACGAACCGCCGGCACGGTTTCGCGTGCGGCAGCACATCGCGAACCTCGAGGCGGCCGGGATCACGGTCCACGAGTGCGTTCCCGCCGTTTCGCGACATGCCGGCTTGCCCGGCCTCCCGGTCGGGTTCCGGCTTGCCTGGGTGCCTCCCGTGTACGCCGCCTGGCAGGGAGTGAAGATCGCCGCGCGCCTCCCCGGGATCGTTTCCAGCTGGCACGGGGATCTGACGTGGCTCGAGCGCGGCCTGGTGGCCGGCTGGCCCACGCTGGAGCCGCTGCTGAAGCGGCCAGTGGTCTTCGACGTCGATGACGCGATCTGGCTGCTGTCGCCGTTCGGGCGGGCGGCCGCGATAGCCACCGCGCGTCGGGCGGACATGGTCATCGCCGGCAACTCGTATATCGCGGATTGGTTCCGACCGTACGCCAGGGACATCCGCGTGATCCCCACGGCGGTCACCCTTCCCTCTCGGCCGGTGCGCGAGCGCGGCGGTGAGGCACGGCCGTTCGTGCTTGGCTGGATCGGAACGAGCTGGAGCTCGGGCTACCTCTCGAGCATCGAAGACGTGCTGGCGAGGTTCCTCGTCGGGCACGACGCGGAGCTTCTGGTTGTGGCCGACCGCCCCCCGGGACTCCAGGGGCTGCCGCCGGACAGGGTGAGATTCCGGCTCTGGAGCCCTGCCGTCGAGGGTGACTTCTTCTCGCAGGTGGACGTGGGGCTGATGCCTCTCGTGGACGACGACTGGGCCCGCGGGAAGTGCGCGCTGAAGATGCTGCAGTTCATGGCGGCCGGCGTCCCCGTGGTGGTGTCGCCGGTTGGCGCCAACCGTGAGGTGTTAGCCCTGGGGAAAGTCGGGTTCGCGGCCGAGACCGCGGACGGATGGTACGAGGCTCTCGATGCCCTGTGGCGTGATCCATCGTTGCGCGCCCGACTCGGCCACGATGGAAGAGAGGTGGCGCGGCGCCACTTCGGCCTCGACGTAATCGGTGCCCAGCTGGCGGCCGCCTTCAGGGCGGTCGTCCACGACAACGTCTGAGCGGTGGGCTACTGGGCGTATCCGAGCGACCGCAGGGTCCGCAGCAGCCATTCATTCGGGCGGCGGGGTGCGGTATGCGTCGGGCTCGGCTCGGCGTCGAGCACGGTCGCCATTGCCCGGGCCCGGTCCTGGATGGTGGAAGCGAGGTTGACGCGCTCGCTTGGGTCCGCGGCCAGATTGTAGAGCTCGGGCGGGGCGTTGGTGCTGGTGATCAGCTTCCAGGGCCACTCCACCAGGGCGTGCTGCTCGCCCTTGATCGGCTCGACGAGCCCACCTACCTCGCGGTCGGCTCGCGCAGCCCGGTCGGTTTCTCCGACGCCGCGAGCGACCGGAACGAGGCTTGCGGCCCGGCTGGCGGAAACGTCCCACGGGACCCCCGCCAGCTCGGCGAGCGTGGGGGCGACGTCCATCTGTCGGACCGTAGACGTCACGACGGCACCCGCCGGGACGACACCGCGGCTCCATATCAGCAGCGGCACGTGGAGAATCTCCTGGTAGAGACTGACGTGCGAGAGGGTCCCGTGCTCGAGGAATGCCTCGCCGTGATCGGCGGTCAGCACGATCGCGGTCCGGTCTGCGAGGCCGAGCCGATCAATTGCGGAACGCAGTCTCCCGATCTCGGAGTCGAGGTAGGCGACCTCGCCGTCGTAGAGGTCGCGGAGATGGCGCACGTCTTCAGGAGCGATGCGCCGTAGGCCGCGGTTGACATCGTGGATCGGGCCGACGGTGCCATCGAAGGCGCCTTGGTAGGACCTCCTGGCAGCGGCTGCGAAAGGCGCCGGAGGGTCGTAGTCGGTGTGCGGATCGAAGTAGTGAAGCCACATGAAGAGAGGGCCGTCACCGTAACGCCGCAAGAGGCGAACCGCGACATTGTCGACGGAAGCCGCCCGGCGCTCTTCCGCCGGGAGCCACGCTCGCGGTGCGATGCCGAGCCGGCGGGCCAGGGTGCAAACCCTGAGCCCTAGCCAGCGCGGGGACATCTCGTCGTCGAACAGTTCGAAACCCTGCCCGAGGCCGAACCTCCAGCCGGTGAAGAACGAGCTGACGATGGCGGCCGTGCGGTAGCCTCGGTGGGCGAGGATCGTGGCGATCGTCGTGCGGTCCGACTCCAGGTGCATCGTCGCGGCGTCGGCCCCATGCTGTCCAACGGTGAGGCCGGTCATGATCGACGCGTGGCCAGCGAGCGTCCATGAAGATTGCGCCACGGCGTTCGCGAAGCGCGTGCCATCGGCAGCAAGAAGATCGATGTTCGGCGTGGACGCGCCTGAGTTCCCGTAGCACCCGAGTGCGTCGGCGCGGAGCGTGTCCGCCGTGATCAGGATGACCACACCTCCCCCGGTCCGCGCGCGCGTCTGCGGTCCGGGCGGCAGAAGCGAGACGCCGCCGCAGATCGTCGTCAGCGCGAGCCACGCGAGGGCCCGACCTTGTATGGCGCGTCGACCTCGATGGCGACGGCCGGCGAACCTGGTGCCCAGCGCCACCGCCAGCACGGTGGCCGCCAGCACAAGCGCAGCTGCCAGGGGCAGGTTGGGAGACGCCACGCGGGCTCCGTAGTGTCCGACCCAGGACACACCGGCGAACAGCGCGGCGGCTCCCGAGGACGCACCGCGAATCCGTCCGATGGGGAACTCTGCCGGGGACCTGCGGCGCGTCGCGGCCGTCACCGCCCACACTGTCACAAAGCCGGCGGCTGCCGCCAGGACCGGGTAGACCAGGAGCGCTACGAACAGCACCCTGGCTCCGCTCGGGAACAATACGTGATGCGGCTCATAGACGAGGACCAGAGCGGCATCAGCCACCGCAATAAGCACACCGGCCTCGAGTCCGGCCAATGCACCAGCGGCCCTTGCCCCCGTGCCTCCCTCTCGATGGTCCAGCAGCGTTCGCGACATCTCCCGCCCGCAGAGTAGCACCGGGAACGATGCCGCCACGCGACCGAAGAGTGATGGAACGATTGCTGTCACAAAGCGTCGGGACTCAGCGCGTCCGGCGGCAGGCACCCGAGGTTCGAGGGAGGTGAGCGGGGGGGTGCACGGCGAGACCCTGACGAAGAAAGCGAAGGCCGGAGGGCCGTTGACGGCGGCTCCGGCCTCGCCGTGGGGACACGGGCAGTCAGATCGCGAACGGGATCGTGACGTGGCTCTCGGGCAAGCTGATCAGGAGTTCGTAGTCCCCTTTCTGAACGCCTCCCGGCAACTCGAAATAGAGCCGCCCGTACGTGTTGTGCCACTCATCCAGCCAGATCGACGGGAACGCCAACCGGCGCGCGGGCTCGGAGAAGTAGTCCATTCGCCTGGGCCGTTGCGGGAGTAGGTATCCCATCGGTTCCCGGAAGGCGTTGGCCCGCGCGATACTGGCCGCAAGCCCGGCGTAGGCCTTGCCAAACGCCTGCTGCGTCGCGAGCGGCACGACGTCGCCGTTGGGCGTGCGCACGGAGATCGAGGCTCGCGGCACCTCGAGCGGCGCGGCGGCGGCGGTCATCACGGTATCCAGCATGAGCCAGTTGCCGGTTGGGTTCTGTTTGGCGAAACGGTACGACAGCGCGAGGTCCAACTGGGGTCCCTTGTACACGATCGCGGTGGCCCCGACCTGCTTGGTCGTCTCCAGCGGGATTGGGGTAGTGTGCGCCCAGACCGCAGCGTCGGAGAGCAGGCTGAGGGTTATCGCGCCAACCAACCACGAGTGACGAAGCAGATAGGTCTTCATGTTCTGTCCCTCCCTGTGGAGCGGGTGTGAATCGTCGGTCCGCTCGCCGCGGTGCCCATGCACCGCCTCGGCCAGGTCATAGGCATAGACCGTGCCAACGCGGCGCAGTTGGGAGTCTTGATCTCACTGATTTGAGATTGGCCTTGCGGAGTGCGTCAGGCCGTGCGATTCCACTCGCCGTCCTTGAACAAGTCCGGACGCTACCGGTGGAGGACGGGGTTCTCGGTGTCCACGTCGAAGGACACCCTGGCCTGGTACCCTGCGCTCGTGCGTGTGGAGGACCTGGGCACTCCGGCTGCGCTGGTGGACCTCGATGTCGTCGCGCGCAACACATCCCGCATGGGCGAGAGGGCGTCGCGCCTGGGGGTGCGCCTGCGGCCGCACGTCAAGACCCACAAGACGATCGAGGCGGCGCGCCTGCAGGTGCGGGGGCACTTCGGCGGGATCACGGTCTCGACCCTGGCGGAAGCCGCTTTCTTTGCGGCCGGGGGGTTCCGCGACATCACCTATGCCGTGCCGATCCCACCGGCCAAACTCCCGGAGGCGGCCGACCTATCACGGCGTCTCGACCGCCTCAGCCTCTTGCTGGACGACTCGGTGGTGGCGGATGCGGTTGAGGAATGTGCCCGCGAACGCGGCATTCGCCTCTCAGTCTTCCTCAAGGTGGACTGCGGCGCCCACCGTGCCGGAGTGGACCCCGGGCTGAACGACAGCGTGGCGCTCGCCGGACGGGTGGGGTCGTCGCCGCACCTCGACTTCCGCGGGATCCTGACACACGCGGGACAGTCGTACCGTTGTCGCGATGCCCAGGAAGTCCGCGCCGTAGCGGCACACGAGCGCGATGTCATGGTTGCGTTCGCCGGCCGGCTACGTCGCGCCGCCGTGCGGGTCGACGAGATCAGCATCGGCTCCACGCCGACGCTGGCCGTCGCCGAGGACCTCGCCGGGGTCACCGAGGTGCGCCCCGGCAACTACGTCTTCTTCGACGCGACCCAGGTCGCGATCGGCAGCTGCGCGCTTGAGGACATCGCTTTCTCTGTGCTCGTGCGCGTCATCGGCAGGTACCCGAGCCGGCGCGAGCTGCTGGTGGACGGGGGAGCGCTCGCGCTTTCCAAGGACCCGGGACCGGTGCACGTCGATCCGGGGTGTGGCTTCGGCCTCGTGCTGACCGCAGCCGGCGAACCGGTGCCCGGAATGCGCATCATCTCGCTCTCACAGGAGCACGGCGTCGTGCGCTGCCCGCACGACCTGACGGCTGGCCAGTTTCCGGTCGGGTCGCTCTTTCGCATCGTTCCGAACCACTCGTGCCTCGCAGCGGCGCTCTTCGACCGCTACGCGGTGCTGCGCGACTGCGACGTGGTCGACGAGTGGCGTCCCGTGCGCGGGTGGTAGCATCCGACGCACTTGCCGGCTTACCACGTACTCTCGTCCGCTCTTCGACCACTGCTCCCACGGGCACATGCGGCTGATACACTCGGGCGGACGATGGAGGGCGCACGGTGGGAGTGTTCCGAATTGCCCGGCGGTTCGAGATCGAGTCGGGGCACCGGCTCTCCAAGCACCCGGAGAAATGCCGGTTCCCGCACGGCCACACGCGGACGATCGAGGTGGTGCTCCGCGCCGAGTCCCTCGACCCCAACGACATGGTTTGCGACTACAAGGCGCTCAAGACCGTCGTGGCCAACGAGCTGGAGCGCTTCGATCACGCCATGCTCCTCGCCGCCAGCGATCCGCTTCGTGACGCCTTCGCGCCTTTTGCCGAGCGAGTCGTGCTGATGGAGGAGGGTGACCCCACAACCGAAGTCCTGGCGCGCCACCTCTTCGTGGCCGTTTCTGCGGCCTTCCGTCCTGGCATGGAGGTGATCGCTCCCGGCGGCGCGACCTACCGCGTCCCGCCGACGGTCCGTCTGGAGCGCGTCCGCGTCTGGGAGACGCCGAACACGTGGGGCGAGTACGGTGAAGAAGAGGGCACAGAAGGATGACCGGGAGCGAGACGCGATGGCGGGCGTTGCCGGCCGAGATCGCCTCCGAGGAACTCGGCTCGTGGTGCCCGCGGATTCCGCTTCCCCTCGCCGTCACGGGCGCCACGGGGTTCATCGGGTCTCATGTCACGGATGCGCTCCTGGCCTCGGGTTTGCGGCCGCGCCTCCTGGTTCGTGATCCATCGAAGCTCGACGCACTCGCGAGGGCCGAGGCGGTCGTCGTGCAAGGAGACCTCGATGACGGCGGTGCCCTCGCCGGCCTCGTCGACGGATGCGGCGCCGTCATCCACCTGGCGGGCCTGGTGCGTGCCGAGAACGAGAATCGGTTCGATCACGCGAACCGGGCTGGCACCACGAACCTCGTGCGGGCCATGCGCGAGCGGGCCCCCGGAGCACGCGTGGTCCACATCTCCTCGCTGGCCGCCGCGGGGCCGAGCGCGGACCCGGCCGGCAACGCGCCGGAGGACGAGGCGAGGCCGGTCTCCGCGTACGGGCGTTCGAAGCTGGCCGGGGAGGCGGCCGCCCGGGAGCACGCCGGATCATGGGTGATCCTGCGTCCGCCCACCGTGTACGGACCGCGCGACATCGACGTGCTGCAGTTCTTCCGCATGGCCGCGCGAGGCCTGGTGCCGCTTCCTTCCGGCGACCGGTGGGTCACGGTCGCTTACGTGAGCGACGTTGTGCGAGCGATCCTTGCGGCCGCTGCCGGGTGCGCGGATGGGCGGGTCGTCCATCTCGGTGAGCCTGAGCCTCGCACGATGACCGGGATCATCGGGGTCCTGGCCGGGTCCGGCGGGGTCCGCGCCAGGATCGTGCGGGTTCCTCCCGTCCTGGTACGGTTCCTGGGGTTGGGTGGGGACACCCTGCAGAGACTCGGGATGCGTAACGTCGCGATGACCTCCGACAAGGCGCGCGAGCTGCTGGCCCGCCACTGGTCCGCCCGCACCGCAGCGTCTCTGGATGCGCTCGGGTTGGCCGGTTGGGTCCCGATGCCCGTCGGGGCGGCCAGGACCTGGGCGTGGTACCGCGAACGGGGATGGGTCCCGGCCGCGTGATAAGATTCGGCGGGCGTAGCAATCGCAGTTCTTCGAGGGGCAGGAGGCGGCGTGGACATCTTCGAGAAGTGCCAGCATTTCCGGATTGCGGACGACATCAAGGGTGTAGGCCTCTACCCGTACTTCCGCACGATCTCGTCGGGGCAGGACCCGGTGGTGGTGATCGACGGGAAACCCGTGGTCATGCTCGGGTCGAACAACTACCTCGGCCTCACCAGCCATCCCGAGGTCAAGCGGGCCGCGCAGGACGCGATCGCCAAGTACGGCAGTGGCTGCGCCGGGTCGCGCTTCCTCAACGGCACTCTCGACATCCACACCCAGCTCGAGGAGAAACTGGCCGCGTTCATGCGCAAGCCTGCGGCGCTGACCTTCTCCACGGGCTTCCAGGTGAACCTCGGCGTGATCTCATGCCTCGTGGAGCGCGGCGACGTCGTCTACCTCGACAAGCTCGACCACGCGTGCATCATCGACGGGGCGCGGCTCGGGTTCGGCTCGGTCGTCAAGTTCCACCACAACGATATGGCGGACCTTCGAAGGCGCATGGAGGTACACGATTCGAGGAAGGCGGCCCTCATCGTTGTTGACGGCGTGTTCTCGATGGAAGGCGATATCGTCAACCTTCCCGAGTTGGTGAAGGTTGCGAAGGACCACAGTTGCCGTGTCATGGTGGACGACGCGCACGCGATCGGGGTGCTGGGCGCGCACGGCCGCGGGACCGCTGAGCACTTTGGCCTCGAGAGCCAGGTGGACCTCATCATGGGCACATTCTCCAAGTCGCTGGCGTCGGTCGGCGGCTTCATCGCGGGCGAAGAGAGGGTCATCAACTGGATCAAGCATCACGCTCGCTCGCTGATCTTCTCGGCCGCCCCGCCGCCGGCGTCCGTTGCGGCGGTGCTGAAGGCAATCGAGATCATCGAGCGCGAGCCGGAACGCCGCGAGCGGCTCTGGGAGAACACAAGGTTCATGCGCGAGGGGCTGCGGTCCCTGGGTTTCGACACCGGGGAGTCCGCCTCGCCGGTGATCCCGGTTGTGGTCGGCGAGGACCAGATCGCGTTCGTCATGTCCAAGCGTCTCCAGGAAGAGGGCGTCTTCGTGAACCCGATCGTGTCGCCGGCAGTGCCGCCCGGAGGGGCGATGCTCCGCACCTCCTACATGGCCACGCACACGCGTGAGCATCTCGAGCGCGCTCTGAAGGCGTTCGCGGTCGTCGGCCGGGAAGTGGGGGTCATTCAATGAGCAGCGCACCGCTCCGAATCACGGTTGTCGGCTCCAAGGCCGACGTGCGGCGCTTCGTGGAGCTTCCGTGGCGTCTCTACGCCGGCGATCCGTGCTGGGTGCCGCCATTGAAGAAGCAGGTGCGCGGGTATCTCGACACCAAGCATCCCTTCTATGCGGACGGCGCGGCGGACCGCAAGGTGTTCCTCGCCTGGCGGGGCACGCGCGTGGTCGGCCGCATCGCGGCGATCCTCAACCGCGCCCACAACGCGTATCACCAGGACCACTGGGGGTTCTTCGGGTTCTTCGAGTGCGAGGACGACCAGGAGGCCGCGACGGCCCTGGTGGCAGCCTCGGCCGACTGGGTGAAAGCCAGGGGCTGCGACGCGCTCGCCGGCCCGATGAACCCGTCGACCAACTACGAAGCGGGCCTGCTGATCAAGGGGTTCGACACGCCGCCGTGCGTGATGATGACCTACAACCCGCCGCGGTACGCGGAGCTGCTCGAGGCGACCGGGTTTGCCAAGATCAAGGACCTCTACGCATACGCCTCGCCGGTGCACCCCAAGTCTCTCGAGCGCCTCGCGAAGTTCGCCGACAAGACGCGCGAGCGCGAGCCCAAGCTCCGAGTCCGCTCGCCCAACCTCAAGGACTTCGCGAACGAGGTCCAGATCGTCCGCGAGATCTACAACCGGGCCTGGGAGAAGAACTGGGGGTTCATCCCCGCGAGCGAGGTCGAGTTCACCTGGCTCGCCAAGGATCTCAAGCCGCTCGTGGACCCGCCGCTGATGCGCGTCGCGTTCATGGGGGACGACCCGGCGGCGTTCCTCCTGGCGATCCCCGACGCCAACCCGGCGCTCGCGGCGCTCAACGGGAGCATGGCGAATCCGATCCGGCTGCTGCGCGCGATCAGGATCGGGCGGCGGCGCGTGGGGCTGCGCTGTATCACGATGGGCGTCAAAGAGGAGTACCGCCTGCGCGGGATCGAGGGCGTGATGTTCTACGACGGGCTCAAGGCCGCCCTCGACCGCGGGTACACGTCGTGCGAGTACTCGTGGATCCTCGAGGACAACGAGCTGGCGAAGCGGACCGTGCGGCTGATGGATGCGGAGCACACGAAGACCTACCGAATCTACTCGAAAGCTCTCTAGCACTTCGTTTGAGCCGCCAATCGCAGACCATTTATTTTGGCGGGGGGTCCCGCAGCCGCTCCACCACCCGCCCGGCCGCTCTAGACCCCCCGAGCCCCCCGTGAAGTGCGGCAAAGCCGCGTCTAGCCTTTACGTTGCGGATCGCGGCCTCGCGTCCTCATCTAGCCTCCGGCTACGCTCCGGCGCGGACCGCTCGCGCGCCTTGCGATAGGCCCAACGGCGGCGGCGCGGCTACACGCGTGCTCCCGTCGTGGTGCCCCTCTTGTCTCTCCGGACCACAGTTCACTGACCGCGGACCACGTTGTTCTTGTGCCTCGGCCCCGAGCCCCGGGACCCCGATTTCTACACCTGCTCGAACGTCGCGGTGAAGTGGGGGAGGACCGCAGGGCGGTGGACGAAGCGGAGGCCGCGGATCTCCGTGCGGCGCTGGTGGAGCTCGGCGATCCCCTCGACGACGTAGTCCATGTGGCTCTGGGTGTAGGTCCGGCGCGGGATCGCGAGGCGCACGAGGTCGAGGGCGGGCCATTTCCATGAGCCCGTCTTCTGGTCCTGTGTGCCGAACATGACGTTGCCGATCTCGCAGGCGCGCACGCCGACGTGCTCGTACAGCGCGACGGAGAGCGACCAGCCGGGCAGCTTCGCGTCCGGGAGGTGGGCGCAGAACTTCCGCCCGTTGAGGTAGACGGCGTGGCCCCCGATCGGCTTGAGGAGCGGCACACCGGCGGCGGCGAGGTTGTTGCCGACGTAGGCGGTGGAGGCGATCCGGTACTTGAGGTACTCCTCGTCGAGGATCTCATCGATCCCGACGGCGAGCGCCTCGAGGTCGCGGCCGGCGAGGCCGCCGTAGGTGATGAATCCTTCCGTGAGGATGAGCCGGGTGCGAATGCTGTCCGCCCACTCGTCCGAGTTGATCGAGATCACCCCGCCGATGTTGCCGAAGGCGTCCTTCTTCATGCTCATCATCGCGCCGTCGGAGAGGCCGAACATCTCCCGGGCGATCTCGCGCGGCGTCCTGTCGCCGTACCCCGGCTCGCGCAGCTTGATGAAGTACGCGTTCTCGGCGAAGCGCGCGGCGTCGAGCAACAGCGGCACGCCGAAGCGGTCGCAGATCGCGCGGGCGCCCTTGAGGTTCGCCATCGAGACCGGCTGGCCGCCGCCGGAGTTGTTGGTGACGGTGATCAGCACGAACGGCACGCGCTCGCGGCCGGCCTCGGCGAGGCAGCGCTCGAGGGCGGCGAGGTCGATGTTCCCCTTGAAGGGATGGTCCACGTCCGGGTCGCGCCCCTCGTCGATCACGAGGTCGCGGGCCTCGGCGCCGGCGTCCTCGATGTTGGCGCGCGTGGTGTCGAAGTGGGTGTTGCCGGGGATCACGTCGCCCGGCTTGACGACGGCGCGGCACAGCAGGCGCTCGCTCGCGCGCCCCTGGTGGGTGGGGATCACGTGGGTATGGCCGAAGATCCCGCGTACGGCGGCCTCAAAGCGGTAGAAGCTCCTCGCGCCGGCGTACGACTCGTCGCCTTCCATGATGCCCGCCCACTGGTGGGTGCTCATGGCGCCGGTGCCGGAGTCGGTCAGGAGGTCGATCAGAACGTGCTCGGCCTTGAGCCGGAACGGGTTGTAGCCGGCGCGCTTGATCAGCTCGGCGCGCTCCTCGCGCGTGGTCATCCGGAGCGGCTCGACGACCTTGATGCGGAACGGTTCGATGATCGTCCTCACGTTGTCCTCCCAGAAGGCAGCGTGGTCTGGTGCCCGGTGCGGGACACGCCATCCCGTCATCTGGCGGGAGGCAGGGTACACGAGGCAGGGCGCTAGGGGCGGGCCGCCGGCGCGCCGGTCTCGGCCGTCTGCGTCGGCTTAACGGGGCCGCCTTTGGCGTTGGCCTGGAGTTTGGCAGCCTCGTCGAAGTACGTGAGGGCTGCCTGCACCTGCTCGTCGGTGTCGAGGAACGCTCGGTACCCCTCGTTGAGAGAGATCCCGGCGTTGAGGATCTCGGAACGCAACGAGACCTCGATCTCGCGGCGATCGGTGGCGTCGGCGAGCGCGGCGTCGATGTCGGCCGCGGGTAGCCACTTCTCGTCGACGACCCGGGTGCGGAAGGCCTTGATCACGTCGTCAGTCACCGCAAACGAGCGGGCCGAAGCCGCCTTGTCTGGCTTGTCCGCCAGGTACGAGATCGCGAAGTGGAAAAACGCGCTGTTGCCGACCAGACGAGCCATGCGTTCGGCGTACTCGCCGAGATGAGCCTCGTGGTCGGGCGTGATCCCTCCGCTGCCGAAGACCTTGCGTCCGGATTCGGTCAGGAAGACGGGTCCCTTGGGCGGCTGCGCGGCCTTGGGATCAGCGGTGTCCCGGGGGTGGATGTAGGCGAAGAACGAGTCGAAGTCCCGCTGAATGCAGCGGCCGGAAGGGGTGTAGTACTTGGCGGTCGTGAGCGCGAGGCCGGAATCCCGAACGGGGTAGATCGTCTGAACCACGCCCTTCCCGAAGGAGGTCTCGCCCACGAGGATCCCGCGGTCGTGGTCCTGGATCGCGCCGGCGACGATCTCAGCCGCGGACGCAGACCCGCGATTCACGAGCACGACCACGGGCCCGGTAAAGTGCAGCCCGTCCTGGGGGACGCGATAGTCCTGGAACGAGTCCGCGGTGCGTCCCTTGGTCGAGAAGACCTCCTGGCCGGGATCGAGCAGCACCGAGGCGGTGGCGACGGCCGAGTCCACGATCCCGCCGGGGTTGTCGCGCAGATCCAGCAGGAGCCGCGTGGCGCCCTCCTTCTGCAACCTCTCCAGCGCCTGACGCACCTCGTCGCCGGTGGAGCGGATGAAATCGTTCACCCGGATGTACGCGGTTTCCTTGTTGATCATGAGGGCGTACCGGACCGACTCCGAAGGCACGCGGGCGCGCTCGATCGTGAGGTCGAGAGGCGCCGCGAGGCCGAGCCGCGACACGGTAATGCGCACCTTGGTCCCCTCGGGACCCCGCAACCGGCGCGCCGCCTCGTCGATGTCCATGCCCTCGGTGGACGTACCGTCGACGGTCTCGATGATGTCTCCGGCCCTGAGGCCCAACCGGGCCGCGGGCGTGCCCTCCACCGGAGTGATGATGGTGATCTTCCCGCCGCGCATCGAGATGATGACCCCGATACCGTGGAAGGCGCCCTGCTGGTGCTCCCGCATGTGCGCGAACGTCTCGGGGCGCATGAAGTTCGTGTGGGGATCCAGGAGCGCGAGCATGCCGTCCAGACTGGAGTAAACGAGATCGGCCGGGTTGGTCTTCTGGGGAGCGTTATCCATGACCAGCCGAAGGAGCGCGGTGTACCGGCTGAGGAACTTGTCGGATCCGGCGAACTCCTTCTGCGTCGACTGGCCGGCGACCCCGCCGGCCAGGGCGCCCGCTCCGATCACGACCGCCGCCAGGAGTCCCTTCCGAAAAACCGTCATCGCGCCCCCTTGGGATCGAGACTGTACCACACTATACTCACGGTGCCGGTGCCGGTGGCGGCGGCGGCACGGGGGTGGGTATGTTCGGCTCGGTCGGTCTTCCCGAACTTCTTCTGATCTTCGTCGTCGCGCTGCTGCTCTTCGGCCCGCGCAAGTTGCCGGAGATCGGGAAGACGCTCGGGAAGGCGCTGAACGAGTTCAAGCGCGCCTCCAACGACCTCCAGCGCTCGCTTGAGGAGGAGGTCGCCGTCGACGAGCTGAAGAAGACCAAGCGCGAGATCGAAGACGCAGCCGCGCTCACGGCCCCTGCGACGGCCCTATTCGGGGCGCCCGAGGCGGAGCGGCCGAAGACGGCGACTTCGGAGCCCGCGGAGCCGAAGCCGACGGAACCGAAGACCGCGAACTCGAAGCCCACGGAGCCAACACCGACGGAGCCGAAGTAGGCCATGGCCGAGGCGAGGCAGCGCTTCGGAGGCAACGCAGACGACCTACCGCGCATGACGCTCTTGGAGCACCTGGACGAGCTCCGAAAGCGCCTGATGTGGTCCATCGTCGCGGTTTTCGTCGGGTTCCTGCTGTGCTGGTACTGGGCGCAGCCGATCTTCAGGTGGATGTCGGTCCCGATCACGCAGTTCCTCCCGGCCGGAGAGAAGCTGGCCTTCACCGGCCTCGTGGACCCGTTCATGCTGTACATGAAGGTGGCGCTCCTTGCCGGCATCTTCCTCGCCTCGCCCGTGGTGCTCTGGCAGTTCTGGCTGTTCGTGTCGCCGGCCCTCTACCGCAACGAGCGTCGCCTCGTCATTCCTTTCATCGTCTTCACGACGCTCTTCTTCCTCGCGGGTGGCTACTTCGGGTACAAGATCGCGTTCCCGATGGTGGTCAGGTTCCTGCTGACGGTGGGTCAGGACTTCCGCCAGGTAGTGACCATCAACGAGTACTTCTCGATGGCCAGCAAGGTGATCCTGGGCCTCGGTCTGGTCTTCGAGATGCCGGTGCTGATCATGCTGCTGGCGAGGTTCGGGATCGTGACGGCGAAGTTCCTGCTCAAGTACTTCCGCTTCGCGGTGCTGATCATCTTCATCATCGCGGCCGTCATAACGCCCACGCCCGACATCCCCACGCAGTGCGTCTTCGCCCTCCCGATGATCGCCCTCTACCTCCTGGGCGTGCTCGTAGCTTGGATCTTCGGGAAGAAGCGGCCAGTCGAGGAGAGCTGAGCGAGTCACGCCTCCGGCGGGACGAGCGTGGGGGGTTCGGGGGGTCGAGAGCGGCCGGGAGGTGGGTGGAGCGGCCGCGGGATCCCCCGCCCGGATAGTGCGTGGATCTTCGGGAAGAAGCGGCCAGTCGAGGAGAGCTAGCCCGGCCGCACTGTTCCCGGCGGCAACTGAGGAGCGGAGGAGCAACGGCAATACCCGTGGACTCCTGGTCCCCGGCCTCGCTGCCCATTCACGCCGGCAGTCTTGGTCTGTTTCTGCGGTGCTGAGCCCTTCTCCAAGCCTCCTTGACACGTCGTCTACGAGGACGTAATTTACCTATAGGTTAATTAACCGGAGGGTTACTAACAATGCGTCAAGACAACCTGAGCAACACATTCGCGGCCCTCGCCGATCCCACCCGGCGGGCGATCCTCGCCCGCCTCGCCTCCGGCGAGACGTCGGTGACCGAGTTGGCCCAGCCTTTCGAGATGAGCCTCCCCGCGATCTCCAAGCACCTCAAGGTACTCGAGCGCGCGGGGCTGATATCCCGAAGCCGCGAGGCGCAGTGGCGGCCCTGCCGGCTCCAGGCGCAACCGCTCGAGGAGGTCGCAGAATGGACGGCGCACTATCGACGTTTCTGGGAGCAGAGCTTCGATCGCCTTGACGAGTATCTCGTCAAGTTGAAGGGAAAGGAAGGCAAGCATGGACGCCATGAGTAGCTCCTTTGAACCGGCAACGCGCGAACTGGTCCTCACGCGCATCTTCGACGCGCCACGAAGGCTCGTGTTTCGGGCGTGGACCCAGCCGGAGCACGTTGCGCAGTGGTGGGGTCCACACGAATTCACGAACCCGGTCTGCGAACTCGACGTGAGAGCCTCGGGAGCCATCCGCATCGACATGCGCGGTCCGGACGGCACCGTCCACCCGATGACCGGGATCTATAGGGAGGTCGTCGAGCCCGAGCGACTCGTGTTCACCAGCGCTGCGCTGGACGGCAGCGGCAGGCCGCTGTTCGAGGTATTGCACACCGTGACGTTCGCCGAGCGCGGCGGCAGGACCACCGTCAGGGTGCAGTCCCGCGTCCTCATGACGACCCCTGCGGGAGCCCCGTATCTCGCGGGGATGGAGGCGGGATGGAGCCAGAGCCTCGAGCGGCTGGGCGAGCACCTGGTCTCGACCCGGGGCACGTCGGGAGGAGTGATGATCGCCGGGACCGATCGCGTGGCGAGCACGGCCGACAGGGAGATCGTGATCTCGAGGGACTTCGACGCGCCGCGCGAGCTGGTGTGGGAGGCATGGACCACACCCGAGCACGTGGTGCAATGGTGGGGCCCGAGGGGCTTCACGACCACCATCGAGACCATGGATGTCAGACCCGGCGGCGTGTGGAAGCACGTCATGCACGGCCCCGACGGCACGGACTACCCCAACAAGAGCATGTTCACCGAGGTCGTGAAGGCGGAACGTATTGCCTACTCACATGGCGGCGGACGAACGGGGGCGCGCGGCGTCAGCTTTGAGGCCACGTGGACCTTCGACGCGCTCGACCGTGGCGCGACCAGCGTGACCCTTCGACAGATCTTCCGGACGGCCAAGGAGCGCGATCGCATCGTCAAGGAGTACGGCGCAATCGAGGGCGGCAGGCAGACACTCGAACGCCTGGACGAGCACCTCCGGACGGTCGCTGGGAGCACGCCGGCGGTCGGGTCGGGCCGCGATTTCGTCATCACGCGCGTCCTCGATGCGCCGCGCGAGCTCGTGTTCAAGGCCTGGACCCAGCCCGAGCGCATGCGCGAGTGGTGGGGGCCGAAGGGGTTCTCGATGCTTTCCCTCAAGCTCGATCTTCGTCCGGGCGGAACGCTGCACTACGGCATGAGGGCGCCGAACGGCAGCGAGATGTGGGGCAAGTTCGTCTATCGCGAGATCGCAGCGCCGGAGCGGATCGTCTTCGTCAATTCGTTCTCCGATGAGAAGGGTGGCCTGACCCGGCACCCGTTGAGCCCGAGTTGGCCGCGCGAGATCCTCACTACCTTGACATTCACCGAGCACGAGGGAAAGACGACGCTCAGGTTGCAGGGGCGCCCCATGAACGCGACGGAAGAAGAGCGCAAGGTCTTCGAGGCCGGGTTCACGTCGATGCAGCAGGGCTTTGGCGGGACACTCGACCAGCTTGCCGCCTACCTGGCAAAAGCCTAAGGTTGAACGGGACAGGGAGGCTTCTCATGAGCAACGCTCTGGACGCAGGGGGTTTCCGCGGTTTCCGGAGGGCACCCATCGGGAGCGGTTTCGCGGGCGCAACCCATTCGCTGTTGAGGATCGCCGCGGCCGTGCTGTTCATCTGTCCCGGCGCGATGAAGCTGCTGGGCTGGTTCGGCGGCATCCCGGCCCAGCCGGGCGGCGGGGGGCTTCCCCCGCTGCTCGTGGCCGCCGGCGTGATCGAGCTCGTGGGCGGCGCGGCGATCCTGCTCGGGCTCTTCACGCGGCCGGTGGCGTTCATCGCGTCCGGGGAGATGGCGTTCGCCTACTTCATCGGGCACTTCCCGCACGGGTTCTGGCCGATCCAGAACCACGGCGAGCCCGCGGTGCTTCTCTGCTTCATCTTCCTGTTCATCTCGGCGAGCGGCGCGGGACCGTTCAGTCTGGACCAGGTGCTCCGTCGGCGACGGGCTCAAGAACGGTGAGCCGCCGGGCGGATTCAACCCTGCCACGTCGCCCCTGAAGGGCGTTGCCTCAGGCCGTCAGCCTCTCGTAGAGCTTGAGGTATTCGCGCGCCGAGGCCTTCCACGAGAAGTCTCGCGACATTCCTTCGGCGCGCATCGTCGCGAGCCGGACGGGGTCGGCGAGCACGGCACGCGCGCGCCTCAAGGTCCCGGTGAGCGCGGCCGGGGCCAGCTCCGAGAGGACAAAGCCGGTCCCGCCCTCCTCGTGTGCGTCGATGACGGTGTCGGCGAGCCCCCCGGTGCGGGTGACGACGGGCAGTGTGCCGTAGCGCATGGCGATCATCTGGCCGAGGCCACACGGCTCGTACCGGCTCGGCATGAGGAACAGATCACTCGCGGCGTAGATCCGGTGCGCGAGCCGCTCATCGAACTTGATGAAGGCGGCGACCCTCCCGGGGTGGGCGGCCTCTGCGGCGCGGATCGCCTCCTCGTATCGGCGCTCGCCGGCGCCGAGCACTACGACATCGAACCCGAGCCCGACGATCTCGTCGAGCGCCGCGGCGAGGAGGTCGGCTCCCTTCTGCTCGGCGAGACGGGAGACCATGCCGATCAGAGGACGCTCGCCGGCGGCGAGCCGGGCTTCCCGCCCCAGCAGCTGGCGCGCCGCCGCCTTCCCTTCCTCGACGTCGTCCTCACCGCCGAAAGGCAGTTCCAGGTGTGGGTCGCGGCGGGGGTCCCACTCGTCGGTATCGAGGCCGTTGAGGATCCCGAACAGCGTGTCGCGCCTGTTCGCGAGCACGCCCTCGAGCCCGCACCCGAACTCCGGCGTCAGGATCTCCCGGGCGTAGGTGGGTGAAACCGTGGTGATGGCGTCGGCGCTCACCAGGCCGCCCTTGAGGAAGTTGGCGCTGCCGTAGAACTCCAGCAGGTCCATGGTGAAGAGCTCGCGCGGGATGCCGCAGGCTTCGAGGGCCCACGGTGGAAAGACCCCCTGGTACGCGAGGTTGTGGATCGTCAACACCGTCTTTGCGGCTGGCATGGTGAACCGCGTCTCGCCGTCGTATCGCAAAAGGAGCGGCGCAATTGCGGCCTGCCAGTCGTGGGCGTGAACCACATCCACGCCGCCCAGCTTCGCGAGTGCCGCGAGAGCCGCCCGGGCGAAGAACGCAAACCGGACCGCGTTGTCAGGGAAGTCGCCGTCGGGCAGCGAGTAGAGCGCCGGTCTGACGTACAGGGCCGGGCAGTCGAGCAGGACAACGCGCACGTTTCGATGGAGTACGACGTTCAACCTCGCCGTCAGGCCGAGAGCGGCGACCTCGCCGCGCGGCTCGCCGGGGGGCGCATCCTTCAGCGTGGTCCGGTGGCCGGGAACGACCACCGTGACCTCGTGGCCGAGGGCCGCCAGCGCGGGAGGAAGCGCCCCCACCACGTCCGCCAGGCCACCCGTCTTCGAGAACGGCACCACCTCGGACGCCAAGTGAGCGATGCGCATGCGCAACCCCCAAGTTGACAGTTCACAGTGCACAGTTGACAGTCAGAGACCAGGCACCGCTTCGTCTCTACTGTCGACTGTCGACTGTCAACTGTCAACTGCCTTCATCGGCGGTGACTTCGCGGAGGTAGCGAGCGGCTTCCTCGGGTGGCGTCGGGTTGATCGTGTACCCCGAGCCCCACTCGAATCCGGCGATCCGGGTGATGCGCGGGACGAACTCCAGGTGCCAGTGGTAGTCGTACTCGATCGTCGTCCAGTACCTCGGCTGGCCCGGCCTCGGGTGCGGGCTCGGCGCCGTGTGAAGGATGAAATTGTAGGGCGGGTCGTCGAGGAGGGTGCGGATGCGGCGCAAGAAATCCCGCACGAGGCGAGCGAGGTCCTCGAGGAGTTGGTCCGTGCAGAGGGCGAAGTCGTGGCTGTGGGCCTTGGGCAGCAGCCAGGTCTCGAAAGGGAACGCAGCGGCGAAGGGCTCGAGCATTATGAAGCGGTCGGTCTCCAAGGCCACGCGATCGGCGAACGACCGCTCCTGATGGATGAGGTCGCAGAAGATGCAGCGCTCCTTGCGTGACCAGTGCTCCCGTGCCACGTTGAGCTCTTCCACGAGCGTTGTCGGAATGATGGGGGTAGCGATGAGCTGCGAGTGCGGGTGGAACAGCGAGGCCCCGGCCTCGCGACCGTGGTTCTTGAAGATCAGCACGTAGCGGATGCGTATGTCCCGTCTCAGGTCGGTCAGGCGCTCTCGCCAGGCCTTGAAGACGAGAGTGATCTCCTCGACGGACATGTCGGCCATCGGACGGTGATGGTCCGGGGTCTCCACGATCACCTCGTGGGCGCCGATGCCGTTGACCCGATCGAACATCCCGACCGCCTCGCGCGACAGCTCGCCTTCGATTCCGAGGGCCGGGAACTTGTTGGGCACGACTCGCACCTGCCAGTTGGGAGTGTTCGGTTTCCGCGGCTGCTTTGCGAACGCGAAGATCTCGAGGGGAGTGGAGGTTTCCTTGCCGAACTCAAATGGGCATGCCCCGACGTCGCCCGGGGCGTCGGGTCCGGGGCGGCTGAATTCGTGCGGCCGGAAGCGACGCTCGGTGGCAATGATCGACCAGCGCCTCCTGATAGGGTCGAATCGCAGCTCAGACATTGGCTACTCCAATCTCAGGCCCACGGTGCGAACCGTTTCGGGGCCATGACGGTCAACTCTCCGAGCCGACGAGCCTGGCGTCATAGTTCGTCGACCTCCTGCAGTTCGAGCCGCCACAATCCCTCGGACGGCAGCTTCTCCCCGCCGGACTCGATCCCGAGCAGGACCTCCTCCTCGGGGAGGGGCAGCACGGCCTCGAAGAACCGGTCCACGGCGCAGGCGTCGGGCAGGTCCGCAGGCAGCGTCCACCCGCTGCGGTGGCCGGTCGTCTCCATGGTCACGACGAGTTGGGCCGGCGCGCCCGCGCCGGGCCGCGGGTCGACCCGCAGCCAGAGCCTTCCCGGCTCGGCCCGCAGCGCGACGCGCGCGACACGGCGGTACGTGCCGGGTGCCTCGACCCAGGTGGCCACGGTCCACTCGAAGTAGCTGTTCGTCCTGCCGTCGAGGACCGGCGGAGGCCAGGTGCGCGACATCGGCACTCGGAGCCTCGCGGCCGCGGCGCGCACGGGGGCGGCGAGCTCCGCCGGTGGGGGTATTCCCGCGGCCGTGCATGCGTCGCGGAGGTGGGCGCGGAACAACTCGTCGTATAGCGGCGCCAGAAGCGTGGGGTTGTCGTCGCCGAACCACCACCACCAGTCGCTCCCTTCGGCGGCGAGCCACGCGCGCCCTCCGCGCGAGCCGCCGAGGGCCCGCACCCGGGCGAGAGTGTCCCAGGCCCGGTTCTTCTCCGGGTGGCCGATCCAGGTCCCGAACGTACCGCCGATCCACGAGCCGGGATGGAGCCGGCCGAGTGTCTTTGGGGTCTCCTCGTTGAGCCGCTGGCTGAGAGTCGCCGGGCGGAGGTGGGAGGACTGCTCGATTTCGTGAGCCAGCGTCGTGAGAAACTCTGCACCGCCCTCGGGGTAACTGGTCCACGGGTTCTCGCCATCGAGCGCAATGACGATCCCGGCGTCGCCCGGAAGGCACGAGGCGAGATGGTGAAGGCGGCCGACGAACTCCCTGGCCGCCCCCGCCTCATCGGGGAACCGAGAAGCCTGGAAGCTGATGAAATCTGAGAGCCCCCGGTGGCGGAAGAACAGCGCCGGGCCGCCCGCAGGTAGCCGCCAGGGGGAGAATAACTCGGCGCCGACGCCGGTCTCACCGGAGAGGTTTCGCCCGAGAGACGCAGCCAGGATTCCCTCGTCGGTGGCGAGCCAGCGCACGCCGTTTGCGCCGTACAGCGCGACGGCTGCCGACGACACGGAGCCCTCGGGGGGCCAGCAGCCGACGGGCGCGAACCCGAACTCCCGTGCGGTCTCGAGGCCCGCCCGGATATGCTCGGTCGCGTCGTCCGGGGCCGCAAACGGGGGCACGGCCGGGGCGGGGTGGGGCGCCCACGATTCGTTCACGACCTTGGTGTCGATGAGCAGCGGGATGATCGGGTGTGCCCACGGCGAGGTGGCGATCTCGATGCCGTCGGAGGCCGCAAGCTGACGGTATCCGTCGAG
>JAIQFQ010000032.1 GCA_020073245.1 Terriglobia bacterium | reverse complement strand
GTTCGACGAGGCGCCAACACCTCGAGCGATGGCACCAACTCCCGGCACGATGGGGCCGACGCCCGCCCTCGTCACTCCCGAGGCTCCTTCGCTTCCGGAACCAGCGAAACAGGAGCGAACGGCGCCGAGTCCGCAGCAGCCCCAGTCGTCGTTCGAGGATCTTTTCGTCGCCGAGGCAGAGGCCGAGCCACAGGAAGAGCTCATCGCGGACCACCGCGGGCTCCAGATCATCGGCCGGATCGCTGCGGTCGCGCTCGCTCTCCTGGCCGCCGCCGTAGTGGTCGTGATCCTCTGGCCGGGCGTAACACCCTCCAAGCCTGCGACTCCTCGGATTGTGGAGTCGTTCCCCGCCCCGTCACCGACGGCCACTCCGGGAGAACTCGCCGCCGCGCTCCGCGTCCCTCCCCAGCCGACGGCTGCGGCGGTCCTGGCAGCGCCGGCCCCGTCGGCGGCCCCGAGGCCCACCGAGCCCCTCGTCAGCGCGGCGCCACCCCACCCGCGCCGGCCGGCCCCCGTCGAGGTCGAGGCTGGGGTCGAGACGATGCGCTCGTCCGATTGGGCCGGGCGGCAGGCCGTGTTCGTCGTCCACTTTTCGTCGTACCGCAGCCGTGAAAACGCCAACGCCGACGCCGCCCGACTCGGCGCCGAGTTCGGTCACCCGGCACACGCACTGGTGGTGGACCTGGGCGAGAAGGGAACGTGGTACCGCGTTGTGGTCGGTGACTTCGCGACCGCCGACGATGCCCGCGCCTTTCGCGCCGAGATCGCAGCTCGCAAGACCCATGAGACCGGCGGGGTGTACAGGCTTTCCGCGCCCTGAGGCCTGCGAGGTGGCCCCCCTGCTGCAGACCGCCAGCGTGCCGGACCAGATCAGGCTTGGCGCCGATCGCGACCAGCGCACACCGGAAGCCGTTAACGGCGAAAGGAACCAGCAATGATGGCAAGGACCGGAAGCCGCCCCCCTGATCCGGAGAACCGGGTGTATCGCGAAAGCCTCGCAAGGGCGGGGCTCGTCCCCGCCCTCCGGAGACCGTCGGCCGGCACGCCGATCCGTCTCCTCGCATCGATCGCCGGCGCGCTCCTCGCGGCGTCGTGCGGGTCGCGACCGGCGTCGCCGACAGCCGTGAAACTCCGCCTCGGTCACTTCCCCAACGTCACCCACGCCCAGGTGCTTTACGGTCGCGCGACGGGCAGCTTCGAGAAGGCGGTCGGCGCACCGATCGCGTGGACGCAGTTCAACGCCGGCCCTTCGGCGGTCGAAGCGCTGTTCGCGGGCGCGGTGGACGCGTCGTACGTCGGGCCCAACCCCGCCATCAACGGGTTCATCAAGTCGCAAGGGCGGAGCTTCGTGATCGTCGCCGGCGCAGCGTCCGGCGGTGCGGCGCTCGTGGTGCGAGCCGACGCGGGCATCACCTCCGAGTCGGATTTCCACGGGAAGACGGTCGCCACGCCGCAGCTCGCCAACACACAGGACGTGGCGGCGCGGCTCTGGTTCGCCGATCACGGCTACACCACACGCGAGAAGGGCGGCGACCTGACAATCCTCCCGCTCGCCAACCCGGACCAGCTCCTGATGTTCCAGAAGCGACAGATCGACGCGGCGTGGACCGTCGAGCCGTGGGTCTCGCGGCTCGAGCAGGAGGGGCACGGCCGCGTCTTCCTGGAGGAGAACCGGCTCTGGCCGGACGGCAAGTACGTAACCGCGCTGCTGGTGGTCAGGCGCGAGTTCCTCGCCGCTCACCGCGACCTGGTCGTGAGGCTGCTGACTGCCCACGTCGAGGCGACGCTCACGATCAACGGCGGCAAGGATGCCGCCGTTCCCCTACTCGCCGCCGAGATCCGTCGCGAAACCGCCAAAGCGCTGCCGGAAGCGATCGTTCGCTCCTCGCTCGCCCGCATCGAGCTGGGGTGGGACCCGCTCCCGACCGCGCTCGCCAAGTCCGCCGACGACGCCCATCGGATCGGGTTCCTGCACGACCGGCCAAACCTGAACGGGATCGTCGAGGCAGGCCCGCTCAACGAGGTGCTCGCGGCCAGGGGCCTGCCGCCGGTCGCGGCCGGAGCGGCGCGTTGACGGCCGCGGCTGCCGCCGGCAGCGCTGCCGCCCCGGCGCGGATCACGCTCTCCGGCGTGACCAAGCGCTTCATCACACCGCGCGCCAGCGTTGATGCGCTCGGTCCGCTCACGCTCGACGTCGCCGAGGGTGAGTTCGTCGTGCTGGTGGGGCCGTCCGGCTGCGGCAAGACCACGCTGTTGAACCTGGTGGCCGGGTTCGAGACGGCGACGGACGGCGAGGTCCGCGTCGACGGCGCTCCCGTCGCCGGGCCGGGACCGGACCGGGCGATGATCTTCCAGGAGTCGGCGCTGTTCCCGTGGTTGAACATCGAGGACAACGTCGCGTTCGGGCTGCGGCAGCACGCGCGCATGTCCGCCACCGAGCGCCGCGCGGTCGCCCTGGAGTACCTTCGACTCGTCCACCTCGAGGGGTTCGAGCACGCGTTCGTGCACGAGCTGTCGGGCGGGATGAAGCAGCGTGCCGCGCTCGCGCGCGCCCTCGCGCCGCGGCCGCGGGCGCTACTGTGCGACGAGCCGTTCGGCTCGCTCGACGCCCTCACCCGCGAGCGCCTGTACGCCGAGCTGCAGGAGCTGCACGCGCGGACCCGCCGGACCACGCTCTTCGTCACGCACAACACGCGCGAGGCGGCGTGCCTCGCGGACCGCGTCGTGGTCCTGACCTCACGGCCTGCGACGATCGCGAGCGTGCTGGCCGTCGACCTGCCGCGGCCGCGCAACTTCTACGACCCCCGCGTCAGCGAGCTGGCGGGTGAGATCCTGGCGCACCTGCGGGCCGAGCCAACCCCGTCGAACGGAGGTCGCGATGCCTGAGGCGAGACCCCTGCGCAGCCGCAACCTCGCGTTCCTCGGCTTTCTCCTCCTTCTTCTCGTCCTCTGGCAGGCGGTGTGGAGCGTCGGCCTGCTGCCTGGCTACAGCCTCCCTTCCCCGGCGCAGGTGGCCGTCCGCCTCGCCGAGCTGGCGCGCGACGGCGCGCTGTGGCCGAGCGTGCAGGCCTCTGTCGTGCGCATGGCGCTGGGGTTCGTCCTCTCGGCGGCGCTCGGCCTCGCGCTGGGGCTGGCGATGGGGCTCTCGACGTTGGCCGACTCCTGCCTGCGATCGCTCTTCCTCGGGCTGCAAACCCTCCCGTCGGCGGCCTGGGTGCCGATCGCCCTGCTGCTGTTCGGGCTCGGCGACGCGGCGATCTACTTCGTCATCGTGATGAGCTCCATGGCCGCGATGGCGATCGCGACGGCCGACGGGATCTCCCACATCCCGCCCCACTACCTGCGGGCCGCCCGCAGCCTCGGCACCTCCGGAGTGGCGCTCTCCACACGGGTGGCGTTGCCGGCCGCGCTCCCGAGCATCGTCACCGGCATCAAGCTGGGGTGGACGCTCGGCTGGCACGGCGTGGTCTCCGCAGAGCTGATCAAGTCCAGCATCGGCCTCGGCTTCCTCCTCCACGCCGGCCGCGAGCTCAACGACGCCGCCCAGGTGGTCGGCATCATGCTGGTGACGATCTTTATCGGCCTGGTGCTCGACCGTGTGCTGTTCGCGTGGTTCGAGCGCCGCATCCGCGTCCGCTGGGGCTTCGCGCCGGACACGTCGCGCGGGTAGCGAGATCATCAAGCTCCGCGAGCCGGGAAACCAGGCGAGACCCAACTCGACCGAACGACCCGTGCGTCAGGTTGGGATGTCTATTTGATCCGGGCGACCTCCACCTTGGCTGCGAGCGCCTGTCGGGCCCCACGCTACGGGCAGAGCTCGACCTCGCCTTCGATCTCGACCGGGATATCGAACGGCAGCGCGGCGAGACCGACGGCGCTCCTCGAGTGTGCGCCCCGCTCTGGGCCGTAGAGCTCGAGGATCAGGTCGGAGAAGCCGTTGATGACGCTCGGTTGCATGTTGAAGCCGGGGGCCGAGTTGACCATCCCGAAGACCCGGGTCCAGGCTCGCACGCGGTCGAGGTCGCCGATCGCGCGCTTGAGACTTCCGAGGATGGAGAGCGCCGTAAGGCGCGCGGCGCGATACCCCTGCTCGACGGAGAGGTCCGCGCCTACCTTGCCGAGCGGCCGGGCGAGCGATCCGTCCGGCTCCTGCGGCCCGTGCCCGGAGATCAGCGCGCGGGCGCCGACGATGCGCACGAACGCGAACGGCAGGACGACGCCGGGCGGGGGCGTGAGGGGTGGCGGCAGCACAAGTCCCATTGCGGTCAGCTTCGATTCGATCTCCGTCACAAGCAGCCTCCCAGTTGGTTACAGAAAGGGCCTGAGGCCGTGGTCCAGCCACACGTCCGGTGAGTTGCACCACGGCTGCGTCACACGATGATGATCGAAGCCACATCCGCCGCGCAAGCAGGCTCGTTGGTGCGCCCGCTGCAAGCGACCGGCCGGTAACCTGCGCCGGCGCCGCGGCGGCTTCAGAGGCCGGGGTGGATGTGGCTTCTGGAGGTGGCTTCTGATTGATGCATGCCCACCCTCACACTCCCATCTCCTTCAACCATGCAAGGACATGGTCCGCGACCTCTTCCCAGCCATCTTGCCCGATGATGAAGTGGGTTCGTCCTGCGAACTCCTTGAAGTCGGTGACCGAGGGCGACCCCCTGTACTTGGCAACGTTGGACCGGTTGAGCGAGGCCGGAATGATGTTGTCGGCCGACCCGGCAACCAGCAGCAGGGGTGGATGCGGTTTCTTGGAATCAACGCGGGCCGTCAGCGACCCGCGGGGGACACGGCGGGACTCGGGCACGACGTATCGTTCGTACGCGGCGCGCTGCTCCGCCAGCGATAGGGTGTTGACGAAGGCGTACTGAAAACGCTCAAACGTCATCTCGATTGGACTGCTCTGGGAAACGAATGGAGTGATATGCGGCCAGTTGGACCTGAGGAACGACCACTTGGCGGTGAACACACCCATGGGTGGCGCTGAATCGATGGCAACCCCGGCGGCAGCCAGGTCCCTCTGAAGCAACAACTGCACGATCAGTCCCCCCATCGAGTGCCCGATGATGACGGGCCTTTCATCCAGCGTCGCGATGCTGCCTGCGAAGTGTTCGAGAACTCTGCCGAAGGTGAGCTGCCCCAGTTGCAGGTCAGGGTGGTTCTTGCGAAGGACCTCGGGCGGATTGTCTCTGCCCGGCCACGCCGGGGCCAGACACCTGTACCCTTGGGCTTGACAGTGGGGTACCCACTTTTCCCAGCACAACGGGGTCATGTACATCCCGTGAATGAACACGATCGTCTTGGCGGCCATGTCGCTTCTCCGTACGAGTCGATGGATTGTACCTGCAGAAGGACCACGCAACCTTCGGGTTCAGGCGCGGGCGCAGCCCCTCCGGGGTAACTCGCTTTCCGCCCAAGTGATCCTGGTGCGGCAACCGCAGCGCCTCGTCGCATGAACGAAGCTGCACGCCTCGGGCCTCCGGCCCGGCGAGGCACCCGGCTACGCGACGCTGGTAGTCGAGGGAATCGTGCGCCTGAAAAGGTGCCTTGTGCCCAACGAATGAGTGAGCCCCAGCGCCAGCGCGCTGGCCGAGAAGACCGTCTGCTGCGGTGGGTAACCCGCACCTGTACACAGGCGGATGAGGTCGGGGATGACGATCAGGCCGCGCAGGAGGTAGAGCGCCGAGACAAGAACGAGAACGGTGCGAAGCAGAGGAACTCGAGGGAGCACACCCGCGCCGGCCAAGGCGAAGCAACCCCAGATGGCAAATACGATGGCGATGGTCAAGGTGAGTCCGGCAGGCCAGAGCTCGCCGCGCCGGGCAGGTTCGGCGAGAGAAGCGGCACCGAAGTAGATGTAGGCTCGGGGACCGACGGCGACGATCGCCACGTGGAGGAGCGCGATGGCGAGGTCACCGATGGCCGAGAGGACCAGCCAACCAGGACCAGCCGATGAGGTCGCCATGCTAGCCAACCCTCTCGTCGTGCCACCAGACCGGCATGTTTGTTCTCTTGGCGGAGTGCCGCGGAGCCGGGTCGGCGGCACTCGCGTGTTGCTTGGCGTCCCTCATTCCTGCTCCAAGCCCGTCAGACGACGCATCGGGAGGTTGTCCGCATACACCCGCCAGATCGCCACGCGGCCACGCCGGACCTCCGCCAGCCAGGCGGCCGGCACCTCCCATTGAGCCGACTGGCCCTCCGGGATGCGGCCGGCGTAGGTCCCGCCGGCCCTGCCGAACAGGGCGACGGTTCCGTCCTCCTGAAGAATGGTGTCGACCTTGATCCAGTAGTCAGGGACCGAGGCGAGGTACTGATTCCAGGCAGCTCGCATGGCATCACGGCCGACCCCGCGGTTGTCGAGCGCGTCGATGAAGAGGTGGTCATCGGTCATCAGCTCGCTCAGTCCGACGACATCGTGGGCGTTGATCCTCGCCACGAACTCTGCCGCGATTTCCGCTGGCCGCATTCCCCGCCTCCAGTCCACATGAACGATCTCGGGCTCGGCGGCTCCAGGAGCCCGTCCTCCGCAGCAAGGGGTCAGGCGGGCCCTCGCTTGGCTCGAGTGAGTCCACGCGCCACCTTCCGCCGCGCCATTGATTTCGGCCGGGCGTGCCTGGGCTCGTAGACACCGAGTCTCCCACCGCCCGGGAGCTTGAGCCGGGTCAGCCGACCCCAGCCCAGACTCTGGACCCGGGTACAGGACACCCCGTGCGCTCTCACTTCCTTGATGAAACCGTCGATGTCGTCGCACATGAGGTAGAACTCGTGCACGTTGTTCTTCTCGGCCGGATGCACGGCCACCTCTGCGGGTGGCAGTCCGAAGATGAGCCACCCCTCGCCAACATCGACGCTCGGAAGCTCGAGAACGTCACGGAGGAAGGCACGGTCCGCCGCCGGCTTCTTGCTGTGAATGATCGAGTGTGCACCGATGATCATGGGCATGGCTCCCATCTTCTCGACCGGCCGTGGATTACCGAGCGATTGTCGCACGTGTTGATCGGTCCGACGCGCGGTGCCTGAGCCTCTGGGCCGCCCGAAGCCGCTCCTCGGCGGAGGCGCAGAGCGCGGCAGGGTGCGACTGATCGTTCCACGGCTTCATCGCTCCGACGGCTCTATCCGGCCCGGGCTCCGTTGGGGACCGTGCGCTCGGGGATGGCCAGGACGGGCGTGATTCCGTCCGCGAAGCCGATGTCGAACAGCATGCCCTCGGATACCTCGCCCGCCATGCGCTTGGCCTCCAGGTTGACTACGAAAAGCGCCTGCCGGCCCCTGATCTCCTGCGGGTCCGCCCGCTCCGATTTCATGCCGGCCAGGATCGTGCGTGTGTGGTCGCCAAAGTCCACCCGCAGCCGCACGAGCTTGTTCGACGTCGGAACGTCCTCCACGGCGACGATGGTTCCGACCCTGATGTCGAGCTTCTCAACGTCGGTCATTGGGACGGTCGGCTTGACCGGAGCCGGAGTGTGATTCTCCATCGATCTACCTCCCCACTCGCCTCCCGCGCCGGAGGCTTCTCACATCGCTCTCAGAGCGTCCCTTCGAACCCTTGGTTCGGCCGCTGCGAATCCCTCACAACGACACCGTCGGCGCCGATGAACTCAGCCGCCCCAGAGGCCGACGACGCGGGCGATCCGCCCGTCGGGAGCAAGATCGTAGACGTTGGTCCCGCGAGCCAGCGCGTTGCCGTCTGCCTTCCTTGCCACCCAGGCGGCGGTGGCCGTCCCCTGGCAGTGGCGGACCTCGCCATCTCGCACGAGGACGATTCCGGGCATGAACCTCAGCGCCCCTGCGATGTGCGCGTGGAGGTCGTCGAGCCCGGAAGTGGCGCCGTGGGCGTCGCGGAAGGTCACGCCGGCCACGACGCTCGACTCCAGGAGCCGCTTGCGAGCCTCGCCGTCGGCTTCGCTCCAGGCGCGGAACAGGGCGTCGACGCGTTCCGCGACCCCTGCATGCTGTTCGTTCGCGACCACGTTCGCGAACACGGCCATCTGGTACCGCCACCCCTGGACGTGCGCGTCGCGGGTCGCGGCGGCGTCGACGTCGTGCCGCAGCCGCACGAGTGTACCTCCCCCGCTTTCCTCGAGCGCGAGCGTGACGCGCGAGCCACCGGGCGGAATCTGCTTGTCGGCGCCCTTGTAGCCGTAGCTGAATACGATGCGCCGGAGCGGCTCGATCTCGAGGACCTCGCCGCTGGCCACCGTGCCATCCGGGTAGCGGATCAGCACCTTGCCTCCAGGCCGGCTCTCGATCTCCGAGCCCGCGCCCCACCAGGACGCGAATCGCTTCGAGTCCGTGAAGAAGCGGAACACCGTATCGGGCCGTGCGCAGATCAGTACGTCCCGTTTGACAAAGTACCGCAGGTCCTTCATTGGAACCCCCCTTTCCTTAGCGCCCGGCGTGGTCCAGCCATTCGCGGGCGAGGTCCGCGCCGCGCCTCCTCGAGCTCGGCGCGCGTTTTCAGCCGGGCGAGTGCGTCGCCCCACATCGTTTCCAGCCACTCGCGAAGCGACCCCAGATCCTCCTTGCGAGCCAGGTAATAACGGAAGCGTCCCTCGGCGCGCTGCGCGACCAGTCCCGCCGTGCTGAGCACGCGGAGGTGCTGCGACACCGCGCCGAAGCTGACCTCCGGCATCGCTTCGTGGATCTCGCCCGCGCAGCGCTCGCGGTCCCACACCAGGCGCAGGATCTCGAGCCGGCGCGGCGCAGCGATCACGGTCAGCAAAGAGGACATGACAACATTTTAGTTTCGCCTAAACTATCTGTCAAGCCCCCAGGCGGCAGCAGGGGCGCACGCGAATGCTCTGGCCCTGACCGCCGACGCCCAACGTCGCGCGAAGTCCACGCTTGCAACCCGCAGCCACCGCGGGGAGGCAGAGGCGAGCGATCCGGGAGCTCCAGTTGTCAATGCGAGCGGCGAAGCGACAAGGCAATCCCATTCCTCAGCCGGTGGCCAGCTGCCCTCGTCGATCTCGAGATTGATTTGCTTCGCTCGCAATATCGGTGGACAACTTCGCGGTTACTTCCCCTTCGCAGGTGATGACGGCGAGTGCCAGGCCTCGCCGTTGCGCCGGGGCACCCCGAAACCACCCCTGCAATGACAACGACCGCCTGAGCGTTAGACCGTTTGGGGAGATGCGGTATGATCCGCGCGGGGAGTTGACCGTGGACCTTCTCTCACGAATGGAAAGCGAGAGCATCTACGTCATCCGCGAGGCGTACAGCCGTTACTCGCGGGTCGGGATGCTTTGGTCGATGGGCAAGGACTCGACCGCTCTGTTGTGGCTCGTCCGCAAGGCGTTCTTCGGGACGGTCCCGTTCCCGGTGATCCACATCGACACGAGCTACAAGTTCAAGGAGATCTACGAGTTCCGCGACCGCCTCGCGAAGGAGTGGAACCTCGACCTGCGCATCGCCCGCAACGAAGAGGCTCTCGCGGACGGGATGGGCCCAAAGAAGATCGACAAGTTCGCGTGCTGCAACGCGCTCAAGACCACGGCGCTCAAGCAGGCGATCGCCAAGCTCGGGTTCGAGGCGCTGCTGCTCGGCATCCGGCGCGACGAGCACGGCGTGCGCGCGAAGGAGCGCTACTTCTCGCCCCGGGCCCAGGACTTCACCTGGAATGTCGGGGCCCAGCCGCCGGAACTGTGGGACCTCTACGCCACGGTGGATGAGGCCGCGCACGACCGCATCCACCCGCTCCTGCACATGACCGAGTTGGACATCTGGCGCTACGTCCGGCGTGAGGGGATCCCGGTGAACCCGCTCTACCTCGCCAAGGACGGCAAGCGCTTCCGCAGCATCGGGTGCTCGCCGTGCTGCATGCCGATCGCCTCGAACGCCGCGACCGTGGACGAGATCGTCGCCGAGCTCGAGTCCTCGCGCGAGCCCGAGCGCGCAGGCCGCGCCCAGGACAAGGAGAACGCCTTCACCATGCAGAAGCTGCGCTCGCTGGGGTACATGTGAGCCCGCTCGCGACCCGCGCCGACGAGAAGCCGCTCGTCCGCATCGCAATGGTCGGCCACGTGGACCACGGCAAGTCCACGCTGATCGGCCGGATCCGACACGAGATGTCGGGGCTGCCCGGGATCGCGTCGGTGGACGCGTCGGTAGGCGGCAACTGGGCGTTCGTGATGGACCAGCTCCAGGAGGAGCGCGAGCGCGAGATGACGATCGACACGACGCAGACGTTCCTTGAGACCCCCGTCTGCCGCCTCGTGTTTATCGACGTACCGGGGCACCAGGAGCTGATCCAGAACATGCTCTCGGGCGCCACGAGGGCCGACGCCGCCGTCCTGGTGCTGGCGGGCGACGAGGGCGTGCAGGTGCAGACGCGGCGCCACGCCCTGCTGCTCTCGATGCTCGGCATCCGCACCGTGATCGTCGCCGTCAACAAGATGGACACGCTCGCCAGGCAGGAGGACGCATTCCGCCGGCTGGAGCACACGGCAGCCGAGGAGCTGCGGGCCCTCGGCATCACGGTCACCGCGACGATCCCCGTGGTCGCCCGGGAAGGCGACAACGTGGTGGACCGCTCGCCGGCGATGGCGTGGTACCAGGGACCGTCGGTGATGGAGGCGATCGGCGAGTTGGAGCCCGCGACGGTCCCCGTGGACGCGGCCCGCTTCCCCGTCCAGGCGGTCTTTCGGCACGACGGCCATTCGACGGTGGTCGGCCGTGTGCTCTCCGGATCGGTCGCCGAAGGCGACGCGCTCACGGTCTGCCCCGGCGGCGCGGCGGTCAGGGTCCGGACCGTGCGGCGATTCCCCGAGGACCACGCCGCCGCCGAGCCCGGCGAGTCCGTGGGGCTGATCCTGGACGGGCCGGAGCCGGTCCGTGGCGACGTGCTCGCTCCGGCGGCCGACCTCCCCCGGAGCACGCGCACACCTGCCGGCCGGGTGTTCTGGCTCGCGGAAAGGCCACTCGAGGTCGGCGAGGAGCTGGCGCTGCGCTGCGCGACGCAGGTCGTCGAGGTCCGCGTCGAGAGCGTCACGGAAAGGCTCGATTCCGCCACCCTGGAGCCGCTCCCCGAAGGCAGGGCCCTGGCGAGCATGGAGCTGGCGAACGTGCGGCTGTCCGCCCAGAGCCCCGTGGTGCTGGAATCGTTCGACCGGTTGGCGGCGCTCGGCCGCTTCGTGCTCGAACGCGGCGGGGCGGCAGCGGGCTTCGGCATCGTTGCATGAACGCCGCGGCCGGGACCGTCCGAAAGGACACCGACTGATGTTCCACCTGGGATACATCGACCCCGGCTCGCTGTACACGGTGAGCAGCGGCCTCGCGGCGATCATCGGCTTCGCGCTCTCGGCGCTGGCTGTCGTCGCGCTGTTCTTCCGGCGGCTGGGCGCGTTCATCCGCCGCCACTGGGTCTGGGCGACGGCCGTGCTGGTCGTCGCCGCCGCGGCGATCGCGGCGCTTCTGATCGGCAGCGACCATAAGGACGGGAGAGTCATGGCAGGACACGAACAAGGAAAGCGGCTGATCATCGTTGCCCTTGACGGGCTCTCCCCCAAGATTATCGAACCGATGATGGCCGCGGGGGAGCTTCCGAACTTTCAGCACCTCAAGGAGCTCGGCGGCTACTCGCACATCGGCACCACGAACCCCGCCGAATCGCCGGTCGCGTGGACCAGTTTCGCGACCGGACGCAACCCCGGCAAGCACGGCGTCTACGACTTCATCAGGCGCAACCCGACGAGCTACTTGCCCGACCTCTCGCTGACGCGCCTCGAGGGGAACAAGTCGTTGCCGGTCCGGCGGGGCAAGGCGTTCTGGCAGTACGGCCGCGAGGCCGGCGTCCCGATGACCGTTCTCGCCTGCCCGGTGACGTTCCCGCCGGACGAGATCAACGGAAAGATGCTCTCGGGGATGGGCGTGCCGGACCTCCTGGGCACACAGGGTACGTTCTCCTTCTACACCACGGCTCCCGAGACCGTGACGAACGACACCGGCGGCGAGGTCCACGTGGTCGCGGACGCCAACCCGCTCGATCTGGAGCTGCTCGGGCCCCAGAAGCAAGGGCTCACCGGGAAGGTGGAGAGGCTCGCGGCTCCGTTTCAGGTTCGCCTGAACGCCGAACGGACCGCGGCCACGATCTCGCTGCAAGGTCAGGAGGTCACCCTTGCGGTCGGGGAGTGGGGCCGGTGGTTGGACGTGGTGTTCAAGGCGGGCCCGATGAGCCGGATGCACGGCATCACCCGCTTCAACCTCGTCGAGGCCAAACCGTACCTCAAGCTCTACGCCGCCCCGATCTGCATCGACCCGCGCAAGCCCTGGTTCCCCGTCTCGTACCCCGACGGGTACGCCAAGGAGATCGCCCAGGACCTCGGGCTATTCTCCACGCGGGGGATGCCGTTTGACACCTGGGCGCTCAACGAAGGGCGCCTCTCCGAGGACGCCTTCGTGGAGCACGCCGTGGATCTCTACCAGGAGCGGCTCAGGCTGATGCAGCACGAGCTGTCCCGCTGCGAGCGCGGTGTGTTCTTCTGCTACTTCGAGTACCCGGACATCATCCAGCACATGTACTGGCGCTTCATCGACAAGGGGCACCCGCTGTACGATCCGGCCGCGCCCCCGAAGCTGGCGGGGATGATCGACGACTGCTACCGCAAGATGGACTCCATCGTCGGGGTGGCCCTCGCCGCGCTCCGTAGCGGCGACACGCTCATCGTGCTGTCGGACCATGGCTTCACAACCTTCAGGCGCGCCGCGCACGTCGACTCGTGGCTGCGCGAGCAGGGGTACCTGGTCCTCAGGGACCCGATGGCCCCCGCAGGCGGCCCGTTGTTCCAGGATGTGGATTGGTCGAAGACGCGCGCCTACGCGCTCGGCTACGGCGGCATCTACGTCAACACGATGGGGCGCGAACCGCAGGGGATCGTTCCCGAGGGTGACGAGAAGGAAGCCCTCAAACGCGAGATCGCCAGCAAATTGGCCTCCTGGGCCGACCCGAAGACCGGGACGCCGATCGCGCGAAAGGTCTACCTCAACCAGGAGATATTCAACGGGCCCGAGGCGCGCCTCGCGCCGGACCTGTACATCGGGTTCTCCGACGGCTACGGCGCCTCCTGGCAGACCGCGCTCGGCGCCTCGCCGCGCGGTCTCGTCGAGGACAACCTGAAGAAGTGGAGCGGCAACCACCTGGTCGACCCGTCGCTCGTCCCGGGCGTGCTCTTCGCCAACCGCCCGATCAAACTCCCGGAGCCCACGCTCTATGACCTCGCGCCTACGGTGCTCACCTTCCTGGGTTTCGACGATATCCGCCTGAGGAACGAGGACCTGGACGGCAAGCCGTTGTTCTAGAGGCCGGAAGACGTGAAAGGGCAAAGGGGAAAGGGAAGGTAAAACCCCGCGATGATCTTCGGTGGGGTGTGTCGTGCCTCCCATTTGACCTTTCACGTTTGACCTCTTACCTCTTCGATCTGGCCTTTCGAATGGCAAGCGTGACGCCGCTCCTGGCGGCACATTGCGTCCGGACACGCAGGCGTATTAGAGTTCGCAGGTCCGAGACGTCGGCTGAGGAGAGACCGGCATTGAACAACCCGACCGACCAACGCCACCAGCCTGGGCAGGAGCCTCGGACGTCTCAGGATGATTTCTCTCAGGCGAACCTCCCGCTTGCAAAGCACCTCATAGACATGGGAGACCTCCGCAAGGCGCGCCTGATGCTCGAGCAACTCGTGGAGATGGAGCCGGACGCGGAGACGCTCGTCACGCTCGCGAGCCTGGAAATCGACAACCCGAAAAGGCAGGCCAGCGCACTCGAGCACATCAAGCGCGCCCTGGAGCTCTCACCGCAGCTCACCGCGGGGTGGATGATGCTGGCGAACTACTGGAGCCTGAAGGGACAACCCGACAAGCAGAAGCGCTGCCTCGAGAAGATCCTCGCCTACGACAAGAACAACCGTGACGTGCGGGACGCCATCGAGCTGATCGTCATCAAGAGGTGACGAAGGCCAGAGCGAGCATCCCGGGCCACGAACCGTCTCCCTGCGCCCCCACGGGTGGCCCTGCGACTGAGAGGAAGACAATGTCCGACCAAGGCCTATGGGTCGAGGAGTGGCCCGCAGCGATCACCGTCACCGACGAGAACGGGACCCTTGTCGCCATGAACGCCAGCTCCCGCGAAACCTTCGCTGCGGACGGCGGGGGCGCCCTCATCGGGACCAGCGTCTTCGAGTGCCACCCAGAGCCGGCGCGCACGAAGACGATGGCGCTGTACGAGCGGCGCCAACCCAACCACTACACGGTTCGCAAGAACGGCCGGAAGAAGATCATCCACCAGCTCCCCTGGTACCGTGAAGGACGCTTCGCCGGTATCGTTGAGATCTCGATCCCGATCCCCGACGACCTCCCCCACTTCGACCGGGATTGAAAGGACGACCGTTCAAAGGTTCCAAGGTTCAGGTGGTGCGCACTAGGTCAAAGGTAAAATGGGAAAGGTCAAAGCGAAGACAACACATCAACAACCGAGAAACGTAGCGGCTGCCCGCTGGGCGGCCGGCTTTTCGCGAGTAGCAATGGCCGGCCAGCGGCCGGCCGCTACTTCCCCGTCCTTTCTTGCGTTTGACCTTTGACGTTTGACCTTTCGCCCCGTGTCGAACCTTCGAACGTACGAACGTGTGAGCCTTCGAACGGTTCTCAGTGGGTGGTGTCCTCCTGGTGGATCAGGTATCGCTTGATCTTCTGTGTCGTCGTCTTCTCGAACTCCCCCTCCTTGATCCGCACGCGCCGGAGCTGCTTGTAGAGGGGAAGTCTGCGGTTCAGGTCGCGGATCTCCTTTGTGATGACGTCCTCGATCCACTCGCGGGTGATCTCGGTGCCGGCCTTCTCGGCGTGCGGGACGATCGTCTCGGCGTTCGGGACGACCATGACGCAGATCTCTTCGTCGCCCGTCGGCCCTTTCGCTCCGTAGACGACCGACTCGAGGACGAACGGGATCGCGTTGACCTGGTCCTCGAGTTCCTCCGGGAAGACGTTCTTGCCGTTGGCGGCGACGATGACGTTCTTCTTCCGCCCCGACACGTGGAGGAAACCGTCGGCGGCAACGAAGCCGTAGTCCCCGGTGTAGAACCAACCGTCCCTGAGGACCTGCCTGGTGGCCTCCTCGTTCTTGTAGTACCCGAGCATCACCGAGGGGCCCCGCACCGCGATCTCGCCGCGGCCTTGGTCGTCCGGGTCCGCGATGCGGACCTCCACGTTCGGCAACGGCAACCCGGCGGCGTCGTCCCTGAACTTCCGGAGCCGGTTGAGCGCGACGATGGGTGAGGTCTCGGTGAGCCCGTACCCCTGCAGGAGCGTGAAGCCGTAGGCGCGCATGCCCTTCGAGATTCCCGGGTTGGGGGCGGCCCCGCCGACGATCAGGATCCGGATCGCCCCGCCGAGCTTCTCGTGGATTGCGGCGAACATCTTCCTCCGCACGCCCTCGATTCCGACGGCCTCCGCGGCGCTTGCCACTCCGGCCATCGGCTTGACAAGCAGCGAGGCGAGCCGCTTCTCGGCCACCCCAGCCTGAATTCGCTTGAACATCTTGTCGTAGAGCAACGGGACGGCCAGCAGGATCGTGGCGCGTACCTTTTGCAGGTCCTCCACGACGGTCTTGAGCGAGCGCGCGAAGTGCACCGACGAACCGGCGGTGAGCGGGCACAGCAGGCCGCACGTGCACTCGTACGTGTGGTGGATGGGCAGCACCGACAGGAAGCGGTCCTCGGGCAGGAGTTCGACCATCGACAGCATCGCCATCAGGTTCGACGTGATGTTCCGCTGCGAGAGCATCACGCCCTTGGCGCGCCCCATCGCGCCGGACGTGAACACGATGATCGAGACTGCATCCGCGTCGAGGCGCGGGAAGGCATCGCCCCGCACCTCGCCGCTCTCAGCGGCGATCAGTTGAGTCATCGAATGGACGTGACCCTCCCTTTCGCGGAGGTCCATGTCCACGAAGACCTTCAGTCCCTTGACGGACCGCGCGAGGGTGAGCACGGTGTCGCGCATCCCCTCCGAGAACACCACGGCCTTCGCGTCCGACGCGTGGAGGATCGTGACGATTTCGTTCTCCTTGAGGCTCTTGTCGATGGGGATCACGACGAAGTTGGACGTCGTCGCCGCGAGGTAAGCGATCGCCCACTGCACTCGGTTCTCCGAGATCACCGCCACGTGGTCGCGCTCGTCCAGACCGATCCTGCGGAGCGCCCGTCCGAACCGGATCGTCCGGTCCATGAGCTCCTGGAACGTGAGTTGGCGGATCGGAGTCTCGTTGAGGTCCTCGAGGGCAAGCTTCGTCCCGTGGCGCTCCGCAGACCCGCGCAGGAGGTCCTGCAGCGACTCGAGATGAGGGACCGGGAACAGCGGATACTCCTCGTTGAGCGTCTTCATCGCCGCCTCCGCTGCGTCGTCTCAGATTGTCGCGGTTCAGGCTAGCACACCACAGAAGGTTAAGAGTTGAGAGTTAAGAGTTGAGAGTTCAAGATCCGAAGGGCAGGGTGGCAACTCGTGATCTCCAGTCTCTAACTCTTCACTCTCCACTCTTAACTCTTCACTTCGCGGGCCAGCATTAGGTTCCTGGCTCCTCTGCTCCTCCGCTCCTCGGCTGCTCCTCAGCCCCTCTGCTCAACAGAAACGGGAAGCGGTCGAAGCCCTGAACCCGCCGCCGAAGCCGCGCGCGGACGAAAGAAAGAAGGGGGGCCGAAGCCCCCCTGTCGGTGCAGCAAAGAGGAGAGTCTAGAAGTCGTAGCGCAGCGCGAGTTGGTAGGTCCGGACGGCGGTCGTCGCTGTGCTTGCAACACCGAAGGTCGACAGCGGAGTCTGGCCGTTGCCCCATGTGAAACCGCCGGAGGGCACGCTCCAGTTCGCGTTGTTGGAGCAGTTGAAGCACTCGACGATCACCGCGAGCGCCCCCGGTCCGAACTTGATCGCCTTCTGGAGCCGGAGGTCGAGGGACGAGTAGTCCGGATAGCGATAGCTGTCTCGGGCGAGATGGACGCCGTTGATCGTGGGACGGTCGTTCTTGAACCCGTCTGCATTGACGTCGGTGGATACCACGGGGTTGAACGGTCCGCCGGTGACGTAGCGATACACCCCCGAGAGGCTCAGGTCCCACCACGGGGTGTTCCAGACCCCGTTGAGCGCGATCTTCCAGCGCTGGTCGCGGATAGAGTAGCCCCAGTCCTTGCTGATGTTGTTGAAGTCCTCGGTCTGGACGCCGGAGTAGTTGCGCTCGTTCGAATCGTTGTCGAAGTCCTGCGACCACGTGAAGGCGGCGAACCCGAACAGCCGCTCGGTGAACTGACGGCGCAACGTCACGATCACCGCCGTGTACTTCGACTGAGCGTCGGACATGTAGGTGGTGACGCGGCCGTAGTACGTGTCCGGCCGGGTGGAGGAGTAGACGGGCTGGCCGTTGACCGGCGACGTCGCAATGCTGCCGTCCGGGTTCAGCTTGTACTGGATGTTCGCGTCGGTTAGCCGCTCGAGGTGATAGGTCTTCGCGTAGGTGAAGTCGATGCCCAGCGCGGTGTCCTTCGCCAACTGCTGGTCCCACCCGAGTGTGAGGCGGTCGGTGTAGGGGTTCTGGAAGTCCGACGCGATGGAGAAGACGCCGAGGCCCGTCGGAGTCGCGATGTGGCTCAGGTCAAGGGGCGCCAGAATCGTCGGATCGAAGGCACTGCCCCACCCCGGGTACAGCCCGGAGGCCGGCGCGCCGGTCACGTTGCCGCTCGCATCGGTCGTTGCGTTGATCGAGTACTGCGTGGCCTTGAGGGCGTTCGACGTGTAGAGCTGGGAGAACAGGATGCCGGGGGTGCGCGCGTAGAAGCGCCCGGCCGTTAGGCGCAACACGGTCGTGTTGGCGCTCCCGGGCGACCACGTTAACCCGAGGCGCGGCGACCACTGGTTCGTGTCGTCCGGGATCTGCCCGTTGAGCTTCATCGAGCCGTCGGCGTTCCGGTCGTTCAGGTTGAGGACCGGCGCATTGGGGTTGTCCAGCTTCTCCCACCGCACGCCGAACGACGCGGTGAGCGCCGGCGTGATGAACCACTGATCCTGGACGAAGAACGACAGCTCCTTCTGGTGGAATGCCGCGAGGCCCGCCTGGTCGACAGTAAGCCCGTTGAGCGGGGCGAACTGCCGGTACTGGCTCCACTTTCCGGCGAGGAAGTCCGGCTCGTTGTTGAAGATGTACACGCCGCGCCAGTTGCCCTTGAAGATCTGAGCGACGGAGGTGTCGTTGTAGTCCACCCCGCCCTTGAACACGTGATCCTGGAGCGTGTACGTGAGCGAGTCGGAAAAGCTCTTTCGCTGCACCTGCGTCGGGTTGATCGGCAGGTACGAGACTCCGCCGTAGTAACCTGAGTTGTATTTGATGCCCGTCTGAGTGGTGCCGCCTGATCCGACCTGGAACTCCGGGAACGCCGCGTTCAGGTCCATGCGGGGAGTGTCCTCGATCACCAACTGCGCGTTGGCGTCGTTGAGCCAGCTGTTGCCGAACATGCCGGAGTACGCAGCGACGTACGAACGCGCGAGCATCCGCTCGAGGCCGTTGTGGCCCGGCGCATCGGTCGTCGAGGTGTTTGTCCCATTCTGGCCGTTGTAGTCAGCGTAGTTGGCGCGCGCCGTGAGGCGGTGCGATCCCGAGAACTGGTAGTCGAAGCGCCCGAAGAAGAGCCGGCCGTCCCGGGTCTGAATGTAGTTGCTGCCGGCGATCGGGAGCGTGGGGTACTTCGCCGCGATGGCCGGGTCGGACAGCCACGCCGCGAGTGGCTGGGTGGTGTCCTGCTTCTGCTGGTCGTAACTCGCGAAGAAGAACAGCTTGTCGCTGATGATCGGGCCGCCGAGCGACGCGCCGTACTGGCTCTTCTTCTGGTCCTTGGGCTTCGTGCCGTCCGCCTGGGTGGCGATCAGGCTCTGCGGCTGGTTGTAGTAGAACACGGACCCCTTGAACCCGTTGGTGCCGCTCTTGGTGATCACGTTGACGAAGCCGCCGCCCGAACGGCCCATCTCCACCGATGCGCCGTTGGTGACGACCGAGAACTCCTTGATCGACTCCTGCGAGATCTGCAACGGCGAACGGTTCTCGGCCTGGCCGATGACGCCGCCGAAGAACGGGTTGTTGTTGTCAACGCCGTCGACGTAGAAGCTGGTGTTGATGCCGCGCTGGCCAGACAGGGACGTGTAGCCGCGCTCGTTCTTCGTCGTGGTCTCGGGCATTGCCAGGACCAGGTTCATGAAGTTGCGCCCGCTGACCGGCAGCTGCTTGATCTGCTCGGTCTGGATCGTGGTCGAGGCCGATGTGTTCGTCACCTCGACCAGCGGCACCTCGCTGGTCACGGTGATGCTCTCGGCCTTGCCCGCGACCTTCATCGCGAAGTCCACCGTCGCGGGGGACGACAGCAACAAACGGATGTTCGGGTGCACTTCGGTCGCGAACCCGGACATGTTGACCGTGACGGTGTATATGCCGGTCGGCAGGTTGAGGATGCGGTAGAAGCCTCTACCGTCCGTCACTGCCGTCATGGCGAAGCCGGTCTCCTGGCTCTTGGCCTCGACCGCCGCGCCCGGCAGCGCGCCGCCGTCCGCATCCTTGACCGTACCGGTGATGCGGGTGTTGGTCACATCGGACTGCGCGAGTGCCACACCCGCCAGCCCGACAGTCAAGACGGCGGCAAACAGCACCGCCGCCCACCACTTAAGTTCCGACCTTCTCATGCGCATTTTGGACCCTCCTCCACACTATCACCCGGGAGTCTAGGGAAAGAACGGAAGTGTTACAAGCCCGTCTATTAGCGACATGCTCTCAAGATCCAGGAGATCCCCTGGAGCCTCCGAGGCTTGCGGGTCTGCCCACCGGTTTCGACGGATTTTCGACGCCAAAAGGGGCACGAGGTTGGTCCGGACGGGCCGACGCGAAGACGAAATGAAGGGGCCCGCCGGGGCCCCTTCGTGCAAGGTGATGCCGCCACCTGTCGGTGGGTGGAGAGAAACGGCTAGGCCTTCTTGACCAGCTCCACGTCGATGGAAATTACGACGTCATCGCCAATGAGCACCCCGCCGGCCTCCAGCGTCTTGTTCCAGAGGAGGCCGAAGTCCTTGCGGTTGATCGTCGTCGTCGCGTGCGCGCCAACCCGTGTGCCGCCCCACGGGTCCTTCATCTCAGGCGTCGGCCCCTCCACGTCGAGCACGACCTCCTTGGTGACGCCGTGGATCGTCAGGTCGCCGGTGATCTTGAGCTTCCCCTCGCCGGCATGTGCGACCTTCTTGGACACGAACGTGAGCGTCGGGAACTTGGCGACATCGAAGTGATTCGCTCCCCGCAGGTCGTCGTCGCGCTTGGGCTCGCGAGTGTCGATCGACGTCGCCTCGATGGTCACGCTGATCTTCGCCGTGGGCACGTCCGCCGGGTTCCCCTCGAGCGCACCCTTGAGCTTGGTGAACACGCCGCGGACGTTGGAGATCATCATGTGACGCACAGAGAACGAAACGTTCGAGTGGACGGGGTCGATGTCCCAGTGGCCCGTCTGCGCGAGCGCGCCGGTGGCGAGCGCCAGGCTCGCGATCGCCAGGGATGCGGAAGTTCTGCGCTTCATGGTTGCTCCCTCCCTTTCGTCTGCAACCTCTCGGGTCATGTAGACGCGTTTCGATATGTCAATATTCCAGGTTTGGGCTCGTGCCGCAAGTGCGGCGGTCACCGCACGGAGTGTTCGGCGGCTCGGGAGGGCTTGGCCAGCGTGGCGGAAAGGTGCCGCGAGAACGCTCCGAGCGCCCCCGGCACGGCACGGAAATAGTGGAACTGGCCCTCGTGCCGAACCGCGACCAGACCGGCATTCTCCAGGACCTTGAGATGGTGCGAGACGGTGGGCTGGGCGACCGGAAACCGACTCGCCAGCTCGCCGCACGAGACCTCCCCGCTCGAGGTGATCTCGTGCAGGAGGCGGAGTCGCGTCCCGTCCGACAGCGCCTTCGCGATCTTCAGGATCTGGCGATCTTCCATCTCGGCCCTCACCGCACGAATGACAGATCGAAAGGCATCAATATTCCCCGGCGCCCGCGGTTCACCCTTCCAAGGGGCGACCGCCGTCCCGCCTGCCGACCGGCACCCGATATACTCGCCGACACATGAACGTCGTCGTGGTGGGAGCCCTGGGGTTGTACGCCGCAGCTCTGCTGCTGATTGGCAGGCGGACCCGCACCAAGGTGCAGCTCGAGTACCTCCTTGCCGGCCGCCGACTCACCACCGGCCCCTTCGTGGCGACGCTCGTGGCCACCTGGTACGGTGGCGTCCTCGGGGTCGGGGAGTACTCCTACAGGTTCGGGATCTCGAACTGGCTGGTCATGGGGGTCCCCTACTACCTGGCGGCGCTGCTGTTCGCCTTTGGACTCGCGCGGCGCGTGCGAGCCAGCGCGGCGCTCTCGATCCCCGATCAGCTCACCGCGACGTACGGCCCCACCGCCGGCCGACTCGGCGCGCTCCTCGTGCTCCTGTTGGCGATCCCGGGCGCCTACGTGCTGATGCTCGGCGAGCTGTTGGGGATCTATCTCGGGATGTCCCTGGCCTGGGCCGTGATCGCGGGGACGGCCTTCACTGTCATCTACGTCGCAGCCGGTGGCTTCCGCTCCGTCGTAAGCACCAACGTGTTCCAGTTCGTGCTGATGTACGTCGGCTTCATCGTCGTCCTTCCGGTGGCGCTGCACGCGGCCGGCGGGTTCTCGGGAGTCTGGGCCGCGCTTCCGGCCGCCAGCCGCACGTGGGACGGCGGCCTCGGGCTTCAGGCCGTGATCGTCTGGTATTTCATCGCCATGCAGACACTCGTCGAGCCGACCTTCTACCAGCGCTGCTACGCGGCCGAGACCCCGGCCGTCGCTCGCCGAGGCGTCCTGATCTCCGTCGGGTTCTGGGTCCTCTTCGACTTCCTGACCACCTTCACCGGCCTGGCCGCCCGAGCGCTGATGCCCCACCTCTCCGATCCGGTGCTCTCCTACCCGGAGCTGGGGCGACTCGTGCTCCCGCCGGTCGCCGAGGCGCTGTTCGCGGTCGCGATGTTCGCGACCGTGATGTCCACCGCGCACTCTTACCTGTTCCTCGCCGCGGCCACGATCGGTCACGACGTTGCACCCGAGCTGGCCGCGCGCGTCGACGAGCGCCGGTGGACGGTGGCGGGCCTCGTCCTGGCGGGCGCGGCCGCCGGCGGGTTGGCGCTCGCACTGCGCAGCGTCATCGCGATCTGGCACGACGTGGGCAGCATCGTGACTTCCGCGCTGCTGCTCCCGCTCGTGCTCTCCCATGCGCCGGAACGCCTGCGCTTCCGCCGTCAGCCGGCCGTCATCGCCATCCTGCTGACGGCACTCGTGGCAACCGGCTGGATCCTGGCCCGCTCGGCCGGTCGCTACCCTCTCGGCGTCGAGCCGATCTTTCCGGCGCTCGCCATCTCCGCAGCGATCTGGGTCGCCGACCGGACGCTCGCCCGGCGGCGCGCCGCGACCCGCCCCGGCGAAGCCGAACAGACGAAGGGACCGGGCGGGGCCAGTCCCCTCCCCTGACGAGGAAGATCGACGGCCGCGCTACGGCTTCGCCGGCGGCGCGGGCTTGGGCTCGGGAATCGTGATGTCGATCGTCGTCACCTTCCCGAAGGTGGACAACGGCTTGTCGAACTGCTCCTGCCGGCCGACCGCGAGGATCGTCAAAGCGTCCGGGTTCAGGTGCGTCCTGGCGACGCGGAGCACGTCGTCCTTCGTCACCTTCTCGACCGCGTCGCGCAGACGAACGTTGAAGTCCGCTGGGTAGCCGTAAAACTCGTACAACACGAGGCGGCCGACGATCTTCAGGGTGGAGTCGTTCTCGAACGCGTAGCCGTTGAGGTACATGTCCTTCGCCCGCGCGAGCTCGTCGTCTGTCACAGGCGACACGCGGATCTTGCGGATCTCGTCGAGCACGGTGGCCAACGCCTCGGCGGTGGTCGAGGGCTTGGTCGAGGTGAAGAAGAAGAACGACCCGGGGTGGTCCCACGCCGGGATCATGCGGCCGCCGGCGCTGTACGCGAGCCCCTTCTCCGTCCGCACCTTGGTGGAGATGCGCGATGTGAGCCCGCCGCCCAGGATGTCGCCGAGGACGTGGATCGCAGGGTAGTCGGGATCGTCGAGCCGAAGGCCGAGCTGGCCGGCGACGATGAACGTCTGCTCGACGTCCCTCTTCTCGATGTAGGCGAGCGTGGGCGGTTGCGCGGCGACGACCGGCAGCGTGATCTTCGGCGCCGCGCCGGCGACCTTCCAGCCGCCGAACGCCGTCGCCAGCCTGGCCTTCATCTCCGACGTCTTGAAATCCCCCCACACCGCGAGGATCGTGGCGTCGGGCCGGTAATACGTCTTGTGGAACGCCACAAGGTCCTCGCGGGTGAGGCGCTCCACGTCCTCGTACTCGACCTGGCGCGCGTACGGGGAGCGGGCGCCGTACACGAGCTTGCCGATCTCGCGGAACGCAACGCCCATCACGTCGTCGTTGCGGCGGGCGATCGCCGAGCGCATGTGCGTCTTGCCGAGGTCGACCTTGTCCTGCGCGAACACGGGCGAGGTGAGCACCTGAGCGAACACCGGCAGCACCTTGTCGAGGTTCTCGACGAGTGTCTTCCCGCCGACGGTGCCGTACGCCTCATCCACGTTGGTCTCGACCCCGGCGCCGAGGCCGTCGAGGAGCGTGTCGATCGCGTCGCCGGCCATCGCGGTCGTGCCGCCGGTCCGTTGCACCTCACCGAAGAGCCCGGCCAGGCCCGCCTTGCCGGTGGGCTCCGCGACGACGCCGCCGCGCACACATGCGGCGAAGTAGACCTGCGGCAGGTCGTGGTCCTCGACGAGGAGGAGATGGAGGCCGTTCGGCAGCGTCTCGCGCACCACCGGTGGCGCCTTGATCTCGTGCAGCTTGGGGTAGACGAGCCGGTCCACGGCGCGCGGCTTCGCCGCCGCCGCCGGAGGCCCCGCGAGAGCCGGCGTCGCGAGAGCCAGAAGAGCGAGCGCGGCAGCGGTCGGAGCGGATCTCGGTGTGGTCATGGCAGTCTCCTTCCCCTGGCTCACTTCGCCGCCGGCGGCGCCGCCGCGGCCGTCTCGATCGTCCCGACCGTGCGGTTCGACTTCACGAACGTCGCCCTGGCGACGCGCTGGATGTCCGCCGCGGTGACGTTATCGATCTTGGCCAGGGACCTGAACAGCTCGCGCCAGTCGCCCTGCAGGTTCTGGGCGTGGGCCAGCGCCATCGCCAACCCCATGTTGGAGTCGATCGTCCCGAGGAACTTACTCTTCTCCTTGGCCTTCACGGCCTGCAGCTCGTCGTCGGAAACCGGCTGCGCCTTGAGCTTCTCGATCTCCTCCCAGATCGCCGCCTCGCACTCCGCGTTGGTCTTGCCGCGGTTGGGAACGGCGACGAACACGAAGAGGCCAGGGTACTTCTGGCCGAGCCCGGTGAACGCCCCCGCGTAAAGGGCGAGCTGCTTGTCGGTGACGAGCGACTTGTAGAGGCGGGACGAGCGCCCTTCGGCCACGATGTCGTTGATCGCCTCGTAGGCCGCGTTGTCGGGGTCGTTGATGTCGCCTTTGTGGTAGCCGATGATCAGGATCGGCTGCGACGGGTCCTCCATGGTGAGGCGCTTCTCGGCGCGCTGCGGCGGTTCCACGGTCACCACAGGTCCGGGCTTCTCCCCGGCGGGGATCGTGCCGAGCGTGCGCTCGAGCATCGGCATCGCCGACTCGGGGTCTACGTCGCCGACGATCACCGCCGTCAGGTTGCGGGCGCGGTAGTACTTCGCGAACCACGCCTCCGCCTGCGCCCGGGTGATCGCCCGGAGGTCGCTCATCCAGCCGATGACGAACGAGCGGTACATCGAGGCCTCGAACGCCACCGGCATGAAGTCGATGAACAGGCGGCCGCCGGGCTGGCTCTCGCCCATCCGCCGCTCCTCCATGATCACGTCCTTCTCCTTGTAGAACTCGCGCAGGACGGGGTTGGTGAAACGGTCGGCCTCGAGCGTCGCCCACAGCTCGAGCCTGTTGGACGGCAGCGAGTAGTGGTAGACGGTCTGGTCGAAGCTGGTGAACGCGTTCAGCCCCTGGCCGCCGGCCCGCTCGATGATGTCGCCGATCTCGTTGGGCACGACGTAGGCGCGGGCTTCGTCCTGCGCCTTGCGCAGCGCCTCCTCGAGCGCCTTGAGCTTGGCCTCGTCGGGCTTTGGCCGGCGCAGGCTCTCCGCCCGCAGCGCGAGGAACGCCTCGTCCTCCCGTTTCGTCGCCTCGACTTCCTTGGCGTAGTCCTTGGTCCCGACTGTCGTTGTGCCCTTGAACGCCATGTGCTCGAAGATGTGGGCGAGCCCGGTGGCGTTCTGGTCCTCGTCCACTCCGCCGACGTCCGCGTAGGTGACCATCGAGATCACCGGCGCCGTGGGGCGCGGCAGCAGGATGACGTTCAGCCCGTTCGGCAGCGTCTTCTGGACGACCTTCCTCTCGAGGTCCGCCAGCCCCTGCGCCCTCGCAGGGGCGGCGAGCACCAGCCCGACGGCCAGTGCGGCGACTGACACGACCAACGCACGCGTCCGGTTCATCCACAACCTCCTTTCGAGGAGACCGCGGGAGCGGGTGGCTCACCGCAAGCCGGAGAAGGTCTCTCCGTTGCCCGATGAAACCTGAGATTCGCCTTTGGCACAAGTTATACTTATAGCACCCGCGGCCCCCGCGCGCCGCTGTCGGAAACGGCCCGAGGTCAGCCGGCGCGCAGCGCCGCGAGCTTGGCACGCACGGCCTCGGCGTGCCCGGCCGCCTTCACGTTCGGCCAGTGGTACGCGACATCGCCCTTCGGATCGATCAGGACCGTCGAGCGGATCACCCCCGTCGTCGTGCGGCCGTAGCTCGTCTTCTCACCCCACGCCCCGTACGCCTGCATCACGGCGTGGTCCGGGTCGGACAGGAGCGTCACCTTCAGGCCGTACTTGGCGATGAACTTCCGGTGGCTCTCCGGGGAGTCCGCGCTGCACCCGAGGACGATCGCGTCGAGCCCTGCGAACGCCGCGATCCCCTCGGTGAACTCGCACGCCTCGGTGGTGCACCCCGGCGTGTCATCCTTGGGGTAGAAGTAGAGCACCACCCAACGCTCCGCAAGACCCGAGAGCGCCACCTTTCCCCCGCTCTGGTCCGGCAGAGAGAACGCCGGCGCCTTTGCCCCGACCGCGATCGCTGTCCTGCCCATGCGCATGCCCTCCGCTCCGAGGAACCTACCCAATGACGTCCGTTCATTCCCACCCGCCCACCCGACTCGAATGCCGGTCGTCCCGGACCAGAGCGAAATCCTGACACACCACTGCGATTGGCCCGACCGTTCGGAGCGGCCGGTCGGGAGAGCCTGACGCGTCCTACTCCGCCACGCGGACGCTGTCCACGAAGTAGGGCGTCTCGGCGAAGCACAACGTCGGCACCCCCCGGTGTTCGGTGTAGTGCAGCGTCACACGCTTGCCAACCGCCGCGCTCATCCTCTCGGCGACGCCCCTGTCGCGGACGCTGAAGTCCCAGATCGTCGGGGTCACGCCCGGCACGATGGACATCGCCAGCTCGCCCTCCCAGGTCTTGCACACCCACCCCTTGTGGGAGAACTTCTGCAGGATCCCCGCGCGCTCCCCGTCGGAGTAGCTCCAGTGCAGGACGAAAAGGGTGTAGAGGACGAACGTTGCCACGACGACCGCCACCACCAGGAGCAGGGCCAGCACGATTCCGCCACGGGACGACCTCCGGGTGGGCCCTGAGTTCAGCGAGTTCTTGCTCATGATCCGTCATTCTATCCCAGCAAGGCGTCCGTCGCGGAGCGTCGGTCGTCGAGCCTGCATCCGTGCGGCGGGCGCACTGCAATCGGACCTTGACACCCGGTCTCCGCGTGCTACGCTCGGCCCCAGATGTCCTCCCAGAGGGTATGAGACCGAGGCTGCAGGGACTGCCGGTTTCGGGAGCTGCCGCGGGCGCCATCCTGTTGTTCGCCGCGGGCTGCGCGTGGATGCACCGTCCCGTATCGGCCGCCGGGTTCAACCTGTTGCTGGTGACCCTGGACACGGTGCGCGCCGATCACCTTGGCGTGTACGGCGATCACGGCGCGGAAACGCCGAACCTGGACCGGCTGGCCGCCGAGGGTGTCCGGTTCGCGGAAGCCAGTGCCCCGGTCCCTCTCACGCTGCCCTCTCACGCCTCGATCCTCTCCGGCCTGCTGCCGACGGAGCATGGCCTGCGCAACAACGGCCTCGGCCGTTTCCCCGACCTGCCGCCGACCTTGGCCACGGAACTCGCGGGCGCCGGCTACCGGACTGGCGCCTTCATCGGCGCGTTCGTTCTCGACCATCGCTACGGGCTCGACCGGGGCTTCGGGAGCTACGACGACGACATCCCCCGTGACACCGCGGCCGGGCTGGACGCCAGGCGCCCCGGCCGTGTTGTCGTAGACCGCACGCTCGAGTGGCTGGATCGTGACGCCTCCAAACCGTTCTTCGCATGGGTCCACCTCTACGACGCACATGCGCCGTACGCGCCGCCCGAGCCGTTCGCGACGAGGTTTGCGGCCAGGCCGTACGACGGCGGAATCGCCGAGGTGGATGTCCAGGCGGGCCGCCTGTTCGTGGAGCTGGACAAACGCGGGCTCGCCAGCAGGACCGTGGTCGCGGTGGTGGGTGATCACGGCGAAGAGCTCGGCGAGCACGGCGAGCTGACCCACGGCCTTCTCGTCTACGAGCCGAGCCTCCGCGTGCCTTTGATCGTGCGAGCCCCGGGTGCGTTGCCGGGCGGGTGGGTGGTCGAGACCCCGGTCAGCCTGGTAGACATCGCGCCGACGCTCGCGGGGCTGCTCGAGCGGCCGCTCGCGGAGCAGTCGGCTCGTCACGGCTGCGGACGGGACCTCTCCCAGGCGCTGCGCCGCCGCCGTGAACCGGCAGCCGCCGATCTCTACGCCGAGTCGTTCTACGGCACGAGCTTCGGGTGGAGCCCGGTTACCTGCATGAGGCGCGGGGACCTCAAGTACATCGCGGCGCCGCGGCCCGAACTCTACGATCTCCGCGCCGATCCCGGCGAAGGCAACAACCTCTTTACGCAGCGAGGGCGAGAGGCCCGCGAGCTCTCGGCGACTCTCTCCGGCATGGTTGGGCATCCAACGACGACCGCCTCCTCGCGGGACTCCCTCGACGCGGATGCCCGCGCCAAGCTGCTGAGCCTCGGGTACCTTGCCGGAGCGAGCCTGGGCACACCCGCGGACGGCCGGGAGCGCAAGGACCCAAAGGACGCGGTCGTGCTCTTCAGGGCGTTCGAGGAAGGGCACGCGGCGTTCATGGGAGGCCGGACGGACGAGGCTCGCCGGCGGTTCGAGACCCTGGTCGCCGACGACCCGGAGAACCCGGTGTTCATCGGCCAGCTGGCCGAGCTGTGGCGCCGGACGGGCGATCCCGCCCGGGCGGCGGAGCTCTACCGCCGCGCGATCGCCGTCGCCCCGACGGACCGCGAGGCCCGGTACAACCTGGCGGTTACCTTGCAGGAAGCTGGCCGAACAGCGGAAGCGTTCGAAGCGCTCACGGCGGCGATCAAGCTCGACCCCGCCCGGCCGGAGGCCCACAACGCCCTTGGCATCGCTCTCGCGCTGCGCGGCGACCTCGAGCAGGCGAGGAGCGAGTTCTCCTGCGTCGTCGAGCTCGACCCCCATGACGCCCGGGCGTTCAACAACCTCGGGAACGTGTTGCGCGACCTCAAGCGCCCGGACGAGGCGGAGCAGGCGTACCGCCGTGCCGTTGCGCTCTCCCCAAACTACCCGGATCCGCTCAACGGCATCGGGACGCTCGATGTCCAGCGTCACCGCCCCGTGGAGGCGCTCCCCTACTTCGAGCGCGCCCTCGCGCTCGCGCCGGCTCTCCAGGAGGCGCGGCTGAACCTCGCCATCGCCAAGGAGCTCGCAGGCGACCGCGGCGGGGCGATCGCGGCGTACAGGGACTTCCTCGCACGAACTGCGGGCAATCATGAGTACGACGCGCAGCGGCAGGCGGCGCAGCGGTTGCTCGCCCGCCTCGAACGTTCGACCTCGGAAACCTCAAATCGATCATGACGAAAGGAGACACGACGAGCACATAGCTGGATCTTCCGTGATGTGAACGCTAGAATCCAAATCGAAACCAGCTTCACGGAGAAAGGGAGGAGGGCTCGATGAGGTTCAGAACTCAACGCAACCTAGTCCTGCTGGGTCTGGCGGCCGCGTGCCTGCTGGTCTCGGCGATGGTCCTCGGTCAGGCAGCCACGGGGGCGCTCACCGGGACCTTCACGGACGGCAAGGCACCGCTCCCGGGAGTCGGGGTCACCGTGACCAACCCCGCCACCGGCTATAGCCGAACGACGCTCACGGATGCCGACGGGAACTTCCGCTTCCGGGCGCTGCCGGTCGGGACGTACACGCTCAAAGCCGACCTTGCAGGCTTCGCGTCCGTGACGGCCGAGAGCGTCGAGGTGGTCATCGCGAGCGAGCGGAAGCTCGACGTGACGATGAGGTCGTCGAAGATCGCCGAGCAGGTGACGGTCACGGCCGAGGCTCCGCTGGTCGAGACCACGCCCTCGATCGGCACCGTCGTCAGCCAGAACGAGCTGCAGTCGCTGCCGCTCAACGGCCGCCAGTTCGCCAACCTCGGCGTCCTCGCCCCCGGCACGATGCTCGCGTACAACACCGACCCGACGAAACCAGGCTATCTCGTGATCGAGCTCAACGGAGGCAGCGGCCGCAACGTCAACTACATCATGGACGGCGGCGACAACACCGACGACACGATCGGCGGCGCGCTGCAGAACTTCAACCTCGAGTCGGTGCAGGAGTTCAAGATCCAAACGATGCAGTACAAGGCCGAGTACGGGGCGTCCTCCGGTGGTGTCCTGACGGTGATCTCCAAGGGCGGAACCAATGAGTTCGCGGGCAGCGCCTGGGAATTCGCCCGCCGCACGGCCTGGAACTCGGAGACGACGTCCGAGAAAGCCGCCGGCACCGGCAAGAATACCTACAACCGTGATCAGTACGGCGCCTCGCTCGGCGGCCCGATCGTCAAGGACAAGGTGCACTTCTTCGCCACCTTCGAGAAGACAAAGGTCGACCAGAGCTACATCGTGGACAGCGGCGGGATCGTGCCGAGCCTCGACGGGAAGTCGTTCCCGATCCCCTCGGACGACAACCTCATCACCGCCAAGGTGACGTGGGACGTGGACGCGCAGAACTACCTGCAGGTCCGCTACGGCTACCAGAAGAACGACGCCAAGTACGGCCAGGGCTCGCTCTACGCGCCCTCGAACCTCGGAACGTCCGCCAACAAGACCTCCTCGATCCTCGCGGGATGGACGGCGCAGATATCGAGCGACAAGCTCAACGAGTTCATCTTCCAGTACAGCAAGTTCAACAACTTGATCTCGGCCGACTCGAACGATCCGCTTCTCTACTACCCGAGCGGTTTCTCGATCGGCCAGAACATCTACCTCCCGCAAGCCACGAACCAGGTCAAGTACCAGTACAAGGACGACTTCAGCTTCTCCAAGACGATCGGCCGCAGCACCCACGACTTCAAGACGGGCCTCATGTTCGTGAACGAGCCGACGCTCAACGGCAACCTCACCTCGGGGTTGAGCGGGCAGTACAGCATGATCCCCGGTCCGGAGGACGGTCCAGCCTGGGTGGTCGGCGACGTCACGAAGTACGGCGGCTTCAACGGGCAGTCCACGCCCACCAAGCAGTACAGCGCCTACTTCCAGGACGACTGGAAGGTCAGCCCGAATCTCACCGTCAACCTCGGGCTGCGCTACGACTACTACGATGCTCTGACACTCAACCAGTCCACGAGCGCGCTCTGGCAGATGCTCTCGACCCAGACGACATACAGCTACAAGGAGTACCAGCCGTTCAAGACCAGCAACCCGACCCTCAAGAACGACAAGAACGACTGGTCGCCGCGACTCGGGTTCTCGTGGGACATGAACGGCGACGGCAAGAACATCGTGCGCGGCGGCCTGGGCCGCTTCTACGCCTTCCCGTACATCAACTCGACAATCTTGTGGGCCGCCGGCGTGGTGCAGTCCCACTACGGAATCATCTATGAAGTCGCGGACGCGAACGGCATCAAGAACCCTGACGGGTCGTACTTCCAGCCCGGCCAGCCGCTCCCGGATTGCACCTTGTACGAGGGCGCCACGTGCGGGTTGGGGGCCAGCCAACCCTTTGATGTCGCCTCGCCCAATCTGAAGCCGCCGCACACCGATCAGGTCTCGCTCGGCTACTCCTGGCAGGTGAGCCCGGCGGTGGGCCTCACCTTCGACGCTGTGAAGGTCAAGTACTATGACCTGCCATACCGGGTCAAGGCCAATCCGTATATCAATGCCACGACCCGGCTCTTCGCGTCGCTGGGAGTTCCCGGCACCTTCCGGATCTGGACCGGCGACGGGTTCGCCGACTACGCGGGGCTCAACATCGGCATCCACGTGCGCGGCGAGAAGTTTGAGCTGCAGGGGTTCTACACGCTCTCCCGCGCGACCGGCAGCGTCCTGTCCGGCGCCGACGAGTTCCGCATCAAGCGGAGTGACTACCAGCCCGACGCGGGCGGCGCGAACAAGGACCAGCCGTTCAACCCGTACAACCCGACGTGCAGCTACTGCGTCGGCCCGCTCGACACCGACGCGCGCAACCGCATCACACTGGCGGGCAGCTACCGGTTCCCGTACGGGTTCGCGGTGTCGGGGATGTTCCGCTACCACGATGGGACGCCGTACACGATCTACGGACAGGGCTCGCTGAATACCAGCCTGGCGCCCGGTGTGGGGCACGCCAACAGCGGCAACGCCGATGCTTTCTCGCAGCTCGACCTACGCGTGGCGAAGTCGTTCAACTTCACCAAGGACCTCGGCCTCGAGCTGTACGCCGAGATGTTCAACGTCCTGAACAAGAAGAACCCAGCGCTCTACACTTCCGACGGTGTCCCGCACGGCTATGCGGGCGACCCCGGCCAGGGGGAGCAACGCCTGCTCCAGCTCGGCGCACGGTTCAGCTTCTAGATCGCAACATTGGTTGGATGCGCGCGGGGCGCCTTCGGGCGCCCCGCTTCTTCTTGGCTGATGGGTACACCCGACGCGTACGGTCAGCGCTGGCCGGGACCTTTACCTGGCGCGGCCGGAACCGGGAACGCCTTGACCACGCTGGTCCCGCCCTCGGATGCCGTGATTCGCGAGGAGCCCTGCTTCTCCACCTCGTCGATGCGGACGACCGCGTGCATCGGGATAAAGAACCTCTTCACGCCGGCGAACTCGGTCTTGAGGCGCTCCTCGGAGGAGTCCACGATGAGCTGCGAGCGCTCCCCGAAGAGGAGCTGCTCGACCTCGATGAACCCGAACATCTCGCCCTGCGACACGTGGGCGGCGTAGATCTCGTACACCTGCCCCTGGTTGGTGAAGATGACCTTATAGATGGGAGTCTCAGACTTGCGCTTCGTCATGGGCCCTTTGCCTCGTCATTCAAGGTAGCACATGCGCGAATCAGGCGTCACGGGTGCGGGCGTTCGATGCGACGGAGTCGGCGGCGGCCGCCGGCCAGGCCCGCTCGGTCGATGCCCGACTGGTCGCCTGGCTCACTCCGAGGCCGCGACCATGTACTGCTCGAACGCGCCGTCGGGCATCGTGAACGTCGTGACCCGCAATGTCTTCTTCGGAAAGACCGCTCTGTACCGGCGCAGGGTCATGCCTCCGCGTAGCGACTGCGATTGCTGCGTGAACTCCGTCGAAGCGCCGAACGGCGCCAGGCTCGCGGCAAAGTCCGCGAGCGCCTGGGCGGTGAAATAGGCGCTCGCGTTCGCCGTGAAGAGCGCCCGGTCGATCCGGCCGTGCTGCAGCCCTTCGAACACCTTCCTCGCCAGCTCTACGGACGGGGCCTTCTCGGAGTCCGGGATCTCGAGGACCAGCCTGCCGACCTTCGTGGCGATCTGGCCCGAGGCGTTGGTCGAGTCCAGGTTGGTCAGCACCACGACCGCCGCGCGGTCGTCCGGGTACACGTTGTTCTGTGCCGTGAAGCCGGAGACCTCGCCGCCGTGCGAGAGGACCCAGTGGCCGTCGGCCATGCCCACCGAGACGCCGAGGCCGTAGCGCGCGCCGACCCCGCTCGCGAGCTGGATCTCGGTCTCCATCTGGCGGTACGAGGCGGGCTGCATCACCGATTGCGCGATCACGGAGACATCCCACGTCGCGAGGTCGCGCGCCGTCATGGCAAGCTCGCCTGCGGCGAACAGCCAGCCCCGGCCTTCCTTGGGCGCCGGGCGCGGGGGGCCGAGCGCGAAGCGCAGGTAGCGCTCGGGGTCGGCGGCGCCGAGGGGCTCCCGGTCGATGTTGGTTACCGTCGTCATCCTCAGCGGCGCGAACACGCGCAAATTGAGGTAATCGACCAGCGGCGTTCGGCTGACCTTCTCCACGATCAGTCCGGCGATGACGTAATTCGTGTTGCTGTACTGCCATTTCGTCCCTGGCTCGAAGTCGAGCGGCTTCTTCGCCCAGCGGTCGAGGATCGCGGCCGCGGTGACCGGCTCCAGCATCATCGGCATCACGTAGTCCTGCGGCCAGAAGTCCTGGTAGCCGGAGGTCATCGAGAGGAGCTGACGCAAGGTGACGTCCTTCGCCCGCGTCAACTCGGGAAGGAAACGCACCAGGCGGTCGTCGAGCGAGAGCCCGCCCTCCTCGACGAGAAGCAGCACGGCCGCCGCGGTGAACTGCTTGCTGATCGAGCCGATGCTGTAGCGCATCTCGGGCGTCGCAGGCAGCTTCGTCTCCAGCCGCGCCATGCCGTAGGCACGCACATACGCGATCGCACCATCCCTGATCACCGCGATCGAGGCGCTCGGCGCCCCGGTCTCCGCGAGGACCTCGGCGACCGCCGCGTCGATGCGCGCACGCATCCCGTCCGGAAGGGCCTCCTCCGCAGGCGCCAGTTGTGCGAGTAGCGTCAGGGAGAGAGCCAGGGGGGTCAACCGACGCAACCACCGAGGAACGCCCATGAGGAAGCCCTCCTTGAGGACACTCGGCGTCGATTCTAGGCGGAGCCGCGGAGCTCGCAAAGAAGGATTCCCCTTCGGGACGGTGCGACCCGGTTTGCCTTCGGCCGCGACCCCGTGCCCTGGTGGGCTCCTCTACGGAGCACGCGCGGAGCGGGCGCCCCACGAAGACGATGCTCCGCAGCCAGCAGGGTCATCTCCGTGTGTAGACGATCTCCATCATCTTGAACTCCTTGCCCGAGGGGCCGGCGCCGTACATCTCGAAGACGTGCTTGTTGGCGTCCACGATCTTCGTGACCTCGCGCACCGCGACCTTCTTGCCGGTGGTCACGTCGTCCATTGTGCTCGTGGCGGTAATGACCTTGCCGGACGGATCCGCGGTGCCGGTTGAGATCATCATCATCGTCCCCATCGTGTCCATCCAGGCGCCGACGTACTGCTTCTTGAAGTTGTCGTAGCCCGTGTAGCCGAGCCCTTCGAACTTCATGCCGTTGAATTCTCCGTGGACCGTCTCCCGCACGAACCGCCCGCCGAGAACCCAGGCGTTCTCCGCCGTACCCTCGGACTGCTGGGGCGGCGCGCCCGGCGCCTCCCACATCGTCGTCGTGGCGGTCCAGTTCCCGATCGTCGGTTCGAGCACCTTGTGCCCCTCGCCCGGAGTGGCGGCCTTCATCCACGCTTCCATCGCGGCCTTCTGTTCGGGGGTCATTTCCTTCTGCGACCCGCCTTGCTGAGCGGCGGCGATTCCACCTCCGATCAACCCCAGAGACAACAATGCGACGGCCGCCGCAACCAGAGTTCCAGAGCGCATGAGCGTTTCCTCCTTTTTCGGAGATATTCTACGTCTCATTCGCCATAATGGTTTCTGTCTCCAAACGAGCCAAGTCCTTAGCAACTTGACAGACGCGGGTAACCCTGGCTCCAACCCACGTGGAAGCGTTTCTCCTTCGCCCCTTCAATCCTCTGCTCCTCCGCTCTCGTCCTCCCTCGCTCCCCCTGAGGACCAGCCGCTACGCGTGCTCTTCAAACGAAAGGGCACGCCAACAGCGCGCGCCCTCATGGCGGTCCGAAGCCCGGATGACTCTACTTCTTGCGCAGGTGGACGTTACCCGAGAAGCTCCTAGCGAGGATCCGCCCGCCGGCGCACGCGCCGCGGCTCAATCCTCGGCGGCGACCATGAACTGCTCGAGCTTGGCGTCGGGCATGGTGAGCGTTGTGACGTACACCGTCCGCGCTGGAAGCCCTACCCGGTAGACCCGCTGCGTCATGCCGCCGCGGAGCGACTGCGCTCTCTGCGTGAACTCCTTTGGCGCGCCGAGCGGCGCGAGGCTCGCGGCAAGGTCCGCGAGGGCCCGGTCCGTGAAGTAGGCGTTCGCGTTCGCGGTGAAGAGCGACCGGTCGATGCGGCCGCGTTGCAGCCCTTCGAACACGCCTTTCGCCAGCTTGACGGACGGAGCCGTGCCGGCGTCCGGGATTTCGAGAATCAACCGGCCGACCCTCGTGGCAATCTGGCCGGCGGCGTTGGTAGGGTCCCGGTTTGTCAGGACCACGACCGCTGCCCGGTCGTCGGGGTAGACCGTGTTCCGCGCGGTGAAGCCGGACACCCCACCGCCGTGCGAGAGATACCGGTGATCATCGGCCATGCCCACCGAAACGCCGAGGCCGTACCCGGTGCCCACGCCGCGGGCCGTCCGGACCTCGGTCTCCATCTGACGGTAGGAGTCGGGCTGCATCACCGCCTGGTTGATCATCGAGATGTCCCACCTCGCCAGGTCGCCGGCGGTCATGGCGAGCCCGCCCGCGCCGAAGATCCAGCCGCGGCCCACCTCGGGCGCAGGGCGCAGGGGACCCAGCCCGAAACGCAGGTAGCCCTCCGGGTCTGCGGGACCGAATGCCGACCGGTCGGTTTCGGTCACCGTGCCAATGCCCAAAGGAGTGAACACGCGGGCGTTGAGGAGGTCGAACAGCGACGTTCCGCTCACCTTCTCCACCACGAGCCCCAGGATCACGTAGTTCGTGTTGCTGTACTGCCACTTCGTTCCGGGTTCGAAGTCGAGCGGCTTCTTCGCCCAGCGCTCGACGATCGCGAGCGGCGCCGTCGGCTCGAGCATCATCGGCATCACGTAGTCCTGCGGCCAGAAGTCCTGGTAGCCCGACGTCATCGAGAGGAGCTGGCGCAGCGTGACGTCGCGCGCACGCGTCAGGTCCGGGAACCACCGCACGAGGCGGTCGTCGAGGGAGAGCCTGCCCTCCTCCGCGAGCAGCAGGACGGCCGTCGCCGTGAACTGCTTGGTGATCGACCCGATGGGGTAGCGCATCTCCGGCGTCGCCGGCAACCTGGGGTCGAGGCGGGCGTTGCCGTACGCACGGACATACGCGATCGTGCCCTCCCTGACCACGGCGAGCGAAACGCTCGGTACGCCGGTCTTCGCGATCACCTCCGCGACCGCAGCGTCGATGCCCGCGCCCAGGTCGGCCGGCGCAGTTGTACCGGGCGCCGTCTGCCCGCTGGCCGTGGAGATTGCTGCGGAAATAGCCAGAAGAGCGAGAACGGGCAACCTCCTGATCACAGGCATGCGCGGCCTCCCCGAGAACGACTGCCGACGCTCATACGTGTGCAGCGGTTCGAAGGTTCAGGAAAGGCCGGCACAAGAGGTACGAAACGAAGGTGGCACGCCAGCTCGCTGGAATAGGAGAAGGCGCGCCGAACGCGCGCGCCTTCACGTTGCTTGAGCGTGCTCGGCGCCTACTTCTTGCGCAGGTGGACGTTGCCCGAGAAGCTCCTAGCGACGATCCGCCCACCGGTACCCGTCGAGAACGACAGCTCCTTCCCGGGGCCGTATTCGCTCGTCCGCTTCGCTTCGGGGCCGAAGGCGTTGGTGATATGGCCCGAGAACGTCGTCACATCGAAGTCCGCGGATGTCGCCGCCGGAAGCACGAGCTCCACGGTCCCGCTCACCGTTTTCGCTGTAACCCTGCCGTCCTTCGCGAGACCCGCGTCCAGGCGGATGTCGCCGGAGGTCGTCTCGAGATCGACGTGCGAGATGGCGTCGCCTTTCACGCTGATGTCGCCGCTCACCGACCCGGCCTCGACATCCCCCGTGACGCCGTTCAGCTTGACCGTTCCGCTGACCGATTTGGCCTGTCCAGGAGCGCTCGCGGCCGTGATATCGACGTCGCCGCTGACGGTCCTGGCTGTGAACCGCTTCGGTTCGCCGCCCACGGTGATTTCCCCGCTCACGGACTCGAGCACCGTCTCGCCGGACACCTTATCCGCGGAGATATCGGCGCTCACCGTGTTCACCTCGAGGCTGCTGCCTCGCGGCACCTTGATCTCGAGGTCCGACCCGTCCACATGATGCGCGTTGTGCGGCAGCACCACGCGCACGACCGTGCGCCGCTCGCCGGCGGTGAACTCGAGCCGCTCAGTACCTCTCCCGAGAGTCCCGGTGACGGCCACCTGATCCTGGTCCCAACCCGTCACCCGTACCGAGCCTGCGACGTTGTGCACTTCCACCGCGCCGTCCTTCGCCGCAGGCTTCGTCTCGTCAACCCGCTGTTGTGCGGCCGCTGGCATCGCCGCGGCTGCCATTGTCAGTGCGAGAATTCCGATCCTGTTCATGGTCGTGCTCCTTTCCTCAACCGCGCGCCGGAAGCCCGGCCGCGCGCTGCAGCATGTCGATCTCCTGTCGGTACGCCGTTACCAGTAATGACGGCAGCTCCTGGTTGCCGGGATCGCGCGCAAGCGCGCTCTCCATCTGGCGCACCGCTTCGTCGATGATCCGAACGTTCTCGTCGAGGACCTTGAGTGTTGCCGGGGACAGCGAGCTCCTGCGGGCCTCCAGGGCGGCCAGGAGCTGCCGCCGCGCCGCCTCGTAGGTGCCCCGCGCCTGCGCCAGCTCGAGCGAAGCCGCCGTGACGCCGGCCGCAAGGCCTGTGCGGCCCGCCCTCGAGGAAGCCGTCGTGGCGTCCCGCCGAGCGACGATCAGGGTCGTGACGACGGATGAAACAACCACCAGCGCGGCTGCGGCCGCAGCCAGCGCGCCAAGATGGTGCCTCCAAGAGTGCCGCGCGGCGCCGAAACGCCCCTGCGTCACCGTGCCGGCCTGGATGCGCGCCGCAATGCCGGGCCAGAGATCGTGTGCGGGTTCGATGGCCTGCGGGAGCGCCGCTCCCCGCGCAGCCAGTGCCCTCACTCCCGCCTCGGCTTCCCGACACGAAGGGCAGCTCTCGAGGTGGAGGGCGACCGTGCCACGTTCGGCGGCGGTGAGGGTGCCGTCGACGAATTCATCGAGCCTTTCTACGACGTTCCGGCAGTTCATGACGACAACACCTCCCTCAGAAGGCGCCTCGCGCGGTGCAGGTGCGCCTTGCAGGTGCCCACCGCGAGTCCGGTGTGGTGGGCGATCTCGGCATGCTCCCAACCCTGCACGTCGTGCAGCACGAACACGTGCCTGGCCTGCGGGGGGAGCGAGGCAATCGCCCGTTCGAGGTCCAGCGCAGCGCCGGGTCTGGCGTCAGGCACCGGCCCCGCGAAGGGCTCCAGATCGTCGGAAAGGGTGATGTGTGCCTCCCGGCGCCTCCGGTCGCGCCGCTCGGAGAGGACGACGTTGACCGTCAGGCGCGTGAGCCACGTGGCGAACGCGCTCTCGCCCCGGAAGGTCGCGAGCTTTTGCCACGCACGGACGAAGACGTCCTGGGTCAGCTCCTCAGCCAGGGCGGTGTTGCCGCTCATGCGCAGGCAGAGGGCATGGACGAGGCCGACCGTGGACCGGTAGAGCCGCTCGAACGACCCGAGATCTCCGGCCTGGGCCGCCCGCACAAGGGAGCGCTCGTCGTCGCGGTTCGTGCTCATCGCCACGCTCCAGGTGCCGGTCGAGGGCAACCGTGCAAGGTCAGGTGCCGTGTCCACGCCCGATTAGACGCTGAAGGCGTGCCTGGGGTTTAGTCCGACCGCAGTGCTCCCAGCCATGCCATCGGTCGCGGGTTACCTCTTCGCGCGTTTCTCGATCGCGAAGATGGGCTCCACGTCCACCGGAACATCGCGGAGCGACTCCAGTACCTTGGCCATCGCCGGCTTCACGGTGCCGTAGTTCCTGACGAGTTCCTCCGCTCCGCGGTACGACCCCTGCGCCTCGATCATCAACAGGTCGTGCGCGAGGGCACGGATCCCCGCCGCGAACCTGACGATGACCGGTCTGAACCGCCCCTCCGGCGTCACATCGATCGCGCCCTTTGCCAGCAGATAGTTGATCTGGATCACGACGCCAAGCCCGTGCGCCTCGCCGACACCGAACCGTGCCGCCCGGAAGAGATCGGCGACGTAGGTCCACGGCAGCGGCGCGACCACGGTCACCGGCACGGGCCCCTTCGGGGGACCCAGCACTGCCAGCGCATAGACCCCGAGGACGTCCGCCTTTGCCTCCTCGATGGCGCCGTAGAGCTCCTTCAGCTCGAGCCGGACCTCGGTTTCGCGGCCGCCGACCGTAATCCGGCCAGGACCGAGGCCGTGGGAAAGCTCGTGGAAGAGAACGTGGTGGAAATAGGCGTCAAAGGTCAGGTTCGGGACCTCGATGTCGGGGAGCGTGCGGGACGCGACCGCCGTCAGGACGGCGTCGTACTTGGCGCGCATCATGTTCTTGAGCAGGACCGTCTTGGATCCCTTGGCTTCGACCACGCGCTCGTCGTTGGGCAGGTTGAAGGCGAACGTCTGCACCCCGCGGAGAGCGTCGCCGCCCGTGATCACTTCGTTCGCGACCCGAATCGGTGATTGGCTCCCGCGCTTGGTGTTCTTGTGCTCGTCCGGGATCGGCAATCGGCTCTCGAGGAACGGTAGTTGCTGCTTGAACTTGGCGAGTTCCTTGGAGTCCGCCGGTTGTTCGACGCAGATGAACGCCTCGAACGCCGCCTTGTAGCCGAGGAGGCCATCCTCGTAGGTCTCGTAGGGGCCGATGACCGCCTCGATCGGGCCGTCGAGATCCATCCAGGCCAGGTCGGAGGCGTAGTAGTCGTTGGACAGGAAACCCTCCGCCCGCAGGTTGAGAAACCTCTTGAGGCTCGGGGTCCCCGTTGCATCGGCCGCAGCCCTCAGCTCGGCGGCTGCTTGCGCGAGAAGGTCGTGATACTCCTGCGCATACGGAACGGCAACCAGGTCGCTCCCCCGCCGTCGGATCACCGTCACCGGGGATGTGAACTCTTTCCGGTCACCGGGGTGCGAGGAGAGCCATCTCTCAAACTCGTCCTTGGTCATGTCTTCCGGGTAGAAGCCGGCGCCCGCGGGATGCGGCGCGTTCGCGAGGAAAGGCTCGAACCTCTTGAGGCGGTCCCAGGGCCCCATCATGATTCGAAAGTAGTCCTTCGCCGCCTGAGCGTCGGGGCCGACGAGCGTCTCGACTCTCTGCGCGAACGCCGAGTACCCCGGGAAGGCCTGCCGCTGGAAGATCGCGTCGATGAGCTTGGCGGCGCGCACCAGGTGATTGACCGCCGTGAGGTCACCGGCTGAGAGGCCCCTCGTGTCCGCGCTGAGCGTCTGCGGGACGAACTGCGCGCGGCGCGCTTTGACGTCCGAGGCGACCTTGAGCGCTTCAGCGGACGCGCCAGCCGCAGGCTCCGCACCCCACACGCAGATCGCCACCACCGCGAAACACGTCGCGACGCACACGCGAACGCTCTTCTCCATTGGCACCTCCACCAGAACCTCCTCGATTTATCCAGCTTAGCGTATCCGAGTTTCTCGATAGCGGTGACAGCGGACGCGGGCGGACTCGCGACGCCTGAGGAGAGGGAGTGCACCGGTATACCCGCCCTGTCGGTGAGGCCGCGCACGGCGCAGGTGAAATGCGGCCGCCGGTGTAATGCGTTGCATGAGCTGTGACCATGCCCGGAGAGGAACTGTGAGCTTCACGGGCCGCTTGGAGGATGTCTCCGTCCCCGAGATCCTTCATCTCCTTTCGTGGGGGGAGAAGACCGGGAAGCTGACGCTCCATCGGGCCGCCGCCGAGGGCGTCGTGGTCTTCCGGCGGGGTCGCATCGTCAACGCCGCCTCGAACTCACCAAGGGAGGTGCTCGGGAGCATCCTGGTCTGCCGCAAGCTCGTGAGCGAGGAGACCCTGTTGAGCGCGCTCGAGGAGAGGCATCGGTCGGAGGCCGAGCGCACCCTGGGTGCCACGCTCGTCGCCATGGGCGCGATTACTGCCGAAGCACTGGAAGTCGCGGTCCGACAGCAGATTGAACATGTGATCGCCGAGTTTCTTCTGTGGGACTCCGGGTTCTTCCGGTTCGACCCGATGGAGGTCGGGCGGCCTGCAAAGGCCGCCGCCGACGGCGCGGACGGCGCCTTCGAGCGTGGCTTTCCGACCGAGCAGATCGTGCTGGAGGTCGTCAGAAAGGTCGACGAGACACGGCGCCGGCGCCAGGAGTACGCTGCGGGTGCCGGCGGTCCTGTACCGGCCAGCCTGATGGACGACCAGGTCCTGTCGGATCCATTCGTTCCGCCCCGCAAGCGGCCGACCAGCGTACGCGCAATCGTGGCCGGCCTGCAGGCACCCGCCCTGGTCGGCGAGGCCATCGTGACGATCCTCAGGCATGCGAGAGGGTTCGTGCGCCGCGCGGTTCTCTTCATCCCGAGCCATCGAGGGTTCGTCGGCAGCGGCCAGTGCGGCATCGAGATCGGGGGCGGGCCGGCCGATGAGCACGTCCGCAGGCTGGTAATGCCCCTCGACCAGGCGTCGGTGCTGGCCGACGTGGCCGCCAAACGAGGCACATACCGTGGGATGCTTCCCCTCTCGTTCTGGAACGACTTCCTGGTGAAACAGCTGGGAGGCGCCTATCCGCGGGAGGTCATCGTCGTGCCCGCGATCGTGGCCGGCAACGTGGTCGCGATGCTCTACGGCGACAATGTCCCTTCCGACGCCCCGATCGGGCCCGTCTCGCGCCTCGAGGCGGCCATGATCGAGGCGTGCGCGCGCTACGTCCGGCCGCTCCTCCTGGAGAGCCCGCACGGCACCGAATTTTCGGATCGAGCCGGGGCTCGCCTCGGATCCGTGCGGACAGGCTCCTAACCAAACGTCCCCTGCTCGCGTATCAATCGGTGTAGGATGCGCCATCGGGAGGCGTGCGAGGCACTGATGAACGAGGTCTGGAAGAAGAGACTCACCTGGTTCTGGAACGAATGGGTCAAGTCTCTGTTGATCGTGCTGCTCGTGGTCGGCGGCTTTCGGTCCGCGATCGCCGATTGGAACGACGTGCCGTCGGGCTCGATGAAGCCGACCATCCTCGAAGGGGACCGGATCGTCGTCAACAAGCTGGCCTACGATCTCAAGGTGCCGTTCACCAGGTGGCGTCTGGCGCGATGGACGAGCCCGCAGCGCGGCGACATCGTGGTGCTGTTCTCGCCGGCCGACGACAAGAGACTGGTCAAGAGGGTCGTCGGACTCCCGGGCGATCGTCTGGCGCTCCGCGACGACCGCCTCTTCATCAACGGAAGACCCGTTCGGTATGGCCCTCTGACGGGAATCGACGTCCACGACTTCCAGCACGGCGACACGCCCGCCAGGTTGCTCGCGACGGAGAAGCTCGGTAGACGCCCCGGCTGGCCGCATACACAACTGACGTATCGCCCACACGGTCCATCGCCAGAAAACTCACCCAGCTCGAGGAAGCCGGTGAGATATTTGACCAGGTAACACCGGCATTTGTGCTTCGATGAACGAATGTGT